>NZ_JBHLXC010000002.1:0-1536799 GCF_042432495.1 Pseudochelatococcus lubricantis | reverse complement strand
ATGTTGAAGTCGGTGACGAGGTCGATCTGGCGCGCGCCGGACTGGTCGGCGGCATCGAACAGGAAGGTATCGGCGCCCTTGCCGCCGGTCATGACGTCGCGGCCGGCACCACCCCGGATGACGTTGTCGAAGGCGTTGCCGGTGAGCGTGTTGTCGCCCGCGCCGCCGAAGAGGCTGCTGTCCTTCGCGGCGTCGAGGAGGGTGCCCTGCTCGATGTTGTCGGGCAGGACGACGGTGGCCTTCTCGCCGTCGTAGAACACGCGGTCGATGGCGTTCGTGCCGAGGTCGGCAACCAGTGCGTCGGCATCGTAGAGGTAGATGTCGTTGCCGCCGAACTGGTTCTTGACGATCTCATAAGGCGACAGGACCTGATGCGCGGCCGAGACGTCCGACCAGGCAAGGGCGTTGCCGGCGGCGTCGGTGATGGCGACGTCCTGCGCAAGAGCGAGCGCGAGCGAACCGCGGCCGACGACGCCGGTGACGGTGACGGTCCAGGTGCTGCCCTCGCCCTCGACCTTGTCGATGGCGTAGCCGTCCTTGAGGCCGGTGGCGATGAGCGCGAAGTCGGCCGCGTCGACGTCCTTCACGGCCTCGTCGAAGGTGACCTCGAACACCACCGTGTCCGCACCCACGTCATCGGTGAGCGCGCGGATGCCGGCAATCGTCGGCGGCGTCGTGTCGACCGGGACGTCCTTGAGGCTGACGACCTTGACGTCGTCATAGGACAGCCCGTTCGCCGCGCCCCAGTTGTAGAGGGCGATGGTACCGTGGTCGAGGGAGCGATCCTCGATCACGTTGGCGAAGATCTTCTCGCCGTCGATGGTGACGGTGATGACGTGATCCTCGATATCGACCCGCACCAGCGTATCCTGCTGCCGGGAGATATGACCGCCCGTCCGGCCGAGGATGGTTTCGATACCGTCCACGAGCCGGGTGATCTGGATGAGCTGGTTTTCCTTGTTGATGTCGAGCTTGTAGTAGTTGTTTTCATCCTGATAGTAGAACAGGACACCGGTCGACTTGCCCTGACCGACGTTCAGCAGCGTTTCGACGGAGTAGTCCTGCCACTGGCTCGCACCCGCGCCCTCGTAGACCGCGTACGTGCCCTTGCGCAGGATGTAGTCGCCGTCGCCCAGCGGGCTCCAGCCACGATCCCAGAGGTTGGAGGAGGTGGCGTTCCAGCCGCTGGTCAACTGGCGGGAGTACACGTTCGCGTCCTGCACCAGCTCGCCGTTCGTCACGCGCCAGTTGGCGTCCGCATTGTACTCGCCCTCGTCGACGAAGCGCCAACCGGCCGTGCCGGCGCTGAAGTCTTCCTGAAGCAGGATATCCTTCTGCGCGGCGATGTCGACCAGGACCTTGTCGCTCGCCCAGTTTCCGGCGGCGTCGCGGACCTCAAGCGTGATGTCGGCGGCATTGACGGGCAACGTGACGACAGCGTTCTTGCCGGTGGCGACGACCTTGTCACCAAGCACCCAGCGATACTCGACGATTTCGCGCGGGCCAAAGCTGGAGACCGCCGAAACGGACACCTGCACGTTGCCGTCGCCATCCGAGTCGAGCACGCGCGCGCCGGTCTCGCCATGTGCCGTGAGAGCGACCTTGTTGACGAGAACGTTGTCGAACGACGCCGTGTCCTGCGCGGAGGAGTAGACGCCAACGGTGCCGCCGGCCAGCGGCGCGCTGTCCGTGACGGGGCCGCCGAAGATGTCGTGGTTGTCGAGCAGCACGCGGATCTCGTTGCCGATGACCGCCACGCGCAGCTCGGCGTCGGCATCCATGACGATGCCCTTCTCGACCTGCGCCAGAACAGTCGTCTGGCCGTTCTGCACCTTGACGAGCGAGCGGGCGTTGCCGTTGATGTCGAACGTGACGCGGTAGTAGTTGCTCTGGTCCTGATAGCGGAAGACGACGCCGATCTGGCCGGAGTTGTCGTTCGTCCTCAGCGTGAGGTCGTAGACGTAGTCATTCCACTGCTTCGCCTCGACGTTGTTCCACACCAGGATGTTGGTGCCGCCGTTGGTGAGGTCCTTCAGGGTGCCCTCGCCGTCGGTCTCGCCGGACTTGACCGTACCCACGACCTTCAGCGGAGAGCTGACGACGACGTCCGGAACGTTCAGCGTGCCGGTGCCGAAGGTGGCGCTGAGCTTGCCGTTCGTGAAGTCGAACTGCGTCGCGCCGGCAATGGCCTGGGAGGAGATGCCGCCGGCTGAAGCCTTGCCGAAGGAGGTGATTTCCTGCTGGCTCAGCGCGTGGTCGGCGAACAGGAAGCTGTTGATATAGCCGCCGGTGGTGTCCGAGTCGTCATCGGTGAACAGCAGCACGCCCTTGGTGGGGTCGATATCGAAGCGCCCGCCACGGTAGCTGTCGGTCTGCTGGCCGACGTACTGGCCCTCGATATACTTCTTGATGATGTAGCTGCTGTCCGTCTGCTTCTCGAAAGTGAAGGCAACGCGCTGCCAGGAGCCGTATTTGAAATCGCCCTGATAGACGCTGCTGATGCCGAGGCTGCCCGTGCCGTCGTTGTCGTTGCGCAGGTAGAATTCGGCGTCGGAGTTGTTCGTGACGTCAGTCTGGAACAGCGACCACCAGCCGCCGGAGTTGGTGGGCAGCAGGACGTCGAACGCGAAGGTGTAGGACGTCACGAGGCCGTTTGCCGGCACGTTCGCCAGTTCCGGCTTGAACAGCAGGTGTTGTTGCTTCGTGTACTTGGGGAACTTCAGGATCTCGGCCTCGCCGCCGGTCATTTCGGGCAGGCCGAAATCGGACGGGGCGCCCAGTTCCGCGAGCTTGATGTCGGTCGGCGCGGACCAGCCGTTGGTGTTGCCGTCGTTGAAGTTGTCGGAGAGCAGCGTGTTCTTGCCGATGACCGTGACGCGGACGTCGTCGGCGCTGGTGTAGCCGTTCGCGTCCGTCACCTCAAGGGTCAGGACGCGCGAGCCGGCTTCCTGATAGATGAAGGGGTTGCGGCCGGTGGCGACGACGGTGCCCTCGGAGTCCTTCCACACGTAGCTGACATCGGCGTCGGCGGGCAGGATCGTCTGGGAGGCATCGAGCCTGAAGTGGGCGACATCGCCGGTGGCTTCGACGAAGAGGTCCTTGCCGGCCTTGGCGACGGGCACGTCCAGCGGCGTGGACAGGTCGACACCCGTGAAGGTTTCCTGGTGGCCGGCGTAATACCCCGTCAGGCCGTCGCGATCCAGCTCCGGCTTGCCGCGGTAGCCATCGAGATAGTCGTCGAATTCCGTGAAGTAGGTCTCGGTGTAGACGGCGTCGTTCTCGGGGTCGATGGTGATCAGGCGGATGGCGCCATTGCCGCCGTTGCTGCCATTGGCCTCGTTACCGTTGCCGGTGGTCTCCGCCGCGACGCCGTTCTGGTAGTTGACCATCATCTGGAAGACGGGCTGGCCGCCGGCGCCGTAGCTGATCTGCGTCTGCGCGCCGTCGATGAAGTTGTGGCCGGAGAACGTGAAGGCGACGTTCGGATACTTGCTGACGAGCTTCTCCCAGATGCCGTCGCCGTCCGAGGAGCCGCGCTCGTCGTTGCCGACGCCATAGGCCGGGCCGGCGTTCTCGCCGGTGAGCTGGGGCGTCATGGAGCCGACGCGCTCGTCGCCCGCCATGTAGCCATGCGTCGTGACGATGACGCGGTGGTCGAGATGCCCTTCGATGACCTCGGCCGCCCAGCGCAGCACGTCATCGCGGGGGCCGAATTCGAGCGACAGGTTGAGCCACTTCGTGCCGTCCGGGGCGGTGAAGGTGTGGTAGCTGTTCCAGAAGCTCTCCGGCTCCTTGTCATAGACGCCGCCGAAACCCGGGAGCTTCGACTGTTCCGCGACCGTGAAGTACTTGCTGAGGTTGTCCAGCGTGCGCGAACCCGCGCTGCCGCCGGAGGCGAGGTCGTGGTTGCCGGGCAGGATGGAGTAGGGGAGCTTGCCGTCCAGGATGCGCAGGGACTCCTCCGCGCGCTGCCATTCCGCGTCCGTGTTGTGATAGGTCACGTCGCCGACGTGGGTCACGAACTGGATGTTGAGGCTTTCCTTGTTGTCGACCAGCCACTGCGTCATCCGGCTGAAGATCGACGGGGAAGCGTAGTTGGCGGTGTAGTCCTGCGTGTCGGGAATCACCGCGATGGTGTAGGCGTTCTCGCCCGCAACGCGGACGCGGAAATCGTCGACAATCGCCGAGCCGTCGGAGGCGGTCGCGGTGATGCGGATGTCGGAATGGCCGTAATCGCCGAACGAAAGCTTCAGGAGGCCGTTGGCGTCGACGGTGGCCGCCACGCTATCGCCGTTCGACGTCTGGACGGAAAAAGTGTAGCCGGTGCCAAACTTTCCGTTCAGATCGATAACTTGCGGTTCTTCGCCCTTCCTGACAAGGAAGGCGTTCACGGGCGTCGCGATTGCGGCGTCTTGAGGGGATGCTGCCATGATTGAACACTCCAGCAGGGGGTCGTTAGCGATATGAAATTTAACTTATTGATATGATTGACATATTTTTATGTGGACTAGTCCACCTGCAGACTATAGTCGTGCTCTTTGAATGCCGGATGACAAGTCGTCGTTTTCCTGCCGGAGTTGCTGATGAGCAGAGTTGGGGTGAGGGGTGAAATCCGCGGCCGTCTCGGGGCCGTACAGCTTGAAGTTCGTAAGCGCATTCAGAAGCAGCTCTACGGACCGGGGCAGCGTCTGCCTTCCGAGCGGGAGTTGAGCAACGAGTTCGAGATGCCGCGCGTGTCGTTGCACGAATGTCTCGTGCAACTGGAGGCGGAGGGCCTGATCTACCGGGAGACGAACCGGGGATGGTACGTGTCGCCGCCGCGCTTTCTCTATAACCCGCAGTCACGGGGGCATTTCACACAGTCCGCCGTGGAGCAGGGGCGGCGGCCCAGCACGCGGGTCATCGACAAGCGCCTCACGCCCGCGCCTCAGCAGGTGTCGGAACTGCTGGAGCTTGCAGCGGAAACGGAACTCGCCTGCATCCGCCGCGTGCGCTCCATCGACGGCCGGCCGGTGCTTTACGTCGAGCACTATTTCAGCCCCACCGTGTTTCCCGATCTGTTCGAGCAGGATCTGTCGGGCTCGCTGACGGAGCTGTACCGCGACAGATACGGCTTCCACTACGGGCGCATGCGGTATCAGATCATTCCGACGGCGGTGCGGAACGATGCCGCCAAGGTGCTCCGCCTCGCGAACGGTGGCCCAGCGCTGCTGGTGCGGCGCGTCAACCACGAAGCAAGCGGCCGCGCGAAGGACTGCGACCTAGAATACTGGCGCCACGACGCAGTTCTGGTGGAAGTCGAGGTCGAGAACTGACGGGAGCGGATCCAGGCACGGTTCCCGGCCTTGCCTGAAAACGTTCCAATGTTGCCGCGGGCGTGTGGCCAAGCCGGCCGGGCTGTGCCAGAAAGATGAAACGTTGCCGGACGCCGGGCCTGAGCCGCGCCGGCGCCTCGCGTGCCGGAAGGGCGATACAGGACAAGGTCTCATGAGCACATCCGCCGTCAGCAACCAGGCGCTTCTGGAAAAGTTCGGGAGCATCGTCGGCAGCAGCAACGTCCTCACCGGCGCGCGGCAGACGCGGCGCTTCCGCAAGGGCTACCGCTTCGGCGAGGGCGATGTCCTCGCGGTGGTGCGACCCGGCACGCTCGTCGAGCAGTGGCGCGTCCTGCAGGCGGCGGTCGCGGCCGGCAAGATCGTCCTCATGCAGGCAGCCAATACGGGCCTGACCGGCGGCTCCACGCCGGACGGCAACACCTATGACCGCGAGATCGTGCTGATCAGCACCCAGCGGCTTACCGGGATTCAGGTGATCGACGAGGGGCGGCAGGTCATCTGCCTGCCTGGCGCGACTCTTGACAACCTGGAAAAGACACTGAAGCCGCTGGGACGCGAGCCGCATTCTGTCATTGGCTCGTCGTGCATCGGTGCGTCGGTTCTGGGCGGCGTGTGCAACAATTCGGGCGGCGCGCTGGTGCGGCGCGGCCCCGCCTTCACGCAACTCGCGCTCTATGCGCGGGTGGACGAGAGCGGCGCGCTCGGCCTCGTCAACCATCTCGGCGTGGCGCTCGGCGACGCGCCGGAGGAAATCCTCGAACGGCTGGAGAAGGGCGATTACCGCCCGGAAGATATCGTTCACGACGACGGGCTCGCCGCATCCGACCACGGTTACGGCGATCACGTGCGGCAGGTCGATGCCGACACGCCGGCGCGCTTCAATGCCGATCCCGGCCGGCTTTTCGAGGCTTCCGGCTCGGCCGGGAAGCTCGCGCTGCTCGCCGTGCGGCTCGATACGTTTCCGATGGAGAAGAGCCGGGTCTTCTACATCGGCGCCAACGACACACGCAGCCTCACCGGCGTGCGCCGCCACATGCTGACGGCCTTCTCGACGCTGCCGGTCTCCGGCGAGTACATCCACCGCGACGCCTTCGACATCGGCGAGACCTACGGCAAGGACATCTTCCTGATCATCGACCGGTTGGGGACGGAATACATGCCACGCGCCTTCGCGCTGAAAAGCCGGATGGACGCCTTCTTCGAGGGCATCGGCCTGCGCGGCTTCACCGACAAGGTCCTGCAGGCGGCGGTGTCGCTGCTGCCCGGCCATCTGCCGGCGCGGATGAAGGAATTCCGCGACCGCTACGAACACCACCTGCTGCTCCGGGTCTCGCTGGACACTGCCGACGGGACGCGGGACTTTCTGAAAACCTTCTTCGCCACAAACGACGGCGACTTCTTCGAGTGCGACGACAGTGAGGGCCGCAAGGCGTTCCTGCACCGCTTCGCCGTGGCGAGCGCCGCGATCCGCTATCGCGAAACGCACAGGAGCACGGTCGAGGATATCGTCGCACTCGACATCGCCCTGCGGCGCAACGACCAGGACTGGTTCGAACAACTTCCCGCGGACATCGAGGACAAGCTCGTCAGCAAACTCTATTACGGGCACTTCTTCTGCCACGTCTTCCATCAGGACTACATCGTCCGGAAGGGGCACGATCCGCTGCAGATCGAGCACGGGATGTGGAAGCTGCTCGACGGGCGCGGCGCAGAATACCCGGCGGAGCACAACGTCGGGCATCTCTATCACGCGAAGCCGGCGCTGAAGGCGTTCTACCGCGGCCTCGACCCCTGCAACGTCTTCAACCCCGGCATCGGCCACACTTCGAAGTTCTTCTGCTGGGCCGAGGACGCGCAGACGGCGGAAGCAGGGCGCTGACGCCAGGCGCCGAAAGAAAGGGAGGCCGCGTCGGCCTCCCGATCACTGGAACGCATGGACGAGAACCGGCGCGATGAGGACGTTGAGCAGGCCCACCAGCACCATGATGAGGCCGGCGACGGCACCTTCCTCCGCGCCGACCTCGTAGGCCCTCGCTGTTCCCGCGCCGTGCGCACCCATGCCGAACAGAGAGCCGCGCGCGATGCTCGACCGCAGCGGCAGCCATGACAGCAGGACGCCGCCGATGGCCGCCCCCGCCACGCCGGTCGCGACGACGAACACCGCCGTCAGGTCCGGGATGCCGCCGATCTCGCTCGACACCGTCATGGCGAATGGCGTGCTGATGGAGCGCGGCAGCAGGCTGAGCCGCAGGGCGCCGTCAAGCCCCAACACCGTGGCGATGGCCCACGACGACGCCAGCGCCGTCATGCTGCCCACGACCATGCCGAGCGCCAGCACGGGCCAGTGACGCCTGATCAGCGCCCGACGCTGGTAGATCGGCACCGCGAAAGCGACGACCGTCGGGCCGAGCAGAGCCATGAGCCAGTGCGTGCCGCGAATGTAGTCGGCATAGCTGGCGTCGAGCAGAAGCATGGCGACGACGAGCAGCGCCGGCGTGGAGCCCATCGGCAGCAGCCACCAGCGTGGCCAGCGGCGATAGAGCGCTTTCGTGAACAGGTAGAAGACGATGGTCGTCACAGACCAGAACGCCGCCCGGGCGAGGGGATCACTCCACAACTGCGTCGCGATGTTCATGGCGGGAAATCCAGCGGTAGGACAGGTCCACGGTCAGCGCGGTCACGATCATCACGGTCACGGTGCTGGCGAGGATGACGACAAGCACCTTCACGCCGAGCAGGCTCAGGAACTCGCGGTGATCCATGATGGCGAGCACGGCCGGCACGAAGAACAGAAGCATGTCCGACAGGAAGCACTCCGCCCCGCGCTGCACGCGCGACAGCCGCAGCCAGCCGGTCGACAGCAGCACGAGCAGCGCCGTGAGACCGAGAAGACTGCCCGGCAGCGGTATCGGCAGCAGGCGGACGGCGCCTTCCCCCGCCAGCCAGAAGGCAACGAGAACGGCCGCCTGCGCCCACCTGTTTTCAGGCAGGCCGCGGCGCACGAAGGACATGGCGTTGCTGGCGGCGGCGTTGAAGGCGGACATAATGGACACTCGACCGGGGAAATGCGAAACGGAATGAAACGGCTGCTTGACAGAAGGTAGGTGACGGCAAATCATTCTTCAAATGAATTAAAGGACTTCTGGAAATTCCAACCCGGAATGAAGAGAGCTGAAAGCGCACCATGGAACTGCGTGTCCTGCATGCATTCGTCGAGGTCGTCCGGCAAGGTGGCTTTTCCCGGGCGGCAAAGACGGTCTTTTCCACGCAGTCGACGGTCAGCAAGGCCGTGCGGCGGCTGGAGGACGAAGTCGGCGCGCCGCTCTTCGACCGCGTCGGCCATCGCAGCGTGCTGACGGAGACGGGCGAGATCGTCTATCGCCGCGCCCAGCGCATTCTGGCGGAGCGGGACGACATGTTCGCCGAGATCGGCGAACTGCGCGGGCTGAACAGCGGCACCCTGCGGCTCGGCCTGCCGCGCATCGGCAGCAGCATCCTGTTCGCGCCGCTTTTCGCCCGCTATCGCCAGCTCTATCCGGGGATCGACATCAGGCTTGTCGAGCAAGGCAGCGACAGGCTTGAGGAAATCCTGCTCTCGGGCGAGATCGATCTGGCGGCATCCCTGTTGCCTGTTTCCGACGATTTCGAATGGCAGAGCGTGCGGATCGAGCCGCTGATGGCCCTTGTCCCCGCGAACCATGAACTCGCACGATCGCCTGCGATCGATGTCGACATCCTGCGTCGGCAGTCGTTCATCCTGTTCGAAAGCGGTTTCGGCCTGAACCGCATCATCATGGACTTCTTCAAGCGCAACGACATCGCGCCCACCATCGCGGCGCGCAGCAGCCAGATAGACTTCATCGTCGGCCTCGTCGCCGCCGGTCTCGGCGTCGCCTTCCTGCCGCGCATGATCGCCGGCCAGCGCCCCCATGCGCAGGTCAAGGCGGTGCCGCTGCAGGACCCGCTGACGGACTGGCACATGGCCCTGATCTGGCGGCACGGCGCCTATCTCTCCCACAGCTCGCGGGCATGGCTTGAGATCGCGCGGCAGGAAGCCGCGTGAGGCGTTCCCGCCCGGCGGCGATGCGCCGGCATGGCGGCCTCAGGACGGGACGGCGGATCGTTCCTCTTCGAGCGCCGGGTCGCCGGCGCGCCGCAACTGCCCGGGCGAGGTGCCGGTCGCCCGTTTGTAGGCCCGGCTGAATGCGGCGCGCGAGCCGTAGCCGAGACGCCGCGCGGCGCCATCGATCGACAGGCCGTCGTTACCGATCCACCGGGCGGCGAGGCGCATCCGCAGCGCGAGCAGGTAGCGGGACGGCGTGGTCCCGGTGACGGCGACGAACCGCTCCGCGAACACCGAGCGCGAACTGCCCATCTCCGCAGCCATTTCCTCGATCGTCCAGTCATGGCCGGGCTTGCGGTGCAGCGCCGCGATCACGCGGCCGAGGCGCGGATCGCGCAGCGCCTCGACCCAGCCCGTGGCATCGCCGCAACCGCCCTCGACCCAACCGCGGACGATGCTCGCCGCCACCACATCCGCGAGCCGCGCCAGAATGCCCGCAGCGCCGGCGCGCTCGGCCGCCATCTCCCGCTCCATCGCCGCGAGCAGGGGGTGGAGTTCCGGCTGGCGGCCCGTCAGCGCACGCACCGACAGAACCTGCGGCATCAGGCTGACCAGCGGATGCAGCGTATCCAGCTCGAACTGCATCCGGCCGGAGAAGATCAGCGTCTCGCCGTTCTCGCACGCCTTTTGCGCGAGATCGTCGATCATGCAGATGTTGCTGCAGAGGGGAACGGTCTCGTAGCTGTCGAAGGGGCGAACCCTCGCGCCCGGCGCCGAAACGAGGGCGTGTGCATCGCCGCGCGGCAGCAGCACGGCGTCGCCGCAGCTCAGACCGGTCATCTCGCCGTCCGCCGGGCGCAAGCGGAGCGTACCGGTCGCAACGAAGTGGAAATGCGCGTCGTCCGTGGGTGCGAAGCCGATGCCGAAGGGCGGCGCCAGCCGCAGCTTGCTGTAGCTCGCGCCGCGAAGGCGCATGCCCGACAGCAGCTCGCTCACAAGATCCATGGGGTGGGGCTCCTCCTCGCGACTTCCGGAGTATAGGTTACATAGTCCGGCGAAAATGGCATAGATCGTCCGGAAGCGCCACCCACATGCTCCCCATTCACTCCTCAAGCAAGGGAGCCCGAATGTGGGCAACGCTACAGCAATGAACGACAGTCGCACACCCGAGCCCGAGTACGAGTCCGAGCCGGAGCTTCAGTCCGAACCCGCTTGGGCGGCTGTGGTCTCGATGGGCCTTGGCGTATTCGGCCTCGTGGGGGCCGAGTTCCTCCCGGCGAGCGTGCTGACGCCGATGGCGAGGGACCTCGGGATCACCGAGGGAATGGCCGGGCAGGCCGTGACGGCGACGGCGGTCACCGCCGTCCTCAGCAGCCTGCTGATCGCGGTGCTGACGCGCCGGCTGGACCGGCGCATCGTGCTCATGGGATTTTCGATCCTGCTGATTATTTCGAACCTTGTCGTCGCGCTGTCTCCCAACCTGCCATTGCTGCTTGCGGGGCGCGTCCTGCTCGGCGTGGCGCTGGGCGGTTTCTGGGCGCTGTCGACAGCCACGGTCATGCGGCTGGTGCCGGAGCACCATGTGCCGCGTGCGCTCGCGATGGTCGTGTCCGGCGTCTCCGCGGCCACAATATTCGCCGCGCCGCTGGGCAGCTATTTCGGCGATCTTTGGGGATGGCGGTCCGTGTTCCTCGCGGCGGCGGTTCTCGGCCTCGTCACCGTGATCGTCCAGTTCGCGAGTCTGCCGGCGATGCCTTCGCGCAGCCTCTCGCGATTCGGAACGTTGGGCGAGCTGCTGTCCCGCCGCCACATCGCCATCGCGCTGGTCGCCGCGCTGCTCGTGTTCGGCGGCCATATGGCGATGTTCACCTATGTCAGGCCGTTCCTCGAATCGGTCACCAATACCGACGTGACCGGCATCTCGATCATGCTGTTCGCATTCGGCATCGCGAGCTTCCTCGGCAATTATCTCGGCGGGTGGCTGCTGCAGCACTCCATGCGCCTGACGCTTGCCGCGACGCCGCTCGTCATCGGAGCGCTGGCGTTCACGCTCGTCGGGTACGGCGGCCATGTCGAGACGGACGCGGCGATCATCGCGCTGTGGGGCCTGGCCTTCGGCACGATTCCCGTCGGATGGTCCGCCTGGATCGCCCGCGCGGTGCCCGACGAGGCGGAAACGGCGGGCGGCCTTCTCGTCGCCGCGATCAATCTGGCGATCACCACGGGTGCGGCGGTCGGCGGGCTGATCGTCGACGCGACGGGCGTCGGCACCGTCTTCATGCTGAGCGGCGTCGTGCTCTGCCTGGCGTCGATGACCGTCTTCGCCGGCGTCCGGACAAAGTTCGCCGTGCGCGCGGCCGTGTGACGGTGGCGTTTCCGGCCGGGATGGGGTAAGTGTGCGCCGTTCTCATCCCTGCCGGAGACGATACCTGTGCTGGACCATATCAGTATCATCGTTTCTGATTTCGCCCGCAGCAAACGGTTCTATGAAGCCGTCCTGCATCCGCTCGGCTACCGGTTGATGACCGAACTGCCGGAAGCGGCGGGCTTCGGCGTGTCGGACGGGGAGGGGAAGTCCGGCGATCCCGGCGGGGATTTCTGGATTGCCCAGGGCAAGCCGGTTCCGCCGCTCGTCCATGTGGCATTCAACGCCGCCAGCAGCGACGCCGTGGATGCCTTCCACGCAGCGGCGCTGGCGGCCGGCGGCAGGGACAACGGCGCGCCGGGGCTAAGACCTCAGTATCATGCCCGCTACTACGCGGCTTTCGTTTTCGACCCGGACGGCTACAACATCGAAGCCGTCTGCCACGCCGGCGCATCCCGGAGCGAATGAACCCGGCGCGCGTCGGGATGCCGCGCGCGGGTCAAGCCTCGCGTTCCCGCGCGGCGGCGAGGCTGTCGCGTATCTGCCCCGCAGCGGCCGTGGCCGCATCGCCGTTACCGGCCGGGCCGTTGCCGGCCACGTGCACCTGCGGCAGCGCGAAGCGGATGCCGGCCTCATCGAAAGCCTGCTTGATCTGTCGCAGCGCCATGCGGCGGATCATGAACTGCTCGCCCGGCCGCGTCATGATCTTGCATTTGATCTGAATGCCGTATTCGCCGAACTGCTCGACACCCTGCATCTTGAGCGGCTGCAGGATGTTGGCCGCGTGCTCCGGATCTTCCGCGAGCTGCTGGCCGATGTTCTTGATGATCTTGCGCGCCTTTTCCAGATCGGTGTCGTAGGCGACATTGATGGTGAACTTGTCCATCACCCAGTCGCGGCTCATGTTTTGCACCGCGCCGAGCTGGCCGAAGGGCACGGTGTAGACGGGACCGCGATGGTGGCGCAGCTTGACGGAGCGCAGCGAGAAGGACTCGACCGTGCCCTTGTAGCTGCCGCTCTGGATGTATTCGCCGACCCTGAAGGCATCGTCGAGCAGGTAGAAGATGCCGCTGATCACGTCCTTGACCAGCGTTTGCGAGCCGAAGCCGACGGCGACGCCTACGACGCCCGCGCCCGCTATCAGCGGCCCGATCTCGATGCCGAGCCCGGAGAGCGCCATCAGAATGGCGATCACCGCGATAACCACCAGCAGGATATTGCGGAAGATCGGCAGCAGCGTGCGCAGGCGCGCCTGCCGCACAGGATCGTCGCCATGGCCGATGCCGGTCTCGCCCGCGGCAACCAGCGCATCCTCGCCATGCGCACCCGGCGGCCCCGCCTGCGCCAACCGCGCATCGATGGCCGCCTTGATCAGCTGCCACAGGAAATCCGCAAGGAAGAGCGTGATGACGGCGTTCAGGATGCCCCGCATCAGCCGTTTCAGGGGCGTGGTCTGGTCGGTGAGGGCGATGAGATCGATGTGCCACACCTGGGACATCCAGTAGACCGCGCCGACCACCAGCACCAGCCGCGCGCCGCGATTGAGGCAGACTTCGAGCACGCCGGCATACCCCGCCTGGACGCCGCCCGCCGGGCGAAGCAGGCGCTTGACGCGCCAGTCTATGGCCTTGATCGTGACCGGCAGCACGACGGCGAAGGTCAGCAGCCAGAACAGCCCGCTGAACCTCACCGCCGAAAGCCACCACAAAACGACACCCAGCACGGTCAGCAGGATGTTGACGGTGCGCTTTCCAAGCTGTTTCCTGACTTCGCCCGCCGGACGCCGCCAGACGGCCTCCAGACCGATCGCCAGCTGGACAAGGCCGAGCAGATAGGCGCACGCCTGCACCGAAACACGCGGCACTTCCAGCACGTCCAGGGTTTCGATGGTGGCGGCGGCGAGCACGAACCAGCCGATGAACAGCACCAGCCGGCGATGCCAGAACACAGCCTTCGCCAGCTCACCGTTGACCGGCCCGGCCATTGCCGGAGCGGCGAGGGCGGCTTCCTCGCCGCTACCGGCCTCGGCCGCCGGCTGCGGTTGCGGCGCCGGATTGATGAGCAGCACCCGCAGCACGTGATAGGCGAGCAGAATGGCGACGACCGCGAGCGCATAGGCGATCACGACGGTCTTCAGCACCGGCGGCCATTCGAACAGCATGAGCGCGATCAGGACGCCCGCCGTGAAGGCCAGGGCGGGCAGGGCGGCGATCAGCAGCCGCAGGCCGAGCCGCCCAAGCCGGATCAGGGGATCGGGATGGGCTTGCTGCCACGCGCGCGTCGCGTTGCTCCCCAGTCTGCGCGTGGCGAACGCGCCTGCCGCGCCGAGGGCGAACGCCAGCAACGCAAGTTCGCCGCCGTGCTCGGTGTCGCTGCCGTGGACAGCCTCGGCCAGCCGGTCGCCGGCCTCCGCCATCCGCGCCGGCAGATGCGGCAGCGCCGCCACGATCTCCCGTACGTGCGCACGGGAGCGGGCAATGCGCTCCGCAAGGCTGGCGGACGTGCTGATGCTGGCGGGCGGGTTCTGCCGCGGTTCGGCAACCGCCGCCGGTGCCGCCGGCGCGGCCGTTTCCCGGGCCTGCCGCAGCCAGTCCTGCACCGCAGGGTCGGCCAGCAGGTCAAGCAACGCGCGCACCTGCACCGGCTGGCCTGCGGCCTCATGCGCCGGCGCGGCCGGCGGCGTCCCGCCTTGCGCGACGGCGTGGCCGCAGAACATCAGCAATAGCAGCAGCAACCCGGCGATTCTGGCGACACCTGCAGACACAGCCTCCACCATGACCAAGCCCCTTCGACCAAGTCCTCTCGACCAAGTTCCCTCGACCATGTCTCTTCCGGCTTCTTGCCGGATGCCGACAGTTTCATCTCTCTGTATGAGGCGGTGCCGTCACGGCGTCAACGGCGCGCAGGCGATGCACGCTGCTATTGCAGGCGCGAAGAACGGCAGTCTAGCCGCTCTCTTTGTTGCACGGAATTTATATTTAATCTGTACAACCGTGTTCAGGACTGGTCCGGCGCGTTGACACGACGCAACTCGACTATATAGTCGCCGGTGCCGGATGCGGATGGGAGGCGCTGCGCAGCGCCCTGCCGCACAAGAATGCCAACGATGCGGGAGGGGCGATGGGAGACGCAGTTTTGTGGCGTGGAACGCAAGGGCATCTCGGCAAGGCGGCCATGGCCGCGGGATGTCTGGTTTCGCTCCTGCTCGCCGGTTGCGGTGGCGGCTCGATGTCGCGGAACACGGGGCCGGCTCCGGCCCAGTTGCCGCGTGAGGCGATCGTCGGCAGCTGGGGCATCGCCTCCTTCCACAACGAGAAGGACCGCAAGCGGACCGAGGCAGAGGCGCGTGCGCAGTGCCGCCAGCCCTACGTCATCAGCCTGGGACCGACCGACGGCGTGATGATGCATGTCGCGGACGACGCCAAGATCTATGAGCTGCGGCTGAAGGCCGGTGCCGACGGCACGACCTATATCGGCTTCGAGGCGCCCGCCGGCGATCCGCAGGACCGGCAGATCCTTTCAGCCACCGATACCGAGCTGATCATGCGCTTCGTCGATCCGGACGCGCACCGGCGCTACGGCACCTTCGTCTTTATCCGCTGCAGCTAAACGAGACCGAACAGGCATGACCGCGACCTGCAAGACTTTCCCATGGACGGCGTTTTCGAGGACGGCATTCGCGGGGGCTGCATGCCTCGGCGTGGCGCTGACGCTCGCCGTCGCCGCCACGGGCGCCGCGCGCGCCCAGCCGGCGGCGGCCGCGCAGCCGCCGTTCGAGGAAACAATGGACATCAGCGACGAGCCGGGCCGCGTCTCGACGGAGGAAGTCATCATCACGGAAGGGCCGTATGCCCGCCAGATGGTGTTGTTCCGCTCCAGCGAGGCGCCGGGCACGGTCGTCATCCATACGTCGGAGCGCTTCCTCTACGTGGTGCAGGGCAACAACCGCGCCCTGCGTTACGGCATCGGTGTCGGCCGCGACGGCTTTCAGTGGTCGGGGCTCGTCAAGGTCAGCCGCAAGTCCGAGTGGCCGGACTGGCGTCCGCCGCCGGAAATGCTGCAGCGCCAGCCCTATCTGCCGCGTTTCATGGCCGGCGGCCCAGGCAATCCAATGGGTGCGCGCGCACTTTATCTCGGCTCCACGGTGTTCCGCATACACGGCACCAACCAGCCGGAGACGATCGGAGAGGCCATCTCGTCCGGTTGCTTCCGCCTCGCCAACGGCGATGTGATCGATCTTTACGAGCGCGTTCCTGTCGGAACGAAGGTCATCATCCGGCACAAGGCGACGCTGTAAAAGCGACCGCAGGCCGCACTTCGAAACAGGGAGCCCGAGGGGCATGAACGAGACCGCCGGAAACCGCCTTCGCCGCCCGCACAGCCGCCTTGCCTTCGGGCTGGCCGGCGTCCTTTCCCTTGCGCTCGCGGCGCCGGCACTGGCCGGCACGCTCGACACCGTGAAGCAACGCGGCACGCTCAACTGCGGCGTCAGTGAAGGGATCAGCGGCTTTTCCGATCAGGATACGCAGGGGCACTGGTCGGGCTTTGACGTCGATTTCTGCCGCGCCGTCGCGGCCGCCACCCTCGGCGATCCGGAAAAGGTCGCGTTCACGCCGCTTTCGGCGAGCGCGCGCTTCGAGGCGCTGAAGAGCGGCAAGGTCGATCTGCTGTCGCGCAACTCGACGTGGACTCTCGGCCGCGAGGCGGAACTCGGGCTCGCCTTCGCCGGCATCACCTACCACGACGGGCAGGGATTCCTGGCGAACCGCGCGCTCGGCGTCGACGGTGCGCTCGAACTCGACAAGGCGAAAATCTGCGTCGAGAGCGGCACGACGACGCAACTCAACCTGGCCGACTTCTTCCGCGCCAATTCGATCACGTATGAGGAGAAAGCCTTCCCCAACGCGGCAGAGGCTTTCGCCGCGTTCGAGTCCGGCACCTGCGACGTGCTCACCCGCGACCAGTCGGCCCTCTACGGCGAGCGCCTGCGTCTCGCGCGGCCGGCGGACGCGGTGGTGCTGCCGGACGTGATCTCGAAGGAGCCGCTCGGCCCCGTCGTACGCAACGACGATTTTGCCTGGTTCAACGTCGTCAAGTGGGTGAACTTCGCGCTGGTCAACGCAGAGGAACTCGGCATCTCCTCGGCGGACATCGACGAGGCGCTGAAGTCGCAGAAGCCCGACGTGCGCCGCTTCACGGGGGCGGAGGGCGATTTCGGCAAGGCGCTCGGCCTCGCTCCGGACTGGGCCATCCGCGCCGTGAAGGCCACCGGCAACTATGCGGAAATCTACGAACGCAACCTCGGCACGGGCTCGAAGCTCGCCATTCCGCGCGGCCTCAACCAACTCTGGAACATGGGCGGCATCCTCTACGTTCCCGCCGTGCGCTGAGGCACGCCATCGACACGGACTTGTTACAATTTGCCTGAGGACTTCCGGACCCGCCCATGCCAACATCTGCGCGGGTTCGGGAGGCGGGCCTCAGGAGTCGGGTCATGGCCATTTCCAGAAGGTATCTCCTCGGAGCGGCGGCGGTCCTCGGCGGAGCGGCGGTTTCATGGCGCCTGACGGCGCCGACCGTCGCGCGAACGCCAGAGGAAGCCTTTCCTTTCAGTCTGCCGGACGCGCAGTGGCGCGCCCGCCTGTCGGCGGCGCAGTATAGCATCCTGCGCGGGCATGGCACCGAACAGGCCTTCACCAGCCCGCTCAACGACGAGCATCGGGAAGGCGCGTTCAATTGCGCGGGTTGCGATGTGCCGCTTTTTTCCTCCACGACGAAATTCGACAGCCACACCGGCTGGCCGAGCTTCTGGCAGCCGCTGGAGCAGGCGGTTGGCACGCGCCTCGACACCAGCTACGGCATGGTGCGCACGGAGGTGCACTGCCGGCGATGCGGTGGCCATCTGGGCCATGTCTTCAACGACGGCCCGCCGCCCACCGGCCTGCGCTACTGCATCAACGGCCTCGCGCTGACGTTCGCCCCCGCCGGGGCGTGAGGAGAGCCGCATGCTGGTTCTGTTGTCGTATCTCGGCGGTGTCCTCACCATCGCGAGCCCCTGCATCCTGCCCGTGCTGCCTTTCGTGTTCGCGGGAACGGGGCGTTCCTTCGCGCGGTTCCAGTTGCCGATGCTCGCGGGCATGGCGCTGGCCTTCGCCGCCGTCGCGTCGCTCGCCGCCGTCGCCGGCGGATGGGCGGTGGAGGCGAATACCTGGGGCCGGCGGATCGCGCTGCTTCTGATGGCGCTGTTCGGGCTCGCGCTACTCGTTCCGTCGCTGGGCGATCGGCTGATGGCTCCCTTCGTGGCCGCCGGCGACCGGCTGAACCGGCGCGCGGGGCAGGGCGACAGCATCGGCGGCGCGCTCCTGCTCGGCGTGGCGACGGGCCTGCTGTGGGCGCCCTGCGCGGGGCCTATCCTGGGGCTCATCCTCACCGGCGCGGCCCTTCAGGGCGCGAACGCGCAGACCTCGCTGCTGCTCGTCGCCTATGCGGCTGGCGCTGCGACTTCCCTCGCTGTGGCGCTGCTTGCGGGCGGGCGCCTTCTGGCGGCGCTCCGGGCGCGCATGGGCACGCTGGAAGGGCTGCGGCGCGGCGCGGGCGTCGCCGTGCTCGTGGCCGTCGCCGCAATCTCGATGGGGCTCGACACCGGCGTTCTCGCCCGCGTCTCGACGGCCAGCACGACGCGCATCGAGGAAGCGCTGATGAACGGCCTCGGCCTCGGCGGGCGCGGAGAAGGGGACACGGCGTCAGCGCCCGGCAACGCCATGATGCAAGGCGGTGCAATGATGCAGGGCAACGCCATGATGGCGGGCGGCGCGATGATGCAGGGCGGGGCGATGATGGCGGCCTCCGGCAGCGCCATGATGGCGGCACCCGGCGCCATGCAGCCTCAGGGCCGCGAGGCTTCCGGCCTGCCGGTGGAAGGGCGCATTCCCTCGTTCTCCGGCGCTGTCGCTTGGCTGAACAGCGAACCGCTGACGCCGCTGCAACTGCGCGGCAAGGTGGTGTTGCTGGACGTCTGGACCTATTCCTGCATCAACTGCCTGCGCACGCTGCCCTACGTGAAGGCGTGGGAGGAGAAGTACCGGGACCGCGGGCTCGTCGTCATCGGCATCCACGCGCCGGAGTTCGCCTTCGAGAAGGACATCGGCAACGTCCGCGCGGCGGTGCGCCAGCTCGGCATCGCCTATCCCGTGGCCATCGACAACGACTACGCCATCTGGCGCGCGCTGGAGAACCGCTACTGGCCCGCCCATTATTTCATCGACGGGCAAGGCAACATTCGCCACCATCACTTCGGTGAGGGCGATTATGCGAAGTCGGAGGAGGTTATCCGGCAACTGCTGGCCGAAACAGGCACCGTGCCGCCGGCGCAGGACGCGACTGTGTCGCCGGCGCAGGGCGGAGTGATGCAGGCGGCGGACTGGAGCAATATCCGCTCGCCTGAAACCTATCTCGGCTACGCACGCATGGATCATTTCGCCTCGGCCGAGCCGGTGGCGAGGGACGGCAGCGCCGCCTACACGAAGCCGGGCCAGCTCGCCCTCAACCAGTGGGCGCTGGACGGACGCTGGACAGTGGGGCCAGAGGCCGCGCAGACCGGGGCGCCCGGCGGACGGATCGTATTCCGCTTCCATGCACGCGATCTCAACCTCGTGCTCGGCAGCGAGGGCGACGATCGGCCCGTGCAGTTCCGGGTGCGCGTCGACGGCAACCCGCCTGGCGCCGACCACGGCCTCGACGTCGACGACGAGGGCAACGGCACCGTGCGCCAGCAGCGGCTTTACCAACTCGTGCGCACAACGGGCGAGGTTCGCGAACGCACGTTCGAGATCGAGTTTCTGGCACCGGGCGCGAGCGCCTACGCATTCACCTTCGGATGAGGGAGGAGAGGACCATGGCAAGCAGGAAAGCAGGCAGGAAGTGGCCGGCGCTGGCAGCGCTGGGGTTCCTGCTCCTCGCGGGGCCGGCGCTGGCGGCGGAGCAGGCCTTCCGGATCGACCCGCCGGCGCAGGACCTGCCGGCAGCGGAGATGCAGTCCGCGAGCATCGTGCTCGCGGGAGGCTGCTTCTGGGGTGTGCAGGGCGTGTTCCAGCACGTGAAGGGTGTGACATCCGCCGTGTCGGGATACGCGGGCGGCAATGCCCGGACGGCGAGCTACACGCTGGTGTCGACCGGGCAGACCGAACACGCCGAAGCCGTCGAGGTGACCTACGATCCCCGCCAGATCAGCCTCGGGCGCATCCTGCAGATCTTCTTCTCCGTCGCGCACGATCCCACCCAGCTCATGCGCCAGGGGCCGGACGTGGGTCCGCAGTACCGTTCCGCCATCTTCCCCGCCAACGAGGCCCAGCGCAAGGTCGTGGCGGCCTATATCGCGCAGCTCGACGCCTCGGGCGCGTACAGGAAGCCCGTCGCGACGAAGGTGGAAGCCCTGAACGGATTTTTCCCCGCCGAGGACTATCATCAGGATTACATGACGCGAAACCCGCGCCAGCCCTATATCGTCATCAACGACGCACCGAAGGTCGACAACCTGTCGAAGCTGTTTTCCGACCTGTACCGGGAGAAGCCCGTGCTCGTCTTCGCAGGCGGGTAAACCGTCAGCGCGCGCCGCGTTCGTAACTCGACCCGAGCGCCGGCGGCAGGCTGGCGCGGCGGCCGGCGACGACCAGCACGAGCATTACCGTGGCGAAGGGCAGCATCTGGATGACGTCCGTCGGCACGTCGACGCCAGCCACCTGCAGCGCCGTCGTCAGGGACAGGCAGACGCCGAACAGCAGCGCCCCGCCCAGCACCCGCAGCGGCCTGCCGCGCGCCAGCATGGCGAGCACGATGCCGATGAAGCCGTTTCCATGCGTCATGAAGGGAACGAAGACGCCGCTGGCGACGATGGACATGAAGGCGCCGGCAAGCCCGGCGAACAGGCCCGTGCACAGAACGGCGACGGTGCGCGTGCCGACGACATCGACACCGGCGGCATCGAGCGCGGCAGGCCTGTCGCCCGCCGCCTGAAGCGCGATGCCGAGATAGGTGCACCGGTAGACGTAGATCATGATGCCGACGAGCAGCACCGTCAGATAGACGACCGCCGGCCGGTCGAAAAGCGCCGGGCCGACCACGGGAATGCGCGACAGCACGGGGATTGCCAGCGTCTCCGGCGCATCGAGCCGCGGATAGGTTGTCGCGAACCGCACATTGTGCAGAAGCGCCGTGATGCCCTCGGCGCCCAGCGTCAGCGCGATGCCGATAACGATCTGGTTGAGGCCGAGGCGGACGCACAGCACCGCCATGAGGGCCGCCACGGCCATGCCGCCCGCCGCGCCGGCGAGGAAGCCGGACGCCGCCGATCCCGTCTCGTAGGCCAGCACGAAGCCGGCATAGGCTCCGATCAGCATCATGCCTTCGAGGCCGATGTTGAGAACGCCGGCCTTCTCCGACAATTGCTCCCCAAGCCCCGCAAGCAGCAGGGGAACGCCCGCGACGACAGCGCCGAGCACGAGCGAGGCGACGAAGGCTTCGGTGAACAGGCCCATGCTCAGTCCTCCGCCTTCCGCTGGCGGCGCTGGTCGAGATACTCGGCGAGGCCCAGCACGACCAGCAGGATCGCGACGATGACAAGGGAGAAGTAGCCCGGCACGCCGAGCCGCCGCGCCGCGCTCTCGCCGCCGATCGACAGCACGGAAAACAGGAAGACGAAGGCGATGGTGCCGAAGCCGTTGAAACGCGCCAGAAAGACGAGGGGTACCACGGTCAGGCTGTAGGCGGGATTCCAGTCTGCCCGCACATTGCCCTGCGTGCCGAGGACGTCGACAGCGCCCGCGAGGCCGGCGAGGGCGGCGGAAATGCCGAAAACGACAACGGTGAGCATGGGCACCGGCAGGCCCGCGTGCAACGCCGCGCCCGGATTGGCGCCGACGGTGCGCAGCTTCAGCCCGAATGCCGTACGGGTCATGACGAGATGCACCGCCACGACGGCGACAAGGCCGATCAGCAGGCCGGAGGAGACGGTGGTGTCGAACAGGCGCGGCAGCCTGTCCGCCACCGGCAGCGTGCGCGTCTGCGGCACGGTCGTCGCGGGATCGCGGAAAACGAGCTTGATGAGGACATTGGCGAGCGACACGCCAAGGAACGTCATCATCAGCGTGGTGATGATCTCGTTGATTCCCTGAAAGGCGCGCAGCAGCGCCGGCAGCAGGGACCAGAGCGCCGCCACGGCGGCGCCCAGCACCAGGCAGGCGGGCAGCACGAGCCAGACCGGCGCATGAGCCGCCAGCGCAGGCGCGGCGGCGGCAGCCGACACGGCGGCGAGCAGGAACTGTCCGTCTCCACCGAGATTCCAGATGCCCGCCCGGAAGGCGACGATCAGGCTCGCCGCGATCAACAGCAGCGGCCCCATGCGCATGAGCGTCGCCTGCAGGCCAGAGGGGGAAAGCAGTCCACGGCCAGCCACATAGCCGTAGTAGGCCAGCGGATCGACGCCCATGGCGAGCAGCAGCAGAGCGCCGGCGAGAAGCGCCACAGCGACCGGCCCGAGCGCGAACAACGCCGCGCGCGCCCATGCGGCGGATCGGGTCGTCCGTTCCACGTTCATTGCGCCGTCCCGCTCATGAGTTCGCCGATCCTGCGGCGCGCGTCCGCGTCGTTGTCGACCGTGCCGACGATGCGGCCCCGGGACATGACGGCGATCCGGTCGGCCAGTTCGAGCAGTTCCCCGATGTCGGTCGAGATGAGCAGCACGGCGCATCCGGCCTCAGCCGCCCCGCGAATGCGTCCGCGGGTGGCGTGGGTGTTCCGCACGTCGAGGCCGTAGGTCGGCTTGGCGAAAACAACGGCCTCCGCCGTGCCCGACAGCTCCCGGGCGAGAAGCACCTTCTGGATGTTGCCGCCCGACAGCCGCGCCACCGGCGTGCCGACGCCGGGCGTGCGCACGTCGAACGCGCCGACGCGGCGGCGGGCGTGATCGGCAATCGCGGCTGGCTGCTCGACACCCTTGCGCCAGAAGGGCGCCTCGCCGATCTGCTTCAGCACCAGATTGGTGGCGACGGAAAACGGACCGACCGTGCCTTCGCCCAACCGGTCGTCAGTGACGTAGCGCAAACCGAGGGCGCGGCGCTCGCCGACGCCGGCCCTGTCGATGGGACGGCCGTTCAGGGTGAGGGAGCCGGCGCGAATCGGCCGCTGGCCGGCGAGCGCCTCGGCGAGCTGCTTCTGCCCGTTGCCATCGATGCCAGCGATGCCGAGGATTTCTCCCGCCCGGATCGTGAAGCCGACGCCGGAGACCGGCACGGCATCGTCATCGATGGCGAGATCGCCGGCCGCCAGCACGACGGGCCCCGCGGGCGTCGCGCGCCGCCGGCCTTCCGGGCCGCGCCTCCCGTCGGCCGCGTCGGCGCCGAACATGGTGCGGACGAGCCCGGCGGTGACAGCCGCGACATCCCCCGCCTTCAGGTCCTCCGGCCCCAGGGAAGCGACGTTGCGGCCACGCCGCAGGACCGATATCCTGTCGCCCCAGGCAATTGCCTCGTCGAGCTTGTGCGTGATGAAGACGACGGCAAGGCCGCCTGCCGCAAGACGGCGCATCAGCGCGCCAAGCTGCTCGGCGTCGCGCGGGGTCAGCATGGCCGTCGCCTCGTCGAGAATCAGGCAGCGGTTGCCGCGCATGAGCGCGCGGACGATCTCCGCCTGCTGCCGCTCGCCCAGCGAGAGCGAGCCCGCGAGTGCGAACGGATCGAGCCGCACCCCGATGCTCTCGGCCCGCACGCGCATACGCTCCGCCGCGCCGGCGCGGTCCGGCCGCTTCCACCATGGGCCACCGAGGATGAAGTTGTCGACGAGCGACAGCGAGGGCACCAGCATGGAATGCTGGAACACCGTGCCGATGCCGAGATCGAGCGCCTTGCGCGGCGAGGAGATGTCGATCGGCTCGCCACCGACGACGATACCGCCCTCGTCCGGCCGCTGCAGGCCGGCGAGCATGGCAACGAGCGTTGACTTGCCCGCGCCGTTCTCGCCGAGCAGGACGTGAACCTCACCCGGCCGGAAATCGATGCTGACGCGATCGTTCGCCACGACGCCGGGAAAACGCTTCGTCACCCCGCGCAGGGAAACGACCGCCTCCCGCGCCGTGGCGCCTGAAACGGAACTGCCCACCATACCCCTCGAACTCTGTATCCTGCCCGGAAAGCGCTCAAAATAAAGAATCTAGAACCTGTCCTTTTTCAACGTAAACAGGACAGGTTCTAGGTGAATCGTCGGACAGAAGATAAGAAATTTTCTGTTTTTCCGGAGGTGTCGGATGCAGTTTTCTCCCGTTCCGCCGCTTGCGGCCGCGTTTGCAGTCATGCTTGCGGGCGGGGCCGTTGCAGAGGAAGGTCGCCCGGCGCCTCGCGGCCGCGAGGGGCTCACGCGCGTGCCGATGACATTCGCCAACGCCGGCCCGGCCTCCATGGCCTGCGCGAGCGCCATCGCGCACTGGCATTCGCTCGATCTCGGCCGGGCGGAGACAGGCGGCAGCATCGCCTTCGATCTCTGGGCGGATACGGCGAGCGGCGCGATCTTCCTGCTGAACGGCAGCGAGGACCGCATGCCCGTGGAGTCGCTGTGGTGCGGCATCGCCGGCAGGTCGTGGGAGACGCGCGCGACCATCGCACTGGCGCGACGGGCAGGCGTATTGCCGCCGCCGGGTGACTTCCTCTGCCGGCAGGCGGAAGATCGCGTCATCTGCGAGGCGCGCTGAGGCAGGCGCGCGATTCCTCACCCGATGCGGCCGGTTATGTAGTCCTGCGTCTTCTTCGCCTGCGGATGCCGGAGGATCACTTCGGTCGGACCTTCCTCGACCAGCCGCCCGAGATGGAAGAACGCCGTCCGCTGGCTGACGCGCGCCGCCTGCTGCATGGAGTGGGTGACGATGATGATGGTGTACAGCAGGCGCAGTTCGTCGATCAGCTCCTCGATCACGGCGGTTGCGATCGGGTCGAGCGCCGAGCAGGGCTCGTCCATCAGGATCACCTCCGGGCTGACGGCGATGGCCCGCGCGATGCACAGGCGCTGCTGCTGCCCGCCGGAAAGGCCGGTGCCGGGCTCGCGCAGGCGGTCCTTGACCTCCTCCCACAGCCCGGCTCTCCTGAGGCTCGCGACGACGATATCCTCAAGCTCGGCCCGGGAGCGCGCCAGTCCGTGAATGCGGGGACCGTAGGCGACGTTCTCGTAGACCGATTTCGGGAACGGATTGGGCTTCTGGAACACCATGCCGACGCGGGAGCGCAACTCGACGACGTCGAGGGACGGGTCGTAGATGTTCTGGCCGTCCAGTGTGATCTCGCCGGTGACACGGCAATCCTCGATGGTGTCGTTCATACGGTTGACGCAGCGCAGGAAGGTCGTCTTCCCGCAGCCGGAAGGGCCGATCAGCGAGGTGACGGCCTTTTCCGGAATGTCCAGCGAGACATCGAACAGCGCCTGCTTGTCGCCGTAGAAGACGTCGACGTGCCGGGCCCGGAGCCGGACGTCGCGCGGCACGGTGTCCGGTGTGCGCACGGTCTCGCCGTATGCCGGCCCTGCCGCGCTCGCGGAAACCGGCGCGTGGGGCGCGCCGGTGTTGTCAGGCGGAATCGAAACGGTCATACGCGACGCTCCAGTCGTGTGCGCAGGAAGATGGCGAGCGCGTTCAGGGTGATCATCAGGCCGAGGAGCACCATGATGGCCGCCGAGGTGCGGGCCTCGAAGAAATTGCGGTTCTCGTTGCCCTGCCACAGATAAATCTGCGCCGGCAGGGCGCTGGACTGGTCGAACGGCGTCGCCGGAATGGAGGCCACGAAGGCGTTCATGCCGATCAGGAGCAGCGGCGCCGTCTCGCCCAGCGCCTGCGCCACGCCGATGATGGCGGAGGTGAGGATCGCCGGGAAGGTGACCGGCAGCACATGGTGAAACACCGTCTGCGTGGGCGACGCGCCGACAGCGAGCGCCGCCTGCCGCAGGGAGAGCGGCACGGCCCGCAGCGCCGAGCGGGTGGCGATGATGATGGTGGGCAGCGTCATCAGCGTCAGCACCAGCCCGCCGACGACGGGCGCGGACATGGGCAGGCCGAAGTAGCGGATGAACACCGCCGCGCCCAGCAGACCGAAGACGATGGAGGGGACCGCGGCCAGATTGTTGATGTTGACCTCGATGAGATCGGTGACGCGGTGCCGGAGCGCGAATTCCTCAAGGTAGATGGCGCTCGCGACGCCGATCGGCACGGCGAGGGCGATGACGATCAGCATCATGTAGAGCGAGCCGACGAACGCCCCCGCAAGCCCGGCCGCCGCCGGCGCGGAACGCGAATCCGTGTTGGTGAAGAGGTGCCACGCGAACGCGAAGCGGATCTTGCCTTCCGCGAGCAGGGTGTCGGCGAGCGTGCGCGTCTGCCGGGAAAGCTGCTGGCGCGAGTCCGGCAACGCCCGGTTGATGGTGCCCTTGAGCCAGTTGTCCGTATTGGCGGAGGCCAGCATGTCGACCCGCACCGTCTGTCCGAGCAGGCCGGGATCGGCCACGAACATGTCGCGCAGCCGGTGTCGCTCGTTGGTCTCGACCAGCGCGAGCGCGCCTCGCCTGTCGATCTCGAAGCCCGGAGGCGCGGCGTTGCGCACGGCAGTCTCGACGATGGCGCTCCAGTTCGCGAGCGTCACCTGCCGCTGCCAGACGAGCATGGCGGCCCGATAGTCGGCCTCGGATTGCCCGGCAGCGCGCGCGGGAGGCGGCGCGACGGTGATGACCGCGGGATCGAAGGTGACGTCGAGCGACAGCGTGGCCTGCATGAAGGCGGGCGCGCCCTTGGAGGCCATCATCCCGAAAAGGGTCGCCACGAGGCCCAGCGCGATGACGATGGCGGTGAGGCCCCCGGCCCGGAACAGGCGCTCGATGAGATGCCGGCGGGAAAGGCTGGCCCTGACGCACAGGCGCCGGCGGTTGGCCAGCTCGGCTATATCGACGGCGATATCGGCCATTTTACTCGTATTGCTCCCGGAAACGGCGGACGATGTAAAGAGCGACCATGTTGAGCAGCAGCGTCATCACGAAGAGGGTGAGGCCGAGCGCGAAGGCGACAAGCGACTGCGGACCGGCGAAATCGGCGTCGCCCGTCAACTGGTTGACGATCGTGACGGTGATGGTGGAAACCGGCTCCGCCGGATTGAAACGCAGGACCGGGCTGTTGCCGGCCGCGAGCACGACGATCATCGTCTCGCCGATAGCCCGGCTGATCGCCAGAAGCAGCGCCCCGACGATACCGGGAAGCGCAGCGGGCAGCAACACCCGGCGGATGGTTTCTGATTCCGTTGCGCCAAGCCCCAGCGAGCCGTCGCGCAGCGACAGCGGCACCTGGCGCATGATGTCGTCCGACAGCGAAGAGACGAAGGGGATGATCATGATCCCCATCACGAGCCCCGCTGTCAGGGCGCTGGTAGCGCGGATGTCGAGGCCGATGGCGGCGCCCGTGTCAGACAGGAACGGCCCCACCGTCACCAGCGCAAAAAAGCCGTAGACGATGGTGGGGATGCCCGCGAGCACCTCGACGATCGGCTTCGCCACGTTCCGCAGGCGGGTGGAGGCATATTGCGACAGGTAGATTGCCGTCATGAGCCCGACGGGGATGGCGACGAGCATGGCGATGATCGCGATCATCACCGTGCCCCACAGCAGCGGCAGCAGGCCGTATTCCCCGATCGCCGCCGTGCCGGTAGTGGCAAAGCCCGGATTCCAGACCGTGCCGAAGAAGAAATCCGCCGGCGCGACGAAACTGAAGAAGCGGAACGCCTCGTTGAAGAGCGAAACCACGATGCCGACCGTGGTGAGGATCGCGAGGGCGGAACAGGCGAGCAGCAGCACCCTGACCACGGACTCGACCTTGTTGCGCGCCCGCAGCGTGGGCGAAATGCGCCGCAGCGCCGCCAGCAGGCCGAGAATGCCGACGCCGGCAGCGGCGGCCATGACGACCAGAAGCGCGAAGGTATGGAACCGGCGCACCGCCTCGCCGGCTGCCGCCTCATACGGCTGCACCTGCCCGGCGACGCCGAAGCCCGAGGCAATGGCCTCGATACGCCGGACAGCGGTGAGGAATGCGGGCTCGTCCAGGGCCGCGACGTCCGGCGGTAGTTGCGCGACGATGAAGGCGCGCGTCATCCCCGGCCCGAACAGCACCCACAGCCCGAGGACGAGGAGCGCGGGCAGGAGACACCGAATGGCGACGAGGGAGCCGTGGTAGGCGGGGCGCGAATGCAGACGCACGCCCGTCGCGGCGATCGCCCGGCTGCGCGAGAAGCCCTGCGTGTAGGCGATACCCATGAGAACGAGAAGCAGCGCGGCGACGAGGAGGGGGATCACGTTCTTGTCTTTTCGTTCTTGTCTTTTCGTGCGCGGTGGGAAGGCGGCGGAGGATATCCGCCGCCTCCGGGAATGACTCAGAGGTCGGAAGCCTTGAGGCTCTTGCCCGCCTTGAATGATGCGAGGAACCCGGCGGTCTCCGCGGCCGGAGCCGGGATCAGGCCGGCGGACTCGAGGCGGCCGCCAACGCCGGCGATCTCCGGCGACAGGAAGAACGCGACGTATTCGTCGATGCCGGGCACGACGCCGATGTGCTCGCCCTTGACATAGAAGAAGAGAGGACGCGACACGGGATACTTGCCGGCGGCGATGGTTTCCAGTGTCGGCTCGATGCCGGAGACGGTGGCGACCTTCAGCGTGTCGCGGTTCTGGTCATAGAACGACAGGCCGAAAACGCCGACCGTGTTGGGGTCGGACTGCAGGCGCGCCAGCGTCTCGGTGTAGTCGCCGGCGATCTCGATGACCACGTCCTTGCGGAAAGCGGTCTGCGCATCTTTAGGCGCATCCTTCGGCGGGTTGCTCGCCTTGAAGCCGGCGGCGATCACGCGCTCCTCGAACACCTCGCGGGTGCCGTGATTGGAGGCGGGAATGGCAAGCGCGATCGGCTGGTCGGGAAGCGAGGCGTCGACCTGCTTCCAGCTCTTGTAGGGGTTGGGAACCCACTTGCCGTCGATGTAGAGCTGGGCCGCGATGGCCTTGTAGACGTGGACCGGCTCAAGCTTGAAATCGCCCTTGTTGATCGAGACGGCGAAGACGATGCCGTCATAGCCGATCTGGACTTCGCGGATGTCGTTGACGCCGTTCTTGTTGCACGTCTCGACCTCGCCGGCGCGGATGCGGCGCGAGGCGTTGGCGATGTCGATGGTGCTGGGGCTCACGCCCTCGCAGAACTGGCGCAGGCCGCCGCCCGTGCCGCCGGAGGCGACGACGGGCGTCTTGAACTGCGGGAAGGCCGCGCTGAATTCCTCGGCGACGATCGACGCGAAAGGCAGAACAGTAGACGACCCTGCGATCTGGATGGTGTCCCGGCTCTGGGCCAGGGCGCCGTTAGCAACAAACACGCCGGCAACGGCAAGAGCGGCAAGGCTCGCCCGAAATGCGTTCTTCATGATCGTTTTTCCATCTTAGAAGCGGTTGGACGTTGCGAAGCTCCCGACGAGCCGGCGATATCGCAAGAACCGGCCGGCTTTTCTTCGCGGGCGCCGCCGCACAGCTCTCGGAGGCGGCTGTCAATATTTCTATGTCATTTAAGTGACATCTGTGAGACACGAATAGATCATTTACAGGTAATGTAATACGTGAGAAAATATAAAATTTTCCTTATTGTCTTGATTTATATCAAAAATCGCTCGGCGCGGAATTGAAATACAACGACCTGAAAATTCAAACAGGCAAGCTATAAATTACTGCAATATAGAGAAAAGTCGGATTCGGTCGCGTGCGGAAAGAGCTTGCCTTCCGGGCCGGGGGGTGCGGAAAAACAGATGCGCCCGGCTCGATGGCCGGGCGCATCCAGATTGTCAGCCAGCAGCGATGGTCGCGTCAGGCCGCCGGGCTTTCGGCAGTCAAGTATTCGTCGGTCGACCGCAGGGTGGCGTAGGCGAAGCCCAGTGCCGCCATGGAGGCGGCATGAACCTGCGCCGCCGGAATGGTCGTGTCGTTGAAGTTCAGGTCCCGCGTGGCGACCGCATCGTGAACGACCGTGGTGGTATAGCCGTAGTCGGCGGCGGCGCGCGCGGCTGCCTCGACGCACATATGACTCATCGCACCCGCAATCGTCACGTCGCTGACGCCGTTACGGTCGAGCACGTCCTTCAGGTCCGTGCCGCGAAATGCGTTGACCGCGTGCTTGAGCACGACGGTCTCGCCATCGCCGGGCTCCACGGCCGTGTTGATCGTCGCACCTTCGGAACCCGGCGCGAAGAAGGGCGCGTCCGCCGATGCGAACTCATGGCGCACATGCACCACGAGGTCGCCGCCAGCGCGCGCGGCGTCCAGCAGCCGCGCCGCATTGGCGGCAGCGGCGTCGATGTTTTCCAGCGGAAACCGGCCTTCCGGAAAATAGTCGTTCTGCAGATCGATGAGAATGAGAGCACGTCTGGTCATGAATGCCTCCTTGCATACGCGCTGTGGCGCGTTCCTCCACGCTTGTAGGGATAGGCGAGCCATGGCAGGATGCCTATTGGCGATCCTGACAAAGAACGAGGCGTTTTCGACAAATGGCATCAGCAGACCGCGCCCGGCATATCGGCATACTGATTTACCCGGGCGCGCAGATGTCCGCCGTCCTCGGGCTGACCGATCTGTTCGTCACGGCGGATCGCCTTGCATGCGGCCGCCTCGGCGCGACCAAGCCGCTGCTGCGGGTGAGCCACCTCGCCCCCGCGCCGGACGGCGAGGCGGTTGAAACGGTGCTCGACATGCATCCGGATGGAGAGGGCCGTCCCGACGTCATCATCTTGCCGCCGAGCCTGGGCGACCCGCCGCTTGCGAGCGGCCCGCCGTCGGGCGCCGGCCTCGGGTCGCTGCTCGACTGGCTGCGGGAGAGACATGCCGACGGCACGATCCTCGCCTCCGTCTGTGCCGGCGCGTTCCTGCTCGCCGAAACCGGGCTGCTCGCGGGGCGGACGGCAACCACGCACTGGATCTATGCCGAGCCCTTCGCTGCGCACTTCCCGGCGGTGCACGTCGACGCCGGAAAGCTGCTGATCGATGACGGCGACATCGTCACCGCCGGCGGGCTGATGGCGTGGACCGATCTCGGCCTGCATCTCCTCGACCGGCTCCTGGATTCCGCTGCTATGTTCGAGACGGCGCGCCTGCTGGTCGTCGATCCGCCGGGACGCGAGCAACGTTACTACACTGCCTTCTCACCGCGCCTCGACCACGGCGACGGGCCGATCCTGAAGGTGCAGCGCTGGCTGCGGGAGAACGGCACGCGGGCGATCACCGTCGGCGACATGGCGGCGCGGGCCGGCCTTGAGGAGCGGACCTTTCTGCGGCGCTTCAGCGCCGCCACGGGCCTGCGGCCGATCGAATACTGCCAGCACCTGCGTATCGGCAAGGCCCGCGAACTGCTGGAAAACACGAACACCGCCATCGACCGGATCGGCTGGGACGTCGGTTACGGCGATCCGGCCTCGTTCCGCAAGCTGTTCCTGAAGCTCACGGGCCTGACGCCCGGTGCCTACCGCCGCCGCTTCGGCGCCTTCCATGGCGACACGCGCGACGGCGATCGGGCGTGTCCGCGGTCGCCGGTTTCCGGCGGGGCGGATGCGGCTGCCATTTCGCCCGAAGCGGGAAGGGGCCCTTACTCCCGCAGGCCCATCGTCAACCGGGATGCCGCCGCATGAGACCCGTTGTCCGCCTCGACGAACTTGCTCTCGCCACCCAGTCCCACGGCGCTTCCTTCGAGGCGCATTTCGCGTCGGTCGCGGCGCCGCTCGGCGCGCGCAGGCTCGGCGCCCGTTACGTCGAGGTGCCGCCCGGCAAGAAGGCATGGCCCTATCACGCGCACCACGCGAACGACGAACTTTTCGTCATCCTCAGTGGCTCCGGCACGGTGCGTTTCGGCGGGGAGGTCTATCCGGTAGGCGCGGGCGATGTCGTCGTCTGCCCGTCAGGCGGCCCGGAAACGGCTCACCAGCTCATCGCTTCCGACGATGAACCGCTGAGATATCTCGCGGTCAGCACCATGCACGAGCCGGATGTGATGGAGTATCCCGACAGCGGCAAGCTGACGGTCTTCGCCGGCGCACCGCCCGGCGGCAACAAGGCCGCAAGGCGCGTCGACCTCACCGTGCGCGCGGACAGCCGTGTCGACTACTGGGACGGCGAGGACTGACCGCCGGTGGTCACGCCCGGTGCGCGGCTTTAACGAACAGCTCGACGGCGCGGGCAAGTTCGGCTTCGTCCAGACCGGCGAAGCCGAGGCGGAAGGCTTCCGGCGGGCGGGCGACATCAAGCGCGAAGCGGACGCCCGGCAGGACGGAAAGGCCAAGGCGCGCCGCGTTAGCGGCCCAGCTTTCCGCCGTCGGGGTTTCCGCGTTTTGCCGCAGCCGCAGCCAGATGGCGAGCCCGCCCGCCGGCAGCGTGAACGCGGCTGAACCGCCGAGGCGCTCCGTCAGCAGCGCCGCCAGGCTGTCGCGGCGGGCATGGTAGATCCGCCGCGCCTTTCGGGCATGCCGCGCGAGGGTGCCATCGGCGATGATTCCGGCGAGAGCCTGCTCCAGCGGCACATCGCCCTGCCGGTCTATGGCTTCGCGCCGGTCGGCCATTCGCCGCAGGAGAGCGGCGGGCGCGACCGCATAGCCGATGCGGATACCGGGAGCGATGAGCTTCGACAGCGAGCCGAGATGGATCGCGGGGACGTCTGGCTCCGCCCGCGCAGCCAGCGGCAGCACCGGCCGCCCCTCGAAACGGTACTCGTGGTCGTAGTCGTCCTCGATGACGGTGAGGCGAAAGCGCCGCGCGATCCCCATGAGCCGCAGCCGCCGTGCCGCGCCGAGCGTGACCGTGGTCGGATATTGATGATGCGGCGTGACGTAAACAGCCTTCAGTCGCGGCTCGCGCTCCGCCAGCCGTTCGAGCGCGTCGGGCACGATCCCGCCTTCGTCCACCGGCACGCCGACGATGCGCGCACCGGCGGCGCGGAAGGCCGCCCACGCAAGCGGATAGCCTGGCGTTTCCACGGCGATCGCGAAACCGGGCTCCGCCGCCACGGCGGCAGCGGCGAGGAACAGCGCCATCTGGCTGCCGCGCGTGATCAGAATGTCACCGGCTTGCGTCGTCAGGCCTCGCTCCTCCCTGAGGTAGAGCGAGAGAGCCTCGCGCAGGGCCGGGCTGCCGCGCGGATCGCCATAGCCGCCGCCCGCGAGGAACGACGGGGCGGCCAGCGCGCGGCGGAAGGCCCGCCCGAGCGCGGCCACGGGTGCGAGCCGGGGATCGGGCGCGCCGTCCGACAGGCTCAGCATGGGCCGCGCATCGCAGACGACCTCGGCCTCGGCGGCGGGCATGGCGCGGACTGGTGCCCGTCCGGACTCGGGCAGGTCGCCGGCGACGAAGGTCCCGCGCGACGGCTCGGCCGCGAGCCAGCCTTGCATGACGAGTTCCTGATAGGCGGCATCGACTGTGTTGCGGTTGAGCGAAAGGCTTTTCGACAGGGCGCGAGTGCCTGGCAGCGGATCGCCGGGTTTCAGTCGCCCCCGCTCTATCTCGGCGACGATGGCGCGGGCAAGTGCCAGAAAGACAGGCTCCTTGCCCGCCGGCCTCACCTCGATCGCGAGTGTCGCGCCTTTTCCCACCCGGCCCATCCATTTTTCATAATCCGGCTCTCCACAACAGTCCGGATCGGAGCTATCGCATGAAGGGTCAGCAACGGCAACCCGGCCAATCCGCCGGCGCTGCATAGAGAGGGGAGAGAGGGCGCGATGCTCAAGACCGCGATCGCCATTCGCCATATCCATTTCGAGGGCCTCGGCACTTTCGAGGCCGTGCTGTCGGGCGCGGGCTTCAAGCTGCATTATCACGATGTGGGCGCGGCGGATTTCGCGGCGCTCGACCCGCTGGAGCCCGATCTGCTCGCCGTGCTCGGCGGGCCGGTCGGGGTCTACGAGGCGGACGCCTATCCCTTTCTGGCCGGGGAACGGGCGCTGATCGCCCGTCGACTCGATGCCGGGCGCCCGCTTTTCGGCATTTGTCTCGGCGCGCAGCAGATCGCCGCCACCCTCGGCGCGGCGGTGGCGCCGGGCGGCGCCAAGGAAATCGGCTTTTCACCACTGACGCTAACGGACGCAGGCCGGCAGAGCCCGCTGCGCCATCTCGATGGCGTGGCGGTGCTGCACTGGCACGGCGATGCCTTCGCCATTCCGGAGGGCAGCGTCAACCTGGCCTCGACACCGGCCTGCGCGACGCAGGCCTTCTCCCGTGGGCCGAACGTGCTCGGCGTGCAGTTCCATCCCGAAGCCGACGCCTGCGCGGGGTTGGAACCCTGGCTCATCGGCCACGCCTGCGAGCTTGCGGCTGCGGGGATAGATCCACGTGCCATCCGCGACGATGCGCGCCGTCGCGGCCCGGCCCTGCGGGAGGCCGGCCGCGCCATGTTCGCGGAATGGCTGGAGCAGTTGCAGCCATGAGTACCGCAATCATGAGTACCGTAACCATGGGTGTCGCGGCCAATCTCGCGGATGCGCATGCCCGTATTGCGGCGGCGGCGCTGCGCTCGGGACGGAGCGCGCAGGCGGTGCGCCTCCTGCTCGTCACCAAGACGGTCGCGCCCGAGCGCGTACGGGAGGCCGTGCGCGCCGGCCAGACCGATCTCGGCGAGAATAAGGTACAGGAAGGCCGCCAGAAGGCGGAGGCGCTGGCCGGAGAGGCCGTCCGCTGGTCGATGATCGGCCATTTGCAGAGCAACAAGGTGAAGGACGTGCTGCGTTTCGCCGGCGAGGTGCAGTCGCTGGACCGCCTCTCGCTGGCGGTGGCACTGGAGAAGCGCCTGCAGTTTCTCGGTACCGGCCTCGATGTGTTCGTGCAGGTGAACACGTCGAACGAGGCCAGCAAATACGGGCTCACCCCGGAGGAAACGCCTGCGTTCCTGAAGGAACTCGCCGCCCTCCACGCGCTACGCCCGAAGGGATTCATGACGTTGGCGACTTTTACCCCGGACGAGGCGGAGGTGCGGCGATGTTTCCGGTGCCTGCGCGATATTCGGGATCGCGCCCGCAACGACGCGCCGCAGGGGGCAGTGCTGGCCGAACTCTCCATGGGCATGTCGGGCGACTACGAGTGGGCCGTCGAGGAGGGCGCGACGGTCGTACGGGTCGGGCAGGCGGTGTTCGGCCCGCGACCGCTTCCCGACTCCCACTACTGGCCCGGCGCGGCCGGGGCCGGCTGACGGCCGCCTCGGCACGCTCCTTCCGGAGCCCGGGGCGCCGCTGTCCGCATGCCCAGCCGGGCGATGAGCACGGCGTCGCGGTCGCGTGCCGGATTGCCGGTCGTCAGCAGCATGTCACCGGTAAAGATGGAGTTCGCGCCGGCGAGGAAGCAGAGTGCCTGCATCTCGTCGCTCATGGCGTGGCGGCCTGCGGAGAGCCGCACCACGCTTTCCGGCATCAGGATGCGGGCGAGCGCGACGAGCCGGACGAAGGCAACGGCGTCGGTGGGTTCCGCCTTCTCCATCACCGGCGTGCCCGCGATGGCGTTCCACATGTTGATCGGCACGCTTTCGGGCGGCACGTCGAGATTGGCGAGCGTCACCAGCATGGAGATGCGGTCCTCCACCGTTTCGCCCATGCCGACGATGCCGCCGCAACAGACTTTGATGCCGCCGGCGCGGACATGGGCGAGCGTCTCCAGCCGGTCGTCCATCGTCCGTGTGGTGACGATCTCGGGATAATAGGCGCGCGAGGTGTCGATGTTGTGGTTATAGTAATCGAGCCCAGCCTCGCCCAGGCGCTCCACCTGCAACGGGGTCAGCATGCCGAGGGTCACGCAGGTTTCCATCCCCAGCGCCTTCACACCCTCGATCATGGCGCAGACCCTGTCGAGATCGCGGTCCTTCGGACTGCGCCAGGCCGCGCCCATGCAGAAGCGCGTGGCGCCGCCCTCCCTGGCTCGCCGCGCCTGCGCGAGCACGGCGTCGACGTCCATCAGCTTCGATGCCGCGACGCCCGTCTTGTGGTGAGCGCTCTGCGAGCAGTAGCCGCAGTCTTCCGGACAGCCGCCCGTCTTGATGGACAACAGCGTCGCGGTCTCGATCTCCGTTGGGTCGAAATGCCGGCGGTGGAGGGTCTGCGCCCGGAACAGCAGCTCCGGGAAGGGAAGGCCGTGGATGGCGCGCGCTTCTTCCTCCGTCCAGCATACGCGCGGGGCGGGCCGGGTGGCAGCCGGGATCGCGGCGCTCATCGGCCGATCTTCCCGAGAAGATGCGCCGGAACGAACACCGCGGCGACGGCGACCACCGCGATTTTCAGGAGATCGCCAAGAATGAATGGCGTGAAGCCGAGCGCGACGATCCGCCCCGCCGGCACGTAGAACGCGAGCCAGAGCAGCCCCGCGGCATAGATGACAGCAAGGCCCGCGAGCATGGCGAGCACGCGGCCGATGACACCGCGCCCTTGTGCAAGCGCGCCGGTGATCCAGCTCGCGGCGAGATAGCCGAGCAGGTAGCCGCCCGTGGGCCCCACCATGTACGCCACGCCGATCCCGCGCTCCGGCGTGCCGGAAAAGACGGGGAATCCGGCCGCGCCCGCTGCGAGATAGGCAAGGAAGGTCGCGGTGGCGAGGCGCGGCCCGGCGGCGACGGCAATCGCCATCACGGCGAGCGTGTGCAGGGTCATCGGCGTCGGCCAGAAGGGAATCTGGATCTTCGCGGCAAGAGTGATCAGCGCGACGCCGAGAGCGACGAAGGCGACTGTCCTTAAGCCGGAACGCAGGCCCGGGCCCGCCAGGACGAGGTTTTGACTCATGCTATCGCTCCTTCATAATTATAGATAATTCGTGATTTCATCTATAATGAATCCACATGAGCGGGTGAGTCGCAACATAATTATAGATAATTCATCAGCCGACGATGGCAAACGCCTTCCGCTGCCGGCCGCCAGCGGCGGAAACGGGCCGGTGCCCGATCCATTGGACATGCCGTGCGAGCGTGGCACAGGCGGCTTCCGTATCGCCCTTGCGCAGCGCGGCGAGAATGGCGCGGTGATCGTGATCGGTGCGCGCCTCCCAGTCCGATCGCCAGGCGGCGAAGAGGAAGCGGGCGGAGGCCGCGTGGAGATCGTCGATGGACGCGAGCAGCCGGGGCATGCCGCAGGGTTCGAGGATCAGCCGATGAAAGCGCCGGTTCGCGGCCTCCCACGAGCGGACATCGCGGGAAGCGTCGCCGGCCTTCGTGGCTTCCTCGGCCTCGTCGAGCACGGCATGCGTCAGGTGCGGGGCGGCGTGGCGAAGGGCCAGCACCTCCAGCGCCGCGCGCATCTCCGCCACCTCCCGGACCTCCGACAGTTCGAAGGATGCCACCCGCACGCCCTTGCGCGGTTCGCTCACTGCAAGGCCTTGCGCCTCCAGGCGGCGGAACGCCTCGCGTACCGGCACGTGGCTGGCGCCGAATTCCCCGGCGATATGGTCCTGCCGCAGCCGCGTCCCCGGTTCGATCTCGCCGGCGATGATGCGCTCCGCCAGCGTGCGGCTGATGCGGACGGCCAATGTGTCTTCCTTCAACGTCTCTTCTTTCTGCGCGCGCATGTTTTATAGATAATCGGGAACGGGCAGCCTGTCGATTGCGGCGCTGCCGGGCAGGGCGGTGCGGATGAGGCGCGACGCCGCGTCGGCGGCTGCCTCCATGTAGGACGGATCGCGGTGCAGCAGCACCACCGCGAAGGAGCCGTCGAGCAGCAGGATAACCTGGCGCGCGAGCTGCAGCGCGTTCTCGCCGACGCCTGCCTCTGTGAAGACCGAAAAGAGCCAGTCCTCGACCCGTTTCTTGTGCGCGCGTCCGATGGTGATGGCCGGGTGGCCCGGCAGGTTGACGAGTTCCACGGAGGTGCGCAGGAAGCCGCATCCCTTCCATTCGGGATGGCGGGCGGCGCGGGCGAGGTTGCTGAAGAGGCTTGCGACCTTGTCCGCCACGTCGCCCTCCGTCTCGGCGAACCATCGCTGGAACAGGGCGAGATTCGGCTGGTCGCGGGTGTCGAGATAGGCGGCGATCAGGTCGTCCTTGCTGCGGAAATGGTAGTAGAGCGTCCGCTTGGTGACGCCGGCCTTCTCGGCCACGGCATCGACACTGACGGCGCGGATGCCCTCGCCGTGGAACAGCTTGCCGGCGGCCCGGATGATGCGTTCACGTGTGGGGAGCGTACTGCTGGTCATAAGCATGTATCGCACGGGCTGATGTATACTGACCAGTGAATATACACGACGGCGCTCTTCTTTTATCGTCGCCGGCATGAACGAGAACATCCGCACCGTACCCGACATGGATGGCAGGGCCGTCGCAATCGCCTGCCGCGACGGCGTGACGCTCGGCGGCCACGTGTGGGCCGCTCCGGGCGGCGGCGCGGCCGGCACGGTCATCGTCAACCCCGCGACCGGTGTCGCAGCGCGCTATTATCACCGTTACGCGCGCTTTCTGGTGCGGCACGGCTTCGACGTTCTCACCTACGACTATCGCGGCATCGGCCTGTCGCGGCCGGCGCGCCTGAGAGGGTGCCGCTATCGCTGGCGGGACTGGGGCGAGCTGGATTTCGACGCCGCTGTCCGCTTCATGCGCGACCGCCGGAAAGACGGGCCGCTGCTGGTGGTCGGCCACAGCATCGGCGGCTTCCTGCCCGGACTTGCCGAAAGCGCGACGCTGGTCGACAGGATGCTGACGGTGGGCGCGCAATATGCGTGGTGGGGCGATTATGCCCCGCACCGGCGGCTCGGCCTGCTCCTGAAATGGCACGTCGCCATGCCGGCCGCCACGGCGTTCTGCGGCTATTTTCCGGGCCGCCGGTTCGGCTGGCTGGAAGACCTGCCGGCCGGCGTCGCCAACGAGTGGAGCTTTCGCGGCCGCCGCTTCGAGCGCAGCCATCCGCGCCATGAGCGGGCGAAGGCGCTTTGCCGCATGGCGGCGGTGAAGGCGCCCATCCTTGCCGTCGCCGTGGCCGACGACGAACTCGGCACGGTGCCGGCCATCCGGCGCGCGCTCCGCTACTACACAGGCGCGTCGCGGCAGGCCGTGCTGCTCGCACCGGCCGATTACGACCGCGAGGCCATCGGCCACTTCAGCCTTTTCCACGACAGCCACGCCAGCGGTTTCTGGATCGATACGCTGTTATGGCTCCGGGAAAGCCGCAACCCGTGGCCAAGCCGCCTCATCGGCCCCTGAAATCCAATCACCGGGAGTTCGTCTCGTGCATCGCTTCTACCATTCGCCGGGCGCCTGTTCGCTCGCCGTCCACATCGTGCTTGAGGAAACCGGCGCGCCCTACGAGGCGGAGGTGCGCTCCGCCCGCAACGGCGAGGGCACTTCCACGCCCGACTATCTGGCGCTCAATCCGAAGGGCCGTGTGCCGGCGCTGGCAGGCGTCGGCGACGAGTCCGGGCTGCTGACCGAGGCTGTCGCCATCCTCCTTTATCTCGCCCGCAGCCATCCCGGAGCGGGGCTGCTGCCTGCCGACCCCGCCGGAGAGGCGCGCTGTCTCGAATGGCTGTCGTGGCTGTCGGTGGATCTGCACGGCGTCGGCTACGGCCAGCTCTGGCGTCCGCACCGCTTTGTCGGCGATCCGGCGCTGCATGCCGCCGTGGTCGAACGGGGGCGGGACAACATCCGCCGCGTCTACGATCACATAGAGCGCATCCTCGGCGACGGACGTGACTGGGCCGTGCCGGGCGGATACACCGTTGTCGATCCCTATCTGCTTGTATTCTGGCTGTGGGGCAGGCACGCCGGCTTCGACATGGAGGCGGAATGGCCGCTGTGGGCGGGCCTGATGGGCAAGGTGCTGACGCGCCCGGCCGTCCGGCGGGCGCTCACGCAGGAGGGGCTGGCCCAGCCATGAGACAGCCGTCCGGGGTGCGCGCGCAGGGCGTTGCCTATGGCTGCGCGGTCGTCGCACTGTTCGCGGGCTTCGTGATCGTATCCCGCCTCGGGCTTTCGGCCTCGCTCGCGCCATCGGATGTCGCAGCGTTGCGCTTCGGCATCGCCGGCCTTCTGCTGTCGCCGATCCTGATGAAACACGGGCTCAGCGGCCTGGGCGCCACCGAGGCCGCCGTTCTCTCGGTCTCGGGCGGGCTCGGCTTTGCGCTCTTCGTCTATGCCGGCTTCGCGCTCGCGCCGGCGGCGCACGGCACGGTGCTGCTCCATGGCACGCTGCCGCTGACCACGGCCGTGCTGATGCGGACGTTCGCGAGCGCCAAAGCGCCGGAGGGGCGAGGGACGGGGCTCGCCCTCATCGCGCTGGGCGTCCTCGCCATGGCGTGGGACGGCCTGTCCCACGCATCGCCGATGCTGCTCGCCGGCGACCTCTGCCTGCTCCTTGCCTCCTTCTGCTGGTCCGGCTACGGGCTTTACGTGCGGCGCCTCGGCCTGCCGGCGACGCGCGCCGCCGCCATCGTCACCGGCCTTTCGGCCCTGACTTTCCTGCCGGTCTACGCACTTCTGCCGGGAAAGGCGCTGTTCCACACACCGTGGCGCGACCTGCTGGTGCAGGGGATTTTTCAGGGCGCCGTCATCGGCGTCGCGTCTATCGTCATTTACACGCGGGCCATCGTGCTGCTCGGCGCCACCCGGCTTGCCTTCTTCACCGCCGCCGTGCCGGCTCTGACGACGCTGGCGGGCATTCCCCTTCTCGGGGAAACGCCCGGCGTCGCGGCCGGGCTCGGCGTCGGACTCGTTACCGCCGGCATGATCGCCGGCCTGCGGCAGGCCGATCCGGACTAAAGCGTTTTCAAGCAAAGCGGATACCGGTTTTCGTGAAGATAGCGCGTAATATCAAAAACTTATAGCATTTCGGCGTTTCAATGAAATGTCGAAATGCTATAGTATCACTGTCCTGCGGCGGGCTCCGAACACGGCTGGCCGGCCTGCGCCAGATGCGCGAGGAGATCCCGCGCCGGCGGCGTCAGTGCGTCTTCCGGCCGGCAGCAGAGCGACAGCCGCCGCGTCGCCCAGGTGTCGGCGAGGCGGCGGAAGGCGATTCCCGTCGCGGCGCGGCAGCGGCGCGCGGCGGTCTCGGGCACGATGCCGAGACCGACGCCGTCGGCGGCCATGCGGCAGATGCCGTCGAACGTGCGCAGCCGCAGCCGCGTCTTCAGCTTCACGCCCGTCCGCGCGGCCTGCGCGTCGATGTGGTCCTGCAGGGCACCGCCGGCGAGCCCCACGAACTCGCAATGCACCACATCCGCAAACGCGAGGCGCCGGGCCGTCGCAAACGCATGATCACGCGCCATGACGACGACCAGCCTGTCGACAGCAAACGGCACCACGCGCAGGCCGGCGGTGTCGACCGCATCCGAGAGGATGCCGATTTCCGACAAACCGGTCGCGACCATCCGCGCAATCTCCGCACTTTGCCGCTCCTTCAGCTCGACATCGATCCGCGGATGCGCGGCCATCCACGGGCCGAGCCTGCCGGGGAGGAACTCGGTGATGGCGGCCGTGTTGGCGGCGAGCCGGACAGTGGCGCGCAGGCCCCTTGCGTGCTCGCCGAGTTCGCCACGCATCTGCGCCATCTGACGGCCGATCAGGCGCGCATGGTGGGCCAGCGCCTCGCCGGCTGGCGTGGGGGTGACGCCGCGCCGGCCACGTTCGAGCAGCCGGACGCCGCCGGAGACCTCCATGTCGCGCAGGCGCTCGCTGGCCGCCGGCAGAGACAGGCCGACGTCCGACGCCCCCCGTGTGATGCTGCCGGCCTCGACCACGGCAAGGAACAGGCGAAGGTCTGTGAGATCGAAACGCATGCCCGCGAGGATAGCCGAAATGGAGCCTTCGGACCAGCCGAAGCCATGACTTCGGATCATCCGCATTGTGCCTGGCGCGGGATCCCTTATCCCGACAGACATGATGGATATCTCGCTCCTGCTCCTCGTCGCGGTTGCCGCGACCTTTTTCGCCGCCGGCATCGTCAAGGGTGTGACCGGCATGGGCCTGCCGACCGTGGCCATGGGCGTGCTCGGCGCGCTCGTCTCGCCGCTCGCGGCGGCCAGCCTGCTGATCGTGCCGTCGTTCGTGACCAACGTCTGGCAGCTCGCCGCCGGCCCAAGCTTCGTGCCGCTCGCGCGCCGGCTCTGGCCGATGATGCTGGCGATCGTCGCCGGGACGCTCGCCGGCACTTCGCTGCTCGCCCACGGCGATACGGCGCTGACAACGGGCGCGCTCGGCGCGGCGCTCGTGTTCTACGCCGCCTTCACGCTCTTGGCCCGCCAGATCCGTGTGCCGGCGGGGCTGGAGCCCTGGCTGTCGCCGGCCGTCGGCGCGATCACCGGCATCGTGACCGGCGCAACGGGGGTCTTCGTCATCCCGGCGGTGCCCTACCTGCAGGCGCTTGGCCTCGACAGGGACGATCTCGTGCAGGCGCTCGGCCTTTCCTTCACCGTCTCGACCGTCGCGCTGGCGCTCGGCCTGGCGTCGCGCGGCGCGTTTCACGCCGACAGCCTCGTCTTGTCCGCGCTGGCAGTCGCCCCCGCGCTCGCGGGCATGTGGGCGGGACAGATTATTCGGCAAAAGATCAGCCCGCAGACTTTCCGCCGCTGGTTCCTGCTCTGTCTGCTCGTCCTCGGCGTGGAAATGCTGCTGCGGCCGCTGGTTTCATAGAGCGGCGCCATTCGCCGGGGCGCCCGCCGGAACTTTCCGCGTATCAGCCAAGAGTATAGGTTGCTAAACCGGCACGCATGAAAGATACCTCATATATTGGCCGATCGGTTTTCTGCATAAGCGGCCGAATGAAAAGAGTGACCGTACGGGGCGGAAAGCTTTCCGCCACGGGCGCAAATAAAAAAGCGGAGCGGAAACACCGCAATCCGCACGGATTCGTTTGAATCTGAAATAGTTTTAAGGAGGATAACCAAGATGGACACGTCCGTGGCCGAGCGCGTTGCGGCCAACCCAACATATCAGTCCCTGAAAGCCACCCGATCCCGGTTCAGTTGGACGCTGACGATCGCTATCCTGATCGTTTACTACGGCTTTATCCTGTTGATCGCGTTCGGCAAGAATTTGCTGGCAACCCCGCTGGGAGACGGCGTCACGACGCTCGGCATCCCGGTCGGCTTCGGCGTGATCATCTTCACCATCGTCATCACCGCCGTCTATGTGCGGCGGGCCAACGGCGAATTCGATGCTCTTTCCGAAACGGTGAAGCGGGAGGTGCTGCAATGAGCAGCCTTGCCAGAAATCTCTTCAGGACTCTGGGCGGCGCGGCCCTTCTGGCCGCCCCGACCGTCGCGCTCGCCGCCGGCGACCTCGGCGGCCAAGCCGAGCAGCAGCCGACTAACTGGACGGCGATCATCATGTTCGCCGTCTTCGTGATCGGCACGCTCTTCATCACGAAATGGGCGGCCGCGCGCACCAAGTCCGCGGCGGACTTCTACACGGCGGGCGGCGGCATCACCGGTTTCCAGAACGGCCTTGCCATCGCCGGCGACTACATGTCCGCCGCCTCGTTCCTCGGCATTTCGGCGGCGGTGATGGCCTCGGGCTTCGACGGCCTCATCTACTCGATCGGCTTCCTCGTCGGCTGGCCGGTCATCACCTTCCTGATGGCGGAGCGGCTGCGCAACCTCGGCAAGTTCACCTTCGCCGACGTCGCCGCCTTCCGCTTCGCGCAGACGCCGGTGCGCATCTTCGCGGCCTCGGGCACGCTCGTCGTCGTTGCCTTCTACCTGATCGCGCAGATGGTCGGCGCGGGCCAGCTCATCAAGCTGCTGTTCGGGCTTGAATACTGGATCGCGGTCGTGATCGTCGGCGCGCTGATGATGATCTACGTGCTGTTCGGCGGCATGACCGCGACGACGTGGGTGCAGATCATCAAGGCCTGCCTGCTGCTGGGCGGCGCGAGCTTCATGGCCTTCATGGTGATGTGGAACTACGGCTTCAGCCCCGAGCGGCTTTTCGCCAGCGCCGTCGACGTGAAGGCGGGAATCGCCTCTGCGGGTGGCGCCGCGCCGGAGCAGGCGCGCCAGAGCGGCCTGTCGATCATGGCGCCAGGTAACTTCATCACCGATCCGATCTCGGCCATCTCGTTCGGCATGGCGCTGATGTTCGGCACGGCCGGCCTGCCGCACATCCTGATGCGCTTCTTCACCGTGCCCAGCGCCAAGGAAGCGCGCAAGTCGGTGATGTGGGCCACGGGGTGGATCGGCTACTTCTACCTGCTCACCTTCATCATCGGCTTCGGCGCCATCACCTTCGTGCTGACGGACCCGTCGTTCCTCGACCCGCGCGGCGGCCTTATCGGCGGCAGCAACATGGCGGCGGTACATCTGGCGCATGCCGTGGGCGGCAACATCTTCCTCGGCTTCATCTCGGCCGTGGCGTTCGCAACCATCCTCGCCGTGGTGGCCGGGCTCACGCTCTCGGGCGCGTCCGCCGTGTCGCACGACATCTACTCCACCATCCTGAAGGACGGCAAGGCGGACAGCGCTTCGGAACTGCGCGTCTCACGCATCACCACCGTGGCGCTCGGCATCCTGGCGGTCGCGCTCGGCATCGCGTTCGAGAAGCAGAACATCGCCTTCATGGTGTCGCTCGCCTTCGCCATCGCGGCGTCGGCGAACTTCCCGGTGCTGTTCCTGTCGATCCTGTGGAAGGACACGACGACCTGGGGCGCGGTGATCGGCGGCTTCCTCGGCCTCATCTCCTCGGTGGTGCTGACGGTGCTCTCGCCCTCCGTGTGGGAAGCGACGCTTGGCTACGCAAAGGGCTCGGCGCCGTTCCCCTATACCTCGCCGGCGCTGTTCTCGATGACGATCGGCTTCGTCGGGATCTGGCTGTTCTCGGTACTCGACAGGAGCCGCCGGGCGCAGATCGACCGCGATGGCTTCCTGGCGCAGCAGGTGCGCTCGGAGACCGGCATCGGTGCCGCGAAAGCCTCCTCTCACTAACGACAGCTTCCTCCCGCCGGACACGCCGGCGGGAGGCCCCGCTCCGGGCGACGATGCCGGTCCTCCCTCCACGGGGCGGATCGGCATCGCGCGCGAACGGCGGGAGCTGGTATCGCTGATGACAGCACGGGTGGGCGATGCCCGCGTCCGCGAGCCTCTTGTCGTGGATGGCGGCACCGATCTCGTCAGCCTGTGCCGCCTGCTGTCCGCGCGCGGGCTGGGCGACGCGCTGGTGCGGGACGGCGAGCGCCTCGGCATCTTCACCACCACCAACCTGCGCGATGCGCTGCTGCGGCCGGAGCCGCCCGCGAGCCTGCCGGTGAGGGCCGTCTCGACCTTCGAGACGATCTCCGTCTCCATCGATGACGAACTCTACCGGGCGCTGATCCTGATGCTGCGCCACCGAATTCACCGCGTCATCGTGATGGACGGCGAAAAGGTCGCCGGGCTGCTCAGCCAGTATGATCTGATGGCCTTCATCACCGGCCATTCGCAGCTCACCGCCCTGCAGGTGGCGCAGGCGCCCGATATCGCCGCGCTGCAAACCGCCGCGCGGCAGGTCGACAGCCTGATTACCGTGCTGCATGAGGACGGCGTGCGCATTGAGGTGATCGCGCGGCTCGTGGGCGCGCTGAACCGCCAGATTTTCGACCGTCTGTGGCAGTTGCTGGCACCAGCCGAGCTGCGTGCCAACAGCTGCCTCATCGTCATGGGGAGCGAGGGGCGCGGCGAGCAGATCGTCAAGACCGATCAGGACAACGCCCTGCTGTTGCGCGACGGCTTTTCCCATCCGGATCTGGAGGCGGTGACGGAGGCATTCACCGCAGCGCTGATCTCGATGGGCTATCCGCCGTGCCCCGGCGGCATCATGCTGAGCCGTCCGCTCTGGCGCCAGCACGTCGGCACCTTCTGCGAGACGCTCCGCCAATGGATCCACGGCGCCGATCCGGAAGGGCCGATGAACCTCGCGATCTTTCTGGATGCGGCGCCGGTGGCGGGCGATCCGACGTTGCTCGACGCGGCGCGTACGCGGGTGGGAGAGCTGATGATGAACGACGACGGCTACTACGCCCGCTTCGCCGCCGCCATCGAGCAGTTCGAGAGCGGGGGCTGGTGGTCGCGGCTGCCGGGCCTCGGCGGCCGTGCCTCCGCGCAGATCGACCTGAAGAAGCGCGGCCTGTTCCCGCTGGTTCACGGTGTCCGGGCGCTCGCGCTGCAATACGGGGTGGGCGAGACGGCGACCGTGGCACGGCTGGCGGCGCTGGAGGCCGACGGCCGCATCGATACGCCCTTCGCCCGCGATCTCGCGGACGCGCTGCATTTCCTGATGGGGATGAAGCTGTCGAGCAATCTGCGGCAGATGGCGGCTGGCCGCGCGCCTGATACGATGGTGCGGCTCGACGAACTCGGCACGCTCGACAAACAGGCGCTGAAGGATTCGCTCGCCATCGTCCGCCGCTTCCGCCAGTGGCTGGAGCGGCATTACAGGCTGGATGTGCTGTGAAGGGAGGCATGCCACACACGCGATTTTCGCTCGGCCTTTGGGCCGCGGCCGCGCTGCTGTTCAATTTTCCGCTGATCCTCATCTGGGATCGCGACGTCACGGTGGCCGGGTTGCCGCTGCTGCCGGTCGCGATGTTCGTCATCTGGGCGCTGCTGATCGTGCTTCTTGCCTTCGTGGCGGAGGCGCGCCCGGCACGCCGGCCGCCCCCTTCCGGCTGAAGCCCATGTCCGCCCCGCTCGTCCTCGGCGTCTCCTTCGGCTATCTGCTGCTGCTGTTCGCGATCGCGGCGCTTGCCAACCGGCGCGCGGCGGAAGGGCGCTCCGTGATCGACAACCCGTTGGTCTATGCGCTGTCGCTCGGCGTCTATTGCTCGGCGTGGACCTATTTCGGCAGTGTCGGCGAGGCGGCGGCGGAGGGCATCTGGTTTCTGCCCATCTATCTCGGCCCCATGCTCGCGATGCTGCTCGCCGGCGTGGTCATCCTGCGCATGATCCGCATCGCGCGTACATACCGCATCACCTCCATCGCGGACTTCATCGCCAGTCGCTATGGCAAGAGCCCGCTTCTCGCCGCGCTGGTGACGCTGATCACCGTGGTGGGCATCGTGCCCTACATCGCGCTGCAGCTGAAGGCCGTGGCGACGGGCTACCAGATCATGACGGCGGCGCCCGCCGACAGCGGCGCGCTGGTGTGGTGGCGGGACAGCACGCTCTATGTCGCGATGGCGCTCGCCGCGTTCACCATCCTTTTCGGCGCCCGCCATCTGGACAGCGCCGAGCGTCACGAGGGGATGGTGGCGGCCATCGCCTTCGAATCCGTGGTGAAGCTCGGCGCCTTTCTCGCGGTGGGCGTCTTCGTCACCTGGGGGCTGTTCGACGGCCCGGCCGACATCTGGGCGCGTGCCGCCGCGCTGCCGGAGTTGCGGGCGCTCGCGCGGCTCGGCAGCGGCACCGGGGAGGGCGGCTTCGGCCATGCGCAATGGTTCGCGCTCGTCGTTCTCGCCATGCTGTCCGTGCTGCTGCTGCCGCGCCAGTTCCAGATGATGGTGGTGGAGTGCGTCGACGAGCGACATCTGAAGCGCGCCGCCTGGGTGTTTCCGGCCTATCTGTTCCTGATCAACGTATTCGTATTGCCCATCGCCATCGGCGGGCGGCTCATTTTCGGCATGGAGACGGTCGATCCCGAAACCTATGTCCTGACGCTGCCGCTGGCCGACGGCGCGCGGGTACTGGCGCTGTTCGTCTATGTCGGCGGGCTGTCGGCGGCGACGGGTATGCTGATCGTCGAGACGATCGCGGTTTCCACCATGGTCTGCAACGATCTCGTCATGCCGGCGCTGTTCCGCGGGCGCGGGTTCGGGGCCTATTCCGGCCGCGATCTCACAGGCCTGCTGCTCAACATCCGCCGGGCCGCGATTCTCGGCATCCTGCTGCTGGGCTATCTCTATTTTCGCATGGCCGGGGATGCCTATGCGCTCGTCAGCATCGGCCTCATCAGCTTCGCGGCGGTGGCGCAGTTCGGCCCGGCGCTGCTCATCGGCATTTACTGGAAGGGCGGCACGCGGCTCGGCGCGCTCGGCGGCCTCATCGGCGGCTTTTCGCTCTGGGCCTATACGCTGATGCTGCCCTCCGTCGCTCGCTCGGGCTGGATTTCGGCGGATTTCGTCACGCACGGGCCTTGGGGGATAGAGATGCTGGCGCCGGAGCGCCTCTTCGGCCTCGCCGGGCTCGACAATCTCACCCATGCGCTGTTCTGGAGCCTGCTGGCCAACGTCGGCCTCTATGTCCGCCTGTCGCTGTGGCGGGCGCCCGGCGCGCGGGAAACGAGCCAGGCGCTGCTGTTCGTCGATATCATGAAGCGTGGCGACGCCGGCGAGGCGCCGGTCTTCTGGCGCGGCCGGGCGCGGATCGCGGACCTTGAAGCGCTGGCCGTCCGCGTGCTGGGCGACGAGCGCGGCCGGCTGCTGTTCGCAGGCGGGCAGGCAGGTCAGTCCACAGGCCACGGCGCCGGCCCGTTGGCGGACGCGCAACTCGTTGACCGGGTGGAGCGGCAGCTTGCGGGTGCCGTGGGCTCGGCCTCGGCGCGGGTGATGGTGGCCTCCGTCGTCGAGGAGGAAGCGCTCGACCTCGATGACGTGATCGCCATTCTCGGCGAGGCGAGCGAATTGCGCGCAGCCAACGAAAAGCTGAAAAGCCTGGACCAGATGAAGGACGATTTCATCTCCTCCGTCACGCACGAACTGCGCACGCCGCTGACCTCCATCCGCGCGCTGAGCGAACTCATGCTGGACACGCCCGACATGGACGAGGCCCAGCGCGCCGAATTCCTGCGCATCGTGGTGGGTGAGAGCGAGCGCCTGAGCCGGCTGGTAAACCAGGTGCTCGACATGGCGAAGATCGAATCCGGCCAGGCCGAATGGCATAACAGCGATGTCGACCTCGGCGCGCTGATCGTCTCCACCACGGGCGGCATGTCGGCGCTGTTCGCCGAGCGCGGCACCGCGATCGCGCTCGATCTGCCGCCAGCTGTGCCGCCGGTGCGCGCCGACGCGGACCGGCTGACGCAGGTGCTGCTGAACCTGCTGTCGAACGCGGCGAAGTTCGTTCCGGAAGGGAGGGGACGGATCGAAGTATCGTTGAAGATCGCCGGCGACAGTCTGGAAGTGCGGGTGCGTGACAACGGTCCCGGCGTGCCTTCGGCGGACCGCGCCCATGTCTTCGATCGTTTCCGCCAGGGCGGTGACGCCCTCACGCGGCCACCGGGCACCGGGCTCGGGCTTCCCATCAGCCGACGGATCGTCAATCATCTGGGGGGAGAAATGTGGCTCGAATCGGAGCCGGGCGAAGGAGCGTGCTTCGGTTTCCGGCTGCCGCTTCCGCCCGCGCCGGAGGGGGAGAAGAAATGAGCGCCACGGTGCTGATCGCCGACGACGAGCCGAACATCGTCATATCGCTCGAATTCATGATGAAGCGCGAGGGGCATCGGGTGCTGGTGGCGCGCGACGGCGCCGAGGCGCTGGAGGCGATCCGCCGCGAGCGGCCGGCGCTGGTGCTGCTCGACGCCACCATGCCGGTGCATTCCGGCTTCGAGGTGTGCGAGGCCGTGCGCGCCGATCCCGCGATACGCGATATCCGCATCCTGATGCTGACCGCCAAGGGCCGCGAGACCGACATGGCGCGCGGGCTCGGGGCCGGTGCCGATGCCTATGTCACCAAGCCGTTCTCGACGCGCGAACTGCTGGAAAAGGTGCGGGAGATGCTGGCGTGAGGGGAGATCGCCGCCTTCTCCTGGCCCTGCTCGCGCCGGGCGTGCTGCTGGCGGCGTGGGAGGCGGTCGCGCTGCTTCTGCTCTTCACCGGCGCGGCGCCCGAGTCACGGACCGGCCTCGGCACCGCGCTCTCGACACAGGCGCCCGTGCTTGCCATCTGGTGGCTCGCGGCCGCGGCCGCTGCGGCCTTCGGCCTCTACCGCCTGCATGCCATCTTCGTGGCTGGCGCAGACCGGCTCGCGGACGCGACGCGCGTACTGGCCGGCGATCCGCAGGCGCCCGCCATTCCGCCTCAGGGCAACGCGACCCTGCGGGCTCTGGCCGAGGCTATCAACACCCTCGCCGACCGGCATCGCACGCTGCGCAGCGACATGGACGAGCGGATCGCGGACGCCAGCGAGGCCGTCGCCTATCAGCGCGACCAGCTCGCGGCGCTGATGGCGGAACTCGAACAGGGTGTGATCGTCTGCAACCTCGACGGCCGCATCCTGCTTTATAACCAACAAAGCAGCCGTCTCTTCGCGTCCTGCGGGGGCACCGTGGGCCTTGGACGGTCCATCGATGCGCTGCTCGACCCCGCGCTCATCGCCCATGCGCGCGAGATGCTCGAACAGCGGGGCGCCGGCGGGGCGCCGGCCCATTTCGTGACCGGGCTTCCCGACGGCCACCTGCTGCGGGTGGGCATGGCAGGCGTGCGCCCGGCGGGCGAAGGCGCCACCGCCGCGCTGACCGGCTTCGTGCTGCTGGTCGACGACATCACCGAGGAGCAGCGCGCGCACGCGAGCCGCGACGCCCGGCTGCTGACGCTCACCGAGGCGAGCCGCGCGTCGCTGGCGGCCATGCAGGCGGCGCTCGACCTGATGGACTATCCCGATCTCGCGGAGGACGAACGCGCGCGCTTCCAGGCGATCGTGCGCGACGAGGTGTCGGCGATGGGCCGGCGGCTTGAGGCGCTCGCCGCCGATACATCCGAGGACCTGAAGGGCCGCTGGCCGCTGCAGGACATGCTGGGCGCGGACCTCCTCGCCGCCGCCGCGCGGCGGATTGCCGCCACGTCGGGGGACGCGGCCGAAACCGACGCCGAGCCCGGGCTGTGGCTGCGGGTGGACAGCTTCGCCGTCATCAGCGCTCTTGCCTTTCTGGCCGGCCGGCACGGCGCGGCGGCGGGCAGGCCGGCGCTGCGGCTGCGGCGCGCGGAGGGGCGGGCGCATCTTGACCTGCTCTGGCGGGGGGAGAGCGCGGAGCCCGCGCCCGGCTGGCAGACGGAGCCGATGCAGGTCGGCGACGAGCGTCTGCCGCTGACGGTGCGCGACGTTGCCGAGCGGCATGGCGGCGAGGTGTGGTTCGGCCGGCAGCGCGAGGGCAGCGACCGCTTCGTGCGCTTCCTGCTGCCGTTGGCGTCGGGCGCGCCGCAGGCGCCCCTCGCGCCCTCCGACAGCCGCCCGGTCTATTACGATTTCGACCTGTTCAGGGCGAGCGCCGAAGGCAGCACGCTCGACGAGCGGCCGCTCACCGGGATCAGCTACACGGTCTTCGATACCGAAACCACCGGGCTCGATCCGGCGGGCGGCGACGAGATCATCCAGATCGGCGCGACGCGGATCGTCAATGGCCGCCTGCTCGCCGGGGAGTGCTTCGACCAGCTCGTCAACCCCGGCCGGCATATTCCGGAAGCCTCGATCCCGATCCACGGCATCCGCCCGGAGATGGTGCGCGGCAAGCCGCCGATCGCGGAGGTGCTGCCGCTGTTCCACGCCTTCGCCGCCGATACCGTGCTCGTAGGCCACAACGTTGCCTTCGACATGCGCTTCCTGCAAATCAAGGAGGCGGTCAGCGGCGTGCGCTTCGAGCAGCCGGTGCTGGATACGCTGCTGCTTGCCTCCATCGTGCATCCGCACGAGACGGAACACGGGCTGGAAGCGACGGCCGCGCGGCTTGGCATCAACCTCGCCGCCCGCCACACGGCCGTCGGTGACGCGCTGACGACCGCCGCCATCTTCCTGAAGCTGCTGCCGCTGCTGGCCCAAAAGGGCGTCACCACGCTGGGCGAGGCGCGGGCAGCCTCGGCCCGGTCCTTCTACGCGCGCCTCAGGTATTGAGGCGGTCGCCGCGCCACGTCTGTCTGTCAGGCTACTTGCCGCGACTGAGGCGCGCCGCACAATTCCGCGGCGAAACGCAGGGTGGCGTCGAGCGTTGTCTCGCTGTGCAGCCCGATGGCATCGGCCGCGGGACAGTCGGCGCGGAAATGCCCGCCGCGGCTTTCCCGGCGCGCGAAGGCACCGGCCGCGACCATCAGCGCCACGAGGGCGCGGTCGTCCGCCGCGACATCGTGAAGCCGGCGGATGACATGGCTGAGCCCGGCGGCATCGCGCGCCACGCCCACCCCGGCGTCCATCAGCGCGCGGATATCGGCAGGCGCGGGCATCGTGCCGCGCGGCGCCGTGCGCGTCTCCGGCGCGCCGGGCAGGGCAAGGTTGCCGCGTATGTCGTCCGCGATCCAGCCCGCGAAGACGAGCGCTTCGAGCAGCGAGTTGCTGGCGAGCCGGTTGGCGCCATGCAGGCCGGTAGATGCCACCTCGCCGCAGGCCCAGAGTCCGGCGACGGTGCTGCGGCCCGCCGCGTCCACCCGGATGCCGCCCATATGGTAATGTGCGGCCGGGCGCACCGGGATAGGCTGGCGCGCGGGATCGAGCCCATGGGCGCGGCAGAGCGCCACGACGCCGGGGAAGCAGCCTTCGAGGCCCTTCAGGCGGGCATCGAGAAACACCTGCCGCCCCGCCGCGATCTCGCTGAAGATGGCGCGCGCCACCACGTCGCGCGCAGCGAGTTCCCGGCCCGGCACGTCTTCCATGAAGCGTTTGCCGCGCTCGTCCAGCAGGATCGCGCCTTCGCCCCTTAAAGCCTCGGTCGCGAGCGGCATCGGATCGGCGCCAACGGCGATTGCCGTGGGATGGAACTGCACGAACTCCATGTCGCGCATTACCGCGCCGGCGCGGGCGGCGAGCGCCAGCCCCGAGCCGACCGCGCCCGGCGGGTTCGTGGTCGAGCCGTAGAGCGCGCCAAGCCCGCCGGTGGCAAGCACCACGGCGCGGGCGGAAAGGGCGACTTCGCCCGAAGGCGCACGTGCCCTGAGCCCGGCAATGCGGCCGTGCGCATCGCGCAGCAGGGCGACGGCGCGCAGATCGTCGGCGATCATGATGTGGGGTGCGCCGCGGGCCGCGCGGATCAGCGTTTCCAGCACGGCAAGGCCGGTCCTGTCCCCACGCGCGTGGACGATGCGGCGGCGGCCGTGGGCGGCTTCGAGGCCGAGCGCCAGCCTGCCTTCCGCATCGCGATCGAACGGAGTTTCGAGCCCGGCGAGCCACGCGACGACCTCGTCGGCCGCTTCCGCGACGCGCCGGGCGACGGCGGCATCGCCGAGGCCCGCGCCGGCCGCGAGCGTGTCGGCGGCATGCAATTCGGGCGCGTCGTCGTCTCCGAGGGCAGCGGCGATGCCACCCTGCGCCAGCGCCGTCGCGGCTCCATGGCCGACGGGGCTGCCGGCGATCAGGGTGACCGGCAGGGGCGCGAGACGTAGCGCCGTGGCAAGCCCGGCGACACCCGCGCCGACCACGAGAATGCAATCCTGCAACATGACATCGGCCCCTTCAACGGACGGCGAGCATGCGCTCGACGGCGGCACGGGCGCGCCCGGCCACCCGCGCGTCGATCTCGACGGCGACGCTCATGGTCTCCAGCGCGCGGCGGATTTTCGGCAACGTGATGCGCCGCATGTGGGGGCACAGGTTGCAGGGCCGCACGAACTCCACTTCCGGGTTATGGACCGAAACGTTGTCGGCCATGGAGCACTCGGTGATCAACACCACGCGGCCCGGCTTGTGGTCGCCGACATAGTCCGCCATCGCGGCCGTGGAGCCGGCGAAATCGGCTTCCGCCACCACTTCCGGCGGGCATTCCGGATGGGCGAGCACCACGATGCCCGGATAGCTCTCGCGCAGGTCGCGGATGTCCTGCGGGGTGAAGCGCTCGTGCACCTCACAATGGCCTTTCCAGGCGATCAGCTCGATCTCCGGAACCTCTTTCTGCACGTTCTGCGCCAGATATTCGTCCGGCAGCATCAGGATGCGGTTGACGCCCCACTCACGCGCGACGTGGCGCACCACCTTCACGGCATTGCCCGACGTGCAGCAATAGTCGCTCTCGGCCTTCACCTCGGCGGAAGTGTTGACGTAGGTGACGACCGGCACGCCGGGATAGCGCTGACGCAGCAGGCGGATGTCCGCGCCGGTGATGGAATCGGCGAGAGAGCAGCCGGCACCGTCGTCCGGAATCAGCACGGTCTTCGACGGATTGAGCAGCTTCGCCGTTTCGGCCATGAAATGCACGCCGGCCAGCACGATGACGTCGGCATCCACATTCACGGCCTCGCGGGCGAGCGCGAGGCTGTCGCCGACGATGTCCGCCACCGTGTTGAAGATCTCGGGCGCCTGATAGTTGTGGCCGAGCACGACGGCGTTGCGCTCTTTCTTCAGGCGCTCGATGGCCTCGACCTCGCGCGCGACCGCCGGCCACTCGCCCGGCAACAGGTGTTTCGACACGCGCGCATAGAGTTGCGGCAGCGGAAAGCCTTCCTCCGGGCGCGCGGCGGCAAGGGAGGCGGGGGCTGTTTCCTCACGGGGTGCGAAGTTGGCGTGGAGCATCGCATCTTCCTTGTGCTCATAATGAGCATAATAGGGGTGCAGAACATACGATCGTTTCACGGAAACGCCGGCATGCTCTAATTCTTTGATTTTGAGCGAATTCTTAGCGATCCAATGATCCCATTCGATCGGAACGCGCCCTTGAAACGCCGGGCAGAATTGCCCGACAGACCGTTATGCTAAAATTGAGCATAAGGCTTTGTCAACTGAATGTCATGAAAATCGCGGAAAATATATTTTTAAGCAATACGAGGATCGCCTCAGCGCCGGCCGCCGGCGACGGGCAGGCGCACGCCCGGCGCGGGGCGCTCCAGCAGCACCTCGCGGCGGAAGCGCACGAGGCGGGCGGGGCGTCCGCCGGTCTCGCCTGTGGCCTCGCCTGTTTCCTCCACGAGACGCTGCTGCTCCACCAGCCGGCGGAAATTCTGCTTGTGCAGCCGCACCCCGCCGAGTGCCTCGACCGTGCGCTGGAGCTGAAGCAGCGTGAAGCTCGGCGGCATCAGCTCGAACACAACGGGCCGATACTTGATCTTGCCGCGCAGGCGGGCGATGGCCAGCGCCAGCATGCGGCGGTGATCGACGGCCATCTCGACGCTGCCAGCGAGCGGGGCGGGGCGGCCGGCGTTCTGCTCGCGCAGCGCTTCGCCCACCAGCCCGGCCTCGTAGAGCAGTTCGTAGCGTTCGAGCGCGCGTTCCTCGTCCCACACGCCGCGCTCCCCGAAGCCGAATGCGAGCGAGAGCCGCTCGCCGCGGGTGGCCCGCACATCCGCGGCCGCCCAGTCACGCAGGACCGGCTCCAGCGCGTCCAGCACCGGCGGACGGCCGTCGCGCCAATCCTCCCAAGGGAAGTAGCGATACCAGCTCTGCCAGGCCGCATCGGCGTCGCCCGCCGGCCGTGCCTCGCGCACCAGAGCGAGGTAGGCGACGGACAGCGCGCGCGTCGCGTTCGCGCCGTCCGTCTCGCTACGGTCGCGGTCGCCGAAGGTGTAGAGCTGCTCGACATAGCCGAGCTTCTGAAGCGTCTGGCGCTCCACCCAGTTCCTCAGGCCGGTTTCCAGCGTGCGATGGCCGCGTTCCAGCGGGCCGGAGGGCAGCGCCTCCCGGCCGCCGCAGTGGCGGACGACCAGCACCTTGGGATCGTCGCCGGTTACCGCCACGATGACGGCACTCAGGCCGATGACGAGATCGGTCTGCTGGCGGACCTCCGGCCGGGAAGGGGTCTGGGTCGACATGCTCTTGCGCGAAACGGGTGGTTCGGAAACGATGCAGCCATCAATAGCACGCTTGCGCGCGCCGCGCGGCAATGGCATTCGCATTGTAACGGCATCGGGAGGTGAATAATGGGCAATCAGGTGGTTCTTCCCGGCGGCGAGGCGGTTCCGGCGCTCGGCATCGGCACGTGGATGATGGGCGAACGGCCCGGCGCATCGCGGGAGGAAGCCGAATCGGTGCGGCTCGGCGTCGAACTTGGCATGACGCTGGTCGACACCGCCGAGATGTACGGCGACGGCGCCTGCGAGACCTTTCTGGGTGAAGCGCTGCAGGGGCTGCGCGACGGCGTGTTCCTCGTCAGCAAGGTCTATCCTCACAACGCCAGCCGCGCGGGCGTGATCGCCGCCTGCGAGCGCAGCCTCAAGCGGCTGCGGACCGACCGACTGGACCTCTATCTGCTGCACTGGCGCGGCGGCGTGCCGCTGGAAGAGACCGTGGCCGGGTTCGAGGCGCTGATCGCGGCGGGCAAGATCCGCCGCTGGGGCGTGAGCAACTTCGATACCGACGACATGGAGGAACTGTGGAACACGCCCGGCGGCCATGCCTGCGCGGTCAATCAGGTGCTCTACAATCTCACGCGGCGCGGGCCGGAGTGGGACCTGCTGCCGTGGCTGGCGGATCACGATGTAACGCTGATGGCCTACAGCCCCATCGAGCAGGGCGGCCTGCCGAAGGGCGGCGCACTGGCGGAGATCGCCGCGAAACATGGGGCGACGCCGTATCAGGTGGCGCTGGCGTGGGTGCTGCGCCGCCCGCAGACCATCGCCATCCCGAAGGCCGCGCGCCCGGTCCATATGCGGGAGAACCATGGCGCGGCTGCCTTGCGGCTCGACGGCGAGGACTTCGCGCGCCTCGACCGCGCTTTCGCGCCGCCATCGCGCAAGCGCCCGCTTGAGATGCTCTGATGCGGGGCCAATGACGATTCTGGAAGCCGGCGGCGTAAAGGGACGGCCATGTACGACAAATTCAGCGTTCTGCGTCTTATCGACCAGTGGCTCGCCGAGGATATCGGCCATGTCGATCTGACGGCGCAGCTCATGATCGCGCCGGAGGCGACCGCGACGTTCTACATGAAGGCGCGCGAGCCCATGACGGTCGCCGGCGTCGAGGTCGCCGCCATGGTGTTCACGCGCTACGACCCGTCCTGCAGAGTGGCGCTGCAGGTCGCGGAGGGTGATGCGGTCGGGAAGGGGGCGGCGCTTGCGGTCGTCTCCGGTCCGGCGCAGTCGCTGCTGACGGCCGAGCGCACGGCGCTCAACATCGTGCAGCGCCTTTCAGGCATCGCGACGGAGACGGCGCGGTATGTCGGCGCCATCGCACACACGCCCGCCCGGCTGCTCGACACCCGCAAGACGACGCCCGGCCTGCGGATGCTGGAAAAACACGCCGCCGGTTGCGGAGGCGCCCTGAACCACCGCCTCGGGCTCGACAGCGGTATCATGCTGAAGGACAACCACATCGCCGTCTGCGGCAGCATTGCCGACGCCGTCCGCATCGCGCGGCAGCGGGCGCCGGTCCTGACGCGGATCGAGGTGGAGTGCGACCGTCTCGATCAGGTCGCGGAAGCACTGGCGGCGGGGGCGGATGTCATCATGCTTGACAACATGAGCATCGCGGACATGGCAGAAGCCGTCCGTCATGTCGCGGGCCGCGCGAAGCTCGAAGCCTCGGGCGGCATCCGTCTCGATACGATTGCCGCCGTGGCGGAAACGGGCGTCGACTTCATCTCCACCAGCCGCCCATTCCAGTCCGCGCCCGCCGTCGACATCGGGCTGGACGACGCGGCCTGACCGGGCCTCGTCAATCCTCGGTATAGGCCATATAGCGGATGATGCGCCATTGGCCGTCGTCCTCCCGGCGGAAGACATCGAGGCCCGGCTCGATGCTGATGGCGTCGCCCGGCGTCACCTTCAGCGTCCACGTCAGCCGCACGACCGCGAGGGCGCCTTCGACGATGATCTCCTTGATGTCCGCCGCGTAGTGCAGTTTCCGGCTGCTGTCGTCGAGCGCGCGCGAGATGATGGCGCAGCGCGCCTCATAGCCGGCTTCGCCCTGTCCGCGAAAATCGGAAATGAGCGATTTCGAGAACAGGTCGCAGGCCTCGGCTTTGCGGCCGGCGTTGAAATCGGCGGTCCATTGTTCGAGCCGTTGCCTGATTTCCGCCGTCGCGTCCGCCCGGGCGGAGGCGCAGGTGAGGATCGCGGCAAGAGCGACGGCAAGCCGACGGAAAAACATGCCAAGCCTCCGGATAAGCTGTCATCTGCGCAAGCATGACCGGCATCGGCCCGTTTTGCAACGGAAACAGATACGCTGAAGCCATGGCAACACCCGTGACGGGCGAGGCGGTGTCAGAACAGGCTGAGCTGTTTCGCCTGCCGCCTCTTGCGGCCGTGAGTGCCGGTGCTAGTCGTCAACGCGGTGTCGATCGCGCCGAGGAAGGGCGAGGGCGCCCGCAGGCGCGTCTCGCCCCGCCAGAAGCGTTCCGCGGCGCGCGTGAGGAAAAGCCTGTCCCGGGCGCGCGTCATGGCGACGTAGAACAGGCGCCGTTCCTCGGCTTCCGTCACCTCGTCATCCTCCGGCCCCCACGAGAACGGTACAAGGCCCGCTTCCATGCCGATCACGAAGACAACGGCGAACTCCAGCCCCTTCGCCGCATGCATGGTGAGCAGGGAGACGCGGTCGGCCCGCGCGTCACGGAAATCGGCCTCCGTCGACAGGGCGATTTCTTCAGCAAGCCGGCCGGCATCGCCGGCGACGGCATCCGAGGCGGCGAGAGCGGCGAGCCAACCCCTGGCTTCGGCGAGCGCCGGCGCGTCGGCCTTTCCCTGCTTGCGCGCCGTCTCGGCCGCCGCCGCGATGCGTGCCGACAGGTCCGGACCTGCAGCCACGTCTTCCAGTGCTTCAAGGATTGCCACCACGCCCGGATGGTCCTGGATGGGGGCGGGAGAGCTTTTCCGGAAGGGAATGCCGGCACGGTCGAAAGCGGCCCGCAGTGCCGCCGCCTGCGCATCGGTGCGATAGAGCACGGCGCAGTCCGCGAAGCCCAGCGGCCTGTCGGCGGCGCCCGCGCGCGCGCCGCGGTTGGCGGCGAGCATGTCGTGCCCGCCGAGCAAATCCTCGATGGTGGCGGCGACGAACTCCGCCTCCGCCGCCTCGGTAGCGGCGACGTGGAGCGCGATCGGCTCCTGCATGGGCCGGACGATGCCCGCCACCGGCGCACCGATGAACCGGGCGGCAGCGGTCGCGATGGTGCCGGTCGAGCGGTAGTTGTTCGCGAGCCGCAGGGTGCGGGCGGATGGAAAATCTTGCCCGAAACGGGCGAAACAGGCGGCATCGGCACCGCGAAAGCCGTAGATCGCCTGATCGGGATCGCCGATGACGCAAAGATCGCCCCCGTCTTCCCCGATCAGCCGCAGCAGGCGGTATTGCTGCTCGTCGATATCCTGGAACTCGTCGGCCAAGACATGGGAAAAACGCTCCCGCCAGAGGGCGGCGATGTCCGGGTGGGTTTCGAGCAGATCGGCCGCCTGCACCACGAGATCGTCGAAATCGAGCCGGTTCTGCTCGCGGGCTATCCGCCGAAGGGCGGCGCGCGCATTTTCTTCCTCGTCCGTGCCCGTTGCTGCCGTCCGCTTCAGCAGCGAAACCGCCTTGAGGAACCGGCCGGCCCGGCTCTCGCTGACGCCGAGCGCCTGCGCCAGCGCGGCCTTCCTCTCCGCCTCGGCGGCGATGCCGAAGTCCGGCGCGAGGCCTGCCCGGGCAGCGTGAGCACGCAGGATCGCGAGCCCCAGCGAATGGAAGCTGTGCACGGCCACCTGCCGCGCTTCCTGCCCGAGCAGGGCCGCAAGTCGCGCGCGCAACTCCTCCGTCGCCTTGCGGGTGAAGGTGACGGCGAGGCAGGCAGTGGCCGGCACGCCGCACTCGCGCACGAGATGAGCGATCCTGTGGGTCAGCATCCGCGTCTTGCCCGAGCCCGGGCCGGCGATCACCATCAGCGGCACGCCCGTCGCCTCCGCCGCGCACGCCTGATCGGCGTCGAGGCCGGCCAGCAGGCCCGCGCGGCCGGACGGCGTGGGTGAGGCGGGCTCCGCCACAGGCGCGGGCGCCTTGGCGGGCGCGGCGGCCTTCGCCCGCCGTTTCGGCTGTCCGGCGCGGCGGGCGAGCGGCGTGTCGAACAGCAATTCGCCTCTGGACAGGCGGTCAAGCTCACCTTCCTCGAACAGCCGGATGACGCCGTATTCGCCGTCGTAGCCCGCCTGCCGGATCACCGCGCCGCGCCGGAGCCGGGCGATGGCCTCGCCCATCAGCGGATGGACCCTGGCGATATCCTCGACCGGCGTTTCGCCGAGCACGGACAGTTCCGGGCCGAGCGCGGCGGTGGCGCGGTCCCAGGCGCCCGCCACGGTCTTGGAGGCGACGCCGCTCCCCGCGATCTCGGACAGGATCTCCGGCAGCGGGACGAGGCTCGACACCTCGCCAGCCGTCTCGGGCGGCACTGCCTCCGCCTCGCTGCGGTCGGCCAGCATCTCGATACGGTGGGCCACGCCGACGGTGACCGGACGGCCGCAGACGGGGCAGATGCCGCCGAGCGCCAGCGTTTCCTTCGGATTGAGCCGGACCTCGCAAGCCCGGTGGCCGTCCATGTGGTACTTGCCTTCCTCGGGGAAGAATTCGACCGTGCCACCGTAGCCCTCGCCGGTTTCCAGCGCGCGGCGGATGGCGAAGTAGTCGGCCTCGCAGGAGAAGCGCGTCGCCTCGCGGCCGAGCTTACCGGGAGAGTGCGCGTCCGAATTGGAGACGAGGCGGTAACGGTCGAGGAAGGAGATGCGCCAGTTCATCGCCGGGTCGGACGACAGGCCGGTCTCCACCGCGAAAATGTGACCGGCGAGGTCGCCATAACATTCTTCGATGGAATCGAAGCCGGACTGCGAGCCGAGCGCGGCGAACCACGGCGTCCAGATATGGGCCGGGACGAAATAGGAATCCGGGCCCGATTCCAGCGCGATCTCCAGCAGGTTGCGCGAATCGAGCCCGAGGATCGGCCGCCCGTCCGACGCGATGTTGCCGATACGCGCGAGGCTCGCCGCCAGCCGGTCGGCTGCATCCAGATCCGCGGCATAGATCAGGTGATGGACCTTGCGGGTCTTGTCGCCCTTCTTGTAGATCGTCGAGATTTCGGTGGACAGCATGAAGGACACCGGCTGCCGGCAGGCGGGCGGCAGGGTCTCCCACACCGCCTTCTCGATCTCCGGCCGCAGGCGGAAAAGGCCGCCGTCGACCGGCACCAGCTTGTCCCGGATTTCGGCTAGCCATGCCGGATGCACGCAATCGCCGGTGCCGACCACGGCGATGCCCTTGCGTGCCGCCCACCAGGCCAGATGTTCGAGGTCGAGATCCCGGCTCGTGGCGCGGGAGTACTTCGAGTGGACGTGCAGATCGGCGTAAAAGCTCATGACTCAACGTTATTCCGCTCGCGCGGCCGAAAGGCAAACGAATCGTCTCGGCCGCAATCGGATCAGACTATTCGATCCCGCGCGGGTTCGTCGAGGGCGCGGAACGTGGCAGGGGCGCTGCGGCGGCCGACGCCGCCATGCGCTGGAAACGCTGGCTAGAGGCTGGCCATCACGATCGCGACACCGGCGATCTGCGGCGCCGTCAATGTCTGGCGCAGGACCATACATCCGAGCAGCACAGCCGTGTCACGTCCCGGAACCAGAGGATATAGGTCAGCGCCGCGCCGATCAGCGCCAGCCACGCCAGGCCGGCGACATTCGCCACCGTCGCTGCGCGCGTTTCTGGATTTTCTCGTCGAGGAACTGCAGGCGATGCCGGGCCGCTGAGAACAACAGGCAGTGGCGGCTGGCAGCGCCGGGTGCTACGATATCGGGCTGGAGAGCGTGCGCATTTTTCAGCACGATCCGATGTGCTGACAAGCGGCCAGAGCTGCGGCGGGACTGAGTGTTCCGTCTGCAACTCCGGCATGCGTTCCTGTTTCATAGCCGAGGATATTCGATGGCCCGTCGCGCCGGCAGCGCCGACCTGCCCCTGCACAATGGCCGCGTGCCGGCATGGCTCGGCCAGAGAATGACGAAGCTAGGCGCCGTGATCGCGGAGGCGATCGTGCACCATTACGGCCGCGACGAGTTTCTGCGGCGGCTGGCGCATCCCTTCTGGTTCCAGTCCTTCGGCGCCGTGATGGGCATGGACTGGCATTCGTCCGGCATCACCACCAGCGTCATCGGCGCGCTGAAGCGCGGCCTGCCGCCGCTTTCCGCCGAACTCGGCCTCCACGTCTGCGGCGGGCGCGGCAGCCATTCCCGCAAGACGCCAGAGGAACTCGCGGCGATCGGCGAGCGCGTCGGCCTCAATGGGGCGGCGCTGGCCAGGGCAAGCCGCCTAGTCGCCAAGGTCGACAGCGCGGCCGTGCAGGACGGTTTCGACCTCTACCTGCACGGCTTCATTGTCGCCGATGACGGCAAGTGGGTGGTCATCCAGCAGGGGATGAACGGCGACACGCGCTACGCGCGCCGTTACCACTGGCTTTCCGAGGACCTGCGGAGCTTCGTCGAGGCGCCGCATGCGGCCATCGAGGGCCGCAACCAGGGCAATATCGTCAACCTGACGGACGCGCGCGCCGCCGCCTCCCGCCAGGGACAGCTCGACCTGCTGCGCGATCTCGGGCCTGACCGAATCGCCGGCGAGGTGGCGGCCCTGAGGGGAACGCCGGCCAGGGCAGCGCCGCCCGATGCCCCCTTCCTGCCGCATCTCGTCATGCCGGCGCATCACGATGTGCGACCGAAGGACGTGATGATCCGCCGTCTGCATGGCGCGCTCGCCGCCGCCGCAGACAGCGCCCCGGCGGATTTTGCCGAGCTTCTGCTCGTGCCGGGCGTCGGCGCCCGCACGGTCGAGTCGCTCGCCATGGTGGCGGAGGTGGTGCACGGCGCGCCTTGCCGTTTCGCCGATCCGGCGCGCTTCTCGCTCTCGCACGGCGGCAAGGACCGCCATCCCTATCCCGTGGCAACGAAGGTCTACGACCAGACCATCGCTGTGCTGAAGGCCGCAGTCGACAGGGCGAAGCTGGGCAACGACGAAAAGCTCGACGCCATCCGCCGCCTCGACGAGCAGACGCGGCGGCTGGAGCGGACGGCCGGCGGCCCCACGCTGCCACAGTTCATCGAGGGCGAGCGGCAGCGCTCGCATGCTTACGGCGGCCGCAGCGTCTTCGGCTGGGAGCAACCGCCGGCGGACGGGAAGAACGCGGAGCGGAAGCAGCGATGACCCGCCGGCGTCGTCGGCGTATGCGCCATGAAAACGGCACCCGACCGGTGATCGGGTGCCGTCATCGAGGGTGAAGCGGAGCAGACAGACCGCCGCCTGCGATCAGACCGGCGCGAGGTCGTCGATGCCGAACGGATAGAAGTTCTGGTTTGCGGATACGCCCGTCAGCTTGATGTCGTCATAGCGATAGGTCTCGTCAGCGCCGAAGTTCTGGCTGTTGAAGATCACGGTCTCGATGACATCGGTCTTGTCGACGGCATTCGGAAGCGCGTTGCCGCTGTCTCCGATCGCCGTCTGGCGATAGACTTCCTCGCCGTTCAGTTTCCAGACGTGCGCGCCTTCCGTGAACGCGAAGGAGAGCGAAACCCAGCCGGAAGCGTCGTATTCAACATACTTCACCCAGCCGACATCCGAATTCCAGAAGCGGAATCCGCCGCTGAACGTATCGCCGTCCCCGATCTTGACATTGAGGGCCGCAGCGGCCTGGGGATCGACGTATTCGACGATGGAGAACAGGCCCGAAGAGTCCAGATCCTTGTCTTCGTTCTGCAACTGCACCCAGGCGCCGCTCAACTGCTGCTTGCCGTCGCCGCCCCACCATTCCTCGATGTGGAAGGAGAACGAGAACTCGGCGCCGTGATGCAGGTCGAGATAGCCGTCGTTGCCTTCCGGTGCGCCGGCGTCGTGCAACTTGGCGCCCTGATAGCGGTAAAAGTTGTCGGCGCCGGTCGGCCCGTCGCGATCCACGACGAACTCGACGACCTTGCTGTGATCGCCCGTGGTCTGGCCGGTGCGGATTTCCTTCAACGCCTGGCGGTCCGTGGCCCAGTCCGCGATATCGTTGCCGACGACGCTGCCCACACTGCTGCCGATGCCGTTGTCGAGATCGACGAGATCAAGTGTGAACAGCGAACGGCTGTCATCGATGACGCCGGAAACGGAGCCCTGCAGCGTGCCATCGATCAGCCGCGCCGAACGGCCCACGAACTCGGGCGTCGTCGAGAAATCGATCAGGAACAGGGCCGGCGAGAGGCCGTGGTGATCGATCTGGTCCACCCAGTAGGCGAGGCCTGCGTCGTCCGGCGCGCGCCCCAGCGCCTGCCGGTACAGCGAGGTGACGAGTTCCGTTGTGGAGTCGCCGGCATATTCCTGCCGCCATTCGTCGGAGTTGACGAACGCCTCGGAAATCGCGGTGAGTTTAGCCACGTCCACGGCGCCAAGTTCGCCGCCACCGAGCTGGCCGACCCAGAAGTCGAGGCCCGCCTCATCGGGCAGCCGGTTGAACGCGATCTGGTAGAGGGAGATCACAGGCGCCACGGTCACGGCGGCGACGTCCAGCAGGGCGCTGTCCAAATCTCCAACGCTGTAGTAGCGGTTCTGGAACGACTGGACGAGGTAATCGGAAGGCGCCAGCCGCAGGATCGACGCGATATGGTCGGCCACGACATCGGCCGCCAGCAACGCCGGCACCTCCGTTGCGGGCGCGGTGCCGCCGGGGATCAGCGGGTTCTTGCCCCCGGGCTCGACGCCGGCCGCGGCGTCCGCCAGCAGATCTTCGATAAACGGCGTCGCGCGCGTGATAAACTCAAGCGACAACGAGAAATCAACCAGAAGATCGCCCGCCGAGCGACCGCTTTCCAGCTCGCCGACCCAATAGGCAAGTCCTGCGTCATCCGGCGCACGCCCCAGCGCCTGCTGGTACAGAGCGATCACGACGCCTTCGTTGTTCTTGCCCCTGACGAAATCGCTCCACTCCGGGGTTTCCGTAAACGCGGCGGAGATCGCCTTCAGTGTCTCCGGGCTATCGGGAACGATGTGGCCATCCAGGAACCGGTGTACCCAGTAGTCAAGTCCCTCGCTGTCCGGAACCCGCCCGAAAGCGATCTGATACAATCCCACGACCGGGTGCACGACCACCTTCGCCAGATCGATCAGCGCCGAATCGAGATTGCCCGACTGGTTGAACCTGGCGCCGGCAATCGTACCGGCCAGATCATCGGCATCAACGCGGAGTATCCTGTCAATTTGCGTAAGGGCCGTTTCTTTTCCGACACCCATTTGTCACTTTCTCCAATGCGAATCACAACCAAGCGATAAGCATAGGCCAGACAGCGTTTACGCTATAGTTAACATTGCACTGTCGTCGCGGTCCGCGTCCGGAATTCTTCTGTCTGACGGCAACTCGCGCGCGTGTCGGTGTCGATATATACCAGAGAAAAATGCATTAAACCTGAATCGCTATTTTGCTCTATCCATTTGTTTGTGCATCAAATTTATCCAAAAAGGGTATCCATTTTGGGTTTGATGCCGTCAATATTGTTCAAGCGCGTCATGCGCCGGCGGTGCGGCGCCCTGCGACAATATCCGGCATCAGGCCGACGAGTTCAGCGACGCGGTCGGCGTTGTCACGGGCGGGCCGGCCATCGGCGTTGAGCAGGTTGTTCTCGAAGCCGATACGCGCCTTGCCGCCAGCCTTGAGCGCCGCCCGCAGGCAGGCGGTTTCCGCCGGACCGAAAGCACAGACCGCCCAGTCCGGCGTCACGCCCAGAGCGGCCTGCGCAGCAAGTCGCACGGCAACCTCGTCCGGGGAGGAGACCTGGCCGGGCGTGTAGCGGCCAAGCACGTGCAGCACCTGAAGGCCGGCCACCGGCACGATGCCCCCGGCGAGCAGCGCACCGAGCCGGGCGATGTCGTCGACATCATAGAGAATATGCTGCACCGCGATTCCCGACTCCGCGCAACGCGCGAAAAAGGCGCGCGTAACGGCCTCGTCCGGCTCCGCCGTGATCTCGCGTAGCGCGACGGATACGGAGGCAGGGCGAAGCCTGTCGACCAGCGCGCGCTGGTCCGCAGGCGAATAGCGTCCCACCGCCTCGGTGGTGATCTGCACCTGCATCTGCGGCACCTGCCGCGCCAGTTCGCCCAGCAGTTCCGTGTAAAGGCCCGCATCGAGCACATGCCGGCCGGCCGCGTCCCGCACATGCGCGTGCAGGCCGTCAGCGCCCGCCGCGTGGCAGGCGCGGGCGCATGCCACGATTTCCGGGATGGTGACGGGCAGGGCGGGATGATCGGCCTTGGTCTTTGTCGCGCCGTTCGGGGCGACCATCAGCACCGGCAGCGGCTTCATGCGCCCACGGCCCCGCGGATGGCGCCGTCGAGCTTGTCGACGAGTTCGCCGATCTGCGCGTCCTCTATGATAAAGGGCGGCGCGAGCAGCACGTGGTCTCCCCGGCGCCCGTCAATGGTGCCGCCCATCGGGTAGCAGATGAGCCCCGCCTCGAAGGCCAGTGCCTTGATCTTCTTGTTGACGCCAAGCGCGGGCTCGAACGGCTCCTTCGTCTCGCGATCGCGGACGATCTCGACGCCACGGAACAGCCCGCGCCCGCGGATATCGCCGACATTCGGATGCTGGCCGAGCGCGGCTTCCAGCGCAGCCTGCAGCTTCGCCCCCTGCGTCCGCACGCGCGGCAGCAGTGCCCGTCCGGAGATCGCGCCCAGCACCGCATTCGCCGCCGCGGCCGCCATCGCATGGCCCATGTAGGTGTGGCCGTGCTGGAAGAAGCCGCTTCCCGCGGCGATGGCGTCATAGATGCGCCCTTGCACCAGCAGTGCGCCAATCGGCTGGTAGCCCGCGCCGAGCCCCTTGGCGACGGTGATCATGTCCGGCGCGACGCCGTCTTCCTCGCAGGCGAACAGATAGCCAGTGCGGCCCATGCCGCACATCACCTCGTCGAGGATCAGCAGCACGCCGTAGCGGTCGCAGATTTCGCGGATGCGCTTCAGGTAGCCCGGCACGGCCGGAACCGCGCCCGAGGTCGCACCGACGACCGGCTCGGCGATGAAGGCCATCACGGTCTCCGGCCCAAGGCGGAGGATTTCGGCCTCCAGCTCGTCAGCGGCGCGCAAGCCGTAGGCCTCCACGGTTTCCTCAGGCCGGCGGTCGCGGTATTCGTAACAGGGCGCGATGTGGCTCGTCTCGATCAGCAGCGGTGCGAACTGGGCGCGGCGCCACTCGTTGCCGCCGGCAGCCAGCGCGCCGAGCGTGTTGCCGTGATAGCTCTGCCGCCGCGCGATCACACGATGACGACCGGTCTCGCCGATCTCCATGAAATACTGGCGCGCCAGCTTGATCGCCGCTTCCACCGCCTCGGAACCGCCGGAGACCAGATACACGCGCTCGATGCCCGCCGGCGCGCTGGCGACCAGCGTGTCGGCCAGGGTCTCGGCCGGGACGGAGGTGAAGAAGCCGGTATGGGCGAAGGCGAGCTGATCGAGCTGAGCATGCAGCGCCGCACGCACATCCGGATCGGAATGACCGAGGCACGAAACCGCCGCTCCGCCGGAACCGTCCAGGTAACGCTTCCCGGTTGCATCGATCAGATAACAACCTTCGCCCCGCACGGCGACGGGAAGGGTCCCCTTGGTGGAACGGCCGAAAACGTGATTGGGCATCTCGATCTCCTTCAGGAACGCAAGCCGCCGCACGGCTGCCGCGATCCGCATTGTCGCAAATTTATTGCATCAAGATTTCATATATGCAAATCTTTTTGCGTGACTGGCGCACCCGACAGGGCCGGTCCAATAAGTCCAACGCAGGAGATCACCATGAAGACGCTTCTCAAGCTGGTGGGTGCCGCCGTCCTCGCGCTCAGCGCGACGGTCGCTTCGGCCAAAGACCTGATCGTGGCCACCGACACGGCCTTCGTGCCGTTCGAATTCAAACAGGGGGATAAATACGTCGGATTCGATATCGACTTGTGGGACGCCGTCGCCAAGGAGCTTGGCGTGACCTACGAACTGCGCCCAATGGATTTCGCGGGCATCATCCCTGCGCTGCAGACGGGGCAGGTGGACGTAGCGTTGGCGGGCATCACCATCAAGCCGGAACGCCAGCAGGTGATCGACTTCTCGGACGGCTACTACGACAGCGGCCTGCTGCTCATCGTGCCCAGCGACAGCCCGATCAAGGGGCCGGCCGATCTCGCGGGCAAGACGATCGCGGTGAAAACCGGCACCTCGTCTTCCGACTACGCGGAAGAGAACTTCAAGGAAACCAAGCTGCGCAAGTTCCCGAACATCGACAACGCCTATCTGGAAGTGCGCACGGGCGGCGTCGACGCGGCGATGCACGACACTCCGAACGTGCTCTACTACGTCGCCACGGCGGGCAACGGCCAGGTGAAGGCCGTGGGCTCGCAGATGATGGCGCATCAGTACGGCATCGGCCTGCCCAAGGGCAGTGAACTCACCACGAAGGTGAATGCGGCGCTGGCCAAGATCAAGGCCGACGGCCGCTATGAGGCGATCTACACCAAGTGGTTCGGCGCGAAGCCCGCGAACTGATCCCGGCCCGGCGGAAGGGCGCGGCCCTTCCGCCACTCCCTTCCTTCCTGTTGCCGGAGGCTTCCTTGCAAATCGACTGGTCCGTCATCCTGACCTTTCTTCCGCAGCTTCTCGCGGGCGCGAAGATCACGATCCTAATCACCGTCATCGGTCTCCTTGGCGGGACGATCATCGGCACGATCGCCGGCCTGATGCGCGCGTATGGCGGACCGGTGCTGAACACCATCGCCTTCGTCTACGTCGAACTGATCCGCGGCACGCCGATCGTGGTGCAGGTCATGTTCCTGTATTTCGCGATGCCAATACTGGTTGGCCTGCGCATAGATCCGATGTCGGCGGCTGTTCTCGCGATCGTCGTCAATGCCGGCGCCTATATCGCCGAAATCGTGCGCGGCGCCTTCCTCTCGATCTCGAAGGGGCTGACTGAAGCGGGGCTCGCGCTCGGCCTGCCGCAGTGGAAGGTGCTGGCCTACATCGTCGGCCCGCTGGCTTTCCGCCGCCTGATCCCGCCGCTGGGCAACCAGTTCATCGTCAGCCTCAAGGACACGTCGCTGTTCATCGTGATCGGCGTGGGCGAACTCACCCGCACCGGGCAGGAGATCATGGCATCGAACTTCCGCGCCGTGGAAATCTGGACGGCCGTGGCGGTGATCTACCTGTTCCTGACCGGCGCCATGACCATCGTGCTCCGCACCATCGAAAAACGCATGAGGATCCTGTGAGCATCGTCGAATTTCGCAAGACCTCGAAGCAGTTCGGGGATCTCAAGGTGCTGGACGAGGTCGATCTGTCGATCGACATCGGCGAGGTCGTGGTCCTGATCGGCCCCTCTGGATCGGGCAAATCCACGCTGCTGCGCTGTATCAACGGGCTGGAGCAGATAACGGGCGGCGACCTTTTCATGGACGGCATCAGCGTCCGCGCCGGCAAGGCACAGCTTCGCCTCATCCGGCAGGAAGCCGGCATGGTTTTCCAGCAGTTCAACCTGTTTCCGCAGATGACGGCGCTGGAGAACATCGCCTTTGGCCCACGCAAGGTGCGCGGCGTTTCCGCCGCCGAGGCGCGCGCGCAAGCGCTGGCGCTGCTGGAAAAGGTGGGCCTCAAGGACAAGGCCGAACGCTACCCGTCCGAGCTTTCGGGCGGCCAGCAGCAGCGCGTGGCCATTGCCCGGGCGCTCGCGGTGAAGCCCAAGGTTATGCTGTTCGACGAACCCACCTCGGCGCTCGACCCGGAGCTGAAGCAGGAGGTGCTGAACGTCATGCGCCAGCTGGCGCAGGAAGGCATGACGATGATCGTCGTCACGCACGAGATGGCCTTCGCCAAGCAGGTCGGCACCCGGCTGATCTTCATGGAACACGGCAAGATATCGGTCGACGGGCCGCCCTGCGAGATACTGGAGAACCCGCCGAACGAACGATTGAGGGATTTCCTGCAACATGTCGAGTAACACGAAAGACCTCGGATGGATCGATCTCGGCGGCGGGCCGCGCGAGATCGGCCTTGCGCTGGGGCGCGCCGGGCGCGATGCGGTACAAGGCCGCCTGATCCCTTCCGGCATCTGGCAACTCGTCACCGCCGAGGCGCACGCGGCGCGCACCGCGCGGATGACGCTCACGGTGCGAGAGCGCTTTCCCGCGATCTGGGCGGAGATCGAGGGCCTGGCCGAAGGTCTCGGCCTGCCGGTGGAGCAGGTGGCGGCGTGGAACTACCGGGGAGACCTGCTGGCCTCCGTCCCCGACGGCTGCACCACCGTGCTGCTGCCGGGCGAAGCGCCCGTGCTGGCGCACAACGAGGACGGGCTGCCGTTCCTCCGCGGCGCCTGCTTCATCGCCAAGGTAACGCCGGCTTCCGCGCCCGCATTCCACGCCTTCTGCTATCCGGGATCGATCCCCGGCCACACCTTCGCTTTCACGGACGCCGGGCTGGCACAGACGGTGAATAACATCCGCCTGACCGGCGTCGAGGCGGACGTGCCTCGCATGGTGCTGGGGCGGGCCGTGCTGGCCACCGCCACCCTCGACGAGGCGCTGGCCATCCTGCGGGCGCACCCGAATTCCGGCGGGTTTCACTTCGCCTTGAGCCACGTGGCCGACCGCCGCATCCTCTCGGTAGAGTTCGGTGGGGGCGAAGTGTCGGTACGGGAGATCGCGGCGCCGGCTGTCCACGCAAACCACGCGCTGCATCAAGAGCGCGGGCTCGGCCGCCAGATCGTCACCCGCTCTTCCGCCGACCGGCAGGCGCGCGGCGATTTTCTGCTGGCGGACGGCGTCGCCGATCCGCTTGCCATCCTGCGCGACGCCGGCGGCCCCGGCCTGCCCATCCGCCGCGACGCAGCCGACGATCCGGACGACGAGAACACGCTTGCGACCGCTATTCTTCGTGTTTCCCGGCACGGGATCGAGTGGAGCATCTATGACAGCAGCACCGGCGCCGCCACCTGCCGCGGCCAGACCACCTGAGACGCTTGCCGAGCTTCGCGCGCTGATGCTCGCCATCGCGCGCGGGGAAGCGCCGATCAACCTCGGCGCCAAGGCGCGCGCGGCGCTCGGCGCCATCCTGGACCTCACGGGCAACCCCGCGCTGCTGTCGATCACGGCGCTGGCGGAGGTGCTGGGCGTCAGCCCTTCCACGCTGACGCGCCTTGCCTACAGCCTCGGCTATTCGGGATTCCCGGCCTTCCAGCAGGTATTGCTTTCGGCCTCGATGTCGGCGCCGGGCGAGTTCTATTCGCGACAGGCGCGAAGCGCGCTGACCGGACGGAGTGGCAGCCAGTCCCGCGCGGTCCAGCTCTGCCGCGAGAACCAGGCAAACATCGACCGCTTCATCGAGCAATTCGATCCGGCGGCGTTCGACGCCGCCGTCGATCTGATCGACTCGGCGCCACGTGTCGCCGTCTACGGAATCCGCCAGTTCCACGCGCTGGCGGCCTTCCTCGTGTATGGGCTGCGCATGATCCGCTCGGACGTGAGCCTGCTGGACGCCAACAGCCTCGGCATCGCGGAAGGACTCGCGATGCTGTCCAAGGGCGACGTGCTCGTGGCGGCCAGTTGCGAGCCCTATTCGGCGCAGGTCGTCGAGGTGGCGGCCGTTGCCAACGATCTCGGAATTGCGACGGTCGCGCTGACGGATCGGGCGAGTTCGCCGCTCGTCGGCAGTTCCCGCGCGGCACTGCTGGTGAGGCACGAGTCGAGCTTCATCTCGAACAGCATCGGTGCCTTCATGGTGGTGGCGGAGTGCCTCATTAACGCCTGCGCGGCGGCGCGGCCCGCCAAGACCCGCAACGCGCTGCTCGCGCGCGACAAGATGATCGAGCAGCTGAAGATAGAACTCTGACCCGCCGGCAGGCCACGCTCATGCCGTCGACAGGATGCCGAGTTCGGCGCGCAGGCGGCCGGGGTCGGGGAGATGCGCCTCGATGTCGGCGTGGGTCTGTTTCCAGATCGGCGTGGCCTCCAGCAGGGCCGCCCGTCCGGCCGGGGTGAGGCGCAACAGGCGGGTACGCCTGTCTTTCGGGTCCGCCTCCGTCTCGACGAGGCCGCGCCGTTCCAACGGCTTCAGATTCGCCGTCAGCGTGGTGCGGTCCATCGCCAGCAGGGAAGCGACACTGCCGAGGTTCGGCGGCTGCGGCCGGTTGAGCGACATCAGCAGCGAGAACTGGCCGCTGGTGATACCGACGGGACGCAGGGCAATGTCGAAGCGACGCGCGAGGGCCCGCGCAGCGCGCTGGGTATGCAGGCAGAGACAGGTGTCGCGGACGAGGAGCGTGGTTTCGAAAGGAAGATCGATGAAGAGTTTCATGGTCCGGGGTTGACATTCGTTGAGCAATAACGTTGATATCAACATTAATATCGGAACGTCAAACGGAACGGCATGCGAGGGCGGCATACCATCACTTCGCGCGCGGAATAACGCGCGGTCCGTAAAAGGAAATCGGGCGTAGCAAGCCCGTTCGGCCCGGATAAACGGAGGGAAAACGCAATGAAATATGTCGACGGATTTGTTGCGGCCGTACCGGTCGCCAACAAGGAACTTTACCGCAAGCACGCCGCGGAGGCCGCGCCGCTGTTCAGGGAGTTCGGCGCCACGCGGGTTGTCGAATGCTGGGGTGATGACGTGCCGGATGGCAAGATCACGGATTTTCGCGGTGCGGTGAAGGCGGAGGAGGGCGAGGTCGTTGTCTTCAGTTGGATCGAGTATCCCTCGAAGGAGGCTCGTGACGCCGCCAATGCCAGGATAATGTCCGACCCGCGCATGAAAGAGATGGGCGACCAGATGCCCTTCGACGGAAAACGCATGATCTTCGGCGGCTTCGCGCCGATCCTCGACGTTTAAGGAGATGGCCATGACTTCGCAGCACGGCGCTTTCATCTGGTACGAACTGCTGACCACCGACGTGAAGGCCGCCGGGGCCTTCTATGGCGATGTCGTTGGCTGGTCCAGCCGGCCCTTCGATGCCGGAAATCCCGATGGCTACCATCTCTTCTCGACGGGCGAGACGGAGGTCGGCGGCCTCATGGTCCTGCCGCAGGGCGAGGAATGCCCGCCCGACGCCGCGCCCGGCTGGATAGGCTACATCGGCGTGGGCGACGTCGACGCGACGGCGTCCGCCATCGTCGCCGACGGTGGCCGCCAGCACGTGCCGCCGACGGACATTCCCGGTGTCGGGCGTTTCGCGGTGGTCGCCGATCCGCAGGGCGCCGTGTTCACCATCATGAAGGGCGCCATGGACGGCGAGAGCCGGGCCTTTTCGCCGGACCGCGCCGGCCATTGCCAGTGGAACGAGTTGACGACCACCGATCCCGAGGCTGCCTATGCGTTCTATGCCCGGCATTTCGGCTGGACGAAGGGCGAGGCCATGCCGATGGGCGAGGCGGGCGTCTATCAGATTCTCGACCGTGACGGCATCAGCTTCGGCGCGGTGACGCCCGCCGGGCCGGAGGTGCCGCACCCGGTGTGGGCATTCTACTTCGGCGTTCCCGACATCGATGCCGCCATCTCCCGGATCACGGCGGGCGGCGGCGCGCTGCTGCACGGTCCGCACGCTGTGCCCGGCGAACAGTTCATCGTCATCGGCCGCGATCCGCAGGGCGCGGTCTTCTCGCTGGTCGGGCCGCGCAAGGCCTGAGGGAGCCTGTCTCCGCCAGGGTGACGCAGCGCCTCCGGCGCACTCACGCGAAAGGCCGCAACTCCCGCTCCAGCAGGTTCTCCAGCCACTCGGCGAAGACCTGCAGGCGGCGGGAGAGATGCCCCCGGTGAGGATAGAGCAGCGTCATCGGCATGGGCGGCGCGCGGTGGCATGCCAGCACTTCCACAAGTTCGCCGGCGGCGATCGGCGCCCGCACGTCATAGGCCGGGATCTGGATGAGGCCGAGGCCCGCGAGGCAGCAGGCGATATAGGCTTCCGCGCTGTTGACGGTGACGCGCCCGCGCAGGCGCAGCGTGTGCCGCGCGCCGTCGGCCATCCATTCCCAGTCCTCGACCCGCCCGGTCGACGGCGAGGCGTAGTGGACCACCTGATGAACATCGACCAGGTCGTCCAGCGTGCAGGGCGTGCCATGGCGCGCCAGATAGGCAGGGCTTGCGACGTTGATGAGCGGCAGCTCGCCAAGCGGGCGGGCGATCAGACCCGAATCCTCCAGCGCCCCCACGCGCAGCGCGCAATCGATGCGATCCTCAATGAGGTCCACCGCCCGGTCGGTCACGCCGAGTTCGATGTCGATATCCGGATAGCGGTCGAGAAACCCTGGCAGCGCCGGTGCGATGATCAGGCGGCCGATGCGCCCGGGCACGTCGATCCTGAGTTTGCCCGAAGGGCGCGCCGCCGTCTGCCGGAACAGGCTTTCCGTTTCCTCGACATCGGCGATGAGGCGCAGGCAGCGTTCGTAGAACGCCGCGCCGTCCAGCGTGGGCGATACCTTGCGCGTCGTCCGGTGCAGCAGCCGCGCGCCGACCCGGCCCTCCAGTTCCTGCACGGCGGCGGAAACCGACGACCGCGGCAGCCGCAGCGTATCGGCCGCGCGCGTGAAGCTGGAGCACTCCACCACGCGGGCGAAGATGCGGAACAGGTCGATGCGGTCCACGGCGAATTGCCTCCGATTGATCGGATGAGCCGACAGGTGAAATCAGAATGAGCGCCTTTATGCGCTTCTCATAGACGATATCGTGTCCGACCGAAAGCGGCGCGGGGCGCGCCGCGTGACGAAAGGATCAATGCCGTGACCGGGAACAACGCAAAAATCGACCACAGCATCAAGGGCAAGACCGTCATCATCGCGGGCGGCGCCAAGAACCTCGGCGGGCTCATCGCCCGCGATTTCGCCGAACAGGGCGCGAAGGCGATCGCTATCCACTACCACAGCGACGCTGCCAGGCCCGACGCGGAAGCAACGGTTGCCGCCGTCCGGGCGCTGGGCGCGGAAGCCGCCGCCTTCCAGGCTAATCTCACCACCGCGGGCGCGGTGGAAAAGCTGTTCGCGGAAGCCGTCGCCGCCCTCGGCCGCCCGGACATCGCCATCAATACCGTCGGCAAGGTGCTGAAGAAGCCGATCCTTGAGATTTCGGAAGCGGAATACGACGACCTGAGCGACATCAACGCCAAGTCCGCATTCTTCTTCCTGAAGGAAGCGGGCAGGCACGTCAACGACAACGGCAAGATCATCACGCTCGTCACTTCGCTGCTCGGCGCCTATACGCCCTTCTACGCGGGTTATGCCGGCACCAAGGCGCCGGTGGAGCATTTTACGCGCGCGGCCTCGAAGGAGTTCGGCGAGCGCGGCATTTCCGTGACGGCCATCGGCCCCGGCCCCATGGATACGCCGTTCTTCTACGGGCAGGAGAGCGCGGAGGCGCAGGCTTATCACAAGACGGCGGCAGCGCTGTCGACGTTCTCGAAGACCGGCCTGACCGACATTGAGGACATCGTTCCTTACATCCGCTTCCTCGCCTCCGAAGGCTGGTGGATGACGGGCCAAACGATCCTCGTCAACGGCGGCTACACGACCAAGTGATGCAAGGCGCGGGCGGGACAGGCAATCCCGCCCGAAACATCGGAGCCTTCTGTCAGATATAACAAATCCACGACGAACTTGTCACGGTTGCGTGATGATGGTATGAATCTATCCTCAGTGGCTGCACGCTTTTGTTTTCCGCGCCCTGACCGCCGCCGCACCATGCGCTTACGGCACGAATTTCGCATTCTGCCTGTTATGTTCATTCAATTGAAACAGCGAGCAAAGAGGCCGGCGCCACGCGAAACGGGCCGCAATAAATTTCGATATTATAATTGCATTTTTATCTAATAATATTTATGAAATTAACACGATTGCACCCGTGGACCGGTTCATCCGCTGCGGGGCATGCTTGTTTCCGGAGGAGGGTTCCATGACTGGCAATGTTGGTGGTATTGATCGCATCCTGCGTATCGTCGCGGGAATTGCTATCTTGTCGCTCGTGTTCATTCTGGAGGGCAGCGCGCGCTGGTGGGGGCTGGTCGGTCTGGTGCCGCTGGCGACGGGCCTGTTCCGCACCTGCCCGCTCTACACGCTGTTCGGGATTTCAAGCTGCCCGGTGAAAGGGCCGCGCAACTGATCGGGAACCATCGTTGACTGGCAACGCATCCGTCCTTTCCGGCGAACTCTCTCCTGCGGTCGTGGCGCTGCGCGCGAGTGTGGGGGAGGCCTCGCAGTTTCTCAAGAAACTGTCGAACCCGGATCGCCTGCTCGTGGCCTGTGCGCTGGTGGATGGCGAGTTGTCGGTGCGCCAACTGGAGGACTTGCTCGGCATTCGCCAGCCGGGATTGTCCCAGCAGCTGGCGGAACTGCGTACGGCAGGGCTGATCGAGGGCCGCAAGGAAGGCCGGGAGGTGTTCTACCACCTGGCCGACCCGCGCGTGCGCGCCTTCATGTCGACCATGCACCAGCTATTCTGCGCGCCGTCTCCGGCCTCTTGAGGCTGTTGGCGATCATGTCAGCATTCCGCAGAAACGATGACGCGATCCAGGCTCCTGATCTTGAGCGAATTCTGAACGATCAGATGATTCCATCTGACCGTTACGCACTCTAGGATTCGTTACCGCGCCAGCCCGAACGCCTGCCAGACCAGATCGTCCAGTTCCGCCTCCAGCGCCGGCAGCTGGGCGGCATGGTCGGCGTCATAGATCGCCTTGGCGCGGGCGATGATCTCACATACGGACGGCAGGGAAGGGTCAGGCAGCGGAAACTGCTCGACGTATTGCGTGATGAAGCGCCGCCGCCCGGCATAGAGCCGGTTGTTGAAGCGGCGATCGTAGAACGCCTCGGCAAAGGTCGAGTTCGCGACGGCGGCGGCAAGCCACAGCAGATCCGTCTGTTCTTCGTCTGTCGCGAGCCAATAACAGTCGCCGTTGACAACCGTCCCGTCGAGATCGATCCAGAAGGCCGGGCGCTCGGCGATATCCCGGAACACGAGCTTGGGCGCGGCCCATGCTCGCGGGTCATGCGGCACCCACAGCTCATACCACTGTCGCCCCGCTTCCGTCACATAGGTACGGCGCTCAAGGATGGTACGGTGGGCTTCGAGATAGGCGCGGCTTTTCGGAAACCCGTCGAGCGGAACAGGGCGCCTTTGTCCCTGCGCGACCTCGTGCGGATAGAGGATGGCGCGGGCCTTGTCCGGCAGAACGGCACGAAAGCGGCCAGCCGCGTGGTGGGTGGTGAGGGGACGCAGCAGTTCCGGCCTGTCCGCGCCGAGGGCCTCGTCCCAGTCATGGCGGATGAACACCCGGTCGCAGCATGTCTTCACGCCGACGCGGATTCTGCCGATGCCGCCGAATCGTTTCCACGTATGGCGGTCCACCGTGGCAAGCCATTCGTCCGCCGCGCCGGACGCAAGCCGCCAGACATCCCGCGCCGTGCCGGCAGTATCCAGCCTGCCGTGCCGGACGCGGAACCGCCGGCCGTCGTCGATGGCGACGACACCGTCGCAGTCGAGCGCGGCAACGGCGTCGGGCGCCCGCGCCGTCGCAGCTTCAGTCACGTTGTAGATGGAGGAGAATAGCGGCGCGCCGGACAGCGGCGCGGCCGTGCCGCGCGCGACGATGACGGCGGGCAGCACCGCCGCGCTGAAAAGCCGGGTGTCGCCCAGGTCCCATATATGCCGGAGGCTGAAGCGGCTGCGCAGGGCCGCGCGCACGGTGCCGCCGCCGCGTGTCGTCATGAAGCGGTTCGATACGATGATGCCCGCCACGCCGTCCGGGGTCAGTACCTGCGCCATGCCGAGCAGGAATGCGTGATAGAGGTCGACGCGCCCCGCAAGGCCGAATGCCGAGGCCAGCCGCCGCGCAACGGCCGCGCCCATGATCTGCGTGCGGACGTAGGGCGGATTGGCGATGATAAGATCGAACCCAGGCGCCCCGCTGCCGCGCGTCTCCAGCACAAAATCGAGAAAGCTGCCCCGAGTGAGCTGAACATCAGCATCGGGAAACGCCGCCCGGATGCGCCGCGCGGCCACATCCAGCGCCGTCGCATCGGTATCGAAGCCGCGAATGTCGAGGGCCGCGTCGCACCTGTCCCGCAGCACGCCGAGCAACGCGAGGATGAGTGCGCCGTCGCCGATCGCGGGGTCGAGAATGGTGAGGGACGTCCGGCCGCCGATATTGGCATTGTCGGCGATCTTCTCCGCCACGAACCGCGCCAACCGCTCCGGTGTGTAGGTCGCGCCGCGCGCCTTCTCCGCACTGACGATCCGGTAACGGCGGGCTTCATCCGGAACGGTGGGGAGGTGCATGCGATTCTCGATTTTATTGTCCGCCCAATATGTTACCCCACGCCTGCACGGTCAAGGCACGGACGGAACGGTCCGCGTCACGCTCGCGGCGCTCTTGTGCCAGGCAAGATAGGGCGGGGAGACAACGCGATAGCTCTCGCCGCCGCCATGCGATAGTGGCCGCGCTGAGAGACGCCGGATAGATCCGAACGATCGGCAGGATCGTCTGTCGCAGACCGCCCCGGTCATCGGAAGTTGGTAGAGAAATATTTCGCAAGATATTGACAGAAAAGGCCCCACGCCGATTCCGGCGCGGGGTCGCCTATCGTCAGGCCCTCGCTCAGGCGGCGTTCTTCGCCGCGTGCACGAGGTTGTCGTAGTCTGTCAGCAGCGTCTTGGTGATGTCAGCAGGCGTGAAGTGGTGCGGACCGATCTCGGAAACCGGCGTGACCTCGGCAGCCGTGCCGGTGACGAAGCTTTCCGTGAAGCCGGAGAGTTCCTCAGGCATGATGGTACGCTCGATGACCGGGATACCGCGCTTCTTCGCCAGTTCGATAACTGTCTGCCGGGTGATGCCGTTCAGAAAGCCTTCGGGCGCCGGCGTGTGCAGTTCGCCGTCTTTGACGAAGAAGATGTTGGCGCCGGTGCATTCGGCCACCCGCCCGCGCCAGTCGAGCATCATGGCGTCCGAATAGCCCTTGCGTTCCGCCTTGTGCTTGGAGATCGTGCAGATCATGTAAAGGCCCGCCGCCTTGGCAGTCGACGGCGCGGTCGCGGGGTCCGGACGGCGGTATTCGGCGATATCGAGGCGGATGCCCTTCAGCCGTTCCTCGTGCGTGAAGTAGCTCGGCCACACCCAGGCGGCGATGGCGAGATGAATGGTGTTCTTCGGTGCCGAAACCCCGAGCGCCTCCGCGCCGCGCCACGCGATGGGGCGAACGTAGGCATCCACGAAGCCGTTTTCCTTCAGCACCAGAGCCTTGGCGGCTTCGATTTCATCGACGCTGTAGGGAATCTCGAAGTCGAGCAACTCACCGGATTTTTTCAGGCGCTCGGTATGCTCGCGCGACTTGAAGATGACGCCGCCGTAGGCGCGCTCGCCCTCGAAAACGGCGGAAGCATAATGCAAGCCGTGTGTGAGCACGGGAACCGTTGCCTCGCTCAACGGCACGAGCTTGCCATCGTACCAGACGACATTTTCTTTTTTATCATGCGGTGTGACCGACATAGAACTACTCCGAAAAGCTCCTTGAGACTGGTTCGGGAATCAGGACGCGGGCCGCGACGGTCGTGACGGCGGGCAATGTCGCCGTGCGAGGGCCGCTCCGTGTTATTTCCTTTCGCGGAACCCACTTGACGGGTAACGATGTTCCTGAAATATGTCAATAAGCCTGACGTAAATTGCGTGATAACTTTTTTCCGTTCTCCTCTCGTATCATGACTGCACAAATTCTCATCAGATGCAATCCGGGGAATGTCCTGTGAGTATCGCCAGTTCGCCGCGAACCAGCCCCGCGGCCTTTTCGTCGCTTCCCGAGTCCGGCAGTGCCGGCGCGGACGATACGGCCGGGCGGCCGGGAAACGACATCGTCGAGCTGCTCTTCTTCGCCTATCGGGACTTCGTCAGCGACCCCGATCGGCTGCTGACGCAATACGGTTTCGGCCGGGCGCATCACCGCGTGCTGCACTTCGTGGAGCGCCAGCCGGGCATGACGATCGCCGAAATGCTCGATATCCTGGGCATCACGAAGCAGAGCCTCAATCCGATTCTGAAGGACCTTGTCGAGAAAGGCTACATCGTGCAACGTACCGGCACGGTGGACAGGCGGCAGCGATTGCTGTTTCCGACCGACAAGGGGCGCGCGTTGTCGCTAGACCTGACGAAGCCGCAGCTCGGTCGCATCGCGCGCGCGCTCGCAGGGACAGAGCCGGACGTGCGGGCCAAAGTGACGGCGTTTCTGTTCGCCATGATCGATCCGGACGACCACGCGCATGTGGCGCGTCTCGTGTGGACGGAACCGGCGACGGACGGACATGACGCGGAGTAGCAGGCCATGACGGAAGTGGAAGCGGACACCACGGAAACAGCAAGCTCCGCAAGGCGGGGCGCGGGCGGGCTGCCGGACGACGCGCCGCATATCCTCGTCGTGGATGACGACCGGCGGCTGCGGGCGCTGCTGTCACGTTTCCTCACCGACAACGGCTTTCGCGTCACCGTCGCGCCGAGTGCGGCGGTTGCCGAATCGACGCTTAGCCATCTTGTCTTCGACGCGCTGGTGCTCGACGTCATGATGCCCGGCGAGAACGGCTTCGATTTCGCCCAGCGCTGGCGCAAGACGTCGTCCGTGCCCATCCTGATGCTGACGGCGCGCACGGATGGCGTAGACCGTGTGAAGGGGCTGGAGATCGGCGCGGACGACTATCTCGGCAAGCCCTTCGAGCCGCGCGAGCTTCTGCTGCGCCTCAGCAACATCATCCGGCGCAACACGGCGGCGGGAGAGGCGCAGGCGCCCGCCCGCACCCTGCCGGAGGTGATCCGGTTCGGCGGCTTCGTCTTCCGCTTCGATCGCGGGGAGTTGCGCCACGACGACGAGATCGTGCGCATCACGGAGCGGGAGCGGGAAATTCTCACCATTCTGGGCGAGGCGGCGGGCGGGCAGGTGCCGCGCGAGGAACTCGCGGGCAACGCACCGGTCGCAGCCGGGGGACTTGCCAGTGACCGCAATGTCGATGTCCAAATCAACCGGTTGCGCCGCAAGATCGAGCGCGATCCTGCCAATCCCGTCTATCTGCAGACCGTGCGCGGCGTCGGCTATCGCCTGCTGATCGACGGCTAGGCGGCCATGAGCAGCGCGGGCGCGACGGAAGAAAGAAGAGGGATCGCACGGCGCCTGTTCACCGGCCCACGGCGGCTGGCGCGCTGGCTGGGCAGCGCCATGCCCAAGGGCCTGTTCGTCCGCTCGCTGATCATCATCATCGCGCCGATTGTGATCCTGCAGTCGGTGGTGGCCTATGTGTTCCTGGAACGCCACTGGCAACTCGTGACGCGCCGGCTGTCGTCGGCGGTGAGCGCCGACATCGCCGCGCTGATCGACATCTACGACACCTATCCGCAACCCAATAACGCGGAAGACCTCGTCCGCATTGCCGTCGAGCGGCTCGGGCTCGATATCGAGTTCATGCCCGGCACGGAGTTGCCGCAGCCGGGGCCGAAACCGTTCTTCTCCATTCTCGACGAAGTGCTGAGCGACGAAATCCGCAAGCAGGTGGGCCGGCCCTTCTGGATCGACACGGTAGGGCGTTCCAATGTCCTCGAAATCCGCATCAAGCTCGACGACGATACGGTGATGCGCGTCTTCGCGCGGCGCAGCCTCGCCTATGCGTCGAACTCGCATATCTTCCTGATCTGGATGCTCGGCACCTCGCTGGTGCTGGTGACGATCGCGGTGCTGTTCCAGATCAACCAGATACGCCCCATCCTAAGGCTGGCGGACGCGGCTGAATCCTTCGGCAAGGGGCGCGAGGTGGATTTCCGCCCGCGGGGCGCGCGCGAGGTACGGCGGGCCGGCGTCGCGTTCCTTGAGATGAAACGGCGCATCGAACGGGCGATGGAGCAACGCACCACCATGCTCAACGGCGTCAGCCACGACCTGCGTACGATCCTCACGCGCTTCAGGCTGTCGCTGGCGCTGATGGCGGACGACCCGGACATCGAGGATCTGCGCAAGGATGTCGACGAGATGGAGCGGATGCTCGAAGCCTATCTCGCCTTCGCGCGCGGCGACACCGGGGAGCAGGCGGCGCCTACAGATATCCGCGCCATTCTGGAAAGCCTGCGCGCGGACTATGCCCGTCAAGGGCGCGAGGTGACGATCGGGGCATCCGGCGACATGACGGTGACGGTGCGTCCCTTCGCCTTCCAGCGCCTCGTCGGCAATCTCGTCGCCAACGCCGTGCGCTACGGTACCCGCGTCAGCATCGCGGCGACCCGCCTGCCGCGCTGGCTCGCGATCACGGTCGACGACGACGGCCCCGGCATCCCCCCCGAGCTGCGGGAGGAGGCGTTCAAGGCGTTCGTGCGTCTCGATTCCGCGCGTAACGTCGACGACGGCGGCACCGGGCTTGGCCTTGCCATCGCCCGCGACATCGCCCGCTCGCACGGCGGCAACGTCATCCTCTCCGACAGCCCCATGGGCGGGCTGCGGGCAACGATCCGCGTGCCCGTATGAGCCGCGCCCGGGTCAGCCGGAAAGCTCGCCGGCCCTTCGCCTGGCGGCGGCCACGGCCTGCGTGACGATCGGGCCGATGCCGTTCTCGCCGCTCAGCACCGCAAGCGCTGCTGCCGTGGTGCCCCCCTTCGAGGTCACGGCCTCGCGCAGCTCGGCCGCTGATAGCGGGGATTGGTCGAGCAGCGCGCCGGCGCCCGTCACCGTGGCGCGCGCCAGCCGCTGCGAAAGCGCCGCCGGAAGGCCGGCCGCCACGCCAGCCTCTGCCAGCGCCTCGACGAGATAAAACACGTAGGCCGGTCCCGATCCCGAAACGCCGGTGAGGGCGTCGATCAGGCTTTCGTCATCGAGCCATTCGACGGCGCCGGCTCCCGACAGCAACACCGTTGCCGTGGCGCGCTGCGCCTCGCTCGTCCCCGGAGCGGCGACGACGCCGGTGATGCCGCGGCCGATGGAGGCAGGCAGGTTGGGCATCGCCCGGACGATGGCGCGCGTGCCGGGAAGCCGCTGCGAGAGATTATCCAGCGTCTTGCCGGCGAGAATCGACAGAACCAAAGTGCCCGGCGCCGCAAGCCGTGCAAGATCGGGCGCGATCTCGTCCAGGAACTGCGGCTTCACCGCCAGCACCAGAACCTCCGGCGCGCCGATATCCCCGGAGGCGGGATTGAGGCCGATGCCGCGCTCTGCCGCGATCCGCACGATATCGGCGGAGGGGTGGGGATCGATGATCGTCACCCGGACGGGATCGAGGCCGGATTTCAGCCAGCCGTCGAGCAGGGCTCCGCCCATCTTGCCCGCGCCAACCAGAACGAGCGACAGCGGAAGCGCGGCATCGGGCGGCGGGCTTTCCAGAATGTCGGAAAACCGCTGCACAGTCTGCACTCCCGTCGTCATCTCATCATCCCTCGTTTGTAGCCAGTCCTGGAAAACAGCCGGAGCCAGGCGCTCAGGCCTCGCCCTCCGTCTCGAACAGCACACCTTCCAGCGCCTCGTGCGCGCTCTTGCCGGCCCAGAGCACGAACTGGAACGCCTGATAATAACGCTCGCACGTCTCCACCGCCACCTGCAGCATCGTCTCGCACTGGTTGCGAGTCGGTTCCACGCCGCCCGACAGCAGAAGCGCGTGGCGGAACATGACGACGTTCTCCCGCGTCCACAGGTCGAAATGCCCGACCCACAACTGTTCGTTGATGAGCGAGATCAGCTTGAGCATTTCGGGCCGTTGACGCTCCTGCACCTTGAGGTCGAAGGCACAGGCAAGGTGCAACGCCTCCATTTCCTCAATCCAGGTAAAGGCGATATGATAATCTGCCCAGCCGCTCGTGATCGAGACCGACATCTCGTTGTCGTCGGCGCGATCAAACGTCCAGTCGTTCATCGACGCATAACGCTCCACGACATCCAGCGGGTGCTCGTCCCGCTCGGGGACGATTTCAAAGTCGAGATGTGTCATATCGTTCCCTCGCCGATCCCTCGGCTCGCACTGAAACAAAATACGATGGGCCGTGCGGGCAAGCAGGGCGCACGCCATCGATATTGCGGGACGGTGGAAAAAAGAAGACATTCGCCCTGTCGCCACAGGGCACCTTCCGGTTGTACCTCAATCTGCTCATATGCATCCGATCCTGTGTTCAGGACGTGCCGCAGCAGTACATCCATGGCGAATCACCCTTATAATCAAGGGAGATACCAACGAAGAGCATTGCATGCAATGCAGGATCATCGTCAGGGATTCGCTCGTCTCCCACAATGGGCCCCCGACAGGTTTCCACACCCGTATTTTTCACAAACATTCAGAATAAGCCGGCAAAAAGAAAATGCAACCCTGCCGCCCGTTCCCATGAAACGTGAGAACGCCCGCGACGTTACGGTTGTCAGTACATTATGGAGACGTAGTGGCAGCATCCTCGGATGCGGCATTCTGCCGCACATCTTCCGGACCAGCCAGACGCGCCTCAAGGGCTTCGATACGGGCGAGGAGCCTCTCGTTTTCCTCGCGTGCCGCGATGGCGATCTCGCGCGCAGCCTCGAATTCCTCGCGGGAGACGACGTCGAGGGACCGCAGAAGACGCTCCGCCTGCACGCGCGCCGCCGTTTCCACCTCGCGCCGCGCGCCGTCAGCCAAGCCGGCGGCATCGGTGATGAGGCGTGCAAAATCGTCGAAAATCCGGCCGCTCGTCTGTGTCATGGCATTATTCCTTTCCGCCCCCGCACCAACTCGGTCGTCTAATATAACATAATTCGCCATCGTTCCACCTCGGCGGGGCAGGGTACGGACCGCGCACGGAAACGACGGCGATGAGCGCGATAGAGATTGCGCTCGGAAAGCAAGGACCCCATTTTCCAGGCGTCGGGATGCGTTCCCGGCGAAGGGTTTCGCGGAGGCGGCAGGGCGGGGCGCTCTTTCGGGACGGTCTCCGGCGCCTTCCGGCGACGAAGGACTTCTTTTCGAGCATGGATTGGTGCGCTAAAGAGTTTCGCCTGTCTGCCGGGTTTGCCGTCATCATCGAGGATCGTCGAAGGGGAACGTTATGGTTGCCGAAACACAGTCTCCGTCCGCTGCTCTGGTCAAGGATACGACCACGCGCGATTTTCGCCAGGACGTGATCGCCGAGTCCATGAGCCAGCCGGTTCTGGTCGATTTCTGGGCGCCGTGGTGCGGCCCGTGCCGGCAACTCACGCCGATCATCGAAAAGACGGTCAAGGCGGCGCAGGGACGTGTCAGGCTCGTCAAGCTGAACATCGACGATCATCCCGAAATTCCCGGGCAGCTCGGCATCCAGTCCATTCCGGCCGTCATCGCGTTCCAGAAGGGCCAGCCCGTCGACGGCTTCGTCGGCGTGCTGCCTGAAAGCCAGGTCAAGTCCTTCATTGAACGCCTGGTCGGGCCGCTTGGCGGCGCAGACGCCCTGCTCGACGAAGCGGACGCCAGGGCGGCGGCCGGAGATGTCTCGGGCGCGGCCGAAATCTATGCGGCCGTGTTGGCGCAGACGCCTGAGAGCACCCGCGCCATCGGCGCGCTGGCGCGCCTGCACGTGACGCTGGGCGATCTGGAGGGCGCGCAGCGCTTTCTGGACATGGTACCCGCCGACAAGACGAACGATCCCCATATTTCCGCCGCCCGCGCCGCGCTGGAGCTGGCCGCGCAGGCGGAGGGCCTGGGCGACGTCCGGGAACTGGAGCAGCGCGTCGCCGCCTCTCCGGACGACCATCAGGCTCGCTTCGACCTCGCGCTGGCGCTCAACGGCCGGAACCGGCGCGAGGAGGCGGCGCTGCAGCTCATCGAACTCGTGCGCCGCGATCGCGGCTGGAACGACGACAGCGCGCGCAAGCAGCTTCTGCAGTTCTTCGAGGCCTGGGGGCCGACCGATCCGGCGTCCGTCCTCGGGCGGCGGCGGCTTTCGTCGGTGCTGTTCTCGTAGGGGACCTTCGGAGGGCCCGGCCGCAAGCCGGCCGGAGCATTCCCGCTTCTCGCCGAAGCCTCCGGATTGCTCCGGCCTCGCGTTTGACGCCGGCTTCCGGCGTTCGACGCGAGCTTTTTGGATCTGATGCGTTTTCGGGCTGGAATGCGGTATCCGCTCCTGCCGCGAAAGCACCATGGGAGGTGGCCATGAACCCTGTGCAGCGTTCGAATCCGGTCCATTGGTCCGCGGCCGATTGCCCCGGCGTGATCCCTCTTTTCCCGCTCGCCGGGGCGTTGCTGCTTCCGCGCGGGCAACTGCCGCTCAACGTCTTCGAGCCGCGCTACCTCGCCATGGTGGACGATGTGATCGGCAGCAAGCGCGTGATCGGTATCGTCCAGCCCGACGCAGAAGCCGCCGACGTCGACGTGCCGCCACTCTACAAGGTGGGATGCGCGGGGCGCATCACACAATTCGTCGAGGTGGAATACGGCCGTTATCTCGTGTCCCTGACGGGGATTTCCCGCTTCCGCCTGATCGAGGAACTGCCGGTGCTGACGCCCTACCGGCAGGCGCGCGTCGACTACGAGCCCTATCGGGAGGACTTCAACGCCCGCGCCGGCGAGGATGAGGTCGACCGCCAGGCGGTGATCGACGTGCTGCACCGCTTCGCGGAAGCGAAGGACCTGCGAATCGACTGGAAAAGCATCGAGGAGGCGTCGAACGAGGCGCTCGTCAACGCCCTGTCGATGATGAGCCCGTACGGCGTGCGCGAAAAGCAGGCGTTGCTCGAAGCCCCGGATCTGAAGGCGCGCGCCGACACGCTCGTGGCGATCACGGAAATCGAGCTGGCGCGCTCCGGCGACGCGCCCGACACCACATTGCAGTGACACGGCGCAGTAAGACAGGGACGGTAATTGTTGACGGCACGCGCCGATCCTGCTTACTCCCGCATGAAAATCCGCGCAGCAGGCGCGCAGGAGAGCACAAGCATGAGCCATCAGAATTCACAAGCAGAAGCCGCTTCGCCGACCAGAATCGATCCCAAGCTGCTCGAACTGCTCGTCTGCCCGCTGACGAAGGCGCCGCTGGAGTACGACGCAGAAAAGCAGGAGCTCATCAGCCGGCAGGCGAAGCTCGCCTATCCGATCCGCGACGGGATCCCGATCATGCTGCCGGAAGAGGCGCGCACGCTCTCTTGATTTCCGCGCCTGATCACTAACATGAAGTTTTAAGGAAAGTGCTGTAGCGTACAGCTCGTCTGTACGTTGCGGAAAGTCTCTTGCAGGATCGGATAAACCATGCGCCGCATACTTGTCATTGGCATGCTGACACTGTCTTCAGCAGCATGGGCTCAGGGCACGCCGGCGCAGGAAGCCACAACGAAAGTCGCAGTCACGGAAACGGCGCCGCCGGAAGCGGCGGCACCGGTGCAGTCGATACAGCCGGCGGACGGCAAGGCCGGCTATCGCGCGATCCTGCGGAAAAAGGCAGCAGCAGCGGGCGTGCCCTTCGAACTGGCAGACGCCGTGGCCGAAGTCGAGAGCGGCTACGATCGCGGAGCTGTCGGTGGCGTCGGCGAGGTCGGCCTGATGCAGCTGCTGCCCTCGACTGCGCGGATGCTCGGCTTCTCGGGGCCGACGAAAGACCTGTTCGAGCCTGAAACCAACATCCACTACGGGGTAACCTATCTCGCGCAGGCGTGGCGGCTTTCCGGCAACGACGTCTGCACAACGGTAATGAAATACCGCGCCGGCCATGGCGAGAGCCGGTTTTCGCATCGCTCCGTGGATTATTGCATCAGGGTAAGGCGCGGCCTTGCCGCGCGCGGCTATGCGGTGACGGGCGAGGTGCCCAAGGCCACCTTCGGCGAACCGGTCGGCGGCGGAACGCGCGTCGCGGGGAAAATACGCAAGAAAAGCCGGCTGAACTGGACGGCGGCGGATGCCCGTTGGCGCAAGGTCACAGGGCAGATCAATTCCGCCAGCCTGATGATCATGCAATAACCTGTTCGACAGGTTTTCCAGCAGGTTACTGCAAATCTATGAGAAACGGGATGAGCGGCGCATCCGCAGGCGGCATGGGATAGTCGCGCAGGCTGCGGGGCGCGACCCATTTGAGCGCCTGGCCCTCGCGCGAGGAGGCCGTGCCTTCCCACCGGCGGCAGACGTAGAGCGGCATCAGCAGGTGGAAGTTCTCATAGGTATGGCTCGCGAAGGTAAGCGGCGCGAGGCAGGCTTCCTTGACGACAATGCCAAGTTCCTCCGCCAGCTCCCGGATGAGCGTCTCCTCTGGGCTTTCGCCCGGCTCCAGCTTGCCGCCCGGAAACTCCCACAACCCCGCAAGCGCCTTGCCTTCCGGCCGCTGCGCGATGAGCACGCGCCCATCGGCATCGATCAGCGCGCAGGCGACAACGAGCAGCAGCTTCCGGGGGGCGTCGGCCGTCATGATCGAACCTTACGAACGGTAGTCGCCGTTGATGACGACGTATTCCTTGGTCAGGTCGCAGGTCCAAACGGTCGCCGCGCCGCGCCCGAGCCCCAGGTCGACGCCGATGACGATCTCGTCGTTGCGCATGTAGGCGGATACGGCTTCCTCGTCGTAGGTGGGATCACGCTCGCCTTCGTGCGCCACGCGGATGCCGCCGAAGGAGATGGACAGGCGGTCGCGATCCGCCGGCTCACCGGCCTTGCCAACCGCCATCACGACCCGGCCCCAGTTGGCATCCTCGCCTGCGGCGGCGGTCTTCACCAGCGGCGAGTTGGCAATGGAAAGCGCGACCCGCTTGGCGGAGGCAGCGCTGACCGCGCCTTCCACCTTCACGGTGATGAACTTGCGCGCCCCTTCGCCGTCGCGCGCCACCTGCTGCGCGAGGTCGACCAACAGCTTGTTGAGGGCGGCGCGGAAACCGGACAGGCGCCGATCGCCAGCCGTCTCGATCAGCGGCGCGCCGCGTTTCGCCGCCGCCCCCGTGGCGAAGGCAAGCAGCGTGTCGGATGTCGACGTGTCGCTGTCGACGGTGACGGCATTGAACGAACCCTGCACGCCGCGTGAAAGCAGGCCCTGCAGCGCGCTGGCGGACAGTGGCGCATCCGTGACGACGAAGGCCAGCATCGTCGCCATGTCGGGCGCGATCATGCCCGCGCCCTTGGCGAAGCCGTTGATGGTGACAGCGACGCCGCCGATGGTGGCGGTGCGGGTCGCGACCTTCGGAAACGTGTCCGTGGTCATGATGGCGCGGGCAGCGTCGATCCAGGCCGTTTCCGTGGCGGCGTGCGCGCAGTCGGCCAGCACGTTGCCGAACTTCGTGGCATCGAGCGGCTCGCCAATCACGCCGGTGGAGGCGAGAAAAACCTCTTCCTCCGCGCATCCGACGACGCCGGCGGCGAGCTTAGCCGTCAGCGCCGTTGACTCGCGGCCCTTCCTGCCGGTGAAGGCATTGGCATTGCCGGAGTTGACCACGAGGGCGCGCGCCGTGCCGTGCGGCAGATTGGCACGGCACCAGTCGACAGGCGCCGAGGGGCAGCGCGAGCGTGTGAACGCGCCGGCAACCACCGTGCCGGGATCGAAGACCGCAAGCAGCACGTCGGTGCGCCCGGCATAGCGGATGCCCGCCGCCGCCGTTGCGAAACGCGCACCGGGAATGGCGGGCAGGTCGGGATAAGTCTTCGGCGCGAGCGGGGATATCGTCGTGGACATGATGTTTCGTCAACCGTTATGCGGAAGGAAGCCGTCTGGCGCATCGGGCCGCAAACCGAGCCCGGCCATCCTGAAAAAATTGTGCATACCCAAAGAAATGGAGCGGCAGGCTCGCTTTTGGCCTGAAGTCCGCCGCCCGGGGTTCACGTGGCCGTGCGCTGCGCCGGAATGTTACTTCTTCGCCGGCGCGGCAGGCTTCGCGGCATCGGCGGCACCGTTGCCGGACGCGGGCGCATCGCCCTTTTCGGCGCCGGCGGGCTTGTCCAGCCGCTCGATCTTTGCCTTCTCGCGCAGCGCCAGAACCGCTTCCTGCTGGGCACGCTGAACGATGAAGGTCTCGATCTGGTCCTTGACCTCCTCATAGGTCGGCACAGGCTTCTGGCGCCGGTCCTCGACCTTGATCACGTGCCAGCCGAACTGGCTCTTGACGGGATCGGACACCTTGCCGGGATCGAGCTTGAAGGCGATCTCGGAGAACTCGGGCACCATGCGGTCGCGCGTGAAATAGCCGAGGTCGCCGCCTTCCTTGGCGGAGCCGGGGTCCTTCGACAGCTCGGTGGCAAGAGCCGCGAAATCCTCACCCTTTTTCAGGCGCTCGGCCACGGCTTTCGCGGCGGCCTCGTCCGGAACGAGAATATGGCGTGCGCGCACCTCATCCTCAGGCGTCAGGTTCTTGATGGTCTCTTCATAGAGCTTGCGCCCCGCTTCGTCGGTGGCCGCATCGCGGGCGACCTTCGCAAGGTACTCGTCGACGAGCACCTTGTCGCGGGCATAGGCGAGCCGCCCGGCAAAACCGGCCGATTCGTCGAGCTTCTCCGCCTGCGCCGCCGCGGAACCGAGGCGAATGTCGATCAGATAGCCCACGAGATAATCGCGCCGCTGCGCTTCCGGCATAGCGGGCAGGCGGTCGCTCAGCTCCTCCGCAGCGAGGGCGAGGTCGCGCTCGGTGATCGTGGCGCCATTGACGCGCGCGAGAACCTTGTCGCCGGCCTGCGTCTCGGCGGATGCGGGAGAAGAAGCGGCTGGCTGCTGGGCCACCGCCACGCCCGAATACGCAACGAGCGAGGCGGCCAGAAGGGCGGGAAGGCGGAAACGGCGCGCGATCATGGTGCAATCCAGAAAATAGTGGCGTGGTTGGACGCCGCCGGGGGCAGGGCAGATTCGCGACCTTCCCGGCTGCGAACCGATGAATGAGTGGCGTAACCCGCCGACAATGGCAAGGAAATTTGTCGGAAAGGGGATTCCTCGGAAACAGAAGTTCAGCGGAAAGGAGATTCATGGGAAAAAGGCATTCCGGCCGTCCGCCCTCATCGACGGATTCCGATTGTCGCCCGCCGCCTGTTGACAGCAGGCCCGGATGCGCCCATCTCGCTTTTGTGTCGTCCATGCCGCCTTGACCATTATCCCGATGTTCATGGTGGCATTGCGCGCGTCGCTGCTCTGGACCGTGGCCTTTTCGCCGGTTAAACCGTGTGGGGCGGCGTGCTGACGCACGCGATATTCTCTGTTCTGGAAGGCTTTCCATGTTAGGCGGCATTGCGAGAAAACTCTTCGGTTCGGCCAACGACCGGCGCTTGAAGTCCTATCGGGGGCGGGTGGCTGCCATCAACGCGCTCGAACCCGAGATCGCCGCCTTGTCCGACGAGGCGCTGAGGGCGCGCACGGCGGAGTTCCGCCAGCAGCTCGCCGATGGAAAGCCGCTTGACGACCTGCTGGTGCCCGCCTTCGCCACGGTGCGCGAGGCAGCGAGGCGCGTTCTCGGCCAACGCCATTTCGACGTGCAGCTCGTCGGCGGCATGGTGCTGAACGAGGGCGCCATCGCGGAAATGCGCACCGGCGAGGGCAAGACGCTGGTCGGCACGCTGCCGGTGTATCTGAACGCGCTGACGGGCAAGGGCGTCCACGTCGTCACCGTCAACGACTATCTGGCAAGCCGCGACGCCGGCACCATGGGCCGCATCTACCGCTTCCTCGGGCTGTCCGTGGGTGTGATCACCCACGGCCTCGACGACGACCAGCGCCGCACGGCCTACGCGGCGGACGTGACCTATGGCACCAACAACGAATACGGCTTCGACTACCTGCGCGACAACATGAAGTACGACCTCGGGCAGATGGTGCAGCGGGGCCACAACTACGCCATCGTCGACGAGGTCGATTCGATCCTGATCGACGAGGCGCGCACGCCGCTCATCATCTCGGGGCCGCTCGACGACCGTTCCGATCTCTACAACACCATCAACGCCCTGATCCCGCGCCTGACGCGCGACGACTACGACCTCGACGAGAAGCAGCGCGCCGTCTCCCTCACCGAGAAGGGCAACGAGCGGATTGAGGAAATCCTCGTCGAGGCAGGACTGCTGAAGGAGGACGCGGGGCTCTACGACGCGGCGAATGCCTCGCTCGTGCACCACGTCAACCAGGCGCTCCGGGCACATACGCTGTTCCAGCGCGACAAGGACTACATCGTGCGCAACGGCGAGGTCGTCATCATCGACGAATTCACCGGCCGCATGATGCAGGGGCGGCGCTATTCGGAAGGCCTGCACCAGGCGCTGGAGGCCAAGGAGCACGTGCAGGTGCAGCCTGAAAACCAGACGCTCGCCTCGATCACCTTCCAGAACTATTTCCGCCTCTACGGCAAGCTCGCGGGCATGACCGGCACCGCCGCGACCGAGGCGGACGAATTCGCCGACATCTACCACCTCGACGTCGTGGAGGTGCCGACCAACCTGCCGGTGCGCCGCGTCGACGAGGACGACGAGGTCTATCGCACCGAAAAGGAGAAGCTGAAGGCCATCGCACGCGAGATCGAGGAGGCGTCCGCGAAGGGGCAGCCCATTCTCGTCGGCACCACCTCCATCGAGAAGTCCGAAGAACTCGCGCGCTACCTCGCCGAGCACGACTTCCGGCAGATCGACTTCGCGACGTCCGACACCTTGCGCCCGGTGTTCGAGGCGGCACGCACGGGCAAGCCCAGCAAGCACTTCGCGGTGCTGAACGCGCGCTTCCACGAGCAGGAGGCCTTCATCGTCGCCCAGGCCGGCGTGCCGGGCGCGATCACCATCGCCACGAACATGGCCGGTCGCGGCACGGACATCCAGCTCGGCGGCAACGCCGACATGCGCATAGAGCAGGAACTGGGACCGGAGCCGGAAGAGGGCGCCGACAGCCCCGAGCGGGCCGCGCGCGAGGCTGCCATCCGTGAAGAAGTCGCGGCCTTCAAGCAGCGCGCCATCGCCGCCGGCGGCCTCTACGTGGTCGGCACGGAGCGGCACGAGAGCCGGCGCATCGACAACCAGCTGCGCGGTCGTTCCGGCCGCCAGGGCGACCCCGGGCGCTCCAAGTTCTACCTGTCGCTGCAGGATGACCTGATGCGCATCTTCGGCTCGGACCGCATGGACGGCATGCTGACGCGCCTCGGGCTGAAGGAGGACGAAGCCATCGTCCATTCCTGGATCAACAAGGCGATCGAAAAGGCGCAAGGCAAGGTCGAGGCGCGCAACTTCGATATCCGCAAGAACATCCTGAAGTACGACAACGTCATGAACGACCAGCGCAAGGTCGTCTTCGAGCAGCGGCGCGATTTCATGTCGCGCGATTCCGTGCGCGAGGAAGTCGACGAGATGCGCCATGGCGTGATCGACGATCTGGTGGCGCGCCACATTCCGCATGACGCCTATCCGGAACAGTGGGATGCGGAAGGGCTTGCCGAGGCGGTTCGTGACGTCCTCAACCTCGACCTGCCGGTCGCTGACTGGGTCAAGGAAGACGGCATCGCCGACGACGAACTTCGCGAACGGATCAGGACGGCCGCCGACGAAGCCTATGCGGCGCGCGTCGAACGCAACACGCCGGAACTCTCCACCTATGTGGAAAAGCAGGTGCTGCTGCAGTCGCTCGATCATCTGTGGCGCGAACATCTGGTAACGCTGGACCATCTGCGGCAGGTGGTGGGGTGGCGCGGACTGGCGCAGCGCGACCCGCTCAACGAATACAAGGCCGAGGCGTTCCAGCTCTTCAACGGGCTCATCGACCAGTTGCGTACACAGGTGACGCGGCAGGTATCCCGCGTCGAGATCGTGATGCGGGCGCCGGAGCAGGAAGAGGCTGCGCTGGCGCACGCACCGGCGCTGGCAGGGGCCGATTCTGCCGTGCAAGGGGCGGAAGCGTCGTTTGCCGCACCCTATGCCTACGACGCCGACGTCGACCCCGACGATCCCGCGACGTGGGGCAAGGTGGGCCGGAACGACCCCTGCCCATGCGGCTCCGGGCGCAAGTTCAAGCATTGCCACGGCCGGTTCGCCTGACGCGGATGGACGCCGACCTGATCCGGCAATGCGCCGTTGACAGTCTGCTGCCCGCAATCGTCGAGCAATTCATCGCCACGGCGGGGGCGCGCTCACCGTTCGATATCGTGATAACCATCGACGGTCGCAGACTCGACATTCCACCCCCGCCGTCGGAAGATGAAGCGCTGCGGATCGTGCGCCACTTCGTATCGGCCGGCGGGGATGTGCGCGTTGGGCTGACACGCTTTCCCGCGCATCTCGCGGCGGAAGATCCGTCGGGGATCGACATGGCCGTTATCGATCCCTGCCTCAATGTACGCATCGGCACTGCCCTGTTCGCGCGGATTTACGAGCGGGAACGCGCCCGGGACAATTCGTCCGACGCCGATGCGTTCGCCAGGGCTGCAGCCATCTATTTTTCCGAGCACCCGCTGAAGGAATGATCGGCCGGGCGCGACCGGCAAGCATGTCTCCAGTCTGGAACACTGATATCCGGCAGCGATAATAACCATATTGATTTGTTAAAAAACTTACATTTATTTTTTTCTTTTTACATACCCCACTACATTACTTCAACAGACCGAATCCGGACGACGACTTGCGAAAAATGTTGTAATCATGTTTCAGAAAACGCTTCAGGCAATTAATTTATGCATTGCGCCAAAGTTGTTCTCGGTTATCATGAATGACGCACGGAGGGGTGCATGGTAAAATTGAGAGTGCATCATGGTGGCGATCACAGTCCCGCAGCGACGGGAGACGGGATTATCTCCAAGTGAGACGCCGGTTCCTGCCCGGGTTCATGATGCTGCGCCGGAGAATCCCTCTTCCCTGAGGCAGTGGACGGCAGCGGGTGGCCGTACCGATCTTGATGAACAGACGAATTTGCCTGATCAGCGTTTCTTCGCGGAGGAGGCGGAGCGGCAGATGGCCCGCTCCACGGGTGCGGCGTTCACGCTGCATATCGTGCGGATCGACAATTTCAGCGTGGTCAACAACGCCTTTGGGCCTGAAACCGGACGGCAGCTGCTTCAGGTGTGCGCGAACAGGCTGCGCAACAGCCTGAATGGCGGCTGCCTTGCCGGCCGCTACGGCGCGGACGGTTTCGCCGTGCTGCAGCGGACCGGGAAGGAATGTCCCGAGGTTGCCGCGCTCGCCCGCCAGATACTGACCCAGTTGACCGCGCCCTATCTGATATGGGGACATCGCATCAGCATCGCGGCGACGATCGGCATTGCCTCCCGCCCCGACGACGGTGGCGATTTCGCTGCGCTCGCGCACCGCGCCGGGCTCGCTGTCGATCATGCCTTCAAGGGCGGCCAGCCGATAGCGCGCTACCACTCGGACATTCTCGCGGACGCGCGCCGCATCGCCGCACTCGATATAGACTTGCGCAACGCGCTGGCGACACAGCAGTTCTTTTTGCAATTCCAGCCGCAGGTCTCGCTGCTGACGGGAAAGCTCTCCGGAGCGGAGGCGCTGGTTCGCTGGCGCTGCCCGGACGGCACGGTAATGCCACCCGATACATTTCTGCCCTATGCGGAGGAAAGCGGGCTGATCGCAGCCATCGACGAATGGGTGCTGTCACAGGCTTGCCACGCGGCACGGCGTTGGCACGACTCGGGAATGCGGCTGCGAATCAGCGTCAACATGTCGTCTGCACGCTTCGCGCAGCGCCACATACCGGCGCTCGTCACCCGCGTGCTGCAGGAAACGGGCCTCGAACCACGCTACCTCGACATCGAACTGACGGAAACGGCCGTGATGCACGATATCGAGCGCGTGGGGAGCGATCTCGCCAGTCTGCGGTCATTGGGCGTTTCGGTCTCCATCGACGACTTCGGCGTCGGCTATTCGTCCTTGCGTTCCATCAAGCAGCTGCGCGCCGACAGACTGAAGATCGACCGGGACTTCGTGCGCAATCTCGCCGTCAGCGGCAGCGACAGGGCGATTCTGCGCACGATCATCCATCTTGGCCACGAGCTGGATTTCGAGGTCGTCGCCGAAGGGGTGGAAACGGCCGATCAACTCACCATCCTGCGCGCGGAGCGATGCGACGAGGTTCAGGGCTTCCTGTTCGCACGGCCGATGTCGATGCCGGATTTCATGGCTTATGCCCAGCGCTTTTGCGCATCAGGCGACTGCCACGCCGGATAATCGTCACCGGATGGAAGGGCGCGTCGCAAGAAAACCGCCGATAATACGATGTATAGATGACAGAAATCCGGCAGCTTTGCCTATTGCCGAAGTTTCGGCAGCCATTCCAGCTCTGCAAGGCGCATTGCGCCAAGCAAATTGGCGGAGAGGGAGGGATTTGAACCCCCGATGGAGTTGCCCCCATGCCGCATTTCGAGTGCGGTGCATTCAACCACTCTGCCACCTCTCCGCTCGCGGTGGTGACCTTAATAGCCGAGTCGCGCCGAATATCAAGAGGCCTTCGAACGGATTTTCGGGATATTTCGTTGACAATTTTCACGCCGGCGATTATGCGGAATGCTTCCATGCAGTTTAATCTGCATTCATTGGGAACGCGAGGCGTCGGTGATTCTGGTCCGGCGCCTTTCCGTTCTTGCAAAACTGAGAAAAAGCCGCTCTGTGGCCGGGAGGTGCAATCCTGCTGGCGGCAAGAGCGGTTCCGAACACAGGAAAGAAAGATGTTCGCAGTCATCAGGACTGGTGGCAAGCAGTACACTGTTGCCGCTGACGATGTCATCACCATCGAGAAGCTTGAGGCCGAGGCTGGCGCCGCCGTGACGTTCGACGACGTGCTGGTGCTTTCCCGCGGAGCTGAAGGGATCGTGGTCGGCGCGCCCGTCGTCGCCGACGCTTCGGTTTCGGCCGAGGTGGTGGAACAGACGCGCGGCAAGAAGGTTATCGCCTTCAAGAAGCGCCGCCGGCAGAACTCCAAGCGCAAGCGTGGCCACCGTCAGGCGTTCACCGTCGTGCGCATCACCGACATTCTCGTCGGCGGCAAGGCGCTTCCGCGCCCCGCCAAGGCTGAGAAGAGCGCCGACGCCGCACCGGCCGAGGCAGCCCCGGCGGCTGCCGAGTAAGCGCGGGAAACCGTTTCCCGGGCGTTCCGGAGTTGTCGCGTTAACCGCATGACCTCCGGGCGCTCCGCATCAGATCAGGATATTTGGGAGTTCTATCATGGCCCACAAAAAATCAGGCGGTTCATCCCGTAACGGGCGCGATTCCGACGGCCGCCGCCTTGGCGTCAAGAAGTATGGCGGCGAGAAGGTGATTCCGGGTAACATCATTATCCGCCAGCGCGGCACGAAGGTCCACCCGGGCGACAACGTCGGTATCGGCAAGGACCACACGCTGTTTGCTCTCGTTGAAGGGCGCGTCGAGTTCCTCACGCGGTTGGGGCGTTCGTACGTACGCATCGACGTGGTGCAGGAAGCAGCAGAGTAACCCAGGCGGAAGCTGTCCGACAAAGAGCTTTCGCCGGTATTCCATCCCCGGCGGAAAGCGGCATGTGTCAGCTCGCGATCCAGCGATCAGGGGAAATGGGATGCCATTTCCCCTTTGTCGTTTCAACACCCGGCCGGGCCGGGCTATAGGATCGGAGCAGACAGATGACCATTCGCACCATCATCGCCAACGCCACTGCCGCTATCGCCCGTGCAACGGGCTTCACGCAAGGGGCAGCCTTCGATGCAGGTCGCGTATGGCGTTTTGCTCCGGCCCTGCCGCGTCACGATGGTCGTGGATGCGAACGCGGTGGCCTCAAATACCTTCCCGTTTGTGCGTATCCAGGCATGGATGCCGCCTGCGCACACCATCTCGCGAACGCCCGCACGCGGGCGCATCTGCCGGCGAGAGCGGGGGGGCGGGGGCCATGCTGAGGGAAGCGGTGAGAACGGACCGGTTGCTGCTGAGGCCGGTGCGGATGGATGACGCGCAGACGCTCATCGGGCTGGAAACATGGAACGTCGCGCGCTGGCTCGCATCCGTTCCCTGGCCGCTCACGCTGGAGGACATGCAGGACTACATCGTGCATGCCTCCGCCGAGAACGAAGCGGGCATCAGCGCGAACTACGCCATCGAGGCCGAAGGCGCACCGTGCGGCATGATCACCCTGCATCCCAGGGATGGCGCGCTGAGCCTCGGATACTGGCTCGGTGAGCCGTACTGGGGGCAGGGGCTGATGAGCGAGGCGGCGGAGACTTTCGTCGACGCCTTCTTTGCCTGCAGCGGGGTGATGCACATCATCTCCGGTGTGTTCGCCGGCAACGGCGCTTCCCTGCGGGTGCAGGAGAAGCTCGGTTTCGTCACCGTGGGCGATACCATGCGCTACTCACGCCCCCAGGGGCGGCCCTTGCCCTATTATGAGACGGTGCTGGGGCGCGAGCGCCACGCGCGGCGGCTCGCCGCATAGGGCGGCAGGACGGAAGACAGGCCGCCGGGAGACATCCCGGCGGCGCGACATATGTACAGACGCGGGGCCAGGGGCTCCGCCCGTTGACGGGTTCGAGCAGGCGATGAAGTTTCTTGATCAGGCGAAGGTTTATGTCCGTTCCGGCGATGGCGGGGCAGGCTGTGTCTCGTTCCGGCGCGAGAAGTTCATCGAGTTCGGCGGCCCCAACGGCGGCGACGGCGGGCGCGGCGGCGACGTCGTGGTCGAATGTGTCGACGGCCTCAACACGCTGATCGACTACCGCTACCAGCAGCATTTCCGTGCCCGTCCCGGCCAGCACGGCATGGGCAAGAACCGCACCGGCGCGCGCGGCGCGGACACGGTGTTGAAGGTGCCGGCGGGCACGCAGGTTTTCGCTGAAGACAACGAGACGCCGCTGGCCGACCTCACGGAGGTTGGCCAGCAGGTGGTGCTGGCTCGCGGCGGCAACGGCGGCTTCGGCAACGCCTACTTCAAATCCTCGACGAATCAGGCGCCACGCCACGCCAACCCCGGCCTGCCGGGCACCGAAATGTGGATCTGGCTGCGGCTGAAGCTGATCGCCGATGCCGGGCTCGTCGGCCTGCCGAACGCCGGCAAGTCCACCTTTCTCGCGGCGGTCAGCGCGGCAAAGCCCAAGATCGCCGATTATCCATTCACGACGCTGCATCCCAATCTCGGCGTCGTCGGCATCGACGGGCGCGAGTTCGTGCTCGCGGATATTCCCGGGCTGATCGAGGGCGCGCACGAGGGCGCGGGACTCGGCGACCGCTTCCTCGGCCATGTGGAACGCTGCCGCGTGCTGCTCCATCTTGTCGACGGGACGAGCGAGGACGTCGCCGGCAGTTACGAAACCATCCGGGCCGAACTCGAAGCCTATGGCGGCGGGCTCGCAGACAAGCCGGAGGTGGTGGCGCTGTCGAAGATCGATGCGCTTGACGCCGAGACCCGCGCCGCGCGCGCGGCGGATCTTGCGGAAGCCGCCGGGCAGGCGCCGCTGCTGCTGTCCTCCGCCTCGCGCGAGGGCGTCGACACGGCGCTGCGTTGCCTCGCGGACATCATCCGCGAGGCCGGGGCGGAGGAAAAGGAACGCGAGGTCCCGGCCGACTGGCAGCCGTGAGGCAAAGCCGGGCCCGGGTGCCAGTCCTGCCGCCGCTGCATGCGGTTTTTCCTTTCCTGCACGCGGATTACGGTTAAGTATGCGCCGCGTCGAATGTCCGAATGAAGCATCATGATCGATCATTCCGTCTCTCCCGCGTTGGCCGCGCGCTTGCCCGAGCTGGCGCAGTTCAGGCGCATCGTCGTCAAGGTGGGCTCGTCGCTGCTGGTGGACCGCGAGCGCGGGCGCCTGAAGCGTAGCTGGCTTTCGGCGCTGGTGCAGGATATCGCGCGGCTGCACGAACGGGGCGCGGAGGTGATCGTCGTCTCCTCCGGCGCCATCGCGCTGGGGCGCACCGTGCTGCGGCTGCCCTCGGGGCCGCTGAAGCTGGAGGAGAGCCAGGCCGCCGCCGCCGTGGGGCAGATCGCGCTGGCGCGCCGCTGGACGGAGGCGCTCGCCGTCCACGAGATCGTCGCCGGGCAGATTCTGCTGACATTTTCCGATACGGAGCAGCGCCGCCGCTATCTGCACGCCCGTGCCACCATCGGCAAACTGCTGGAACTCGGCGCCGTGCCGATCATCAACGAGAACGATTCGGTAGCGACGAGCGAAATCCGCTATGGGGACAACGACCGGCTCGCCGCACGTGTCGCGACCATGGTGGGGGCGGACCTGCTCGTGCTGCTGTCCGACGTCGACGGCCTCTATACCGCGCCGCCCAACGGCAACCCGGATGCGCGCCATATCCCGCTCGTCACGCATATCACGCCCGAGATCGAGGCCATGGCGGGCGGTGCGGCGTCAGAGCTGTCGCGCGGCGGCATGCGCACCAAGGTGGAGGCGGGCAAGATCGCGACCGCCGGCGGCGCCTGCATGATCATCGCTGACGGACGTGTGGAGGGGCCGCTCGGCACGGTTATGAACGGCGGGCGCTGCACGTGGTTTCTCTCGCCCTCCAACCCCGTCACGGCGCGCAAGAAGTGGATCGCCGGAACATTGCAGCCACGCGGCGCGTTGCATGTCGACGCGGGAGCGGAGAAGGCGCTGCGGCGTGGCGCGAGCCTGTTGCCTGCTGGTGTGCGCCGCATCGAGGGCGATTTTCACCGGGGCGACGCGGTCTCGGTGCGCGGGCCGGAGGGGCGGGAAATCGGCCGCGGCCTCGTCGGCTACGACGCGGACGAAGCGGGGCTGATCGCGGGCCATTCGACGCAGGATATCGAGACGCTGCTCGGCCACGGCGGGCGCGCCACCATCGTGCACAGGGACGATCTCGTCCTGTTCGGCGGCGATTCGCACGAAGGTGCATGAAAGCCATGCTGCCGGGCGCGCTTGACCGCGCATCCCTCTTGCGTAGAAAATAGACATGTATCGCACGGCGTTGCATTGGCCGCCGGCTGGAGGATGAGGATCATGGCGAGTGTAGCTGCTGATGTTACGGACAAGAGCGAGGTGCTGGGCGGCGCTGCCGACGCGCCGCTGCCGCTTGCCTCGCTGATGGCCGACATCGGCCGGCGCGCCCGCAAGGCCGCCCGCGCACTGGCGTTGACATCCGACGCCGCCCGCACGCAGGCGCTCAACGGTGCCGCGCGCGCCATCCGTGAGGACGCGGAAGGCCTGATCGCGGCCAATGCGGAGGACATCGCGGACGCCCGCGCGGCCGGACGCGGCGAGGCGTTCATCGACCGCCTGCAGCTCACCCCGGCCCGCGTCGAGGCCATCGCGAAGGCAGTGGAACTCGTCGCAGGCCTGCCGGACCCCGTCGGGCGCGTGCTGGCAACCTTCGAACGCCCTAACGGCCTTGTCATCGAGCGTGTTTCCGTACCCCTCGGCGTGATCGGCGTAATCTTCGAAAGCCGGCCGAATGTCGCCGCGGACGCGGGCTCGCTGTGCGTGAAGGCGGGCAACGCCGCCATCCTGCGCGCCGGGTCGGAGAGCTTCCGCTCGGCCCAGCGGCTGGTCGCGGCCGTTCGCTCCGGGCTGGAAAACGCGGGCCTGCCCGCCGATGCCGTGCAGCTCGTGCCGGTTCGCGGCCGCGAAGCCGTCGGCCTGCTGCTCGGCGGGCTCGATGGCAATGTCGACGTCATCGTACCGCGCGGCGGCAAGGGCCTGGTGGCGCGGGTGCAGACGGAGGCGCGGGTGCCGGTGTTCGCGCACCTCGACGGCATCTGCCATGTTTTCGTGCATCGCGACGCCGATCTCGACATGGCGCGCAAGGTGCTGCTGAATGCGAAGATGCGCCGCACCGGCATCTGCGGCGCGGCGGAGACGCTGCTTGTCGACCGGGCGGTGGCGGACACGCATCTGAAGCCGCTGGTGACGGCGCTGATCGAGGCCGGCTGCGAGGTGCGTGGCGATGCGGAGACACAGGCGGTCGATCCGCGCGTGAAGCCCGCGACCGAGGAGGACTGGCGCACGGAATACGAGGATGCCATCATCTCCGCGCGCGTCGTCGACGATCTTTCGCAGGCCATCGATCACATCGAGACCTACGGCTCGCACCATACCGACTCGATCATCACGCAGGACAAGGAAGCGGCGGCGCGTTTCCAGCGCGAGGTCGACTCGGCCATCGTGGCGCACAACGCCTCAACGCAGTTCGCCGATGGCGGCGAGTTCGGCTTCGGCGCCGAGATCGGAATCGCCACCGGGCGCATGCACGCGCGTGGCCCCGTCGGCGTAGAGCAACTGACCTCGTTCAAGTACCGCATCCACGGCAACGGGCAGACGCGGCCTTGAGGAGCGAGGCCGGCTCCTGCTTCATCGAGGAGGGCGAGGATGCGCCGCCCGGCGTCGCCCGCATCGATGCGACCGGCGCGCCCGGGAGCAGCGGGATCACGGTTTTGAGAAACCTGCCGAAGCGGCATTCGCCGTCTCTCCCGCCGCACGCGCCGGGCTTGCGGATCGGGCTTTTCGGCGGCTCGTTCAACCCGCCGCACGCGGGGCATCGCCTGGCGAGTCTCGTCGCCCTCAAGCATCTGCGGCTCGACAGGGTATGGTGGATCGTCACCCCCGGAAACCCGCTGAAGGACAACACGGCGCTGCCGCCGCTGGCGGAAAGAATGGCCGCTGCCCGTGCGCTGACGCGCCACGCGCGCATCGACATCACCGGTTTCGAAGCTGAAATCGAGACGCAGTTCACTTACGACACCATCGCGTGGCTCACACGGCGTTGTCCGCAGGTCGATTTCGTCTGGATCATGGGCGCGGATAATCTCGCCGGCTTTCACCGCTGGCAGCGCTGGCGCGATATCGCCCGCCTCGTTCCGCTCGCCATCATCGACCGCCCCGGCTCCACCCTGAAGGCGGCGCGCTCGCGGGCGGCGATCGCGCTGGCGCGTTACCGATTCGCTGAGAAGGACGCGGGGCTGCTGTCACGGGGAGACGTACCGGGATGGGTCTTTCTGCACGGTCCGCGATCGCCGCTGTCGTCCACCATGCTGCGCGCGGCGGGGAACACGATAGCCGCGCCCTGAAGCCCCCGCGCGGACGTGGGCGGCTTCTTTTTCCTGCCGATTCATGTGATTGGCTGTCGGTAGTCGTTGAAGCGTCGGGGATGTGCGACTATCTTCAAGTCAATGTTACGATGCGATTTCGAGCCGGAGAGGCGATGCCCGCTTGTCCCGAAGTCGCCCTGAAGCGGGATGACCTTTCGCCGAATCGCGATTCTCGCTCTATCTTTTTGTTAATGCATGATTTTTCCAGAAGGCGGCACCTCTTTTGGGGATCATGCTCAAGTGTGAGGACCGGGCACTGAGCCAGCTTTCGGAATATGGCGCCCAGCCGGCGCCGCTCAACCAGACGGACGGAACACGGACGGCCGGGGAGACGCCGCCGGCCGGCGACGCGGCAGGAATCGCGCGGTTCCAGCTTGAAGAAATGAAGGCGGAAGAGATCGTCGAGATCGACCTTGTCGGTCGCACGACAATCGCGGACACGATGTTCGTCGCGTCCGGCCGGTCGGACAGGCATGTCGGCGCCATCGCGGAAAAGGTCGCTGCCGCTCTCAAGCAGGCGGGCTTCGGGCCGGTGCGCGTCGAGGGATTCCCGGCCTGCGACTGGGTGCTGATCGACGTGGGCGATATCATCGTGCATATCTTCCGCCCGGAAGTGCGCAGCTTCTACAATCTGGAGAAGATCTGGAGCCCCGACCGGCCGAAAGAGCCGCGCGCCGGTTGAGCCGCCGTGCGCATCGCCGTTGTGTCGGTGGGCCGGCTGAAGGCGGGCCCCGAGAAGGCGCTGGTCGAGCGCTATCATGAGCGGGCGCAGCCGCTGGCCCGCTCGCTGGGATTCGGCACCGTCGATGTGCTGGAGCTTTCGGAAAGCAGCGCCCGCCACGCCGACCAGCGCAAGGCGGAGGAGGGCAGGGCGTTGCTGGCGCGCTGCCTGCCGGGTATGATCGTGGCGTTCGACGAACGCGGCGCGAGCCTTTCCAGCGACGATCTGGCTCGGAAGTTCGCCGGCTGGCGCGATGCGGGCGAAGCCGGCGTCAACCTGATCGTCGGTGGTCCCGACGGTCTCGATGGCGCGGTGCGGGAAAAGGCTGCGCTGATCCTGTCCTTCGGCGCAATGACCATGCCGCACCAGATTGTGCGTGCGCTGGTGCTTGAGCAGGTATATCGTTGCCTGACGATTCTCGCGGGACACCCCTATCACCGTGTTTGACGGCCGGTTGCGTTGATGCGCCGGTCGGTCGATGTGTTGCAAGGCACTGATGGCATTTCGAATCCAGCGATCGGGACGGTTCTTGACCTGCGGGCTTGCGTTCGCCGTGGCGCTCGGCGTCGCCGTGCTGCCCGCGGCTGGGCAGGAGCAGGCGCAGCAGCAGGCGCGCGAGCCCTCCGGCGCGCAGGCGGAGGGGGCGGCGCCCTGGGCGGGAACCGAGGCGGACAAGCGCCAGCGCCAGCAGGAGCTTGAGGCCGTTCAGGCCGATCTCGCGGCACGCGGCGCACGGCGGGAAGCACTGCGCACCGAGATCGAGGGCCTGAGCAAGGACCGGGCCGAACTCAACCGCATCCTGCTCGAAACCGCCCAACGCATCGGTTCGGCGGAGGAGCGCGTGTCCGCCATCGAGCAACGGCTGGCGACGCTCGACGGCAGCGAGCAGGCCATCCGCCGCTCGCTGGAAAGCCGCCGCGACGTTATCGCCGAGGTGCTCGCCGCCCTTCAGCGCATGGGCCGCCATCCGCCGCCCGCCGTTCTCGTCGCGCCCGAGGACGTGCTGCAGGCCGTGCGCAGCGCCATCCTGCTGGGGGCGACAGTTCCCGAGCTGCGGACGGAGGTGGAGGCTCTTGCGTCCGACCTTGCGGAACTCGCGCGCCTTCGCGCGCAGATCGCCACCGACCGGGAGGCGCTGAAGGCCGATATCCAGACCCTGAATGGCGAGCAGGAGCGGCTTGCCGCCCTCATCGATGAGCGCCAGCGCCGCATCGCGGAGGCGGAGAAGATCGACGCCGGAGAGAGCGCGCAGGTGGCCGATCTCGCCAGCCGCACGGAAAGTCTCAAGGATTTGATTGGCCGCATGGAGCGGGAAATCACCACCGCCCGCAAGGCCGCCGAGGATGCGGCGCAAGCCGTGCAGGCGCGCGACAAGGCCGTGGATGACAGGCTGGCGGCCGCGCCCTTCGGCGATCCCGCCCGGCTCGAACCCAAGATTTCTTTCGCGAAGGCATTGGGACTGCTGCCGTTTCCCGTGCGCGGTGAGGTGGTGCGCGGCTTCGGCGCATCGGACGGTTTCGGCGGCGCGACGAACGGCATCTCCATCGCAACACGCGAGGAAGCCGTCATTTCGTCCCCCACGGATGGCTGGATCGTTTACTCTGGTCCGTTCCGATCCTTCGGCCAGCTCTTGATCATCAACGCGGGCGAGGGATATTATGTATTGTTGGCGGGCATGGAACGGATCAACGTGACGTTGGGCCAGTTCGTGCTCGCGGGCGAGCCTGTCGGGTTGATGGGCAAGGGGGCGCCAGCGGGAACCGGTGCATTGGCGGGAGCCAGTGCTTTTGCGGGTGGCGCCACGGGCCCCATTCTGTATGTTGAGTTTCGCAAGGATGGCGGATCCATCGATCCGTCGCCGTGGTGGGCCAGGACAAAAGGCGAAAAGGTTCGCGGATGATGCGCAAGATTTCTCTCGTGATGGTGGGTGCCCTCATCGGCGCGGGTGTGGCGGTCGTGGGCACGCAGTCACGGCTGTTTTCCAGTACGAGCGCCATCGCCGCTTCCGTGGACACCTACCGGCAGCTCACGCTGTTCGGCGATGTCTTCGACAAGGTGCGCAGCGACTACGTCGAAAAGCCGGATGAGAGCAAGCTGATCGAATCGGCCGTCACCGGCATGCTGTCGTCGCTCGATCCGCACTCCAGCTACATGGACGCGAAGAGCTACCGCGATATGCAGGTGCAGACGCGCGGCTCCTTCGGCGGGCTCGGCATCGAGGTGACGATGGAGGACGGCCTCGTCAAGGTCGTGAGCCCCATCGATGAAACGCCAGCCGCGCGCGCGGGCATTCTGGCAAACGATCTCATCGTCGCCATCGATAACGAACCCGTGCAGGGGCTCACCATCAACCAGGCGGTCGAGAAGATGCGCGGCGCGGTCGATTCCGAGGTCACGCTGAAGATCCAGCGCACCGGACGAAGCGAGCCGTTCGAGGTGAAGCTGAAGCGCGACATCATCCGCATCCGCTCCGTGCGTTTCGAGAACAAGGGCGACATCGGGTATCTGCGCATCACGCAGTTCAACGAACAGACGTTCGACAACCTGAGCAGCGCCGTCGAGAAGCTGACCAAGGAAATCCCGGCCGACAAGCTGAAGGGCTTCGTCATCGACCTGCGCAACAACCCTGGCGGCCTGCTGGATCAGGCGGTGCTTGTCTCCGACGCCTTCCTGGAGCGCGGCGAGATCGTCTCGACGCGGGGGCGCAACCTCGACGAGACGCAGCGCTTCAACGCCCGCTCGGGCGACATCACGAAGGGCAAGCCGCTCGTGGTGCTGGTCAACGGCGGATCGGCCTCGGCGTCCGAGATCGTGGCGGGCGCCCTGCAGGACCACCAGCGCGCCAAGCTGATCGGCACGCGCTCGTTCGGCAAGGGGTCCGTGCAGACCATCATTCCGCTTGGCCAGAACGGGGCGCTGCGCCTCACCACAGCCCGCTATTACACGCCGTCCGGCCGCTCGATTCAGGCCAAGGGCATCGAGCCCGATTTCATCATCGAGGAAGTCATTCCCGACGATCTCAAGGGCAAGGACCAGATCAAGGGTGAGGCGGGGCTGCGCGGCCACCTGAAGAACGGCGAGGACGCCAGCGCGGACAAGAGCGCCGCGACGGAAGTCGAGGCGACCGACAGCAAGAAGGAGGAGGCCTCCGGCTCCTCCGCCTACGTTCCGACCGATCCGACGCAGGACACGCAGCTCAATGCCGCCTATGACCTGCTGCGCGGTGTCGAGAACCCGGCGCTTGTGGTGCGCAAGGTGAATGCCGATGCCGGCACGAAGACCGAATCGGCCGCCAATGTGACCGGCAAGAAGGACGCCGCGAAGCCGGCTGACAAGCCGGCCGTCGACGGCGGCGACACGAAAAAGGACGGGGAATGACCTTCCCCGGGTGAGCTTTTCCGGCTAGTGTGCCCCCCGATCGGCGGTTGATAGCGGACGGGGCGGCGCCATGTCGGACAAGGTCAATCACATTCGCGGGAAGGTGCGGGCAGAGGATTTGCCCTATCGCGCATGTGTGGGCGTGATGCTGCTCAACAAAGTCGGCAGGGTATTCATCGGCTCCCGCCAGAAGGGCGACATCGCCGAGGGAACGGTGCCGCCCGCCTACACTTGGCAGATGCCGCAGGGCGGCGTCGACAAGCACGAGGACCTGCTGGACGCGGCGCGGCGCGAGCTGTTCGAGGAAACGAACGTGCGCTCCGTCGAGGTTCTCGCCCAGACGCCCGACTGGCTGACTTACGACCTGCCGGAAGATCAGATCGGCATTGGCCTGCGGGGCAAATTTCGCGGGCAGAAGCAGAAATGGTTCGCCATGCGCTTCACCGGCGACGAATCGGAAATCGATGTGCTGCACCCCGGCGACGGCAGCGTGCCGCCCGAATTCGATGCATGGCGCTGGGAAGAGGCGCAGCACCTGCCGGAGCTGATCGTGCCGTTCAAGCGGCGCGTATATGAGCAGGTGGTGGCGCACTTCGCGGCGCTGACTCACGTCCGGGCATAACGTCCCATACCGGCCTGTCACTGTTAACGGGATGCGCGGCGGGCCATGTGCGGGGCGCTTCCCGTTATGGATGTTGCGTGGGCCGATGCCGCCGGTCGGCCACGGCGCCGCAGGCTGCGGCGTATGCGCCGCCACGCGCCCTGCGCCCGCAGGTCACTGCGATACCAGGCGTCCACCTCTTTCTCGAAAGCTTCGTGTTCCGCATCCTCGCCGTGAGCCGCGAGCATCAGGTCGGCCAAGGCCTCGATCCTGCGCGCGGGGATCAGGCGCGGACAGATGGCATATTGCCAGCCGAAGACGAGCGCCACTCCCCAGATCGGCATCGTGCAGGTGATCCAGATGGCGGCTGTCCACGTCATGGTTGCTCTCCGATAGCAACAAACGAATGATATCGGCATTTTGTAGTTTTATATCGTACCATAACGCCGATGGCAAGAAATGTGTTGCTCAGGAACAGATTGTTCCTATGGAGATTTTTGGATCAAGGCTGAAGCAGAGAGCTGAACAGCTTGGCATATCAAATGCCGAGGCAGCACGTCGATGCGATCTCGACGAGCGGCGTTATGGTCATTACGTCTCCGGCCGCCGGGAACCCGACCTCGCGACGCTGATGCGGATCGCCCACACGCTCGGCACCACGCCGAACTGGCTTCTCGGGCTCTCGCCCGAAGGCGAGGCCGCCACGCCCCGCTCCAGCTCCATAGACCGTCTCGTTTCCGTTGCCCGGGCCATTCCCGAGCGCGAGCTTTCGCTGCTCGTCGCGCTGGCGGAAACCATGGCGCGCCACACCCGCGAAACGCACGGCAACCCGGACGCCGAAGATCCATAAAAAAATGCGCCGTCGCGGGGACGGCGCATTTGCCCAGGCCATTTCTTTGTTTTCACACCGGGCGCAAAAGCAGTATCCGCCTTTGCTGAAACTGCTTTATCCGGCTGGCGGAAGGGATCAGGCCGCCTGCTGGCGCGGGCTGATGAGCTTGCGGTTGATCAGAACTTCCGCGATCTGCACCGCGTTCAGCGCCGCGCCCTTGCGCAGGTTGTCCGCCACGACCCAGAAGGCAAGGCCGTTCTCGACAGTGGCGTCCTCGCGGATGCGCGAGATATAGGTCGGATCCTCGCCGGCCGCCTCGTGAGGCGTGATGTAGCCGCCGTTCTCGCGCTTGTCGATGACGAGGCAACCCGGCGCCTGACGCAGGATTTCACGCGCCTCGTCCGCCGTGATCGGCTTCTCGAACTCCACGTTCACGGCTTCCGAATGCGAGATGAACACCGGCACGCGCACGGCGGTGGCGGTGAGCTTGATGGCGGGGTCGAGAATCTTCTTCGTCTCGGCCATCATCTTCCACTCTTCCTTCGTGTAGCCGTCTTCCATGAACACGTCGATGTGGGGAATGACGTTGAAGGCGATGCGCTTGGTGAACTTGCCGGGCTTGACCTCGCCGGTCGTGAAGACGGCGCGCGTCTGCGAGAACAGCTCGTCCATCGCATCCTTGCCCGCGCCCGAAACCGACTGATAGGTGGAGACGACGACGCGCCGGATGGTCGCCGCGTCATGCAGCGGCTTCAGCGCGACAACGAGCTGGGCGGTGGAGCAATTGGGGTTGGCGATGATGTTCTTCTTCGAGAAGCCGACGATCGCATCCGCATTTACCTCGGGCACGATCAGCGGCACGTCGCTGTCGTAACGCCAGGCGGAGGAGTTATCGATGACGACCGCGCCCTGCGCGCCGATCTTCAGCGCCCACTCGCGCGAGACGTCGCCGCCGGCGGACATCAGGCAGATATCGGTATCGGAGAAATCGTAGGTGGCAAGGTCCTTGGCCTTCAACGTCTTGTCGCCGAAGGAAACTTCCTGTCCCATGCTGCGGCGCGAGGCGAGGGCCACGACCTCGCTCACCGGGAACGCGCGCTCGGCCAGAATGTCGAGGATTTCACGGCCCACATTACCGGTGGCGCCAACCACGGCGATCTTGAAGCCCATTGTACGATATCTCCTGTTCAACCTCTCCCGGGGAACCGATGCCGCCTTCGGCATCACCTCTCTCGTGCCTGGGGGAGAGAGGTCCGGGAACGAGGGCGGAGGTCAGCGTGTCGTCGACGTAATCGTCGTGACAACAAAGATGGTTTTCGTTTTTTTCGTAATAACGAGAGCCATCACCGACTGTCCGCCACTTGCGTTGTGTTGAAGCACGCCCATGAAGCGACCGGAACTTCGCTTCAAGCTGGCTATCTCCACCACCGGCCACGTCATTTGTCAAGCCGATTTTTCCAGCCCGCCGCCCGTTCAGGAACGAGCGCGTCATATATGACCACCATGGGGCCACAGATACGGTTCAATTAACTTTTTCGCTTTATCAAAGGCCCTCGGCGTATCATTTAGGGCGCGTTCGGCCCGCATTGCGAGTCGGGGCGCGGAAAGGACTGTCGGACGTCGTGGGGGTAGACCAGCACCGGTTGCGGCTCTATCAGCTCGCCCTCGCCAAGGCGGGGCGGCTGGCGCTCGGCACTGTCCTGCGAACTTTCGAGACGCTGGATGCGCTGCGCCGCCGCGCGCCCGAGCGGGTCGTGATAGCGCCGCAGGACCTGCGCACGGCCGATCCCACGGAAGCCTCCGACATTTATGCCGGCCATTTCTCGCTCGCCGGGCAGAGCATCGACTGCCGCGGGCGTTCGCCCTTCGAGGTCGAGCCGCCGTCCGAAGCCTGGGCGGAGGCGCTGGCGGGCTTCACCTGGCTGCGGCACCTCGGGGCGGCGGATTCTGCACTCGCGCGCGCCAACGCCCGCGCACTCGTCGACGATTTCCTCGCGGCGCGGCTGGACCGGCGGGGCATCGCCACCCGGCCAGCCGTCGTCGCGCGGCGCCTGCTCGTCTTCCTGAGCCAGTCGCCGCTGGTGCTGGACGGCGCCGACCATGCCTTCTACCGCCGCTTCATGCGCGCGCTGGCGCGCGGCGTGCGCCAGCTCTCGGGCAGCGTCTGCGGCGCGCTGCAGGGCGAGAAGAAGCTGCTGGCGCTGATCGCGCTCGCCATGGCCGGGTTGTGCCTCGACAATCTCGGCCGCCTGCAGCGCAACGCCAGCCGCAAGCTGGGGGAGGAACTGGCGCGCCAGATCCTGCCGGACGGCGGCCACATCAGCCGCAACCCGCGCGTACTCGTCACCCTGCTGACGGAACTGCTGCCGCTGCGGCAGGTCTATGCGGCGCGCGGGGTTTCGCCGCCGCCGCAGATGCTGGGCGCCATCGACCGCATGATGCCGATGCTGCGCATGTTCCGCCATGGCGAGGGATCGCTGGCCCTGTTCAACGGCATGGGCCGCACGCAGGTCGACCTCATCGCGACGCTGCTGGCCTACGACGACACGCGCTCGCGCGCCATCCAGCACGCGCCCCATTCCGGCTATGAGCGGCTGGAGGCGGAGGACCTCGTGCTGATCGCGGATGTCGGCGCGCCGCCGCCGCCCGCCTGCTCGACGGAGGCGCACGCGGGCTGCCTCTCCTTCGAGCTGAGCGTGGGGCGCTCGCGCCTCATCGTCAACTGCGGCGCGCCGCGCCACGGCAGCCTGTTTCCGCTTTTCGCAGCGCGCTCCACCGCCGCGCATTCCACGGTGACCGTGGGCGACACGTCGTCCTGCCTGTTCGCGGGGGCGGGGAGCGGCGCGTCGCTCGCGGCGCGCCTCGAACGCTGGCTGGGCCGCTGGCTCGGCACGCCCATCCTGGGCGGCATCGAAAATATCGAGGTCAACCGCGGCGCGGCGTCCTCCGGCACCCAGACGCTGGGCGCCGCGCATGACGGCTACAGCGCGCGCTTCGGCCTCGTCCACCAGCGGCGCTGGCGGCTGGACGGCGCGCGCGGCACGCTGGACGGCGAGGATGCGTTCATCGCCGCCGACCCGATGCCGGAAGCGGCCGCCGCGACAGTGCGCTTTCACCTGCACCCGCTCGTGCGCACCAGCCGCTCGCACGACGGCCATTCCGTGCTGATGCTGCTGCCGGACGGGCAGGGCTGGTCCTTCGAGGCCGAACACGGCACGCTCTCCATCGAGGAAAGCGTGTTCCTCTCGGCTGTCGACGGCGCCCGGCGCGGAGAGCAGATCGTCGTCACCGTCGACCCCGCCGAAGTGACGCTGCTGCGCTGGCGCTTCTCGCGGCTGGAAGTGTAACGGCGCGCCCGCGTGGCCGCATTGCGGCATTTTTCCGTTCCGCCAGCGGGAAAAATGGGTTAGAGCCACGTCGTGGAGCGAATTCTCCGCCCGGCCGGATGTTCTTGTCGGAATACGCCTTTTCCTTGAGCTGGACCTGTCCCATGCCCCATGATCGCAAAATCATCACGCGCGCCCTTCTGTCCGTCTCGGACAAGTCGGGCCTCATCGGCTTCGCCAGCGCGCTGGCGCAGCGCGGCATCGCGCTGATCTCGACGGGCGGCACGCACAAGGCGCTCGTGGAGGCAGGCCTCGCGGCGAAGGACGTGGCGGAGGTCACGCAGTTTCCCGAGATGATGGACGGGCGCGTCAAGACGCTGCATCCGGCTATCCACGGCGGCATCCTCGCCGTGCGCGGCAACCCCGAGCATCAGGCGGCCATGCTGGCGCACGGCATTTCGACCATCGACCTCGTGGTGGTGAACCTCTATCCCTTCGAGGAGACGGTGGCGCGCGGCGGCTCGTTCGACGACTGCATCGAGAACATCGATATCGGCGGCCCGGCCATGATTCGCGCCGCAGCCAAGAATCACGCGGACGTAGCGGTCATCGTCGATCCCGCCGACTACGAGGCCCTGCTTGCGGAACTCGCCGCCAACGGTGGCGCCACCACGCTGCCCCTGCGCCGGCGGCTGGCACAGAAGGCCTATGCGCGCACCGCCGCCTACGACGCGGCGGTGTCGAACTGGTTCGCCGGCATCGAGGGGATCGGCACGCCCGACTTCCGCGCCATCGGTGGCCGGCGCGCGCTCGACCTGCGCTATGGCGAGAACCCGCACCAGCAGGCGGCCTTCTACGCCACGCCCGAGCAGCGGCCCGGCGTCTCCACCGCGCGCCAGCTGCAGGGCAAGCAGCTGTCCTTCAACAACATCAACGATACGGACGCCGCCTATGAAGCGGTGGCGGAGTTCGATCCGCAGCGCACGGCGGCCGTGGTCATCGTGAAGCACGCCAACCCCTGCGGCGTCGCCGAGGGAGGCTCCCTCGGCGAGGCGTACGAAAAGGCGCTGCGTTGCGATTCCGTCTCCGCCTTCGGCGGCGTGGTGGCGCTGAACCGCACGCTCGACGCCGAGGCCGCGCAACGCATCGTCTCGATCTTCACGGAAGTGATCATCGCCCCCGACGCGACGGAGGAGGCCATCGCCATCGTCGCCGGGAAGAAGAACCTGCGGCTGCTGCTCGCCGGAGGCCTGCCCGATCCGCGCGGCGGCGGGCTTGCCGTGCGCACCGTCGCCGGCGGCTTCCTGGCGCAGACACGCGACAACGCCGTGGTCGACGACATGGATCTGCGCGTCGTGACGCGGCGCGTGCCCACCGAGGCGGAACTCGCCGACCTGCGTTTCGCCTTCCGCGTCGCCAAGCACGTGAAATCGAACGCGATCGTCTATGCGCGGGACGGCGCGACGGTGGGCATCGGCGCCGGCCAGATGAGCCGGGTCGATTCGTCGCGCATCGCCGCATGGAAGGCGCAGGAGGCGGCGACCGCCGCAGGCGCGACGGAGAGCTTCGCGAAGGGTTCCGTCGTGGCGTCGGATGCGTTCTTCCCCTTCGCCGACGGATTGCTTGCGGCGGCGGAGGCGGGCGCGACGGCTGTGATCCAGCCCGGCGGCTCCATCCGCGACGACGAGGTGATTCGCGCCGCCGACGATGCCGGCCTGGCGATGGTGTTCACGGGGCATCGGCATTTCCGCCATTGAATTGTGGCGAAATCGGGTGATATGGTCCCGACAGTCCAGCCACAGGTTCACATCATTCAGGGATGAAGCCATGACCATCGCCGTCGGGGAACGTTTGCCGCAAATCACCTTCCGCGTCCTGACCAGCGAAGGGCCCACGCCTCGCACCACCGATGACATCTTCAAGGGCAGGCGGGTCGTGCTCGTGGGCGTGCCCGGCGCCTTCACGCCCACCTGCCACCGCAACCACGCGCCCGGCTTCATCGCCAATCTCGATGCTTTCAAGGAGAAGGGCATAGACGCCGTGCTCATCACCAGCACGAACGATGCATTCGTGCTGGATGCATGGGCGAAGGCGCTGGGCGCGGACGGGCAAATCGAGTTCCTGTCCGACGGCAACGCCGATTTCGCCCGCGCCACGGGCCTGCTGTTCGACGGCTCCGGCTTCGGGCTGGGGCCGCGCTCGCAGCGCTACGCCATGGTGGTGAACGACGGCGTCGTCGAGGTGCTCAACGTGGAAGAGGCGGCCGGCCAGGTGCAGGTGACGAGCGCCGAACATCTTCTGGAAAGCCTGTAATCGTAGTGAAGCGGCGGGCGCGGCTCAGTTCACGCTCGCCGCTGTGACGCCAGTCTTGCCGGCGCTTCTCAAGTGCCGCGCAGCGGTGCGAAGCTGAAGCGGTGGAACGGGCAGGGGCCGTGCGTGGCCAGCGCCCGTTTATGGGCCGGCGTCGGATAGCCGACATGCCCGGCAAAGCCGTAGGCGGGATAGACCGTGCCGAGCTGGCGCATCATCCCGTCCCGCGTCTCCTTCGCCACGATGGAGGCGGCGGCGATCGACGCGATGCGCGTATCCCCCTTGATGATCGTCTCCACCCGGCAGGGAAGCGGCGGCGGGTCGTTGCCATCCACCAGCGCGACCATGTGCTCCGGCGCGGGGAAGAGGGGCAGGGCGGCGAAGGCGCGCGCCATGGCCGTCAGCGTGGCCTGGCGGATATTGATGCGGTCGATCTCGGCGGCCGGCACGCAGGCGATACCGACATGGGCTGTGGCGAGGATCTGCGCGAACAATTGTCCACGCCGACGCCCGTCGATCTGCTTGGAGTCGGCAAGTCCCTCGGGCACGCAGGAAGGATCGAGCACGACGGCGGCGGCGACCACGGGGCCGGCGATCGGCCCGCGCCCCACCTCGTCAATGCCGACGACGGGGCCGAACCCCTGCGCGAGCAGGGCGGACTCCATATCGAAGGTCGCTGCGACCTTCACTGGCTGGCCCATATGACACGGGCGATCCAGGCGATGTCCGATTCGGCGAGGACGCGGTCCTCGTGCTCCGGATTGAACGACCTCAGCTCGACAGTCCTGGCGGTGCGGCGCTTCAACTCCTTCGCCATGACCTCGCCCTGCGCGGTGCGCACCACGACGCGGTCGCCCCGGCGGACGCTGGCGGTGGGCGAGACGATGATGACGTCGCCGTCCCGGTAGATGGGCAGCATCGAATCGCCCGATATTTCGAGCGCGAACACCTTGTCCTCGCCCATGTCCGGAAAGGCGACCTCATCCCAGCTCCCGCCGACGGGAAAACCGCCGTCGTCGAAGAAGCCGCCCTTGCCGGCCTGGGCAAAGCCGATCAGCGGCAGGTTCCGCGTCGACGTATACCGGCCGTGACGCGAAACGAGAGCCATGAACTCATCGAGCGACGCACCCGTCGCATCGAGCACCTTGGCGATGGATTCGGTCGACGGCCAGCGCGGACGACCGTCCGCCGCCGTGCGTTTCGACCGGTTGAAGGCCGTCGGATCGAGCCCCGCCTTGCGCGCCAGCCCGGATGGCGACAGGCCGCGCTGCGCCGCGAAGGCGTCGAGAGCCGACCAGATCTGGTCATGAGACAGCATGATCGAAAGCCATGTTGAGGATACGGCGGGTTCGCCGGACGCCTTGTATATAATCAGAAAGCAATCTAGGACTCAATTCTTATCATGGGATATATTTCATTCCAACAAAGGCAACAGTGCATTTCCTGTACAGAATTTGCCACATCGGCGCCCGTTAGCTCCACACCACTGCGGGCGTGGCGCGCGGCGGCTTGTTTTCGCCGCGGCGGGGGATCATACAGCCAGCGTGACAAGCCTACGGAAAGAGGAGATCGCGATGCGGAGTATCGAGCGGCTGATTCGGCCACTCCTGTTTGCGCTGGACCCGGAGACCGCGCACCGGTTGACCATTCGCACGCTTGCCGCGACGCGCCTGCCTCCGTCCGCGCCCGACGACGCCTCGCTGCATGTCGAGGCCTTCGGAATGAAGTTCCCCAATCCGGTGGGGCTCGCCGCCGGCTTCGACAAGAACGCCGAAGCGCCCGACGCCATTCTCTCCCTGGGCTTCGGTTTCGCGGAAGTGGGCACGCTGACGCCGCGGCCGCAACCCGGCAATCCGCGCCCACGCATCTTCCGGCTGGTGCGTGACGAAGCCGTCATCAACCGCTTCGGTTTCAACAACGAAGGCCATGCGGCGGCGCTGGCACGGCTTACGGCACGGGCGGGGCGGCCGGGAATCGTCGGCGTCAATGTGGGCGCGAACAAGGATTCCGTCGACCGTGCCGCCGACTATGTCGCGGGCATCCGGACGTTTTCCGCCCTCGCCAGCTATTTCACGCTGAACGTTTCCTCGCCCAACACGCCGGGCCTGCGCGATCTCCAGCAGGAGGCCGCGCTCGACGACCTCATCGCCCGCGCCGTCGCCGCGCGCGATGAGGCAACCGGGCAGCATCCGCGTCGGCCGCTGCTGCTCAAAATCGCGCCCGACATCTCGCTGGACGAACTCGACGCCATCGTCGCCGTGGGGCGCAGGCGCGGCATCGATGGCCTGATCGTCTCGAACACCACGGTCTCGCGCCCGAAGCTCATCGACACGCGCTATGCGGGGGAGACGGGCGGGCTTTCCGGCCGGCCGCTGTTTCCGCTGTCGACATGGGTGCTGGCACAGGCGTTCATCCGGGTGGAAGGCGCCTTTCCCATCGTCGGCGTGGGCGGCATCGATTCGCCGGAAGCGGCGTGGCGCAAGATTCGCGCCGGCGCGAGCCTGCTGCAGCTTTATTCGGCGATGGTCTACAAAGGGCCCAGCCTCATCCGGGACATCAAGCAGGGCCTGCTCGCCACGCTGGGGCGCGAGAACACGACACTCGCGCAGGCCGTCGGCAAGGACGCCGCCGCCGTTGCAGCGACATCCCCCTGACGTATCGCCGCATCACGCGAGCGAGCGGGTCACGATGTCCGCCACGTCCTGCGACAGTGGCGTGGCGGCGGCAATGCGCCGCAGCGCCGCTTCCGCATGGGCGCGCCGGCCCGGCTCCAGCGTCTTCCACGTGCGGAAAGCCGTGGAAAGGCGCGAGGCGACCTGCGGATTCGCGGGATCGAGCTGCAGGATGACATCGGCCACGAAGGCAAAGCCGGCGCCGTCCGCCCGCGCGAACTGGGTGAGGTTCGCCATGGCGAAGCTGCCGATGAGCGCGCGTGTGCGATTCGGGTTCGACAGGGAAAAGGCCGGGTGCGACAGCAGGCGCTTCACGCGCTCCAGCGTGCCGGCTTCCGGGATGGATGCCTGCAGGGCGAACCACTTGTCGAGCACGAGCGGGTCGTCGCGGTAGCGGTCGTAGAACGCCTGCAGGGCCGCCTCGCGCGCCTCACCCGCCACGAGGCTAAGCACGGAGAGGGCGCCGAGCCGGTCCGTCATGTTGGTGGCGGCGTCGAACTGCGCCCGCGCCAGTGCTTCGCCGCGCGCCGCGTCGCCTGCCGTCAGCAGGCCCAGCACGCCGTTGCGCAGGGCCCGCTTGCCGGCCTGCGCGGCATCGGGGCTGTAGGGCGCGTCGATGGCGAGTTCGCCGTAGAGGTGTGCGAGCTTGCCGGCGAGGGCTTGTCCCAGCGTCTCGCGCACGGCCTTGCGGGCGGTGAAGATGGCCTCGGGGTCGATGTTCTCGCCGATCTCGCGTGCGATATCCGCCTCGCCCGGCAGCGACAGCACCTGCGCGGCGAAAGCGGGGTCGCGCAGGGCGCGTGCATCGAGGAAGTGGCCCAGCGCCTGCGCGAGGCCCACCGGCACCTGCACGGTGCCGCCTGCGTGCAATGCATCCACGGCGCGGACGATGATGCGGGTCGCCACCGTCTGTGCCGCCTGCCACTGGTTGAAGGCGTCCGTATCGTGGGCGAACAGCACCAGCAGGTCGTCGTCGGTCAGGTCGAGGTCGAGAATCGCCGGCGCCGAGAAGCCGCGCAGCAGCGACGGCACCGGCCGCTCCACCACATCGGTGAAGATGACGGTGCGCTCGGCGCCGTCGAGCACCAGCACGCCGCCGTCGGTCGCGCCATCCGCCGTCGTGAGCGGCAGCTCCCGCCCGCTTTCGCCGATGAGGCCGAGCGCGACCGGGATGACCATCGGCCGCTTCTCCGGCTGGTCCGGCGTCGGCAACGTCGTCTGCGCCAGTGTCAACGTGTAGGTTTTCGCGCCCGCGTCGTAGCGTCCGCGCGCGGAGAGGCGGGGCGTGCCGGCCTGCTCGTACCACTGCGAGAACGCGGAAAGATCGCGCCCGCTCGCCTCGGCGAAGCAGGCGATGAACTCCTCGATAGTGGCGGCGGTGCCGTCGTGACGCTCGAAATAGAGGTCCATGCCCCGGCGGAAATGCTGGCCGCCGACGAGGGTTTTCAGGACGCGGATCAGTTCGGCGCCCTTCTCATAGACGGTGGCGGTGTAGAAGTTGTTGATTTCCTTGTAGGCGCGCGGGCGTACGGGATGGGCGAGCGGCCCGGCGTCCTCCGGGAACTGCGCCGAACGCAGCACGCGCACATCCGCGATGCGCTTCACGGGGCGCGAGCGGGCGTCGGACGAGAACTCCTGATCCCGGAAGACAGTCAGCCCCTCCTTGAGGCAGAGCTGGAACCAGTCGCGGCAGGTGATGCGGTTGCCTGTCCAGTTGTGGAAGTACTCGTGCGCGATCACGGCCTCGATATTGGCGTAGTCGCTGTCGGTGGCGGTATCCGCGCTCGCCAGCACGTACTTGTCGTTGAAGATGTTGAGGCCCTTGTTCTCCATCGCGCCCATGTTGAAGGCCGACACGGCGACGATATTGAACACGTCGAGATCGTATTCGCGGCCAAAGACCTCCTCGTCCCAGCGCATGGCGCGCTGCAGGGCGTCGAGCGCGTAGCGGGCGCGCTCGCGCTTGCCACGTTCCACGTAGACCGCGACCTTCACCTTGCGCCCGCTCGCGGTCGTGAACACGTCCTCGACATGATCGAGATCGCCGCCGACGATGGCGAAGAGATACGAGGGCTTCGGAAAAGGATCGTGCCAGACGGCGAAGTGGCGCCCCTCCGCGAGCGCGCCCGCCTCGGCCGGATTGCCGTTGCCGAGCAGCAGCGGCGTATCGGTATCCGCCTCGATTCGGGTCGTGTAGACGGACAGCACGTCCGGCCGGTCGAGGAAATAAGTGATGCGGCGGAAGCCATCCGCCTCGCACTGCGTGCAATAGGTGCCGTTGGAGCGGTAGAGACCCATCAGCTTCGTGTTGGCGGTGGGGTTGACGCAGGTCTCGATGGTGAGCGTGAACGGCTGCTGCGGCGGCCGGTGCAGCACAAACTTCTCCGGTGATGCCGTGTAGGCGTCGGCGGCGAGGGGCGAGCCGTCGAGCGCGGCCGATACGAAGACGAGTTCGTCACCGTCGAGCGCGAGCGACGCACCGGCGTGGCCGGCCGGGTTGGGGCGCAACGCAAGCGTCGCCGTGACGCGCGTCTCGGTCGGATGCAGGCCGATGGCGAGAGACACCGTATCGATCAGATAATCGGTCGGCTGATAATCCTCGAGGCGGATGACAGGGGCATTGTCGGCGCGCATCTGTTCGGAACTCCACAGCTCATGGCCAGCGATTCTGGCCAGCGACTCTGGCCGGATTTCGGCGGGGATATGTTTTCACTCTGTTCTTATGCGCCATTGTGCCCCGCCGCAACCCGTTTGCAACGCCGCTGAGGGATGGCTGCCATTCGCAGCCCAAGGGGTGTCGCGCGGCGAATAAAACACTATATGGGCTGTAAATTGAGGCGCAGGCCGCCTCCATGCCCGTGCCGCTCGTCTGCACATCGGCGAATCCACAGAGCTGGGAACGAAAGCAATGTCCGATCAAAACAGCGGGCCCGCTGAAAACGCAGGCGCCGTGGGGGCCGGTGCCGGACCGACGGCTGCCGGCAAGCAGGGCTTCAGGCAGACGCTGCAGGGCCTGTGGCCATATCTGTGGCCGCACGACCGCGCCGATCTGCGCCAGCGTATCTATTTCGGTTTCCTGCTGCTGCTGGCGGCAAAGATCGTCACGGTCGCAATGCCCTACAGCTTCAAGTGGGCGGTGGATGCGCTGACAGGCGAAACCGGAGGCACCCCTACGGCGACGCTTCTCGCGGGGGCCATATTCCTGACGCTTCTCTACGGCGCCATGCGCATTGTCATGGCGCTGCTGACGCAATGGCGCGACGGCCTGTTCGCCTCGGTCGCCATGAATGCCGTCCGCCGGCTGGCGCTGGAAACCTTCCGGCACATGCACGCGCTGTCGCTGCGCTTCCATCTGGAGCGCAAAACGGGCGGGCTGACGCGCGTGCTCGAACGCGGACGCACGGGCATCGAGGAACTGGTGCGCATGGCCGTCCTCAACCTGCTGCCGACGGTGCTGGAGTTCGTGCTCGTTCTCGGCGTGCTGTGGTGGCAGTTCGACTGGCGATTCGCGGCGGTGGTGTTCGTGATGGTCGCGGCCTATCTCGTCTTCACCTACAGGGTGACGGAGTGGCGCATCGACATCCGCCGCCGCATGAACGAATCGGATAACGACGCCAATACGAAGGCCATCGACTCCCTCCTCAACTACGAAACCGTGAAGTACTTCGGCGCGGAGCGGCGCGAGGCCGAGCGCTACGACGTGTCGCTTGCCCGCTACGAAGGCGCGAGCGTGGATACCTATGTCTCGCTCGCCTATCTCAACGGCGGGCAGGCGGTCATCTTCTCCCTGGGCCTCGCCGCGGTGATGGTGATGACCGTCTACGACGTGCGCGCCGGCACGGCGACGGTGGGCGACTTCGTCATGGTCAACGCCATGCTGATGCAGCTCTACCTGCCGCTGAACTTCATGGGCATGCTCTACCGCGAAATCAGGCAGGCGCTCATCGATATCGGCGAAATGTTCACCATCCTCTCGCGCGATCCCGAGGTGAGGGACAGACCCGACGCGCCGCCGCTAGACGCCGAGGCGGGCGAGCTGCGCTTCGAGGACGTACGCTTCGCCTACACGCCCGAGCGCCCCATCCTGCGCGGCGTGAGCTTCACGGTGCCGGCCGGGAACACCGTGGCGGTAGTCGGGCCTTCGGGCGCGGGCAAGTCGACGCTGTCGCGGCTCATCTTCCGCTTCTACGAACCGCAGTCCGGGCGCATCCTCATCGACGGGCAGGATATCGCCGCCGTGCGGCAGGAAAGCCTGCGCGAAGCAGTCGGCATGGTGCCGCAGGACACCGTGCTCTTCAACGACACCATCGGCTACAACATCCGCTACGGACGTCCCGACGCCTCGGACGCCGAGGTGGCGGAGGCCGCGCGGCTCGCACAGATCGACAATTTCATCCGCTCCCTGCCGCAGGGCTACGACACGCAGGTGGGCGAGCGCGGCCTCAAGCTCTCCGGCGGCGAGAAGCAGCGCGTGGCGATCGCCCGCACGATCCTGAAGTCGCCGCGCATTCTGGTGCTCGACGAGGCGACCTCCGCCCTCGACAGCTTTACGGAACGCGAGATCCAGCAGGCGCTCGACAAGATCTCGGAAGACCGCACCACGTTGGTCATCGCGCACCGCCTGTCCACCATCGTCAACGCGGACGAGATTCTGGTGCTCGACAAGGGCGAGATCGTGGAGCGGGGAGCGCACGCGCAACTGCTGGCGCGCGGGGGCGTCTATGCCGCCCTGTGGAACCGCCAGCGCCAGGTCGACGCCGCCCGCGCGACGCTCGCCCGCAACGCGGAGGCCAACGCGGGATCACTGCCGCAAAAGGTGGGCGAGGGGCTGGAACAGGAGAAACTGGCCGAGACGGTGTAGGCGATTTGTGCTATAGCACACAACAGTTGCCGCAGGGTCTAGACGCGCTTAGACATCGGGCAGGCTTGCATTGGCTCGCCGATACTTCGTCTGTTCCGGTTTTTGCCCGCGCGTGTCTGCGCTTTACGCACGGCAAGCGCCGTCAATCACGGGTCGGGTAAAGGGTGCGCGATCTATTCACCGTTGTCGCCGTTCTCATCGTCGCTGTGCTGTGCGCCGCGCTGGCGGTTCCCTATGCCGTCGACTGGCAGGCGTGGCGCGGCGATGTCGAGGCGGCCCTCGGCAAGGCGTTCGGCGTGCCGGTGCATACGGAAGGCGCGATCACGGTGCGGCTGCTGCCCACCCCGCGCCTCGCGCTCGACAGGGTCGCCCTCGGCGGCGCGGCGCCGTTCCTGACCGCGGAGGCACTCAACGTCTCGCTGGAGGCGCCGCCGCTGCTCGGCGGCAAGGTCAGGGTGAACGAGGCGCGGCTCGTGCGGCCGACGGTCTCCGTGCGCGTCGACGCGGCGGGCGCCTTCCACCTGCCGGCCGCTTCCGACACGCCGCTGTTGCAGCTCAGGAACGCGGGCATCGACCGACTCGTCGTCGACGGCGGTATCGTGCGGATCGTCGGCGATGCCGGTGCGGGCGGCATGCGCCACGATATCGGTCCCATCGATTTCACGGCCCAGGCAACCACGTTCGCCGGACCCTGGCGCGTCGACGGCACGATTGCCGGCCATACCGTCCATCTGGCGACCGGCGCGTTCGAGAACGACGGCCGCCTCCGCATGAAGGTGCGCGTCGGCGAAGCGGGCGAAACGCAGGGCGAGTTCGACGGCCATCTGCTGCCCGGCGCCATTCCCGCGCTATCGGGACGAATCGCCGCCTCCGTGCCGTTGCCCGAGATCCCGGTAGCGCCGCCTGCCGACGGCGCCGCGCCGGAAACCGTCAGCCTCACCCTCGCCGCGATCATCGGCAGCGAAGGCTGGCGCATCGCCGCGAAGGACGTCACACTGCGGACCGGCGACGGGAACGGCGCGCTGGCGCTCGGCGGCGAGGCGGCGTTCGACGTCAGCCCGCTGCTGAAGGGCGGCAAGCCGCTGCTGGAACTGGCGCTGACCAGCCGGCGCATCGACATCACGCCGCTGCTTCCCGTTATCGCAGGCCAAGCGGACACCGGCAGCCGGCGTGTGCTGGACTCGCTGCGCGCACGCCTCGTCACGGGCGGTCTTGCGGACATGCCGGCCGACGTCTCCCTCTCGGTGGGCAGCGTCGCGCTTTCGGGCATCGAGGCCGGGCCCGTGTCCATCGACCTGAAGACGGAACGGGAGGCCGACGGCCTGCGAATCGCCATTTCCCACCTCGCGCTGACGCTGCCGGGCGGCGGCACGCTCGGGGCGAACGGCGTCGCGGCATGGAGCGCCCGGCCCGCCTTCTCCGGCCGGGTCGACCTCACCGGCGGCGACACGCTGCGGCTTGCGGGCGCGCTGCACGAACTCGGCGCGCCAGAGCGCCTGACAGCGCCGCTGCTGCAATGGCCGGGGCTGACCTTCGCCGGGCAGGTCGACGCCACGGCGGACGATATCGCCGTACACGGTTTCAAATTGGCCGCGGGACGGACGACGGTGGCGGGCTCGCTGCGCCAGACGGCTGCGCGAGGAGAGTTGCGCGGGCGCATCGATGCGCAGCTTTCCGCAACGGGGCTCGATCTCTCTGCCCTGCCATCTTTCGATCCCGCCTCGCTCGTGCAGGCGGGCACCGATCTCGGCGTCTCCATCGAGGCAACGGGGCTGCGGCTGGGCGACGAGGCAGCCTCGCCGGACAGACGGCTGCGCGCGCGATTCGAGACCTCTTCCGCCGGCATCAGCATCGAGCGCTTCGAAATCCGCGATCCCGCGGGCGCAACGTTTTCCGCCTCCGGCCATCTCGACGACGACGGTGGCCGCGTGGTGGCGAAACTGAACGCGCAGAAGCCGGAAAGCGTGGTGGAAGTCGCGCGCAGCTTCCTGCCCGGGACATGGCGGGCGGCGCTGACGCGCGCGGTGCCCTTCGCGGGGCCGCTGGCGCTCGACGCCACCGTCGCGCGGCCCGGTGCCGGCCGTCCCCTGGTCGCCGTGCTCAGGGGCCGCGCCGGTGATATGGACATCGACGCCCATGTCACCAGCGACCCCGCTGGCGCGGACAACGACCGCGCCGTGATCGCGGCAACGCTGACGGCGCCTGACGCGAAGGGCCTGCTGCGCCGCACTGGCATTGCCGGCGGCACCGTCCGCGCCAGCGAGCGCAAGGAAAAGGCGGTCGTCAGACTCGATGCGCGCGGCAATTCCTTTTCCCGCCTGGAAGGCGAGGCGGCGCTGGATTTGGGCACAAGCCGGGCAGCGGTTTCCGGCACGTGGCGGGACGAGGGCGGCGAGGCGGCACTCACCGGCACACTGACAGCTGCCAGCGACGATACGGCTGCCTTCGCGGCCCTGATAGGCCATCCGCTGCCCGGCCTCTCCGGCGGGGCGCCGGCGAGCCTCGCCGGAAACGTGAACTGGCGGGCGGGCGAACTGCGCCTCGACGACCTGCGCGGTACACTCGGGGACGACAAGATCGCCGGCAGGCTTGCCGTCGCCGACGGTGAGATCGCCGGGGAACTCGCCATCGCTCAATTATCGCTCACGGACCTTCTGGCGCTTTCCTTCGGCCCGCAGATTCGCCCGGCGCAGGGGCGCCTGTGGTCCGCCGAGCGTTTTCAGGCCACGGGTCCCGGCTTCGCCGGCAAGATCAGGGTGCGGACGGAACGGCTGGCCGTCGCTCCCGCGCTCGCGCTGACCGGCGTCTCGCTGCTGCTCGATCTCTCGCCGGACACAGTCGGCCTTCAGGAAGTCGCCGGCACGCTGCCGGGCGGCGGGACAGCGCGGGCGGACATCCTGCTGCGCCGCTTCGGCACGCTGGCGAATTTCCGCGCCGCCCTCGCCGTCGAGGGGGCCGACATTGCGCAGCTGACCGGCGACACCCTGGCGGGTCGCCTCAGCGGCCGCCTAGACGTCGGTTCGTCGGCGGAAAGCCCGGCCGGCCTCGTGGTCAACCTTGCCGGCGGCGGCGAGATCAAGGTCGGCGATGCCGCCTTGCCACGCCTCGATCCGTCGGCGTTGGCGCGTCTCGTTCCCGAGTGGCTCGGATCGGGCGACGCCGAAGCGCCCATCGATGCCGACATAGGGCGCCTGACCGGCCGTCTGGGCACGGAGCTCGATAAAGCCGCATGGCCGATCCGGAACCTGACCTTTCCGCTCACCGTCGCGGGCGGGGCGGTGCGCTTCGGCCCGCTGGCGCTGGAGGCGGCGCAAGCGAAGGCGGGCATCAACGGCACGCTCGATCTCGCCACGCTGACGCTCGACGCGCGCGCGAACCTCACCGCGACAACCGCACCGAAGGACTGGACGGGCACACCGCCGCAGGCCGTCATCGCCTGGCGCGGTCCACTCGCCGGCCTGAAACGCAGCATCGATGCCGGCAGCACAGCCAATGCCCTCGCCGCCATCGGGCTGACCCGCGAACTCGACCGCATCGAGCGGCTTGAGGCGGAGGCACGTCAGCGCGTGGAGCAGGCGCGCCTGGCCCGGCAGGAGCGCGCGCGGCAGGAGCAGGAGCGGCTGGAACAGCAGCGCCTGGAGCGCGAACGGCAGGAACAGCAGCGGCAGCAGGAGCAGCGGCTGGAGCGGGAGCGTCAGGAACGGGAAAGGCTTATGCAGCAGGAACAGCCGCCGGCCCGGCAGCCCGCGGGCGCTGGCGGCGACGCCCCGTCCCCGAACGCGCCGCTTGTTATCGCGCCCGACGCCGCTTATCCCTGATACCCCGTGACCATATGTCGCCGCTGAGGGTCATCAGCAAGGCGGCAGGGCCAATGATATGAAGGCGCATGACGATCTGGTTTGTATTCGCTCTAATGACAGGCGCCTCCGTGCTGCTGGTGCTGTGGCCGCTGTCGCGCCGGCAGCAGGCCGCCGGTGGCCGCGTTGACGACAAGGCATTCTTCCGCCAGCAGATCGCCGATATCGAGCGTGAGGTGGCGCGTGGCCTGCTGCCGGAGTCCGAGGGCGAGGCCGCCCGGACGGAGGCGGGCAGGCGCCTGCTGCGCGCCATGGACCAGCAAACGCAGGAGGGCGACCAGAAGGGCGAGCCCGCGCTGCGGCGCCGGCGCGCGGCCTCGGCGATCGCGCTTTCCGCCATTCCGCTGGTGGCGCTGACGCTTTACGGCGCGCTGGGGCAGCCGGACGTTCCGGACGCCCCCCTCTCGAAGCGCCTTGCGGAGGGCGATCCGCGCTCGCTCAACCTCAACGAGGCGGTGGCGCGCGTGGAAGGGCATCTCGCCCGCCAGCCGGAGGACGGACGCGGCTGGGAAGTTCTCGCCCCCATCTACCTGCGCGCGGGGCGTTTTCAGGACGCGGTGCGCGCCTATGGAGAGGCGCTGCGGCTCAACGGCGCGTCCGGCACGCGCCTCGCCAATCTCGGCGAAGCCATGGTCATGGCCGGCGACGGCGTCGTTTCCGCCGAGGCGCGGACGGCTTTCGACAAGGCGCTGGCGGCGGAGCCCGGCAACGCGAAGGCCGGCTTTTATCTGGCGCTCGCCGCGGAGCAGGACGGAGACGTGGCGGGCGCGCTCGCCCGCCTGCGCGAACTGCTCGCCTCCGCCCCGGCGGACGCGCCCTGGCGGCCGGCGGTCGAGGCCCGCATCGCGGCGCTCGCCGACCCCGCACGGAGCGAGGCCGGGCAGGCCATCGCCGGCATGGCGCCGGAAGATCGCATGCAGGCCATCCGCGGCATGGTGGCGCAACTCGCCGCCCGCGCGGCTGCCGGAGAAGTCGGCCTTGACGAATGGTTGCGCCTGATACGATCCTACGCGGTGCTCGGCGACAGGACCGAGGCAGCAAAGGCGCTGGCGTCCGCGCGCGAAAGGCTCGCGGGCGACGATGCGGCGCTGCGCCGCCTCGATACGCTCGCCGGCGAACTGCATATTGAAAGAGAATCGGCCGCCCCGCCGGCGGAGGAACGCAAGACGGAGGGTGAACCATGACGAGGAAGCAGCGCCGGTTGACGCTGATCGCGGGAGGCCTTGCGGTGCTCGGCACGGCGCTGGGGCTCGTGCTGTTCGCCATGCGCGACACCATCGTCTTCTTCCGCTCGCCCGCCGACATCACCGCCATGAACATCGCGCCCGGCACGCGCATGCGTCTCGGCGGCCTCGTCAAGGAAGGCTCGATCGCGCGGCCGGGCGGGCAGACCATTCATTTCGTCGTGACAGACGGCGCGGGCGACATCGCCGTGCGCTACACGGGACTGCTGCCGGACCTGTTCCGCGAGGGGCAGGGCGTCGTGACGGAAGGCGTGCTCGCGCCCGACGGGAGTTTCGCCGCCGACAGCGTGCTCGCCAAGCACGACGAGAACTACATGCCCCGCGAAGTCGCGGACGCCCTGAAGGAAAAGGGCCTCTGGCAACATGCGGAAAGCGGCGGAGATGCCGCGACCGTCACGCAATAAAGCGGCGCCACGCCAGACGCTGAGGATGGAATGATCGTCGAGATCGGACACTACGCGCTGACGCTGGCGCTGGGCCTGTCGGTGGTGCAGTGCGTGCTGCCGTTCTGGGGCGCGCGCGTCCGCGATCCCGCGCTGATGGCTGTCGCGGCGCCGGCCGCGCTGGGCGCCTTCGCGGCGATCGCCATCGCCTTTGCGGCACTTACCTCCGCCTACATCGTTTCGGACTTCTCGGTCGTCAACGTCGTCGAGAACTCCCACTCGATGAAGCCGTTCCTCTACAAGATCAGCGGCGTGTGGGGAAACCACGAAGGCTCGATGCTGCTGTGGGTGTGCATCCTCACGCTGTTCGGCGGCGTGGTGGCGCTGACGCGCAACAGCCTGCCGGAAAGGTTGAAGGCGCTCACGCTCTCCGTGCAGGCGTCAGTGACGATTGCCTTCCTGCTGTTCATCCTGTTCACGTCGAATCCGTTCGCGCGCGCCGTTCCGGCGCCGTTCGAGGGGCGCGACCTCAACCCGCTGCTGCAGGACGTCGGTCTCGCCGTTCATCCGCCGCTGCTCTATCTCGGCTATGTCGGCTTCTCGATCTCGTTCGCCTTCGCCATCGCCGCCCTCATCGACGGGCGGATCGATGCGGTATGGGCGCGCGCCGTGCGCCCGTGGACGCTGACGGCGTGGGTGTTCCTCACGCTCGGCATCTCGATGGGCTCCTACTGGGCCTACTACGAACTCGGCTGGGGCGGCTGGTGGTTCTGGGACCCGGTCGAGAACGCCTCGTTCATGCCGTGGCTCGCGGGCACGGCGCTGATCCATTCCACGGTGGTGATGGAGAAGCGCGACGCGCTGAAGGTGTGGACGATACTACTCGCCATCCTGACGTTCTCGCTGTCGCTGATCGGCACCTTCCTCGTGCGCTCGGGCGTGCTGACCTCGGTACATGCCTTCGCGACCGATCCCGAAAGAGGCACCTTCATCCTCATCATCCTGATGATTTTCATCGGCGGCTCGCTGGCGCTTTTCGCGTGGCGCGCACCCATGCTGCGACAGGGCGGCATCTTCGCGCCCGTCTCGCGCGAGGGGGCGCTGGTGCTGAACAACCTGCTGCTCTCGACGGCCTGCGCCACGGTATTCATCGGCACGCTCTATCCGCTGGCGCTGGAGGGGTTGACCGGCGGCAAGATTTCCGTCGGGCCGCCCTATTTCGAGATGACCTTCCTGCCGATCGCAATGCCGCTGATCGCCATCATGCCGCTGGGGCAGACGCTCGCCTGGAAGCGCGGCAACCTGCTCGGCGCGGCGCAACGGCTGATGGCGGCCTTCGCGCTCGCGCTCGCGCTGGCGCTCGTGGTGCTCGCCGTCACACGCGGCGGGCCGGTGCTGGCGCTGTTAGGCGTGGGGCTCGGCTTCTTCGCTCTGTTCGGCTCGCTGTCGGAGATCGTTACCCGCTCGTGGTCGCGCGGCATGCCGCTGTCGACGGCATGGCGCCGGGCGAGGGGCCTTCCCCGCTCCGCGTGGGGCACGGCAATCGCCCACGCGGGCATCGGCGTCACCGTGCTCGGCATCGCGGCGACTGCATGGGGGGTGGAATCGCTGGCGGTGGTCAAGCCGGGCGAAACGATCTCGGCCGGGCATTACGCACTACGCCTCGACGGCGTGACACCTTACACTGCCCCCACCTACCGGGCGAACGTCGCCCGCTTCTCGGTGTTCCGGGGCGGCGTGCCGACGGGAACGCTGGAAGCGGAAAAGCGGCTCTACACGCCGCGCGGCATGGCGACGACCGAAGCCGGACTGATGACGCGCGGCCTCGGCCAGCTCTACGTCGGGCTGGGGGAGGAGGATCCGGCGGGTGGCATCGGCGTGCGGCTCTACTGGAAGCCGTTCGTGCTGCTCATCTGGATCGGCACGCTGGTCACCGCGTTCGGCGGCGGGCTGTCGCTGACGGACCGGCAACTGCGGATCGGCGCGCCGGCACGGGCGAAGGCGCGGCGCGCACAGCCGGGCGACGGGCAGGCCGACGCGCTGGCGACATCCTGAAGGGGCGGCGAATGCGCGCGTTCATCATCCTGCTCTGTATGTTCCTGGCCGCGTTGCCCGCACGCGCCGTGCAGCCAGACGAAGTGCTGCCGGACGCGCAGCTGGAACAGCGGGCGCGCGGGATTTCCGCCGGCTTGCGCTGCCTTGTCTGCCAGAACGAATCCATCGACGATTCGGACGCGCCACTCGCCCGCGACCTGCGTCTGCTCGTGCGCGACCGCCTCGTGGCCGGCGACAGCGACCAGGCGGTGAAGGATTTCGTCGTGGACCGTTATGGCGAGTTCGTGCTGTTGCGCCCGGTGTTCGGCCTGCACACGGCGCTGCTGTGGCTAGGCCCCTTCGCCTTGCTGGCGCTGGGGATCGCGGGGCTGGTGCACGGCGCCGGCCGGCATCGCCGCCGGGAAACGCCCGCCCTGACGGACGACGAAAAAACGCGCCTCGACGCGCTGCTCCGCAAGGATTGAGTTTTCCCGCGTTAACAATATTTCATACGACGTTGATGTCGCCGTAAGGGTCGGCACTCCATATTCGACATCGACAGTTGGCGGGGCAGCCTGCACCATGGTCTTCCGGCAAGCGGCCCGAGCGGCCGATCCGCCAGCGGAAGCCATTGGCCCAAGGCAGCCGATTCCTGGTGTCCGATCCCGCCCACACAGGTTTTCAGGAGAGAAGTTCATGTCCGATCTCAACACGTCCTCCCCGCGCCGCCGCCGCCGTTCGATGCTGCTTGGCGCCGTGGCGCTTGCCGCCCTTGCCGGTGCCGGCACGGTCGCCAATCTGACGCTGGCGCCGCCCCCCGCCGCCCACGCGCAGGGCACGACCTCGCCCGCCGCGCCCGTCGTCGTGCCCGGGCAGGCATCCTTCGCCGATCTGGTCGACAAGGTGAAGCCCGCCGTCGTCTCGGTGCGGGTGAAGATCGCCGTCGACGAGCAGGATGACGGTCCCTCGCTGCAGCAGTTCGGCTTCCCGCCCGGCAGCCCGTTCGAGGAATTCTTCCGCCGCTTCGGCGCGCCGGACCAGCGCCAGCAGGGTCCGGGCCGGCGCGGCGCCCCGCGCCGCTTCGGCGAGGCGCAGGGCTCCGGCTTCTTCATTTCGGAAGACGGCTACATCGTCACCAACAACCACGTCGTCGAGAAGAGCACCGAGGTCGAGGTGCGCACGGATGACGGCAAGACCCTGGACGCCAAGGTGATCGGCACCGACCCGCGCACCGACATCGCGCTGCTGAAGGTCGACGCGAAGGGGCCGTATCCGTTCGTGCCCTTCGCCGCCACTCTGCCGCGCGTGGGTGACTGGGTGCTGGCCGTGGGCAATCCGTTCGGCCTCGGCGGCACGGTGACGGCGGGCATCGTCTCGGCACGCGGCCGCGACATCGGCGCCGGCCCCTATGACGATTTCCTCCAGATCGACGCCTCGGTCAACAAGGGCAACTCGGGCGGCCCCGCCTTCGATCTCGCCGGCAACGTGGTCGGTGTGAACACGGCCATCGCCTCGCCCTCGGGCGGCAGCGTGGGCATCGCCTTCGCCATTCCGGCCGAGACCGTGCAGAAGGTGGTGGGCGAGATCCGCGATCACGGCACCGTGCGCCGCGGCTTCCTCGGTGTGCAGATCCAGCCGGTGACGCAGGACATCGCGTCGAGCCTCGGCCTCGACAAGGCGGAAGGCGCCATCGTGGCCCGCGTCGAGAGCGGCAGCCCCGCGGACAAGGCCGGCATCAAGACGGGCGATGCCATCACCGCCGTCAACGGCAAGACGGTGAAGGACGCGCGCGAACTCTCCCGCGAGATCGCGGGCTTCAACCCGGATACCACGGTGAAGCTGGACGTGTGGCGCGACGGCAAGCAGCGCGCCATCGAGGTGAAGCTCACCGCGCTGCCCGATGATCCGCAGTCCGCATCCGCCGGTGAGGAGAACGAAGGCGGCAGCCTCGGCCTGCGGCTTGCGCCCGCCGGCAGCGTCGGCGGCGCGGGCAAGGAAGGCGTCGTGGTCGTCGGCGTTGAGCCCAACAGCGTTGCCGACGAGCGCGGCTTCAAGACGGGCGACGTGATCATCGAGGTCTCGGGACAGAAGGTCGAATCGCCCGCCGACGTGCGCAAGGCCGTCGCAGCCGTGCGCAAGGAGGGCAAGAAGGCCGTCCTGTTCCGCGTGCAGGCGCAGGAAGGCACCCGCTTCATCGCGCTGCCCATCGGCAACTGACGCCTCTCGCGTCCCGGCCGGCTGGCTGATCCAGACCGGCGGGACGCTCTATCCCCAGCAAAAATCAGCCAGCGGCTGCGTCTGATCCGCCAAGCGGACGCAGCCGCTTTTCTTTGGAAGGAGGGAGGATATTCTTGTGCCCATGAAGATTCTGGTGATCGAAGATGACGCGGACGCAGCCGCTTTCATTGTCAAGGCGCTGCGGGAGGCCGGCCACGTGGCCGACCACGCGCCCGACGGGCTGGACGGCTATGCCCAGGCGAGCGAGGGCGATTATGACGTGCTCGTCGTCGACCGCATGCTGCCGAAGCTCGACGGCCTGTCCGTCATCCGGTCCCTGCGCGAACAGGGCATCGAAACGCCCGTGCTCATCCTGTCGGCGCTCGGCCAGGTCGACGATCGGGTGAAAGGGTTGCGCGCCGGCGGCGACGACTATCTCGCCAAGCCCTTTGCCTTTTCGGAACTTCTGGCGCGCGTCGAGGCGCTGGCGCGCCGGCGCGTGGGGCAGGCGAGCGAGCAGACCGTCTACCGGGTCGGCGATCTGGAACTCGACCGCCTCTCGCACAAGGTGACGCGCGCGGATGAGGAGATCGTGCTGCAGCCGCGCGAGTTCCGTCTGCTCGAATACCTGATGCGCAACGCCGGACAGGTGGTGACGCGCACCATGCTGCTGGAGAACGTGTGGGACTACCATTTCGACCCGCAGACGAACGTCATCGACGTGCATGTGTCGCGGCTGCGGGCCAAGATCGACAAGGGCCACGAAACGGCGCTCATTCACACGGTGCGAGGCGCGGGGTACATGATCCGTGACGGCGCTCGGTAAGCTTTTCCGCACGACGGCCTTCAAGCTCTCTGCGATGTATCTGCTGGTGTTCGTGCTGTTCGCTGGCTTCATCATCGGCTACGTGGCGTGGAACACGCGCCAGGTGATCGACAACCAGATCCGCGACACCATCGCGGCGGAAATCCGGGGGCTGGAGGAGCAGTACCGCGTCGGCGGCATCCGCCGCCTCGTCAGCATCATCGACCGGCGCGCGCGCGAACCTGGCGCCTCGCTCTATCTGGTCACGACATTCGCCGGCGAATACCTGACCGGCAATGTCGATTCGGTGCCGCTCGACATCCTCGACCGGCCCGGCGTGCACGAGACCTTCTACAGCCCCGGCGACGGTACGGAAGCGCATGCGCGCGAGGCGATGGCGCATGTGTTCGTCCTGCCCGGCGGCTTCCGCATGCTGGTAGGGCGGGACGTGGGCGAGCGGGAGCGGCTCGACCAGGTGATCCGCGAGGCGCTGCTCCTGTCGCTCGGGCTCGTGACGGTGCTGGCCTGTCTCGGTGGCTGGTTCATCACGCGCCGGGTACTGAAGCGCGTCGATGCCATGACGGAGACCACGCGCACCATCATGGCGGGCGATCTCGGCGGGCGGCTCGCGGTGGCGGGCAACGGCGACGAACTCGACCGGCTGGCGCTCAACCTCAACGCCATGCTCGACCGGATCGGCGAACTGATGACCGGCATGAAGGAAGTCTCGGACAACATCGCCCACGACCTGAAGACGCCGCTCACCCGGCTGCGCAACCGGGCCGAGGAGGCGCTGCGTACGGCGACGACGCCGGAAGAATATGCCCGCGCGCTCGACACCACGATTGAGGAATCGGACAACCTCATCCGCGTATTCAACGCGCTGCTGACCATCGCACGGCTTGAGGCCGGCGACGCCGCGCCGGCGGCCGCGCCCTTCGATGCGGCGGAAACGGCCCGCTCCGTCGCCGAACTCTACGAAGCTGCGGCGGACGAGGCGCATGCGCCCGTCACCATCGATATCGCCCCCGATCTCACCTTGCCTGTGAACGGAAACCGCGAACTGGTGGGGCAGGCGCTTGCCAACCTGATCGATAACGCGCTGAAATACGGCTTGCCCGAGGACGTGGATGATGCCCATATCGCGATCACGGCGCGGCGCGAACACGACGGAGGCGGGCGGGAAATGGCGGTCATCAGCGTCGCGGATCACGGTCCCGGCATTCCCGAATCCGACCGCGCCCGGGCGCTGGAGCGCTTCGCGCGTCTCGAATCGTCACGCACCAAGCCGGGGTTCGGGCTGGGGCTCAGTCTCGTCGCCGCCGTCGTCCGCATGCACGGGGGAACCCTCAGCCTGGAGGACAACGCCCCCGGTCTGCGCGTGGTGATGACGCTGCCGCTGTCGCCGGAACAGGAGGCGACCGCGTGACCATCGCAGGCCCAACCGATCGGGAAGCGGACCCACGGCCGCTGCGGGAGCGCATCACGCGCGCGCCCGTCCTCGCGAAGCCGGAGGCCGCCGCCGCGGCGCTCGCGGAGATACCGGGCACCTCCGGCTGGCGGGCCCTCGTGCAGACGCTCGTCGCCGCGCTCGCGGAACACTCGCCTTTCCTGTGGCGGCTCGCGGCGGGCGATGCGGCGCGGCTCGAACACCTGCTCGATACCGGCGTCGGGGAAAGCCGCGCCCGCATCCTCGACGAAACCGCGAATGCCTGGCGCCATGCCGCCGACGCGGCGGCCCTGATGCGCGACCTGCGCAGGGCCCGCGCCGAGCATGCGTTGCTCGTGGCGCTCGCCGATCTCGGCGGCGCGTGGGGCCTTGAGGCCGTCATCGCCTCGCTCTCCGCCTTCGCGGATGCGGCAGTGGGCAGCGCCATCCGCTTCCTGCTGAAACAGGCGGCAGAGACCGGGCGCTTCAATCCGCCCGACCCGGCCGATCCGGAGACGGGATCGGGCCTCGCCGTGCTGGCGCTCGGCAAGCACGGGGCGGGCGAACTTAACTATTCCAGCGACATCGACATCGTGCTGTTCTACGATCCCGATGCGCCGGTCGTGGGGCGCGCCGATCCGCCGTCCTTTTTCGTGCGGCTGGCGCGCGATCTGGTGAAGCTGCTGCAGGAGCGCACGGGCGACGGCTACGTGTTCCGCGTCGACCTGCGGCTGCGGCCCGATCCTGGCTCCACCGCGCCAGCCGTGGCGCTGCCCACGGCCTTCTCCTATTACGAGACCGTGGGGCAGAACTGGGAGCGCGCCGCCTTCATCAAGGCCCGCGCCATTGCCGGCGACATCGCGCTCGGCCAACATTTTCTCGATGAGTTGCGGCCGTTCATCTGGCGCAAGTACTTCGATTTCGCCACCATCGCCGACATCCACGCGATGAAGCGTCAGATCCACGCCGTGCGCGGCCATAGCGAGATCGCGGTGGCGGGCCACGATATCAAGCTCGGTCGCGGCGGCATCCGTGAGATCGAGTTTTTCGTTCAGACACAACAGCTTGTGTTTGGTGGAAGACGTACAACATTAAGAGGACGGCGCACGCTCGACATGCTCGGGGCGCTTGTCGAGGACGGCTGGATCACGGCTTCCGCGCGGGACGACCTGACCGCCGCCTACATCTTCCTGCGCACCGTCGAGCACCGCCTGCAAATGGTGGCGGACGAGCAGACGCAGCGCCTGCCCATCGATCCGCAGTCACTTGAGAGCTTCGCCCGCTTCTGCGGTTTCGCGACGCTCGCCGACTTCTCAGCCGAACTCACGCGCCATGCCCTCGTGGTGCAGGAACATTATGCGCTGTTGTTCGAGGAAGGGCCGGAGCTGGCGGCGGAGGCGGGAAGCCTCGTGTTCACCGGCACGGAGGACGACCCCGAAACCATGCAAACGCTGCAGCGGCTCGGCTTCCGCGATCCGGCGCGGGTGGCGGAGACGGTGCGCGGCTGGCACTTCGGGCGGCGCAAGGCATTCACCACCGCCCGCGCGCGCGAGGTGCTGACGGAGATCACGCCGGCGCTGCTGACCGCGCTTGGCCGCACCGCCGCGCCGGACGCGGCACTGGCCGCGCTCGACGAGGCTTTCGGGCGCATTCCGGCTGTCGTCGAGTTGTTATCGATCCTGCGCTCGAACGACCGTCTGCTCGCGCTGTTCGCCGATCTGCTCGGTTCCGCTCCACGCCTCACGGATGTGGTGGCGCAAAGCCCGCATGTGCTGGATGCGGTGATCGATCCCATGTTCTTTTCCGCCGCCGTGGATTCGCGCACGGTGGGCGAGCGCGTGCGCAGCCTCGTTGCGCTGCCGGGCGACGGACAGGGCGCGTTCGAGGAATTTCTCGACAAGGCGCGCGACGCCGCACGGCAGGAAACGTTCCTCACCGGCGCGCGCCTCATCTCCGGCATCATTCCGCCCGAACGCGCGGGCGAGGCTTATGCGGCCATTGCCGAATCGCTCGTGGCCGTGACGCTCGACAAGGTGCGCGAGGCCTTCGCCGCCGAGCACGGCGCCGTGCCGGGCGCGCGCATGGTGGTGCTCGGCTTCGGCCGCCTCGGCGCGCGCGAGATGACGGCGTCTTCCGACCTCGATCTGGTGTCGCTCTACGATTTCGATCCCGACCGCAACCGCAGCGACGGCGTGCGGCCGCTGGACGCGACGGTCTATCACGCCCGACTCACCCAGCGGCTCGTCAGCGCGCTCACGGTGCCGACCCGGCGCGGCCGCCTCTATGAGGTGGACATGCGCCTGCGCCCTTCCGGCAGCCAGGGGCCGGTGGCGTCGCAGTTCCGGGGCTTTCCGGACTATTACACCAGCCACGCCGAAATCTGGGAGCAGATGGCGCTGACGCGCGCGCGGGTGATCGCGGGCGACGAAAGCCTCGCGGCGGAGGTCAGCGCCGGCGTTCGCGCCATCCTGCGCCGGCCGCGCGACCGGCTGGCACTGGCGAAGGAAGTGCGCGACATGCGCGCGCTGATCGCCTCCGAGAAGGGCGACGCCGACGGCTGGGACATGAAGCTCGCACGGGGCGGGCTGTTCGACCTTGAATTCATCGCCCAGTATCTAGTGCTGGCGCATGCCGCCGATCATGCGGAACTTGTCGCGGACGTCGGGACGGCGCGGGTGTTCGACGTGGCCGGCAGCCTTGGCCTTCTGGCCACCGAGGCGGCAGAGACGCTGCGCGCCGCCTACCGGCTGCTGTCGGACGTCTTCCAGTGGCAGCGGCTGACGGTGGAAGGCCGGTTCGATCCAGAGAAGGTCTCTCCCGCCGTGGTCGCCCGCATCGCCAGCGCCGTGGGCGTGCCCGATGCCAGGGTGCTGGCGCTGCACCTCGGCGAAACGCGCGAAAAGGTGCGCGGCGTGTTCGAGGCGCTTCTGGGGCCGATCTGATCTATGGCAGTTTTCATTCAAGTCGATCCATCGAATTGAAGGCAAGTTGCGGTAAAATGTTAAACGTGGCGTGGAGCGCACGGTCTGATTCCATCGGAACGTCCGGCACTCTAAATCAATACATCCACTTATTCATATAACTCCTTGATAACATAATGACATATCATTTTATACGGCGATTGCGCACGAAACGTGCGCCGCAAAGTCACACAAAAAAATTCTGGAAAGTGCATATTGCGTGCGGCGCAGCCCCCGCAGGGCGATTTCCAACCGGGCGCGAATGCTCTATAGCGATGCCTTCAGAATGAGCGAGCACCAAACATTCCTGTTTCCCCATCGCCACCTGCTTGGCATCGAGGGATTGTCCCGGCCTGACATCGAGACCCTTCTCGAACTGGCCGACAAGGCCGTCGAGGTCAGCCGTCAGGTCGAGAAGAAGCGCGCGACCCTGCGAGGCCGCACGCAGATCAACCTGTTCTTCGAGCCCTCCACGCGGACGCAATCGTCATTCGAGCTGGCGGGCAAACGCCTCGGCGCGGACGTCATGAACATGTCGGTCGCCTCCTCCTCCGTGAAGAAGGGCGAGACGCTGATCGACACCGCCATGACGCTGAACGCCATGCGGCCGGACATCATCGTCGTGCGCCACCACGCGGCGGGCGCGGTGCATCTGCTGGCGCGCAAGGTCGACTGCTCGGTGATCAACGCCGGCGACGGCGCGCACGAGCATCCGACGCAGGCGTTGCTCGACGCGCTCACCATCCGCCGCAACAAGGGCCGGATCGAGGGGCTGACAGTCGCCATTTGCGGCGACGTGCTGCATTCGCGCGTGGCGCGCTCCAACATCATCCTGCTGCAGGCCCTTGGCGCGCGCGTGCGCTGCGTGGGGCCGTCCACGCTGCTGCCGGAAGGTATCGAGCAATTCGGCGTCGAAACCTTCACCAACATGAGGAAAGGCTTGCAAGACGCTGATATCGTTATGATGTTGCGTCTGCAACGCGAGCGCATGAACGGCTCGTTCGTGCCGTCGGTGAAGGAGTACTTCCGCTTTTACGGGCTCGATGCGGAAAAGCTATCCTGGGCGAAGCCCGACGCGCTGGTGATGCATCCGGGGCCGATGAACCGGGGCGTGGAGATCGATTCGGGTGTGGCGGACGGCGCCCGGTCGCTGATCCGCGAGCAGGTGGAAATGGGCGTCGCCGTGCGCATGGCTGTGCTGGAGGCGCTCGCGCAACATCTTCCGAACGATGGGGGGCATCGATGAGCGCGTTTCTTCCCCCGCAACTCTTCCACAACGCCCGCATCGTCGACCCGGCGACGGAGCGCGACGAGCGTGGCGGCGTGCTGGTGCGCGCCGGCCTCATCGTCGATGTCGGGCCGCATCTCGTGGCGGGCAGCGGGCCAGACGGCACGCAGGAGCACGATTGCGGCGGCCATGTGCTCGCGCCCGGTCTCGTCGACCTGCGCGCCTTCGTCGGCGAACCCGGCGCCGAGCACCGCGAGACGCTGAAGACGGCGAGCGAGGCCGCGGCGGCGGGCGGCGTGACCACCGTCGTCTGCATGCCCGAGACGAACCCGCCGATCGACGAACCGGCCATCGTCGACTTCGTGCTGCGCCGCGCGCGCGACACGGCCATCGTGCATGTTCACCCGGCGGCGGCGCTCACCAAGGAACTCGCAGGGCGGGAACTGACGGAAATCGGCCTGCTGCAGGAAGCCGGCGCGGTGGCGTTCACCGACGGCACGCGCGCCGTCACCAATGCGCAGGTGCTGCGCCGCGCCATGACCTATGCGCGCGATTTCGATGCGCTGATCATCAACCACGTCGAGGACCCCGATCTCGTCGGAGACGGCGTGATGAACGAGGGCGCGCGGGCGAGCCTGCTCGGCCTGCACGGCATCCCGCGCGAGGCGGAAACCGTCGTGCTGGAGCGTGACATCCGCCTCGCGCGGCTCACCGGCGCGCGCTACCACGCCGCGCTCGTCTCCTGCGCGGACTCGGTGGAGATCGTGCGCCGTGCCAAGGACAGCGGCCTCAAGGCCACCTGCGGCGTGTCGATCAACAACCTGACGCTGAATGAAATCGACATTGGCGACTACCGCACCTTCCTGCGCCTGTCGCCGCCGCTGCGCGACGAGGACGACCGGCAGGCGGTGATAGCGGCGCTGGCGGAGGGTGTGATCGACGTCATCGTTTCCGACCACAACCCGCAGGACGTCGAGACCAAGCGCCTGCCGTTCTCGGAAGCCGCCAACGGCGCGCTGGGCCTGGAGACGCTGCTTTCCGCCGGCCTGCGGCTGGTGGAAGCGGGGCAGGTGACGCTGCCGCGCCTTCTTCATGCGCTCTCGACCCGTCCCGCGCAGCTCATCGGCGTGCCGGGCGGGCAGCTCTCGGCCGGAAAGCCGGCGGATCTCATCATCGTTGACATCGACTTCCCCTATGTCGTCGACAAGCTGAAGCTGCACTCGAAAAGCAAGAACTCGCCGTTCGACGAGGCCCGGCTCACCGGGCGCGTGCTGAAGACCTTCATCGCCGGCCGGCTCGTGTACGCATACGACGAACAATAACCGGGGACGCCCATGGAAGAAGTGCTGGCGCAATTCTGGCCGCAGGGCGTCCTTGCCCTGCTGTTCGGCTACGTTCTGGGCTCGATCCCGTTCGGCCTGCTGCTGACGCGGTTCGCCGGCCTCGGCGACATCCGCCAGATCGGCTCCGGCAACATCGGCGCCACCAATGTGCTGCGCACCGGCAACAAGGCACTCGCGGCGGCGACACTGCTCGGCGACATGCTGAAGGGCGCACTCGCCGTCATCCTCGTCGAGGATTTCGCGGGACGCGACGTCGCGCTCTATGCGGCGCTCGGCGCGTTCCTCGGGCATCTATTTCCCGTCTGGCTGCAGTTCAGGGGCGGGAAGGGCGTCGCGACGTTCATCGGTTGTCTTGTCGGCCTCGCGCCCGTTGCCGCGCTAGCCTTCGCGGCGATCTGGCTGATCACGGCACTGATCTATCGCTATTCGTCCCTCGCCGCGCTCGCCGCCAGCGCGGCGACGCCGGTCGTGCTGTGGGAGACAGGCCAGGGCAAGGTTGCGGTGCTTTACTGCATCCTGGGCGCGCTTCTGTGGTACAAGCATCGTGGCAATATCGCACGCCTTGCCACGAAGACGGAGCCGCGCATCGGCGAGAAAAAGCAGGGCTAAAATCCATCCTGTTTGTATTGAAGCGGGGCAGCTTGCAGATTTTTGAGTTTGAGCGAACTCTGATCGATCAGGGTGCGCCGGAGGCTGCCCGGTCTGGAGAGTTTATTGAGCAACATCTTTACCCGGAAGCCCTGTCCGCTTCACGGGAGCGTGCATTGGCGGGATATACGGGATGGCGACGGGCATACGGCTTGATGACGAGCAGCGGCTGAACTGGCTGCGCCTTATCCGATCCGACAACGTCGGCCCGCGCACTTTCCGCACGCTGATCGCGCGCTTCGGCACAGCCTCCGCCGCGCTGGAGGCCGTGCCGGAGCTGGCGCGCAAGAGCGGCCGCGCTGTCCGCGTCGCTTCCCGCGCGGAGGCGGAGCGGGAACTCGCCGCCGCAAGGCGCATGGGCGTTTGCTTCGTGGCGCTCGGCGAGCCGGACTACCCCGAGGCGCTGCGCGCCATCGACTCCGCGCCGCCGGTCATCGCGGTGCGCGGCGACCTTTCCGTGCTCGCGAAGCCCATGGTGGCCATCGTGGGATCGCGCAACGCCTCGGCCAACGGCCAGACCTTCGCGGAACGGCTGGCCCGCGGGCTGGGCGAGGCGGGCTTCACCGTGGTGTCCGGGCTCGCGCGCGGCATCGATGCGCGCGCCCACGCCGCGAGCCTCGTCACCGGCACCGTCGCCGTACTCGCCGGCGGCCATGATAAAATCTACCCGCCTGAGAACGAGCCGCTGCTCATGAAGATCATAGAGGGAGGCGCGGCCGTCTGCGAGATGCCCATGGGCTGGACCGCGCGCGGGCGGGATTTTCCCCGGCGCAACCGTATCGTCTCCGGCCTGTCGCTCGGCACCGTCATCGTCGAGGCGGCGCGCAGGTCCGGCTCGCTCATTACCGCCCGCTTCGCCATGGAACAGGGGCGCGAGGTGTTCGCCGTGCCGGGCTCGCCGCTCGATCCGCGCGCCGACGGCCCCAACGACCTGATCCGGCAGGGCGCGAACCTTTGCGCGGGGGTCGATGACGTGGTGACGGCACTGGCGCCGCTCGTGGACAGGGGGCCGGCGCAGAAATCGCTGTTCGAGGCCGGCAACGCCGAAGAAACAGGCGAACCGTTGTGGGACGAATTCGACTGGCCCGAGATCGCTCCCGCGCCCGTCGCCGATCGCGCCGCCTACGATCCGGGACTCTACGACGGCGGCAAGGCTGCCGGTGACGAGCGCGCGCGGTTCCCCGCCCGGATGGAGGAGGGCGCGCGCCTCATCGCCGATCTCCTGGGAACGGCGCCCGTCGACGTGGACGAACTCGTGCGCAGCGCCGGGCTGCCCGTCCGCGTGGTGCATGCGGCGCTGCTCGACCTGGAGCTTGCCGGCCGCATCGCGCGCCACCCCGGCAACCGCGTGTCGCTGCTGGCGCCATAACCGCCGGGCGACTTGCGGCGCGGCGCGCGAGGGGCTATAGCCCAGAACCTGACATCTCGAAATCACTGACAAGAACGAGAGTGACCGGATTCCATGGCCGTTGACGAGAACACCGTCCGCCGCATCGCGCATCTCGCGCGCATCGCGGTGACCGACGAAGAGGTGCCGCATCTGCAAAGCGAACTGAACGCCATCCTCAGTTTCGTCGCGCAGCTCGATGCGGTGGATGTGAGCAACGTCGAACCGATGACATCGGTGCTGCCCATGGCGCTGCGCCAGCGCGCCGATGTGATGAACGACGGCGGCTATGCCGACAGGATCGTCGCTAACGCGCCGCAGACCGAGGACAATTATTTCGTGGTTCCGAAGGTGGTGGAATAATGACCGATCTGACGCAGCTCACCCTCGCGGAAGCGCGCGACGGCCTCACCGCCCGCCGGTTCTCGTCAACGGAACTCACGCAGGCGCACCTGGACGCCATCGACGCGGCCGGGGCGCTCAACGCCTACGTGTTGGTGACGCCGGAAAAGGCGCTCGCGGGCGCGAAGTCGGCCGACGAACGGCTCGCGGCCGGCAACGCCGGGCCGCTGGAGGGCATCCCTGTCGGCGTCAAGGACCTGTTCGCGACCGATGGCGTGCGCACCACCGCCTGTTCGCGCATTCTGGAAAGTTTCGTGCCGTCTTACGAATCGACCGTCACCTCGCAGTTGTGGCGTGACGGCGCGGTGATGCTCGGCAAGCTTAACAACGACGAGTTCGCCATGGGTTCGTCGAACGAGACATCGTTCTTCGGTCCGGTGGTCAACCCGTGGCGGCGCGGCGGCTCGGACGCGAAGCTGACGCCCGGCGGCTCCTCGGGCGGCTCCTCGGCAGCGGTTGCGGCAGGGCTCTGCCTTGGCGCGACGGCGACCGACACCGGCGGTTCCATCCGCCAGCCGGCGGCGTTCACGGGCACGGTTGGCATGAAGCCGACCTACGGGCGCTGCTCGCGCTGGGGCACGGTGGCCTTCGCCTCCTCGCTCGACCAGGCCGGGCCGATCACGCGCACGGTGCGCGACTGCGCCATCCTGCTGCGCTCCATGGCGGGTTTCGACCCCAAGGATTCGACGTCGGTCGAACGCGATGTACCGGACTACGAGGCGGCGGTCGGGCGCTCGATCCGCGGGTTGAGAATCGGCATTCCGAAGGAATACCGGCTGGAGGGCCTGTCGCCGGAGATCGACGCGCTGTGGCAAAAGGGCGTCGACTGGCTGCGCGACGCGGGCGCGGAGGCGGTCGAAGTGTCGCTGCCGCACACATCCTATGCGCTTGCCGCGTATTACATCGTCGCTCCGGCGGAGGCATCGTCGAACCTCGCGCGCTACGACGGTGTCCGCTACGGCCTGCGTGTGCCGGGCAGGGACATCGCCGAGCTTTACGAGAACACGCGCGCGGCCGGCTTCGGGCGCGAGGTGAAGCGGCGAATCCTCATCGGCACCTATGTGCTGTCGGCGGGCTACTATGACGCCTATTACGTCAAGGCGCAGAAGGTGCGCACGCTGATCCGGCAGGATTTCGAGAACGTCTACGACTCTGGCGTCGACGCCATCCTGACCCCGGCGACGCCCACGCCCGCTTTCGGCATCGGCGAGATGGCGAACGCCTCGCCCATCGAGATGTATCTCAACGACGTGTTCACGGTCACCGTCAACATGGCGGGCCTGCCGGGCCTCGCCGTGCCGGCGGGACTGGGCGCGCAGGGGCTGCCGCTCGGGCTGCAGCTCATCGGACGCCCCTTCGATGAGGAAACGTTGCTCGCCGCCGGCGAGGTGATCGAGCAGGCTGCGGGCCGGGTGTCGGCGCCGCAGTGGTGGAAGTAGCGCCATGGCGGACGCGCCCGAAAACGCCCTGACGGGCTTCCGGGCCGAGATCGACGCCATCGATGCCGAGATCGTCGCGCTGCTGGCGCGGCGCATGGCGGTGGTCGACCGGGTCATCGTCGCCAAGCGGTCGCACGGCCTGCCGGCGTTGATTCCCGCCCGGGTGGAAGAGGTCGCCGGACAGGTTCGCCGACACGCGGGCGAACTCGGCGCCCCACCCGATCTGGCGGAAGCCGTATGGCGGACGATGATGGATTGGGTGATAGCATATGAGGACGAGCGGCTGTCGCCGCGATAGCGTTTTCGGATCGAAAACGCGCCAGACCCATAAGACCGGAGCCATTCGCGCGCCTGATGGCGGGAAGGTTCCGTTCGGCAGACGGAGTAGGACGATGAACGCCCCTGTGGCCACACACAATCTGATCAAGGGCGCAACCGGCGATTGGGAGATCGTCATCGGCATGGAAATCCATGCGCAGGTGCTGTCGCAGTCGAAGCTCTTTTCCGGCGCCTCGACGGAGTTCGGCGGCGCGCCAAACGATCACGTCTCGCTGGTGGATGCCGCCTTTCCGGGCATGCTGCCGGTCATCAACGCCGAATGTGTCGCGCAGGCGGTGCGCACCGGCCTCGGCCTGAAGGCGAAGATCAACCTGCGCTCGGTGTTCGACCGCAAGAACTATTTCTACCCCGACCTGCCGCAGGGCTACCAGATCAGCCAGTACAAGGACCCGATCGTGGGCGAGGGCGAGGTGATCGTGGATGTGCCGGACGGCCGCCAGATCGTCGTCGGCATCGAGCGGCTGCACCTGGAGCAGGACGCCGGCAAGTCGATCCATGACCTGAGCCCCGGCGCGAGCCTCGTCGACCTCAACCGCTCCGGCGTCGCGCTGATGGAGATCGTTTCCCGTCCGGACATGCGCTCGTCGGAGGAGGCGAAGGCCTATGTGACGAAGCTGCGCACCATCCTGCGCTATCTCAGCACCTGCGATGGCGACATGGACAAGGGCAGCCTGCGCGCGGACGTCAACGTATCCGTGCGCCGTCCCGGCGAGGCGCTCGGCACGCGCTGCGAGATCAAGAACGTCAACTCGATCCGCTTCATCGGCCAGGCGATCGAATACGAGGCGCGCCGCCAGATCGGCGTTCTGGAGGACGGCGGCACCATCGATCAGGAAACGCGCCTGTTCGACGCCAACAAGGGCGAGACGCGGTCCATGCGCTCCAAGGAAGAGGCGCACGACTACCGCTATTTCCCGGATCCCGACTTGCTGCCGCTCACTTTTGAACAGGCGTTCGTCAACGGGCTGGCCACCGGCCTGCCGGAGCTGCCCGACGCCAAGAAGGCGCGCTTCGTCAGCGACTACGGCCTTTCCGCGTATGACGCCGGCGTGCTGGTCGCCGAACGCGAGACCGCCGACTTCTTCGAGGAAGTGGCGAAGGCACGCGACGGCAAGGCGGCGGCGAACTGGGTCATCAACGAGTTGTTCGGCCGCCTCAACAAGGAAGGCCTCACCGTCGCCACCTCGCCCGTGTCGGCGCATCAGCTCGGCGCGGTCATCGACCTCATCGGCGAGAAGGTCATCTCGGGCAAGATCGCCAAGGACCTGTTCGAGATCGTCTGGACTGAAGGCGGCGACCCGCGCGCCATCGTCGAGGAGCGCGGTCTCAAGCAGGTGACGGACACGGGCGCCATCGAGGCGGCCGTCGACGCCATCATCGCCGGCAATCCGGACAAGGTGGAGCAGGTAAAGCTCAAGCCCACGCTGCTCGGCTGGTTCGTCGGTCAGGTGATGAAATCGACCGGCGGCAAGGCCAATCCGCAGGCGTTGAACGACATCCTGAAAGACAAGCTCGGCATCGAATGATGCGGGAACGGGGCCGGGTCGCACCGGCCCCGTTCTGCTTACAGGCCGAAGGCCGCGTTCTTTTCGGGCACGATCACCGTGGTCGGCGTGCCGTCCAGCGCTGCCACGAATTTGTCGGCCGAGGGAGCGAGCAGCGGGAACGTGGCGTAGTGGATCGGGACCACGCGCTCCGTCTTCAGGAAACGCCGAACGGCGAGCGACGCCGTTTCCGCGCCCATGGTGAAGCGGTCGCCGATCGGCACGAAGGCGATGTCCGGCTGGTGAATTTCGGCGATCAGCGCGAGATCGCTGAAGATGTCGGTATCGCCGAGGTGGTAGACGGTTGGCTCGCCGGCCGCCTTGACGATGATGCCGTTGGCGTTGCCCAGCGCCTGGCTGACGCCGTCCTCGATGGTCGCGGCGGAATGGTCGGCGCGCACCAGCGTCACCGAGAAGCCGCCGGCATCGATGGTGCCGCCGGTGTTCATGGGCTCGATCCGGGTGAGGCCCTTGTGCGCAAACCAGGACGACAGGTCGGCGTTGGTGGCAACCGTCGCTCCGGTCTCCTTCGCGATGGCGACCGTATCGCCATAATGGTCGCTGTGGCCATGCGTGACCAGAATGTGGGTAACGCCGCGCACGGCTTCCGCCCTGTCGCCGGTGAAGGACGGATTGCCGGTGAGATAGGGATCGATCAGCACGACCTTGTCAGCGAAATCGAGCCGGAATGCGGAATGGCCGAACCAGGTGATTTTCATCGATGCGATGCTCCTCGTGCGATGCGGGACGCCCGTGCAAGGCGTTTCCGGCGGAAAGACGCGGGCCCGGAATGACATGGCCTCCATGCCATGATAGGCGATAGAAATGACAAATATCGTATCTCTCGAAACCTTCAAGGACCTGCAGCGGGGCCAGCGCCTGATGGGTTTCGATCTCGGCACGAAAACGATCGGGCTGGCCTTGTCCGACATCGAGCGCCGAATCGCGACGGCGCTCGAAACGATCCGCCGGACGAAATTCTCTCAGGATGCCGAGCGCATCCTCGCACTGGCGAAATTGCACAACGTGGGCGGATTCGTCATCGGAATGCCGCTCAACATGGATGGAACCGAAGGCCCCCGCGCGCAGGCGACACGGGCCTTCTCGCGCAATCTGCACAAGCTGACGCCCATTCCGGTGGCGCTGTGGGACGAACGCCTGTCGACGGTTGCGGTCACGCGCACGCTCATCTCGGCGGACGCCTCGCGGGCGCGGCGGGCGGAACTGGTCGACAAGCTGGCTGCAGCCTATCTCCTACAGGGCGCTCTCGACAGGTTATCATATCTGGCCGCTGGGGATGAACATGCCTGAATACAACCTGAATGGGAAAAAATATGCACAAAACACGCCTTGAGTGTATTTGAAGCAATGCTTAGACTGGCGAAGTCGTTTGATTGACACGATTGGGCGTAATTTATGTCGTTTTCTCCCAGAAAAGGCGTTGCGGAGACACTGACGGCGCAAGCCGGCCAACCTTCTGAAGCGGGTGCATTGGACCCGGCTAACGGCGGTTCACGTGCCGAAACGGCGGCTTACGTATCCCAGATGAGCGGCGAGCTTGCCGCGCTGGCCCGCCTCTGCAGCCTCGATTCGGTAGCCTATTTTCTTGAAATGGCGCGACGGGAAGCGTCATCCATCGAGCAGGAGTGACGATCGCTGCCGGTGAGCCAAACGGGCTCTACGGGCGGCGTGCCACCGGAAGTGGCGCCCGCTTCCGGAGAAGGGCTATGCGCGCCCGGCAATGGCGACCCCGGCAGGACTTGAACCTGCAACCACTCGCTTAGAAGGCGAGTGCTCTATCCGGTTGAGCTACGGGGCCGGATGTCGCGGCCATACAGCCGCGACGCTTTTCAAACGCTGCATCGTTGCGAACCGCGCACGGTCCACCCGCCCTTCGGCGGTGGATCAGTGCGTCCAGGCGCCGATGCGGTTGAACTTGAAATTGTCGGAATAGGAGAGGGTGCGGCGGCGCGCCTCGTGCGGCTCCTCCACACGGAAGGGGATGCCCTCGCGCGTCGCGTATTCGATGGCCTCGTCCTTCGTGTCGAACCAGAGCCGCAACTGCTGGCGCGTGTCGGCCGAACTCGTCCACCCCATCAGAGGATCTATCTCGCGGGGGCGGCCAGCCTCGAACTGGAGAAGCCAGCGCTGATGCGCCGTGCCGGACTGCATGGCGTTGCGCGCCGGTTTGTAGATGCGTGCCGTTGCTGTCATCTTTCCTGCATCCGAACCTTGCGACCTCCAGAAGGCGAGACGCCGCGCATCCCAGCGGAAGCGCTGCAATTCCGGCTGTCACTATAGCACAAGGTAACTGGTCGGGGCAGCAGGATTCGAACCTGCGACCCTCTGCTCCCAAAGCAGATGCGCTACCAGACTGCGCTATGCCCCGCCGGATCACCGTGTGACTCTTCTCCTAGAGGCTTGTCGTGCCGGATGCAAGATGTGCGTGGACCTTTCTCGCTTCCGCGGCACCGCAGCGGGGGAAGGCCCCCCGGTTTCGATTGTACGTTCGCGCGCTGATGGGGTATGAGAGCCGATGAACTCTGGAATCTGCTGACGCATGACATCCCCATCGCTCCCGCTGCCTGCCCGCTCCGAAGGTTGGGGCGTGCGCCTGCTGGCTTTTCTGGAAAGGAGCCATGCCAGGGCGCTCGCCATCCTCGTCGTGCTGTCGCTGGTGTCGTTCCTGCCCGGCTTCGTAACGTTGCAGCCTTTCGACCGCGACGAGCCGCGCTTCGCGCAGGCATCGAAGCAGATGCTGGAAAGCGGCGATTTCATCGACATCCGCTTTCAGGACGAGGGGCGTCACAAGAAACCTGTGGGAATCTACTGGCTGCAGGCCGCCGTCGTTTCGGCAGCGGAGGCCGCCGGCGTGCCGGAGGCGCGCACCACCATTGCCCTTTACCGGCTGCCGTCGCTTGTCGGCGCGATCACCGTGGTACTCGCCACCTACTGGGCGGCGCTGGTTCTGCTCTCCGGGCAGGTCGGGGTGCCGGCGCGGCGGGCCGCGTTTCTCGCCGGCGCCTTCATGGCCGGCGCGATCCTGCTCGGCGTGGAGGCACGCATCGCCAAGACGGATGCGACGCTCGCCGCCTGCTCGGTCGTTGCCATGGCCGTGCTGGCACGCGCTTTTCTCAACCGGCTTTCTCCGCTGCCGGCGGTGCTCAGCGTCGTTTTCTGGCTGGCCGTCGGCCTGTCCATCCTGATCAAGGGACCGCTGCTGCTGATGGTGGGCGGGCTGGCCGCCGCCGTGCTGTCGATTCGCGATCGCTCTGTGCGCTGGTTGCTTGGCCTGCGGCCGTTGTGGGGGCTCGCGATCGTCGCGGCGATCACCGTACCCTGGTTCCTCGCCATCTGGATCAAGACGGGCGGCGCCTTTTTCGCAGAATCCGTCGGCAAGGACATGCTGGCGAAGGCGCAGAGCGGGCAGGAGCGCCACTGGGGGCCGCCGGGCGCCTATCTTCTGGCTTTCTTCGGCACCTTCTGGCCGGCGGCGATCTTCACCGCCATCGGCGTTCCCGCGTTCTGGCGCGAGCGGCGCATGGCGTGGGTGGCGTTCTGCCTGGCGTGGATCGTGCCGGCATGGCTCGTGTTCGAGGTCCTGCCGACGAAGCTGCCGCACTACGTGCTGCCGGTCTATCCCGCCATCGCCATCCTCACCGCCTGGGCCCTGCTCAACGGCGACGTTCATCGCCGCCGTCCGCTGGCAACCATCGCCACCGTGCTCATTCCCGCCATTCCGCTCGCGATCGCGGCCGGGCTCGGCGTTTTCGCCTTCCGCTACGACGGCACAATGCTCGGTCCGGCGTTGCCGGGGTTTGCTCTCACCGTCGGCCTCGCGCTGTGGAGCTGGCTCGCATTCGTGCGCGACAGGGCGGTGTCGAGCGCGCTTCTCGGCGTCGTTTCGTCGCTTGCGCTGTCGGTTTCGGTGTTCGGCGTGGCGCAGCCTCTCATTCCGTCGCTGAAGCTGTCGCCCCGCCTTGCGGCCGCCGCGCGCAGCCTCGACTGTGCCGAACCGCGGCTCGCGACCACGAGCTACCGGGAGCCCAGCCTGATCTTCCTCACGCGCACCGACCTCGTGCTCACGGACGGCGCCGGCGCGGCGGCCTTTCTCGCCGGCGGAAATTGCCGTATGGCATTCGTCGAAAAGCGCGACGAGGACGCCTTCGCGGCGCACCTGTCGCAAACCGGCCTCACGCCCGCGCTGGTGACGCGCGTGCGGGGCTTCAACATCAATGGCGGACGCCAGCTCGACATCGGCGTCTACAGGACCGGCCGCGAGGGCGCTTCCCCGCCCGCGGCGCAGGGCCAGCAACAGGACCGTTGAACGTGCAGGACGCCACACCGCTTCGCCTCAGCATCGTCGTGCCGGTGAAGAACGAGATTGCCAACATCGCGCCGCTGGTCGCCGAGATCGAGACGGCCTGCGCGCCGCTTTCCCCTTTCGAGATCGTCTATGTCGACGATGGCTCCACCGACGGCACCGGCGAGGAACTCGCGAAGCTCGCGCGTGCCCGCCCGCATCTGCGCATCCTCCGCCACGACCGTTCGTCCGGGCAGAGCATCGCCGTGCGCTCCGGCGTGCTGGCGGCGCGCTCGCCCGTCATCGCGACGCTCGACGGCGACGGGCAGAACGATCCCGCCTTCATCCCCGAAATGGTCGCCACGCTGTTGAGCGGCCCGTCCGGCAGCGGCCTCGTGCAGGGGCAGCGGGTCGGCCGCAAGGACACCGGTTTCAAGCGCATGCAGTCACGGATCGCCAACCGCGTGCGCCGCTGGATATTGCGCGATGCGACTCGCGATACCGGATGCGGGCTGAAGGTGTTCTATCGCGAGGTCTATCTGGCGCTGCCGTTCTTCAAGGCCCTGCACCGCTTCATGCCGGCGCTGGTGAAGCGCGAGGGCTATGCCGTGCTGCTCGTCGATGTCATCGATCGGCCACGTTTCACCGGCACGTCCAACTACGGGTTTTTCGACCGGCTCTGGGTCGGCATCGTCGATCTCGTCGGCGTGCGCTGGCTTATTGCACGCCGCGGCGCCATTCCCACGGTCGTTGAGGACTAAAACGCATGTTGATCACCCTGTCGCGGGACATCGGCGGCTATCTCTACGAAGTATTCATCGAGAAATTCAGCGTCTGGCTGGCGCTCGGCCTGCTGGGGCAGGCGCTGTTCTCGGCGCGCTTTCTGGTGCAGTGGATCGCCAGCGAGCGGGCCGGGCGCAGCGTGGTGCCCGTCGCCTTCTGGTTCTTTTCCATCGGCGGCGGCTTCATCACGCTCATCTACGGTATCGTGCAGCGCGAGCCGGTGATCATTCTCGGCCAGTCGCTGAGCCTGTTCATCTATGCACGCAACCTGATGCTGATCGTCAAGGAACGGCGGCGCAGGCGGCTCACGGACGTCGCGGCAAAGGCAACGGACGCAGGAGGGTGACATGAGCGGCGACTTCACCGGCGGCATCCTGCCGCCGCCGGACGCGGGACGCGACGAACAGGCGCCGGCTGTCGCCCGTGGCGACAAGCCGGCACTTCCCCGGCGCTTTTACCAGCGCGCCCACACCGAGCTGCGCGACGAGGGCCATGCGCTGCTACTCGACGGCCGCGCGGCCCGCACGCCCGCACGCGCGCCGGTCGCCGTGCCGCACGCCGCCATCGCCGAAGTACTCGCGCAGGAGTGGGAGGCGCAGGCGGAGGTCATCGATCCCGCCACCATGCCGATGACCCGCCTCGTCAATTCGGTGATCGATGGTGTATCGCAGGCGCAGCCGGAGGTCGCGGCGGAGATCGTGCGCTTTGCGGGGTCGGACCTGCTGTGCTACCGCGCCGACGCACCGGAAAGGCTGGTGCGCCGGCAGGCGCAACTGTGGGACCCGCTGCTCGACTGGGCGCGCGAGGAACTCGGCGCCCGCTTCTTCCTCGCCGAGGGCGTGATGTTCGTCGAGCAGCCGGCGCAAAGCATAGAGACGATCGCCCGCATCGTCGCGGAACAGCCGTCGCCCTACGCAATCGGCGGGCTGCACGTTCTCACCGCGCTGAGCGGCTCCGTGCTTATCGCGCTGGCCGTCGCCCGCCAGCATATTACGCCGGAGGCGGCGTGGCTGGCGGCCCACGTGGACGAGGATGTGCAGGCGGAGATCTGGGGCGCCGACGAGGAAGCCATGGCGCGCCGCGCCGCGCGCCTTATCGAATTCACCGCCGCCGCAACACTCGTGCGCCACACCTGGCAATTCTGATGCGCAGCGCACGGGCGCCGCGCATGACCGTTCTGACAGTCTGATCAGGGCGCGGCATCGATGAAGCGCTGGGCGCCGAGAAAGGCAAGAAGCCGCTCGCGGAAACGCTGGAATGCCGGCGTCAGCGGCACGCCGGCGGGCAGGGCGCTGTCGTCCTCATCCGGCCTGTAGAGCGCCTGCATCCATGCAGGGCCGCGCCAGCGTTCGCACTGCCACGGCTTGGGGTCGTTGACGAAGTGCAGCACGACCGGCGCGATGTCGCGTATGAGATCGAGCAGCAGGAAATCGCCCATGAAGTTGAAGCGCGGCGACAGCGGCGCCCAGCGGCCGCGCGCCACCGCGTTCAGCGCGCTCTGGTCCTGGAACCGGCAGAGTTCCGGATGCGCACGCGCGAAGGCGACCGCCCGCTCCGTCAGCATCTCCTCCCGCCAGCGCGCGCGGTCGATCAGCAGCACGCCGGAGTTGAAGTAGGGCGTGTCCGGCGCGAAGCCCAGCCCTGCCCGATAGGCGCGGAAGGCGGCGGTCAGCGGGCCCTCCTCGAAATCCTTCAGGAAAATCATGTCGAGCGCCGCCGCGAAGGGACAGCCGCCGAGATCGAGATCGAACACGCGGCCAAGCCCCGGCCGCACGACCAGCGTGTCGCTGTCGAGATAAAGGATGCGCTCGTAATGCGCGGGCAGAACGAAGGGAAGCAACAGGCGCCTGTAGGCCGCGTCCGTGAGGTGGCGGCCGAGGGGGAGACCCGCGAGCGCGTTTTCTCCCGTTCCCTGGAAGGAGTTGGTGATGATCTGCAGCCGCCCGCCGGCGTGGCCGGCGCCGTCCCCGTCGACGTCCTGCGACGTACAGACGATGGCGATGTCGATGTCTCCGGCGAGTCCGTGGCTCAGTAACCTTTGGGCCGCAAATACGGCCGCAAGGAGGAAACTCCGGTCAGGCGTGAAGCAGATCAGGCGTTTGTTCGGCATGGAAGATGGTCAACCGGACGTAAAAACACGCGAAACGACGCTGCGGGCAGGTATTCGCGAATCCCAAGGCCCGCCGGGGTTTTGGCGGCATCGTCAGGATTCGTCAACCACGCCGGGTTAGCAACGCTTAACCTGAACACGGATTCAGATTTTGCCGTTAACCGGATTGTGGGTGCCGGGGCGCAATACTCAACGCATCAAAGATTGATCGCTGTCCTGCGAGCAGGATGGGGAGGCGTTGAAAGATGATTAACAATAAGCTTCGTGAATTCATCGACAAGGCGTATGACGATCGCGCCATTACGGAATGGGATGTGCGTACACTGCTGCGGCATATACTTCCGGATGGCATCGCTAACCGTGAAGAAGCCAATGCACTGATTGCGCTCGACCGGCTGGTGCCGAAGCCCTGCAATGCCTGGGGCGATGCGCTGATCGCGCTGCTTGTCGATTACGTCGTCTGGGCGGAACGCCCCACCGGCATCGTGCGGGGGGATGACGCACACTGGCTCGTTTCCTCGCTGGGCGCGGCCGGCGGCCCCACGCGCACCGCGCTGCGTGCCGCACACGAGATCGTGCGGGAAGCGCAGGAAGTCGACGGCATCCTGCTCAATTTCATCCTGACGAGCCAGCGTCTGCTGGACACGGATGAGGTCGTGCTGGAATTGCCCGCCCGCCGCCGCGCCCACGCCGCATGAACAACTACCCGGCTACCCGCCTTGCCCTTGCGGTGCGGAATCGGCAACGCTCCGCAGCCAGTAGACCAGCATCCCGATCCATTCCTTGACGACCATGTCGGCCAGTCCCAGCCCGTCGGGCGCCGTGGCGAACGGACGAAAGTCATCGCTGAAACGGCCATCCGAGCGGAAATCGACCGGGTAGGGCACCACATCGAACCCTGCACGGCGAAAGGTTGCGACGGAACGGGGCATGTGGAACGCGGAGGTGACGAGCAGCCACCGCTCGCCCGGCCTGGGATCGGCGATCCTCCTCGCGAAAACGGCGTTCTCGAACGTATTGCGCGCTTGATCCTCGTAGATGACCCGACCCGGCGGAAGGCCGGCGAGATCGAAGAAGATACGCGCGCCCTCGGCCTCCGTCCGCTCTTCCGCGATCAGCACGCGCGCGCTGCCGCCGGAGAAGATGATGCGCGCCTGCGGATATGCGCGTGCCAGTTCCAGCGCCGCGACGAGGCGGGAGCCCGCTTCGCCGACACGCAACTGCCCCCGCGCGAAACTCGTCGACCCGCCGAGAACGATGACGCCGTCGACATGGCCGGGGTTACGCGAGATATCCGGATAGACGTTCTCCAGCGTCTGCACGAGAAAGCGGGAAAAAGGCGTCACGCCAACCGCGAACAGCACGATTCCGACGCCGAGCACGACCACCCGCGCCACCCGGTAGAAACGGGTGAAGAGCAGCAGGCTCGCCGCGATCAGCACCATCAGCAGCAGGTTCGTCGGGCTCGTGAAGAACCAGACGATCTTCGAGGCGAAAAAGAACATGCAGCGGCGTCCCCGTGCGAAGCGCGACCGTGAATCGTGAATGACGATTGCGGATAGCAGCACGATTGAAACGGCGACACAACCACCGCGGCCCGGGCGGCCGCGAACGTCTCTCCCGGCATGCAGGAACGCGGCCGGATTGTCCGGCCGCTTCCGCGAACGTCAGAACGCTTCCGTCTCCAGCGCGGTGATCGGCGCGGCGCCCGCCTCCAGCGCGCGGTCGAGCCCGTAGACTTGCGGCAGGACCCGCGCGACGAAGAAGCGGCCAACGGCCAGCTTGTGCCTGTGCAGCGCCGACCCGTCCGCCTTGGCGGCGGCCGCGGTGGCGATGCGCACCCAGATCCAGCCGAGCGAGACGAGGGCGAAGAGGCGCAGGTAGTCCGTCGCCGCCGCGCCCGGTTCCTCGGGGTTCTGTGCCGCATGCGCCGCGAGCCGCTCCGTGGCCTGCTTCAGAACCTCGAAAGCCTCGCGCACCGGCTTCACGATATCCGCGACATCCGCCGGCGCGGCGGCCAGATCGGCCTCGACCAGCCCGAAGAAGTGCTTGGGCAGCGCGCCATCATCGATGCTGAGCTTGCGGCCCACGAGATCCTGCGCCTGCACGCCGTTGGTGCCTTCGTAGATCTGGGCGATGCGCGCGTCGCGCACGAACTGTTCGAGACCCCATTCGCGGATGTAGCCGTGGCCGCCGAACACCTGCTGCGCCAGCACCGCGCCCTCGAAGCCGAGGTCCGTGAAGGCCGCCTTGACGACCGGCGTCATCAGCGCCACGTTGCCGTCCGCAACCGCCCGCGCCGCCGCATCGTCGAGCTGCTGCGCCTTGTCCATCTCCAGCGCCGTCCACACGGCCAGGCCGCGCGCCGCTTCCACGAACGAGCGGACGGTGAGCAGCATCTTGCGTACGTCCGCATGCTCGATGATCGGCACGAGCGGCGCCTTGCCGTCGACGGAGCGGCCCTGCAGGCGCTCCTTCGCGTAGCGCGCGGCCTTCTGGTAGGCGGCGTCGGCGATGCCGAGCCCCTGGATGCCGACGAACAGGCGCTCCGCGTTCATCATCGTGAACATGGCCGAGAGGCCCTTGTTCGGCTGCCCCACCAGCCAGCCGGTCGCGCCGTCGTAGTTCATCACGCAGGTGGGCTGGGCGTGAATGCCCATCTTCTTCTCAAGCGAGCCGACCGAGAAGCTGTTGCGTCCGCCGAGCGAGCCGTCGGCATTAAGCAGGAACTTCGGCGCCAGGAACAGGCTGATGCCCTTGACGCCCTTGGGCGCATCGGGAAGGCGCGCCAGCACCAGATGGATGATGTTGCCGCCGAAGTCGTGGTCGCCGGACGAGATGAAAATCTTGCTGCCGGTGATCTTGTAGGAGCCGTCCGCCTGCGGCTCCGCCTGCGTCTTGAGCAGGCCGAGGTCCGTGCCCGCGCCGGCTTCCGTCAGCGCCATGGCGCCGGTCCACTCGCCGCTGATCATCTTGGGCAGGTACGTGGCCTTGAGTTCGTCGCTCGCGTGGTGGCCGATCGCCTCCGTCGCGCCGCGCGTCAGGCCGGGGAACAGGCCGAACGACAGGTTCGAGGCCGACAGCATTTCGTCGGAGAGAATCTGCAACACGCGCGGCAGGCCCTGGCCGCCGTAGGCGGGGTCGCCCGAAAGGCCCGACCAGCCGGCCTCCGCGAAGGCCCGGTAGGCTTCCGCGAAGCCCTTCGGCGTCTGCACCGCGCCGTTGACGAGCCGGCTGCCTTCCTCGTCGCCGGGCAGGTTCAGCGGCTGGATAGTCTCCGCAAAGAAGCGGCCGGCTTCCTCCAGAACGCTGACGGCGAACTCGGCGTTGACCTCGGCATACCCGGGCAGCGACGCCCCGAGAGAGTCGATATCGAAGACCTCGGACAGGAGAAAGGAAATGTCGTCGATGGGGGGCGTATATTCGGACATGACGGGCGCTCCGGGTGCTGCGAAAGACTCCCTCTCCATAACCGGCGGGGAGCAGACATGACATGCGTCATATCAATCGTTACAGGGGGATGCATCTGAAAAGTACAAGCTTCCTGCCCTGGCGGCAAGTTTATGTCATACTTTTTAGTAAAACTAGTTACAATTGTAAATATTCGATGCAGCCTGAGCTGCACCGAATACGTGCCGTTACATATTCGGATAGTTAGGACCGCCGCCACCTTCCGGCGGCACCCAGGTGATGTTCTGGGACGGATCCTTGATATCGCACGTCTTGCAGTGCACGCAGTTCTGCGCGTTGATGACGAAGCGCGGATCGGTGTGCGCCTCCTCGTTGCCGTAGACGACCTCGTAGACACCGGCCGGGCAGTAGAGGCGCGCCGGCTCGCCATAGAGCGGCAGGTTCCGCTTGATCGGAACGGCGGGGTCCGTCAGCTTCAGGTGCGCCGGCTGGTCCTCGCTATGGGAGGTGTTGGACAGGAACACCGACGACAGCTTGTCGAAGGTCAGCACGCCGTCTGGCTTCGGGTAGGTGAGGGGCTTCACGCGGTCGATCGTCAGCAGGGAATCGCAGTCGCGCTTGCGGTGGCGCAGCGTGCCGAACAGCGAGCGGCCGCCGGTCAGCGTCGTCGTCCACATGTCGAAGCCGCCAAGCGCCACGCCGATGAACGTGCCGAACCGCGACCACAGCGGCTTGACGTTGCGCACCGGCTTCAGGTCCCGCCCGATGCTCGACGCGCGCCAGCCATCCTCATAGTCCTGCAGCGTGTCATAGGCTCGGCCAGCCGCGAGCGCCGACACGACGGAGCGCGCCGCCAGCATGCCGGAAGCGACGGCGTTGTGGCTGCCCTTGATGCGCGGCACGTTGACGAAACCGGCCGCGCAGCCGAGGAGCGCGCCGCCGGGAAAGGCGAGCGCCGGCACCGACTGCCAGCCGCCTTCCGTGATGGCGCGCGCGCCATAGGACAGCCGCTTGGCGCCCTCGAACGTATCGCGGATCAGCGGGTGGGTCTTGAAGCGCTGGAACTCGTCGAATGGTGACAGCGTGGGATTTTTGTAATCGAGGTGCACGACGAAGCCGACGGCGACCAGGTTATCCTCGAAATGATACAGGAACGAGCCGCCGCCCGTGCCGCTGTCGAGCGGCCAGCCGAAGCTGTGCTGGACGAGGCCAGGCTTGAAGCGCGACGGATCGACCTGCCACAGCTCCTTGAGGCCGATGCCGAATTTCTGCGGCGAGCGGCCTTTGTCCAGGCCGAAACGCGGTATGATCTGCTTCGTCAGGCTGCCGCGCGCGCCTTCCGCGAACAGTGTGTACTTGCCGCGCAGTTCCATGCCACGTGTGAAGTCGGCGCGCGCATGGCCCTGCCGGTCGATGCCCATGTCGCCGGTGGCGATGCCCTCGACGGCGCCGTTCTCGCCGTAGAGTATCTCAGTCGCGGCGAAGCCCGGATAGATTTCGACGCCAAGCTCCTCCGCCCGTGCCGCGAGGAAGCGCGCGACATTGCCGAGCGAGCCGATAAAGTTGCCGTGGTTGGACATCAGCGGCGGCATCAGGAAGTTCGGCAGGCGAATGCCGCCGGAGGGGCCGAGCAGATAGAAATGGTCGTCGGTCACCTGTGTGGTCAGCGGCGTGTCCTCGGCCTCCCGCCAGTCCGGCAGCAGGGCGTCGAGGCCGATCGGATCGACCACCGCGCCGGACAGGATATGCGCCCCGACCTCGGAACCCTTCTCGACCACTACGACGGAAATATCGGCGCCGCTTTCAGCCGCCAGTTGTTTGATGTGAATGGCGGCGGCCAGCCCGGCCGGCCCCGCACCCACGATCACCACATCATATTCCATGGACTCGCGGCTTTGGGCCTCGAGATTCTGGTCCATTTCCGTCATGTAGTTTCTCTCCCAGCCCAACGCATCACCGGGCAGACCGACGTCCGTCCCGGACGACACGCCGCCAAACAAATGTTTGGCTGACCGGTCAAACCAGAAGCTCTCCGTACGGTCAAGCCCTCAGGACGCTCGCCGCGAGGAAATTGAATGAATTCCAATCTTGAATCAATGCCGAACTTCAAACGGCCCTGCGGCGGTTCCGGCCCGTCATGCGTCGCGCCCGTGGAGACCGCCACCGGCGTCCGCCTCGTGGCGGAAAACGTAGAGTACCTGAAGGCCGATTTCCGCGATCGTCATGCGCCCGGGCCGGTACCACGACCTGACGGAATTGATCAGGCTGATCAGCAACAAGCGATAAACGCCGCGATCGATGTGAGGGGGCAGGGGCAGCGCGTCGACCAGATCGGCATAGGTGCGCTCGAAGATGTCGCGCCGGGCGATAAGCTTGTCATGCAGCTCGGCGGGGATGTTGCGGAAGTCAGACAGGAAGGGAACCGCGTTGACCTCGGGGTTGAGTTGCAGTTCCAGATGGCGCACGCATGCGGCTTTCAGCCGCTCCCACGGCGTCGTCTCCCTGGCGACGGCGGCCTCGATCTGCTCGGAGGCGTATTGCAGCGCATAGTCGTGCACCGCGACGAACAATTCCTCCTTCGAGCGGATATGATGATAGAGAGAGCCGCCCAGCAGGCCGACGCGCTCCGCGATGTCACGCATCGAGGTCGCCAGATATCCGCGTTCGGCGAAGAGGACGGCTGCGGCCTGGATGATATCGTGATAGCGGTCTCCCGCCGAGCCGCCCGGCGCGCGCCGCGGCGCGCCCGGCGCCGGTTCGGCGAGCTGCGGCAGGGCCGTCGCGCCGTCTGTCCCGCCGTCAGTCGCCATGCCCGCTTTCCCCCGATGATCCGTTGTTGTCGATGATATGGATGCCTCCCGTTCGACTTTCGATCACCATGTATGCAACACGGAAGCGTCCGCATCAATCCGGATGCAACCATATTCCCGGGCGGAGATGTCGCGTGCGGCGTGCGGGGGAGAGGGGCGTCAGGGCGTTCCGCCCAGCGCCTCGATGAGCCGGGCAGCGTTCGATTCGACGAGGCCGATGTAGGTCGAGGCCGGCTCGCCGGGGGCGGCGAGGGCATCAGAATACAGCCGGCCGCCAACCTTCACGCCGGTGGCGGAGGCGATCTGCTCCGTCAGCTTCGGGCTGGTGATGTTCTCCAGAAACACGGCAGTGATGCCGTCTTCCCTGATCTGGTCGATGATCCGCGCCACGTCGCTCGCGGAGGCCTCGCTTTCCGTGCTGACGCCCCTGGGGCCCAGAAACGCGATGCCGTAAGCGCTTCCGAAGTAGCCGAAGGCGTCGTGCGTGGTCACAACCTTGCGGCGCGCCTCGGGGATGGCGCCGAACCGCGCCTTCAGCTTCGCGTCGAGCGCCGCGAGCCGCGCCGCATAGGCCGTGGCGCGCTCGCGGTAGGCGGCGGCATGGTCGGGATCGGCCTTCTCCAGCGCCGCGGCGATGTTCTTCACATAAATGACGGCGTTGGCGACATTCTGCCACGCATGGGGATCCTCCATGCCGTGGCGATGATCCGCATGTCCGCCGCCGTGGCCGTCCGCATGATCGTGGCCATCGTCCTCGCCCCGGAAGGCACGCGGCGTGATGCCTTCCGAAACCACGACGCGGGTGCCCGCGAAACCCGAAGCCCTGATGAGGCGCGGCAGCCAGCTCTCGAAGGCCAGGCCGTTCTCGAACAGAAGTTGCGCCTCGCCCAGCTTGCGGGCGTCCGCAGGCGTGGGCTCGTAGACGTGCGCGTCGCCGTTGGCGCCGACAAGCGTGGCGACCTCGACCCGGTCACCGCCGACTTCCCGGACGAGATCGCCGAGGATGGAAAAACTCGCGACCGCTTTCACCCGCTCCCCGGCCGCATGGGCGGGGATGGAAGCGGCGACGGCCGCCAGAGAAAGCCCCGCCGTAAGCGCGAGCAGGAGACGCCTGTTCAGCATGTGACAACCTCTTGGAAAATCCCGGGAACCCTCAGAGAACCCAAGGAACTCTCGGAGAGCCCCGGGATTTTCGGAGAACCTTTGGGGCAACCGCATGAAACGTGAAAATCGCCATGCGGCGGCGTGAGAAACGATATGTTATATCACTCACTATACAGGGCCTGCCGTTCGTACGCAAAACCCGGCTCATATGGGCCGCCACGGCAGGATGAACCGTTCGCCCGCATGATCCACGCGGACCGCGCTCACCCCGTAGGCGGCGGCAATGTTGGCGTCCGTCAACACCGCGCCGCAAGGGCCGTCGGCAAGGATGGCGCCCCGGTTCAGCAGCACGAGACGGTCGCAGAACCGGCTTGCGAGCGAGAGATCGTGCAGCACGGCGACGATCAGCCCGCCCGCCTCCGCCATGCGGCGCAGCAGGCCAAGCACGAGCAGTTGCTGGCGAGGGTCGAGCGCGGCGATGGGCTCGTCCGCGAGCAGGACGGGCGCCTCGACCGCCAGCGCCCGCGCTAGCAGCACACGCATGCGCTCCCCGCCGGAAAGCGTGTCGACGTCGCGTCCACGCAGATGCGCCGTGGCGGTGGCATCGAGCGCGCGCGCGACGGCATCGCCGTCACGGCGGGGATCGGCGAAGTGGGGCAGGCGGCCGAGACGCACCAGCGCCTCGACGGAGAGGTTCCAGTGCGCCGGCCCTGTCTGCGGCAGGTAGGCGATCAGCCGCGCGCGCTCCTTCGGGTCGATGGTGCCGACCGGCTGCCCGTCGACCAGCACCGTGCCTTCGTCGGCCGGGACAAGCCCGGCGAGCACGCGCAGCAGCGTCGATTTTCCCGCGCCGTTGCAGCCGATCAGGCCGACCAGCTGGCCGCGCGGCAGCGAGAGATCGATGCCCCGCAGGACGGGCACACCCTTGAGCGACAATCGGAGATGTCCGGTCACGATCATCGTCAGGCCTCTCCCCGCAGGCGCCGCAGGAGCAGGAACAGGAAGGGCGCGCCGACAAGGGCCGTGACCACGCCGAGATTGAGTTCCGGCTGTGTGGGCAGCAGGCGCAGCAGAATGTCCGCGCCGAGCGTCAGGATGGCGCCGACGAAGCCCGCCGCCGGCAGCACGCGGCCGGGTTCACGGCCGGCGAGGGGGCGCGCCAGATGCGGTGCCACGAGGCCGACGAAGCCGATCATGCCCGTCACCGCCACCGCGCTGCCCACCGCGAGCGCCGTGCCGAGGATGAGCCGGATGCGCAGCCATCGCAGGTTGAAGCCAAGACTTTGCGCCACGTCCTCCCCGAGGCTCAGCGCATCGAGAGCCCGGCCGGCGGTCAGCAGCAGCCACCACCCGGGCGCTGCCGGCACGAGCACGAGGGCGATATCGGCAAGGCTGCGGTCGGCGAGCGATCCCATCAGCCAGAACACGATCTCAAGCGCCGCGTAGGGGTTGGGCGACAGGTTGAGCGCCAGCGACGTCAGCGCGCCCGCGAGGCTGTTGATGGCGACGCCCGCCAGCACCAGCGCCATCGTGCCCAGTCCCCGGCCGGCGAGCGCGAACAGGATGACGCTGGCCGCCGCCGCGCCCGCCATGCCGCCGAGCGGCAGGGCGAAGACGAAAACGCCGGTGAGCCCGGCATAGAACATGACCACCGCCCCCAGCGCCGCCGCGCCCGAGATGCCCATCACGCCCGGTTCCGCAAGAGGATTGCGCAACAGCCCCTGCATGGCAGCGCCGGCGAGCCCGAGGCCGAAGCCGGTGGCGGCACCGAGCAGCGCGCGCGGCAGACGCAGTTCGACGAGGATCAGCGACGCAAGGCTGTCCCGGCCGTGGACGAAGTCGGCCGCGGCCGCGAAAACGTCGAGCCGCGTCTCGCCGACCGCCGTCGATAGCGCCGTCAGCAGCGCCGCGACCATCGCCAGCGCCGCGACGGTCTGCCGGTGAGTGAGCGGCCGCAGGGTGCTCATGGCGTTTTCCCCTGCAGCGCGCGGCGCAGATAGGCCACGGCCTCCACGGTGCCAGGGCCGGCGCAGGTCCACAGCCGCGACGGCATGTCGACGGTCCGCATCGCGCCGCGCCGGGCAAGCGCCACAAGCGCGGGATGGCGCGGCGCCTGCGTGGCGAGCGCGGGGGCGCCCTCGTTGTCGGTATCGACGATGAGGATATCGGGCGGGCGGATCAGGATCGCCTCCAGCGGCATCCGCCCATAGCCGACAATGCCGGCCTGCGCGGCGAGATTGACGAGGCCTGCTTCCGCGAGCACGCTGTCGATCAGCGTTCCCGCGCCGACGGCGATGTTGTTCGCCTGCAGGACGAGCGCCGTGGCCGGGGGCAGGGGCAATTCCCGCCGGAGGCCGGCGAGCCGCCCGTTCATGAGGTGCACCTCCCGCTCGGCGGCCTCTGGCCGGCCGATGCGACTGGCCACGCCGCGCACCTGGGCGGCGATCGCCTCGAACGTCGTCGGCACATCGAGCACCGCGAGCGGAACGCCGAGGCGGCGCAGCATGGAGAGCGTCGCCGGCGCCGAGAACGCGCTCGCGAACACAAGATCGGGAGCGAGCGCCATCACCTCCTCCGCCCGCCCGCGGTTGACGGGAAACGCGGCGGCCTGCGTCGCTATCGTACTGTTGCGCGCATCTCGCGAGAGATAACTGAGCGAAGCGATGTCGGCAGGATCGGCGAGCCGCAGCAGCAATTCATCCGCGCACATATTGATGGACACGAAACGGGCGGCGCGGGCACCGGGAGCGTAGCAAAAGACGGACAGCAGCAGACCCGCGAGGCCGCAGGCCGCACCCGCCGCACTCTTTCGCGTTCGCCGATCCTTCATGGATTGCCGTTGCCCATCGTGTTGCCGCCAAGGCTCCTGCCGTCGGGACGCTCGCCGCGTCACGGCGGCGTGAAGCGCAGGCCGGCATAGACGCCGAGCCCCGGCCGCAGGAAGCCGACCGGGTTTTCATAGCGGCGGTCGAACAGGTTGTCGACGCGCGCGAACAGCACCGTGCTGTCGGCGGCCTTGTAGTCGACGGCGACGTTGACGGTCGCATATCCCGACGTGCGCAGGCGCGGGATGGAGAAATCGCGGTTGCCGTCCACCCACGCACCAACATAAAGCGCGGTCGCGGAAAGCCCCAGCTTCTCCGTCGCCTGCCAGCGCGCGGTGAAGCTCGCCTTGTGCCGGGGGCGGCGCAGCAGCTCCTGCCGCGCAACGTCATCACGCGCGAGGGTGAAAGTATAGTCCGCGCGCAGGTCGACCGCCGGCGTCAGCGCCACCGCCGCGAAGGCTTCCACGCCCCGCGTCGTCGCCTTGCCCACGTTCTCGTAGGACGTGAAATCCGTGTTGGTGTTGATGAGATTGTCGATATCGTTGTGGAAATACGTGGCGCCGATCAGCACGCGCTCTCCGGCAAGCGGTTGCTCGAAGCCGATATCGTAGCCGGTGCTTTCCTCCGGCCGCAGATCCGGATTGCCGTAGAAGTTGTAGAGCGGGCGCGAATCCATGAAGCGCTGGCTCAGGGTAGGGGCCTTGAACCCCGTGCCGACGCTCGCCTTCAAGCGCGTTTCCAGCACCGGCAGCGTGAAGGTGGGGGCGATGCGCCAGGTGGTGTGGGCACCGAAATCGTCGTTGTCGTCGTGGCGAATGTTGGCGGCGAAGGCAAGGCGGTCGAAAATCTTCCCCTGCCATTCGATGAATCCCGCGCTGTTGCCGGCAGACGCCGTAAGGCTGGCGTCGTCGAAGCGTTCGCGTTCGTGCTGGAGCCCAAGGATGAGCTTGTGATCGGGCGCGACGACGACATCCGCGCGCCAGTCGTAGATCGTCCGCTCGCCGAGATACTCCGTCACGCTGCCGGGGCCGAACGCGGTCGCGGGCTCCGTGCTCTCGCGGTCCTCGTTGGCGTAGCCGATGCCAAAGGTGTTGGTGATGCGCCCGTCCCACAGCGACCACACGCCCTCCGCACGGGTTACGAAGCGTTGGTTGCGCTGTTCGCTGCGGGCGGCGTTCGGAGCGCCGGGCCAACCTCCGTCGGTCGTGTTCTTCAGCAGCGCGTCGCTGTAGCGGCCGACGACGGACAGGCGAAAATTGTCGGTGACCGCGAAGCCGAGCCGCGTGGCGAAACTCCAGTTGTCATAAAAGTCGTCGTTGATGCGCTGGCCGGGTGGCACCAGTTCCGGCGGCGTCACCGGCGTCGCCTCCGTCCGCAGGTGAGCGGCGGAGAAGAAATAGTCGAACCGCTCGCCGCCGCCGGACAGGCTCGCGCTCTGGTTGAAGGTGCCTGCCGAACCGCCTTCGAGCATGAGCGCCGCCTTTGGCGGCCCCTTGCCGGCCTTCGTCGTGATGCTGATCACCCCCCCGAGTGCATCCGCGCCGTACAGGCCGCTCTGCGGGCCGCGCAGCACCTCGATGCGCGCGACGTCGGCTGTCGCCAGATGGCTGAAATCGAACACGCCATTCGGCGTCGACGGATCATTGACCGGCACGCCGTCGACCAGCACCTTCACGTGGTTGGCGTTGGTGCCGCGCAGGAAAACGGATGCCTGCCCACCGGGACCACCGGTCTGCACCATGTTCAGGCCGGGAACCGTGGCGAGCGCGTCCGCGAGCGTGCGCCGCTGGTCGCGGGCTATCTCCTGCTCCGTGATGACCGTCACCGCCGAGCCGACCTGCGCCACCGGCGTCGGTACGGCGGTCGCGGTCACCGTGATCTCGTCAAGCATCATTGCATCCGCCTGCCGGGCGTGCACCGGGTCGGCCTGCATGGCGAGCGCCGCCAGCGCCGGCGGAACGGAAAACAGAAAAGCGACGCGCAGCGCATGCGCCGTCGACAGGCGGAGGGGAGGGAACAAGACAGAACCTCTTCGGGCAACGCCGGCCCGGAGGCAGCGCACGTCAGGTGGCACGTCACCGCGACAAGACACACCCGCCCGCCCGAAGACGAGAACGGCAAGCCCGCACCGGCACACCCCGACCGATGGTCCGCTGTGACCACGTCCGACGGCAGGTCTCCTGGCTCGCGGTTGACGCCTGCACCGCCTTCCCGGACCGAAATCCAGTGGCCTCGTGGCGCAAGCCTGCCGCTCACAGTTGCGGGGGCAGCCGCAGTATCACGCATCGCGCTCACTGCGTTCCCTTTTCATCCTCGGAAGGAACCGTCACGATGAAGCTACACTTTGCACGCACCGCTGTCAAAAACCCGCCGCAATTGTCAACACCGGAACCTTTCTCCTGGCGGTGACAGGCATGATATCGTCATATATGACATATATCTGGAGAAAATGACATATGATTCGAAAAATAGATCGCATTCGCCATAGGAGCGACGCAACCGTCGCCTCGCTCGCATCGCGCTTCGCCGGCTTAACGTTAATCGTCGCGCCAGAGTTAATCCCGGTTTAACCGCCTGGGGACTACACTTGGCTCGAATCAAGCCAATTTGCGAGTTCTGCCCGAAACATGCGAACCATCCGAAGGACCTCGTCCCACGCTGAGGATATTTCCGATGCGTTGCGCCGCTTCATGGTGCAGCGTGCTGTCGAACTGGCCGGCCTTTTCCTGCTCGCGTTCATCGGTGCATCGGTTCTGGCGCTGATGACGTGGTCGGTTGAGGACCCGAGCCTGACCCACGCCACGGACGGGCGGGTCGCCAACATGCTGGGCATGCCGGGGGCCATCTTCGCCGATCTCATCATGCAGATATTCGGCCTCGGCTCCGTCGCGCTGCTGCTGCCGTGCGCGGTCTGGGCCATCCGGCTCGTGGGGCGGCGGCCGCTGCCGCGTCCGGCGCTGCGCATCGGCCTTTGGCTGGTGGGAACGGGCGCTGCCTCGGCGGTCGCGAGCGCGCTGCCGGAAACCGCCCGCTGGCCGCTGCCGTCCGGACTTGGCGGTGTGGTCGGCGATGCGCTGCTGTTCGGCGGCCACGGCCTGGCCGGCACGGGCGGCATCGGCGGCGTGATCGTCGGGCTCTTCTATGCCGCTACCGCCATTCTCGCGCTTTCTGCGGCCTCTGGCTTCGGCCTCGCGCAAGCCGCGCGCTCTCCGTCCCCCGAGTCTCCTTACGATATGCCGGCCGCGGATGACGACGGCCGCGACGAGCCGGGCTGGGGGATCGTCTCGCTGGGCGCCGTCATCCATGGCCTGATGACGCTGCGCACGGCACTCGCACGTCGCTTCCGCAAGCCCGACCCGCTGCGTGACGGGCGCGAGCCCGCCGAAGGGCTGGCAGCGCACCCGGCGCGGGAGCCCGTGTTCGGCGACGATTACGACTTTGCCGAGTCGTACGCCACGCACCAGCCGCAGGCTGTGCACCAGGCACCCGCGCAGAACTTTCCGCAAGGCTATCCACAGGCCGCGCCCGCATTTACCGGCGACGGGAGCATCGAGGCGGCAGGGGACATTCCGCCCGAAATCGCCGCCTTCGCACCCACGCGCGGGCGCCCGTCGCGCGTCCACATGCCGGCGGCGCCCGTTCCCGCCGCCGTTCTTCCGCAACCGCCGGAGCCGATTGCTGCGCCGCCGTCTTTCGACGCCCCTCTGGGCGCTCCCGAAGGCGCAGTTTCGGCCGACGGCACTCCGGCATGGCGCAAGCCGTTCCAGTTGCCGCCGAATGTGCGCTTCACCCGCAGCACGGACCGCGAGCTGGCCGCGCGCCAGCGCGTCGCGACGGACGGCATGATGGCTGGCGAGATGACGGCGGACAGCCTGGCGGCGGACAACGCGGCGCATGACTTCGCACCCGCCGACGAGGCGGCGTTCGCCGGCTATCCCGAGGATCGGCGCGAAGCCGATGCGTTCGCGCCCTTCGCAGGCGAGGCGGATGCCGGGGAAGAGCATGCCGACGACCGCTGGGCGGAGGATGCGCAAGCCAGCGTCGACCCGCATGACGACGATATCGCGGATATCGACGCGGCGGAGGAACACGACAGCGCATCACTGGACGCGGAATTCGCCGCCGGGCACGAAGCGCCGCCGGTGTTTCTGCGGCATACGGCGCGCCCATCCGCGCTGGCGCCCTCCAATGACGACGACCCGTATGCGCCGCCGCCGCCCGTCGTGGCACGACCGGCCCCGCGCCCGGCAGGCGAGGGGGCCGGCAGGCCCCTCCAGCCGCGCGTGAATGCCGCAGCCGTGGGAGCAACGGCCGGCGCAGCGATGGTCCGTACCGCCGCCGCGGCGCCTACGCACGCGCCGTCCGCCGGTGTGACGACACGGCGCGTGCCGCAGGCGGTCGCGCCCTCCGGCGAGTATCAGATGCCGCCGCTTTCCGTGCTCGCGATTCCAGCGGGGCCGAAGGACACGATCTCCGAGGATGCGCTGGAACAGAACGCCGCCCTGCTCGAAAGCACGCTGGAAGACTTCGGCGTGCGCGGCGACATCATCCACGTGCGCCCCGGCCCGGTGGTCACGCTCTATGAGCTGGAGCCCGCGCCCGGCACGAAGTCCTCGCGCGTCATCTCGCTCGCCGACGACATTGCCCGCTCCATGAGCGCGGTGTCCGCGCGCGTGGCGGTGGTCGCGGGCCGCAACGCCATCGGTATCGAGCTGCCGAACGCCCGGCGCGAAACCGTGTTCCTGCGCGAGCTGCTGGCCTCGGAGGAGTTCCAGCGGTCGAAATTCAAGCTAGCCCTTTGCCTCGGCAAGACCATCGGCGGCGAGCCGGTGATCGCCGATCTCGCGCGCATGCCGCACCTGCTGGTGGCGGGCACCACGGGTTCGGGCAAGTCGGTGGCCATCAACACCATGATCATGTCGCTGCTCTACAGGCTGCGGCCCGAGGAATGCCGGCTGATCATGGTCGACCCGAAGATGCTCGAACTGTCGGTCTACGACGGCATTCCACACCTGCTCACCCCCGTCGTCACCGATCCCAAGAAGGCGGTCGTGGCGCTGAAATGGGCGGTGCGCGAGATGGAGGAGCGCTACAAGAAGATGTCGAAGCTGTCGGTGCGCAACATCGACGGCTTCAATACCCGCGTGCGCGACGCCAAGGCGCGGGGCGAGGTCATCACCCGCACCGTGCAGGTCGGCTTCGACAAGGATACGGGCGAGGCCATCTACGAGGACGAGGTGATGGACCTCGATCCGCTGCCCTACATCGTCATCGTCGTCGACGAGATGGCCGACCTCATGATGGTGGCGGGCAAGGAGATCGAAGGCACGATCCAGCGTCTGGCGCAGATGGCGCGCGCGGCCGGCATCCATGTCATCCTCGCGACGCAGCGCCCGTCCGTCGACGTCATCACCGGCACCATCAAGGCCAACTTCCCGACCCGCATCTCCTTCCAGGTCACCTCCAAAATCGACAGCCGCACCATTCTCGGCGAGCAGGGGGCGGAGCAACTCCTCGGGCAAGGCGACATGCTCTACATGGCGGGCGGCGGGCGCGTGGTGCGCGTGCATGGCCCCTTCGTCTCCGACGACGAGGTGGAGAAGATTGTCGCCCATCTCAAGACGCAGGGCCGGCCGCAATATCTCGAAGCCGTCACGGCGGATGAGGAGGCGGTTGCAGAATCGGACGGCAGCGCCGTCTTCGACAACACCGCGAACGGCGCCGGCGGCGGCAACGACCTCTACGACCAGGCCATCGCCATCGTGCTGCGCGACAAGAAGGCCTCCACCTCGTATATCCAGCGCCGCCTGCAAATCGGCTACAACCGCGCGGCTTCGATCATGGAGCGCATGGAACTCGAAGGGATCGTCGGCCCCGCCAATCACGCCGGCAAGCGTGAAATCCTGCTCGGCGGCGAGGATCCCACCGAACAGGGTTGAAGGAAACTTGCAACCTGAAGGGGATCTGCAGCGTGAAGAGGGCTTGCAACTGAAGAGGGCTTGCAACTGAGGACGTGCTTTCGCCATATCAACAGTGTTAAAGACTTGCGCCGCACTGACGCGGCGGTTCCGGTGCAGATGGTGATATGACGAGACGGTTCCGATGGTATAGGCCCGCGATCATGGGTGCGGCGTTCCTCGCGGCGACGGCTCTGCCGGTGGCGGGATATGCGCAGGATCCGCTCAGCCGCTTCCTCGACGGCATGTTCAAGAAGGAAGAGCAGGCCCCCGCGGCCGCGCCGCAGGCGCCCGCTCCGGAACAGCCGCCCGCGCGCCCGGCCTCCGGTTCAGCTCCGCCCGGGCCGCCAGCGCGTCGCGCTTCCCCGGCTGCGGCTGTCCCGCTTGCGCCCGCTGCACCGGCGCCGGCGGCTTCGCCCGCCCCGGCGGTGCAGAGCGCGATGCCGCTGCCGCCGCGCCGCCCGTCCGGTCTCGGGGGCGCCGCCGCGCTGGCGCCTGCGACGCCGGTCCCGGCGGAAGCGCCGGCGTTGGCCGCGCCGCCTGCCGCCGTCGCGCAGCGTCCCGCTGCGGCGGCGATGCCGCGTACGCCTGCGGAGGCGGTTGCGCGCGTCAACGCCTATCTCAACGGCATCAGCACGCTGACCGGGCGCTTCCTGCAGACGGGGGCGGACGGGCGTCAGGTCGGCGGCACGCTTTACGTCCAGCGTCCCGGCCGGCTACGCTTCGCCTACGATCCGCCGAGCACGCTCGAAATCGTCGCGGACGGCCGCTCGGTCGCGGTGCGGGATTCGAAACTACGCACGAACGACGTCTATTCCATCGGCCAGACGCCGCTGAAATTCCTGCTGCGCGACAACGTCGATCTTGCGCGCGACGTAAAGGTAAAGAACGTCGATATCGACCCCGGCGGCGCGATCGATATCACGCTGGAGGACAGCGCCACGCTGGGCGGCACCTCGACCGTCACACTGCGTTACGACGCGCGGACGGACGTGCTGCGCCAGTGGCAGGTCGTCGATCCGCAGGGCTACGAGACGACCGTCGCCCTCTCCGGCGTACAGGTAACGCGCCGCTAGATAGAAAACCGATCATTGGGCCGGTTCTCTCTCCGCGCTTCCTTGTCTGGAGCGAATTCTGACGGGAAAGCGCCCTGGACTCAGCTCGCGGATAGCGGAAACGGAATATCGGGCGGCCCGCCTGTTCCGCGACGAGTTAAGCCACCCGCCCGCATTCCGCGCTTGTATCGGCGGGACATGAGGGGCAAGCTGACGGAGTTGCCGCCGCTCCCGATTCCGCTCCGATCCCCGCCGAAGAGTCCGCCGTGCCGTTTTCCATCACCACCTGGAACATCAATTCCGTTCGCCTGCGCATCGATCAGGTCACCCGCTTTCTCGCCGAGCATGAGCCGGATGTCCTGTGCCTTCAGGAAACGAAGTGCCCCAACGCCCAGTTTCCCTCGGCGGCGTTCCGGGCGCACGGCTACCAGCACATCGCGCTGAACGGGCAGAAGGGGTATCACGGCGTCGCCATCGTCTCGCGCGTTCCCTTCGCCGATGTCGAGGTGAAGCACTTTTGCGACAAGGACGATTCGCGCTACATATCGGTCGAGCTTGCGGGAACAGGCGCGCCTGGCGGCGCGAACGGGCGCGTCAAGGGCATGCGTATCCACAACTTCTATGTGCCTGCCGGCGGCGACATTCCGGACCCGGAGGTCAATCCGCGCTTCGCCCACAAGCTCGCCTTCCTCGACGAACTGATGCTGTGGAATGAGGACGTGCGCCCAGCCGGCAAGCCGAGCATCCTCGTTGGCGACCTCAACGTCGCGCCCTACGAGACGGATGTGTGGAATCACAAGGCGCTGCTCGGTGTGGTGAGCCATACGCCCGTGGAGACCGAACGGCTGGAAGCGTTCCGGCAGGCAAGCACCTACGTGGACGCTGTGCGCACCTTGCACCCGGAACCCGAGAAGGTCTTCACCTGGTGGAGTTATCGCTCGCCCGACTGGGCGGCCGCGAACAAGGGCCGGCGACTCGACCACGTCTGGCTGGCGCCGAGCCTCGCGCCGGCGCTGCAGGCCTCCGAGATATCGCGGGATGCGCGCGGCTGGGAGCGGCCGTCCGACCACGCACCCGTGACGGTGACGCTCGATATCTGAATGCGGCAGAAGACGCGACAATAATGACGTCAGCGCGTTTCCGGTAAGGAAGGATCAACCTGTATCGGCAAAGATAGGCGCCAGAGAGAACCGGAGCCGGAATGCCGGCTTGCGCCTGACGGGAGCGATATCAGCGATGAAACCTCGCAGCGGCATCATTCAGTTGAAGACATTCCGCGTACAGGAAAAACGCCGACGCCTCGCGCAGATCGAGGCGATGATCGCCGACTTCCAGCGCATGGCGGAGGATCTCGACAAGGAGATCGCGGCGGAAGAAAAGCGCTCCGGCATCGCCGACGTCAACCACTTCGCCTATCCCACCTATGCCAGGGCTGCCGCGCAGAGGCGTGACAACCTGCTGCAATCGGCGGACGACCTCAAGAACCAGCTCGCCGACGCGATGGCCGATCTGGATGAGGCATTGTCGGAACTGCGCAAGGCCGAAGCCCTCGACGACCGCGAAGGCGTGCGCGAACGGCCCGCCGCCGTCTTGCGCACGGTGAGCGCCTGACCCGGAAAGACGCTGCCGCCGTCAGCCGGTGCGGTGGCGCAACTGGATCGCCGAGGCGGCGATGCTGTCGAAGCGCCCGGCGATGACGGACAGGATGTAGATGCCGCCCGCGGCAAGAATGATGGATGAGGAAGCCGGCGCGCTCCAGTGATAGGAGGCGAGCAGGCCCGCTATGCTCGCTATCGCGCCGAAGAGCACGGCGGCGGCCATCTGGCCCGGCACGTTCCGGGACCAGAAGCGCGCCGAGACGGCCGGCAGCATGATCAGCCCGACAACCATGAGCGTGCCGAGCGCCTGAAAACCGCCAACGAGGTTGAGCACCACCAGCGCGATGAAGCCCATATGGATGACCGGCCCCGGCCCGATCGCGCCCTGTCCGCCGACCGCGCGCAGGAAACCGGGATCGAGGCATTCGAGAATCAGCGGCCGGTAGATGACGGCGAGCGCAACGAGCGTGATCGTGGCGATCGACACGATGAGGACGAGCGCCGCGTCGTCGAGCGCCAGCACGGTGCCGAACAGCACATGCAGCAGATCCATGTTCGATCCGCGCATCGACACGATGAGCACGCCGAGCCCGAGCGAGATCAGGTAGAAGGCCGCGAAGCTGGCATCCTCCCGCAGCGGCGTCGCGCGGGAGACGAGGCCCGCGAGCAGCGCGACCGTCAGGCCGGTGACGATGCCGCCGATGGTCATGGCGACGAGCGACAGGCCTGCGACCAGAAAGCCGATGGCGGCGCCGGGCAGGATAGCATGGGACATCGCGTCCCCCATCAGGCTCATGCGGCGCAGCACCAGCAGGATGCCGAGAGGGCATCCGCCGAAGGATAGCGCGAGACAGCCCGCGAGCGCGCGGCGCATGAAGCCGTAGTCGGCAAAGGGCGCGAACAGGAAATCGTATAACATCGTGCGGTCACGCGGCGTCGGAGCGGCAGACGGGGGCATCTTCGTCGAAGCCCTCGCACATGCGCCGCGCTTCCAGCATGTTCGCCGGCGTGAGCACCTTCGCCGCGTCGCCCCACGCCACGACGGAGCGGGCCAGCAGCATCGCCCGCGGAAAATGCTCCCGCACCAGATCAAGATCGTGCAGCACGGCGATGATGGTGCGGTTTTCGCCGTGCCAGTCCTTCACCAGCCGCAGGAGGTCGGCGGTGGTTTTCATGTCGAGCGCGGTGAAAGGCTCATCGAGCAGCAGGAGGCGGGCGTCCTGCAGCAGCATCCGGGCGAACAGCGCGCGCTGGAACTGGCCGCCGGACAGCGTGCCGACGGGGCGATCCGCGAGGTCGGCGAGCCCCACCGTGGCGACTGCCTCCCTGACCTGCTGCATCATGGCGCGCGTCACGGCGCCAAAGGCACCGCACTTGCGCCACAGACCCATGGAAACGAGGTCGAGCACCGTGATCGGGAAGGTGCGGTCGAGTTCGCTGATCTGCGGGAGATAGGCGATGTCGCGCCGGTCGATCCCGGAAATCTCGATCCGGCCCGATTCGGGACGCAGCGTCCCCATGATCGCCTTCAGCAGCGTGGACTTGCCGGCGCCGTTGGGGCCGACGACAGCCGTCAGCGAGCCGGGCGCGAACTCCCCGGAAAGATGGTGCACGGCCGGATGGCGGCGGTAGGCGACGGTCACATTCTCCAGCCGGATGCCCGGCGCTGCCGTGCTGCCGTCCCGCCGGGGGAGAGGCCCGGGCTCGTGCGCGCAGCCGCCCTCATGACCATTCCCGAAGGGATGCGCGTGCGCATGTGCATGCCGGTTCGTCGCCATCAGATCCAGTCCATCGCCCAGAACGCCACGCCCCACAGGCAGGCGGAGACGAACGCCGCGAGCCAGAGCCTGCCCGGCACCGAACTGCGCAAAACCGAACCGTGCTCCCTGCCGATACGCCCGGGCAATCGCTCCCCCATCATCCCGTGTTACCCTCGTAAACGTTATAGTATATCATCTGCGAAATACAACCATCCGGTTCCGTCTCCGACCTGTCAGGCGCATGGCGCATGGAACCCATCCCGCAAGCTCCTACCCGGATGGAAAGGTATCTGTTAGTTTCACGGAAAATGCCGGACGCTTCCATCTGCGCACCGTCCGGAAGAGGCGGGGGTGGAGCGAGGTCGAGCATGGTAGAGTTTCTTCCGCAATTGTTGACCCTGGCGGGCGTCATGCTGCTGGCGTGCATCAGCCCGGGGCCCGATTTCATCGCCGTCACCTCCCATTCGCTGCTCGGGCGGCGCTTCGGCCTCGGCGCGGCGCTCGGGGTGAGCGCGGCTTGCGCCATGTGGGCGGTGCTGGCTGTCTTCGGGTTCGGCGTGCTGCTGTCGAAGGTCGCCTGGGCTTACGATCTCCTGCGCCTTCTGGGCGCGGCCTATCTCGTCTATCTGGGCATACGCATGTTCTATGGCCTGCGCCACGGCGGCGGGGTGCCGGAAGTGCAGCAGGCGAAGGTGGAAGGGGGCGACGGCGGTTCCGCCTTCTGGCCGTCGGCGCGGCGCGGGCTGCTGGTCGGGATGACGAATCCCAAGTCGGCCGCCTTCTTCGGCAGCCTGTTCGTCACGGTGCTGCCGGTCAACGCGCCCCAGGGCGTGTATATGGCGACGGTCGCCATCGTGGCCGGGGTGGCGTTCGGCTGGTTCTCGACGCTTGCCGTGATATTCTCGTCACGAAGCGTCCGCATGGTCTACGCGCGGCTGCGCCGCCCGTTCGACGCCGTGATGGGGGCGGCGCTGATCGGGCTGGGTGTCAAGCTCGCAGTCGGCCGGTAGCAACCGGCTCTCCACGAACGGTGCATATGTGCCAACGGCCGCCCGGGTGACCGGGAGGCCGTAATCCGTGTCGCGGGCGTATCCCGCGATGCGTTCCGGATCTTTTTTTGTTCATCCCAACGGCGCCGGCCGGCGCCTTGCGGTTCAGGATATTCCCCATCATGACTTCAACGGCGCCTGTGTCCGATCGCGTTGTCCGATACCCTCCCTTCGGTGAATTCGTTGCGCTGATCGCGCTGATGATGTCGCTCGTCGCTCTATCGATCGACAACCTGCTGCCGGCCTTCGTTCCCATCCAGCATGAGTTCCAGCTCGCCAGCGCCAACGACGCACAGTTCATCATTTCCAGCTACATGATCGGCTTCGCCGTCAGCCAGCTCGTCTATGGCCCGCTGTCGGACTCCATCGGGCGCCGCCCCTCGATGCTGATCGGCCTCGCGATCTATCTCGTGGGCACGCTGATGGCGCTCACGGCCGGCAGCTTCACAACCCTGCTCATCGCGCGCGTTGTCCAGGGCGTGGGTGCCGCCGCCTCGCGGGTGCTGGTGATGACCATCGTGCGCGACCGGTATCACGGGCAGGAAATGGCGCGGGTGATGTCCTTCGTCATGATGGTGTTCATCATCGGCCCGGTGATCGCGCCCGGCAGCGGCGCGCTGATGCTGCTGCTCGGCTCGTGGCGGATGATCTTCGTCAGCATGCTCGCGCTCGGTGTCGGGCTGCTCACCTGGTTCTCGCTGCGCATGCCGGAGACGCTCAACCCGCACAACCGCATGAAGGCTTCGCCGCGCGCCGTGCTGGAGGGCGCGCGTCAGTGCATCACGAACCGCGTCGCCCTCGGCTACACGCTGGCGATCAGCCTGATGCTGGGCACGCTGATGGGCTACATCAACTCGGCCCAGCAGGTGTTCGAGACGGACGTCTTCAAGCTGGGGCCGTGGTTCCCGCTCGTTTTCGGCCTCATCGCAGCGGTGATGGGGGTCGCGGCCTTCACCAATGCGCAACTGGTGCAGCGCGTCGGCCCGCGCCGGCTCTCGCACATCTGCACGGTGGCCTTCGTGCTGACATCGCTGGCGCTTGTGCTGCTCACGGTCGCTTATGGCGGCTTTCCGCCGCTGGTGCCGTTCTCGATGCTGCTGGCCGCGCTGCACTTCATCTTCAGCCTGTCGGTGCCGAACTTCAACGCACTGGCGATGGAGCCGATGGGGCGGATCGCGGGCACGGCCTCATCCTTCATCGGCGCCGTGACGACGGCGTTGAGCACCGTCATCGGGCTTCTCGTCGGGCAGGCGTATGACGGCACCGTGTTGCCGCTGGCGCTGGGCTACCTCGTATTCAGCGCGCTGGCGTTGGCCGTCGTCTACTGGACGGAACGCGGCAGGATGTTCCGGCGCGATGGCGCCGCGTAACCGCGCTCAGACGTCAGTGATGGCGAGCGGCCGCCCGCCGAGCGCCGCGAACGCGCGGGTGCGGCAGGTGAGGACGATCACCTGCTGCTTCTCGCCGGCGCGGCTCAGGGCGTCGAACATCCTGGCGATGCGCCCGTCGTCCGAATAGACGAGCGCGTCATCGAGGATGACCGGCACCTCGAAGCCGCGTTCCGCCAGCAGGGAGCCCATGGCAAGGCGCACCAGCACGGCGATCTGCTCCTGCGTGCCGTCGGAAAGGCTCTCGAAGCGCTCCGCATCGGGCGCGCCGCGCCTGATACCCTCGATGCCGAAGCCGTCGCCAAGCGTGACTTCCGCCGCCGGGAACACGTCGTTGAGATAGGGCGCGAGATGGCGGCGCAACGGGGCGGTGAGGCGGTCGCGGTGCTGGCGGTAGCAGTCTTCCACCGTCTCGCGCAGCAGCCGCAGCGATGTGCCACGTCTTTCCACACGCTCGACCTCCTGCCCGGCGAGATCGAGATCGGCACGCAGCGCCTCCGCGCGCTCGCCGAGGCCGTCGCCGCCGGCATTCAAAATCTGCCCTTCCAGACCGGCAATGATGCGCTCCAGTTGCTCCAGCTTTGCCCGGCGATTGTTGCGCGCGTCCTCCAGCCGCCGGATGCGCAAGCGCAACCTGTCGAGTTCGTCCGCAGGCGGGGCTTGCCGGCGCTGGCCTTCGAGCGCGGCGGCCTGCGTCTGCAATGTCTCCCGCGCCTGGGCGAGGGCCGCGTCGAGCGCCGCGTGCCGCGCGGCGCGGGTGTCGTCCGGCAGGCGGGCGAGGTCGGCGGCGAGGCGCGTGTCGATCTCGGCCAGCGAGCCCGCGATCTCGCCGCGCCGCGCCGCGAGCGCCGCGAGCGTGCCATTGTGGGCGGCGAGGCGGGCATCGAGCGTCTGGCGCCGCTGGCGGGCCTCCTCGCGCCCCGTCCGGATCGCCGCAAGCCGCGCGGCGATGTCCGCGTCCGGAAGGTCCGGCGGCACGCCGTCTCCAGCGGAAAGCGAGTCCTGCAGGCTGACGATGCGGGCAATGTCGACGTCGAGGACGGCGACATTCTTCGTCAGCGCGTCCGCCGCGATGCCGAACGAACGCAACTCTGCCTTCAGCGCCGTGGCCTCCATCTCCAGCGTCTCGCGCGCGGCGCGGCCGGTGCGCAGATCCTCCGGGCTGCCGTGGCCCGCTGCCTTCAGCAGCGTGTTCAAGGCCGCCTCGTGCTGCCCGCGCGCCTTCACCGTTGCCGCATCCGTCGGCGGAGGCGTGACGGTGATCGTCGCGATGCCGTCGATGGCGATGGCAAGCGGCCTGACGGCGGCCTGCGCGACGTCCCCGTGCAGGATTTCGCCATCGAGCCGCACGCGCCCGGCGCCGGACGGCCCTAGCACCAGCGATACCTGTGCAGCGGCGGCGGCGAGGCGCGCGTCGCTGACGGCGATCTCGCGCTGCAGCCGGTCCAGCTCCGCAACGGCCTGTGCGGTGGCGCGGTTGGCTTCGAGCGCGATGTCGTTGTCGACGATCCGCGTCTTGAGCGCGGCGAGGTCCGCCCTGCGGCGTTTGAGAGCGTCGAGCCCCGCTGCCTGCGCGCGGACGGCGGCAAGGCGTTGCAGGGCACGCTCCTGCGCCTCCTCGCGGCGGATGCGCGTGTCCGTCTCCGCCTTGTCGGCCTCGACGGCGGCGATTCCCGCGTTGGCGGTCTGGACCTGCGCGTCGAGCGGCGCGCGCTCGGTCGCCAGTTCGGCGAGACGCGCCCGGTCGGCATCGATGCGGTCGGCACGGCGGAGATGGTCGGCGAGGATGTTCTCGGCGGCGTCGAACGCGAGCCGCGCCTTCTGCTCCGCAACCTCCAAACGGGTGAGAAGGGCATGCGCGGCCTCGCCGTCGGCGAACGCCTTCTGTGCCTGCGCGAGATCGGCGGCAAGCTCGGCGGCAAGTGCCGGGTCATTAAGTTCGCCGCGTTCCTTGAGGCGCTCCGTGAGTTCGGTGAGGTGCGTGTCGAGATCGGCAAGGCGCGCCTCGACGACCGCCAGTTCCGACGCGAGCGCATCCCGCTGCTGGATCGCCGCCGCAAGGGGCCCGCCGGCTTTGGGCCGCCCCTGCGCGGTGTAGAGGCGGTCGATGTCGGCGGCGAGCGAGGCGAGCAGCTGCCTTGCCCGCTCACCGCCGACCAGCGTGCCGACCTCCTCGTGGATGGCGCGATTGAGGGCGGCGGCCGCGGCCTCCGACGGGCTGGGCGTGACGAACGACTGGCGCTGCCCCACCCAAAGAAGGCCGAAGGCCGCTTCGTCGACGCCGGCGCGCCCGTTGCCGGGGGCGATACCGATCAGATCCCACACCGCCTCATCCGCCGCCCTGTCCCGTGCGACGAGCACGCCGTCGCGGAAGAACTGTGCCGAGCGGCTGCGCAGGAAGGATTTCTCGATCCGGTAGCCATGTCCCCCATGCTCGAAATCAAGCGCGACGCGGACGGGCAGGGAAAGGCCGGCGCTCGCCAGCGCGGCGACATCCTCGCGGCTGGTGGCGTGGCGCTCGAAAAGGCAGGCCCGCACGGCGCGGAACAGCGTCGACTTGCCCGCCTCGTTGCCCGCCGCAAGAATGTTGACGCCGGGCCCGAGCCCCGAAACCGCGACCGGCGCGGCGAACCTGCCGACGCCCTCGACCCTGATGCCGGTCAGTCTCATGCCGTCCCGCTCCCCCCGGCGACGCGCGTGAAAAGCTCGACGAGCGCGTCCTCCGCCAGTTGCCGCTCACCGGCGGCGCGCGCCTCGTCCCGCGCGAGCAATTGCAGCCGGTCGGCCGCGTGGCGCAGGACGCCGCCGAAATCGATCGATTCGAGATCCTGCTCCGTCGGGCGGGCGACGACCTTCGTCACGTCGGTGTCGAGATGGAACAGCGCGGCGGAGAGCGTCAGCAGCCTGCGGTCGAGCGCCGTCCTGTCCGCCAGCGAGACAGCGCCGGACAGCCGCAGCCGCAGCACCAGCGCCGACAGGTTGCCGAGCCCGCGCAGGCGTGCGTCGAGGCTATCGATGTCGGCGGCACCGGCGACATGTTCGTCGCGCGTCAGCCAGCGGTAGCTGCCGGTTTCGAGCCGCGTGACGACGGGCACGGCCAGCGGGCCGGGGATGTCGACGAGCAGCGCCGTGCCGGTTTCCTGGCTCGCGGCACGGTCCGGCTCGTGCGTGCCCGCATACCAGGCGCGCGCCGACACCTGCACCGTGCGATGCCAGTCGCCCAGCGCGAGATAGGCGAGGGCGGCTCGCTCCGGCCGGGCGGGATCGATGGGGTTGCCGGCCTCGCCTTCGGTGCCGAAATCCGCAATGGCGCCGTGAGCCAGCCCGATGCGCAGCAGCCCCGGGCCGCTCGGCGCGCCGTCCATCCAGCGCGTGAGATCGCCCGTCTCGCTCTTGCGGGTGAGGGGCGCGGGCAGCAGCACCGCCTCGCCGCCCAGCGCCACGGGTTCCGACGCAAGGTGGGCGTGGACGTTGTCGGGCAGGCCGTGGTCGCGAAGCCGGTCCCACAGACCGCGCGGGCGGTGCGGATCGTGGTTGCCGGGAATGAGGTGCCACGCGACCTGCGGGAACTGGCGCATGCGCTCCAGCGGCTCCAGCAGGGTGCGCGGGGAGGGCTGCTCGCTGTCGTAGACGTCCCCGGCGACGAGCACATGGGCAACGCCCTCGCGAAGGGCGAACTGGCCGATTCGCTCGATGGCGGCCAGCCGCGCCTGGCGCAGGACGCTCTCGCGCTCGTGGAACTGTCTGAAAGGCTTGCCGATTTGCCAGTCGGCGGTATGAATGAATCGCATCGCGGTCGGGAACTGTGGGAACGGCTGCATACTATGGCCGTAAATGGTGCGCCGATGAAGGCTCCTGATGCAATCCGTCCCGCGCTGTCCTACATGGGAAACGAACCGGATCCATTCTGAAAGATCATGATGCATTCTGACGACCCGTCGCCCGGCACCGTTCCCGCGGAGGATTCCGCCGTCGACACCGGGATGGCCGATACGGAGGCAGCCGACGCCGAACTGTGGGCCGATGAGGCGGACGCGCCCGTCTCGGTGCGCGCCGGCGCGGAGGTTATCCGCCGGTTCTGGAAAACGCTGCCGCATCTGCCCGGCGTGTACCGCATGATCGACGCCGACGGCGAGGTGCTTTACGTCGGCAAGGCGCTCGACCTGAAGAAGCGGGTGGCGTCCTACGTGCGCGGCATCGGCCACGGCGGCAACCGCACCATGCGCATGATCGCGCAGACGGCGGCGATGGAGTTCATCACCACCGATACCGAGACGGCGGCGCTGCTGCTGGAAGCCAACCTGATCAAGCAGTTGCGCCCGCGCTACAACGTGCTGCTGCGCGACGACAAGTCCTTCCCCTATATCCTGCTCACGGGGGATCATCCGGCGCCGCAGCTCGTCAAGCACAGGGGCGCACGGGTGCGCAATGGGCGCTACTACGGGCCGTTCGCGGACAGCGGCGCCGTCAACCGCACCATCAACGCCCTGCAGCGCGCCTTCCTGCTGCGCACCTGCAGCGACAGCTACTACGAGAACCGCACGCGCCCCTGCCTGCTGTTCCAGATCAAGCGCTGCTCCGCCCCGTGCACCGGCGAGATATCGCTGGAGGACTATGCGACGCTGGTCAAGGAAGCGGGGGACTTCCTGTCCAGCAAGTCGTCCGCCGTGAAGCGCAGGCTGGCGGAGGAGATGCAGGAGGCGGCGGAGAATCTGGATTACGAGCGCGCCGCGCGCTACCGTGACCGTCTCGCGGCGCTCTCCGTCGTGCAGGGCACGCAGAGCATCAACCCGCATTCCGTGGAGGAGGCGGACGTGTTCGCCATCGCCGCCGAGGCCGGCCTGTTCTGCGTGCAGGTGTTCTTCTTCCGCAACGGCCAGAACTGGGGCAATCGCTCGTATTTTCCGCGCGCCGACAGGAATTTGCCGCCGGAGGAGGTTCTGTCCGCCTTCCTCGTGCAGTTCTATGACGACAAGCCGTGCCCGCACCTCGTGCTGCTGTCGCACACGCCGACGGAGCACCGCCTGCTGGAGGAGGCCCTCTCCACCAGCGCCGGGCATGCGGTGGAGCTGGCCGTGCCCCGGCGCGGCGAGAAGCGCACGCTCGTCGCCCACGTGGCGCAGAACGCACAGGAGGCGCTGGCGCGCAGGCTCGCCGACACCGCCTCGCAAGACAAGCTGCTCGCCGCCGTGGCGCAGGCCTTCGGGCTCACGCATCCGCCCCGCCGCATCGAGGTGTACGACAACTCGCACATCTCGGGCACGAACGCGGTCGGCGCCATGATCGTCGCCGGGCGGGACGGCTTCATGAAAACGCACTACCGCACCTTCAACATCCGCTCCACGGAGCTGACGCCGGGGGACGATTTCGGCATGATGAAAGAGGTGCTGCAGCGCCGCTTCTCGCGGCTCGTCAAGGAAGGTCCGCGCCCGGCCTTCGACACCGCCGCGGAGGAGGAAGAGGGCGGCAACGGCGCCTTCCCGACCTGGCCGGACCTGCTGCTCATCGACGGCGGACAGGGGCAGGTGGCGGCGGTGCGGGCCGTGCTGGCGGAGACCGGCGTGAGCGACGTTCCCGTCGTCGGGGTGGCGAAGGGCGCGGACCGCGACGCTGGCCGGGAGACGTTCTTCGTCGAGGGGCGTGCGCCGTTCCGCTTGCCTCCGCGCGATCCGACGCTCTACTATGTCGAGCGTCTGCGGGACGAGGCGCACCGCTTCGCCATCGGCACGCACCGGGCGAAGCGCAAGCGCGAGTTCACAAAGAGCCCGCTCGACGAGATCCCGGGCATCGGGCCGGCGCGCAAGCGGGCGCTGCTGCTGCACTTCGGCACGGCCAAGGCGGTTTCGCAGGCCTCGCTGGAGGATTTGCGCGGCGCGCCGGGAATCAATGCGGCGACGGCGAAAATGGTCTATGGGTTTTTTCACGAGCGGGAAGGGTGATCCCGCTCCGGAGTTTGTTTGCAAGCCGATCTGGTGGATACGCATGAGCACGCCCCCCTTGAACAGTTCCGCCAGTTCCCCCGCTTCCGGGCCTAAGCGTCCCTCCAGCGCGATGAACCTGCCCAACCTGCTCACCTACGGACGCATCCTCGCCGTACCGGCGGTTGTCGTGTGCCTGTTCTGGCCGAACGAGCGGGAAATGCGCTGGGTGGCGCTCGCCATTTTCGTGCTGGCGGCGGTGACCGACTATCTCGACGGCTATCTCGCCCGCGCATGGTCGCAGCAATCGGCGCTGGGGCGGATGCTCGATCCCATCGCCGACAAGCTGCTGGTGGCGGCCTCCCTGCTCATGCTGGTGGCGGACGGCACCATCAAGAGCTGGTCCCTGTGGGCGGCGCTCATCATCCTCTGCCGCGAGATACTGGTCTCCGGCTTGCGCGAGTTCCTCGCGGACCTGCGAGTCAGCGTGCCCGTCACCAAGGTGGCGAAATGGAAGACGGCGGCGCAGCTCGTGGCCCTATCCTTCCTCATCGCCGGGCAGGCGGGCGAGGCGGTTCTGCCCGGCACCCTGCGAATCGGCATCGCGCTGCTGTGGATTTCAGCTGTGCTGACGCTCTACACCGGCTGGGATTATCTCAACCACGGCGTCCGCCACATTCTCGCGCAGGACGAGCGGTCACGCGGCTGACGCGCCGCGCACCGCCCGGCGCGCATGGCAGAACCGCCAGCCCTGCCGGCAGCGGTCATGGCGATTGCACATTTTTTCGGCTAGATGTGCCTCATCATGACGCAGCTTTCCTCATTGGCGACTTCCACCTCTTCGCCGGACCGCGGCTTTCCCGCATGGCGGCGCGAATTGCGCGCCACGTCGGCGCTCGGCTGGCCGCTTGTCCTGACGACGCTCGCGCAGATGGCCATCACGGTGACGGATGTCATCTTCATCGGCCGCCTCGGCTCGCAGTCGCTCGCCGCCGGCACGCTCGCCACGAATCTCTATACGCTCGTGATGCTGTTCTCGCTCGGCCTGCTGACGGCGGTCTCGCCGATGATCGCGCGCGAACTGGGGAAGAACCGCTTCGCGGTGCGCGAAGTCCGGCGCACGGTGCGGCAGGGTTTGTGGTCGGCGATCATCGTCTTCATTCCCTGCGCGCTGCTCCTGTGGAACGGCGGCGCCGTGCTGCGCGCCATCGGCGAGCCGCCGGAGCTTGCGCGCCTCGCGGGCAGCTACCTGCGGGTGTTCATGTGGGGGCTGCTGCCGTTTCTCGGCTATCTGGTGCTGCGGTCGTTCGTTTCCGCGCTCGAACGCCCGCAATGGGCCTTCGGCGCGGCCGTCGCCGCCATTCTGTTCAACATCCTCGGGAACTGGCTGCTGGTGTTCGGCAATCTTGGCTTTCCCCGGCTGGAGATGATCGGCTCCGGTCTTGCCAGCACGATCGCCAACATCGTCCTGTTCACGACCATGGCGGTCGTCGTCCTCCGGGACAGACGCTTCCGGCGCTACCACCTTTTCGGGTTCTTCTGGCGGGCGGACTGGCCGCGCTTTCGCGCTCTGTGGCGGCTCGGGCTGCCGATCGCGGCCCTCTCCACTTTCGAGATCAGCGTCTTCAACGCCGCCGCCTTCATGATGGGCTGGCTCGGCGAGGCGGAACTGGCGGCGCATGCGGTCGCGATACAGCTCGCCGGCATCACCTTCATGGTGCCGGTCGGGCTGTCGCAGGCGGTTACCGTGCGTGTGGGACGCGCCCATGGCGCGGGCGACAAGGACGGCGTGACGCGCGCCGGCTGGATCGGCATCGGCCTCGGCATGGCGGCGATGGCCATTGCCGCCACGCTGATGACGGTCATGCCGGTGACGCTGGTCAGCGTGTTCCTCGATATTCACAACCCGCTCAATGCGCGGGCGGTCGAGCTTGCGGTCACCTTTCTCGCCTTCGCGGCGCTGTTCCAGCTCGCCGACGGCGGCCAGGTACTGGGCGCGGCGGTGCTGCGCGGGCTGCACGACACCCGCGTGCCGATGATCTACGCCATCGTCGGCTACTGGTTCATCGGGCTTCCGTTATGTGTGGGGCTTGCGTTCGGCGCCGGGCTGGGCGGCGCCGGCATCTGGATGGGGCTGGCCGCCGGCCTGGCGACCGTCGCCACACTGATGATAGTGCGCTGGACGAGGCGCGAACGCCTCGGTCTCGTACGCTTCCCGCGTCCGGTGCCGTAGAGCGTGTCGCCATTCCACGGAAACGGTCGGACGACTCCATCTCTGATCGGAACGCGCTCTGGAACCCCTGACAAAACCTCGGGGGTTTAACGGGCCGGCAAGCGGTCCTTGTCCTGCAGCAGGCGCAGCAGCTCCTTCTGGCTGTGCACGCCGACCTTCTTGTAGATGTTCTTCAGGTAACTTCTGAAAGTCTCGTACTTCATCCCGATTGCGTTCGCGCATTCCTGCGGGGAGCTGCCGTTCATAAAGGCTTCCGCCACCCTTATCTCGGAGGGCGTCAGACGATAGAGCGTTCGCAGGCTTTCCGCGCGGCTCTGTCGGAGCTGCGGGATGTCGCGGAAAACGAGCAGCGCGACGATCCTGTCCGCGAAGAAGCTGCCGACGTCGCGGCGGGGCGAGTGGATCAAACGCCGGTTGAGTGCAAAAAAGGACACGGCGAAACGGAACGGCCCGAAGGAGATGGTGGGGCTGTCGACCGACGGCCTGCCGTGCACGCAGACATTATGCAGCTCGCCGTAGATCGCGGCATTCTCCTGCGCCGCGCCGAACGAGAGCGTCCTGTCGGGCGACAGGCGGATGATCCGGGGGTTCAGCAGGCCGGTTTCCGCGGCGGCGTTGAAATCCAGCAGATGCCCTTCCCGGTCGACGCAGATCGCGGGTTCGAACATGGAATGCACCAGCGATCCGGTTGGCACGGCGATCGTGCGCCTGAACGTATGGCTGTTCATCTCCAGCGCATCGCGCATTTTCGGCGCCAGCGTCATGAGAAGCTTCTGCAACTCGGGATGAAACTGTGCGCTTCGGCGCGAGCTGTAGTGCACCGCGAGCACCGCGAAGCGTCCGTCGCGATCGATCAGGCGCACGCCCGTGGCGCTGTCCGCAGCCTGCACCGGCTTGAGCCAGTCGTTGTAGAATTCACTCTTGCGAAGCTGCGAGAGAGGCAGGACGTGGTCGGACAGCGTCGGCACGAGCAGCGGCATCTTCTGCAGCGGCCCCGCCCACGGATTGATGTTGGCATAGTATTGGCCATACGTGTCCAGATCGTTCTCATCCCATCCGGAAGCGATCAGCGGCTCGGCCGTGGGGCGGGACATATCGTGCGATTGCATCGATATCCGCGTTCCTCCGGTAGCGACCTGCAGCGCGGCGACGACATCCGTCCAGCGGTCGGGCTGCAGCGCGGCCGCCTCGATCAATTCGCCCAGTTCGGCGTACACTTTCCGAATGCTTCGCGTTCGCATGCTACGCCTGCGTCTTGCTCCGCTGCCCGGAACCGGCCGCCGTCCGGGGCCCTTCCAGTACAACTATTTCGACCACGACAAGAAAGCCCTTCGCTGCTACTCACACGCCTGAACATGAACTATACATTTATAATTCTATATTTAACATATGTGAATGAGGGTCTGCCGCAGTTTCGGGATGGATCACCTGCACGCACCGCGTGCATGGAAGGCTAAAAAGTCGCACCTTCAAGCCGAACCGTGCTGCCACTACATCTCTTTGTCAACGCATCAAACCAAGAAGCGCATACGCTTTTGGTTTGATGCGACAGGGGCTCTCCCGGCGCTCACAGGTAGGGCGGACTGCAGGCCGAGACGACGACGGCCTCCCGGTCGCTGATGTTGCGGAAGCGGTGCGGTTCGGAGCTGTTGAACAGATAGCTGTCGCCCGCCTTCAGGATCGCGGAGCGGTCGCCGACTATCAGCTCGATTTCGCCGGATATCACGATGCCGCCTTCGCTGCCCACGTGCTCCAGCATGGAGGCGCCCGTGTCCGCGCCAGGATCGTAACGCTCGTAGAGTATCTGGAGATTGTGCGCCCGCGCGTCGCCAACCTGCCGCAGGGACATATGTCCCGTCGGCTCTCCGAGCGTGGTGAAAAGCCGGGATGTCAGGTCGCGCAGATCCTGCGGCTTGAAGAACACGTCAGCAGGAATCGCTGAATCCGGCTCAAAAAACTCTGACAACGATATCCCAAGGCCGCCCAGAATTTTGCGCAAAGATGCAACAGAAGGACTGCTTCTATTGGTCTCGATCATCGAAATCTGGCCATGCGGAACCCCGGACGACTCGGCTAGCCGCCGCTGGGAAAGATTCATGGCGACCCGTAATTCCTTCAGCCGGCCGCCCACATCGAAGTCCTGCATTCAAATCCCCCCTTATGCAGAAAGAATAGCGGCTTGCCGGTCGTCTTACAACATGAGCAAAAACGCTTGCTCATTTTTTTGAACGGTGATAGTCGTTAACGCATAATATTCGAGGGGATCACAATGCTCGGCAATATCGACATGGGGGCGCGCCTGTCCATCTAGGCAGCCGCGCATCGCGGTCTGATGGCTGCTGCCGCCTGGCAGGTGAGCGCGGTCGGCAGTCCGCGGCAACCGGTCTCGTGGCCTTACGCCATCGCCGCCCGTCCGCAACGTTTGCACGCCGTCGGTCCCGGTGCCATCATCGGAGCCTGCCGCGCGGCGGCGGACATGTCCAGCCGTTACAGCGGGCTGTGTACCCTTCGCCGCGAACCCCGCCGGGCCCCGCGATCGGTCCGGCGCCATCCCGACGCCGCACGATGCCCGGAAGACGCATCACGAGAGGAAGCCATGTCGACCACTTCAACATCCGATACTGTGTCGCCCGTCGCCCCCAACTCCGCCGAGGCGCGCGACATCGCCTATCACCTTCATGCCTATACGAACGCCCGCAAGCATGAGGAGATCGGCCCTCTCGTGATCGACCGCGGCGAGGGCATCCACGTCTTCGATCTCGCCGGCAACCGCTATATCGAGGCCATGGCCGGCCTGTGGAGCGTGGCGGTCGGCTTCGGCGACAAGCGCCTTGCCGCCGCCGCCGCGCGGCAGTTCGAGAAACTGCCGTATTATCATGATTTTACCCACAAATCGCACGGCCCGGTCATCGACCTCGCGGAAAAGCTCGTCTCCATGGCGCCGGTGCCGATGAGCAAGGCGTTCTTCACGAACTCCGGCTCGGAAGCCAACGACACTGTCCTGAAGATGATCTGGTACCGCTCCAACGCCCTGGGGCAGCCCGAACGCAAGAAAGTCATCGCGCGGGAGCGCGCCTATCACGGCGTGACCATCGCCTCCGCCAGCCTCACCGGCCTGCCCAACAACCACAAGTCGTTCGATCTGCCGCTGGCCGGCATCCTGCGCACGGGCAGCCCGCACTTCTGGCGCGACGCGCTGCCGGGAGAGACGGAGGAGGCGTTCGCCACCCGCCGGGCAGACGAACTCGAACAGCTCATCCTCGCGGAAGGGCCGGAGACGGTCGCCGCCTTCTTCGCCGAGCCGGTGATGGGTGCCGGCGGCGTCATCGTGCCGCCCGCGACCTATTGGGACAAGATCCAGGCGGTGCTGCGCAAATACGACATCCTGTTCGTCGCCGACGAGGTGATCTGCGGCTTCGGGCGCACGGGGCGGATGTTCGGCACCGAGACGTTCAACCTGAAGCCGGACGTCATGGTCGTCTCCAAGGCGCTGTCGTCTTCTTACCTGCCGATTTCGGCGATCATCGCCAACGAGCGTTTCGTCGCGCCCATCATGGACCAGAGCAACACGATCGGCACCTTCGGCCACGGCTTCACGGCCGGCGGGCATCCGGTCGCGGCGGCGGTGGCGCTTGAGAACGTCCGCATCATCGAGGAAGAGGGGCTGGTGGCGAACGCCGTGGCAAGCGGCAGGCGTCTGCTGGAGGGGCTGCACGCGCTCGCCGGCCATCCCCTCGTCGGCGAGGTTCGCGGCGTCGGCCTCATCGCGGCTGTCGAACTGGTGACGGACAAGGCCGCGAAGAAGGCTCTCGAACCCGCCGGCACGCTGGGCGGGCTGGTGAACGCAGGTCTGCAGGCCAACGGCGTCATCAGCCGCGCCATGGGCGATGCCATCGCCTTCTGCCCGCCGCTGATCATCACCGAGAGCGAGGTAGACGATTTGCTGTCGCGCTTCGCATTGACACTCGACACCGTCGCAAAGCAAATTTGAACATTGGTCCCGGCCGATATCACAATAATAAAACACAAGCGAAATCTGTGAACAGAGGGATATGACATGAAAAAACGTAGCGTTATGCTCCTGTCCGGCGCGATCATGGCTCTTGCCGCGGCCATTGCGCCGGGCGCGGCCTCCGCACGCGATCTGACCGTCGTCTCGTGGGGCGGCAACTATCAGGATGCGCAGCGGGAAATCTACTTCAAGCCCTTCGCCGCGCAGACCGGCAAACCCGTTCTGGACGAGGCGTGGGATGGCGGCATCGGCATCCTGCAAGCGAAGATCAAGGCGGGCAACCCCAACTGGGACGCGGTGCAGGTGGAGGCGGAGGAGCTTGCGCTCGGCTGCAACGACGGCCTCTTTGAGGAAATCGACTGGGACAAGCTGGGCGGGCGCGACAGCTTCCTCGACTCCGCGGTCAGCGACTGCGGCGTGGGCGCCATCGTCTGGTCCACGGCAATCGCCTACGATGGCGACAAGCTGAAGGAAGGCCCGCAGTCCTGGGCGGATTTCTGGGATACGAAGAAGTTTCCCGGCAAGCGCGCGCTGCGCAAGGGCCCCAAGTACACGCTGGAGTTCGCGCTGCTCGCCGACGGCGTGCCCGTCAAGGAGGTCTACGACGTGCTCGCCACGCCGGAGGGCGTCGACCGCGCTTTCCGCAAGCTCGATGAACTGAAGCCGAACCTCGTGTGGTGGGAGGCCGGCGCCCAGCCGCTGCAGCTTCTCGCCTCCGGCGAGGTTGCGTTCACCAGCGTCTACAACGGCCGCATCACCGGTATCAACCGCTCCGAGGGCAAGAATTTCAAGATCGTGTGGCCGGGCAGCATCTACGCTGTCGATAGCTGGGTGATCCTCAAGGGCGCGGAAAACAAGGACGCGGCCATGGACTTCATCGCCTTCGCCAGCAAGCCGGAGAACCAGTCGAAGCTGCCCCAGTACATCGCCTACGGCCTTCCCGTGAAGGCGGCGGCGGCAGCGGTGACGCCCGAGCTTCAGGCCGACCTGCCGACCGCGCCCGCGAACCTTGAGCACGCACTTGCGCTCGACGTTGACTTCTGGATCGACAATGCCGAGGCGCTGACCCAGCGCTTCAATGCGTGGCTCGCCCGGTAAGCGGTGCGAAATCGCTGCCGCACGGTACAACCGTCCGCGCGGCAGCGGATTGCAAATGTCCCGGGTTCAATTCTCGTTGCCGGAAGGAGCGCTCCCATTGGCGATTCCACGCATCCGTTTCGATCAAATCACGAAATCCTATGGCAGCCTGCGGGTTATAGACGGCCTGTCGCTTGACATCGCAAAGGGAGAATTCATCAGCCTGCTCGGGCCTTCCGGCTCTGGCAAGACGACGCTCCTGATGATACTCGCGGGCTTCGAATCCGCTACAGGCGGCGGGGTGTGGCTCGACGGCAAGCGGATCGACCATCTGCCGCCCTACCGACGCGACATGGGCGTGGTGTTCCAGAACTACGCCCTGTTCCCGCACATGACGGTGGCGGACAACATCGCCTTTCCCCTGCAGATGCGGGGCGTGAGGAAGGCGGAGATCGCGGAACGGGTCAAGCGCGCCCTTGACATGGTCCAGCTCGGCGCCATGAGCGAGCGCTATCCGGCGCAGCTTTCCGGCGGCCAGCAGCAACGCATCGCCCTGGCCCGCGCGCTGGTGTTCGAGCCGGCCGTCGTGCTGATGGACGAGCCGCTCGGCGCCCTCGACAAGCAATTGCGCGAGCAGATGCAGCTCGACATCCGCAAGCTGCACATGCGGCTCGGCCTCACCGTGGTCTTCGTCACTCACGACCAGTCCGAGGCGCTGACCATGTCCGACCGCATCGCTGTGTTCAACAAGGGCATTATCGAGCAGATCGGCACCCCGCGCGAAATTTACGATCACCCGGCGACCCGCTTCGTCGCCGAATTCATCGGCGAAACCAATCTCATCGAGGGAACCGTCGAGCGGGTCGAGGCCGACATGGCCACGGTGCGCCTCGCGGGCGGAAGCGAGATCAGGGTACAGGCCGGCACGGCGGCCACAACCTCAGCCAAAGTGCTCGTATCGGTACGGCCGGAGCGCATCCACCTGGGTCCGGACGCGGGAGAACGCGGCAACGCACTGCGCTCCACCGTCGTCGACAGCGTCTATCAGGGCGACCACCTGCGCGTGCAGCTCGACGACGGCGCGCACGGCTTCATCGTGCGCTCGGACCGCCGCACGGCCGAATGGCCGCAGGGCGCGGCCGTCGTCGCCTCCTTCCAGCCCGAAGACTGCTGGGTGATCGCATCATGAGCGAGGTCAGCTTCCGACAACGGGTCGGAGCGCTCGCGCTGGTCGCACCGCTCGCGCTCTTCATCGCCCTGTTCTTCGTCTGGCCGCTCGTGACCGTGCTGAAGGAGTCCGTGTCGGACGCCACCGTCAGCCACGCCCTGCCGACGATGGTCGACGCCGCCGCTGACTGGAACAGGCAATCGCCGCCCACAGCCGCCATGAAGGCTGCCCTCGTCACCGATCTGCGCGGCATCGAGGACCAGCAGTTGTTCGGCGACCTGGTGCGGCGCCTGAACAGCGCGCAGGCAGGTTTCCGCACCCTGCTGCCGAAGACACGCACCGCCGTCGACAAGTCCCGAGAGACGACCGCGCCCGAGGCGGTCGACCTGGAGGAGATCGACAAGCGCTGGAGCAATCCGGCCTATTGGCAGGCCATCGCCGGCACGCTCTCGCCATTCACCGACCAGCATCTTCTCGCGGCTGTCGACCTTTCCCGCGACGGCACGGGAGCGATCGTCGCGCTCGGCGCCGATGAATCGGCCAATCTCACCATCCTGCTGCGCACCTTCTGGGTCTCGGCGCTGGTGACGCTTGTCTGCCTCGCCATCGGGCTGCCCTATGCGATGCTCGCCGCCGCGATGACCGGCTGGCGGCGCCAGCTTCTGCTCGGCGCCGTGCTGCTGCCGCTATGGACCTCGCTGCTGGTGAGAACCGCGTCGTGGTATATCCTGTTGCAGGACAACGGCCTCGTCAACGATGCGCTCCAGTCCCTCGGGCTGACGGACGCGCCTTTGCGCCTCATCTTCAACCGTGTAGGCGTGGTCATCGCGATGGCCCACATCCTGCTGCCGTTCATGGTGCTGCCGATCTACAGCGTCCTGATCACCATTCCGAAAACGCTGATGCCGGCCGCCGCCTCGCTGGGGGCGCACCCGCTGCTGGCGTTCCTGCGGGTTCTGCTGCCGCTGAGCCTGCGTGGCGTCGCGTCCGGGGCGCTGCTCGTGTTCATGGCCGCGATCGGCTACTACATCACGCCGGCCCTGATCGGCGGCGCGCAGGACCAGATGATCTCGTCCGTGATCGCATTCTACGCCACCGGCTCCGCCAATTGGGGCATGGCGGCGGCGCTCGGCATCGTGCTGCTCGCCGCGACGCTGCTTCTCTATATGGTCTATGGCTGGCTTTCCTCCGACAAGACGGCGAGGGCGTAAGCGATGCTGAAAACGTTACAGGTGCTTTTCGGCGCAGCGGCGGTGTTCTTCCTCATCGTTCCGCTCATCGCCATCCTGCCGCTGGCCTTCACATCCGGGGCATTCCTCACCTATCCCATGCCGGGCATCTCGATGCGGTGGTTCAACGAACTCGTCACCGCCGACGCCTGGCGGCGCTCCATCGTCAACAGCCTGGTGATCGGCTGCGGCACCACGATGCTGGCGACGGTGCTTGGCACGACGGCCGCTCTGGGCCTGCGCGGGCGCGTCGTACTCGGCGGACTGTTCCGGACGATGTTCCTGCTGCCCATGGTCGTTCCTGCGGTGGTGCTCGGCGTCGGGATGCAGATCCTGTTCGTGCGGCTCGGCGTCGCCAATTCCTATCTCGGCGTCATCGCCGCCCATACGGTGGTCGCCATCCCCTTCGTGGTCGTGAGCGTTTCCGGCTCGCTGGAGGGCATCGACCGGCGGGTGGAGCGCGCGGCGCTCAGCCTCGGTGCCTCTCCCTTCACGGTGTTGCAGCGCGTGACACTGCCGCTGGCGATGCCGGGAATTGCGTCCGGCGCGGTGCTGGCTTTCGCCACCTCGCTCGATGAGGTCGTGCTGACACTGTTCGTCGCCGGCCCCAACCAACGCACGCTGGCGCGCCAGATGTTCTCGACGATCCGCGAGAACATCAGCCCGGCGATTGCCGCCGCCGCCTTTCTCTTCATCGTCGGCACGCTGCTCGCCGCCGCGGCGGCCATCGTGTTGAAGAAGCAGAGGCAGCGTCGCACCGGGCTGGCGTAGACCGGCGGCGACGCTCACGGAGACCCTGCAGGATGCGGTGTGTCGGCCGACCTGCACGGGACCTCCGGCCAGGAGGCTAGAAATGCGCGCAGGCGCCGCGCCTCCTGCACGATGGCGGGCGGCGTCTCCCGGCTCGCACGTTCCTCATAGGCGGCCAGGCTGACACGCGCCTCATCCGGGCGTTTGATCGCGATAGCGAGTTCAAGGGCATGGAAATGCGGGACTGCCCACGCCGGACGCAGGCGCGCGGCGGCGGTGAAGGCCCGGCGCGCGTGTTCCGGCTGCTGCGTCAGGCGCAGGCACACGCCGTAACCGACCCAGTAGTCGGCATTGCCGGCGTCGAGCAGGCAGAGAGCCCGGAACAGCGTCAGTGCGCGCCCGGCCCGCCCCAGCGCGAACCAGCCGTGAGCGCGGGCATAGAGTGCATCGATCACCTCAGACGAAACCGACAGCGCCTGTCCGATATCCCTTCCCGCCGCCAGATGCTCGAACACCGGTGCGCCATCGATGCCGAGCGCGGCCATCGCCTGACAAAACGTCTCCCCCAGAGCCGCCAGATCATCGCCGCCGACGCCGAGGCGGGCAGTAGCGTGGGCGAGGGTGACATCGTCAGGGCGTAGCGCCATGGGTTGCTCCGGAATTGGCAGGCCCCGAGCCGTGGGCCTCGATGAACGTGGCTGACTATCAGTTCCGGGCCTGGACTTCCTTCGCGACGATGGCACGCTGCAGCAGGGCGGCAGCCTCTTTCGCCACGGCATCGTCGCCCGTCTCCCGCGCCACGCGGATGGCGTCCTGCAGATCATCGATAGCCGCATCGAAATCGAGCAAGCCGAGGGAGGCGCGGCCTGAAATCAAATAGCCCATCGGACTGTCCGGCGCCGAGGCAATGACGGCGGAAGCCGCCTGCAGAGCGATGTGGAACTCCCTGATTTCCAGCGCGCAGGTCGCCAGCCCGATCTGGAAGCGGATTTCGGAGGGATCGCACAGGACGAGGGTGGCGTATGTCCGCAGCGCCCGATCGTGTTCGCCACGCCGTAGCATGCCGGCAGCAACGTCCAGTCCGGGAAGCAGATGTGCGATTTGGAGGCCAAGATACTCACGAATGGATTGCCCCGGCGCAAGCGATTCGATGCCGGAGGGTTCGATAGGGGCGGATTCGATGATAGCCATTATTACGCCTCTCGCGATGAAGTTCACCGCAAGTTTACACCTTCACGGACGGAAAATAAAATTCATTTTATGAAATTCATTTAAAGTAGATATCTCACGATATCTATCATATTTATCATTGTATTTATTATAAATAATTTCTTTTATATGTCTATAATGAACAATAAATTCTTCTATTAGCGAAATTATACGAGAAACACTAATACTCGTATAGGTTATATTCTTGCGAACAAAAACCGTTTCGGCCATGTCGCCACGGCCGAGTGCAACCAGTGCTGAGCTTATCGTCAGATGGCGCAGGTTGCTTTTCAACATTTGCCGCGTCTGTGTCATCCGCTCCACGGGGTCGGAGGCGAGATGGCCGGCAGTGGCGGAAAGTACCATCTCGTATCCGCTGACGGCGGGGCTCAGCCTCACGACGACCTCGTCGGTCTCCAGCTCCACCGCATTGTCGGCGGCAAAGGCGGGGGCGCCCAGATCGAGCGTGTCCCACAATCTGGCAATGATGTCGCGGAAGCCGTTCATCAGGCGGCTTCCCTGCTGCACACCCCCGGCATCGTCGGTTCACCCCCTTGCCGTGATGGCGCGCATGGCATCGACTTCGGCCTCCTGCACTTCCTTGATGCCGGACAGAAGCGACAGCAGCGTCGCCGTCAGCGCCTGGACGACGGCGCTTTCCTGCTCCCGGGTGGCGTTGTGCCGCTGAGCGGCGGCCGCATAGACGGCGCCCTGCGCCTCGTCGCGCTTGACATCGGAATCGAGGATACCCTTGGTGAGCATCCCCGAACCATCAATCGCGCCCGTCACGCCCGCGAGCACCGACTGGAGAGATCTGGCTTTCTGGGCCGCTGCCTCGCTGGCCGCCGTCTGGACGGCGTCGGCAGCAACGTTGTTTGCTGCGGCAGCAGCCCTGTCAGTCGCAGTCTGGGCGGGATTGGCCACAACGTTGTTCGATGCCGCAACGGCGTTTTCGGCAACAGTCGGGGCGGGGCTGGCAGCTACATTATTCGACGCCGCGGCGGCCCTGTCGGTGATATCAGCGGCCTTGTCCACCTTGCCGGCACCGGACGCGGCCTTGCTGGCCGAGCGAAGCCCCGAGGCGCCGCCGGCGATCTGTATGCCGCCCGAAACGAACGAAAGCGTTGCCGTGACGATTGCCGATGTCAGCATCTTGCTTGAGGCATCAGACATCTTGTCGGCCTGATTGAGAAACTCGATTTCCGCGCTCTTGGCCTCAAGCTGGGAGACGAGGCGCTCGGACTGATAGCCTGCGTTGGTGGCTTCGATGACCAGGCGCCCGAGCAAATCAATACCGTTGCTCTGACTCATCAGGGCGTTCAGCCGGTTGATCGCCTCTTCGAGCTGCGCGACGTCGGCGGCGGTTGCCGGCGCGCCGGCTGCCTTGCCCGTGGCGGCAACCCGCTGACGGCCTGCGGGGGGCAATGCGCTCTCTTCGTCGCCTGCGTTGCCCTTGCCCGTCGTCTGCTCCGCTTCCTTCGCGCCGGTCATGGACAGAGCGGCTGCACCGTTGTAGCCCGAAACTGCAGACGTGGGAGGTGTCTGCGTGTTGGCAATGCTCATGATGAAAACTCCCTGAAATAAAGAATACGAGAACCGAACATCCGGCGGTCAGGCCGTCAGCTTGGCGCGGCTGAGGACATTGCCGCGCTCGTTGATGGCTTCGGAGCCCGCATCGATGATGCCGTTGATCCGCTTGGATGTTTCCACGAGTATCTGCAGCACGAGGTCGGTAAAGCTCTGCTCCGCCTGGGTCTTGGCTTCAAACTCTTTCGTTTCCGCCTGCCGCTCCGTGGCATCGACCTGTGCCAGGGCAGCGTCGAGGTTGATGCCGGCGGAAGCCACCTGCACCGCACCGTTTATAACGCTCGATGTGGCCGTAACTGCCGTCGCAAGCGTTGAGCCGCCGGTCAGGGCCGCGGCCGCGACCGAGGCTGCGGCCAGGCCGAGCGAGAAGACCAGATCGCCGTAGCGGCCGAGTTTCGCGCCAATGCCGGAGCCGGTTGCGTCCTTCGTGATCTGATCGGCGATCATCAGCGCGCCGACGCCGATCATGATGCCGCCGGCCAGGGTGGCGACGCCGGTCGCGGCCAGCGCACCGCCCACAGCAACCATCAGGGCACCGCTGATGTAACTGGCGATGCGGGAAAACAGCTTGCCGAAGAACGACTTGCTGGCCGCCTTCTCCTGCGCTTCAAGCGCCTTCCTGAGCTTGTCTCCGTATTCGGCAATGTCGTCGCGCCGCTTGGCCGAGGCATTCTTGACGCTCTCTTCCTGAATCAGCTTCTGATTCTTGTCGATTGCGGAAGCGACTTGCAGAATGAGCACTGCCGTGTCGTCATTGTTGATGCGCGGCAGTTTCTCGTTGATGGAGGCAAGCAGCGACTGGAAGTTCAACGCCGCGAGCACGCCGGCGGCAGCCTGCTGGGCCTGCGCATCCGGCACGGCGCCAGCCTGCGTGGCGACGCCGGCACCCACCGTCGTTTCAGTCACCTCGCCGGTGACAGTGGAGACGACAGTCGCGCTGTCGGAGACTCCGCGCGACGTAACAGCCTGATTGGTGAGAGTCGTGGACATCTGTATGTTCCTCCGGGAGACAGTCGAGTGACCACCGGGCCGCTCGACTTGCGGATGAAGGCCAAGGCGGTGTCGGATCAGCCCTGGATGACGGCGCGGCGGCTGTCGATGAACGCCAGCAGCGTCGTCGCATGCTGTACTGTCTGCGTGTCCTGCAACTCATCGGCGGCGGAGCGCGCGGCCTCGACGAATTCCTTCGCCTCGTCGAGGACGCCGTCGCCCAGCAGGCATTCGCCGACACGCAGGTACCCCAAGGGGTCGAGCGGCTTGCGCCAGATGTAGAAGGCATAGGCACGGCCCGCGTCGGCGAAGCGGCTTTCCATTTGCAGGGTGACTGCGGCGGCGTAGAGCGCGCGCTCCTCCATGGGATCGAGCAGCAGCGCGAGCAGCAGCTTGTCGCGCGCCCTAGCGGGCGCACCGGCCTGGATGAGATCGCGCGCCTGGGAGAGCAGGGCGTCGACATGCTCCTCCGTCAGGCCGAGAGCCTTCGCGGGCGTGTTGCCGGCAGCGATCCGGCCGATCCATTCGCAGACGTACTCCTGCGGATCTCCATCGATACCGCAGACGTCACGGAAATACTTCCCTATAGCCGGGCTGGCCGCCGCCGTGAAAGTGCTTGATGCGTCCGGCGGGATAGCCACGCGGTCGAGGAATGACATCTGTTGCTCCTTCAAGGGTCGTCCGGCAGTACACTTCCCGCCCGGTTTCCCGACAATATCGCCGTTATCTCCGCTCATCTGTGACGCAAATGACAGATACGCGCCTTTTTCGAATTATATTCCGCCTTGTCCATCAGGACCCGGCCTCCGGCATTATTCCGGCTCCTCTACGCCACTGACGCCATGGCGCAGGTAGGCCTCAAGCGTATCCCCGGCGCTGTCGCGCAGATCGAGCGCAAAGAGGCTGCGCGCCTTCATGTAGCGGCGCATGCGATGCTGCGGGGTGGGGCGATAGGTGCCGAAACGCTCGATTGGGTCGGCACGGTCGAGTTCCTCCAGCGTCCGGAGCGTGTCGGCCCAGTCCTGCGTGAGGAAGCGCGTCACGGCGCGGGTGAAGAGCACCTCGGCGCTCGAATCACCCATCAGATACAGCGCGTCCGCAAGCGTGCGCGCCCGCCCGACATAACCATGCTGCGCGAACACGAAGATGTTGAGCAGCAGGAAGTCGCGCTCCCGCCGACGCGGGCTGCCCGCGTGCGGCGGCCGATGGGGGACGATGTCGCTCATCCGCGAAACAACGCCGCGAGGGATGCGCGCACCTCGGAATCCAGCAGCAGGTCGCGATCGATCAGGTCCAGAGCGCGCTCGAAGGCTGTTTTCCGCGCTCCGGCGGCGGCTGCGGCGTGCTGGGCGAGCAGGGTGCGCACGTCCACCCGCGCGTCCGCGAGCCGCGCCGGCTCCATCAGTTCCGGGTCCACCGCTGCCGGCTGGAGCAGGTCCGGCAGGCGCTCGTCCAGGGTCGGCCGGTTGAGAACCTCGTGCAGGGGGCGATAAACCGGCAGATAGGCGGCGGCTTGTCCCGGCTCGTCCGGCAGATGAAATTCGTCGTCAACCCGCCAACGCGAGATGGATTCGATACCGGTGTCCAGGTTCTTGATGCGCATGGGATGGATGCCCCGGAATGAATGCTCCGCCTTGCCCGCTCACGGCAAGGCTCATTATCTGCCAATGCGGCCCGGCGTGTCAGACGGCCCGGGCAATGCTCTGAATGATCTCGTTCAGCTTGGAGAGCGCATTGTTCCCCATCTCGAAATAGCGGTTCTTCTCCTTTTCGAGAGTGCTGATGGCGTTCATCTGGATCTGAGTTTCCTGATTGATCAGGGTGACGGTATCCGAAAGCTGTGTGCCGAAAGTGGACCAGGCGCTCATCTTGTAGTCTGCGTATTGTCCTCTGCTGTTCTGCTGTGAATCGGCATCCGTAAAGAAGGAAAAGCTCGGTCTGGTGATATTGCGCAAAGCCTCTATCGGATGCTGTTGCGTCGCATAGACAGAGGTTTCATTGAATCGCGCTACGGGTTTCGAGTCGAACATACTCGGCATGCCAAAGTACAAAAGGTCATCGACATCCTTGTAGCGATCCTCGAACTGATAAAAAGCGGTGGCACCCTGATCGTGAAAATCTTCCGGAATAACATATCTGGAGCTATCCTTGCCTTTGCTCGTGATATAGCTCACACGCTGCTGCATATATCCATATGTCTTTATTAACTCGTTCTGCTGATTGACCTCTTCCGACTTTATGGATATGAGGCTCTCGGATTGCAGGTTATAGTAAAGCTGAAGCCTGAATATAATACTCGGCAGGTCCAGATTCTTTCCGCCTGAAATCGTCGTTTCAGTATTCTGACGCGACTGCGCCAGCTCAAGCAGGCGTTTCTCCTGCTCGATGAACGTCTTGTACGCGGTCGCCACCGAGGCTCCCTTGTCAAGGCTGATTATGTTGTCGACCCGGTAAGCCCTGTTGGCGTCGTACGTGCCGTCGCTGTGATTGTCCGGATTCTTCCAGTGGCTGTACTCACGCGCACCGGACTCTCCGTTGACGCTCCCGTAGGCATGCGCGGTCTTGAAGCGGTTCAGAATGGCCGATACTTCCTCATTCACTGTCTTCGTGCTGAAGAACACCTGTTTGTCCAGCTTCTGCTGGATAATGTTCAGTTGCTCGATAAACAGATTCCTGTCGCTTTCGGTCATTTGCGTCAGGCTCGTGCCCGTCGGAACCGGAAACGAGTTGATGCTGCTGATCGCCTCCTGAACCGCTGATGGCTTTGCAGTAGAGAGGCCCAGCGCCGACTTGATCTCTGAGAATGCCGGCCTTGCATTGACAGCGCGCTGCTCGGCCGCTGACAGGGTGTTGATGGAACGACTGTCCAGTTGTTCGACGATGATGGCCTTCGTGTGCGTATCGTCGAGCACTGCGGTGGCGCCTGTCATCTCCAGATAGGTCGACGGCGGGCTGGTCGTGACCGTGCCGAAGCGCAATATCGCCGCGACCTGTTCGTCCGAATGCATGGCCAGGAAGGCGTCCGCGGTGAAGGGCGGCGTTTGCCCGCCGGGCAGCGTGATCACAGCGCCCGCGGGTTCCGCGGTCACACCGTTCTGGCCGGAGTTGAGGATGCTGCCGGTGCCGGTGCGCTTCAGTGTCACCGGCAGCCATGAGGTCGAGCCATCGCCGTTCCTCAGCGCCATGAAAGTGTTGGTGGTGACGTCCGCCGGCAGCGAGATGCCCAGAATCAGCTCGGCCTGTGCGCGGGAGGTGAAGGTGACCCTGTCACCGTCCTCGATGATGGAACCCTGCGTCGCCGCTAGCGCGGAGAGCAGCGATGCAGAGGCGGGGGTGACGAGCAGCGGCACCTCGTCGCCAAACGCCATTTCCCCCGCACCGGCGCCGATGTTCTGCGGAACCTCTTCCAGCGGGCGCGCCTCTCCTGTGGCTTCGGCGGCCGGTATTTCCGCCGGGGTAAACAGGGGAGTATCCTTCACCGACGAGATGGGCATGGCGTTCTCCTGAACGATCAGAGCCGGAGTGTGATGCGTCCGGCGGGCTTTTTCGGCGAAGACGGCGAGGGGGCTCGCGCCGCGCCGATGGGCCCGGCTTCCGCCAGACGGGCGATGATGTAGGCGGCGCGCACCCCGAGCCGGTCGATCTGCGCGGCAAGGCCCGCTATCCCTTCGGCGGCCAGCATATCATCGAAAACGCGCCTTACGACGGGATCGTCCCGCATGACGGGATTTTCCCGAATCTGGCGCAACCGGTCGCAGATCGTCGTCAGCAGGCCATGCCAGTCCTGCCCGGGCCGTTGCCCGCGTTCCGCCAGCCAGTCCTCAATCATCCCGATGACGGCGACCGTGTCATCATGGCCGGATAAGCCGTGCGACACCGACTGGCCTGCGGCGTGGGTGTGCGTACTCATGCCGGCGTTCCTCTTGCGCTCGGTTTGCCTCGTGCGGCCGATATGCGGCCCGCCGTGCTGGCGCCGTCGGGGGTGGCGTCCTCACGTTTCGCGACCATAGCGAACGATCCGTCCTTCAATTGTGCCGAACGGCACAGGGAAGGTGGCGATTGCGTGCATAATCGGACGAAACGGGCCGGAGCGCCGGCCGAAACCCTTCTCTCCGTTCCATGCTGGAGGGCCGCACCATGTCGACTTCTGCAATCTCCGGCGGCGTATCGACGCCCGCCGCGGCGTCCGACGAACAGCTTGCTGCCGCGGGGCGGGCGCTTTCTATCCCGCCCGTTTCCGCAGCGCAGACGATGCCTTATCTCGACCTCGGCCTCGGGCGGTCAACGGTCGGCCGGCTCGGCATCAGCGCGCCGAAAAATGCCGCCCTGTCAAGCGTCGTCGCTGCGCAGGTGCTGGCCGAAAATGAGAAACTGCGCATTGCGAACGAAGGCACCCGGAACGGCGCCCTCAGCGCACGCATCCGCGCAATCGCGGCCGAGAGCCCCTCTGTGGCCGAAATGCTGGCGAGACTGGAGGACGAGGCCGCCGTCCTTGAGAACGACATCGCGACGCTGGACACGTGGAAGCAGGGGCTTCAGGCCAGACTGCAGACCCGGCAGGCGGAAAGCACGAGCCTCGGCGGCAGGATCGTTGCCGCTCAGGCTGCGGTTGGCACGCAGGCGGAGCGCTTGCGCGACGCCCGGAACCGGCTCACGGCGCTGGACAGCGGCGCCACGCAGGCCGAACGGCAAGCCATCGAGAGCGAAATCGCCGCGCTGACGGACGGCCTCGTCCCGCTGGAGGCAGGTCTTGCCGCACTCAACGGAGAAAAGGAGCGCGCGGATGCGGACATCGCAAATCTCGATGCCGGCCTGACGGCCACTATCGACGAGATCGCCCGGCAGGAGGCCCTGCTCGCGGGCAAGAACGCCGAGTTCCAGTTCCTCCAGGCAGGCGGCACGCCGACGAATGTTTCCGCGGAGAAGGCGCAGTTGCGGAACCGGGTTCTGTCCAATGGCGCTTCCGCCGCGCTGAACGACCTTATCCTCGAAAAGATGCTTGAGGAACTGGATGCCGCCGAGCGCGCCGCGAACCAGCCCGTCCATTGGGGCCACACGGCCGAGGAGCGCGCCACCCAGTATCAGGACAACGGCGTCAAGCGCCGCGCGGCGGTCTACGGCGACGCCCGCTCGCCCGACATCGCAAGGCATGCGGAGCGTCTCGCGCTTTCCGTCGGCGGCATCATCGATGCGCTGTCCATGCTGACCGCCGATGTGTCGGAGAACAGGAATACGCGGGTCCGCCTCGACCTTTGACGAATGGCTGAGCCCGCCGGACGGACTATCTTCCCTGTGAAGGACGTGCGATAATTCTGCGTATACCGGTCGTCGCAAATGCGGGTGCGGTTTTCCGCACGCGCAGATGCAGAAACCGGATATCGGCGCATCGCGCGTGACAGACGCGCTGTACCGCGATGACATGGGAGGAGGCACGCCGGTGAATGCGACGAGGCACCATTCCGGTCCAACGGAAGACGACGCGCGTTCCAAGGCCGCCGCGCCGACGTTCACCCCGTTTCGCCTGCCCCTGATCTGGACCGCGCTGGCTATGGATGCATCCGGCCGCATGGCGACCGCCATGGCGAAGAGCCTTTCCGAACTGGCCGCCGTCGAAGCCGAGAAAAGTGCCTGCATCCTGCCGGACTGGACGACCGATCACAAGGTGGCGCTCGAACTCGAAGCCGTGACCTTGCGGGAGTTCGCGCGGGGAGAGCGCCGCGGCCCGGCCACGCTCATCTGCACGCCGCTCGCCTTCGTCCGCGCGCTGATCGCGGATTTCGCGCCGGGTCATAGCGTCGTCGCCAGCCTGCTCGACGCCGGCCTGTCCGACACGTTCGTCATCGATTGGCGGTCGGCGACCGACGAAATGCGGAACAAGTCGCTCGACAGCTATTTCAGCGATCTCAACGTTGTCGTCGACCATCTCGATCCGCCGGTGCATCTCATCGGCCTTTGCCAGGGGGGCTGGATGGCGCTCGCCTATGCCGCCCGCTTTCCCGAGAAGGTCGACAAGCTGGTGCTCGTCGGCGCGCCGGTCGACATGAGCGCGCAGACGACGCGCCTGACAACCCTTTCCGCCGGGATACCGCTCGCCGTGGTGGAGCGGCTGGTGGCGCTCGATCGCGGCATCGTCGAAGGCGCCCGCTTCCTCAAGTTCTGGGCGCCGGCGGGAATCAACGACGAATACGCCGCCATGTCGCTGCAACTCGGCGCGGATGCGTCGCCAGCGCAGCGCGCGGCGCTCGTGGAGCGCTTCACGCACTGGTTCGGCGCGACCATCAACCTGCCGGGGCGGTATTTTCTGGACGTGGTGGGCAGGCTGCTCCAGAATAATGGGCTTGTCAGCGGCGACTTTCAGGTGCTCGGCGTTCCGATCGATCTGAAACGGGTCCGTTCCCCGGTGACGCTGATCGCGGCCGAGCAGGACGAGGTGGTCGGCAGTGAACAGCTCTTCGCCGCCGAGCGCTTCATCGGCACGGCGAAGGCAGATATCCGCAAGATCATCGTGCCGGGCAACCACCTCGGCCTGTTCGTCGGCGCCGACGTCAACAGGAACATCTGGCCGGGCGTCGGCCAATGGCTCGCCGACAACTGATCGCGGCGGCGCGGGCGTCAGTCCGTCTCGACGCGGGAAACGAGCAGCTTGTCGACCCGCCGGCTGTCCATATCGACAACCTCGAAGCGCCAGCCCTGCCACGTCACCGTGTCGCCGACAGAAGGGATACGCCCCAACTCGTGCAGGAAGAAGCCGGCGATGGTGTGGAAGTCGCCGGTCTGCGGCAGGTCGCGCAGTCCGATCCGGTCGAAAGCCTCGTGCGCGGGCATCATGCCGTCGATAAGCAGTGAACCGTCGGCGCGCTCCACGACGGAGGGCTCCTCGTCGTCGACACCGGGTAGCTCGCCGGCGATGGCTTCCAGCAAGTCGGTCTGCGTGATGATGCCCTCGATCCCGCCGTATTCGTCGACGATGACCGCAAGCCGCACGGGCTTCTGCTTGAACTGTTCGAGAATGCGCAGGAAGGGCGTTGCCTCGTGCACCACCAGCGGCTCGCGGGCCAGGCGCGCGACATCGATGCTCCGGTGGTCGAGGGCGTTGTCGAGCAGGTCCTCCTTCAGGACGATGCCGATGACCTCGTCAAGCTCGCCGCGGCTGACGAGCAATTGCGCGTGGCGGCATTCGCGGATGGTCTTGAGTATTTCCTCGGGCGGATCGTCGGCATCAACCCACTCAATATCGAGCCGCGGCGTCATGAAATCGCCGATTCGCCGGTTGCTCAGGTTGATCACCCGCTCCACGACTTCGAGCTGCGCCTGCTGCAGAACGCCCGCGCGCTGGCTCGCGGCCATGAGCAGCTTCAGTTCCTCCGGCGAATAGTTCGATGCCGGCCCCTCGCCGGCGTGCAGCCCGACGAGCCTGAGCACCAGGTTGCCCATGCCGTTCAGCGTGACGATGGCCGGGCGGAAGATGAGCTGGAAGATGGCGAGGGGCTGCACCACGGCGAGCGCAGTCGCCTCACTGCGCTGGAGTGCGAGGCTCTTGGGCGCCAACTCGCCGAGCACGATATGCAGCGCGGTAATGATGGTGAAGGCGATGACCACGGCCAGCGTGTGGGAGCCGATGGAGGCGAGGTTGCCGGGCAGGAAGGCCAGCAGCGGCTCGATCAGGTGCGCCAGCGCCGGTTCGCCGATCCACCCCAGCGCCAGCGACGATATGGTGATGCCGAGCTGCGTAGCGGCGAGATTGCCGTCGAGGTGATCGATGGCCTTCTGCAGCGCCGCGGCGTTGCGCTGGCCTGACGCCACGAGTTCCGCGACCCGGCTGCGCCGGACAGCGACGAGTGAGAACTCTGCGGCGACGAAAAATCCGTTGGCGAGGACGAGAAAAAAGACCGCGGCAAGTCTGATGACATCGGTCCAGCCAGCTTCAACGCCTGCCATAATCTCCTCGGGCCTGTCCTGCGTCGGCGGCGGGGACGCGATCGGAGGGATCGCGGACGCCGGCCGTCCAACCATCATGCGAGGCTCGCAGCCTACGCTGCCGCCGCCGGATGTTTATGGACCCACAAATATCCCGAACAGATGACAGTCGTCGCTCACGTGCCGGCGGCAGCATTGCACGCGCGCAGGGTGGCGCGCAATATCAAGCTTGGCCGGTGGAGGTTGATAATTCGTCGGCCAGCGGGTGCAGGTCCCGCACCATTGCCTTCATGCGCTCGTCCAGAACATGCGTATAGATCTGCGTCGTGGCGATGTCAGCGTGGCCGAGCAATTCCTGCACCACGCGCAGGTCCGCGCCGTTGTGCAGGAGATGGCTGGCGAAGGCATGGCGCAGGACGTGCGGGCTGACACGCTCGGGCGAAAGCCCCGCCTGCGCGGCAAGGTCCTTGAGGTCGCGGGCGAAGGCCTGGCGCGTGAGGTGGCCGGAGGCGCTGTCGGCGGGGAACAGCCAGCCGGCGCGCGCGCCACCGTGCACGCTCTCGCGCAGCGCGAGGTAGATTCGCGCCGCGTCACGCGCCGCATCGGTGAGCGGCACGAGGCGCTCCTTGTCGCCCTTGCCGCGTACGATCAGGAAACGCTCGCGTGTGCGGGCGGCCGCGACGGGCAGGGAGACGAGTTCCGACACGCGCAGGCCCGTCGCGTAGAGCATTTCCAGCAGGCAGGCCATCCGGGCGCGGGTCAGCCGCCGGGCCGGCGGCAGCGCCTCGTCGTCCACGCCGTCGTGCGCGCGCGCCAGCAGCCGGTCGACCTCCGCCACGGACAGCACCTTGGGCAACGCCTGCCCGCGCTTCGGCCCGTCGATTGCGGCGGAGGGGTCCGTGCGGCAATGGCCCTCGCTGTAGAGGAAGCGGTGGAACTGGCGCACGGCGGAAAGCTTGCGCGCCGCCGACGTCGCCTTCAGGCCGCGATCGTCCAGTTCGGCGAGGAAGGCGCGAATCGTGTCGGCGGCAGCGTCGTCCGGAGAGCGGCGATGCGCCTTGAGGAAGGCGGTATAGTCGTCGAGGTCGCGGCGATAGGCGTCCAGCGTGTTGCGCGAGGCGCCCCGTTCGGAGGCGAGCATGTCGAGGTAGAGCGCAACGGCCGCTGCGGTCGAAAGGGGGGCAAGGGGGTCTGCGCGCATGAGGAACGGCCGGGCAATGGAATCAGCGGTTGAGGCGTTCGGCGGGAATCGAGACCGACATCTCGCGCTGCTGCGGGGTGACGAACGTCGCCAGCGCGAACATGCCCGCATAGCCGAGGCCGGCGAGGATCCCCAGGGTGACGAGAAGGCGAAAGAGTGTCGGCATGGTCGCTCCTGGCCCAACACGGCGATGACGACGGGTCCGGGGATCGCAGCCCCACGGGACGCCAGGCTGCTTTTATCCCATGTTAGTAAACAAGCGATGATCGACAAACATCGCCATCTGACGCATTCTCCCGTGCGGGATATTTGCCGGCATGGCTTGCTGGAGGGAGAAAGGACAGTCGGGTGAGGGCGCACAGGGGCCCGGACGGGGGCGTCCGGAAATGACAGCAGAGGAATCACGGGAAGGCCTCTCCGATCCGGAAACAGAGGACGCGGCGGACGCAGGTTCCTCTCGCGACGACCCCGGACGGGAGCCGGCGTCTTCCGAACACGCCGCCCGGCCGATGGCGCCGGAGGAGGCGCAGGTTGCCCGGCAGATCCGCGACCGGCTCGGCAAGCGGACGATCACGCTGATCGGCATGATGGGGGCGGGGAAAAGCACCATCGGCCGTCGCCTCGCCCAGCGCCTCGACCTGCGGTTCGTGGACGCCGATACGGAGATCGAGACCGCCGCCGGCATGTCCATTCCGGATATCTTCGCCACCCACGGCGAGGCCCATTTCCGCGAGGGCGAGAAACGGGTGATCGACCGGCTGCTGCAGGAAGGGCCGCAGGTGCTGGCGACGGGCGGCGGCGCCTATCTCAACCCGCAGACGCGCGCGCGGATCGCGGAATCGGGGCCCGCCATCTGGCTGAAGGCCGACGCCGAGACGCTGATGCGCCGCGTGCGCAAGCGCCCGACCCGGCCGCTGCTCCAGACCGACGATCCGGAGGCAACCTTGCGGCGGCTGATGGACGAGCGTTACCCGATCTATGCGCTCGCCGAATTCACGGTCGTCTCGCGCGAGGTGGCGCACGAAGTGATCGTCGACGAACTTGTGGCGCTTTTGGACGCCAGTCTGTAATAACCGGGGCCGGCGGTACAGGCGTTTGCGTCGTATCGCCGGCCCGGCAGACCGGCCCCTACTGGAGACACAGCGACCATGACCGATGCCCCCGTTCCGCCCGTATCGCAGCCCGGTGCCGGCGCGGCCGCCGTCACGACGGTGCCGGTGGCGCTGGGGGAGCGCTCCTACGACATCCTGATCGGCCGCGACATCTCCGCCTTCGCGGTGCGTCGCGTCGCGGCGCTGGCGCCGGGCGGGGCGGTCGCCATCGTCACGGACGAGACGGTGGGCGCGCTGCATGGAGCACGAATCGCGGCTGCCCTCGAAGAGCAGGGCCTGCGGGTGGCGCGCGTCACGGTGCCGCCGGGCGAGGGCAGCAAGTCCTACGCGCAGTTCGCAGCCGTCTGCGATGCGATCATCGCGGCGAAGATCGAGCGCGGCGACCTTGTGCTGGCGCTGGGCGGCGGTGTCGTCGGTGACCTGGCGGGCTTCGCGGCCGCCTCTGTGCGCCGGGGCGTGCGTTTCGTGCAATGGCCGACGACGCTGCTGGCGCAGGTCGATTCGTCGGTGGGCGGCAAGACGGGCATCAACTCGCCCCACGGCAAGAACCTCGTCGGTGCCTTCCACCAGCCCTCGCTCGTGGTGGCGGACATGGCGCTGCTCGATACGCTGAGCGAGCGCGAGTTCCGCGCCGGCTACGCCGAGGTGGTCAAATACGGGCTCATCGACGACCCTGCGTTCTTCGCCTGGTGCGAGCAGAACGGCAATGCCGTCTTCCAGGCCGGGGAGGCCTGCGCCCGCGCGGTGGCGACAAGCTGCACCGCGAAGGCGGCGGTCGTGGCGCGCGACGAGCACGAGAACGGCGACCGCGCCCTGCTGAACCTCGGCCACACCTTCGGCCACGCGCTGGAGCGCGCCTGCAACTACGACGGCGCCAGACTCGTGCACGGCGAGGGGGTGGCGATCGGCATGGCATTGGCGTTCCGCTTCTCGGTGAAGCTCGGCCTCGCCAACGGGCAGGACGCGCAGCGCGTGGCCCGCCATCTCGAAGCCGTCGGCCTGCCGACACGGCTGCAGGACGTGCCGGGCGACATCGGGGACGCCGACAGCCTGCTGGAAGCCATGGCGCAGGACAAGAAAGTGCGGCGCGGCGCGCTCACCTTCATTCTGGCGCGCGGCATCGGCGAGAGCTTCATCGCCCGGGATGTGGCGCGGGAGGATGTGCGCGCCTTCCTGGAGGACGAGTTCGCCAATGCGCGATAGACGGACGCCGCCACCGCCGGGGGCGCTTCTGTCCCGCGTCCTCGGCATGCTGATGCTGGCGGTGCTCCTGACCTTCGGCGCACTCTCCGCCGTCATCGCCGACGACGTCCGTAGCCCCGCTGCGGCGCCGGCCAAGGCATCCTCCGGCAAGGCCGCGGCCGACGCCAAGCCCGTCAATGCGCCCGCTCCAGCCGAAGTTCTGAACGCCGCCCGCACACAGCTGGAAGGGCTGGAAAACCGGCTCGCGTCCGAAACGCCGTCGGAGGACGAACTGCTTGAAATGCGCGGCCAGGCGGGCGAAACGGCAACGCGCATCCGCGCCGTCGTCAACGACCTGTCGCCCCGGGCGGCCGCCATCAACGCCCAGCTCGCGCAGCTCGGGCCGCGCCCGGCGGAAGGCGCGCCGCCGGAGGCCGAAACGACGGCACGCGAGCGCGAGGAGCGGGAGCGCAACCTCGCGGAGCTGCAGGCGGGCATCAGCCTGGCGGAGGCCCTGCTCGTCCAGACAGCGCAATTGACCACCGCGATCAACGACCACCGCCGCCTCGTCTTCGCCAACGAGCTGTTCGAACAGCGCCCGAGCCTGCTCAGCCCGTGGCTGTGGAAGGAGGCGATGGCCGGCGTGCCGGAGGCGCTGGAAACGGCCCGCGGCCTGTTCGGAAACTGGCTGGGACAGGCCGCCGAGCGGACGCGCAGCGGCAGGGCGGCGGCCACGCTCGCCTCTCTCGCCGTCTGGGCCGGCCTATACCGGCTTCAGCGCCGCTTCCTGCCCCAGCTCACGCATCGCGATCGGGAGGAGAAGAATCCGGAGCGGCTGCGGCGCGTCATGAAGGCGCTCGGCCTCATCATCGGCGTGACGCTGCCGTTCGTTGCCGCGATCATCACCCTGTTCATGGCGCTCGACGCCGAGGGCCTGACCCAGGGGCGCATGGAAACCATCGTCGTCGGCCTGCTGCTCAGCGTCGGCTTCATCTTCTTCATGCGCGCCCTCACACGGGCTCTGCTCGCGCCAGGGCTGCCGTCATGGCGGCTGTTCGCCCTCGATGACGACACTGCGATGTGGCTCTATCGGGCCAGTGCGACGCTGACCGTCGTGCTCGTGGTGGGCAATCTGCTGCAGGACATCGTCGCGGCGATCGACTCCAATCTCGCGCTGGTGGCGCTGGCCGACGGCCTTGCCGCGTTCTCGTTCGCCGTCGTCATGTTCGTGACGCTGCAGGGGCTGCGGCGGCGCACCAAGCCCATCGAGGAGGACTTCGGCCCCTACGTGCCTTCGGAGCCGCAGCTCTGGAGCCTGCTGCGGGCGGCGGCGTGGCTGGCGACCTTCGCCATCATGCTGGCCGCACTGACGGGGTTCATCGCCTTCGCGTCGTTCATCGTCGATCAGGTCGTCTGGGTTTCCACCGTCGTGGGGCTGTTCTTCCTGCTGACCACGCTGATCGACGAGATCGCCATCGAGATGCCCCGGCGCAACTCGCGCGTCTCGCTTGTCCTGCAGACGAGCGTCGGCTTGCGCCGGCGCACGCTGGAGCAGATCGGCATCCTGTTCTCGGGCGTGATCAAGCTCATCCTGATTGCGCTCGGCGTCATGCTGATCCTCGCGCCGTGGGGCGTGGAATCGAACGACGTCTTTTCCTCCCTGCGGTCCGTGCAGAACGGCTTCACCATCGGCGAAGTGCGCATGTCTCCGGTGGAGATCCTGGGCGCGATCATCACCTTCGCGGTGACGCTGACGGTGAGCCGCATCATCCAGCGCTGGCTGTCCGCACGCTTCCTGCCATCGACGGGCCTCGACGTCGGCATCCGCAACTCGATCGCCACCGGCGTGGGCTATGTCGGCTTCTTCCTCGCCGTGGGGATTGCCTGCACGCAGCTCGGCCTAAGCCTGGACCGGGTGGCGATCGTCGCCGGCGCGCTGTCGGTCGGTATCGGTTTCGGCCTGCAATCCATCGTCAACAATTTCGTCTCCGGCCTCATCCTGCTGTGGGAGCGCCCCATCAAGGTCGGCGACTGGGTGGTGGTTGGCCCGGAGGAGGGATACGTCAAGCGCATCAACGTGCGTGCGACCGAAATCGAGACATTCGACCGCGCGGCCGTGATCGTGCCGAATTCCAGCCTCGTGTCGGGAACCGTGAAGAACTGGCTTCACCGCGACAGGCTGGGGCGGCTCATCGTTTCCATCGGCGTGAGCTATACCGCCGATCCGGACGAGGTGCGCGAACTGATGCTGGCCTGCGCGAAAGCCCATCCGCAGGTGCTGGACACACCCGCGCCCCACGTGCTGCTGATGGGCTTCGAGCCGACGATGCTGCGCTTCGAGCTGCGCTGCTTCATTCCCAACGTCGAGAACAGGCTGACAGTCTCCAGCGATCTCAGGTTCGCCGTACTGCGGACGCTGCGTGAGCGCGATCTCGTACCCGTGCGCCCGATGGTGTGGGAAGAGTGGAGGTTCGGGCGCGCCACACGGGCGGACGACGAGGGCGGATACAATCACCATCACGGACAGGACGATACAGGAGCGGCGACAACGTGATCATGGCGGGATTTTCCTTGACGAAGGCCGCACTGCTGGCCTGCCTTGCGCTGGGCCTTTCCTCCTGCGCGGAAAAGCCGCCGGTAACGGGCGTCGCGCCCTTCTACCGTCAGCTCGACCGGCAGGGCGCGGCGGTAGACGCCAACGCGGCGGCGGAAATCCTTTCCGCATACCGCCGCAACCACGGGCTCGGACCGCTCGCCGTCGACCCCGCGCTCACCGCCTTGGCACAGGCGAGCGCGTCCTCCGCCGCGCGCGCCGACAAGCCGGCGTCGGCCGATGCCCTGAAGGCACGGTTGACGGCGGCCGGGGTGAAATCGCCGGGCATCAATCTTTCCGCCGGATACAGGACATTGGCCGAGGCATTCTCCGGCTGGCGTGAATCGCCGCAGCACAACCGCGTGCTGCTGCAGAACCCGGCAACCCGCTTCGGCATCGCGACGGCCTATGCGCCGGGCTCGAAGTACAAGGTGTACTGGGCGCTGGTGGTGGCGGGACCGTGACGGCCGAGCGACTCGCAAGGATATCCGTTTCATGATATATGAATATCCGAAGGAGATATCTGCCATGGCGCTTTTCATCCGCGACGCGGAGGTGGATGCCCTTGCGGAGGAGGTCCGCAAGCTCACCCGAGCCAAAACCAAAACCGAGGCCGTTCGCGATGCCCTGCAAGCCCGGCTTGCCGAGGCGAGGCGTGGCATGCCGTTAAGGGATCGCCTTGCGCGTGCCCGGGCGCTGGCCGACGCAATGGGGGCGAGCGATCCCGCCTTCGACATGAAATCCTACACGGACGACATGTGGGACAACGCCTGATGTTCGTGGATGCGTCCGCCATCGTCGCCATTCTCGGGCGGGAGCCGGGCCATGTGGAAATCGAAAAGCGATTGGCCCTGGCTGACGGCCCTTTCTTCGTTTCGCCTCTGGTCAGGTTCGAGGCCGCCGTCGCCCTTGCCCGGCAGAAGGCGACGGGATCGGGACCCGCGAAGCCATCGCCGCAGCTCTTGCGGCAGGCGCAGGCGGCCGTGGACGCTTTCGTCGAGGCTCTCGACGCGCAGGAGATTGCCATCTCTCCCGAGATCGGGCAGGGGGCGCTGGAGGCAAGCGCGACCTATGGCAAAGCCGTAGGCCACGTCGCCGATCTCAATTTCGGCGATTGCTTCGCCTATGCCTGCGCCCGGGCACTGAATGTAGCCCTGCTTTACAAGGGCAACGATTTCACCCACACGGATCTTGCCTGACGCTTCCCGACGAGCCACGCTCGTCGGGAAGCGCTGTCACGCCTCCTGCACCTGATAATCCTTCACGTCCGTGAAGCGTATCTCCGGCCAGCGCTCGATCTCGTAGTTGAGCGAGAACGCCGTCGAGGCCATGAACACGGGCGCGCCGTCCAGATCCACGGCCAGCGCCGAGCCATTGGCGTTGATGAACTTGTCCAGTTCCCGCCGGTCGTCGCTGTCGATCCAGCGGCAGACGGAGAAGCGTGTCGTCTCGTAGTCGATCGGCAGGCCGTATTCGCCCATGAGCCGTGTCTTCAGCACGTCGAGCTGGAGTGCGCCGACGACGCCGACGATGGGAGAGGAGCCATCCTGCGGAATAAAGAGCTGGACGACGCCTTCCTCCGCCATCTGCTGCAGGGCCTCGCGCAGCTTCTTGGCCTTCATGGCGTCGGTGAGCTTGATGCGGCGCATGATTTCCGGCGCGAAGGAGGGCACGCCCCGGAACACGATATCCTCGCCCTCGGTCAGCGTGTCGCCGATGCGCAGGGTGCCGTGATTCGGGATGCCGACTACGTCGCCCGCATAAGCCTCGTCCGCGATGGCGCGGTCCTGCGCGAAGAAGAACTGCGGCGCGGAAAGGCTCATGGGCTTGCCGGTGCGCACGAGCTTCGCCTTCATGCCGCGCGTGAGCTTGCCGGAGCAGATGCGCATGAAGGCAATGCGGTCGCGGTGGTTCGGATCCATGTTCGCCTGAATCTTGAACACGAAGCCGGTCATCTTCGGCTCGTCCGCCTGCACCATGCGGGTCTGCGCCTGCTGCTCGCGCGGCGGGGGCGCGAATGCCCCCATCGCGTCGATGAGGTCGCGCACGCCGAAGTTGCGCAGCGCGCTGCCGAAGAACACAGGCGTGAGATGCCCCTCGCGGAAGGCGGCAAGTTCGAACGGCTGGCAGCCCTCGCGCGCCAGTTCGATCTCCTCCAGCCACGCATCGCGCTCGTATTCGGGCACGAGCCCCGCAACGGCGGGATCGTCCGGGCCGCTCACGGAAATGGCCGGACCGTCCTTGTCGATCTGCCGGATGGTGTTGTGCGCGAGGTCATACGTGCCCGCGAAGGTCTTGCCCCGGCTGATCGGCCAGTTGATGGGCGCGGTGTCGAGCGCCAGCGTCTTCTCGATCTCGTCGAGCAGGTCGAACGGGTCGCGGATCTCGCGGTCGAGCTTGTTGATGAAGGTGACGATCGGGATGTCGCGCAGGCGGCAGACCTCGAAGAGCTTGCGCGTGCGCGCCTCTATGCCCTTGGCCGCGTCGATCACCATCACCGCCGAATCGACGGCGGTCAGCGTGCGGTAGGTGTCCTCCGAAAAGTCCTCGTGGCCCGGCGTATCGAGCAGGTTGAAGACGTGGCCGTCATATTCGAACGTCATCACCGAGGTAACGACCGAAATGCCGCGCTCGCGCTCGATCCCCATCCAGTCGGATCGGGTCTGGACGCGGTTCTTCTTGGCCTTGACCTCGCCGGCAAGCTGGATCGCGCCACCGAAAAGCAGGATCTTTTCGGTCAGCGTGGTCTTGCCGGCGTCCGGGTGGGAGATAATGGCGAAGGTCCTGCGAAGGGCCTCCGGGGAAGATTTGTCGTTCATAGGATGCTGAATTGATGACGGAAAGCCGCTTGTCGCGCGAAACGGCCCACAATGCAAGCGGCGCGTGTTCCCGTCGTCTCACCTTCCGGTGCGCAGCTTCTCCAGCAGCGCGACCGTCGGGTAGCCATCAGCGGGCAGACCGTAGCGGAGCTGGGCCTCGCGCGTGCCGGCGCGCGTGTCCGCACCGATCATACCGTCGACCTTGCCCGCGCCGAAGCCGCGCGCGTTGAGCAGGCGCTGCAGTTCGCTGACCTGCTGCGGCCCCAGATGGTTGATCTTGCCACCACGCCGCACGGGCGGCGCTCCGTCGAGCCTGTTGGCGAAATAGCCGACCGTGGTCACGTAGATAAAGGACTGGTTCCACTTCAGCAGCACATGGAAATTGGGATAGGCGAGGAAGGCCGGCCCGTCCTTGCCCATCGGCAGCAGCAGGGACGATGAGAGGCCGTCAGCAGGCAGGCGCGAGCCGTCGGCACGGGTGACGCCGAGGCTCGCCCAGCGCGAGCGCGGTTGCCTGCGGTCGAGACCGGCCTGATCCCACGGCAGCTCCGCCGGCACGCGAACCTCCTCCAGCCACGGCTGGCCGCGTTGCCAGCCGAGCGTCGACAGATAGTTGCCGGCGGACCCCAGCGCATCGGCCGTATCGCGAATGAGGTCGCGCCGCCCGTTGCCGCTGTAGTCGAGCGCGTAGCGATAATAGTCCGAGGGCATGAATTGCACCTGGCCGATCTCGCCCGCCCATGCGCCGACCATCTGCGAGGGCGCGAGGTCGCCGCGTTCAATGAGCCGCAGCGCATCGAGCAACTGCCCGCGGAACAACTCCGGGCGGCGGCAGTCGTAGGCGAGGGTCGCGAGCGACCGCAGCGCGGGGAACTTGCCGTTGTTGGCGCCGAAATCCGTCTCCAGCCCCCAGAAGGCGGCGATGATGGAAGCAGGCACGCCGAACTGCGACTCGATCCTCTGGAAGGTGCCGCGGTGGACGCCGATCTGCTTGCGGCCCTGCTGAAGGCGCCCGGCCGAAACCATGCGGTCGGAGAACTGCAGGAAGCTCTGCCCGAAGACGCCCTGGCCGCGGTCCAGCGAGACGATCTTCGCATCGTAGGCGAGGCCGTCGAGTCCTGCGGAAACGGCGGCCGGCGAGATGCCGGCGGCCTGCGCCTCCTTGCGGACACCTTCGAGCCATTGCCCGAAACCGCCTTCGCGCTGACACGCGGCCTGTGCCGCGCCGACCGATGCGGCAGCGGCCGCGCCCCACACAATCGCGTTCAAGATGAGACGACGCATGATCTCCCCCACGCCCAGCCTGTTCGGCCGCAGTTTGGCAGATGCGTCCACGCGGTCAAGAGGGAACGATGGCGATGCGCCGGACGGTCAGCGGCCGAACAGCCGCGGACCGAGCAGATGCAGGACGAGGCCGACCGACGAGAGCGCGATGCCGGCAATGCTCACACCGGCCCATCCCCCATACTGCCACGCCAGCGTGCCGATGGCGGAGCCCGACGTTCCGCCGATGAAATAGGCGGTCATGAAGATGGTATTGACGCGGTTGCGCGCATCGGGCTGAAGCGCGAAGATCCGTGTCTGACTGGTGATCTGGACGCCTTGCAGGCCAATGTCGAGGAGGATGACGCCCGCCACGAGGCCGACGATGAGATGGCCGCTCACGCCCATGAGCATGAACGCCGCAACCATCAAAGCCATGGCGCTGCCGACGATGATGCGCGGCCGGACACGGTCGGCGAGGCGGCCCGCCACCGTGGCCGTCAACGCGCCGAACAGGCCGATGAGGCCGAACAGCCCCGCCACCGACGGTCCGTAGCCAAGCTCCGGGCTGGCGAGATGGGGTGTCAGCGTCGTCCAGAATACGTTGAAGGCGGCGAAGGCGAAGGCAGCGACCAGGGTCGCCTCGCGCAGCACCGGCTCCGCCTGCCACAGCGGCAGCAGGGAGCGCATCAGCGCGCCGTAGCCGAGCGAGGACGTCGCGTCGAGCTTCGGGAAAGCGACGCGCACCAGCCCCGCCACCAGCACCATGATGATCGCCGCGATCGCGAACATCGCCCGCCAGCCCGCGAATTCGGCGATGACACCGGCGAACGCCCGCGCGCCCAGGATGCCGGTGAGCAGGCCCGACATGATGACACCGATGACGCTGCCGCGCCGCTCGGGAGAGGCAAGGGCTGCCGCCATCGGAATGATGTACTGGGCGGGAATCGATAGCACGCCGACGAAGAAGCTTGCCGTCAGCAGGAGCGCGAACGTGGGCGCGAGGCTCACCGCCACCAGCGCCACGGTCAGCAGCAGCATGATGCGCAGGATGAGGCTGCGCCGCTCGAAGCGGTCGCCCAGCGGCGCGAGCAGCGCGAGGCCGATGGTGTAGCCCGCCTGCGTCGCCGTGGCGATGAAACCGGCCGACGTCTCGGGCACCCCGAGGTCGCGCGCCATGAGCACCATCATCGGCTGGTTGTAGTAGATGTTGGCGACGGCGAACGCACAGGCGACAGCCATCGCAAACACCGTGCCGAAGCCCATCGGACGCCTGACGGGCTCGGCGGCCCCGGCAACAGTTTGGGCAACCGTCATGGTGAAGGCTCGCGCTGATGGAAGCGGCGACGACCGCCGCGCGCGGAAGGTGCAGGCAAAAGCGCGCCGGCGCAATCCCCCGCAGTGCATGGCGGATGCGCATGGTGCGTTTGCTGGCGCCCGCGCGTCAGATATCCAGATTGGCGACGTTCAGCGCGTTGTCCTGGATGAACTCCCGGCGCGGCTCCACCACGTCGCCCATCAGCTTGACGAAGATGTCGTCGGCCGCAGCGACCTCGCGGACGCGCACCTGCAGCAGCGAGCGGTTGTCGCGGTCGAGCGTGGTTTCCCACAACTGGTCCGGGTTCATCTCGCCGAGGCCCTTGTAGCGCTGCATCTGCAGCCCCTTGCGGCCGGAAGCGGTGACGCTCGCGAACAGGGAAACCGGGCCGGTGACGATGCTCGTCTCGCCCTTGCGGGTCAGCGCCGCCGGCTTGCCGTAGGCGTCCTGCAGGTGCGGCGATACCTCATCGAGACGGCGGGCATCGGCGGATTCCAGCAAGGCGAGGTCGAGCAGCGCCACCTGCTTCACACCGCGCACCGTGCGCGAGAGCACGAAGCCGTCATCCGTGGCGCGGCCTTCCCAGCCGCGCTCGGTCTCATCCGAGATCGCGTCGAGGCGGCGGGCGAGATAGGCCGCAGCCTCGCCGGCCTTCTCCGGGTCGTCCAGCAGCTGCGGGCGTAGCGCGCCGGCGATGGCCGCCTGCTCCACCACGACGCGGTTGTAGCGCGTATGCAGGTGATCGAGCACATGGCGCACCATGCGCGATTCCTCCACCAGCCTGCGCAGGTCCGCGCCCGCGCGCTCCTCGCCGCTGGCGACCTTGAGCACCGCGCCTTCGGTACCGGCCTCGATCAGGTAGTCCTCCAGCGCGCGCTCATCCCTCAGGTATTGCTGGGATTTGCCGCGCGTCACCTTGTACAGCGGCGGCTGGGCGATGAAGATATGGCCGCGCTCGATGAGTTCCGGCATCTGGCGGAAAAAGAACGTCAGCAGCAGCGTGCGGATGTGGCTGCCGTCGACGTCGGCGTCCGTCATGATGATGATCTTGTGGTAGCGCAGCTTCTCCGGCTTGAAGTCCTCGCGCCCGATGCTCGTGCCGAGCGCCGTGATGAGGGTGCCGATTTCCTGGCTGGACAGCATCTTGTCGAAGCGCGCCCGCTCCACGTTGAGTATCTTGCCTTTCAGGGGCAGCACCGCCTGGTACTCCCGGTTGCGGCCCTGCTTGGCGGAGCCGCCTGCCGAGTCGCCCTCGACGAGGAACAGCTCGGACTTCGCCGGATCACGCTCCTGACAGTCGGCGAGCTTGCCGGGCAGGGAGGCGACGTCGAGCGCGCCCTTGCGGCGCGTCAGCTCGCGCGCGCGCCGCGCCGCCTCACGGGCAGCCGCCGCCTCGACCACCTTGGTCATCACGACCCTGGCGTCGGCCGGGTTTTCCTCGAACCACGTTGCCAGCGTCTCGTTCAGCACGCTCTCCACCACCGGGCGCACCTCGGAAGAGACGAGCTTGTCCTTCGTCTGGGAGGAAAACTTCGGATCGGGCACCTTGACGGAGACGATGGCGGTGAGGCCCTCGCGGCAGTCGTCGCCGGTCAGCGAGACCTTTTCCTTCTTCGCGGTGCCGGACGATTCCGCATAGCCCGTCACCTGCCGGGTGAGGGCGCCGCGGAAGCCCGCGAGATGCGTGCCGCCGTCGCGCTGCGGAATGTTGTTGGTGAAGCAGAGCACGTTTTCGTGGTAGCCGTTGTTCCACCACAGCGCGACCTGCACCTCGATGCCGTCGCGCACGCCCTGCACCACGATCGGCCTGGCGATCAGCGGCTGCTTGGTGCGGTCAATATAACGGACGAAAGCCTCGATGCCGCCCTCGTAGTGCAGTTCCTCCACCTTGCGCTCCGCCGAGCGGTTGTCGGTGAGGACGATGCGCACGCCGGAATTGAGGAAGGCGAGTTCGCGCAGGCGGTGTTCCAGCGTGGTGTAGTCGTACTCGGTCATGGAGAACGTTTCCGTGCTCGCCAGAAACGTCACCTCCGTGCCGCGCCGGCCGGCCGCCTCGCCGACGACGGCAAGCGGCGCCACTGCCTCGCCACGGCGGAACTCGATGAAATGCTCCTTGCCGCCACGCCAGATGCGCAGCTTCAGCCACGTGGACAGCGCGTTGACGACGGAAACGCCGACGCCGTGCAGGCCGCCCGACACCTTGTAGGAATTCTGGTCGAACTTGCCGCCGGCGTGAAGCTGGGTCATGATGACCTCGGCCGCCGAAATGCCTTCTTCCGTATGGATGGCGGTGGGAACGCCGCGCCCGTTGTCGGTGACGGTGACGGAGCCGTCGGCATTCAGCGTCACCGTGACCAGATCGGCATAGCCCGCCAGCGCCTCGTCGATGGCGTTGTCCACGACCTCGTAGACCATGTGGTGCAGGCCGGAGCCGTCGTCGGTATCGCCGATATACATGCCCGGCCGTTTGCGAACAGCATCGAGCCCCTTCAGCACCTTGATCGAGTCGGCTCCGTATTCATCAGGCTGAAGCTCGCGGGCGGGTTCGGACATTACGCTTCCTTGCGGTATGCACGCCATCGGGGCGTGAGAACATGAACTTGCGCCGGGACCGGGGCCCGGCACGGGCCGGGATCCGGCCGGTGACCGAATCGTCACACGGCTGCCTTGCTAATGTAATGATCGGGACACGAAAAAGCACCCGTCACAGACGATTTCATCATCCGGTCCCGGTGCTTAACATCTGTAATGTGCGCCGCCGGCCGGTCAGCCGAGGCGGCCGAGAAACTGGCCGAGCCGCATCAGCCCTTCCGGCCACGGCCCATGGCCGGAAGCGGCGTTGAGATGGCCGACTTCTCCGGCGTCGACAATCTGCGCCCCCCAGTCGAGCGCTATTTCCTGCGCGCGGGAAAATGAGCAGAAAGGATCGTTGCGGCTTGCCACGAATAATGACGGAAAGGGCAAGGGCTCTGTCGGAACCGGCCCGAAGCGGGCGACCTCCGCCGGCATGCCTTCCGCCTGCTCGGCATCCGGCACCGCCACCAGGAAGCCGCCGATCACCTTGCCCGACGCGAACTCCGGCGCCGCATGGGCAGCCGTGAGCGCACCCAGGCTGTGGGCGACAATGACCGCCGGCCGCGTCGTCGCCGCGACGGCCTGCACGAGCGTACCCACCCATGCCTCGCGATCGGGCGCATTCCAGTCCACCTGCGCGACGCGCGTAGCCGTCGACAGCCGATCCTCCCAGCGGGATTGCCAGTGACCTTCGTCCGAGCCGGAAAGCCCCGGCACGATCAGCACGTCGCATTCAGAAATGCGCATCACGATTCTCCGAACACCCGCCGGAAGATGGTGTCGACGTGCTTGAGGTGATAGCCGAGGTCGAAATTTTCCTCGATTTCAGCTTCCGAAAGAGCGGCACGGACATCCTTGTCGTTTTTCAGCAGCGTCAGGAAATCGCCTTCCCCGCGCCATACGGGCATGGCGTTGCGCTGCACGAGCCGATACGCATCCTCACGCGAGATGCCCTTCTGCGTCAGCGCCAGCAGCACCCGCTGAGAGTGCACCAGCCCGCCGAGCTTGTCCAGATTGGCCTGCATATTCTCCGGATAGACCACCAGCTTGTCGATGACGCCGGCGAGCCGCGCCAGCGCGAAATCGAGCGTCACCGTCGCATCCGGACCGATCATGCGTTCGACGGACGAATGCGAGATGTCGCGCTCGTGCCACAGTGCGACGTTCTCCATCGCCGGCAGGGCGTAGGCGCGCACCATGCGGGCAAGGCCGGTGAGGTTTTCCGTCAGCACCGGGTTGCGCTTGTGCGGCATGGCCGAGGAGCCCTTCTGCCCCTCGGAGAAATACTCTTCCGCCTCATAAACCTCGGTGCGCTGGAGATGGCGCACCTCGACGGCGAGCCGCTCGATGGAGGAGGCGATCACCGCGAGCGTCGCGAAATACATCGCATGCCGGTCGCGCGGAATGACCTGCGTCGAGACGGGCTCGACCGCGAGGCCGAGCTTGTCCGCCACATAGGCCTCCACGGACGGATCGATGTTGGCGAAGGTGCCGACCGCGCCCGAAATGGCGCAGGTCGCCACCTCGCGCCGCGCCGCCACGAGCCGCTCGCGCGCGCGGGAAAACTCGGCATAGGCCTGCGCCAGCTTCAGGCCGAAGGTGACCGGCTCGGCATGGATGCCGTGCGAACGACCGATGGTGGGCGTGAGCTTGTACTCGAAGGCGCGCCGCTTCAGCGCGGCGAGCAGGGCGTCGAGATCGGCGAGCAGGATATCCGCGGCGCGCACGAGCTGGACGTTGAGGCAGGTGTCGAGCACATCCGAAGAGGTCATGCCCTGATGCACGAAGCGTGCCTCCGGGCCGACGATTTCGGCGAGATGCGTCAGGAAGGCGATGACATCGTGCTTGACCTCGCGCTCGATGGCGTCGATGCGGGCGACGTCGAACGTGGCCTCCGAGCCCTTTTCCCAGACGATCTCCGCCGCTTCCTTCGGCACGACGCCGAGATTGGCGAGCGCGGTGGTGGCATGCGCCTCGATCTCGAACCAGATGCGGAACTTCGTCTCCGGCGACCAGATGGCGACCATCTCGGGGCGGCTGTAACGCGGGATCATCTCTTTTCCTTACGCAGTATTCGTCAGATCCATTCACCAATAGCGGATTCAGCCGCCTTGCGAATGGCGGAAATATTGTCGGCATACGCCGCAGCGCCGCCCCTGAACACGGCGGAACCGGCGACGAGCGCCCGCGCGCCCGCGCGCGCCACGGCTGGCGCGGTCTCGCTGGTGACGCCGCCGTCGACCTCGATGACGACCGGGCGCTCGCCGACCAGCGCGCGCACCTTCGCCACCTTCTCGACCGCGGAAGGAATGAAGGACTGGCCGCCGAAGCCCGGATTGACGCTCATGACGAGGATGAGATCGACATCGTCGAGGACGTGTTCGAGCACGCTCACGGGCGTCGCCGGGTTGAGCGCCACGCCCGCCTTCTTGCCCAGGCCGCGGATGGCCTGCAAGGTGCGGTGGAGATGCGGCCCCGCCTCGGCATGGACGGTGATTATGTCCGCGCCCGCTTCCGCGAAGGCCGGCAGGTAGGGATCGACGGGCGCGATCATGAGATGCACGTCGAGGATTTTCGGGGTCAACGGCCGGATGGCGCGCACCACCTCCGGACCGAAACTGATGTTGGGGACGAAATGGCCGTCCATGACATCGACATGCACCCAGTCCGCTCCCGCGCGGTCGATGGCCTGCACTTCCTCGCCGAAACGGGCAAAATCGCTGGCGAGGATCGAAGGGGCGATGAACAAGGACGACATGCTGCGCACCGGATGACACATTCAGGGAAACACGTCAGGCGCGTAGCATGTCAGTGGGCGGAGCGCAATGCGCCGCGCCGGAAGGCAGGCGCGCTCCCGGCGCAGACGCTCATCCGGCGGCCGATGCGGCTGCGCGGACCCGCGCCCCGCGGCCCGGGATCATGCGGCTCGCAACATCGTCGCGCCAGACGAACCGGTGCACCAGCACCATGCCGACATGGCCGGCGATCAGCGAGAGCAGCACCCAGGCGAGCACACCGTGCAGCGCGTTCGCCGGCGCCATGAGCCACGCGATCTGCTCTCCCGTCGCGGGGAACAAGGGAATGCCGAAAGGCTGGAAGCCGCGCCCGGAGCCGTAAGCGCGCATCAGCGCCAGCGCCGGCACGATGAACATCAGCGCATAGAGGGCGAGATGCCCCGCTTTTGCCAGCAACCCGAGCAGTCCCGGCTCGTAGGCAGGGCGGCGTTCCCGATTCGCGAGCCCCCATAGAAGCCGTGCGACGATCAGGACGAAGAGGAGGGCGCCCAGTGGCGCGTGCGTGCCGACGAAGAGGGAAACCAGCGGCGCGCGCCCGAAGGCGACGCGGGCGGCCATGCCCGTGAACTGCCACAGAAGCAGGCCCGCCATCACCCAGTGCAGGATGCGGCTTACGAGGCCGTATTTCTCTCGCGTATCGCGCCATTCCATCGCCGTCGTGCTCCGACATTTCAGTAGCTGCCGAATCCGCATGGATTCGGCAGCTGTCTAACAGAGCCCGACAGCTGCGCCGAATAACAATGACGTGTCGGGCCGGTCAGTCCGCGCCGCGCCGCTCCCAGAACACCGCGCCGTCGAAGCTGAACACAGGCTCGCCCCGGGCGTTGGTAGCCGAGTTCACGGTGCTGACGATGCCCCATCCGGGCCGGGAGGACGAGATGCGCTTGTCGGCGACACGGCTGTGATAGGTCAGCACGTCGCCGGCATAGACAGGGCGCCGCCAGCGCAGGTTGGTGAAGCCCGGGGAGGGGCCCAGCCGGCCGACTTCCGCGCCCGCCTCCCGCGCGCGGCGCGCCTCGGCCCTCCGGTGCGCCACCGTCAGCTTCATCCACACCGACGCGGTATGCCAGCCGGAGGCGCACAGCCCGCCGAAATGCGTCTCCCGCGCCGCGTCGGGGTCGGTGTGGAAGGGCTGCGGATCGAAGGCCCGCGCGAAACGGATGATTTCCTCGGCGGAGAAATGATGGCTGCCGATCGACGCCGTGTCGCCGATCTCGAGATCGTCGAACCACACGCGCGCAGGGATGTCGGGCGCGCCGCCGGGCTGCTGCGCCGCGTCGGCCGCCGGGCTCTCCTGCGTGCCCTGCGACGCCGGCGCGGGCTCCCCGTTCAGGTTTTCGGCGTTCCGGTTCTGCCACGCCTCGCGGCGGCCGAACATCACCCAGCAGTCCTGCCGGTAGACGGTTTCGTCCTTCTGGTTGAACACGTCGAAGACGAAGTTGACGAGCCCCATCTCCGGGCGGCTGCGCGAGGTGCGCGTCTCGGCGATGGTCTGGCGCAGTTGCAGCGTGTCGCCCGGCAGCACCGGCCGCACCCACAGCCCCTGATCGACGCCGGGCGAGCCCATGCTGGAGGAGCCGGCGAGCACATTGTCGTAGAACATGCGCATGGCGATGGAACAGGTATACCAGCCGGAGCCGATCAGTTGCCCGGCGAAAGTCTCGCGCGCCGCCTGAGGGTCCACATGCATGGGCTGGGCGTCGAACTCCTGCGCGAAGGCGACCATGTCGTCCTCGCCCACGGTTCGCTTGCCGTAGGTGGTGACGTCACCGGCGACGAAGTCCTCGAAAACATTGGCAGGCATCTTTCACCTCTTGCACGCTTCCGTATGCCGACGGCTGGCCCCGCCGTTCCCTAACGCTTGTTTGTTTCTTGCTACACCAGTGTGAAGGCGGCCACAAGAGCGCCCGCGACGAGCGACGCGACCGAGACGGCGGCAATCAGGAGGCCGTAGCGCCGCGATCCGAGCGCGACACTATAGACCATCTTGGCGATGATATTGGTCGTGATCGCCGCCAGAATCGCCAGCTCGCGCGTGCCCGCCGATAGCGTGGCGTCGGTGAGACGGGTGATCGACAGGATGACGGAATCGATATCGACGAGGCCCATGATCACGGAGACCACGATCGTTCCCCTGTCGCCGAAGGCCGCGGCCGCCACGCGCGCGGCGACGGTGGCGAAGGCGATGACTGCGGCGAGCTTGAGCACCGAGCCGATCTCGAACGGATTTTCCGGGCCGGGCGCTTCGCCGTCCACGGGCAGGGCGCCGTTCGCATCCGGCACGCTCCTGACCGCGCAGACGAGCGCCGCGCAGACGAGCACGACGGCGATGCCGGCGAGTGCCGGCAGCAGCGTCGACAACATGGCGGGCGCAAAGAGCATGACGAGCACGATGCCGCGCGCGACCGACACGGCGCTCGCGGCCAGCGCGCCGGCGGCGACGGTCTGGACCGGCGCCGTGCCGGACACTGAATCGCGCGCCGACGTCAACGCCACCGCCGTCGATGAGACGAGGCCGCCGGCGATGCCGGCGATCAGCGGCCCGCGCGAAGTGCCAAAAAGGCGCACCGCGGCATAGCCGACGAACGACACGCCGGCGAGCGCGATCGCGAACACCCAGATCTCGGCGGGATTGACTGTGTTGAAGGGATCGATCGTGTGGTTCGGCAACAGCGGCAGCACGATGAAGGCCATCGCGAGCAGAAAGATCGCCGAACGCAGTTCCGGCCATGTCAGCCGGGCCACGAAGGCGTGCAGGGTCTCGCGGCTCGCCAGCACGACGGTGAGGGCGATGGCCGCGCCCCCGGCCGTCGCGGGATCGCCCAGAACGGCGAAGCACCCGAGCAGGAACGTCGCCTGCCCCGCGACCACGCTGGTGACGCTGAAATCGTGCTCCTCCTGCAACTCGCGCCATTTGAACAGGCCGAGGACGGCGGAGAACGCCAGAAAGACCGCGCCGGCCAGGATGGCGGCGGAGAGCGACGGCGCCGGCGAGGCCGCCTGTGCCACCGCGCCGGTGAGGCCGCCAAGCAGGCCGGTGATGCCGAAGGTGCGGATGCCGGCCGTGCGCGCGCCCGGCGCCTCTTCACGTTCGCGCCAGTGCCGCTCCGTGCCCACGAGCAGGCCGATGGCGAGCGCGAGGCCGAGCTGGAACAGGAGCGATTCCGTGTTCATCGGTGCGGCTTCAGCGCTGATCGTCGCTGGAGACGACGAGTTCGACCCTGTCGGCCGCAAACGCCGTCTGGGCGAGCAGGATCGGCACACCGTCCACGCAGACATCGACGCCGGTGGCGGTGATGACCAGCCGGCCGGGCGCGAGGTTCAGGTGCGCCGCCTCCTCACCGGTCGCCGTGCGGGCGGAAATGCGCGTCTCCAGTCGCCGGTAGTCGGCAACGCCGCAAGCAGCGAGCGCCGGCGTCACCGCCAGATGGCTGCGGTAGGTGTCGACGAACGCCGCGAAGCGCGGCAGCGGCATGTACATCACGCCGCAGGAAACCGGCGTGGCGTCCGCGAAGCGCCGGGACCTCACCGCCAGCACCGGCGAGGCCGCCGCCACCGACAGGGCGCGCGCGACCAGCGGAGTCGCGGGTATTTCCTCCGCGCCGAGAAACTCGCCACCGGGCTCCAGATGCTCCCGCAGGATGTTTTCGGAGAAGCGGGTGCGCGGACCGATGGGATAGGAGAGAGGCCTGTTCTCGACAAAGGTGCCGCGCCCCTGATTCGCCCGCAGCAGTCCCCGCTCCGCCAGCGCCGCCAGCGCCCGGCGCACCGTGTGGCGGTTGACGCCGAAGCGCGCCGAAAGCTGCGCCTCCGTCGGCAGTTGCGTGCCGGGCGCAAGACGCTGCGTCGCGATATCCGCCTCGATCTCGTCAGCGATGCGCCGCCAGGCCGCCACGCCCTCGCCGCGCACGAGCGGCGAGGCAGGCGGCTCGAAAATGCCGCCGAAAGCCGGGGCTTCGTTTCCTGTCGTCATCTGCCGGTCGTCCATTTCCCATACGTTCCGATACTCGTTCCGCCGCTCAGACCGCGCCGGATGACGCTGTCACCAAACCTTCATTGGATTCCCGGATCGAGTTGTCTATAAATAGAGACAAATTCAACCGTCGGGCAACCCCCGCATCGAACCGCAGCGGCGTTATCGTTCCTGATCTCGCTGTCACCTGCAATATCAAATGACGAAAAATGGCTGACGCTGAAAACGATAATACCGACTCTGCCGGGCTCAGGGCCCGGCGACGGGTCATGGCGCTGTGCGCCGCGGCAACACGGAGCGATCTTCAGGCGGTACTCGGCACGCTCGCGCCGATATCTCCCGCCGCCGATCTTCGCGTCCCCGAAACCGGGCTCGTGATGGTGCAGGGGCGCATGGGCGGCGACGGCGCTCCCTTCAACGTGGGCGAGGCCACGGTGTCGCGTGCGGCCGTCCAGGTCGGCGAGCGCAGCGGCTTCGCCTACCATCTGGGGCGCGACCAGACGAAGGCGCGGCTGGCGGCCATCGTCGACGCCCTGTGGCAGGACGACAACCGCCGCGCCGCCGTGGAGACCGCCCTTGCCGAAGTCGAGGCGCGTCTTGAGGCGCAGGCCGCGGTGCGCGCCGCGCAGACAGCGGCGACGCGGGTCAATTTCTTCACCATGGTGCGGGGAGACGACTGATGACAGCCACTCTCCCATCCGGCGCCGGCTTCACGGATGCCGTGGGCCAGACGCAGGCTCTGTTCCGCGTTCTCATGGACGCCATGGCGCGCCCGGGCAGCATCGGGCGCATGCCGTTCGATCTGGCGCCGCCCGCGCCGCTGACGCCGGAACTCGCGGCGATCGCGCTGACCATGGCGGATCAGGAGGCTTCCCTGTGGCTCGATCCGGGCCTGTCGGCAGTCGATGCCGTGGCCCGGTATCTGCGTTTCCACACGGGCGCGCCGCTCACTGACGATCCCGCGCAGGGCGCCTTCGCGCTGATCGGCGACCCGCGCCACATGCCGCCGCTCGACGCTTTCGCGCAGGGGCTGGAGGACTATCCCGACCGCTCGACGACGCTGGTGATCGCGGTGGAGGAACTCGCCGCCGCGACACCGGACAATGCGCGCGCCTTCGTGCTCGAAGGTCCGGGCATCGCGAAGCGGGCGGCGTTCATCGCCTCACCGCTGCCGGACGATTTTCGCGCGCAGCTGCAGCGCAACCGCGCACGCTTCCCGCGTGGCGTCGATTGCCTGTTCGCGTGCGCGGGGCGGATCGCCGCCATTCCGCGTTCCTCGACCATCATCGGAGGGGTGTGACCATGTATGTCGCGGTCAAGGGCGGCGAGGCCGCCATCGACAACGCCCACACGCTGCTCGCCCACACGCGGCGCGGCGCTCCGGAGGTGCCCGAGATCACGCCGGCGCAGATCGCCGGGCAACTCACGCTCGCGGCCGAGCGCGTCATGGCGGAGGGCTCCCTCTACGATCCGGCACTCGCGGCGCTCGCCATCAAGCAGGCGCGCGGAGACCTCGTGGAGGCGATCTTCCTGGTGCGCGCCTTCCGCACCACGCTGCCGCGCTTCGGCCAGTCCGTGCCGCTCGACACGTCGGCCATGGCCATCGAGCGGCGCATCTCGGCGACCTACAAGGACCTGCCGGGCGGGCAGGTGCTGGGGCCGACGTTCGACTACACGCATCGCCTGATCGACTTCCTGCTGGAGGCCGGGGCCGAGGTGCCGGAACCCGCACGGGCCGACGCCGGCGACGCCGTCGTCGCGCCGCGGGTGACGGACCTGCTCGACGGCGAAAGCCTGATCGAGCGCGAGACGCGCGCGGACGACGCGCCCGCGCCGGACATCACCCGCGAGCCCATGGAGTTTCCGGCCTCGCGCGACCAGCGCCTGCAGGTGCTGGCGCGCGGCGACGAGGGTTTTCTGCTGGCGCTCGGCTATTCCACCCAGCGCGGCTACGGGCGCACGCATCCCTTCGTGGGTGAAATCCGCTTCGGCGAGGTGGCGGTGGAATTCGTGCCCGAGGAACTGGGCTTTCCCGTGCCGCTCGGCAACGTCCGTCTCACCGAATGCCAGATGGTCAACCAGTTCACGGGCTCGGCGGACAAACCGCCCCAGTTCACGCGCGGCTACGGCCTCGTGTTCGGACAGGGCGAGCGCAAGGCTATGGCGATGTCGCTGGTCGACCGGGCGCTCCGCGCGCACGAGTTCGGCGAGGAGAGCGGCGCTCCCGCGCAGGATGAAGAATTCGTTCTATCCCATTGTGACAACGTACAGGCGACAGGTTTCGTGGAGCATCTGAAACTGCCGCACTACGTGGATTTCCAGGCCGAACTCGAACTCGTCCGCCGCATGCGCGCGGAATACGCGGCGCGGGAAGAGCGGGTAGAAGAGGAGGCGCGGGAATGAGCGCTGCAGAGACCGGGCCGACCCACGGCTACAACTTCGCCTATCTCGACGAGCAGACGAAGCGCATGATCCGGCGCGCGATCCTGAAGGCGGTCGCCATTCCCGGCTACCAGGTGCCCTTCGCCTCGCGCGAGATGCCGATGCCGTACGGCTGGGGCACGGGCGGTGTGCAGGTGACGGCCGCGATCATCGGGCGCTGCGATACGCTCAAGGTTATCGATCAGGGCTCCGACGACACCACGAACGCCGTATCGATCCGCAAGTTCTTCGCGAAGACCGCGGGCGTCGCGACGACGACGCACACCGCGGAGGCCACCATCATCCAGACGCGCCACCGCATTCCGGAGCACACGCTGAAGGCGGGGCAGATCCTCGTCTATCAGGTGCCGATTCCCGAGCCCCTGCGGTTTCTGGAGCCGCGCGAGACCGAGACGCGCCGGCTGCACGCCCTCAAGGACTATGGCCTGATGCAGGTCAAGCTCTACGAGGACATCGCGCGCCACGGCCACATCGCCACGACCTACGCCTATCCGGTGGAGGTGGCGGGGCGCTATGTGATGGATCCTTCGCCCATCCCGAAGTTCGACAATCCTAAAATGAATATGAGCGAAGCGCTGCAACTCTTTGGCGCAGGCCGTGAAAAGCGCATCTATGCCGTGCCGCCGCACACCAATGTCCGCAGCCTCGATTTCGAGGACCACCCGTTCCGGGTGCAGCAGTTCGCGACGCCCTGCGCCCTGTGCGGGGCCGAGGGCGTCTACCTCGACGAAGTCGTGCTCGACGATCGGGGCGGGCGTATGTTCGTGTGTTCCGATACGGATTTCTGCGAGGAGCGGCGCGCGCAGGGTTTCGCGGGCACGATGTCGCCGGACTGGAAGGGCGAGGGCGCGAATGGCGGGAGGCAGGCGAATGAGCGTTGACGACGACCGGCCGCTGCTCTCGACACGCGGCCTGACCAAATATTACGGCAACCGCATCGGCTGCGCCGACGTCAGCTTCGATCTCTACGAAGGCGAGGTGCTGGCCATCGTCGGCGAATCGGGGTCCGGCAAGTCCACGCTGCTGTCGCTGCTCGCCAACGAACTCGCGCCGACTTCCGGCACCGTGCTCTACCGCATGCGCGACGGAGAGACGCGCGATCTCGCTACCCTGTCGGAGTCCGAGCGCCGGCTGCTGCTGCGTACGGACTGGGGCTTCGTGCGGCAGGATGCGCGCGAGGGCCTGCGGATGGGCGTGTCCGCCGGCGGCAACGTCGGCGAGCGGTTGATGGCGGTCGGCAGCCGCCATTACGGCCGCATCCGCGCCACGGCGGGCGATTGGCTGCAGCGGGTCGAGATCGACACCGCGCGCATCGATGACACGCCGCGGAGCTTTTCCGGCGGCATGCGCCAGCGCTTGCAGATCGCACGCAATCTGGTGACGGGACCACGCCTCGTCTTCATGGACGAGCCGACCTCCGGCCTCGACGTCTCCGTGCAGGCGCGGTTGCTTGATCTGGTGCGTTCCCTGGTGCGCGAAATGGGGCTCGCCGTGATTATCGTCACGCATGACCTCGCCGTCGCACGATTGTTGTCTCACCGAATTATGGTCATGCGCGCGGGTCACGTGATCGAAGCCGGCCTGGCGGATCAGGTGCTGGACGACCCCCGCGAAGCCTATACCCAACTTCTCGTTTCATCGGTGCTGGCGGCATGAGTACGCAACCTGTTCTGATTCTCGACAACGTCACCAAGAGCTTCACGCTCCATCTGCAGGGCGGCACGCGCATCGGCGTGGTCGCGGGCGTGAGCTTCAGCGTCGAGCCGGGCGAGTGCGTGGTGCTGGGCGGCCCCTCGGGCGCGGGCAAGTCCTCCATCCTGAAGATGATCTACGGCACCTACCGCTGCGATAGCGGCGCCATCCTCGTCGACGACCGCGGCACCTACGTCGACGTGGCGTCGGCCTCGCCGAGGCGGGTGCTGGCGCTGCGCCGCTCGGCGATGGGGTATGTCAGCCAGTTCCTGCGCGTCATTCCGCGCGTCCCCACGCTCGAAATCGTCGCGGAGGCGGCGCGCGAGGGCGGCGTGGAAGCCGAGGAGGCGCAGGCGCGGGCGCGGCATCTGCTGGCCATGCTCAACGTGCGCGAGAGCCTGTGGTCGCTGCCGCCTGCCACCTTTTCCGGCGGCGAGCAGCAGCGGGTGAACGTGGCGCGCGGGCTCGCGGCAGAGCGGCCGCTGCTGCTGCTCGATGAGCCGACCGCCTCCCTGGACGCGGACAACCGGAAGGTGGTCGTCGACCTCATCAACGAGCGCAAGCGCCGCGGGATGGCCATGATCGGCATTTTCCACGATGAGGACGTGCGCGCGCAGGTGGCGGACCGTATCATTGATATTCGCCACTTCGCCGACTCACATGCCGCCTGAGCCGGCCCCCGACGCGAGAGCCTCAAAAAGAAGAATCTTCATGACAACGACTGACAATTACATTCTCGAAAACGCTATCCTCATCCTTCCCGACCGGGTGGTGGAACAGGGCTGGATCGCGATTTCGGAAGGCCGGATCGCTGAAATCGGGGAGGGGCGGGCGCCGGAACGCGGCTTCGACGTCGGCGGCGATTATCTGCTGCCGGGCCTGATCGAACTGCACACGGACCACATCGAGAGCCACTTCATTCCGCGCCCCCACGTGCGCTGGCATGCGCTGAGCGCCGTCATGGCCTATGATGCGCAGATCGCCTCGGCCGGCATCACGACGGTGTTCGATTCACTGCGCGTCGGTTCGGACTTCGACCTCGCGTCGCTTGATAACGACGATCTGTGGCAGCTGTCGGAAGCGCTCGCCGCCGCCAAGGCATCGGGCCACCTGCGCGCCGAACACCGCACGCACCTGCGCTGCGAAATCTCGTCGTCGGACGTGCTGGAGCAGGCCGAGGGATACGCCGCGCGCTATCCCGTGCATCTCATGTCGCTGATGGATCACACGCCCGGCCAACGGCAGTTCCGCGACATCTCCATCTGGAAAACGTACTACATGGGCAAGTCGGACGCCTCCGACGAGGAAGCGAGCAAGCTGATCGCGTGGCGACTCGACCTGCACGAGCGCAACGCTGCCCGGCACCGGCAGGCGCTGGTGGAGTTCGCCCGCGAGCACGGCGCGGTGCTGGCGAGCCACGACGACGGCACGAAGGAGCACGTCGCGCAGGCCGTCGCCGACGGTGTCGCGGTGGCCGAGTTCCCCACGACGATGGAAGCCGCGCAGGCCTCCCACGCCGCCGGCATTCAGGTGATGATGGGCGGCCCTAACGTCGTGCGCGGCGGCTCCCACTCCGGCAACATCGCCGCCGAAACGCTGGCACGCGAGGGCATTCTCGACCTTCTGTCCTCCGACTACGTGCCGGCCAGCCTCCTGATGGCGGCCTTCGACCTGCCCCGGCGCGTGCCGGAAATCAGCCTGCCGAAGGCGCTCGCCACCGTCACCGCCAATCCGGCGAGGGCGGCCGGGCTCGCCGACAGGGGCACGCTTGAGGCCGGCCTCCGCGCCGATATCGTGCGGGCGCACATTTCCGGCGATGTTCCGGTGGTTCGGGAGGTGTGGCGTGAGGGGCGCAGGGTAGCATGACCAATCTCACCACAGGCGCCTTCGTCTGCATTGTCGGACCAAGCGGCGCGGGCAAGGACAGCTTGCTGGCGAAGGCACGCGCGGGACTTGCCGACGACGCGGACGTCGTTTTTCCGCGCCGGCTGGTGACGCGGGCGAGCAACGATTCGGAAGATCACGACACCATCACCCAGACCGCGTTCGACGAAGGCGTCCGTGACGGCGCCTTCGCCCTTCACTGGCAGGCGCACGGCCTGAGCTACGCCCTGCCACTGAGCGTCGCGGAAGCGATCGCGGACGGCAAGGTCGCGGTGTGCAACGTCTCCCGCGCCGTCGTCCCGCAGGTTTTCGATCTGTTCGAACACGTTTTCGTGGTGCTGATCACCGCGCCGCCCGCCATTATTACGGAACGGCTGCGCAAGCGCGGCCGCGAATCGAGCGCCAGCATCGCCGCCCGCCTCGAACGGAACCGCAAGCTGAGTGCCGTCCTCATGCCCGATCTCACCATCATGAACACGGGCCCGGTCGAGATCGGCGGCGAACGGCTGGTGAGCTTCCTGCGCCGCGCCGTAGAGAGGACGAAAGCCGCCAAAGCGGATGTGTAGCGGGCGTCTGTAGAGCGGCTTTCCTGCCCGAGACGGTTTTCTCACCTGATATTATGAGCCTGACAGCGCGTTTCCCGGGCAGGGACAGGCAACGCCTGTCATGCCCGAAGATGCGCCAGGATACGACGCATAACACCGCAAGCAGCTCATATGGGCTTGAACAATCAAAATATGGGAACCGTCGGGGAAGCCGGCGCGGCTTGAACACACCTGCCCAAGCCTGTGAAACATGGTCGGAGCGAGAGGATTCGAACCTCCGACCCCCTCGTCCCGAACGAGGTGCGCTACCAGACTGCGCTACGCTCCGACACATCGCCCGTCCGCAAGAGCGGACAACCACGACAGGAACGGCTTATAACGCCGCGATTTCCTGTCCGCAAGCGTCATGGCGCATAAATCGCGGATCGCAGGCGAAATGCCCATAACGGGCATTTCGCCTGTGGATAATCCTACGCCGCGAGGCCGCCGGCGATGCGGAACGGCGCTGCCGTGCCGGCCTTCACCTCGTCGAGCGTCACGCCGTCGGCGAGTTCGGTCAGCGTCAGGCCGTCTGAATCGACCTCGAAGACGGCGAGATCGGTGATGATCAGGTCGACGACTCCCTTGCCGGTCAGCGGCAGGTCGCATTCCTCAAGGATCTTGGGCTCGCCCTTGGCGGTGTGCTCCATCACGACGACGACGCGCTTCACGCCGGCGACGAGGTCCATGGCGCCGCCCATGCCCTTGACCATCTTGCCCGGAATCATCCAGTTGGCGAGATCGCCCTTCTGCGACACCTGCATCGCGCCGAGAATCGACAGGTCGATGTGCCCGCCGCGAATCATGCCGAAGCTGGTCGCCGAGCTGAAGAAGCTCGAATGGGGCAGGGCGGTGATCGTCTGCTTGCCGGCGTTGATGAGATCGGGGTCTTCCTCGCCCTCGTAGGGAAAGGGCCCCATGCCGAGCATGCCGTTCTCGCTCTGCAGCGTCACGGTGATGCCGTCGGGGATGTAATTGGCGACGAGCGTCGGAATGCCGATGCCGAGATTGACGTAAAAGCCGTCGCCGAGTTCCTTGGCGGCGCGTTCCGCCATCTGTTCGCGTGTCCAGGCCATGTCTGCCTCCCTCAGGCCGCGCGCGGGCGGGTCGTCACCCGTTCGATGCGCTTTTCGTAGCTGGTGCCGTGAATGATCCGCGACACGAAAATGCCGGGGGTATGGATCGCATCGGGATCGATGCCGCCCACGTCGACGAGTTCCTCGACCTCGGCGACGGTGACCTCGGCGGCGGTCGCCATTTCCGGATTGAAGTTGCGCGCCGTCTTGCTGAAGATCAGGTTGCCCTCGGTATCACCGATCTGGGCCTTGACGATGGCGAGGTCCGCCTTGAGCGCGCGCTCCATGACGTAGGTCTCGCCGTCGAACTCGCGCAGGTCCTTGCCTTCCGCCACCAGCGTACCGACGCCGGTTTTGGTGAAGAAGGCGGGAATGCCCGCGCCGCCGGCGCGGATGCGCTCGGCGAGGGTGCCCTGCGGGTTGAACTCAAGCTCAAGCTTGCCGGAGAGGTACTGCTCCGCGAACAGCTTGTTTTCGCCGACATAGGACGAGATCATCTTCCGGATCTGGCCGCGATCCAGCAGCTTGCCAAGCCCGACGCCATCGATGCCGCAGTTGTTGGAAATAACGGTGAGGTCCTTGACGCCGCTCTCTACCAGCGCGTCGATCAGCTTCTCCGGAATGCCGCACAGGCCGAAACCGCCGGCCATGATCGTCATGCCGTCGCGCAGAACGCCGTCAAGCGCCGCGCGCGCATCAGGATAGACTTTGTTGACTGCCATAAGCGTTTTTCTCCCTCGAATGCACGCACTTTCCAACCGTGCTGCCGAAATTGCAAGGACAATCCCCCCGGCAGCCCTTGAGCCGCAGGCCCTGTGGAACCGGCCCACAAGGGGCTGGACTTGGGACGGCGACATATGGCAAACAGTGCTTCTGTCCGTGCCGGAGGCCGCGTGCCAGATGGCGCCGCGGGACAACAGGCCTGGGATACGAGGGCCTGGACGGCAGGTCGATTGTGCGGGTGTGGTGGAACTGGTAGACGCGCCGGACTCAAAATCCGGTTCCGAAAGGAGTGTCGGTTCGATTCCGACCACCCGCACCACTTTCTTTTAGTACAGAAATATCTCCGGAGCTTCCGCCGGGGAAGCGTCCCGTAGCCGCCCGGAAACCGCGTGCCCGCTAACACGCGATTCGGAGAAGACACGTTATGGAACCGGAGCGCGTCCCGACGCGGGGCGTCTCCGGTTTCCCTCCCGCCGCATCACCACCGGCTGCGGGAGCCCCAGGCAGCTGTTACTGCGAGGCCAAACGAAATCAGCACGTTCCAGCCCGCAAGGGACAGGCCGGCGAACCGCCACGCCGCCTCGTCGCAGCGGACGACCTGGACCGTCTGCAGCCGCTGCAGGAATGCACTGGCATCGTTTGCTACGGTAAGCGTGCCGCTGCAGCTTTCCGGCCCCTGCCAGAATTTCCACTCGATGCCCGTATGGTAGGCTGCGACGCCGGCGCCCGCCAGAAACGCCAGCGCGATGGCGCCAAGCAGCAGGCGCGACCAGCGGGATGGCTCCTGCAACGGTCGCGACAGCACGGCGGCGATCAGCGCCGCGGGCATGGCTGCATAGAACGGCCAGCGCTGGATCAGGCACAGCGGGCAAGGCGGCAGGTGCAGGACATACTGGAAATAGAACGCGCCCGCGATGGCGAGAACGGAAACCGCCAGAACGACGAGAGATGCCCGGAACACGGTCAGGCTTTCCAGAAACGGCAGCATTTGGATGTCTCACCCCTTCATATGTCGCCCGTGGAACGCACCATCCGCGACAGGTGGAAACCGTTCAGAACACGTATCTCACGCCCACGAACCCCGCCACGACGAAAACGGCCAGCACGCCGAGCACAAGCCCGAAATGCTCCTCCACGATCTGGCGAATCGGATTGCCGTAGCGATGGAGCAGTCCGGCCAACAGATAGAAGCGGGCGCCGCGCGTGATAATCGACAATATCGTGAACCACATCAGATCATAGCCGGCGAAGCCGGAGGTGATCGTCACGAGCTTGTACGGGATCGGCGTTATGCCCTTGATGAGAATGATCCATTCTCCATACTGCGCGTAGGCCTGCCGGAACGCCTCAAGGTTCTCGCCGTAGCCATAGGCGGAAATCAGCCATTGGCCGATCGAATCGTACAACAGGGCGCCGATGGCATAGCCCAGCAGGCCGCCCAGCACAGACGAAACGGTGCAGACGCCGGCGTAGAGCAGCGCCCGGTTGGGCTTGGCGAGCGCCATCGGCAGCAGCAGCACATCCGGCGGCACCGGGAAGAATGAACTCTCGGCGAACGAAACGGCCGCCAGAGCCCAGATGGCGTGGCGACTGCCCGACAGGGTGAGGACCCAATCGTAAAGACGGCGAAACATGGCGCTCCAGTCAGATCGTAGAGGCGGGACGTGCATGCGCGCCCTGCTGGTTCCGTTTCCCGATATGGGAGAATGAAGTTGCGGGGGTCGGTGCGCTTCCGGGAATTGAACCTTTACATCGATTCTCGGTGAAACCAGCCCGGCGAAAATCGACGCATCAGCGCGGCAGCGGCTGCAAGTGCCGTTATCCCCGGTTCCCGCCCCCTGCCCTTGCCCGCGCCGCACGCGGTGGCGCCGATTTCACCACCAAAATGAGCGCAGGTCGCAATGCGGCCCCTTTTGCGTTCTCTGATGCGGTCAACCGTCAGCGTGACCGCCGGGTGGCGGCGCGCGTCGCGTGGCGGTTTCCCGGCTTCTGGAGCGCGGCCCATGCCCGATGGAAGAAAGGTTCAGACCGGTTGTTCCGGCTTCGCGACCTCCGGCCGCGACCGGCGCAGCCGGACGCCCGGCCCAAACTTGCCGGCGCTGAGAAAACATATACCCGCGTCTTCCAACACGCGGACAAGCTGCTCCTCCGTCGTGCGGTGGAGCACGTGGCGTTGCCCCTCGAAGCCGCGAACCGTGCTGCGGGAAACGCCCGCCCGTTCGGCGAGACAATCCTGCGTCCAATTGAGAAACCCGCGTGCCGCACGGCATTGTTCCGGCAGCAGGCCTTTTGCGCCTGTTCGTGACATCTTCTCTTGCACATCCGCCCTAGCGTCTGTTATTCCAAATAAACCATAATGGGTGACTTTCCGCAACGGGCAGGCATCCACCACCCCCCAGACCTCCTCAACGGCACCTCGGCAAACCATGTGGGATGACGCGCGGCTTCTTTTTCTGATCGCCCTGCCGTTCCTGGGGAGCGGCGTCGTCGCCATGCTGCCGCGCGACGCGCGGGACACCGCCGGGCTGCTGACGGGGGTCGTGACGCTTCTCGCCTCCGTGATCGTTGCCTCGTTCTACGGCGACATGGCCTCCGCCGCCGTCATCCGCAGCAGCGTGGAATGGCTGCCGAGCCTCGGGTTCAACTTCACCATACGCCTTGACGGTTTTGCCTGGGTCATGGCGGGACTCGTCACCATCATCGGGTTTCTGGTCGTCGTCTACGCGCGTTATTACATGTCGCGGCGCGATCCCGTCCCGCGCTTCTTCTCGTTTCTGCTTGCCTTCATGGGGTCGATGCTGGGGGTCGTCCTTTCCGGCAACCTCATCCAGATGGTTTTCTTCTGGGAACTCACGAGCCTTTTTTCCTTTCTGCTGATCGGCTACTGGCACCATAATCCGGGTGCGCGCGAGGGCGCGCGCATGGCGCTGACGGTGACGGGCATCGGCGGCCTCTGCCTGTTCGCCGGTGTCATGGTGATCGGCCACATCGTCGGCAGTTACGACCTCGACCGTGTGCTCGGCGCGGGAGAAATCATCCGCTCCCACGACCTCTACCGGACAGCGCTGGTGCTGGTGCTGCTCGGCGCGCTGACCAAGAGCGCGCAGTTCCCGTTCCATTTCTGGCTGCCGCAGGCCATGGCGGCGCCGACGCCCGTTTCCGCCTACCTCCACTCCGCGACGATGGTGAAGGTGGGCGTGTTTCTCCTCGCGCGGCTCTGGCCCGTGCTGGGAGGAACGGAGCCGTGGTTCTGGATCGTCGGCGGCGCGGGCGTCACCACCTTGCTGCTCGGCGCCTACATTGCCATTTTCCAGAACGATCTCAAGGGATTGCTGGCGTATTCCACCATCAGTCACCTGGGGCTGATCACGCTCCTCCTCGGGCTGGGTAGCCCGCTTGGGGTTGTGGCAGCGGTGTTCCATCTGCTGAACCATGCGACTTTCAAGTGCTCGTTGTTCATGGCGGCCGGCATCATCGACCATGAAAGCGGCAGCCGGGACATCCGCCGCCTGAGCGGCCTCTTCCGCTTCATGCCCATCACCGCGACGCTCGCCATGGTGGCAGCGGCCGCGATGGCCGGCGTACCGCTGCTCAACGGCTTCCTGTCGAAGGAGATGTTCTTCGCCGAAACCATCGTCGAGCACGTCGATTCCCTGTTCGACGAGGCCCTGCCGTTCCTGGCGACGGTCGCGGGCATGTTCAGCGTCGCCTATTCACTGCGCCTCATCATCGACGTGTTCTTCGGCCCGCCGCCCGTCGGCCTGCCGCGCACGCCGCACGAGCCGCCGCACTGGATGCGCTTTCCCGTGGAGCTGCTGGTACTGGCCTGCCTGCTGGTAGGTATCATCCCCGCGATGACGATCGGCCCGTTCCTGCATATCGCCGTCTCCTCCATCCTCGGCGATCGGACCCCCTATTACAGCCTCGCCGTCTGGCACGGGCTGAACTTTCCGCTGCTGATGAGCGTCGTGGCGATGGTCGGCGGCGTGCTCGTCTACCTGCTGCTGCGCGGCTACCTGGCCTCGGGGCAGGAAGGCCCGCCGCTGCTCCGCCGCCTCAAGGCGCAGCGCATATTCGAGCGCATCATGGTCGTCGTGTCATGGAAATGGGCGCGCCAGCTCGAATCCCTGTTCGGCACCCGCCGCCTGCAGCCGCAATTGCGGCTTCTGGTCTGCCTCGCGCTGCTCGCCGCCATCTTCCCGCTCTATGTCGAGGGCTTCGGGCCGCGCCGCCTGTCGTTCCAGAAGCTGGACTGGCACGGTTTCGACACCGCCTTCGCGCTGATGTGGCTGGTGGGCATGGCCTGCGCCATCATGGCGGCCATCCAGGCGAAGTACCACCGGCTCGCCGCGCTCGTCATGCTGGGCGGCGCGGGCCTTGCCACCTGCATCACCTTCGTCTGGCTGTCGGCGCCCGACCTCGCCCTGACGCAGCTGCTGGTCGAGATCGTCACCACGGTGCTGCTGCTGCTCGGCCTGCGCTGGATACCGAAGCGCGTCGAAGGCGACGACGCCGGGCGCATCACGATCCGGATGCGCGTGCGCCGGGGATGGGACCTCGCCGCCTCCATCACGGCAGGCGCCGGCATCGCCATGCTCTCCTACGCCATCATGACGCGCCCGCTGCCGGACAGCATCGCGAGCTTCTTCCTGGAGCGCGCCTATACGGAAGGCGGCGGCACCAATGTCGTCAACGTCATCCTCGTGGATTTCCGCGGCTTCGACACGCTCGGCGAAATCACCGTGCTCGCCATCGTGGCGCTCACCGTGTTCGCGCTGCTGCGCCGTTTCCGTCCCGCGCCGGAGAGCATCGGCATGCCGGAGCAGCAGCGTCTGCAGGCCGCCTACGACATCGCCCATCCCGACCGCAAACCCGACGAGACGGTGGCGGAATACCTGATGATCCCGCGCCTCATCATGCTGTGGCTGTTCCCCGTCATCGGCGTGTTCGCGGTCTACATCTTCATGCGCGGCCATGACATGCCGGGCGGCGGCTTCGCGGCCGGCGTGGCGATGTCGATTTCCTTCATCCTGCAGTACATGGCGAGCGGCACGCGCTGGGTGGAGGATCACCTGCGCATCCTGCCCGTGCGCTGGATCGGCGTCGGCCTGCTCACTGCCCTGTTCACCGGGCTCGGGGCGTGGCTGTTCGGCTATCCCTTTCTCACGTCGCATTTCCAGTACGTGACGCTGCCGGTGATCGGCAAGGTGCCGATGGCGAGCGCGCTGCTGTTCGCCCTCGGCGTCTATTCGCTGGTCGTCGGGGCGACGGTGCTGATGCTGATCGCGCTGGCGCACCAGTCGATCCGCAGTCCGAAACCGTCACGCAAGGGAGCCCCGCCGCTGGCGGGCCAGGGCACGCCGCCGGCGGCGGGAATGGGAGGCCGCTGATGGAGATCATCATTGCAGTTGCAATTGGCGTGCTGACGGGGTCCGGCCTCTGGCTCCTGCTGCGTCCGCGCACGTTTCAGGTGATCATCGGCCTGTCGCTGCTATCCTATGCGACGAACCTGTTCATCTTCGGCATGGGCCGGCTGCGCGGGAACGCGCCGCCCATCCTGAAGCCTGGTACCGCCGGTGACATCAGCCAGCTCGCCGATCCCGTGCCGCAGGCGCTCGTTCTCACCGCCATCGTGATCGGCTTCGCCATGACGGCGCTTTTCCTCGTCGTCCTGCTGGCCTCGCGCGGCCTCACCGGCACCGACCATGTCGATGGACGGGAGAGCGACCGGTGACGACGGCCATCGCCAACCATCTGATCATCGCCCCGATCGTGCTGCCGCTGCTGGTCGGCGCGGCGCTGCTGCTCATGGACGACCGGCGGCGCCCGCTCAAGGCGCTTCTGTCGGTCTCGTCGACCGCCGCGCTGCTCGTCATTTCCATGTTCCTCGTCTGGCGCGCGGACGGGATGACGGCGCTATCGCACACCGTGTCCTATCCGCTCGGCAACTGGCCCGCCCCCTTCGGCATCGTGCTGGTGCTGGACCGCCTTTCCGCCATGATGGTGCTGCTGACGAGCGTGCTGGGGCTTGCGGGGCTCGTCTTCTCGCTGGCGCGCTGGCATCGGGCGGGGCCGCATTTCCACACGCTGTTCCTGTTCCAGCTCATGGGCCTCAACGGCGCCTTTCTCACCGGCGACCTGTTCAACCTGTTCGTGTTCTTCGAGATCCTGCTCGCGGCCTCCTACGGGCTCGTCCTGCACGGCATGGGCGTGGTGCGGGTGAAGGCGGGTCTTCATTACATCGTCGTCAATCTCGCGGCCTCTTCGCTGTTCCTGATCGGCGTCAGCCTCATCTACGGCGTCTCCGGCACGCTCAACATGGCCGATCTCGCGCTGCGCATCCCGACCCTCGCGGAGAGCGACCGCATGTTCCTGGAGGCGGGTGCGGCCATTCTGGGCGTCGCCTTTCTCGTCAAGGCCGGCATGTGGCCGCTGAGCTTCTGGCTTCCCACCGCCTATGCGGCGGCGAGCGCTCCGGCGGCGGCCGTCTTCGCCATCATGACGAAGGTCGGTGTCTACGTGCTGCTGCGCCTGTCGCTGCTGCTGTTCGGCAACGGCGCGGCAGAATCGGCGCATTTCGGCACGCAGGTGCTTCTCTACGGCGGCATGGCGACCATCGCCTTCGGGGCGGTGGGCGTGCTCGCCACCCAGACCATGTCGAGGCTCGCCGGCTACAGCGTGCTCGTCTCCTCCGGCACGCTGCTCGCGGCCATCGGCGTCGGCAACGCCACGGCAACCAGCGGCGCCCTCTTCTATCTCGTCAACTCGACGCTGGCCATCGGCGGCTTCTTCCTGCTGATCGAACTCGTGGAACGCGGGCGCGATCCCGGCGCCGACGTTCTCGCCGTCACCATGGCGGCCTACGGCTACACCGACGAGGACGACGTGGCAGAGGAGGTCGAGGTGGGCGAGCGCATCCCGACAGTGGTAGCGTTTCTGGGTGGCAGCTTCATCGCCTTCGCCCTGTTGCTCGCGGGTCTGCCGCCCCTCTCCGGCTTCATCGCCAAGTTCGCGTTGCTCACCGCGATCATGGACCCGGCCGGGATAGGCACGGGCGGGCCGCAGTATGTCGTCACCTGGGTGCTGGTCGCGCTGTTGATCCTCTCCGGCCTTTCCGCCATGCTGGCGATGACGCGCATCGGCATCCAGACCTTCTGGTCGCCGATAGATGGCGTGGTGCCCGGCGTGCGTGGCGTGGAGATCGCGGCGGTCGCGTTCCTGCTCCTGCTCTGCGTTGCGCTCACCGTGCGGGCCGGGACGGTGTTCGATTTCATGGAGAGCACCGCCGCCTCCCTGCATGCGCCGACCGACTACATCAACAGCGTCCTGCAGGGCCGCGCGGGCGCCGCAGGACAGGGAGGAGCCACACCATGAGGCGATTTATGGCGCATCTCCTGCCCTATCCGTTGCTGTCGCTCGCCATCCTCATCATGTGGCTGCTGCTCAATCAGTCCGTATCGCCGGGCCAGGTGGTGTTCGGCAGCCTGCTTGCCCTTGGCGGCGCCTGGGGCATGACGACGCTGGGGCAGGAAACACCGCGCATCCGCCGCCCGCTGACGATCCTGTGGCTGGGGGTTATCGTCTTTGTCGATATCGTCCGGTCCAACATCGCGGTGGCGAAGATCATCTTCCGCCCCGGCAGCCGGCGCGGCACGCCGGGCTTCATGGCCGTGAAGCTCGACATGCGCAACCCATACGGCCTTGCGGCGCTCGCGATCGTCATCACATCGACGCCCGGCACGATCTGGACCAATTTCTCCTCCGCGTCCGGCATCCTCCTGATCCACGTGCTCGACCTGCAGGATGAGGCCGAATGGGTCGACACCATCAAGAACCGTTACGAGCGACGGCTGATGGAGATTTTCGAATGAGCGCGTCCTTCCTTCCCGCCGACTGGCCGTTCGTGGTGCTCGACTGGTCGCTGTTCATCGCGCAGCTCTTTCTGGGGCTGGCGATGGCCTGCGCGGCCTACCGGCTGATTTTCGGCCCCCGCGCGCAAGACCGCGTGCTTGGCCTCGACACCTTCTACGTCAACGCGATGCTGCTGCTGCTGACCTACGGCATCCGCGTGGCCAGCACGATCTATTTCGAGGTGGCGCTGATCATCGGCCTGCTCGGCTTCACCGGCACGGTGGCACTGTCGAAATTCCTGATGCGGGGCGAGGTGATCGAATGATCGACATCGAACTCGCCTTCGAGAACCTGCCCCCGTGGGCAGCGTTGCTCACCGCCTTCTGCGTCTTCATGGGCGCGTTCCTGACGCTGACGGGCTCGGTAGGACTGCTGCGACTCAAGACCTTCTACGAGCGCGTCCATGCGCCCACGCTCGGCTCGACGCTCGGCACCGGCTTCATTCTGGTGGGGTCGATGATCTGCTTTTCCGTGTTGCGCGGGCGGCTGTCGGTGCACGAAATCCTGATTGCCGTGTTCCTGACGATCACGACCCCGGTCGGCTTCATGCTGCTGGTGAGATCCGCGCTCTATCGCGACAGGGTGGAGGGCAACGATAACGTGCCGGAAGGCAATCCGACGCCCGGGAAGCAGAGTGCCCCGGACGCCGCCGTTCAGCAGGATTGAGCCGCTAGAATCTGTCCTGTTTCAACATAAACAGGACAGATCCCAATCCCGTCGGCTCCAATCCGTTCAGCTCGTGGCGCCGCCTTCGGCAGGCTTGTCGGCCGTGTCCTGCGTCTGGTCCACCGGCGTGGCCGCTACATGGCCGGCCAGTGCCTGGCGCAGCGCCGTTTCCTTCTCCTCGTCGAGCGAGGTGGAAACCACCGTGCCGCCAACGCCCTCGAACTCCTTCAGCACCTTGTCGCCCGTGACCTTGCGGACCAGCAGGAACAGGCCAGCGGTGCCCGGCTGAAGCGCCTGGGCCGCTTCCTTCATGAATTCGTCATTGATACCGACATCGGTCAGCTTGCCGCTGAGCGCGCCGGCGCCCGCGCCGACGGCGGTGCCGAGCAGCGGGTTGAGGAAGATGAGGCCGACCAGCGCACCCCACAGCGCGCCGGAGACGGCGCCCGTGGCGGTGAGGTTCAGCAGCTGGTTGAGGCGAATATTGCCGTCCGCTTCCTTGACGGCGATGACCGCGTCGCCAAGCTCGATGAGATATTCCTGCTGAAGCTCCAGCAGGCGCTTGCGCACTTCCACGGCCTTTTCTTCGGTCGGGAAGGCGATGAAGATGAGATCGCTCATGATGAACTCCGTTCGATGAGGGGCAAAAAGTTAATTGTCGATATGGCCGAGGCTGCGCGCGGGATCGAGCCGGTCGCGCACCCTCTGCTTGAGCGTCTTTACATCGGGAAAACCGCCGTCGCGCTTGCGCTCCCAGATCGTCTCGCCGTCATAGTCGATGCGGAACACGCCTCCCGTCCCGGGCGCGAGCGCCACCTGCGCGAGGTCGGTCGAGAAGGTGGAAAGCAGTTCCTGCGCCATCCACGCTGCACGCAGCAGCCATTGGCACTGCGTGCAGTAGGTGATGACGACGCTCGGGCGGGGCCCGGCCCCAGTGTCTGGCAGATCGGTCATGTCAATTCCGGAAGCGTGTGATGACGACAACCGGCCCATGGTGGATCACGCCAGACACCATGACAAGCAGGATCGGCGGCGACTGGAATCAGTCCAGCGGGGGGATGCGCAGCACCTGGCCGGGGTAGATCTTGTCGGGATGGCTCAGCAGCGGCTTGTTGGCCTCGAAGATCACCTCGTACTTGCCACCCTTGCCGGCACCGTAGTGGTGTTCGGCGATCTTCCAGAGCGTGTCGCCCTTCACGACCGTGTAGAACGCAGCGTCAGCGGCCGGGCTGTCGACCTTGAGTTCGTTCTCGACGGCGGCCACGCCCAGCGTGTTGCCGAGCGCGAGCGCGATCTTCTCGGCCTCCTCGGTGGAGGTTGCGTTGCCCTTCACGGTGACCTTGTCGCCATCCACCTGGATGTCGAGGCCCTCGGCGTTGAAGCCGTGCTTCTCAACTTCCTTCTTGAGGTCATCGGCGGTGGCCGCCTGGGCCTCGCTCGCGCCGAACAGCTTTTCACCCGCACCCTTGATGAAGCTCAGCAAACCCATGATTGTCACCTCGTCGGTTGAATAAGTTGCATACGCTACCGGCCGCACAGCGGATTTCAACGCACCCCGCGTCAGCGATCATGCTGATGATATCGGAGGGACCGCGCGACACAATAACAAGAGAGACGCCAATCTCAATCGACGATAACGGTATATTTCCACCTGATACAGAAATCACACGCCGGACAGGCAGACCCACACGGGCGAGGCGCCGGGAATAGCGGACCGCTGAAACCCGCGCGCGGAATGAAAAATTGTTTACCATTGCGCGGGATAATCAAGGCGTTCGCCGTGTGCGGCCGGTTGCCGCCGGCGCGCGGCGCAACCATCTTTTTCGCCCTTTCAACAATCGGATGAAACGCCAATGTCGGACAAACGGATCGTGGTGCTCTATGGCGGCTTTTCCGCCGAGCGCGAGGTGTCGCTGGTCAGCGGGCGCGCCTGCGCGCAGGCGCTGCGCCAACGTGGGCACGACGTCGTCCTCATCGATCCCGCCGATGGCATCCCGGCGCTCGTCAACGCGCTCGACCCCGCCCGCGACGTCGTCTTCAACGCGCTGCACGGGCGCTGGGGCGAGGACGGTTCCATCCAGGGCCTGCTCGATCTGATGCGCGTGCCTTACACGCATTCCGGCCTGCTCGCTTCGGCGCTCGCCATGAACAAGGCGCTGGCGCGCGACATCTTCGCCCGCGTCGGCCTGCGTTGCGCTGCGGGCAGGCTTTGCACCCGCGAGGACTTCCGCAACGGCCATCCGTTGGCCCTGCCCTACGTCATCAAGCCCGTGGCCGAAGGTTCGTCGAAGGGCGTGCGCATCGTCACGAGCGGCGACAACCTCATCGCCTCCGAGGAGGACTGGGCCTACGGCGATCACGTGCTGGTCGAGAGCTTCATCGAGGGGCGCGAGTTGACCGTCGCCGTGCTTGAGGGCAAGGCGTTCGCCGTCACGGAACTGCGCACCGGCGAGGGGTTCTATGATTACGAAGCCAAGTACACGGAAGGCCGCACGCAGCACATCGTCCCCGCGCCGGTGCCGGACGAGATCACGCAGCAGGCGATGCGCTGGGCCGAGATCGCCCACGAAGCGTTGGGATGCCGCAGCCTCAGCCGCTCCGATTTCCGCTACGACGACCGCCCGGAGGCCGGCACAGCCGGCGGCCTCTACATTCTGGAAACCAATACCCAGCCGGGCATGACGCCGCTCAGCCTCGCGCCCGAGCAGGCGCGGCATGTCGGCATGGACTTCTCCGACCTCGTCGAGAGGCTGGTCACCATCGCGCGGCACGACTGAGCGCGGGCTGTCACGGGCAGGCCCGCCCTGCCCCGCGACGGCCTATCGCCTTTTCCACCGCAATTCGCTGACGAGAACGCCGAGCACGATCAGCGCGGCGCCGAGAATGGCGATCGGCCCGAGCCTCTCGCCGGCGATCCGGCCGAATATCCCGGCCCAGACCGGCTCGCCCGCGTAGATCAGCGTGGCGCGTGTGGGCGAGACGGTACGTTGCGCCCAATTCATCGCAAACTGGATCAGCGCGCTCGCGAGACCCAGCCCCACGGCGGTGGCAACCAGAAGCCACGAGAACGGCGGTATGCTCTCGCCAGCGGGAATCATCGCGGCGAAGCTCAGCAGCGACGCCACGCCAAGCTGCACCACCGTCACCCGCCGCGCATGCGCCTTGCCGGCGAAGGCGCCGATCAGGATGATCTCGCCCGCGATCGCGACCGCCGATGCCAGCGTCCACAGTTCGCCCACCTCGAAGCTGATGCTCGCCCCCTCCGGACCCGCGAGCAGGACAAGACCCGTGAACGCGAGCACGACGCCGATCCATGCCATCGGCTGCGGCACGCGGCGCAGGAAGAAGAGCTGCAGCAGCGGCACGAACGGCACATAGAGTGCGGTGATGAACGCCGACTGGCTGCTGGGGATCGTCTTCAGCCCCACCGTCTGCAGCGAATAGCCCAGCATCAGCACCACGCCGATCAGGCTGCCGGCGCGCAGGTCGAGCCAGGTGACGCCCGCCATCGTGCGCGTCGCCGTTACACCCAGCAGGAGGGCGGCGGTGGCGAAGCGCAGGCCGACGAAAAAGAACGGCCCCGTGACCGTCAGCGCGTGCTGGACAATGAGGAACGTCGTGCCCCAGACGACGGTGATCAGCACCAGCACCAGTTCCGGCACGGAAAAGCGCCACGGATGCGCGGGTTCTGCGAACTGAGATGATACGCTCAAGAAACGGGCTCCCGGACATTCGACGCGGCGCGACACATCGAACAGGCCCGTCGGCCCCCTCTATGCCATGAACCCGGGGCCGAGGAAACACCCGCCGCCGCAGCGCTCCCTTCCCGATTCGCATGCCGCATGCTCCGCCACGGCGACGGCGGCCGCAATCGTGGAAAGACACGCGCAACCTGCGTTCAGAAGGCGATTTGCGGCACCCGTTTGTTCAACAGATAAAAAAGGTTACTCCGGATGTGACGTTTCCTCCACAAACGGAACAAATAACCTTCACATCAACGTCACAAGGGCTGTAGAATATCCGTGCCGAAGCAGAATAGTCTGTTTTTTGGAAACCCATCAGGGACATACGGAGACGGCAAGGTGACGGTCCACGTCCCACTTCCCGTTACGCCGGAAGCCTGTCCGGCGCTTGTCCTCAACGCTGATTTCCGGCCGTTGAGCTACTATCCGCTTTCTCTCTGGAGTTGGCAGGATGCAATCAAGGCGGTGTTTCTCGACAGGGTAAATATCGTCTCGGAGTATGATACGGCGGTGCGAAGTCCCACTTTCGAGATGCGCCTTCCCTCCGTCGTTTCCCTCAAAACCTATGTTCAGCCCTCGCGTCATCCGGCCTTCACCCGCTTCAACGTTTTCCTGCGAGACCGGTTTTCCTGCCAGTACTGCGGCTCCCGCGAGGACCTTACCTTCGATCACCTGATTCCCCGCTCCAAGGGCGGGCAGACGACCTGGGAAAACGTGGTCACCGCGTGCTCCCCCTGCAATCTGCGCAAAGGCAACCGCATGCCCCGCGAGATCGACATGTGGCCGACGCAGATGCCCTACGCCCCCTCCGTCCACGATCTCCATCAGAACGGCCGCCAGTTTCCCCCTAACTACCTGCACGAAAGCTGGCTCGACTATCTCTATTGGGATGTGGAACTGGAGCCCTGACAGCGAGACGCGCGCTCACGCCGTTTCCGCGACGTGAACCGCCTCCTGAACCAGTTCCTGGCACACGTCCACCCACGTGGCCCCGACGATTTCCGCCATGCGCAGGGTATCGATGCGCACCGCCGAGTGAACGGAGCCCGCCGCCGGCACCACCTCGTCGAAAGCCCGGAGCGACACGTCGCAATAGACCGGCAAGGGAGTAGCGAGACCGAAGGGGCAGACGCCGCCGACCGGATGGCCCGTCAGCTCCAGCACCTCCTCCGGGCCGAGCATCTTCGCCTTGACGCCGAAGGCCGTCTTCAGTTTCCGGTTATCGAGGCGAGCATCGCCCCGCGCGACAATCAGCACCACCTTCTCGCCGAAGCGCAGCGACAGTGTCTTGGCAATCCGGCCGGGTTCGACGCCATGCGCCTCCGCGGCGAGGGCAACGGTCGCTGTGCTGACGGCGAGTTCCAGGATTTCGACATCCGGCGCGCGTTCGGCCAGAAAGGCACGGACGGATTCAAGGCTCATGACGCTCTCCGGATGGCCTGCGACTCTTCATCTGAAACGAATTTTCATCGATCACATGATTCCGTCCGGCGGACAAGAGCGGCGGCATGATTCCGGCTTCATGCCCGCCGCCCCGGCCGCTTCCGGTTCGCCGCCTCAGTACAGCTCCTCCGGGCGGCCGACACTGACATACGTAAAGCCGCGCACGAGCAGGTCCTGCGGCGGATAGATGTTACGGAGATCGACGACCACCGGCGTTTTCAGAAGCGCCCTGACGCGGTCGAGATCGAGCGCGCGGAAGGCGTCCCATTCCGTGATGATGACGAGCGCGTCCGCACCCTCTATGGCTGTGTAGACGTTGTCGGCATAGGCCACGTCGTCGAGCACGGTCTTCGCCTGCTCGATGCCCTCGGGATCGTAGGCGCGGATGCTGGCACCGGCGTCCTGCAGGGCGCGAATAATGGCGATCGACGGCGCCTCGCGCATATCGTCGGTGTTGGGCTTGAAGGTGAGGCCGAGCACGGCGACGGTCTTGCCGCTGACGCTGCCGCCGCAGGCGGCGATCACCTTGCGGCCCATCGCGCGCTTGCGCACCTCGTTCACCGCCGCGACCGTCTCCACGATCCGCACGGGCGAATCCGCATCCTGCGCGATCTTCACCAGCGCCAGCGTGTCCTTGGGGAAGCAGGAGCCGCCATAGCCCGGCCCGGCGTGCAGGAACTTCGAGCCGATCCGGTTGTCGAGCCCTATGCCGCGCGCCACCTCCTGCACGTTCGCGCCGACCTTCTCGCACAGGTCGGCGATCTCGTTGATGAAGGTGATCTTGGTGGCCAGGAAGGCGTTGGCGGCGTACTTGATCAGCTCCGCCGTGCGGCGGTTGGTGATGATGAGCGGCGACTGGTTCAGGTAGAGCGGCCGGTAGAGCGCGCGCATTACCTCGCCGGCACGCTCGTCCTCGGTGCCGACGACGATGCGATCCGGCCGCTTGAAGTCGGTGATGGCCGCGCCCTCGCGCAGAAACTCCGGATTGGAAACGACGGCGAAATCGGCGTCTGGCCGCACCTCGCGGATGATAGCCTCCACGGCGTCGCCCGTGCCGACCGGCACCGTGGATTTCGTCACCACGACCGTATAGCCGTCCATGGCCTCCGCGATCTCGCGCGCCGCCTGATGGACGTATGACAGGTCCGCATGCCCGTCACCGCGCCGCGAGGGCGTCCCGACCGCGATGAACACCACATCGGCGGAACGCACGGCCTCCGTCTGCCCGGTGGCGAAGAACAGCCGACCGGCCTGCACGTTGTTGGCGACGAGATCGGCGAGGCCCGGCTCGTAGATCGGGATATCGCCTTTTTCGAGCGCGGCGATCTTGGCCGGGTCCTTGTCGACACAAGTGACGACGTGCCCGAAATCGGCGAAGCACGCCCCGGAAACAAGGCCGACATAGCCGGCGCCGATCATCGTTACACGCATGACAAACTCCTGACGTCAGGATGATACCTACGCAGCGACACGGGCGGTGTCGGCGACGACGCTGCCGATGCGCCGCCCGTCCATGTCCGCGACCTCGAACCGCCAGCCGTGCCAGAAAAAGGCCTCGCCCGCCTCCGGCAGATGGCCGAGATGCGCCAGCATGAATCCGGCGAGCGTGGTGAAATCGCCTTCCTCATCCATGTCCTCCAGCGACAGCGTGCGTTCGACCTCGTCGATGGCCATGCGGCCGTCGAGCACCCAGGCGCCATCGGCGCGGCGCACCGCCTCGGGCTTTTCCTCGCCAGCGAGTTCCGGCAGGTCGCCGGCGATGGCGATCAGCACGTCGGTCGGCGTCACCACGCCCTCGAACGTGCCGTGCTCGTCGACGACGATGGCCATGTGGACGTTGGAGGTTTTGAAGCTGTCGAGCAGCCGGATGACAGGCATCGTGTCACTGACGTAGAGCGGCGTGCGTACCGCGCCTTCCAGATCGATGCGCCCGTTGCGCCGCTGCTGGTCGAGCAGGTCCTTCGCATGCACCACGCCGATCACGTCGTCGACATCGCCGCGGCAGACGGGAAAGCGCGAGCGCCCGCTCTGGCGGACCTCCTCCAGCACCACATCCGGATCGTCGTTGATGTCGAGCCAGATGGTGTCGACGCGCGGCACCATGATCGAGCGCACGCTACGCTCGCCGAGCGTGAGCACCCGTTCGATCATGCTGCTTTCCGCCGGCGTGAACACAGTCTCCGCCCCGCCGGTGGAAATGATGGCGGCCACCTCTTCGGAAGCCTCGGGCGCATCCTTGCCGCCGCGCAGGATGCGCAGCACGGCGCGCGCCGTGCGGTCACGAAGGTCGACACTGCTCACGCGCCGGCGCACATTGCGCCGCCCCACCTGGTTCGCGGCTTCCACGAGGATGGAGAAGCCGATGGCGGCGTAGAGGTAGCCCTTCGGAATGTGATAGCCGAGCCCCTCGACGATGAGGCTGAAGCCGATCATCAGCAGGAAGCCGAGGCAGAGGATCACCACGGTCGGGTGGCGGCTGACGAAGGCCATCAGCGGCTTGCTCGCCACCATCATCACGCCCACCGCGATGACGACGGCGATCATCATCACCGACAGGTCCTTGACCATGCCCACGGCGGTGATCACCGAATCGAGCGAGAATACGGCGTCGAGCACCACGATCTGGGCGATGACGTGCCAGAACACGGCATAGGCGCCGCCGGACTCCTTCGCGCCGTTGTGGCCTTCGAGCCGCTCGTGCAGCTCCGTCGTGCCCTTGAACAGCAGGAAGGCGCCACCGCCGATCAGGATCACGTCGCGCCACGAGATTTCCGCGCCGAGCACCGTGAAGACCGGTTCGGTCAGCGTCACGATCCACGAAATGGAGGCGAGCAGCAGCAACCGCATGACGAGTGCGAGCGTCAGGCCGATGACGCGCGCCTTGTTGCGCTGGTGCGGCGGTAGCTTGTCCGCCAGAATAGCGATGAAGACGAGGTTATCGATGCCGAGAACGACTTCGAGCACCACCAGAGTCGCAAGGCCGGCCCAGGCGGCGGGGTCCGCCATCCATTCAAGCAGCATCAGTTGTTGTCCGTGGCTGGGAGCACCACTGTTGCGCGGGAATGGCGCAGCGTGGAAAAGGAAGGATTCGAAGCGGGTGTCCCATGCCTGCGTCGGGCGCGACTGGAAGGCGGCTCACACGGGGCGGACACGGACGGCTCCTCTCCTCGATCGGTCGGCGCGCTGGCACGCGCCTGCTTCATATAGGGGCATGCACAGGCCGCCAACAACCCCCGCCAGTGCAAAAAATGATGCGCGACGCCGCTGGAGGCTGCTAGGTCGTTGCAAAAATCGCCCCAAATATCCGCCAGAAAATTCATGTGGCCGCGGAATAAAACGCGCGGCGGTTTCGTATACGCAGCATGGAACGTGATCAGACCCCTGTCCGGACAACCAGCCCCCTGCCCGACGTGCTCGGCCAGCTTGGGGCGCTGCGGCGCTATGCTCGCTCGCTGACGCGCGACGACGGCGAGGCGGAGGACCTCGTGCACGATGCACTCGTGCACGCCTATGAGAAGCAGTCGTCGTTCCGCCCCGACAAGGGTATTCGCAACTGGCTTCTCTCGATCCTGCACAACACGTTCATCGACCGCGTGCGCGCGCGCCGTTCCCGCCAGCGGCGCATCGAGCAGCTCACGGCGGAGGTCCACGCCGATCCGGCCGGCTATCAGGCATCGCCGGCGCAGGAGCATGCGCTGCGGCTGGCGCAAGTGCGCCAGGCCTTCATGTCGCTGCCGGAGGAGCAGCGGGCCGTGCTGCATCTCGTCTCCATCGACGGGCTGAGCTACGCCGAGGCCGCGCAGGCGCTGGGCCTGCCAGTCGGCACCGTGATGTCGCGGCTGGCACGCGCCCGCGCGGCGCTGCGCGCCTTCGAGGAGCGGCCCGCCGCCATACCGCCGGCCACGCCGGCGAACATCGTCCATCTGCGTATCGTGGGAGGTTCTGACGATGCAAACGGTTGATCCGATCGTCGAGGCCGATCTCCAGGGCTATCTCGACGACCAGTTGCCGCTCGAACGGCGCATTGCCGTGGAGGCGCATCTGGCCGCGCGTCCCGATCTCGCAGCCCGCGTCATGACGGACATGCGGCTGCGCGACGAGTTGAAACTTGCCCTCATGCAGCCGGCCGGCCAGCCGCACCCCCGCACGACGCAGGCCGCGAGGCGGCTGGAGCGGGGGCTGCGCTGGCGCAGGCACTCCGGTGCGCTGCGGCGCGCGGCGGCTATCGGCCTGTTCCTCATGGCAGGATGGTTCGCGCACGCCCAGTTCGGCACCCTCGGCATCGGCGCGGTTTCCGCTTCCGGCCTGCCGCCCGCCTTCGTCGAGGAGGCGGTCGACGCCGGCCTCCTGCAGCCGACGCGCCCGGGCAACTCCTCCCGCACGCCGGCCTACGAGCCGGATCGCATCCTGGCGGAGACTGCCATTGCACTGCCGGTCCTGCCCGATGACTGGCAGGTGGAGGACGTCGTCGTCGCGCCGTCGCGGTTCGGGCCGAGCGTGGCCGTCAGCATCCGCGCGCCGGACGTGGGGCGGCTTTCCCTGATCGCCATCCGCCCCGGCGTGTTCGATGTCGTACCGGTGACGCTCGCGCACGGCAACGACACGACCGTCGCTCACTGGCAGATCGGCGACGTCGCCTACGCGCTCGTCGCGCAGGGGGCGGCGGGCGACATCGACCGTCTCGCCGACGGTCTCGTCAGAACCCTTTACTGACCCGCGGGCGATGCTTGCGTCCGCGGGTTCCACCAACCACGTTTATGGCAACAACGATTTTCCTACCCGGAGTTAGACCGATGACCAATCCGCATTCCGGCTTCGGCTGGCAGACGACCAGCCGCGGTCTCGACCGCGCCGCCTTCAACGAGGGCCTGCGCCAGCATATGCTGCGCATCTATAACTACATGGCGCTCGGCCTCGTGCTCACCGGCGTCGTCGCCTTCGTCGTCGGCACGACGCCCGCTCTTTACGTACCGATCTTCTCCACGCCGCTCAAGTGGGTGGTGATGCTGGCGCCGCTCGCCTTCGTGCTGTTCTTCTCGTTCCGCATCAACAAGATCTCCGCCGGCGGCGCGCAGGCGCTGTTCTGGTCGTTCTGCGCGGTGATGGGCCTGTCGCTCGCCTCGATTTTCCTCGTGTTCACCGGCACGAGCATCGCGCGCACGTTCTTCATCACGGCGGCGATGTTCGGCGCGACGAGCCTTTACGGCTACACGACGAAGCGCGACCTGTCGCAGTTCGGCTCGTTCCTCATCATGGGCCTGATCGGCGTCGTCATCGCGAGCCTCATCAACCTGTTCATCGGATCGACGATGCTGCAGTTCGCCGTTTCCGTCATCGGCGTGCTGGTGTTCGTCGGCCTGACGGCATGGGACACGCAGACGATCAAGGAGCAGTATGCCGAGAATTTCTCGTCCGAGTCGCAGCAGAAGCTTGCAATTTTCGGCGCGTTCTCGCTTTACTTGAACTTCATCAACATGTTCCAGTTGCTGCTGTCCCTCACGGGCCAGCGCGAGGAATAAGCATCACGCATGGGTGCCTTGCGAATTGGACCAATTCGCAAGGTCCGTCTTGAATATGACCCGATGGCGCTCCATCACATCAGGAACGCCATCGGCAGGGTCGGATGATAACGCGCCCGGTTCAGAAGGCGTTTCGGGAGGTGAGAAATTGTCCTATTCCGGCGCTACCCCCGGTTCGCGGCTGCTTCCGAGGATCCGCCGCCGGCCGCCCGGCCGCAGGCTGTGGGCCATCCTGCGCTCCCTTGCGCGCGACACCAGCCGCGAGCGCATCTCGGTCGGCGACCTGCTCGACACCATGCACGACCGCGCATTCGGCGCGCTGATGTTCATTTTCGCCTTCCCCAACATCCTGCCTACCCCGCCGGGCACATCGGCCATTCTCGCCGCCCCGCTCGTCTTCCTGACCGCGCAGATGATGATCGGCCGCAAGCCGTGGCTGCCGCAGGTCATCGCCGCCCGCTCCATGGCCCGCCGGGATTTCGCCGCCATGACGGAACGCGCCGTGCCGTGGCTCGCGCGGGCGGAGCGCCTGCTGCGTCCGCGCCTGCTGCACCTCGCCACGCCGCCGATGGAATATTTCATCGGCGCGGTCTGCTTTCTGCTGTCCGTCATCCTGCTGCTGCCCATTCCGCTCGGCAACATGCTCCCCGCGCTCGCCATCTGCCTGTTCTCGCTCGGCATTCTGGGACGGGACGGCGTGTGGGTGCTGCTCGGCGTGGTGGCGACCATCGTGTCGCTCGTCGTCGTCGGCGGCGTGCTCTACGGCCTGCTGAAGACCGCGCTCTTCATCATCGCCAACGCCTTTGGCTGACCCGGAGCGCGGGGCTGCTTTCCCGCCTTCACCGGATGCGCACGGTGACGTTGTCCGTGCTGCCGCGCGCATCGATCACGGACAGCCGCGCGAAGCCCTCGCCGTCCGGCCGCCAGCGCGTCTCCCGCCGGAGCGCCCCCTGCTCCACCGGCCGGCCGTTGACCATCCAGGTGAGGGGCGGTATGCCGCCAGAGGCCTTCAGCGCGAGTTCCTGCAACACGGCGTCCTGCCCCCCCTCCTGTTCCAGCCCCAGATCGATCAGCGCGCCGTCCGGCGGAAAGGCGATCCGCAGCGGTGCGCTGATCATGGCCATGAGGTTGCGCGGCGTGTCGCGGCGCAGATGCCGTAGCGGCGGCGGCAGGGTCGCGCTCGTCGCCGTCAGCCGGCCTTCGGGGACGATGACCGGCAGCGAGTCGCGCCCAAGGCGGGCGAAAGCCTCGAACAGCAAGGGGGCCGCCGTATTGCGCGCGAGCAGACCCGGCACCGCCCCGCCATCGGGACGGCCTAGCCACACGGCAATCGTCGTGTTGCGGTCGAAGCCGGCCGCCACCGCGTCGCGATAGCCGTAGGACGTGCCCGTCTTATAGGCGATGCGTCCCGCCGGCGCATTGTGCGGCGCGGGCGCGCCGCGCAGGATATCAGCGACATACCAGGCCGCTACCGGCTGCACGAACGCCGGTTCCGCCGCCGCCGGTATCTCGCTGTCGAGCCGGTAGCGCAGGGCCGGCACCTTGCCGCCGCGCGCCAGCCCGGCATAGGCCCGGGCGAGATCCGTCAGGCGGGTGCCGAGGCCGCCGAGCGCGATGGCGAGCCCTGGCTCGCCGCCGTCCTTCGGCAGTTCCACGGCGACACCGGCCGCCCGCAGCCGCGCCAGCAAATGCGCCGGGCCGACCTCGGCGAGCAGCGCGACCGCCGGCACATTGAGCGACAGTTGCAGCGCCTTGCGCGCCGTGACCGTGCCCTGAAACGTCTGGTCGAAGTTCTCCGGCGCGTAGAGGCCATAGCGTGTGGGCCTGTCTTCAAGGACTGTCTCTGGATGTGCGAGGCCCGCCTCGAACGCCAGGGCGTAGATGAACGGCTTCAGCGCCGATCCGGGTGAGCGCACGGCCTTCGCCGCATCCACCCACCCCGCCCGCTCGGACGCCATGATATCCGCCGCGCCGACGTGTGCCAGCACCTCGCCGGTGGAGTTGTCGACGGCGACGATGGCCGCCGAGATTTGCGGCCCGATGCGTCGCGCCGCCTCCCGTGCCAGCGTTTCAAGACCCGCTTGCAGGCCCGCATCGATGGTGAGGCGCAGGGTGCCGGCCTCGGGATTCGCGGCGCGCTCGGCCTGCGCCACATGGGCCGCGAGCATCGGAAAACTGCGCCGCGCCGTGGGCACGGGCGCGGCGAGCGCCGCCTCCATTTCGGCCGCGCCAATCAGGCCGCGCTCGAAAGCGCGCTTCAGGACACGCCCGCGCGCCGCGCGGGCCTGCTCGGGAAAGCGGTCCGGCCGGCGCGCTTCCGGCGATTGCGGCAGCGCGACGAGCAGCGCGGCCTCGGCGACGGACAGGCGGCGCGGCTCCTTGCCGAAATAGGCGAGGCTCGCCGCGCGCACGCCCTCCAGATTACCGCCGTAGGGCGCGAGGCCGAGATAGAACGCCAGAATCCCGTCCTTCGAGAAATGCCGCTCCAGCTCGATGGCCCGCACGGCCTGCCGCAGCTTGGCGGCCATCGTGCGTTCCGTGCGCGGCTCCATCAGCCGCGCCACCTGCATGGTGAGCGTCGAACCGCCGGAGACGATGCGGCCGGTCGCCAGCATCTGTATGGCCGCGCGCGACGCCGCCAGCGGATCGACGCCGTGGTGACGGCGAAAGCGCCGGTCCTCGTAGGCCATCAGCAGATCGAGAAAGCGCGGATCGACATCCGCCACCGTCGCGGGAAGCCGCCAGCGGCCATCGTCGAAGGTGAAGGCACGCAGCACCGCGCCGTGCCGGTCGAGCACGACGGTGGAATACTGCCGGGCGGCCGCAAGATCGAGCGGCTGCAGGCTCGCCGCGAACCGCCAGAGCGCCCCGCCCGCCAGCAGCGCGGCGACAAGCGCGACCGCCCCCGCGGTCGCGGCCAGCCTGCGGATCACGGCGCCCCCTTGGCGTCCGTCACCCTGGCGCCAGTTACCTCGACCGTGCCGTAACCCGTGCGGCCGAAGCGTTCAGGCCGGTAGAGGTCCTCGACAACCGCCGGCGGATGCACGTATTGGCCGGGCGACACCGTCCGCACGATATAGGCGACGGAGAAGAACGCCGGCTGGTCGGCCTCGCGGGCGAAGGAAGCGACGAAACGGTCGTCTCGGTACTCGACATGGGTCGGCTCCACGTCCCGCGTCAGCCACGGCAGGCCGGCCAGATCGGCGCTGTCGACGAGGCGCGGGCTGTCAATCTCGAACCCCGCCGGCAGGAAGTCCGCCAATAGCACCTGCGCCTGACGCGCATCGCGTTCCGTCACCTTCAGCACGGTCACGAGCCGCTCGTTCTGCGCCACCTTCGTCGGATCGGCGGCCTTGCCGTCAAGACGGAAGTAGGAGCGTTCGACGGTATAGCCCTGCGCCAGCGCCGGCTCGCGCGCCGTGGGGTTGCCAGCCACGCCGATCACCGCCTGCACGGGCGCATCGCCGCCGTTCGTCACCTTCACCGCGCCAGCCGCGAGCTCGAAGCCGGCGACGGTGCGGAACAGCGGCCCCCTGTGCTCCGCGCCGTTGACGGTGAGCGAGACGTTCTTGGCTTCCTCCGCGAGGCTCGCGGCCGCCAGCACCAGCCACGTGTTTTCCTGCGTGCTGGTGTAGCGGCGCCCGTCGCGCGCCCGCTCGACCGCCCGGCCGAGCGCGGCGAGATGAGCGCGCCCCGCGCCCGTCTCGCCGACGAGAGCCAGCATCCCGGCCGCATCGCGCAGCACCGAGCCGTAGTCGGCGCGGCCACGCTCGTCGTCCTTCGCGCTCTCCAGCGCGTCAACCGCCTGTCCAATCACGCGGTCGGCGCGCGTGCGGTCGCCGAGCAGCGCGAGCGCCGCCCCCACCTGCGCCTGCGCCAGCGGCGAGCCGAAGGAGGCGAGGCGCACGTCCGCGAAATAGCGCAGGTCACCGATGACCGGCCGCCCGTTGCGCGCCAGCACGTAAGCCGCGTAGGCCAGCGCCTCGCCCTCGCCGTCCGGGAAGTCGGCGCTGTTGACGACGGCATTGCGCAGCCGGTCCAGCGTCTGCGTGAACGCGCGCTGCGGCACATCGAACGAGCGCTCGCGCGCCCGCGTGAGGAAATCGGCAACGAAGGCATCAAGCCACAAATCGTCGCCGCCCACGGACCAGAGGCCGAAGGAGCCGCTGGCATCCTGCCGAGACAGCACCCGCGCGATTGCCTCGTTGACACGCCTGTCGGCATCTGTGTCGGGCGGCAGCGCGTTGAGCGCGGCGAGCGTATTCGCGTAGAGCAGCGGCAGCGCACGGCTCACCGTCTGCTCCGTGCAGCCGTAGGGAAAACGGTCGAGCGCGCCAAGCAGCGCCGGTACGTCGAGCGCCGCAAGCGGCGTGACCGACAACGAGACGACGCCCGTTCCCGGCTGGATATCCGCGAGCAGGTCGCCAGACAGGCTCACGCTGGCGCCGGGCGCGAGCGGATGCACCGTGCGGCGGGTCAGCGGCCGCGTGCCCGCACCGATGCCGAGCCGCAGCGTCTGCGACGCCTCGATGCCCGGACCGGCGATCGTCGCCGTCACCGACGCCTGCCCGACGCCCGTCGCCTTGACCGGAATCGCGAATCCTTCGCTGCCGCCCTGATCGAGCCGGATCGCGGGCTCCAACACCCGCGCGTCCACCGTGAGCGGCCCATCGACCGCGAGCGACAGGCGGTAGTCCCCCGCCTCGCCGGAAACGTTGTCGACAGCGAGGAACAGCAGCGATGTATCGCCGGCATTGAGGAAGCGCGGGAGGCTGGCGGAAACAACCACGGGATCGCGCACCACCACATCGACGCTCGCCTGGCCGACACGCTCCTTCGACCACGCGACCGCGAACACCCGCACCGTGCCGTTGAAGGCGGGGATCTCGAAATCGACCGGCACCGTCCCGTCCGCGCCCACCTTCACGACGCCCGTGTAAAGCGCCAGCGGCTCCTGCGACGGCGGCGCACCTTCCAGTGGCGGCGCCCCGGCGTCGCCGCCCGAGCGGATCGCGCCGCGCGTGCCCTGCATGCCGTCGATCAGGAAGCCGTAGACGTCGCGGATATCGGTGCCGAGCTGCCGCTGGCCAAAGAAGTACTCGTCGGGCTGCGGCGGTTCATAGCGGGTGAGGTTGAGGATGCCGGCATCGACCGCCGCCACCGCCACATAAGCCTCCTCGCCCGGCTGCAGGCCACTCACCTTCACCGGTACGGACAGCGGCACGCGCGGCGCGACGGTGCGCGGCCCGCCGAGGTCGACGCCGAGCGTGCGCGCCGCACGGTCGACCGAGAACCACGAGAGCCCCAGCGCCCGGCCGGGTTGTCGCCGCGCGGCGACATCGAGCGGGCGATGCGCCAGCGCCACCACATAAGCGCCCGGCCCCCATTCCGCCTTCACCGGCAGCGTGACCGTCGCGCCCTCCGGCGTGACGTCGACGACGCGCTCCTCATGGATGCGGTCGCTGGCGACAAGCAGCGTTACCTTGCCGGTGAAGCGCGGCTTCAGCGTCACCGCGAGTTCCTCGCCCGCCGCATAGGCCGCCTTGTCGAGCACGAGGTCCAGCCGGTCGGGCGTATTCGCGCTCGCCGTGCCGCTGTAGCCCGAGGCGAAGCTCACGCTCACGGGCTGCACCGAACCGTCGACCGCCGCGACATCGAGCCGGTAGCGGCCCCACTCGACAGGCACGGCAATCTGACCCGGTTCCTGTGTCGAAAGATCGAGTGTGCCGTCCTGCACGCGGCGCGTCGTCGTGACGGTCTCGAACGACCACTGCCCGCCCTGGTTGAACCACTGGAAGCGCTGCTCCACCCGCGACAGCGTCCAGCGCACCTTGGCCGCCTGCCGTGTCCCCTGCGGCGTTGCCACCACCACGTCGAAGCGCGCCTGCGCGCCTTCCGTCAGGTTGTCGAACAGCGGGCGCACGCCGATGACCGGACCGGCGGGCAGGATCGACAGGGTCACCGAGCGCTCCACCGCCCGGCCGCCCGCCTCCGCGACGCGCAGCGCGATCCGCGCCTCGACTGGCCGTTGCGCCGCGACATCCGGCACAGGCACGGCAAGTTTCGCCCTGCCCTGCGCATCGGTCACGGCGCCGGATGCGACTTCCAGCGACACGCTCTCGAAAGCCTCGTCGTCGATGCCGACCCGATAACCCTCCAGTCCGGGGATGGCCGTGCCGCCAGCCTGCTGCACAACCACGTCGCCGCTCACATCGAGCCCGGCGGCAGGCGCGCCATATAGATATTGTGCGTCGACCGCGATTTCCGCGACCGCGCCCCAGTCGAGCACAGGCGTCTGCGGCGCCAGCTTCAGCTCGATGCGTTCGGGAACATAGTCCTCCACCAGAAAGGTCGTCTCGCCAACCGGCTCGCCCTTCGGGTCGACATAGGCCTGCACGCGCCAGGTGCCGTGCGCCGCGCCGGCGAGCAGCGGCAGGGACCACGCGCGCCCGCCGAGCCCCTGATCGTCGACAGGCGCGCGCCGGTATTCCACACCGTCCGGCCGGCGGGCGACGAGCGTCAGCGGCAGGCCGCCGGCGGCATTGCCGGTTGCATCGCGCAGCAGCGCAGTGACATGGACCGTCTCGCCCGTGCGATAGACGCCGCGCTCCGTGAACACCTGCCCGTCAAGCGGGCCGGGCGCGGACCGGCCGGCGACGCCCCTGTCGGTGAGATCGAAGGGCGCCTGTTCGAGATCGAGGAAGTTGTAGTCGCCCGCCTCCGTCGTCGCCACCAGCAGGCCGGGGCGCGTGCCGCCCTGCCCGCGCGTCAGGCCGGCGGCGAATGTCGCCTCGCCCTGCGCGTCGGTGCGAGCCGTCGCCAGCACCTCGTTGTTGCGGGCGACGAGCCGCAGGTCTACGCCCGCAGCAGGCCCGGCGGAAGCCAGCGAGCGTGCCAGCACACGCAGGCCGCCCTCGTTCGTCAGCGCGGTGAGGCCGATGTCGGACACCACGAACCACTGCGTCGCACGCTGGCTGTAGTCCTCGTCCGCCGGCGGGCCGCCGCCCGGCCGCGCCGTCAGCACATAGACGCCCGGCGACAGGGCTTTGCCAATTGCCTCATGCACCGGAAAAGCGGTGATCTCGTCCTTGTTGAGGCTTGAGCGGGTTTCGAGCGTGCCGCTCCACACCTTCTCGCCGCGCTCCGCCCGCAGCGTGTCGATCACCCAGCGGCCAAGCTGGTCGAGGAAGCCGCCCTCGCGGATCGTCGCGAGCAGATTGCGGTCGCCAACGCGGAAAACATCGATCTCGGCCGCGGCCGTGTTGACGGAAACGAGCGGGATGCCCTCCTGCCCGGTCGAGGGCAGCACATAGTTGCGGCCAGTGAAGCGGACGGACGGCGCACGGTCGCGCACGTATATTTCATAGTCGGCGCTGCGCAGCAGCGTGTCGCCGGAAGCCGCCGGCAGGCCCTGCCGCAGCACGATGGCGTAGCGCTCGCCGTGCTTCAGCCCATCGACGCAAACCTGCGATTCCTCGCCCGTGACTGCGGCGTTAGCCGCGCCCGCGACCGCGACGAAGGGAGCGAAGTCCACACCCTTCGCCACGGGCTCGGAAAACTGGAAACAAGCGCGCGGCGTCAGCGCATCGGAATCCACGCGGTTGCCGGTGATTCGAAAGCCGTAGCGGGCGCGCAATTCCTCATAGGCCGCGCGCACCGGCGCGGTATCGTGCAGCGCGAGCGCCGCCCTGTAGCTGTCGATCGCCTGCCGGAAGAGCGTCGCGCGCACCTGCGCCTCGCCCAGCGTCACGAGCGCGGCGGCCTTGTCAGCGGGCTTCGCAGCGCGCTGGAAACCGGCGTAGGCCGCGGTCTGCGCCCTGTCGAGCCAGCGCATGCGCAGACTGTAGTCATCCGTCTCGAACGTGGAGGCAAGGCGCGCGTAGTTCAGCCAGTCCTGAAAATTGCCCGGCTCGCGCAGCAGCAGCGCGCTCGTCAGCGCCAGCGCCCGCTTGGCATCGCCCCTCGCTGTCGCCTCGGCAATGTCCTTGCGCAACTGCGCAACGGGCCGCGACAGATCGGCCTGCGCGGCTTCTCGCTTCAGCGTGGCGTCGAAGCGCACCACGTTGCTCGCCAGATCGTTGCGCTGAAAGGCGCCTTGCGCAACCGCCAGACCTGGCAGCATGCCAAGAGCGAGTGCGGCCGGCAGCACCAGCCGGCGAAACAGGGACGGAATCGACATCGGCGCGCTCCACGGCTGCGGGATCAGGCTGCAGGGACGACGCGGCAGAGGATGAACCAGCGGACGGCCACTTGCAAGCGCCCCCGGAGTTGCCGCCAGCGCGCCTTCCGATTTTCCCGGCGCTTGTGTCTTTCAGCGCTTCGATCCGGTTGCGGGCATATCGGGTAGCCCGTCAGGCCCCATTTTCGACCTCTATGGTGACATGCGACAGGTCATGAAAATGGGCCAGCTTGCTGCGGTAGACCGATGGCTCCATGGGGGTTGCGGAACGGATCGAGATGATGGCTCCATGATGGCCGGGGCCGAGCTGCCATACATGCAGATCGGTGATCTCGTCACCGCCGTGTTCGATAACGTCGCGGATTTTCTGCGGCAGATTCTCGCCAGCAGGAACGTAATCCAGCAGAACCCGGCCCGTGTCGCGGATAAGCCCCCATGACCAGCGGGCGATGACGAGACCGCCGACGACACCCATGAGCGGGTCCATCCAGTTCCAGCCGTAAAGGCCCCCCAGAACAAGCGCCGCGATAGCCAGAACCGAGGTCAGCGCGTCCGCCAGAACATGCAGATAGGCAGCGCGCAGGTTGTTGTCGTGAGCATAGTGGCCGTGGTTGTGATCGTGAGCAGCACCGTGATGGTGGTCATGGTGATGAGCATTATCGCCATGCAACAGCCATGCACAGACGAGATTCACCGCCAGCCCGATCACAGCGACGGTGATAGCCTGCGAAAAGCTGATCGCCACCGGGCTGTAAAGCCGCATCAGGCTTTCCCAGCCGATCAGCAGGGCAATCAGAGCCAGAACCACAGCGCTCGCAAAGCCCGCAAGGTCGCCCAGCTTGCCGGTGCCGAAGGTAAAACGCGGATTTCGCGCATTCCGGCGGGCATAAAGATAGGCCAACGCAGCAATCAACATTGCCGCCGCATGGGTGGACATATGCCAGCCATCTGCGACCAGAGCCATGGAGCCGTAAATCGTTCCGGCAACGATCTCCACGACCATCATGGTTGCGGTGATGGCGATAACGAGCCAGGTGCGTTTTTCGTTGCGCTCGTGGTCCTGGCCAAGAAAGACATGCTCGTGCGGGCTGGCGAAACGGACGGCTGTGTCGGTCATTTCAAGTATGTCCTGATAACGTCGATCAACTCGGCGGCACCTTGAGCGCGGGCTACGTCTTCATCCTTGTCAGGGTTGGAGACGTGTTCGCGAATATGATCTTCGATCAGTTCGGCCGTCAGGCCGGTGACCGCGCCGCGAACCGAAGCGACAAGGTTCAGGATCTCCCCACAGGGCACCTCCGCCTCAAGGGATCGCTCTATCGCCTCGATCTGACCTTTGAGACGCCGGACGCGGGCGAGAAGCTTCGTTTTGTTTTTCGTCGTGTGTGACATACCATAGGGGTATACCCTATATTACGGATCAACGCAATGATACCTCGGCATCCGCTTGATCCGGCCCCATCTCCGTCATTGATTATCTCCCCGTAGGGAGAGACCGGCCATGCAAATCAGACCGACCCGTGAGGGGGACATCCGGGCCCTCCTCAAGAGTGCATGCATTGGGCCCCGAATCCGGGAGCGTTCCTTTTGGGAGACGCGAGGGCAAGCGGTCCGTTCCAGCGGATATTCAGTCCAACCGGCCGTTACAGGTTTTCGCCCACAGATATCGATGTGCAGGGGCGCTACAGATGCGTTTCAAAGCGCACCTCAGGGAAATCGGCGGGGATTTATTCTGGAAATTGACGCTTTGGATATAAGCGCTCAAATGGCGCGCCCAAGGGGAATCGAACCCCTGTTTTCGCCGTGAAAGGGCGACGTCCTAGACCGCTAGACGATGGGCGCATCAACCGTTGCCGGTGAAGTGGCGTGACTAATAGAGATGTTTGCCGCCTTCGGCAAGGCCTGTCGTAAAACTTTGGATGTTTTCCACATAAGTGACGCGCGGCCGTCATACAAGCATTATCGGCGCGCGGCTTCGGCCTTGCAGACATCGAGCAGCCGCAGGCTCACCTGCGTGCGCCCGCCCCAGTTGTCGAGCGCCAGTGTGCCGGCCGCGTGCACCGGCTGCCCCTTCAGCGACAACAGCGACTGCCCAAGCGGCTGGTCGGCGGCGCGGAACACCATGCCGCCGAGCGAGGCACCGTCGCCGGCGCGCAGGCGGACACGCACATGGTTCGCCCCCACGACGGTGGCCTCGGTCAGCATATGATGGCCGAACGCGAATACCGGCTCGGGATTGCCAGCGCCGTAAGGGCCTGCGCGGGAGATGCCCGCCACGAGTTCCGGCGTCGCGCCGCCTGCCGTGAGCGCTGCGTCGATGCCGAGCGCCTCGCCCTCGCCTGCCCGCCCGACGTCTTCGGCAAGTACCGCCGACAGCCGCTCGCCGAAGGCCGCGACGCCGTCGCGGCCGAGTGTCACGCCCGCCGCCATGGCATGGCCACCACCCTTGACGGCGATGCCCTCCTCCACCATCCGACGCACCGCCCGCCCGATATCCGCGCCCGGAATCGAGCGGCCCGAGCCCGTGCCGCCACCCCGGTCGTCGAGCGCGATGGCGAAGGCGGGACGGTTGAAGCGCTCCTTCACCCGCGCGGCGACCAGCCCGACGACACCTGGATGCCAGCCGGGCGAGGCCACGACCAGCACCGGGGGATCGCCTTCCGCCAGCTGGCGCTCCGCCATGGCGACCGCCTCCTCGACGGCCAGCCGCTCCACCACCTGCCGCTCCGCGTTCAGCGTGTTGAGTTCTGTAGCGATGCGCGCCGCCTCATGCGGCTCCCGCGCCATCAGCAGGGTGGTGCCCAGCGCCGAATCGCCGATTCTCCCCCCCGCGTTGATGCGCGGGCCGAGCAGGAAGCCGAGATGCCACGCCTCCGGCGGCCCCGACAGGCCGGAGACGTCGAGCAGCGCCGTCAGCCCGGGTCGCCGGCGTTGGCGCATCACGGCAAGCCCCTGCTGGACGAAAGCGCGGTTGAGGCCGACGAGCGGCACGACATCGGCCACGGTCGCAAGCGCCACGAGGTCGAGATCGGCGAGCAGGTCGGGCTCCCCGCCCGCCGTCTGCCGCCAGAAGCCGGCCTGACGCAACGCACGCTGGACGGCGACGAGAGCCATGAAAACCACGCCGGCCGCGCACAGGTGGCCGAGGCCCGACAGGTCATCCTGCCGGTTGGGGTTGACGACTGCCACAGCCTGCGGCAGTTCCACGCCCGCCTGATGATGATCGAGCACCACGACGTCCATGCCGAGCCGGCACGCCTCGGCGAGCGGCTCGAAACTCGCCACGCCGCAGTCCACCGTCACCAGCAGGGTGCAGCCGGCCTCATGCAGTTCACGGATCGCCGCCACGTTGGGTCCATAGCCGTCGACGACGCGGTCCGGAATCCGCACGACGAAGTCCACCCCTCCGCGTGCCAGAAACAGGCCAAGCAGGGCGGAGGAACAGGCGCCGTCGACATCGTAGTCACCGAGGATAGCGACTTTCTCCCGGCGCGCCACCGCCCGCGCGATACGCGCCGCCGCCTCGTCCATAGCAACGAGCGTCGAGGGATCGGGCATGAGATCGCGCACGCGCGGCGCGAGATAAGCCTGCGCATCGTCGGGCCCGATGCCGCGCGACGCCAGCACGCGCGCCAGAATGTCGGGCAGCCCGTGCAGCTGCACCATTGCAAGCGCCGAGGCGCGCTCGGCCTCCGTGCAGCGATCCTGCCAGGCGCGCCCGAGAACGGAGCGGCTGACGCCGAGAAACGGACGCGCCTCAAAGGGATGCGCTGCGGAAAAGCTTGCCTGGGCCACCTTGCTCGACGAAATGTTGGCTGGAGCATTTCTGCGAAAGATAGAAATGCTCCGTCTGAATGAAAGCGCGCCGGGCGCAGAGGCCCGGCGCGAACAGCGGCAATCAGTCCAGATGGAATTTCGAATGGTCGCGATGCTCGGCGCGGATGCGGCGCACTGTGCCGGTGGCGGAACGGTAGACGACAGTCTCGGTCTCGATGACGTCGCTGCCGAAACGCACGCCGGAGAGCAGCGCCCCGTCCGTCACACCCGTCGCCGAGACGACAACGTCGCCCGCCGCCAGTTCCTCAATGGAATACTTGCGCGCGGGATCGGTGACGCCCATGGCCGCGGCGCGCTCGCGCTTCTCCGGCGTGTCGAGAATGAGGCGGGTCTGCATCTGGCCGCCGACGCAGCGCAGAGCCGCCGCCGCGAGCACACCCTCGGGCGCGCCGCCCGTGCCGATATAAATGTCGACACCGGTCTCGCCCGACGTGGCGGTGAAGATCACGCCCGCCACATCGCCGTCGGTGATGAGTCGCACGGACGCGCCCGTGCGGCGGATGGCGGCGATGATCTCGGCATGGCGCGGACGATCGAGCACCAGCGCGGTGATTTCGGAGGGGTGCACACCCTTGGCCTTCGCCAGCGCCTCGATGTTCTGCTCGGGCGTCGCGTCCAGATCGACGAGGCCAGCCGGATAGCCGGGGCCGATGGCGATCTTCTCCATGTAGACGTCGGGGGCGTTAAGCAGCGAGCCGCCCTCGGCCATGGCCATCACGGCGATGGAGCCCGGCATGTCCTTGGCGCAGAGCGTGGTACCCTCCAGCGGGTCGACGGCGATGTCCACCTTCGGCCCGCTGCGGTTGCCGACCCGCTCGCCGATGAACAGCATCGGCGCCTCGTCGCGCTCGCCCTCGCCGATGACCACCGTGCCGTCGATGGACAGGCGGTTCAGTTCGCGGCGCATGGCGTCCACCGCCGCCTGATCGGCCGCCTTCTCGTCCCCCTTGCCGCGCAGACGCGCGGCGGACACGGCGGCGCGCTCGGTGACGCGAACGAGTTCCAGCGTGAGGATACGGTCGATATAGTGGCTGGCTTTCAATTCGCCTTCGTTGGACATCGTGGTCTGCTCCTCGGGGACAAGCTTGAACAGGGGTATGCGCGAACGGCTACGCCATGCTTTCACGTCTTTATCGTGTCATTCGCGGACACGGCGAATACTATTCCCGTTCGATACGGATAACCTGTGGCTTTTCGACGACATATCCCTCCGCGATCGCCTTATCAACCGCGGAGCGAATGGCCTGTTCGGTCGTCGCGTAAGTAATGACCACGACGGGCACCGGCGCGCCCGAACGGCCGGCGGGATCAAGCTGGGCGGCATCCTCGGAGCGGTTCTGGATGATGCTCTCCAGCGAGATGCCGAGATCGGCGAAGCTCGTGACGATAGACGCGGCCGCGCCCGGCTGGTCGGCCACCGTCAGACGCACGTAATAGCCGCCTTCGTGAACCTGCATCGGCTCCTGGATGGAGCGGCCAAGCGAGGCCGCCGGCGCGCCGAACGGCGGGCTGACGAGGCCGCGCGCGATGTCCGCGATGTCGGCGATCACCGACGAGGCGGTTGCATCGCCGCCAGCCCCCGGACCGGCAAGGGTGAGTTCACCCACCGCATCCGCCTGGATGTTCACTGCATTGGTGACGCCCATCACACGGGCGATGGGCGAATCGTCCGGCACCATGGTGGGATGGACGCGCTGCTCGATGCCCGATTCGGACCGCTCAGCGACACCCAGCAGTTTGATGCGGTAGCCGAGCTTTTTCGCCATGCGGATGTCGAACGCATCGATGGACCTGATGCCCTCGACGTAGACTGCACCGATATTGACATCGACGCCGAAGGCGAGCGCCGCGAGAATGGTCAGCTTGTGGGCGGTGTCGTAGCCGTCGATGTCGAAGGTCGGGTCGGCCTCTGCGTAGCCCAGCACCTGCGCCTGCTTGAGGCATTTCTTGAACGACAGGCTCTCCTTCTCCATCCGGGTGAGGATGTAGTTGCAGGTGCCGTTGAGAATGCCGGAAATGCGCGAGATGCGGTTGCCGGCAAGCCCTTCCTTCACCGTCTTGATGACGGGAATGCCGCCGGCGACAGACGCCTCGAACGAGAGCGCCACCTGCCGTTCCTCGGCGAGGTGGGCGAGCGCCTCGCCGTGGTGGGCGATCAGCGCCTTGTTGGCCGTGACCACCGACTTGCCCGCGCGCAGGGCCGTCTCGACGGCCTTCTTCGCCGGGCCGTTCTCGCCGCCGATGAGTTCGACGAAAACGTCGATATCGGGCGCGTCCGCCAGCGCGACGGGATCGTCGTACCATTGCAGCCCGCCGAGGTCGATGCCGCGGTCGCGCGTCCTGTCACGGGCGGCAACCGCCGTGACGACGATCGCGCGCCCGCAGCGGGCGGCCAGGATATCCTTTTGCTGATCGAGAAGGCGGACGACGGATGCGCCGACCGTGCCAAGGCCGGCGATGCCGACCCGTAAACTTTGCGCCATTATTCAGAACCGGGTGCGATGGAAGGTGCGCAGCTTAGCGATGCGCAGCGAGTGGAACGACGTTGTGCAACGTTTTGTCCGCTGTTTCAAGGAAACGCCGCAGATTGCGGGCAGCCTGCCGGATGCGCTGCTCGTTCTCGACCACGGCAATGCGGACGTATTCGTCGCCATGCTCGCCGAAACCGATGCCCGGCGCGACGGCAAGCTCCGCCTTCTCCACCAGCAGCTTGGAAAACTCCAGGCTGCCGAGTGCCCGGAAGGGCTCCGGAATCTTCACCCAGGCGAACATCGACGCGCTCGGCACCGGGATGTCCCAACCGGCGCGGCCGAACGAATCGATCAGCACGTCGCGCCGGTGCTTGTAGGTGGCGCGCATTTCGCGGATGCAGTCGTCCGGGCCGTTCAGCGCGGCGGTCGCCGCCACCTGAACGGGCGTGAACGCACCATAGTCGAGATAGGACTTCACCCGGCCCAGCGCAGCGATGAGGCGCTCGTTGCCGACCGCGAAGCCGATGCGCCAGCCAGCCATCGAATAGGTCTTGGACATCGACGTGAACTCGACGGTCACGTCGATCGCGCCCGGCACCTGCAGAACGGAGGGCGGCGGCTCGCCGTCGAAATACACTTCCGAATAGGCGAGGTCCGATAGCAGCAACAGGTCGTGCTTCTTCGCGAAGGCCACGAGATCGCGATAAAAATCGAGCGAGGCGACATAGGCGGTGGGATTCGCCGGATAGCAAACGACGAGCGCTATGGGCTTCGGAATCGAGTGCACCACGGCCTTCTCGACCGCCGGGAAGAATGCCGGCGTCGGCTCCGCCGGGACGGAGCGGATGACGCCGCCCGCCATCAGGAAGCCGAAGGCGTGGATCGGATAGCTCGGGTTCGGCACCAGCACCACGTCGCCGGGCGCCGTGATGGCCTGCGCCATGTTGGCGAAGCCCTCCTTCGAGCCGAGCGTGGCGATGACCTGCGTCTCGGGATTGAGCCTCACGCCGAAACGGCGTTCGTAATAGCCCGCCTGCGCGCGCCGCAGGCCCGCGATGCCGCGCGAGGCCGAATAGCGGTCCGTGCGTGGCTTGCCGACCGTTTCCACCAGCTTCTCGATGACGTGGCGCGGCGCGGGCAGATCGGGGTTGCCCATGCCGAGATCGACGATATCTGCGCCCGCTGCTCGCGCAGCCGCTTTGGCGCGGTTGACCTGCTCGAACACATAGGGGGGAAGGCGCTTGATACGATGAAATTCGGTCATGGGTTGGTATCCGGGATTGCCAATGGGCTGAAGGCTCCGCGCCCCAGCCCGGAACGCTCGCTTGAGAGCAGCCTTATACGGGCCGGCGCATCGACGATCATGCGCGAACAGCCGTAAAGGTAACGTCTATCATCAACACGCGGCGGGTGGAAATATCTTCCCGGAAATATTTTCGCGGAAACACTTCCCCGCGCAGCCGCCGCACGGCTGCGCCCCTCATTCCAGCGGCGGAATGACCGGCGGCTGCGCCATCGGCGTATTGCCGAGCGCCTTCGCGGTCGCGGCCTCCGACTCGTTGCGCGTCCGGCGCTGGTCGAGGCTTGTCTCCAGCGTCCGCAGTTCATCGGCATTCAACGGCGCATGGCCGCGATCCGGCGGCTTGACGCCCACGGGCTTGTACTCAAGCGCCCCGGGGCGCGACTGCTCGACGAAATCGGCCGATTTCGCCCCCTGCGTCGCGAAGCCGCTCGCAACGGCGACGCTGCGCACGGGGCCGTTGCCCGAGCACCCCGCGCAGGCCCCAAGGACAAGGATGAGAGCCGCAGCCGGCGTCGATTGGCGAAGAACATTCATCATGATCGGCAACTTTCTGCGTGACTGGCGACATTCAAGGCAATTGCGGCTACTTTCATGAGCAGCGTTGCATGTGGGTCATCGTAACGGGGGGCAAGAAGGCTTATGTCCTATAAATCCCGATTGGAGAAGGCTGGCAAGCCTTCTCCCGGTCGACAAGTACAAAAGCCGGCCGATGACCCGCGCCAACCCGGACGCCACGAGGAAAAACAGAGCATGTCGAAGCAGGACGCCAACGCTCAGGCAGAGTTTCCGCTCCCGGATTTCGAAGAGCTGTCGCACAACATGGCAAAGCTCGTCGAGGAAACCGGCAAGGCGACCGCCGCCTATCTGAAGCCCATCGAGAGCGGCCGCACGCCGCCCAAGGGCCCTGCCGACATCTCCGACATGGTAAAGACACTCGGCCAGCTCGCCGAGCAGTGGATCGCCAATCCCCAGAAGGCGATCGAGGCGCAGATGAACCTCGCGAACGGCTTCATCGATCTGTGGGCGACCACGTTCAAGCGCCTCAACGGCGAGGCCGTGGCGCCGGTCGCGCAGCCGCTGCCGGGCGACAAGCGGTTCCGGGCGGAGGACTGGCAGGAGCATCCGGTTTACGACTTCCTCAAGCAGGTCTACCTGATCACCAGCCACTGGGCGGACAACCTCGTGGAGGGCGCGGAAGGGCTGGACGACGCCACGCGGCAGAAGGCGCGCTTCTACGTCAAGCAGATTTCGAGCGCCCTCTCGCCAACCAATTTCCTCGCCACCAATCCCGAAGTACTGCGCGAAACCATCAAGGAAAACGGCGCCAACCTCGTGCGCGGCATGAAGATGCTCGCGGAGGACATCGCCGCCGGCAACGGCGAACTCAAGATCCGCCAGACACCGCCGGGGAGCTACAAGGTCGGCGTCGACCTCGCCACCACGCCCGGCAAGGTCGTGTTCCGCAACGAGCTGTTCGAGCTGATCCAGTATTCGCCCACCACCGAAACCGTGCTGAAGCGCCCGGTTCTGCTGATTCCGCCGTGGATCAACAAGTATTACATCCTCGATCTCACCCGCGACAAATCTTTCATCAAGTGGACTGTCGACCAAGGCGCGACGCTGTTCTGCATCTCGTGGGTGAATCCGGCGGCGAGTCTGGCCGACAAGAATTTCGAGGCCTACATGCGCGAAGGCCTGATCGCGGCGGTCGACGTCGTGCTCAAGCTGACGGGCGAAGACAGCCTCGCCGCGGTCGGTTACTGCGTCGGCGGCACCCTGCTCGCCATGACACAGGCCTACCTCGCCACCAACGGCGACCGGCGTATCGACAGCATCACCCTGCTGACGGCCCAGATCGATTTCACGCGCGCCGGCGACCTCAAGGTTTTCATCGACGAAAACCAGATCAGCGCGCTCGAAGACCGCATGACGACCTATGGCTATCTCGACGGCATCGTGATGGCGGGCGCGTTCAACGCCCTGCGGCCCAATGACCTGATCTGGCCGTATATCATCAACGTCTATCTGAAGGGGCAGACGCCCTTCCCGTTCGACCTGCTGCACTGGAACTCCGACTCCACGCGCATGACCAAGGCGAACCACTCGTATTACCTGAGGAAATTCTATCTGGAGAACGCCTTTGCCAGAGGCGAGCTGAATATCGGCGGCGTGCTCCTCAACCCGAAGAAGATCACAGTCCCGGTCTACGAACTGGCGACGCGGGAGGACCATATCGCGCCCGCCGAATCCGTGTTCCTCGGCGCGCAGCTTCTGGGCGGGCCGGTGCGCTTCGTTCTCTCCGGATCGGGCCACATCGCCGGCGTTGTCAACCCGCCCGCGCGCGTCAAATACCAGTACTGGACGTCGCAGGCCCCGCTTTATGGCGACATCAAGGGCTGGCTGTCGGAAGCGAAGGAGCACCCCGGCTCCTGGTGGCCGGATTGGCTCGCGTGGCTGGAAGCGCAGGCGCCCGAGCGCGTCCCCGCGCGTGATCCCGCGACGGGGCCGCTGCCGGTTCTGGGCGATGCGCCCGGCGAGTATGTCCGGGTAACGTCGTAACGAGTGACTGGCAGGCGCCGCCCCGGCAGGGCGGCGATCATCACACGCCGAGCATCAGCCGCAGGTTCTGGACGGCGGCGCCGGACGCGCCCTTGCCCAGATTGTCGAGGCGCGCCACCAGCACCGCCTGGCCGTGTTCCGCGTTGCCGAACACGTGGATGTCGAGCCGATCCGTGTCGTTGAGCGCCAGCGCCTCGATCCGGCCGGCGTCCGCTTCCTCCTGCGGCGCCACCGCAACGTTGCGCGCGCCCTCGTAATGCGCGGCGAGCGCGGCATGCAGGTCCGCGGCGGACGGCGCGCCGGGCAGATCGCGCAAGAAGAGCGGCAGGCTGACCAACATGCCCTGCCGGAAGTTCCCGACGGACGGCACGAAGATCGGCTGGCGGGCCAGCAGGCCGTAGGCGCGGATCTCCGGCAGATGCTTGTGCTTCAGCCCGAGCCCGTAAAGCTCGAACGCCGGCGCCCGCGCCGCCTCGTAATCCTCGATCATCGACCGCCCGCCGCCCGAATAGCCGCTCACCGCATTGATCGCGACGGGGAAATCGACCGGAAGCAGCCCGCGCTCAACGAGCGGGCGCAGCAGCGCGATCGCGCCGGTGGCATAGCAGCCGGGATTGGCGACATGGGATGCGCCGGCAATCGCCTCCGCCTGCCCTTCCGCCATTTCCGGAAAGCCGTAGGCCCAGCCCTCGCTCACCCGGTGCGCGGTACTCGCGTCGAGCACGCGCGGCGCCTCATCGCCCAGCGAGGCCGCGAGGCTCACGGCCTCGCGCGCGGCGTCATCCGGCAGGCACAGAATGATGAGGTCGGCGGCGCGCATCATCTCGCGGCGCGCATCCGCATCCTTGCGCTTCTCGGGCGCGATGCTGATGACGTCGACGAGGCCGAGTTCATCGAGGCGCGTGCGGATGCCGAGCCCCGTGGTTCCCGCTTCGCCGTCGATGAATACGCGCGGCCGGGCGCCGGCGGTCGGATGCGTCTGGTCGGACATGATAGACCCCTGCTGTGACTGTTTCCGGCATGGCGGCAGCCGGTCCGCCTGTCAAGAGCGCATGCGCACGCCGACGCTCAGCGCACCTTCTCGGCGAGAATTTGCAGATAGTGCTGCACCACCGTGGCGCCGGCGATGGCCGTGATGTCGGCATGGTCGTAGGGCGGCGACACCTCGACGACATCCATGCCCCGCCAGTCGAGGCCACGCAGCGCCCACAGCACCATCAGCGCGTCCACGGCGGCGAGCCCGCCCGACACAGGCGTGCCGGTTCCCGGCGCGAAGGCGGGATCGAGCGCATCGATATCGAAGGAGAGATAGGCCGGCAGTGCCCCCACGCGCTCGCGCACACGTTCCGCGATTCCCGCCGCTCCCAGCACACGCGCTTCATAGGCATCTATGATTTCGATGCCGAAATCGTCGGGGGCAAGGGTGCGCACGCCGATCTGGATCGAGCTGCCGGTATCGATCAGCCCCTCTGCCTCCGCCTGCGTGACGAAGGTGCCATGCGACATGCCGCCGTCCGCCTCCCAGGTATCCTGATGGGCGTCGAACTGCACCAGCGCCAGCGGCCCGTGCAGTGCCACGTGGGCACGCAGCAGCGGCAGGGTAATGGAATGATCGCCACCGAGCGTGATCAGTTGCACGCCCGAGGCCAGTATCTCGCCCGCCTGCGCCTCGATCAGCCCCGGCGCCTGCTCGATATGCCTGTAGTCGAACGAACAGTCACCCCAGTCGACCACGGTCAGCGCGTCGAACGGATCAAGCCCGGAAGGAAACTGCGGATCGCCGTCGAAGATCGCCGAAGCGCGCCGGATAGCCTGCGGCCCGAATCGCGTGCCCGGGCGGTTTGAAGTGGCGCAATCAAACGGAATGCCCCAGACGACGGCATCCGCGCCATCGATGTCGCGGCTGAAGCGGCGGCGCATGAAGGAAAGCGCGCCGGAATAGGTCGGCTCGGCCGACCCGCCCCTGAGATCGCCGAGAAAAGCGTTGTCGGTGGGGCGGGGGCGGATAGGATCGTCGGACAAGGCGGCCTCTCGTGCGCGGATTTGCGGGACGGCGCCCGCCGGGGGCACCAAGGCTGCGGTGAAGTTGACCGGCGAAAGCGCCGGACGTCAAGCGATATCACCCGAAAGTCCGCACCGCCCCCGATGCGCACGTTCAGCGGCAAATTGCAGCAAGCCTTGACGCTTGCATTATCTCGCGGGGAGATACATTCCCATTGGCCAGAACCTGAAATCAAATAGTATGACAGATATATTATTAGACTAAAATTGAATTATTCTTATAATCGTAAATTAAATATAGTATTTATATAAATTTGCCAGCTACATAAAAGACACTTGAAATATTTTATTGGTGATATATGGTGCGAATTATCTTCAATTTTACGTCATTTCATCGACCTTATAAATTTTCCTATTTCGGGGATTTATTATGACTGAGCTATCAGCAAGTACCCATTCGAGTCGGAATACAAGTTATTCATTGGCCGATTTGAATCAAAAGCAACCGAGACTGGGCCTGAACGATAACAATATGCACCGGGCTATCGATGACGCGCTTGATTATATGGGCGGCCCCGGCTACGGCAAACAGGTCAGCCGGCAACTGAAAGACAAGCTGGTCAGCATCGCCGATGACGTCAAAAAGGGCGGCGCCCTGTGGGAATCGCTCAACAACATGAAGGTCATGCACTTCTCCAAAGCGGAGAAGAAAGAGCTTCTTAAGCTTAAGATAGACCAGTTCCCGGATATCAGCGACGCCACCAATGCCCTGAACTATCAAAACCGCGAGAACACCAAACTCGCCGCGAAAGTCGGCCTTGCTGTCGGGCTTGCCCTGCTGACTGTTGCTATCGTGGTTCTCTGCGTGTCAAGCATGGGCAGCGTTGTTCCCCTTGCGGCGGCGATCGGCGTCGTCCTGACAGCAGGCGGCGCCTACTACGGATGGCGCGATGAAAAAACCGCCGACATGAAGGAAGGCGTGTTTCAATCGGGCGTGAAGAAGGTCTTCAGCCAGTTGAAAGGCGACACCGTCGCGATCCAGAGCAAGATCGAGGCGAGCATGCAGAAGGCGCAACACCTTCTCTCCAGGGGCGAGCTGCAGGACGCACATGTGGAGCGCCTCCGGCGCGCGACATCCGCCATGAATACGTTTCTGGTCGAGCTGCAGAAAACCGCGACATCGGATGAGAATACTATTGTAAAATGGCGACCCATAAAAGAGTCGACAGACGATTTGAGAATCATAAATCACGATGTTGATGGAATATTCTTTTCATAGAAAAATTAATAATTTTTATATATTATAATTTTCATATTAATTTATTTTTTAAAATGCAAAATATACACTTTTAAAGGCCATAATTGAGACTTTTGCGCAAAATTTAATTTTGCGGAAGTTTCGTCCGCCGAGACGAATACAGGAGAAAGACATGGTAGCCGCCGCCGATGCCGATGAACTGATCGATGGCTTCGGCCGATCGATCGGCCTCCGGGATGTCGCCTTCGACGAGAACGGAGGAGCCATTCTCATGTTCGACGACATTCTCACCGGGTTCCGGCACGACAGGGACAAGCATCTGATCGCAATGTACGGGCCGGTGATCAACACGGCGATCGGCCACGACGCGGATCTCTATGCGGGTTTTCTGGAGCTGAGCCTGGGCTGGTCGCTGGCCGGCAAAGGCTGTGCGGGGTTCAACAGGGATTTCGATCTCCTGTTTTTCGTCAACACCGTTTCCCTCGCTGGACTTGAGCAGGAGCGGTTCAACGCTTTCGTGAAGGAGAATCTCGAAACCATCGAGACGTGGCGGCGATATGCGGCTTCGGGTGCCTTCTCCGGGGCGGACAAATCCCCCGGCCCCTCCGCCGTATCGGCGACCGACCTCATGGGGGGCTTGCTGAAGCGCGTCTGACAAGATGCCGCTGCGGACGACGATGACGCGGATATCTTGGCGCAAGGCTATCGTGCCACCATATGAAGCTGATCGTTTTGCCCGGCTCCGGCGTTGCGGCGCCACGGGCCGGGAATCAGGAAGGCGTCCGGCATGGACGAGGGATGGAAGACACGCATGACGCATGGTCCGTTTAATACAGGCCGATACGGTTTCACCAGGATGCGGGCAGTCAGACTGAAGCGCTGGCAGCTTGTGCTGGCTTTCGCGGTTGCGGCCGCGCTCATGCTGACGCTGGCTGTGGTCGCTGTGAGCGCGTTCCTGCTGATTTTCCCGGCAGTGCTGGTCGGCGGGCTGATCTGGCGCTTCCTCGCCTACTGGCGCGGCGAATCGGCGTCCCGCGCCGGGCGGTCCGGAGGCGATCAGGTCATCGATGCCGAATACGTCATCCTTTCGCACAGGGAAAGGGGCGAGCCTTCGGCCCGGGACGCGGACAGGGACGGCCGGTAACCGGCGCCCCAACCCGCCGCGCCGCGCTTCTTTTTCCTTTGACGCGGCATCTTCTGCGGCTATCTGTTATGGCCCCGGCAGGGCATTTCACGCCCGCCGCCGACAGTCACGGATCGTCATGTCAGTGGATCAGGCATACAGCGACGAAACGCCGCAAGGCGCCGCCCTTCCCGGTTACCGGCCACCGGACTCGCCCGCGGTGGCCTTCGTCGCGAGCGACACCTCGGAGGCGCAGGCCGCCGCCGACCGCCTGAAGGAGCGGTACGGCGCCAGCGCGCCGGACGACGCCGACATCGTGATCGCGCTCGGCGGCGATGGCCTCATGCTGCAGACCCTGCACCGTTTCATGGGCACCGGAAAGCCGATCTACGGCATGAACCGCGGCTCTGTCGGCTTCCTGATGAACGAGTTCAGGGAAGAAGGGCTGATGGAGCGCCTCGCCGCAGCCCAGCGCAGTGTCGTCCATCCGCTGCTGATGGTTGCCCACGACATTCACGGACAGGAATTCCGCGCCTGGGGTATCAACGAGGTCTTCCTGTCGCGCCAGACCTACCAGGCGGCCAAAATCAGGGTTTGGGTCGATGGCGAGGTGCGGCTCAGGGAACTCATCGCCGACGGCATCATGGTGGCGACGCCCGCTGGGTCCACCGCTTACAACCTTTCAGCCAACGGGCCGATCCTGCCGCTCAACGCGCCCCTGCTGGCGCTGACGCCCATCTCCGCCTTCCGCCCACGGCACTGGCGCGGCGCGTTGCTGCCCGACCATGCCCGCCTGCGCTTCGACGTGCTGGAGGCCGACAAGCGGCCGGTGAACGCCGTGGCGGATCACACGGAAGTCCTCTCGGTCGCCTTCGTGGATATCGCGCTCGACCGTGAGGTGGAACTGGTCATGCTCCACGACTCCGGTCACAGCCTCGATGAGCGCATCCTGCGCGCCCAGTTCGGATATTGAGGCATGGTTTCCGCCCGCCATAGGCCGCAACACGGCGCCGCGCGTGGCACATCATGGCGCGGCCGGGCGGCCGTGGCCACCGTGATGGCGCTTGTCGCCGTGCAGCCGTGCGACATCGCGCGCGGGCAGGAACGGTACGAGCCGCCGAAGGCCATTCCCATCACCCCTGCGCTTCCCATGGAGAGCCCGACGCCCCCCGTCGAGGGCCCTGCGCTGCGGATGGAGAGCCCGGCCGGCGATGCGCCGAAGACGTTGCCGCAGGCGCTTCAGGGCGGGCCGCAGATGACCCACGCGCTTTCGCTGGCGGCGACACTCGCTGGCAGCGAGATGCCGATCCAGTCCGGGCTGGTATGGCGCATCTACGCGGTGACGCCCGGCGCCGCGCCGACGCCGGTGTCCGAGCTGACGGAGGCCACGCCGCGCCAGTCCCTGCCACAGGGAAACTACATCGTCCACGTTTCCTATGGCTTCGCGAGCGCCATGGCGCGCGTTGCCCTGCGCGCGGATTCCGTTTCGCGGCTGGCGATCGCCGCCGGCGGGCTGCGCGTCACCGGCGCGGTCGGCAAGGAGGCGATTCCGGATCAGGACCTCACCTATTCGGTCTACCTTCCCGAACAGAACAATCCGGAAGGTCGGCTGGTGACGGAGAACATCCGCTCCGGCGAAATCGTGCGACTGCCGGCGGGCGATTATCACGTGGTGTCGAACTACGGTACGTCGAACGCCATCGCGCGCGCCGACCTTTCGGTCGAGGCGGGCAAGGTGACGGACGCGACGATCAACCATCGCGGAGCGCGCGTCACCTTGAAGCTCGTCGCTGGCGAGGGCGCGGAAGCGTTCGCCGGCACAGCCTTCAGCGTGCTGACCCCCGGCGGCGACACGATCCACGAGGAAGTGGGCGCATTCACGTCGCTCATCCTCGCCGAGGGAGATTATGTCGTGGTCGCCCGCCACGAGGGGCAGGTCTATTCGCGCGATTTTACCGTCAGGAGCGGCATCGATAACGATGTCGAGATTGTCGGGCGTTAGAGCGTTTTCCGATCGCCGGAGGCCATCCTATCGGCAATAAATCTCTCTAAATCAAAGATTTTATGAGACGATCCGGCTTGATAAATCGGATCGCGCCCCAACATCAGCGTGCCGAACTACCGCTAGTAGTTGCGAATAAAACTTATAAGATGGTAAATACTTATAAGAATCTTCCAAATATTCAGAATTATTATTAAAATTTCGCCAATTCCAGCATGCGATATTTTTTTGATGATATGCACCGCGCGGGCTTGGCAGATCGTCGTAAAACCGTCACGATTCAGCGATGACGAATCTCGTGAAACCATTGATTATCGCAGCGGCGCAAAGCCACATAACGGCAGACGTTCATGCCAACGGCCGCCATGTGCGCGCGCTGATGCAACGCGCCAGCGAAAAGGGGGCGCGCCTTATCCACTTCACCGAATGCGCTCTTTCCGGCCGCGCCAGAAACCAGATCAACAACTGGCACCGCGTGGACTGGGAGGCGCTCGACGCCGAACTCACGGAAACGGCCGACCATGCCCGCAAGCTCGGGCTGTGGACCGTCATCGGCAGCAACCACCGCCTGCCACCGCCGCAGGAGCCGCACAACAGCCTCTATGTCATCTCGGACAAGGGCGTGATCGTCACGCGCTACGACAAGCGCCTGTGCGCCAGCGACGGATCCAGCCTCTGGTATACACCGGGCGTCACGTCGACCAGCTTCGTCGTTGACGGCTATCGCTTCGGTTGCGCGCTGTCGACGGAGGTGCACTATCCGGAACTCTTCGCCGCCTACGAGCGCCTCTCCACGGACGTGGTACTGCTGTCCTGCTATGCCGAGGAAGCGATCGTCGCCATCGAGGCACAGGCCCACGCGGCGATCAACGCGCTGTGGATCGGGCTGTCGACGCCAGTCGCCACCAGCCGCGGCCTGCCCGGTGGCGTCATCGGGCCGGACGGCAACTTCCTCGTCCGCGCCCGGCGCGGACAGCCGGCGATCGTCGTTGCGGCAATCGATCCCGCCCGCCCGGAATATGCCAACATGCAGGATCGCACGCGCCTGCGCCGGACGCAGGAGAGCGACGCACCGCCGCCGGCAACGGTCTGACCCTTGAAAAAGCGTGGCGCTTGGAGTGTTTCTGTCAAAGACAGAAACACTCCAGCATTTGCCTGTCGCAGAAAAAGATTCTCTTTTTCAATGCTTAAGCGCCACGCCCGTTAGACGCGATGCGTCACGCCGCTTCGTCCGCCGGCGCGGCCACGCGGCGCAGGTCCGGCGGCAGGCTTTCGTCCACGAGCGCCCGCAGCGCCTCGTCGAGCGTCAGTTGCTGCTGTGCCTGCGAACCGAGACGGCGGATCGAAACAGTGCGCTGCTCGCCCTCCTTCTTACCGACGACGAGCAGCACCGGCACCTTGGCGAGCGAATGCTCGCGCACCTTGTAGGTGATCTTCTCGTTGCGCAGGTCGGTCTCCACGCGCAGACCGCGCTTTTCCGCCTCCGCCGCCACCTCGCGCGCATAGTCGTCGGCATCCGACGTGATGGTCGCGACCACCGCCTGCAGCGGCGCGAACCACAGCGGGAAATGGCCGGCATAGTGCTCGATCAGGATGCCGAGAAACCGCTCCATGGAGCCGCAGATGGCCCGGTGAACCATGACCGGCGTCTTCTTCTGCCCGTCCTGATCGACGAAGAAGGCGCCGAAGCGCTCCGGCAGGTTGAAGTCGACCTGCGTCGTGCCGCACTGCCAGTCGCGGCCGATGGCGTCGCGCAGCACGTATTCGAACTTCGGCCCATAGAAGGCGCCTTCGCCCGGGAAAATCTCCGTGCGGATGCGGTTGCCTGAGCGTGCGCGGATTTCCTCCAGCACGTTGCCCATCACCTCCTCGGCGTGGTCCCACAACTCGTCACTGCCCACGCGCTTCTCCGGGCGCGTGGAGAGCTTGACGACGATGTTGTTGAGATCGAAGCCGAAGTCCCCGTAGGTCGAGAGAATCAGGTCATTGATCTTGAGGCATTCCGCGGCGAGCTGGTCTTCGGTGCAGAACACGTGCGCGTCGTCCTGCGTGAAGGCGCGCACGCGCATCAGCCCGTGCAGGGCACCGGAGGGTTCGTAGCGCGACACGGAGCCGAATTCCGCAAGCCTCAGAGGCAGATCGCGGTACGACTTGAGACCGTGCTTGAACACCTGCACATGGCCCGGGCAGTTCATCGGCTTGATGGCGAAGACACGCTCGTCCTCCGTCTGGGTGACGAACATGTTCTCGCGATACCATGCCCAGTGGCCGGAGGTCTCCCACATCGCCTTGTCGAGAATCTGCGGCGTATTGATCTCACGGTAGTCGCCGTGCAGCCGGCGGCGCATGTAGGCGATGAGCTGCTGGAACATGGTCCAGCCCTTGTCGTGCCAGAAGACGACGCCCGGCCCTTCCTCCTGGAAGTGGAACAGGTCCATCTCGCGCCCCAGCCGGCGGTGATCGCGCTTTTCCGCTTCCTCAAGCTGGTGGAGGTAGCTGTCGAGATCGGCCTGCGCCGCCCACGCCGTACCGTAGATGCGGGTGAGCATGGGGTTGTTCGAATCGCCGCGCCAGTACGCGCCCGCCACCTTCATCAGCTTGAAGGCGGTGCCGATCTTGCCGACGCTCGTCATATGCGGGCCGCGGCAGAGGTCGAGCCAGTCGCCCTGCCTGTAAATCTTGAGGTCATCGCCCTCGGGAATGGCGTCGACGAGTTCCACCTTGAAGTGCTCGCCCTTGGCGCGGAAAAAATCCTTCGCCTGATCGCGCGTCCAGAGTTCCTTGGTGAAGGGTGCGTCGCGCGCAACGATCTTCTTCATCTCCGCCTCGATGGCGGGGAAATCTTCGGGCGAGAATGGCTCGTTGCGCGCGAAATCGTAGTAGAACCCGTTCTCGATGACCGGGCCGATGGTCACCTGCGTGCCGGGCCACAGCGTCTGCACCGCCTCGGCCAGCACGTGCGCGCAGTCGTGGCGGATCAGTTCCAGGGCGCGCGGATCCTCGCGGGTGATGAACTCGATCCTTGCGTCGGCGTCGACGGGGTCGGAAAGGTCGCGGACCGTGCCATCGATGGCCATGGCGACGGTGCGCTTCGCCAGCGATTTGGCGATGCTTTCGGCGATCTCGCGTCCCGAGATACCGGGTGCATACTGGCGCTCCGCGCCATCGGGAAATGTCAGGGTAATCATCAAACTTCTCCAGCTCACTCCTGCAAACGGGGCAGGTAAGCGTTCACGCGATCATGGGACGGTTCGGGAAGCGGGCGTCGAGGCTTCGCCGCCATCCGTTTCGACGGCCTCGCAGATCATGGATGCCTTCGTCTCCGAAGTCTCCGTCATGGCGGGAGCATAGGTGCTCCGCCAGCGCCCGTAGGTCCACGGCTTATACCATCGGTGCCCTTCGGGCAACGCCTCCGGCACCAGATCGAGCCCGTGCGTGCCGAAGGGATGGCAGCGGCAGATGCGCGCCGCGCCCATCCAGCCGCCCGCCCACAGGCCGTAACGGTCGATCGCCTCGTCTGTATAGGACGAACAGCTCGGCAGATGGCGGCAGTGACGGCCGAAGACGGATGACAGCGTGAGCTGGTAGACGCGAATCAGAAGGCGCGCCACTGCCACGCCGGGCCGGCGGAACGGCTTCGGGAACGGCCTGTCATCGCCCAATTTGCATCCGACCTTCCATGGGTTATAGCTGCCGGGACAGCACCGGGCCATGCTCCGCGGCCACGGCCCGCCTAACCGCCGGCTTGCTAACCAATTGGTGAACTTTATGCAAGACAATCGCATCAGCATTAATTGGAGGTATGCCGTGTTGCGTTTCGCATTCTCCCGTGGAGCGGCGCTCGCCGTGGCGGCGGGCGTTCTTTGTTTCGACGCGGTCGGTGCAAGCGCCGTGGCGCAGGACGCTGGCTATGATCCCTACGCGACGCAAGGGTCGGCAAGCTCCGGTTCCGTATTTCCGTATTTCTCGCCGACGCCGGTGTCCTCGGCCCGATGGGTCGCGACGGTGAGCGCCAACGTCAATGTCGGCCCGTCCTTCATCGGCTCCGACAAGTATACGTTCACGCCCTATCCGCTCATCAGCATCCGCCGTGGCGGGCAGGCCCGGCGCCCCAGCATTCCGGGCGACGGCTTCCAGCTCGACCTGCTCAACCACGAGTATCTGAGCTTCGGCCCTGTCGGGCGCTACAAGTCCGGCCGCTACTTCGCGAATGACCGCAAGCTGTTCGGCCTGCGCAAGCTGCCGTGGACCGTCGAGGGCGGCGCCTTCGTGGAAGTGTGGCCGACGCATAACCTGCGCGGGCGCGTCGAGGCCCGCCACGGCTTCCGCGACGAGGACGGCTGGGTCGTCGATCTCGCCGCCGATTTCGTGCAGCCCTTCGGCCAGTTCACCTTCACCGTCGGGCCGCGCGCGAGCTGGGCCAGCGGCAAGTCGATGCGCAACACCTTCGGCGTGAACGAGTACGAGGCATCGCTCAACAATCTGGTGTTTCCGCAGCATGGCCTCTATGCCTACAAGCCGGAGAGCGGTTTCCAGAGCGCAGGCGCGGCGACGTCGCTCGCCTACCGCCTCAACGACGCCTGGAGCGCCACGGCGACCGCCTCCTACAGCCGGTTGGTGGGCGATGCGGGCCGCAGCCCGATCGTGCGGCGGCTTGGCGGCGAGCGCAACCAGTTCAACTTCGGGCTGACGGCCGCCTACTCATTCGGCGTGAACTGAGCCGGCCGGCTGCAGCCGGCGCGCCTCTATCCGCGCAACGGCGTCGACGACGGCGTCGAACGTCAGCAGGGTCGAGGCGTGACGGGCGGGATAGTCGCGCACCGGCTCCAGGGCGGCGAGCGCGCTCCAGCGTCCGGAGGGCGGCGGGCCGCCCTGCTTGAGCATCAGCCGCATGGTTTCGCGTACCTCGCGCAACTCCTGCGCGCCGGAGCCGACGACGAGCGCCCCCATCACCGAGGCCGATGCCTGCCCCAACGCACAGGCCCGCACCTCATGGGCGAAATCCATCACCGTATCTCCGTCCATCGCCAGGTCGACGATGACGGTGGAGCCGCACAGCCGCGAATGCGCGGTCGCGGTGGCGTCGGGATGCGCAAGCCGTCCGAGGCGTGGAATATCGGCAGCGAGCGCGAGAATCTGGCGGGTATAGATATCGTTCAGCATGTTTTCCGCAATCGCCGCGCCCGCCTCCTGGCGAGCGCCCTGCTCTTTCCGTTTCATGGGGCGTGGACACCGGAGCGGAGCCCGCCGCCATTCTATGTTTGTTATGGCACTCGCCGCGCCGCCGGCCGACGGCTATCATTGCGGCACAGCCTGCAATGCCTATATAAGATATCCCTTTGGGGGTTGAATACCCGTCAGAAACATTGCGGAAGTGGTCCGTCATACCGGGCCGTCAAACAGCGGGAGGCACCACATGGATGCCGTGGTTAAGCCCTTGTCCGCGCGTAAGGCAGTTGTTGCCGACGCTGGCAAGCCAGGTTCGGATTCGGTTGGCGGGAAAGGCCCGCGCAGGCCCACACGGGCGGAGGCGGAGGCGGCAGTGGAGACGCTGCTGCGCTGGATCGGCGAAAATCCGGCCCGCGAGGGGTTGGTCGACACGCCCAGGCGCGTCGTGAAAGCCTACGAAGAACTCTTCGCGGGCTACGGCGAGAACTCCGCCGAGGTGCTCGACCGCGTTTTCGAGGAGGTCGAGGGTTATTCCGACATCGTGCTCGTACGCGATATCTCGTTCTTCTCGCATTGCGAGCACCACATGGTGCCGATCATCGGCAAGGCGCATATCGCCTACTACCCCGCGCGCGGCGTCGTGGGGCTGTCGAAGCTCGCCCGCGTGGTCGACGTCTTCGCCCGCCGTCTGCAGACGCAGGAGGCGTTGACGGCGCAGATTTCCGACGCGATCAACGACGCGCTGCAACCGCGCGGCCTCGCGATCATGATCGAGGCGGAGCACATGTGCATGGCGATGCGCGGCATTCAGAAGCAGGGCGCCTCCACCATCACCACCCGCTTCAGCGGCGTGTTCGCGGATGATCCGGCCGAACAGGCGCGCTTCATGATGCTCGTCCGCGAGTGACGGTCTCATCCAGCATGGGAGAAACCTGTTCTTCCATGCTGATATAAAACAGATATCGCATTCCGTATCGGAATTTTGCCGTGCTCGATTCTCTATTCCCGTCCCCCGCCTCGGCCGACAGGCAAACCGTCGAGGAAGGGCTGCAACTAATGCCGGCCTTCGACGCCAACGGGCTTGTCACCTGCGTGACGACGGAGGCCGACAGCGGCCAGTTGCTAATGGTGGCGCACATGAATGCGGAGGCGCTGCGCCGCACCATCGAGACCGGTGAGGCGTGGTATTGGTCGCGCTCGCGCCGGACGCTATGGCACAAGGGCGATACCTCTGGCCAGATCCAGACCGTCGTGGAAATGCGCGTCGATTGCGATCAGGATGCCGTCTGGCTCAGGGTCAAGGTCGCCGGCGACGGCGGCTGCTGCCACACCGGCCGCTGTTCCTGCTTCTATCGGCGCGTCCCGGTCGGCAAGGGCGTGTGCGAGCCGCTGGAGAAGGATGGCTCGGCGGTTACTTGAGCTTGCACTCGGCCTGTGCCGCTTCCGCCTTGGGACGGGCGGTGGCGTTGAAGACGCCCGCCCGGCGGAAGGCGTCGAACTCGTCCGCCGTCAGCGCCTGCGTGATCTTCCGCGCGAAGCACGCGCAGCGCTCGGCATAGCTGTCGGTGTTGTCCCTGGAAGTGCCCCACTCCCGAATCACGCAGCTATCGAGGATATGCGTGCGGACGGTCTCCGGGCTCGCGTCGCGCAGATCGACTGCACCGGCGACCGGCGCGGACTGCGGCGGCGTGGCGCCGGCGCGGGCGGGTTCAATGGCGAACGGACCAAGGCCCGCCACTCCTGCCAGAATAGCCCCCAACATCAGCACCCTGACAGGCCAGCCCCTGAACGCTTGCATCGCCATGCCCCTGCATCCATGTGCCGGAGCGTTCCGTCGTTTCACGGAAACGCTCCAGTTATTTGTTTTGGCGCATTTTCTTCACGCGAACCGGCACCCGCTTCGCTTGAAAACGCTATAACGATCCCGCGATATCCCATTTCATTGCTGAAGCGAAACGGTTTTCAGGAACGGACAAGAAAAAAGCGTGGCTGCGTCCTGCGCGCCACGCTTGCTTCGGAGGCCAGGGGCCGTACGGTCAGCCGACGATCTCGTTGCCCGCGAAGAACTGGGCGATCTCGACCTGTGCGGCCTCGGGCGAATCCGAGCCGTGGACGGAGTTTTCGCCGACCGACTTCGCGAACAGCTTGCGGATGGTGCCTTCCGCCGCGTTCTCGGGGTTGGTGGCGCCCATTACCTCACGGTACTTGGCGATAGCGTTCTCACCTTCGAGAACCTGCACGACGACGGGGGCGGAGATCATGAAGTCCACCAGTTCGCCGAAGAACGGGCGCGCGCTATGCACGGCGTAGAACGTCTCCGCCTGCGTGCGGGTGAGCTGGATGCGCTTCTGCGCGACGACGCGCAGGCCCGCAGCCTCGATAACAGCGTTGATGGAACCGGTAAGATTGCGTTCCGTCGCGTCGGGCTTGATGATGGAGAAGGTGCGCTCTAAAGCCATGATGTACCGTCTGAAACCTTATGTTAGCGATAGTGCCGTGGCTTATAGCGGCATGAAACGTCAGCCACAAGACAAGCCGTTGCCTTCGCGCCGGGAAATCCGCCTGTCCGACGCATTTTTCTCATGTTTTCGGCGCATCCGCCGTCACCGCGAGGCCGCGCTGCACGGCAGGCCGGGCGAGAACCGTCTCCAGCCAGCGCCGGAAATGGGGAAACTCGCCGATATCCTGCCCTTGCCGCTCCCACATCTTGCTCCAGCCGACGCAGGCGATATCGGCGATGGAATAGTCGCCGGCGAGGAATTCCCGGTCGGCGAGACGGCGGTCGAGCACACCGTAGAGGCGCGCCACCTCCTTCGTATAGCGCGCGATACCGTAGGGGATCTTTTCCGGCGCGAAGATGCGGAAATGGTGCGCCTGCCCGGCCATCGGCCCGAGCCCGCCCACCTGCCAGAACAGCCATTCCTCCACTTCCACCCGCGCGCGCTCGTCGGCGGGATAGAGCTTGCCTGTCTTGCGGCCAAGATACTGGAGGATCGCCCCCGATTCGAACACTGAGACCGGTATGCCGCCCGGCCCGTCCGGATCGACGATGGCGGGAATGCGGTTGTTGGGTGAAATCGCGAGGAACTCTGGCCGGAACTGCTCGCCCTTGCCGATGTTGACCGGCCGCACCCGGTAAGGCAGGCCCACCTCCTCCAGCATGATGGCGATTTTCCATCCGTTGGGCGTCGGCCAGTAGTAGAGGTCGATCGGTTCCTGTGCGCTGCCTGCCATCGGCCCCTCCGCTTGCTGTCACGGGCCGCACCGGCGCCCCCCGGCCCGGACGACGATGCCATCATACCATGCTGCCCGCGCCGCATCGTGCGTAACGTCACGCCGCGGATCGCGGCGCGTCACAGCGGCCGTTTCGTCCAGCGCGACAGCACGCCGATGATGCCCTCCCGGAACAGCAGCACACAGACGACGAACACGATGCCCTGCACGATCGGCACCCACGCACCCAGAGTCGCGAGATAGTTCTGCATCGACACCACGACGATCGCGCCGACCGCGGGGCCGAAGATCGTGCCCATGCCGCCGACGAGCGTCATCAACACTACCTCGCCCGACATGCTCCAGTGCACGTCTGTGAGCGATGCGAGCTGGAAGACCAGCGCCTTCGTCGCACCCGCAATGCCTGCGATGCCGGCAGAAATGACGAAGGTCGCGAGCTTGTATTGCACCGTGCGGTAGCCGAGCGAGATGGCGCGCGGCTCGTTGTCCCGGATCGCGCGCAGCACCTGCCCGAACGGCGAATGGATGATGCGGAAAATCAGCAGGAAGCCGGCGAGGAAGATCGTCGCCACGACATAGTAAAGCGTCCGGTCGTCGGTGAGTGGCAGCACGCCGAACAGGACCCCGCGCGGAACCGACTGGATGCCGTCCTCGCCGCCGGTGAACTCGGATTGCAGCGAGACAAAGTAGATGAGCTGCGCCAACGCCAGCGTGATCATGGCGAAATAGATACCCTGCCGCCGGATCGCCAGCGCCCCGAACACCGCGCCGAGCACAGTCGCCGCCGCTGTGCCCGACAGGATCGCGAGTTCCGGCGGCAGCCCCCACACCTTGGCGGCATGCGCGCTGATATAGCTCGCGAAGCCGAAGAACGCCGCGTGCCCGAAGGACAGCAGCCCGCCGTAGCCGAGCAGCAGGTTCAGCGCCGAGGCGAAAAGCGCGAAGCACAGCACCTTCATCAGGAAAACGGGATAGAGGAAATATGGCGCGACGAGAATCACGCCGACGAGCACGGCCAGAAGCACGCCGTAAGTACGCCCCGACGGCCGCGCTCCGTCGCCCTCCACAGCGGCGGGAACCGCAACATCATGCGCGCTCATCAGGCAGTCCTCCCGAACAGGCCGGCGGGTTTCACCAGCAGCACAAGGATCATGATCACGAAAATGACGGTCGAGGACGCCTCCGGGTAGAACACCTTCGTCAACCCCTCCACGATGCCGAGCGCGAAACCGGTGACGATCGAACCCAGGATCGAGCCCATGCCGCCGATCACCACCACCGCGAACACGACGATGATCATGTCAGCGCCCATGTTGGGGTTCACGGAATAGATGGGCGCCGCCAGTACGCCGGCGAAGGCGGCGAGCGCCACGCCGAAGCCGTAGGTGAGCGTCACCAGCAGCGGCACGTTGATGCCAAACGCCTGCACCAGCGTGGGGTTCTCCGTCGCCGCCCGCAGGTAGGCGCCAAGGCGCGTTCGCTCGATGACGAACCACGTCGCGAGGCACAGCGTAAGCGAGGCCAGCACCACCCACGCCCGGTAGTTGGGCAGGAACATGAAGCCGAGGTTACGCCCGCCCGCAAGTTCCGGCGGAATGCCGTAGGGCAGGCCCGAAACGCCGTATTCGTTGCGGAAAATGCCCTGGATGATCAGCGCGAGGCCGAAGGTGAGCAGCAGGCCGTAGAGGTGGTCGGCGTTCCGCAGCCGCGCCAGCAGCAGCCGCTCGATGACGACGCCCGTGATCCCGACGACGACCGGCGCGGCCAGCAGCGCCCACCAGTAGCCGACGCCCGCATACTGCAGGAGCATCCACGCCACGAAGGCACCCATCATGTACTGCGCCCCGTGGGCGAAGTTGATGATGTTGAGCAGGCCGAAGATAATGGCGAGGCCGAGGCTCAGCACCGCATAGAACGAGCCGTTGATCAGCCCCAGCAGAAGCTGGCCGAACAGCACCTGAGAGGGAACGCCCAGAAGTTCAGACATCGACAGGCCTTTCAGCGGCGGCCCCGGATGCAGCCGGTGCCTCACGGGTCGCGCCGCAGATGAATTTCATGATTACTTCCATTCCGGCAATACGTTATATTTGAATATTCAGATTTTGCGTTATGCCTCGCGCAGCCCGCCTGCGGACACGCTCCGGCAGTCTCTGCGACTGCCGGAGGGCTTTCCCGCGTCTCAGCTCTTCTTGACGAGTTCGCAGCCGCCGGCGTCGAGCGGCCGGAAAGCTTCCGCCGCCGAGATGACCGAGAGCTGGTTGTAATAGTCCCACGGCCCCTTGGACTCGGACGGCTTCTTCACCTCGAACAGGTACATGTCATGCACGTGACGTCCGTCGACGCGAATCTCGCCCTTGCCGAACAGCGGATCTTCGGAGGGGTTGGCGCGCATCCACTCCAGCACGGCCTTCGTGTCCTTGCTCTTCAGCGCCTCGACGGCCTTCAGGTAATGCAGCGTGCCCGCATAGACGCCCGCGTGCACCATGGTCGGCTTGCTGCCGCCGTGGCGGGCCGCGAAGCGCTCGGACCACGCGCGGGTGCCGTCATTCTGGTCCCAGTAGAAGGCTTCCGTCAGTACCAGCCCCTGCGCCGCCTCAAGGCCGAGCGCATGCACGTCGGAAAGGAAGACGAGCAGGCCCGCGAGCGTCTGGCCACCGGCGACGATGCCGAATTCCGATGCCTGCTTTATGGCGTTGATGGTGTCGCCGCCCGCGTTGGCAAGGCCGATGACCTTGGCCTTGGACGCCTGCGCCTGCAGCAGGAACGACGAGAAGTCACTGCCCGGGAACGGATGGCGCACCTGCCCCAGCACCTTGCCACCAGCCTTCTTCACCACTTCCGCCGTATCGCGCTCCAGCGCGTGACCGAAGGCGTAGTCTGCCGTGAGGAAGAACCACGTATCCCCGCCGCGCTTCACCAGCGCCGTGCCGGTGCCGTAGCCGAGCGCGTAGGTGTCGTAGGTCCAGTGAATGGTGTTCGGCGAGCACTGCTTGCCGGTGAGGTCCGTCGCGCCCGCGCCCGAGTTGATCAGGATCCTGTTCTTCTCGCGCGTGATCTGCGACACCGCCAGCGCCACGGAGGAGGTCGGAACGTCGAGGATGACGTCAACGCCGTCCCGGTCGTACCACTGGCGGGCGATGTTGGAGCCGATGTCCGGCTTGTTCTGGTGGTCGGCGGAGATGATCGAGACGTCGATCCCCTTCTCCTTGGCCTTGAAATCCTCGACGGCGAGTTGCGCCGCAACGACCGACCCCTCACCCGAAAGATCCGCGTAGACGCCGGAGCGGTCGTTCAGCACGCCGAGCTTTACGGCAACCTGCGCCTCCGCCGCGCCCATCGCGCCGATCGCGAAAGTGGTAGCCAGCAACCATGTCCTGATGCCCATCGTTTTCCCCTGAATTGCGCCTCAACTGGCTGTGAAACACATCTGTCGTTATTATTGTCCGGCCCGCGCACGGGCCGGAAAGGCCGCACACCCGCTCATACGCCGAGATAGCCGTGGAGCTTGTCGATGTTGGCGTCGAGTTCGTCGTTGCGGATCATGTCGACCACCCGCCCCTGCTCGACCACATAATGCCTGTCGGCGACGGTGGCGGCGAAGCGGAAGTTCTGCTCCACCAGCACGATCGTGAAGCCGTCCTGCTTCAGGCGCGCGATGGTGCGGCCGATCTGCTCGACGATGACCGGCGCCAGCCCCTCCGTCGGCTCGTCGAGCAGCAGCAGGTTGGCGCCGGTGCGCAGGATGCGGCCGATGGCCAGCATCTGCTGCTCGCCGCCGGAAAGCTTCGTCCCCTGGCTGGAGAGCCGCTCCCGAAGGTTCGGAAAGAGCGTGAATATCTGCTCCGTGGTCATGCCGCCAGGCTTCACCTGCGGCGGCAGCACGAGGTTCTCCGCCACGGACAGGCTGGAGAAGATGCCGCGCTCCTCCGGCACGTAGCCGATGCCGAGCTGCGCGATGTGCCGCGAGGCCATGCGGATCGTCTCCCGGCCGTCGAAAACGATCGAGCCCGTGCGCTTGCGCAGGATGCCGATGATGGAGCGCAGGGTCGTGGTCTTGCCCGCGCCGTTACGCCCGAGCAGCGTCACGACCTCGCCCGGCGCGACATCGAAATCGATGCCGTGCAGAACGTGGGATTCGCCGTACCACGCCTGCAGATTTCTGACGGCGAGCAGCGGCGCCGTCGCGGGCGCGCCGCCCGCAACACGAACGGCGGCCTCAGGCATGCATTCCCCCCATGTAGGCTTCCACCACCCGCTCGTCGCTGGAGACCGTGGCGTAACTTCCCTCCGCCAGCACCTTGCCGCGCGCCAGCACCGTGATGCGGTCCGACAGCGAGGCGACGACCGACAGATTGTGCTCGACCATCAGGATCGTGCGGTTGGTCGAGACGTGGCGGATGAGCGCCGCCATGCGGTCGACATCCTCGTGCCCCATGCCGGCCAGCGGCTCGTCCAGCAGCAGCATGGCGGGGTCCAGCGCGAGCGTCGTCGCCACCTCCAGCGCCCGCTTGCGGCCATAGGGCAGCTCGCCCGCCCGCACCGAGGCGTAATCCGCGAGGCCCACCGCCTCCAGCAGCTCCCTCGCCTCCCGGTCGTAGCGGGTCAGCACGCGCTCCGAGCGCCAGAAATCGAACGAATCGCCCCTCCTGCGCTGCAGGGCGACGCGCACGTTCTCCAGCGCCGTGAACTGGGCGAAAACCGCCGAGATCTGAAATGAGCGCACGATGCCCAGCCGGGCAATCTCGGCCGGCTTCAAAGCCGTGATATCGCGGCCCTTGTAGAGAATCGTCCCTTTCGTGGGCGTCAGGAACTTCGTCAACAGGTTGAAGCAGGTCGTCTTACCCGCTCCGTTGGGGCCGATCAGCGCGTGGATCGTGCCCTGTTCGATGTTCAGATTAACGCCGTCGACAGCCTTGAAACCCTTGAATTCTATCGTCAGATCGCGTGTTGCGAGAATAGCCTCGGCCCGCATCCGGCGTTCTCCCTGAATATTGTTTTTACATTGTTATTTTTGTGACAACGATGACCGAATGTTTCTACACGGCAACCTGAAGCTACCCTCGGAAAATTATTGCGCGCGCAACCAAGCCATTCGCAAATCATGCATTAGATATGCACTGAGAGCATTACGCGGAAAGCAGCCGCTGTCAATCTCCCGATAGCGGGCGGCATGAAACTGCGCTGCATAATGTGGAAGGCGGGCCGGCGCGGCTCAGCGCCGCAACTGATCCAGCACGATGCGCGCTGCCTTGGCGCTCGGCGATTCGGCGTCGATCGCCATCGCCGCTTCAAGGCGCGAGAACGCCTCGATCTGCCGCTGCCGCTCAGGCGTTTCATCCAGCAGGGGCGGGAGTGTCTGCGTCAGCTTCTCCGGCGTGCAGTCCCACTGCAGCCGCTCGGGCACCGCGTGCTCCCCCAGAATGAGATTCGCGTAGGTCACCGTGGTGATAGTGAGGAAATGCCGCACCTGCGCCTCCAGCGGCGACACCTTGTAGATGACCACCATCGGCACGCCCGAGAGCGCCAGCTCCAGCGTCACGGTGCCGGACGCCGCGAGCGCCGCATGCGCCTGCCGGAACGCCGCGAACTTGGCTGCCTCGCCCTCCACGATCTCCGGTTGCACCGGCCATTGGGCCACGGCCTCCCGGATCAGGGGAGCGACATGGCTCACCGCCGGCAGAACGAATCGCAGCGGCCGTGTCGATGCGGCCGCCACACGCGCGAGCGTTTCCCCCAGCACGGGCAGCAGGCGCGTCACCTCGGACCGGCGGCTGCCGGGCAACACCAGCACGTTGAGGCGCTCCGCCTGCGCCAGCGGCGGCCGCTCGCCGGGCGCCGGCCGCAACTCGTCCCGCCTTTCGATCAAGGGGTGCCCGACATAGCTGCAGGGCGGCCCGCCCAGCCGCGCGTGCGCCTCGGGCTCGAAGGGCAGCAGCGCCAGCAGATGATCGACATAGGCCCGCATCTTGCGTGCCCGGCCCGGCCGCCACGCCCACACGCTCGGGCTGACGTAGTCCACGATCGGCAGGTCCGGCATCCGCTTGCGAACCCGTTTCGCCACCGCGTGGGTAAAATCCGGGCTGTCGATCACCACCAGCACGTCAGGACGCGCCGCCACCACCGCATCGACGGTCGCATGCACGCGCGCGACGATGGTGCGCAGGCGCGCGATCACCGCCACGAAGCCCATCACCGCGATGTCGGACAGCGAGAACAGGCTTTGCAGCCCCTCGCCTTCCATGGCCGCGCCGCCCACGCCGGAAAAGCGCACGTCGCCCGTCTCGTCCCGCAACGCGCGCATCAGCCCCGCGCCGAGATGATCGCCAGAGACCTCGCCGGCGACGAGGAATACATGCGGCGGCTTCCTCCCGGCCCGCTGCAGGCCGTCCGCCGGGTTATTCGCCACTCTGTCCGTCATGCGCCGCTCCCGCTTCATCCGGAGGAATGCCGATGACGAACAATCCGCGCCGGTCGGCCTCACGCAACATGTCCGCCTCGTTGATGACAAGCGTGCGTCCGGCGCCGTAGGCCACGCCGTCGAGGCCCGCCTTCGCCGCCAGCACCATCGTGCGCGGCCCGATGGCCGGCAGATCGACGCGGAAGTCCTGCCCTTCCTTCGTGGTCTTCACCAGCACGCCCCGGTTCTCCGCCTTCCACCGCCGCGTAAAGCGCATGAAGCGCACCCGCCGCAGCATGGCGTCGGTGCCCTCCGGCCCTTCCAGCGCGATGACGCGCCGCCCGCCGATCACCGCTGCCTGCCCGGCGTCGAAGCGCGAGACCGTGCGCAACAGATCCAGGCCGATACCAATGGAACGAAGGTTCGCCGCATCGGGCTGCACCCGGCTGCGCAGGCCCGCTGTGCCCAGCAGCTCCGGCGCCACGCTGTCGACGCCTTCGACACGATGGCCGTGCTCCTCCAGCAGCCTGACGACGCCCCCGAGCAGGCCGTCGTCGCCCAGCGCCATCAGCGCCGCGAGTTCGCGCCGGTTGCGATAGGCTGCCAACGCACTCAGCACGGCCGAGGGCTGCGGGCGATTCACCGGTCCCGCCAGCACCACGCAGGCGGGATGCCACGCCGCAAGCGTGGCGAGTGTCCTTTTCACGTCGAGCAGGTCCGTGGCGGCATCGGCGCGGCGCCGAAGGCTGCCGTCGACGAAACCGCGAAAGGCGAGGATGCGGATATCCTCACCGCGTTTGCCGAGCGCATCCGCCAGCGCGCCGGGCAATGCGCCGCCGCCCGCCAGAATGGCGATGGGCCGCGCGCTGCCCGTCATCCGCCGCGCTCCTCCCTCGGCACGCAGATCGAGCGCTTGCCGGAGGCGCGGATGAACGACAGCACCTCGCTGACCAGCGGCGCGTCGGGAAAGGCCGCAGCAACGTCCTCGACGCGCTCCAGCAGCGTGCCCTCGTCTGCGAACAGCGCCCGATACGCGCGCCGCAGCGTATGGATTTCCTCGCGCGAGAAGCCGCGGCGCTGCAGGCCGACGATGTTGAGCCCGCCGAGATAGGCGCGGTTGCCAAGGGCCATGCCGTAGGGAATGAGATCGTTCTCCAGCCCCGAAAGCCCGCCGATGAAGGCGTGCGCGCCGACGCGCGCGAACTGGATCACCGCCGCGCCGCCGCCGATGATCACATGGTCGCCCACCGTCACATGGCCGGCCAGCATGACGTTATTCGATAGCACGACGTTGCTGCCGACACGGCAGTCGTGTCCGACATGGGAATTGGCGAGGAAGGCGCAGCGGTCGCCGATCACCGTCTCCATGCCACCGCCTTCGGTGCCGGGATTGATGGTCACGCCTTCGCGGATCAGGCAGTCGCTCCCGATCGACAGCGTCGACGGTTCGCCGTGATACTTGAGATCCTGCGGCTGGTGGCCGATGGAGGCGAATGGAAACAGCCTCGTGCGCGCACCGATCCGCGTGCGCCCGGCGACCACCACGTGGCTGACAAGTTCGCACGCCTCGCCGAGTTCCACCTCGCGGCCGACGACGCAGAAGGGGCCGATACGCACGCCCTCGCCGATGCGCGCCCCCTCTTCCACAACCGCGTTCGGATGGATGATGGCAGTCGCCGCGCTGGTCATGATGGCTGTCCCGTTCACTCGATCACGAGCATGGCGGCGAGTTCCGCCTCGCACACCAGGGCGCCGTTCACCCTGGCCTCGCCGCGATACCACCACATGTTGCGCCGGTTCGCGAGCTTCTTCATATGATAGTGTACCACGTCCCCCGGCTCCACCGGCTTGCGGAACTTCACCTTGTCGATGGTCATGAAATAGACCTCCTTGGGGCGCGCCTTTTCGGCAAGCTTCGAGGCGACGCAAATCGCGCCGGCCGTCTGCGCCATGCCCTCGATCATGAACACGCCCGGGAACAGCGGCCGCGACGGGAAGTGTCCCTGGAACTGGGGCTCGTTGTAGGTGACGTTCTTGATGCCGATGCAGCTTTCGTCACCGTTCATCTCGATGATCCGGTCAATCAGCAGGAACGGATAACGGTGCGGCAGATAGCTCAGGATCTGCAGGATATCGGCGGTGTTCAGGTTCGACGGCACGTCGGTCATGTAGGTTACGCTCCCTGGATCCGGCTCCGCCGCGTGTCGGGACCGGATCGTCGTTCCAATATCACTCTGGCGGATGCTTCAGACCGGAGCGCCGCCGTCATCCTTTCCGTCCTGCCGGCCCTCTTGCCGGCGGTTCGCGTGGCGGCCTGCCACCATGCGCTTCAGCCACGCGACCTCACGCAGCCAGTCCTTGATCGGCCTCGCGGGCGCTCCGCCCCATACCGCGCCGGGGGGAATGTCCGTCGTGATGCCGGTACCCGCCGCCACCTGGGCGCCGCTGCCGATGTGGACATGGCCGACGGAGCCCGACTGTCCGCCCATCACGACGAAATCGCCGAGCGTCGTGCTGCCCGAAATGCCCACGTGGGCAACGATCACGCAATGGCGGCCGATGACGACGTTGTGCCCGATCTGCACGAGGTTATCGATCTTCGTGCCCTCGCCGATGATGGTATCGCGGCTCGCCCCCCGGTCGATGGTGGTATTGGCGCCGATCTCGACATCGTCCTGGATGATCACCCGTCCGACCTGCGGCACCTTGAGATGGCCGCGGGCGCTCATGGCGAAGCCGAAACCGTCCTGCCCGATGCTCGCGCCCGGGTGCACGATCACCCGGTTGCCCACGAGCGTGTGGGACAGCACCGCGCCCGCGCCGATGGCGCAGTCACGGCCGATGCGCACGCCCGTGCCGATCACCGCATTGGCGCCGATCAGCGTGCCGCTGCCGATTTCCGCCCCCGCCCCGATGACGGCGCCCGGGTCGACCGCCACGCCGCTTTCGAGCCGCGCATCGGGATGCACCACCGCCCCCGGCGAGACGCCGGTCGCGGAGAACAGCGCCTGCGGCCGCACCGCTGCGGGATAGAGCCGCGCCAGCACCTGCGCGAAGACCCGATAAGGCTCGCGCGTGATCAGCGCAACGGTTCCCGCCGGCACCCTGTCCGCATAGCGCTGCGACACGAGGCACGCGCCGGCCGCCGTTGCCGCGAGCGCATCGCCGTAACGCGGGTTGTCCATATAGGCCAGGTCGCCCGGGCCCGCCGTTTCCAGCGGCGCCACCGTGGCGAACGTCCGACTGCCGTCAGCGCCTTCGGGCAACGATATCCCCGCCAACGCCGCGATATCGTCGAGAGATACGGAAGCGCCGCCGGGAAAGAAGACTGGATTACTCATGGCTGCCCGTGTCGCAAAAAAACAGGGACGGCGCAAGGCCGTCCCGACATTCCCTTTCGGCTCCGGCCGAAACGCGGTGGATCGCGCGCCGGAAACCGGGATCAGAAGCTCGTGCCGCCCGAGAAGCGGAACGCCTGCGTCTGGTCGCCACGCACCTTGGAGAGCACGAAGGCGTAATCGAAACGCAGCGGGCCGAGCGGCGAGGCCCACAGCAAGCTCACGCCCACCGACGAGCGGATTTTCTTGTCGTCCTGCACGTTCACGCAGGTCGGCTGACGGCTGGCCGAGTAGCCGGGGAAGCCGGCGCAGTTCGTCGGCACGCCGAGGCTCGCCGAGAAGTCTTTCTGGCCCTCGTAGCCGAACAGCGTGCCCGCATCGGCGAACACCGCGCCCTTCAGGCCCAGTTCGCGCGGCAGGCCGAAAATCGGGAACTGCACTTCGAGCGTGCCACCGAAATAGGTGGTGCCGCCGAGCGCGTTGTTCTGGAAGTCGCCCGACATGTCGCGCGGACCGATACCGGACGGCGCGAAGCCGCGCACCAGCGACGGTCCGAGGAAGTAGTTGTCGACGATACGCAGGTCCTTGCCACCGAAGGAACGGATATGGCCGCCCTGGACGCGGACGAAGCCGACGACCTCATCGAACAGTTCACGATAGTAGCGCGCGTCGACGGAGGCGCGGATGAAGCGCGAATCGCCGCCGAGACCCGCGATATCAGGCTTGAACTCGGCATAGAGGCCCGATGTCGGGTTGCGCGTGTTGTCGAGCGTGTTGTAGGTCAACGTCGCGCCCACGAGCGACGTCAGGTTCGTGCCGGCGGCTTCCTTGATCGCCAGCGACGCCTCGCCGTCCCACGTACAATTCGGGTAGGTGGCGCTGCCGTCCGGGTTGAGCGCGGTGTAGCCGGGCAGCGGCGCGGAACAGTCGCCATACGGATCGCGCCACGTATTCGGCACCTTGATGCGCGACTGATAAAGCGAGTAGCGCAGCGTCAGCGTCGTCGCCTCGTCGATCGGCAGGCCGAGACGGAGCTGGCCACCCGTCACGCGGTCCTCATAGCGGGAGTAGCGGCTGTTGTCCGAGTACTTCGAGAACACATCGAAGCCGAACGCCATGCGCTGGCCGAGGAAGTAGGGCTCGGTGAACGAGAAATCCACGCCCTGCGAATACTGACCCCAGGAGCCGGCAAGCCGCACGAACTGGCCGCGGCCGAGGAAGTTCGATTCGGAGACCGCCACTTCGCCGATGAAGCCGTCCGACGTCGAGTAGCCGCCTGAAACCGAGAACTGGCCAGTGGACTGATCCTCGACATCCACGTTGACGACCACGCGGTCGGGCGTCGATCCCGGCTCACTGGTGATGCGCACGGCCTTGAAGTGGCCGAGGTTGTTGAGCCGCCGCTCCGCGCGGTCGATCAGGACCTTGTTATAGGCATCGCCTTCGCCGATATCGAACTCGCGGCGCACCACGTAATCGCGCGTGCGGCTGTTGCCGCGCACGTTGATCCGCTCGATGTAGAGGTGCGGACCGTCATCGACCACGTATTGCAGGGAGACGGTGCCCGCCTCCGGGTTGCGCAGCCCGGTGGGACGGACCTGCACGAAGGGATTGCCCTCGCCGCTGATCTCGTTGGTGATTCGCTCAAGCGATTTTTCCACGGCCTCGACGTCATAGACGTCGCCGGCGCGGGTGCGCACCAGCGGCTGGAGCTGTTCGGACGACACGTTCGCCACGCGCGAATCGACGTTCACGTCGCTGATGCGGTAGCGCTGCCCTTCCGACACCGTCATGGTGACGACATAGCCCCCCCGCTGCTCGTCGAACACGACGTCCGTCGAGAGAATCTGGAAATCGGCATAGCCGTTGCGCAGGTAGTAGCGGCGGATGGTATCCTCATCCGAGGCGATACGCACCGGATCGTAGACGTCCGACGACTTCAGCCACGACAGGAAGTTGGACTCCGTCGTCGACATGAGGTTGCGCAGCCGATAGGACGAAAAGGCATTGTTGCCGACGAAGTTGATTTCCTTCACGCCGGTCTTGTCGCCCTCGTTGACCGTGAAGACCACGTCGACGGTGCCGTTGGGCAGCGGCACCGCTCGCGCCGTGACCGACGCGAGGGAGCGGCCGGAGCGCCGGTACGCATCCCGGATGCGCTCGACATCGGCGTTGACCGTCGCCTGATTGTAGGGGTTATTGGCCTGGACGGTGACGACGCCGCCGAGCTGGTCCTTGTTGAGCTTCTTGTTGCCCTCGAAAACCACGCGGTTGATCCGCTCGCCCTGCGCCGCGCGGGAATGAGCCGCGCCCGCCGGCGATGCACCGGCCTGCGCATTCGCCTGATTCATCGGTCCGACGGTCATCGCCAGCGCCAGGAGGCAGGTCGATACCCCCGTCAGTGCCGCATACCGGCTGTTGGTCGTTCTCCGCGTCATCAGGTGCCGCCCTTCACTCACGCTCTATGGGCCAGGCTAAACGCCGGCCTATGGAAGTCCTATGACTACACGCTTCTACAGATAAAGCACGCTCGTGCAAACGCCCGTCTGTCCCGCCGGGTCATTTCCCGAAAGGCCGTTGCCTTCCGGTCACGCCCTCATCCGCCGGCCTTGAACAGACCACCCAAGTGGGAGAGGTCGTTCCACGTTACGAACAGCATCAATATCATGACAAGCGCCAGACCGATGCGAAAGCCGATCTCCTGGGCTTCCTCGCTCAGGGGCCTGCCACGCACCGCCTCAATAGCATAGAACAACAGATGCCCGCCATCCAGCATCGGAATGGGAACGAGGTTAATCAATCCGATCGACACCGACAGCAGCGCCGCGAGATTCAGCAGCCCCACCAGCCCGCCGACGCGCGCGACCTTGCCGGATACTTCGGCAATACGAATCGGACCCGACAGTTGCTCCGTCGATTCCTTTCCGGTGATGACACGGCCAAGATAGTGGTAAGTCTGCGTCACCACCTGCCACGTGTCGAGCACGCCCATCCGCAGCGATCCCGCGAGGCCGTAACTTTCCGTGCGCCAGTTCGCGGCGTCGTTGGCGGCCTGTATGCCGAGCACGCCGATGCGCTGCGTTCCAAGCGGCGAGGTGACCTCGCGCAGGTCGGGAACGGCCGTGAGCGGCGTCTGCACGCCGCCGCGGTCCACCACGAAGGCCAGGCTCTCGCCGGCGTTCATGCCGACGATTCGCTGCATGTCGGCGAAGCCGTCGATGGTGACGTTATCGATGGAGAGCACGAGATCTCCGGGCAGAAACCCGGCCCGCTCGGCCGCGCTGCCTGCCTGTACCGTCTCGATACGCGGCATCAGTATCTGCTTGCCGTTGAAATAGGTCATGGCGGCGAAGATCGCTATCGCCAGCAGAAAGTTGGCGAAGGGGCCGGCCGCGACGATGGCGGCCCGCTGGCCCACCGTCTTGTGGAAGATGCTGCCCTCGCGCTCCTCGGCGGACATCGTCCGCGCGGCGTCAAAATCGGGAACGCTGGCCGCGTTGGCATCGCCCGCGAACTTGACGTAGCCGCCAAGCGGAATCGCCGACAAGCGCCAGCGCGTTCCCGTCCGGTCGTTCCAGCCGAACAGTTCCGCGCCGAAGCCGATAGAGAAGGTGCGCACCTTCACCCCGCACCAGCGCGCGACGATGAAATGGCCGAACTCGTGAATGAACACGACGAGCGTGAGCACAAACAGAAACGCCAGAATCGTGCCGGCCAGCGAGACCGCCGTGTTGCCGATGCCTCCGACAACTCCCGCGAGAAGTTCCATTCTGTTCCTTTCCCCGCGTGGCGGAAGCCTGCCTCCGCCGCGCCTGCGTTCCATCGCGCTTCCGGAGAAAGCGGCTTCTGCTTTCCGAATCCGAGGGCGCGTTGATCCGTAACCTAGAGCATCATTACGAGAATGGGTACCGCTTTCGGATAATTTAATTTATAAACAAAGGGATAGAGCGATAGCGCTCCGCATTTCCATCCGCTGTGCCGGCCTTGCGGCAAAAGGCGGAAACACTCCTCGAATGCTCTATGCGACTGCCGAACAGCGGGCCAGCCGCGCGCGCACCCAGCCGCGCGCCTCGTCGTCCAGCGCCAGCGCCTCCGGAATACTCGCCGGCGCCTCCCCCCCCCTGTCCGACAGTGCCTCGCAGGCCTCGCTCACCAGGCCCGCGATGCGGCCGAACCCGATCCGGCGCGCCAGAAACGCTTCCACTGCGATCTCGTTGGCCGCGTTGAGAATCGTCGGCATGCCGCCCCCCGCCTCCAGCGCCTCGAAGGCGAGCGCCAGCGCGGGGAACCGGGCGGTATCAGCATGGATGAAGTCAAGCCTGCCGAATGCGGCAAGGTCAAGGCGCGGCAGGGTCGTGTGCAGGCGGCCGGGCAAGCCCAGGCAATGGGCGGCGGGAATGCGCATATCGGGCGCCGCGAGGCCGGCCACGACCGAACCGTCCCGAAAACCGACAAGGCCATGCACCGCCTGCTGCGGATGCACGAGCACCCGCAGGCGCGCGCGGTCGATGCCGAAGAGATGATGCGCCTCGATCACCTCAAGCCCCTTGTTCATCATCGACGCGGAATCGATGGTGATCTTGGCGCCCATCGAATAGTTCGGATGTTTCAGCGCCTGTTCCGGCGTCGCGGCGGCGATGGCCTCCGCCGTCCAGCTCAGGAACGGGCCGCCGGAGGCGGTGAGGACGAGTTCCTCGACATCCTCGGGCCGCGCGGCGCCCATCGCCTGCCAGAGGGCGTTGTGCTCCGAATCGAGCGGCAGGATATCGACGCCGGCCTCGCGCGCGCCGCGCATGAACGCCTCACCGGCGCAGACCAGTGTTTCCTTGTTGGCGAGCGCGATCCGGCGGCCCGGCCGGATGGCGCGATGCGTGGCCCGCAGGCCCGCCGTTCCGGCGATCGCCGCCACCACCAGATCGCTGTCGTGGTCCACCGCCGCATTCACGGCCGACTCGCCAGCGCCGCTCTCGATATTCAATCCGGCATCGGCGAGCGCGCTCTTCAACGCCGCGCCCCTGGCAGGGTCGGCGACCGCCGCGAATCGCGCGCCAGTCCGCTGCGCCACGGCCGCAAGCGCCCGCACATCGCTGCCGCCCGAAACGATCGCCTCGACCCGAAAATGCTCGGGATGGCGCACGATCACGTCCACGACAGCACTGCCCACGGAGCCCGTGGCGCCCAGCAGAACGATGCGTGTACTCATGCTCACTCCCCGATCTTCGTGCGGCGGGCGCCCATCGTCGACCAGCAGCACACGGCCAATAACAGCCGCCCGTGGATAGGGCATGACGAACCGCAATGGAACGCCGTTCGCCCTTTCCGGCGCCTAATTCGTTGCGAACGCGCCCGCGGCGAGCGCGATGGCGACCAGCAGGCAAACGGCCGCGAACCCGTCCAGCCGGTCCATGAAGCCGCCGTGGCCGGGAATGAGTCCGCTGGAATCCTTGACGCCCGCCCGGCGCTTGAACGCCGATTCGGCGAGATCACCCGCCTGCCCGGCAAGCGACGCAAACGCCGACGCGCCGGCGACTGCAAGGGCGCTCCACGGCACCGCCACACCGGCGCCTTGCGCGAGAGAGGCCACCAGCCAGCCCATGAACGTGCCTGCCAGCGTGCCGCCGATGCATCCCGCCCACGTCTTGTTGGGGCTGACACGCGGCCACAGCCGGGGGCCGCCAATGGCGCGCCCGGAGAAATAGGCGGCGATGTCCGTCGTCCAGGTCACGGCGAACATCCACGCTATGGCGGCCGCCCCGACGCCCGACACGGCGCGCACGAGAACCGGCGTCAGGCCGATCAGCGCGCCGCATGCAACGCCGGCCAGCGCCGGGATGACGCGCTCCACCCCGCGCGCGCCGCGTCCAGCGGCCAGCCCCCACACAGCTGCCGTAACGAGCGCCGCCGCTGCGCCGGCGATGACGGCCCGATGGAACCCGAGTGCGGCGAATAGCGGAAGCAGGCCGGTCAGCATCGCCGCGAGCAGGCGCAAGACCAAGGGCAGCGCGCCGGCGGCCGGCAGGGAGCCTTCTGTGTCGGCGACGCGCGATCCGACGAGCCCGAGCCATTCGAAAACGACGACCCCGGCGGCCAGCGCCCACAGCGCCGCGAACGGCAGCCCGCCCCACCATGTCGCTGCGATCGCGATCGCAGCCAGCACGAGCGCGGAGGCGACGCGAGCGGACAACTCCGAACGCGCTTTTCCCGCCGGACCGGCACCGGAGGGATCGGACGAAGGCGCGCCGGGCATGCGGGGATTGCTCATCGACCGCCCACTACACGTCACCCCGCGCCCCGGTGTCATCCGCGCCGGCACGGTCCACATCCGGGTCGTCGACGCCGAGGCTGCCGAACCGGCGCTCGCGGCGGCGGAATTCGGCAATGGCCGCCTCAAGCGCGGCGCGGTCGAAGTCCGGCCAGTAGATCGGCATGAAGACGAGTTCGGCATATGCCGCCTGCCACAGCAGGAAATTCGACAGGCGCTGCTCGCCCGACGTACGGATCACCAGATCGGGGTCGGGGATGCCGGCGGTATCGAGATGCTCGTCGAGCATCTCCTCGGTGATGTCGCCGGGTGCGATCTCGCCGCGCACGACCTTCTCCGCCAGCACGCGCACCGCGCGCACCACCTCCTGCCGCCCGCCGTAGTTGAAGGCGACCGTCAGCGTCAGCCCGGTGTTGTCGGCTGTGCGGTCCTGCGCCTCGTCCAGAAGTGCGACGATATCGGCCGACAGCCCGGCGCGATCGCCGATGATGCGCACGCGCACGTCGTTGCGCACGAGATCGGCCAGATCGCGGCGGATGAACAGCTTCAGCAGCCCCATCAGCTCCGCGACTTCGGCCGCGGGCCGCCGCCAGTTTTCCGACGAGAAGCTGTAGATGGTCAGATAGCGGATACCCAGTTCGGTCGCGGCGCGGACCGTGCGCCGCACCGCCTCGACGCCGCTGTGGTGGCCCTTGAACCGGGGCAGCCCGCGCGCGCGCGCCCAGCGGCCGTTGCCATCCATGATGATCGCGACATGCGCGGGAGGCGCCGTGACGGCCGCCTGGCGAGCGCCTTCAGCCGCCACCTTATCTCCCCCGGACGCAAGCCCCATGCCCCCTCCGGCTTTCCCCTCCAAGCGGGGTATCGTGGTCAATCGATCTGTCTCCGTCTGCAACCCGCATCCTGCGCGGAAGCTGCGCCACGCGGCCGGCGGCGCCGGCCCTGTCCGGCCTCTATAGCGGATTGAGCCGGATCGCGCCCGGAACTTCAGCGTCAACCCGGCCAGCCGGCCGCCACCGGCAGCGGCCGGACGCGACAGCCCATCCTCACACCTGGAGGATTTCCTTTTCCTTGGCGGCGACCGTCTGGTCGATCTCGGCGATGGTCTGGTCGGTCGCCTTCTGCACCTGGTCGGCGTGACGGGCCGATTCGTCCTCGCTGAGGCCGTCCTTCTCAAGCTTCTTGAGAGTGTCGAGACCGTCGCGGCGTACGTGGCGGGCGGCGACGCGCGCCTCCTCGGCATACTTGTTCGCGACCTTCACCATTTCCTTGCGGCGCTGCTCGTTCATCTCGGGAATGCGCAGCCGGATGACCTGCCCTTCGGTCTGCGGGTTGAGGCCGAGATCCGATTCGCGGATTGCCTTTTCCACTGCGCCGACCACGCCGCGGTCCCAGACCTGCACGCTGAGGAGCCGGGGCTCCGGCACGCTCACCGTCGCGAGCTGGCTGATCGGCGTCGGCGTGCCATAGGCATCGACCTGGATGGGATCGAGGATGCTCGGCGACGCGCGTCCCGTGCGCAGACTGCTGAGATCGTGCCGCAAGGCCGCAATCGCCCCCTGCATGCGCCGCTTGATATCGTCGAGATCAAAACTACCAGCCATCAAATACGCCCTTTTCTTGCCGTTGCCGCATCGCGGGACGCGGCCGGATCATCGTTGGGAACCGGTTCCCCGCCCGATGGGCCTTCTCTCCACCCGTATGGCGAGGCGGCTCTGGAGCCGCTGTGCGAAGGGCGCGAATCCGTTCAGGGAGTCACCAGTGTATATCGCCCCGTGCCGGACAGAACGGCGCCGATTGCGCCAGCATCCAAAACGGAAAACACCACCACCGTCAATCCCGCTTCGCGCGCAAGCGCAAAAGCGGTAGTGTCCATCACCTTCAAATTCCGGCCGATGGCCTCGTCGTGGGTGAGGCGATCGTAGCGCGTCGCATCCGGATGTGTCTTGGGATCGGCGGTGTAGACGCCGTCCACGTTGGTGCCCTTCAGCAGCGCGTGGCAGGCCAGTTCCGCCGCCCGCAACGCGGCGCCGGTGTCGGTAGTGAAGTAGGGATTGCTCGTTCCGCCGCCAATCACCACCACCTTGCCGTGCGCCATATGATCGAGCGCGCGCTTGCGGGCGTAGCTTTCGCACAGAGACGGCATGGGCACCGCCGACATCGCGCGCGCCGGCACGCCGGCGGTGTCGATCGCATGCTCCAGCGCCAGCGCGTTCATGACCGTGCCCAGCATGCCGATCGAATCGGCGGTGGGCCGGTCGAGCCCCTTGTTGAGCCCCTGCACGCCGCGGAAGAAATTGCCGCCGCCAACCACGACGGCGATCTCGTGCCCGTCGTGGGCCGCCGCCGCAATGTCCGACGCGATGGTCGTCAGAGTTTCGCCATGCAGCCCCGCCCCGCCCGGGCCCGCGAGAGCTTCCCCGGACAGTTTGACCAGCACTCGCTTCAACCGCATTCCGCTTCTCCTGTGACCAGCATCCGCACTGCCCGGCGCAGGCGCATCGGACCGCGCCGGGAAAAATCGATAGGCGGGAGCACCCCCGCCTCATAAAAAAGGCGGCGCCAGGCGCCGCCTTTCGGAACGATCAGGCCGCGCCCGCCGCGGCCGCTACTTCACTAGCGAAATCCGTTTCTTCCTTCTCGACGCCATCGCCGAGACCGTAGCGGATGTAACCCACGAGCTTGACGGGAGCGCCCACCCGGCCCTCGGCTTCCTTGACGACCTGCGCCACAGACTTCGAGGTATCGTGGATGAAGGGCTGTTCGACCAGCGTCACTTCCTTGAAGTAGCTCTTCAGGCCGCTTTCGGCGATCTTCTCAAGCACATTCGCGGGCTTGCCGGCGTTCTTCTCCAGCAGGATCGCCTTCTCGCGCGCAATCGTATCCTCCGGCACGCCGGCGGCGTCGAGCGCGACCGGATTGGTGGCGGCGACGTGCATGGCGATCTGGCGCGCGAGCGTCGTCAGCTCATCCTTGTTGCCGGTCGACTCGAGGCCCACCAGCACGCCGATGCGGCCAAGGCCCTCGCCGGTCGCGTTGTGCAGGTAGGAGGCGACGACGCCGTCCGACACCGACAGCGTATCGACACGGCGCAGCGTGATGTTCTCACCGATGGTGGCGATGGCGCTGGTGATGGCCTCGGCGACCGTGCCACCCTGCGGGAACGGCGCGCCGCTCACGGCGGCAGCATCGCCGCCAACCTTCAGCGCCACCTCGGCGATGGTGCGGGCGAGCGACTGGAACTGGTCGTTGCGGGCGACGAAGTCCGTCTCCGCATTAACCTCGACGACAACGCCCTTCGCGCCGTCGACCGCGACGGCGACGAGCCCTTCCGCCGCCACGCGGCCGGACTTCTTGGCGGCGCGGGCGAGGCCCTTGGTGCGCAGCCAGTCGATCGCCGCCTCGATGTCTCCATCGGTTTCGGTCAATGCGTTCTTGCAGTCCAGCATGCCCGCACCGGATTTTTCGCGGAGCTCTTTCACCAGAGCAGCGGTGATGTTCGCCATGAGTCGTCCTCTTGTCACTGACAGGGCCGGCCCGGCACCCCCCAAGAAGGGGCACCGGGCCAATCAATCAACGTCTTCAATGCCGGCTCGGATCAGCCGGGGCGGTTATCAGATCGCAACGGCCTCCAGCCGGGCGCGGGCCTGATCGATCCAGCCGTCGCGCTCGATACGGCCGCCGAGCTTCAGTTCGGCGTCAAGCGCCGCTGCATCGGCAGGCGTCAGCGCGGCGAGCTGCCAGAAGTGGAAAATGCCGGCCTCGTTGAGCTTCTTCTCGAGTTCGGGACCGACGCCCGCCAGCGCGGACAATTCGTCCGGTGCGCCGCGCGGTGCGCCGAGGCGTTCGAACGTGCTCTCGCCCGCGCCCGCATCAGACAGATCCTCCGCGAAAGGCTCGTCGGAAGCGCCAACGTCCACGCCGAGGTCGCCCTGGCCGCGGGAGATGCCATCGATCGCCGCGCGCGCGACGAGATCGCAGTAGAGGTTGATGGCGCGGCCCGCGTCGTCGTTCGCCGGAACCGGATAGTTGATGCCGTCAGGATCGCTGTTGGTGTCGACGATCGCCACGACCGGGATGCCCAAACGCTGGGCTTCCTTGATCGCGAGCTGCTCCTTGTTCGTGTCGATGACGAACAGCAGGTCGGGCGTGCCGCCCATGTCCTTGATGCCGCCCAGCGCGCGCTCCAGCTTCTCGCGCTCGCGCGCCAGCATCAGGCGCTCCTTCTTCGTCAGGCCGACAGCGCCGCCGGCGATGATCTCGTCCACCTTGCGCAGGCGCTGGATAGAGCCGGAAATCGTCTTCCAGTTCGTCAGCATGCCGCCGAGCCAGCGGGAGTTGACATAATACTGCGCGGAACGGCGCGCGGCGCTCGCCACTGATTCGGCCGCCTGACGCTTCGTGCCGACGAACAGCACACGGCCGCCGGCCGCAACAGTGTCGGAAACAACCTGCAGCGCGCGATAGAGCGCGGGAACCGTCTGGGCAAGGTCGATGATGTGGATATTGCTGCGCGTACCGAAGATGTAGGGCTCCATCTTCGGGTTCCAGCGGTGGGACTGGTGGCCGAAATGGGCGCCGGCTTCAAGCAGCTCGCGCATCGTGAATTCAGGAAGTGACATATAACTCTCTCCGGTTCAAGCCTCCGCGGGGCTCCGGCCGGACAACCCGGCCACCGGAAGCCAAACAGCCCGCCCCGCGTGTGGAATGGCGCGGCTTATAGTATTTGCGCCTGATAATTGCAAGCGCCCCGTCCTTCTTTCAACACCTTCCGCTTCGTCAGGCGACCGATTCCCGGCCAGGCCCGCGCAGGCGTCACCGCAGTTCCACCTCCATAACCCCGGCAAGGCCGCGCAGTGCGCCAGCGATCTGGGGCGTGGTGCGGAAGCGGCCGGGCAGCTCCAGTTCCACCTCCTGCCGGCCATCGACGTCCACGACGACGGACACCGTTCCCTCGCCATGCATGGTCAATTGCCGCGCGATCGCATCTAGCGGTGCCGTGCCGTTGACGACGATGCGCATGCCCTTCTGATGGCGCGCAACGGCCTGATCGAGCGGCTCGACCCGCTGGATGCGCGCCCGCACGTCGTCTCCCTCGCTCGACGCCTGCACCAGCAGCATCACGGCCTGCCCCGGCTCCAGCAGATCGCGGTATTGCGCCAGCCCTTCCGAGAACAGGATCGCCTCGAAATGGCCGCTCTGGTCGGAGAACGTGATGATGCCCATCTTCGTCCCGTTGCGCGTTCGCCGCTCGGTGCGGTCGAGAACGGTGGCGGCAAGCTGCCCCATGCTCTCGCCGCGCTTGACGCCGCGCACGAAATCCAACCAGCGGCGCACACGCAGGCGCTCCAGCAGCGGCCCGTATTCGTCGAGCGGATGACCGGAGAGGAAGAAGCCGACAGCGTCATACTCGCGCTGCAGGCGCTCCAATGTCAGCCACGGCTGGTATTCGGGAATGCGCAGCGGCTCCGGCGCCGCGGACTGGCCGAAGATATCCGCGAAAATGTCGCCCTGCCCGGCCTCCGCCGTCTGTGCCGTCTGGTTGGCGAGCGCCATGACCGCTTCGATCGCCGCGAAGGCGCGGGCGCGATCCGGTTCGATTCCGTCGAGTGCCCCCGCCCCCACCAGCGCCTCCAGCGTGCGCCGGTTGACAAGGCGCGGGTTGAGACGGCGCGCGAAATCGGCGAGGTCCCTGAACGGCCCTTCCGCACGCGCCGCGACGACGGATTCCACGGCCTGCGCCCCCACACCCTTGATGGCAGCCAGTGCGTAGCGGATGATGCCGTCGCCGTTCCCGTCGAACTCCACATCGAAGCGCACGCCCGAACGCTGGATCGACGGCGGCTCGACCCGGATGCCGAGCCTTTGCGCCTCGCGCCGGAATTCGGACAGCTTGTCGGTGTTGTCCATATCGAGCGTCATCGACGCCGCCAGGAATTCGACCGGGAAATTCGCCTTGAGATAGGCTGTCTGATAGGCGATCAGGGCATAGGCGGCCGCGTGGCTCTTGTTGAAGCCGTAGTCGGCGAACTTCGCCAGCAGGTCGAAAATCTCGTCGGCGAGTTGCCGGGTGAGGCCGTGTTCCGTCGCGCCGTCGACGAAGCGCGCCCGCTGGGCATCCATCTCGGCCTTGATCTTCTTGCCCATGGCGCGGCGCAGCAGGTCTGCCTCGCCGAGCGAGTAGCCCGACAGGGTCTGCGCCACCTGCATCACCTGCTCCTGATAGATGATGATGCCGAAGGTCTCGCGCAGGATCGGCGCCAGCGCCTCATGCAGATACCACTCGGTCTCGGGCTCGCCGCGCCCGTTCTTGCGGTCGCAATAGACGGGAATGTTGGCCATCGGTCCCGGTCGGTAGAGCGCCACGAGTGCGATCAGGTCCTCCAGCCGGTCCGGGCGCATGTCGACGAGCGCCTTGCGCATGCCGGCGCTTTCAACCTGGAACACGCCCACCGTCTCGCCCTTCCCAAGCTGCTCGAAGGTCAGCGGGTCGTCGAGGGGAATGCGGTCGAGCGCGAAATCGGGATACCGTGTGCGGATGTGATCGATCGCCGTCTTCAGCACGGTGAGCGTCTTGAGGCCGAGGAAGTCGAACTTCACCAGCCCCGCCTGCTCGACCCACTTCATATTGAACTGGGTGACACGCATCTGCGAGCGCGGATCGCGATAGAGCGGCACGAGCTGTTCGAGCGGCCTGTCGCCGATCACCACGCCGGCGGCGTGGGTCGAGGCATGGCGGTGCAGCCCTTCGAGCTTCTGCGCTATCGCCAGCATGCCCGCGACCACCGGCTCCTCCTCGGCCGCGGCCTGCAGGCGCGGCTCGTCCGCGATGGCGCGCGCCAGCGTGACCGGATTGGCCGGGTTCTGCGGCACGAGCTTCGTAAGCTTGTCGACCTGCCCGTAGGGCATCTCCAGCACGCGCCCCACGTCGCGCATCACGCCACGCGCCTGCAGGGTGCCAAAGGTGATGATCTGCGCGACGCGCTCCTCACCGTAGCGGTGCTGCACGTAGCCGATAACCTCTTCGCGCCTGTCCTGGCAGAAGTCGATATCGAAGTCGGGCATCGACACGCGGTCGGGGTTCAGAAAGCGCTCGAACAGCAGGCCGAAGCGCAGCGGATCGAGGTCGGTGATGGTCAGCGAATAGGCGACGAGCGAGCCCGCGCCCGAACCGCGCCCCGGCCCTACGGGGATGTGGTGAGCCTTGGCCCATTTGATGAAGTCGGACACGATGAGGAAGTAGCCCGGAAACTTCATGCGCTCGATCACCGACAGCTCGTAGGTGAGCCTGTCCTGGTAATCCTGCCCGGAAAGCCCGCCCGCCGGGCCGTGGGCGGCAAGCCGGGCGGCTAGCCCCTCCTTCGCCTGGCGGCGCAGCTCTACAGTCTCGTCGTCCGCTTCCGCCTCGTGCTGCGCACCGTCTTGCCCGTGGCCTGCGTGTGCCCCGCCGCTGGTGAAATGCGGCAGGATCGGCTTGCGCGTGCGCACCCGGAACGCGCAACGCTGCGCGATCTCGACCGTCGCGTGCAGAGCCTCGGGAAGATCGGCGAACAGCGTCGCCATTTCCGCCCGCGACTTGAAATAGCGCGACGGCGTAAGGCGCCGGCGCTGGTCGTCCGAGACGAGGCGCCCTTCCGCGATCGCCAGCAGCGCATCGTGCGCCTCATAATCGTCGGGCCTGGCGAAATAGGGCTCATTGGTCGCCGCGAGCGGCACGCCGTGTTCGTAGGCGAGCGCCAGCAGCCGCGGCTCCGTCAGCGCTTCATCGGCTGCGCCGTGGCGCTGCAGCTCCACATAGAGGCGATCGCCGAAGATGGCGAGCAGATGCCGGAACCGCTCCTCCGCCAGTTCGGGCCGCCCCGCGACGAGCGCGCTGTCGAGCGGGCCGCCGGCGCCGCCCGTGAGCGCGATCACGCCGCCGGCGTGAGCGGCGAGCATTTCGCACGTTACGTGCGCGCCATGCGCCCCCTGCCCCGGCTCGTTGCCGAGGAAGGCGGCGCTGGAGAGCGCCATCAGGTTGCCATAGCCCTGCGCGTCCGCCGCCAGCAACACCACCTGCGGAAACACCCGTTGCAGCGGCCGCGCGTTCGGCTCCGCCGCCTCGAAGGTGACGGCGAGTTGCAGGCCGGCGATGGGCTGGATGCCCGCCTGGGCGAGTTTCTCCGAGAACTCCAGCGCGCCGAAAAGGTTGTTGGTATCGGTGAGCGCCATCGCCGGCATGCCGTCAGCCGCCGCCAGCTTCGACAGGGCCGAGACAGTCAGCGCCCCTTCGAGCAACGAATAGGACGAATGGACATGAAGATGGATAAATCCGACTTCCGCAGCAAGACTGGCCATAAGCATCCCCCGGACCGGAAACCCGTCGAATCGACCGCACGGCACCATATTATCGCCGCGCCGCACTTTCGTCGCCCGGAAGCGGACCCGCCCGGCGCATGATCCCCAGAAGCCGATGCGACTTCCGGAAAGGACGATGCCCGCCACGATCCCGGGAATCGCGAAGCACGGCAGGCTCCGCGCCCCGGGGGCCCCAGATTACGCCGGGGAGCCGGCAATCGCCACCACCCCTATCATCGCCACGAAAAGCACCAGCGAGGTAAGTTCGACAAGATCTGTTACAAGAGCTTTGTACATCGTCTGATCTTCCCTGCGTTCGACTGATGTCCTTATATGTTCATTTAATGTTCTTGTCCAGAATGAATGGTGCATTTTGCTTAACAATTTATTTACAATGTGGGAGGATCGTTAACATCAGGGTGAATTGCCCACAGGAGGTTGACGTTGCGGCGTATTTTCCCGCCAGACGCCTTCCGGGGCAGGCGTGGCAATACAGAATCCGGAAGGGTCACTCAGAGCATGGACAAATCGTCGTCACTTACACGCAATGCGAAGTTCGCGGTCGGTCAGGTCGTCAAGCACCGGCTCTACCCGTTCCGCGGCGTGGTTTTCGACGTGGACGCCTGCTTCAGCAACTCGGAGGAATGGTACCAGTCGATTCCGGAGGACCGCCGGCCGGACCGGGACCAGCCGTTCTATCACCTGTTCGCCGAGAACACGGAAACCGAATACATCGCCTATGTTTCGGAGCAGAATCTCGTGCCCGACACCTCCGGCGAACCGGTGCGCCATCCGCGCGTGCTCGAAGCTTTCGAGCCTGCGGAAACCGGCCGCTACCGCGCACGCATCCACGTAACACACTGACACGACGCGCCCCGCGGCACCGCAACTACCCGCGCATCAGCGCCCTCACCCCCTGTTGAAGGATTCTTATCCACCTTATGTTTCGTGAACGGCGTTGACGTTGATGCGCTAATCTGCAAATAAGGCACCGCATGGAGACGTGGCCGAGAGGCTGAAGGCGGCGGTTTGCTAAACCGTTATAGGACCTTAAAGTCCTATCGAGGGTTCGAATCCCTCCGTCTCCGCCAACCCGCTTCCCAATTATTTATTCCATCTGCCGTTCCGGAGCGCCAGAGGTGCTCCGCTGATGATTTCCCTGTCGCTTGCGACGGTGTGCGTTACGAATCGTCATGGCTTCGGAGTAAAAAATGAAATAGCTGCGGCCGTGACCTGCGGGCTTTCGTTTCAAGATTGCGCGGCGCCCCTCCGGCGGAATGGAGTGAAGCACGATGGTATTCCCGGCGTTGACTGCGTTCTACGGTGCGCTGCTCGGCGTCGTCTTCGTGGCGCTGTCCTTGTGGGTAACGGTCGGGCGCGCGAAATACAGGGTTCATCACGGCGACGGCGGGCAAACGCTGCTCCGGCGGCAGATCAGGATTCATGCGAATTTCGCCGAGTACGTTCCTCTGGCCCTGCTCCTCATCGGCCTGAACGAAGCTGGTGGCGCCGATGGCGGGGTCGTCCGCACCCTGCTGGTCGCGCTTCTTGCCGCCCGCGTGGCGCATCCCTTCGGCATGCTTGCTCCTGAAGGATCGCTCCGGCAATATAGCCTGCGGGCCCCGGCGATGCTCGTCACCTGGACTGTGATCCTGATCACGGCAATAATGTTGCTCGCGCGATAATAGATGCCGTACTCCCGATTGTGAATCTACAGCGGTCCCGCACCGGTCTATTCTGTCCTCGCCCGAACCGGATCGGAGGAGAAACCATGTCCCGGCTCACCGCAAAAGACTTTCCCCAGGAACTGCTCGATCTCTACGACTATTACGCACACGGCAAGATTTCCAAGCGCGAGTTTCTCGACCGCGCCGCCAGATTCGCAGTGGGTGGCGTCACCGCAAGCGCCCTGCTGGCATCGCTGAGCCCGGACTACGCGCTCGCGCAGCAGGTGGCCCCCACGGACACCGACATTGTTGCCGACTATATCACCTATCCGTCGCCAAAAGGCCATGGCGAGGTGCGCGGCTATTTCGTCCGCCCGGCCTCCGCGTCGGAGCGGCTGCCCGGCGTGGTCGTGGTTCACGAGAACCGCGGACTCAACCCCTATATCGAGGACGTGGCGCGCCGCGTCGCGAAGGCCGGCTTCATCGCGCTCGCGCCTGACGGCCTGACCTCCGTCGGCGGCTATCCCGGCAACGACGACAAGGGCCGCGAATTGCAGGCGCAGGTCAACCCCGAAAAACTGATGAACGACTTCTTCGCCGCGGTCGAGTTCCTCGCGGGTCATGCGGCGACGACGGGCAAGATTGGTATCGTCGGCTTCTGCTACGGCGGGGGCGTCGCCAACGCCACCGCGGTCGCCTATCCGGAACTGGCCGCCGCCGTGCCTTTCTACGGGCGCCAGCCCCGGCCGGAGGACGTAACGCGCATCCAGGCGCCGCTGCTTCTCCATTATGCGGAACTCGACACCGGCATCAACGCGGGCTGGCCGGCCTATGAAGCGGCGCTGAAGGAACACGGCAAGACTTACGAAGCCTACATCTATCCGGGCGTCAATCACGGTTTCCACAACGACACGACGCCGCGCTACGACGAGGCGGCGGCCAGGCTCGCGTGGGACCGCACGATCGCATGGTTCCGCCGCTATCTGGCATAATACCTCCGAACCGCTCGCTGACCCGACGCCGCCGGCCTGTTCCGCATGCCGGCAGCGGACGGTCATGCTCGCCTGTCCATGCGCGAGAACGCGGTTGCCCCCGCCGAAACACCATAAATGCCGCCTGGTAACACGGAAGTCATCCGCCAGTTATAGCATTTCGACATTTCATTGAAACGCCGAAATGCTATAAGTTTTTGATATTACGCGCTTTCTTCACGCAAACCGATATCCGCTTTGCTTGAAAACGCTTTAATGGACAGGGGCGCAATCGTCCGGACGGCCATCAGCAACGTAACCTTGGACGGCGCGGCTTCGGACCCGACGCAAACGACAGTTCGGGGCGCGCTTATCGCCTTCAAGGCGGTGGCGATGGCGACGAAAAAGGCACGGAGGGCCAGGACAAGTGCCTCCGCACGATCTCCCATAGAAATTGAGTAAACTTGCCCAAATAATCATCATGCCGGCTACTTAAAATCTTTGAAATATTTTTATTTCGCGAGAAACTTTAGCAATTCTGGCGCGAACAAAGATTGTAAGGCAAGATTGCCTTGCTCATCCTAGGAGGCGTCAATGCGAATCTATACTAAAGTATCATTTATTGCAGCAATGTTTGTTACATCTGTTACTACCCTTGTGCATGCGCAGCAGGTGGCGACGGATGCGAAAGCGGGCGTGTATGCCCCCGCAAACTACACTGTTCTCGCTCAAACGTCTGATCAAAAGGCCGCTCCGAGGGCCAATCAAAGAGTCGATCCAAAAGCCGATCAGAGGCAGGTGCCGGGCAAGGGGCAGGTCGTGGGGCCGGTACGGCCGGTGCAGCCGGATGCTCCGTTCGATCCCTCCCTCGAATATCTATGCAGGCAGAAGGGAAAGGCATGGGTATGGAGAAACGGACAATGCGTCCCGAACAGAGCGGTCATCGGAACGGAACATAACGTTCCGACCCCGCAGCAGCCACTTCAGCAACGATAAACCGATCGCTCTTCCCATCACTATCGAACGCCCGCGCATGCGAAAGAAAGCACGTGCGGGCTTCTCATGTCTGCGGCATGGCGATGCGACGATGGTTCGCCGGATCGACAGGCTCGGGCGAAACGATCGGGCGCGCTTACTGCCTTCATGCCGGCGAAGGCGCGGCGAGCAGTCCGTCTGCGCCCTGCCCGAATGCCTGCCCCGTACGCTCCAAGTTCTATATTTTACCGCAGTTTGCATTCAAGTCGATGGATCGACTTGAATGCAAACTGCTCCAATAGGCGAGAACGACGGTCTGCCGACAATTCGCCTCGACAGGATCGATCGTGCGCGGGAGAAAGGCGGACATCCTGCGCGCCCGGGCGAATGGTCTTGTCCACGAAGCTGCCGTCGCCAAGCGGGATGCGCAGGCGCAAACCGGCCGTCGCGGCTTTTACGCCATCGGGATACGCTTGATGCAATTGGTGGAGGATGGGCGTTTCATCGGATGGGCTAAAGCGTTTTCAAGCAAAGCGGATACCGGTTTGCGTGAAGAAAGCGCGTAATATCAAAAACTTATAGCATCTCGGCGTTTCAATGAAATGTCGAAATGCTATAGGCGAAATAGCATGTTGTCCACCGCTGTTGACCAGTACGGCGAGACGCAAGCCCTTGATATCAACTAAGATATTGAAAGTCTATCGCTTTGGGGGAATGGTGGTGCCCAGAGCCGGAATCGAACCAGCGACACTGCGATTTTCAGTCGCATGCTCTACCAACTGAGCTATCTGGGCCCGCGTGGAAGTTCGGAAATGTCCGCCCCCGCGATCTGGTTCTTATAGAGGCATCGTGTTTCGATGTCCAGCGCGGCGGCAAGGGGTTGTGCGATTTTGTCCACAGGCAAGAGAGGGGGATTTTCGCCCGCGCCCCTCGGCCTCGCCACGCCTGCTCAGATATCGGGCGTGTCGTCGGGGTGGTTGCCGTCAACTTCTTCCGCCTCGTCGGATGCGGGGATGACGTAGCTGCCCGAGAGCCACCGGTGCAGGTCGATGTCGGCGCATCGCTTCGAGCAAAACGGACGCCAGCGCGCCTGCGCTTCCTTGCCGCAAATTGGGCAGGCCCCGCCGGCGGGTGGCGTTACGGCATTGTCGTTGTTGTCGTCGGCATCCGCCATGGCAGCACTCCCTCTATAACGTCGCGCGACCCGGCCGTCAGAGATTGAGCCAGTGCCCGTGAACGGGGAAGCCTTCTCCCATCAGCAGCGACACCGTTTCGTAGAGCGGCAGCCCGACCACAGCGGAATAGGAGCCGACCAGCTTGACGACGAAGGAACCCGCCAGCCCCTGGATGGCATAGCCGCCCGCCTTGCCGCGCCACTCGCCGCTGGCGAGATAGCCGTCCATCTCGTCGCGCGCGAGGTTCTTGAAACGCAGGCGCGTCTCAACCACGCGGTCGCGCAGGCGTCCGTGCGGCGACACGACGGCGAGTGCCGTGTAGACGCGGTGCGCCCGGCCGGACAGCAGGCGCAGGCACTGCTCGGCCTCCTCCGCGATCTCCGCCTTCGGCAGGATGCGCCGGCCCACGGCCACCACCGTATCCGCCGCAACGATATAGGCATTGCCGACCGCCTCGCCCTTGCCCTCCGACGCCTTGAGCAGCGTGCGCGCCGTCTCTGCCTTGTCGATCGCCACACGCCGGGCGTAGTCGCGCGGTTTCTCGCCGCGCCGCGGGGTCTCGTCGATTTCCGCCGGCAGCAGGATATCGGGCGTCAGCCCGATCTGCTCAAGAAGCGCCAGCCGCCGGGGAGAGGCCGACGCCAGGACGAGCTGCGGCCTCCACGACGGACGCACGGCGTTCTCCGCCGGCCCGCCGTCCTGTGCCTGCGACGAAACGATTTCGCTCAAGAACCTCTCCCGAAAACCTGATTCATGCCTCACCGCCGTGGGGGATATGAACATCGAGACATCGACATGACGCCATTAGCATGGAACAATCGGCCGCGAAAAGGATTGCTTCGCGCGATGGTTGCCGCGTCCATGTCGCGATGCGGACATGATCGGCGGGTAACCACGACCTAAGGTATAACTCCTCCCACGACAGGACATTCCATGCTGAGCAAACGTTTCAAGCCTCCCGTCACGCAGCCGCAGCTTGTCAAGGCGACCCAGACGGCGCAGGCTGCCGCGACGACCATCGCCTTCCGGTTGCCGCAGTTTCTCTACGATACGCTGGACCCCACCCATCCGATGAGCGCCGAGACGCAGCGCGCCTTTTCCGAAAAGGCCGCGGCCGCCATGGAAGGCAGCCTCATCGCCGCGCAGGCGTGGCAGCGCCTGTGGATTGACATGGCCTTCGGCCGCGTGGGGCCGGGCGATCTGCCGCACAAGCTGATGAAGATCGCAGACGAAAGCGCCAATCCCGCGCGCCGCCGCGTCCGCGCCAACGCCAAGCGCCTCACGGCCAAGCACCTGCAAGGGAAGTAGGCACAGGCCGGGCGTCAACCCTCCCCGTCCCGTATCGCCTCCTCCGGCGCGGCGACTGCCGTCTTTTCCGCCTCTTCCCGCGCGCGCGCCCGGTGGCGCGTCACGCCAAGCGGCAGCGAGACGAGATAGGCGACGGTCGCCAGCGCCAGCACGTGGAAGGGGAAGCTCACCAGCAGGGCCGTGAACAGCACGAACAGCACGAACAGCGGCAGCACCATGTCGCGCGCGATGCGCTGGCCCAGCGCCTTGCCCGAGAAGGTCGGCATGCGGCTGACCATCAGCAGGCCGATGAAGACCGTATAGACCGCGACCACCGGCGCCGCGAGTTCGCCGACCGGCCAGACGATGAAATGCAGGTAGACGGGCAACAGCACCGTGAGTGCGCCGGCGGGCGCCGCCATGCCGACGAAATAATTCTTCTGCCATTCCGGCCGCGAGGGATCGTCCAGCATCACGTTGAAGCGGGCAAGGCGCAACGCCGCCGCGATGGCGTAGACGATGGCCGCGATCCAGCCGAGCGACTTCAGCTCGTCCAGAATGAACGTATAGAGCAGCAGCGCCGGCGCGACGCCGAAGTTCACGAAGTCCGACAGCGAATCGAGTTCCGCGCCGAAGCGCGATGTGCCCTTCAGGTAGCGCGCAACCCTGCCGTCCGCGCCGTCGAGCACCGCCGCGACGGCGATCGAGAAAACGGCCAGGTCGAGACGCCCCTCGATCGCCATGCGAATGGCCGTCAGGCCAAGGCAGAGCGCGAGCAGCGTGATGAGATTGGGGGCGAGGAGGCGTAGCGGGATCGGCCGGAACCGCCTGCGGCGCGGCTCCTCGGGATCGGGCACGAAGGGCGGAAACAGGTCACTCATGCGCGTTATTCATACACCAGACCCCTCGCCAATCAAACGGGATCGGTGAGGCGGCGGCGATTCATTTTGCAACGCCGGACGAAAACGTCACGCGGCGCGGAAGCTGTGCGGCGGCTCGCCGGAGGCGAGGAAATCCGCCAGTACTGTCTCTCCGGCGACGGTGCGTTGGCCAAGGCCGACGAGCGGCCGCACCTCGACGGGCAGATAGACGTCGACGCGCGAGCCGAAGCGGATCAGGCCGAAGCGCTCGCCCACCTGCAGGGTGTCGTTCTCGCGCACGAACGAGACGATGCGCCGCGCCACAAGGCCGGCGATCTGCACCACGCCTATGCGCGTCTCTCCCGAGACGATGACGAGGCCGTTGCGCTCGTTGTCCTCGCTCGCCTTGTCGAGATCGGCGTTGATGAACACGCCGGGCGTGTACACGACGCGCTCCACCGTGCCGTCCACCGGGCTGCGGTTCACGTGGCAGTCGAAAACGTTCATGAAGATGGAGATGCGCAGCAGCGGCGTCTCTCCCAGCTCCAGCTCGGGAGGCGGCAGCACTTCGGCAATGGCGCTGATGCGCCCGTCGGCGGGCGCCACCACAAGCCCCTCGCGAACCGGCGTATGGCGCTCCGGATCACGGAAGAAGTAGCAGATCCAGAGGGTGATGACGAGGCCGATCCAGCCCAGCGGCGACCATAGCTGTCCGAGCACCAGCGAGGCGATGGCCGCGACGGCGATGAACGGAAAACCTTCCTTGTGGATCGGCGTGATAGTCTGCCTGATGGAATCGTAGATGGACATTTTCCTGTTCCCGATTGCCCGTCGCATCCGCGCGCTCCGCACCATGTTGCATGACAGCATGACGTCGGCACGTCAACCGGCATGGCAGTGCGCCAGATTCGCGCGGATTCTCGCCTTCTGGCCGCGTCAGGCCACTTCCCGCATGGCGTCGCTGACGCGCTGGCGCAGCAATTCTGGCTGCTTCAGCACCAGCGCGCCGCGCGTGCGCTCCACGATACTATCACGTGACAGAGAGGTGAATTCCCGCGTCACCTGTTCGCGACGGCAACCGATTCTGGCGGCGAGCACGTGATGGAACGGCGGCGGCGTGATGACGCGCTCGCCCGGATGGCCGGAGCGCGGAGTCGACAGGCGCAGGAGTTCCGCATAAAGCCGGTGGCGCAGGTCGAGGATGGCATGTTCCGTCAGCCGGGCATTGAGTTCGCGCACGCGCTGCGCAAGCAGGCGCAGCAGGCGGTCCGCGACGGCAGGCGACGAGAACACGATGTCGCGGAAGACGCTCGCCGGCATGACGCAGACCTCGCCCTGCGTCAGCGCGGCCACATTGGCGGAACGCCCCACGCCATCGATGGCCGCCAGCTCGCCGAAAAACTCACCGGCGCGCATATCGTCAAGGATGATCTCCCGCCCGGCCTGGGTACGGACCAGAACCCGCACCTCGCCCGCGACGAGGAAATAAACGTCCGTCGACTGCTCCTCGTAGTCGATCAGCACTTCATCGGTGGCGAAGCGGCGCCAGTGAAGCCGGGAATCGAAACGTGCGAGATCGATGCCGGCCCCCTGGAAAAACGGCACCCGATCCAGCGTCCCCATCCTGCCCCCCGATCGCGAATCTGTGTAGTCCGCGTCACGATACACCAGAACAGGAAAAGTTGACCCGCCTAATCGGTCGGCCGGGCTCACGCCTTGACGACGTTCTCCCCCGCGATACCGGCACGGGCGAGCGCGTTGCGGGTGTCGACGACGAGCGGCAGCCGCCGCGCCACCAGCGCATAGTCGACGCCGTCGTGATCGGTCGCGATCAGCGCCGCGTCGCAGGCGGAGAGCGTTGCCTCATCCAACGCCACGGACCGCCGTCCTTCGAGCCGGGGATGCGCGCGGGTGCGCGGCAGCGCGGGGATGAACGGATCGTGGTAGTCGCAATGGCCGCCGCGCGCCTCGATGAGGTCGATCAGCTTCAGCGCCGGGCTCTCGCGCGTGTCGTCGACATTCTTCTTGTAGGCAACGCCGAGCACGAGAATGCGCGCCCCGTTCAGCCCGCGCCCGCGGACGCGGTCGAGCGCGGCGGCCAGCGCGTCGACCACCCGGTGCGGCATGGCCGTGTTGATCTCGCCGGCCAGTTCGATGAAGCGGGTGACGATATCGAACTCCCGCGCCTTCCACGTCAGGTAGAACGGGTCGATCGGGATGCAGTGGCCGCCGAGCCCGGGCCCCGGATAGAAGGGCATGAAGCCGAACGGCTTCGTCTTCGCGGCGTCGATCACCTCCCACACGTCGATGCCCATGGCGGCGTAGACGGTCTTCAGTTCGTTGACGAGCGCAATGTTGACGGCGCGGAAAATGTTCTCGGTCAGCTTCACCGCCTCCGCCGCCTCGGGCGAGGAAACGGTCACCGTCTTCACCACCAACGCGCCGTAGAACGCTTGCGCCAGCGTCAGCGCCGCCTCGCCGTCGCCGCCGATGACACGCGGAATGGCTCGCGTCGAGAACGTGTCGTTGCCGGGATCCTCCCGCTCCGGGGAATAGGCGAGGAAGAAATCGCGCCCGCTCGCGAAGCCGGACGATTCGAGCACGGGCCTCACCACCTCGCGCGTCGTACCGGGCCAGGTGGTCGATTCGAGCACCACCAGCTGGCCCGGCCGCAGCGTCCGCCCGATGGAGCGCGCCGTCGCCTCGACGAAGGACAGGTCGGGTTCGCGCTGGCGCGTCAACGGCGTCGGCACGCAGATGATGACGATGTCCGCCTCGCCCATCCGGCTGAAATCCGCCGTCGCCTCAAAGCGCCCGGAGGCGACAGCCTCCCGCATGCGCGTGTCGGGAATATGCGCGATCAGGCTTTCTCCGCCGTTGAGCCGGTCCACCCGCGTGGCATTGATGTCGAAGCCCAGCACCGGAAAGCCGCATTCCACGGAGGCGAGCGCCAGCGGTATGCCGACGTAGCCGAGCCCGATGACGCCGACACGGGCGCTGCGATTCTCGATCGCCGCGAGCAACGCCTGCGCGCTGCGGCCGGCGTCGGCGGACGGGGACTGGGAGACGGAGGACGGCAAGGTCAGGGTATCCCGTTTCGATGGCGTTGGGCGCGCCTGCTCCCGCGTGGGGTATCGCGGATGAACGGCACGGCCATCTCTGCGGACAAGCCCGCGTCCCTGTCAAGAGACGGCCGCCTCTCCCTATCGGGACGCGGCCGGCACAACGACCGCCGGAAGGCTCGCGATATGCGGATGGGAGCCATGGTCTGCCCGCAGCGAAGAGCCGCCTTGCACGGAAACAGGGTGACGCAGGCTCGCGGCCACTGTATTGGCCGTCATCGCGATTCCGAGAATCAGCGCCGCCGCGACGATGGCGAACGCCCCTCGCGAGAACTGGCTGGACGAGGTTCCCGTAGCAATTCTCACGGCTGCGGCTCTCTTGTCCGCGGCTCTGTGCGCTTCAGTTCTCTTCGTGCGGGTTTCCATGGCGTAGCTCGAATCACTCTTATCCACAGAACATCAACAAGACCGTCATATGCTGTCCACAGACGACGGCAGCGCTAAAACGTGGCGTTTTCATGGTTCTTGCATTGTGACGCTCGACTTTCTAAAACCGTTCACAATTATCCACATATGCACCGGCTGACTCGAACCTACGCAATTTTCTGACTTTGACAAGCTCAAAACAGCGCCCTTGTCCGCTTTATGTTCATTCCTCGTTCACTCTATGATCGGCGGCTTGCGCTATGTCATGCAAACGGCTGTCCGGCATCGGATTCTCGTTCAGACCCTTGCCGGCCCTTGCGGCAGCGCCCGTTTGACGCGACAAGAACCTTTCTCCCGCACGGGCGCGAGGCCCGCCGCCGGGCGGGCGAATCACACCGGATTGCCAATCGGACCATGTTGCAGATTACCGACCTCACCTACCGGCTGGGCAACCGGCTCATCCTCGATCACGCCAGCGCGGTGATTCCCACCGGCGCGCGGGTGGGGCTCGTGGGGCGCAACGGCGCCGGCAAAACCACGCTGTTCAAGCTGCTGCTCGGCGAACTCGTCTCCGAAAGCGGCTCCGTCTCCCTGCCGCGCGGGCACCGCATCGGCGCGGTGGCGCAGGAGGCGCCGGGCGGGCCGGAGGCCCTCATCGACGTCGTTCTCGCGGCGGATACGGAGCGCACCGCCCTCATGGCCGAGGCCGAGACGACGGCCGACCCGCTGCGCCGCGCGGAGATCGAGACGCGGCTCGTGGATATCGGCGCGCACGCCGCGCCCGCGCGCGCAGCCAGCATCCTGCACGGCCTGGGTTTCGACGCCGAGGCGCAGGCGCGCCCTTGCTCGTCGTTCTCCGGCGGCTGGCGCATGCGCGTGGCTCTTGCTGCCGTGCTGTTCAACGAGCCGGACCTGCTGCTGCTCGACGAGCCGACCAACTACCTCGACCTCGAAGGCACGCTTTGGCTCTATGACTATCTGGGCCGCTACCCCTACACGGCGCTCGTCATCAGCCATGACCGCGAGCTGCTCGATACCGCCGTCGACCACATTCTGCATCTCGACCGGGGCAAGCTCGCGCTCTATCGCGGCGGGTTCACGTCATTCGACCGGCAGCGGCGGGAGAAGATGGCGCTCGTTGCCAAGGCGCGCGTGAAGCAGGAGGCGGAACGCAAGCACCTGCAGAGCTTCGTCGACCGCTTCCGTGCCAAGGCCACCAAGGCCAAGCAGGCGCAGTCGCGCATCAAGCGCCTGGAGAAGATGGAGCCGATCGCCGCCATCACGGAGGAGGAATCCATCCCCTTCGACCTGCCGGGGCCCGAGCGTCCGCTGTCGCCGCCCATCGTCGCCATGGAGGGCGCGGTCGCCGGCTATGACGGGCGCGTGGTGCTCGACCGCCTCAACCTCACCCTGCTGCCGGACGACCGCATCGCGCTGCTCGGCGCCAACGGCAACGGCAAGTCCACCTTCGCCAAGCTGCTCTCGGGCCGGCTCGCCCCCATGACGGGCACGGTCACGCGCGCCGCCCGGCTCAGCGTGGCCTATTTCGCGCAGCACCAGCTCGACGAACTCAACCCCGCCGCCACCGCCCTGCAGCACATCGCCGTGCTGATGCCGCAGGCGACGGAGGCGCAGCAGCGCTCGCGCACGGCAAGGCTCGGCTTTCCCGCCGCCAAGGCGGACACGCCGGTAGCGCAGCTCTCGGGCGGCGAGAAGGCGCGGCTGCTGATGGGCCTCGCGGCATTCGGCGCGCCGCACCTGCTCATTCTCGACGAGCCGACCAACCATCTCGATATCGATAGCCGGCAGATGCTCGTCGAGGCCATCAACGACTATCCCGGTGCGGTGGTGCTCATCAGCCACGACCGCTTCCTGATCGAGGCCTGCGTCGACCGGCTGTGGCTGGTGAACAACGGCTCCGTCAAGCCCTACGACGGCGACATGGACGACTACCGCCGGCTCGTGCTGGCGGGCGATGCGCCGGCGACGCGCGCGGCCGCCTCGGGCAGCGGCGGCGAGAAGGCCGACCGGCGCCGCAACGCCGCCCGCACGCGCGTCGCCCTCGCCCCCCTGCGAAAACGCATCGAAACGCTGGAAGCGCGTATGGACAAGCTCGCCGACGGCATCGCGAAAATCGATGCGGCCCTCGCCGCGCCGGACACGTTCAGCAAGAACCCCGAGAAGGCGGCCGAACTCGCGAAGATGCGCGCCGATGCCGCCACGGCCCTTGCCCAGGCGGAAGAGGAATGGCTTGCCGCCTCTGCCGAGATCGAGGCAGCCTCCTGACACGGAAAACCCCGGAACGCGGCGCGTTCCGGGGCTAGAGCGCTTTCCGATCAGAATTCGCTCAATGAAAGAATCGCAGAGCATTTGGCGATCACGAGTGATCGAAAAATGCTCTGGGCGATCAGCAGCGCCCGGCTTGTGCCGGGACACGGGGGGAATCAGATGGCCTTGCTGTAAAGCTCGGCGGCGTATTCCCAGTTGACCAGATGGTCGACGAACGCCTTCAGGTAGTCGGGGCGGCGGTTGCGGTAGTCGATGTAATAGGAGTGCTCCCACACGTCGACGCCGAGAATCGGGGTCGCGCCGTGCACGAGCGGATTCTCGCCGTTCTGCGTCTTGAGCACGACGATCTTGCCGTCCTTCACCGCGAGCCACGCCCAGCCGGAGCCGAACTGGCTGACGCCGGCCTGGATGAAGTCTTCCTTGGCCTTTTCGACCGAGCCGAGGTCCTCGATGATCTTCTTTTCGAGTTCGCCGGGGATGGCACCGCCGCCGTTGGGCTTCAGCCAGTGCCAGAAGTGCAGGTGGTTGTAGTGCTGGCCGGCGTTGTTGAAGAGCGCCTGGTTGGTGCCGAACGAAGCCTTGACGATCTCCTCCAGGGATTTCCCGGCGAGATCCGTGCCTTCGAGCAGCTTGTTGCCGTTGTCGACATAGGCCTTGTGATGCTTGTCGTGGTGATACTCAAGCGTTTCACGCGACAGGTAGGGCTGAAGGGCGTCGTGAGCGTAGGGAAGATCGGGAAGCGTAAACGACATGGCTTGCTCCTGGGGGTTTGATGCTCGGTTTGCGGCGCGGGGGTCGCTTGCGGCCCTCGTAGCGTCGACGGTGGCGACACTACCAACCGCAGCAGCGGCTGACAATGAAAGCAGGAATTGGCGGCGTTTCATACGGCAGTCTCCACCTTGGAAAGGCGATGCTACGCGATTCTCGTCTTTAACTCGATAGACTTCATTATGTTCCATGGAAAGCGCCGCCGCGTTTCCACGCATCGGCCATGGTACGCCATGTTTTCGGCAGATTTCCGTCGATAGTTTACCAAACGACAAGTCAGTTCAGTGAAAGCTTCACGTGCTAGAAGCTGGTGGCGAACGGCTTGTCTCCAACACCGCGGGCCATCGTTCCCGTTGCGGGAGGCACTTCGGGAAGCTGCTGTTGTTTTAAGAACGCTTTACCGTCGCATAAGACGTGAATGTTTTTGTGACTGTTGTATCGTCGATTGCAGGCGCGCCCCGTTCGGTCCGGCGGCCGCCGGTTCGCCGGCCCTGTATCCAATGCAAGAGTGCCTGTCGTATGATTTTCATAAGCACTGTTCTCGCGTGCCTTCTCATCGGCGGTGGCCTTGGTGCCGTCGTCATCGGCTCCGGCATGATCGTCCTCGAACGAGGCTGGTCTATGGTCATTTCGGGCAGCGTCGTCGCCACGGGCGGCGTGCTGCTGCTCGGCATCGCGATGATTCTGAAGGAGTTGCGCCGCCTTCCGGACCGTCTCGCCGACGTGCTGCCGGAGGCTCCCGCACCCCGTTCGTACTATCACGACGCCGACTTCGACGGTGCACAGGCCGCGCCCGATCACGCCGCTTCCGTCCGGCCGCGCTTCGAGCCGCTGGTGGCACATGCGCCGGAGGCGGCGGAAGAGCATGAGCCCGAGCCGCCGGCCCCCGCGCCAGCGACCCGGGTAACGGCGGCTCAAGCGGCGCCAACGCAAGCGGCTACTCCTCTTGGGGCACCGAGTCTTGGCGCGCCGAGTCTTGGCGCGCCAAGACTCGGAGCCGCTCCGGACTTTCTGACGCTGCGCGACGTTCCCTTGCATGACGAGGACGCATGGCGGCGCGATGCCGCCGCCGCGCCGGCCGCGGCCGGGGAATCGCGGCAGGATCGGTCCGCGCTGAAGATCCAGGTTTCGCTGCACGGCGAGGATACCGAAGCTCCCGAATCCGAGCGCCAGCGGCGCGGCTTCTGGTCGCGATTCGGCAAGGGCAGCAGCACGGCCGCGCAGAGCCGCAACGCCCCGCCGGAACCGCCGCCCGGTCCCACGGCGGCGGAGCTGGCGCGTGAGCGGCTCGCTCTGGCCGATGTGCCCGACCGGTCGCGTCCCGATTCGCGGCGCCCGGCGGCTCCGTCCGCACCGCAGGACGAGGCCCACGAGCCCGCCGTGGCGCCCTCCCGATCCACGCCAGACCTGCCGAAGGCCGATCAGCCCGCGGGCGGCGACGGAGATCCGGCTGGCCCGACGCCTCCCGGCAAGCCGGCGAAAGAAGCGGCTGGCGACGACCGGCAGCCTCGCCAACCGGAAACGCCCGATGGACGCAAACCCGACGCCGCTGCGAAGGCAGCCGAGCAGCCAGCGGAACGCGCTGAGACGCGAGACGAGGAGAGCGGGACCGAAGAGGAAGCCGGCTCGCCCACGGCCGACGCCCCCGATGCACCGCCCGCCACGAACGAAACCGCCGACCGGCCGGAAGGGAATACCGGCGCCATCGTCGGTTCCTACCGGGCGGGCGACAATGTCTACGTGATGTTCGACAACGGCATGATCGAGGCGGAGACGCCGCAGGGCGTCTTCCGGTTCGATTCGCTCGACAATCTGAAAAGCTACATCGCCTCGGGCGAGGATCCGGCGCTCGCCGGCAAGAAGATCGATCGCCAGCCGGATGGCGGCAAACCGGACTGACGCATCGAACCGGAAGCGCGTTTTCCGGTTTCGCAAGTCGTTAAGGATACAGGCGGTTCGCCGCTTCTGCGAAAGGTCATCCCGCCACCGGGCTTCGGCTTTTCACGGAAGTGGCGAACCGCCTTGTTTTTGTCCGGGCATGAACGACCCTCGCGCACAGCCGCCGCGCGGCCCCCCACTTATCCGCAGTTAATCGCATGGAGACGGCGACCTCCTCCGGAAAAGCGTTGCGTCCATTTTATAGGATGATAATCCTATTTCTGCGTTCATTAGTGCAGATTTTCGGATTAGTTTCCTATGTATCTGACGACGGAGGTTTTGATGTCCTGGACCGGATTCGATCATGGCGGCGCCGGCCGCCTGCTGCGGGAAGCCGCGATCTGCCGTCAATGCGAAGCCGCCGTGTCGTCCGCGTTCGCGGTTTCGCTGGCGGCGGTGCGCGCCGGCCACCGGCGCCGGGCGAGGGATGCCTTCGCCCGCGCGGGCGCGATCTACCTCGCGCGCACCGGCTTCAACCTGGCGGAATCCGCGGCAGGCCGGGCCTTCGGCCGCCACCGCGCCACCATCGGCCATGCATGCCGGCGCGTCGCGCGGCGGTGCGGCGACGACCCGCACTTCAGGCACGTCCTGTCCTGCCTCGAACACGCCCTCACCCGCCGCGTCGCGCGCTGCCTGCACGACGCGGCAGAGGCCACCGCCGCGTCGGAGGCCGGGCAATGAGCCGCCGCACCAATGCCGGAAAGGCAACCGAAAAACCACGGCAGGGGGATGCGGATACGCTCCGGCTGCTGGGCCATCTGTCGGAACAGGGCAACATCGCGGTGATCGGCAGCGGGATGCCGGATCGCGTCATTCTGTCGAGTTCGCGCGGCGGCGTGTCGCTCGGGCGCGGCAGCCTTCCCGCCGGCACCGTCCATGCCTTGCTGAAGCGCCGTCTCGTGCGCCTCACGCCGGAAAACACCTTCGCCATCACCGAGGCCGGACGCGCCGCGCTGATGCACCTGCAACACGGGCCGGCGCCGGATTCCCCCACACCGGGCCCCGACCGGCGGCTTCGCGAAAAGACGCCGGCCGGCGGAGACGGACACACCCCGGCCCTGCAGGTAAACGAGGCTGAAAGCCCGCTCGCCTGGCTCCACAAACGGCGCGACCGCAACGGCGTGCCCTTCCTCGATGCCGCCTGCTTCGAGGCGGGCGAGCGGCTGCGCCGCGACCTGACGCTGGCGCAGATCATGCCCCGTGTCACCAGCAACTGGTCGCCGGCGCGCGGCGGCAGCGGCAACGGCGGCCCTGCACCCGCCACGGAAGCGATGGTTTCCGCGCGCCAACGCCTTCACCGGGCGCTTGACGCCGTCGACAGCGAATACGCCGGTATCCTGATCGACGTCTGCGGCTTCCTGAAACGCATCGAGGAGGTGGAGCGCGAGCGCCGCTGGCCACCCCGTTCCGGCAAGGTCGTGCTGAAGCTCGCACTGCGCCGTCTCGCCGATCACTACGGCCTCGGCGCGCAGGCCAACGGCCCGACGCGCGGCAGCGGCATCAGGGTCTGGATGGACCGCTGACATACCGCCGGAGCGGAACGGCGCATCCTTGAAAAGGCACGAAAAAAGAAATCCGGCCTCGCGGCCGGATTTCAGCGTTCACGGGTCCGCGACGCGCCTCAGCGCGTCGGAACGGGCTTTTCGCCACGATAGTCGTAGAAGCCACGGCGGGTCTTGCGGCCGAGCCAACCCGCCTCGACATACTTCACCAGCAGCGGGCAGGGACGATACTTGGAATCCGCCAGCCCCTCGTAGAGCACCTGCATGATCGACAGGCAGGTGTCGAGGCCGATGAAGTCCGCGAGCTGCAGCGGGCCCATCGGATGGTTCGCGCCGAGACGCATGGCGGTGTCGATGGATTCCACCGAACCCACACCTTCATAAAGCGTATAGATCGCCTCGTTGATCATCGGCAGCAGGATGCGGTTGACGATGAAGCCGGGGAAGTCCTCCGCCACCGTCAGGCTCTTGCCGATTTTCTCCACGAGAGCGCGGGTCGCCTCGAAGGTTTCCTCGGAAGTGGCGATGCCGCGAATGACCTCGACCAGCTGCATCACCGGCACCGGGTTCATGAAGTGGATGCCGATGAACTGCTCCGGCCGGTCGGTGGTGGAAGCAAGGCGCGTGACCGAGATGGACGACGTATTGGTGCCGATCAGCGCGGTGGGCTTCAATGCCGGGCACAGGGCCTGGAAGATTTTGCGCTTGATGTCCTCGTTCTCGACCGCCGCCTCGATCACCAGATCGGCGTCGTTGAAATGTTCATAGGTCGGCGCGGACGTGATGCGCGCCAGGATCAACGTCTTCTCTTCTTCCGTGAGGTGCCCCTTCGACACCTGCCGCGCGAGGTTGCCGTTGATGGTGGCGAGACCCGCGTTGATGCGCTCCTCGCTGATGTCGTTGAGCGCAACCTCGTAACCCGAGGCTGCGGCAACCTGCGCGATGCCGCCGCCCATCTGCCCGGCCCCGATGACGCCCACCTTGCGAATCTCGATCGACATGTTACCCGTCCGTTGCGTTGTTGCTGACTGGTGTGGTGAATCCGTTGGCTGACTGGGCGGCAGCGGGCACAGTGTCGCTTCCGATCCCAGGATCGCCGGACACCTTACAGATACATTTTGACGTATTTTCTTCAGACGGGCCAGTCAATCCATCTGAAGACGTCCCGCATCGCGAGGATGCGGGACGGAAGGCTCAGCCGAGCGCCTTTTCCAGCTCCGGCACCACCTTGAACAGATCGCCGACGATACCGTAATCGGCCACCTGGAAGATCGGCGCGTCCTCGTCCTTGTTGACGGCGACGATGACCTTCGAGTCCTTCATGCCGGCAAGGTGCTGGATAGCCCCCGAAATGCCGAGCGCGATGTAGAGGTCGGGCGCCACGACCTTGCCGGTCTGGCCGACCTGCAGGTCGTTGGGCGCGTAGCCCGCGTCCACGGCTGCGCGGCTCGCGCCGATGGCGGCGCCCAGCTTGTCCGCGAGCGGCGCGACGACTTCCTGGAACTTCTCGGCCGAACCGAGCGCGCGGCCGCCGGAAACGATGATCTTCGCCGCCGTCAGTTCCGGCCGCTCCGACTTCGCCACTTCCTCGCCCTTGAACTGCGACACCGCCGGGTCAGCGGCAGCCTCGACGTTCTCGACGGCGGCGGAACCGCCCTCGCCCGTCGCCTTGAAGGCCGCGGTGCGCACGGTCAACACCTGCTTGGCGTCCGTGGTCTGCACGGTCTCGATGGCGTTGCCCGCGTAGATCGGGTGCTCGAACGTATCGGGCGAAACCACCTTCGTGACGTCCGACACCTGCGCGGCGTCGAGCAGCGCCGATACGCGCGGCAGAACGTTCTTGCCGTTCGAGGACGCGGGCGCCACGATCGACCGGTAGTTGCCGGCGAGGCCGGCGATCAGCGCCGCGAGCGGCTCGGCAAGCCCGTGCGCATAGACAGCGCCCTCGGCGAGCAGCACCTTCTCCACACCTTCGAGCTTCGCGGCGGCGTCGGCAGCGGCGCGCGCGCCCTCACCCGCCACGAGAACGTGAACCGGCTCGCCGAGTTCCCGCGCCGCGGTGAGCGTCTTGGCGGTGCCGTCCTTGAGCGCCTGATTGTTGTGATCGGCAATGAGCAAGGTCGTCATGATCAGAGCACTCCCGCTTCCTTGAGCTTCGACACCAGTTCGGCCGCATCCGCCACCTTGATGCCGGCCTGACGCTTGGACGGCTCGGCGGTGTTCAGCACCTTGAGGCGCGGCGACACGTCGACGCCGAGCGCCTCGGGCGTGGTCTCCGCGATGGGCTTCTTCTTCGCCTTCATGATGTTGGGCAGCGACGCATAGCGCGGCTCGTTGAGGCGCAGGTCGGTGGTGACGATCGCCGGCAGCTTGAGCGACACGGTCTGCAGGCCGCCGTCGACCTCGCGCGTCACGTCCACGGAGCCGTCGCCCACGACCACCTTCGACGCGAAGGTGCCCTGCGCCCAGCCGAGGAGCGCGCCGAGAATCTGGCCCGTCTGGTTGGAATCGTCGTCGATGGCCTGCTTGCCGAGAATGACGAGGTCGGGCTTCTCCTGCTCGACGATTTTCGCCAGCACCTTGGCCACGGCCAGCGGCTCCACCCGCCCTTCGGCCTTGACGAGGATGCCGCGATCGGCGCCCATGGCAAGGCCGGTGCGGAGGGTTTCCGTCGCCTGCGCCGGGCCGATCGAGACCACGACGACCTCCGTCGCCTTGCCCGCCTCCTTGAGGCGCAACGCCTCCTCGACAGCAATTTCGTCGAACGGGTTCATCGACTGTTTGACATTGGCAAGGTCAACCCCCGTACCATCGGGCTTGACGCGAATCTTGACGTTGTAGTCGACCACCCGCTTGACGGGCACCAGCAACTTCATTGACGACCTCCGTTGGACTTTATTGGAACTTATCTCAAGTAAAGCCTTGCCTTCACTTTTTATACTGAACGTCTCCTGCAAGGGAAAGCAACTGAATAAATTTCCGGCTGGTATTCTGTTTGCTCACGCATTCCCATCCGCCCCGGCCGCCGCTTCCCAAACAGCCGTTTGAGACGGCTGCGCGAACGTAACGACGCCGGTTCGCGCTTGTCAATCTCCATTCACGGATCGTCCGCCACCGCCGGTTTTCCCATGCCTTTGCCGATGCCCGCGCCGAAAAGCGGCTGGTCGCGCCGCCGCAGCACGAGAACCAGCGCGCCGCCGGCCGCGAATCCGCCCAGATGCGCCAGCCAGCCCACGTCGTCGCTGCCAAACCACGCCTGGACAATCTGGAATGCGATCCAGAAGCCTATGGCCCACAGCGCCGGCACCTGCAGCGGAATGCGGTTGAGGAACAGGCCCCACACCCGGGCGCGCGGATAGAGCAGCAGATAGGCGGCGGCGAGCCCGGACACCGCGCCCGAGCCGCCGACCAGCGGGCGCAGAGACTCCGGGTGGCCCGCCGCATAGGCCAGCGCCCCCGCCGCGCCGCAGGCGAGATAGAACAACGCGAAGCGCGCATGGCCCATCGCGTCCTCCACGTTGTCGCCGAACACGGCGAGGAACAGCATGTTGCCGGCGAGGTGCAGGAAGCCGAGATGTACGAACTGCCCGCTGACCAGCGTCGCCGGCTCCGGCACCAGCGGCAGCCCATCCGGCAGGGCGGCGCTGCCGAGCAGCACCGCCGGGATGACGCCGAAAGCCGCCGAGAGCCACGTCTCGTCCGCGAGCCTGCCGGGCAGGAGGCGCAACGCATAGGCGGCGTAGAACAGGCACGACAGCGCCAGCACGCTCCATGTCGCCCAGGCGACGCGGATCGTACGATAGGCAAGGCCGTCATAGATCGGAATGAACATGGCGACTCACTGCGGCGTCCGGCTCCGTCGTCATAAGGGTTCCGTCAACGGTTTGCGCCCGGCCGCCACAGCACGTCCAGCGCGCCGTTGTCGTTCGCCGCCCGGGCAAGCACGAACAGCAGGTCCGACAGCCTGTTGAGATAGCGCAGCGCCACCGGCGACACCTGCCCCGGCTCCCGCGCCGCCAGCGCCACCGCAACCCGTTCCGCCCGCCGGCAAACGGTGCGCGCCACATGCAGCGCCGCCGCGGCGGGCGAGCCGCCGGGCAGCACGAAGGAACGCAGCGGCGCCAGCGCCGCATTGAAGGCGTCGATCTCCCGCTCCAGCCGTTCCACCTGCGCCTCGACGACGCGCAGCGCCTCGAAAGGCTGTGGTTCCGCGCCGCCCGGCGTCGACAGGTCGGCGCCAAGATCGAACAGGTCGTTCTGCACGCGCGCCAGCGCCGCGTCGATGTCGCCGGCGGCATGGAGCCGGGCGAGACCGAGGGCCGCGTTGGCCTCGTCGACCGCGCCGACTGCCTCGATGCGCAGATCGTCCTTGCGGCGGCGCTCGCCGCCGGTCAGGCCGGTGGTGCCGTCGTCGCCGGTGCGGGTGTAGATGCGGTTGAGGCGAACCATGATGAAATTGTCACCGTCCGGATCGATATCGCGTTTCAATGGCTGCCGGCGCCGATCCACAGCACCAGCAGCACGACGACGACAGCGGCGAACTGGAACAGCACGCGAAGCTGCATCAGCTTCTGCGACCGTTCCGGGCTGCCGCCGCGCATCATGTTGACGAGGCCGAGCACCAGCACGACCGCGACGGCCGCCAGCATGACCGGCACCAGGACATAACCGAGTGCACCCATGGCTTCCTCCCGCCTCCGTTCAGTCGCGGCGCAACAGGCGCTCCAGATAGTCGCGCTCCTCCGCGGGGCGCGTGGGGTCGCCCAGCCGCCGGCGCAGCTCCTCCAGAATGCGGCGCGCACGCACGATGGCCGATTCGTCTGCGCCGGGCACGCGCGTCTCGCCGTCGGACCAGCGGCGCTGGCCTGTCGAGCGGCCGAGCGGATCCTGTTCGCCCGGTCCCGGCTCGCCGGTTCCCGGCTGCGAACCCGGCTCCCCGTTCTCGCCCTGCTGCGCCTGCCGCATCTGCCGGGCGAGCCCCTGCGCGCCGTCCAGCAACGCCTCCAGCGCCCGGCCCTGGGCATCGACCGCCCCGTCTCCGTCGCCGTCAGCGAGCCTTTCCTCGGCATCGCGCATCGCGCGCTCGGCCGCGCCGAGGCCCGGCTCGCCCTCCAGCCCCTGCTCGGAAAGGCCGCGCTGCAGGCGCTCCAGCTGGTTGCGCAGGGCCTGCTGGCGGCCGGAGAGATCGCCGTTGCGCTCCCCGCCGCCGGCGTTCCCCTCGCCACCCTCGGAGGCCTCGCCGTTCTGCCGGTAGGTGTCGTCGCGCAGGCGCTGCTGGTTGCGGATCATCTCGTCGAGCGAGCGCATCGCCCGGCCGGCCTCCCCGGCCTGCGACCCCTGCTGCGGCGCGCCCTGCGCCATCTGCAGATTGTTGAGGATATTGTTGAGCTGCTGCAGCAGCCTGTCCGCCCCGGCGAGATCGCCCTCGCGCGCCATCTGTTCCATGCGGTCGATCATCGCCGCGAGTTCCTCGGGCGTGACGGTCTGCGTGGGGGTGCCGCCCTGTCGCTGCGCCGCCGGATCGCGGTTGCGCGCCTGATTGCGGGCCATTTCCGACAGATGACGGTTCATCGCCTCGCGCAGCGCCTGGGCGAGACGCGCGATCTCGTCCGCCGGCGCATTGCGGTCGATGGCCTCCTGCAGCGCCTGCTGGGCGGCGCGCAGGGCGCGTTCCGTATCGCCGGCGTCGCCGTCCTCGATCCTGAGCGCCATGCCCCACAGGAAATCGGCGACGGCGACAAGGCCCTCCCCGCTGGAGGCGGAGGAGAGCATCCGCTCCGCCGTCACCAGCCCCAGATAGACAGCGCTGTCGGGCGTGAAGATGTCCGGCGCGATCATCAGCGCGCGCAGCGCGAGCCGTACATCGCGCCAGTCGTGCGGATGGAAGACGAGGTTGCGGCGCTGTTCGACCAGCGCCTTCGCCAGCGGGTTGGTGAACGGGCGCTGCGGCAGCGTCACGGTCAGCGTTTCGCTGCGCCCCTCCTGTCCGGCACCGTCCCGCGCCACGAGCGTGAACTGCACGGTGGCACCTGCCCACGGATGCGCTGCGAGGTCGGCGGTGGTACGCAGCTCCTGCTCCGCCTCCCCGACGCGGGGCAGCGGCAGGGCGACAACGGGCGGCGGCACGAGCGCCTGCGCCGTATCCTCGCCGGGCAGGGAAACGACGCCCTGCGCGGCCGTGACGCCGTAATCGTCACCGGCGCGGAAGACGACGGTGAGCCCACCGCGCCGCGTGGCTTCCGGCGGCCCGACGAAGGCGATGACGGGCGGCCTGTCCGGAACGACGGCGATGCCAAGGGTCGCCCGGCCGTCGCCCGTGTCGCGCGCGACGGTTCCCGAGCCCTCGATGGTATAGCGGTTCTCATGGATGCCGTCGGCGGCGGGCTGCTCCGCAGGCCGGGCTACGAAGCCGCCGGATATCGCCACGTCCTCCGCCGCGCCGCCGGCGGAACGCAGCACCAGCACGCTGCCGGCGGGCACCGAGACGTCCCGCGTTCCGGCGCGGGTGAGATCGAGCATGACCGGCGGCAGGCGCGTGTAGGCGGGCGGGTCGATCCAGCCGTCGACGCGCGCCGCCACAGGATCGCCGGAGGCCTCGAAGCGCCAGTCGAAGGCAAGCGCCAGCCGCCTGCCCCGCTCCGTCCCCGCGATGAAAGCCGCCGCGACGAGCGCCACGATCAGCGCCCCGCGCAGGCCGTAACGGTCGTACTGTGCCGTCAGCGGACGCGGGAAGCGCGGCGGCAGCTTCGAGATCGCCTCCGCCGCCCGGCGCTGATGCAGCGTCCACAGCGCGCGGCTGGCGGCATCGTGCTGCCCCATCGCCTGCGTATCCGCGAGCGCGCTCGCGGGATCGGCCAGACCGGCGCCGTCCGCCCCGCCGTCGAGCGCCCGCAGCGCCTCGCGCCGCGAGGGATAGCGCACGGCGACGGCGGGCACGATCGCGGCGACGAAGGCCAGCGCGAAGACGATAACGCCCGCCATGCGCCCGCCAGCCGGCAACAGCGCCCACAACCCGAGCCAGGAGACGGCGAGGAAGATGCCCGCGACGCCGAGCGGCCACCACAGGCGCGGCCAGACGCGCTCGCCGTACAGCGCGATCCGCGTGCGCCGCACGGCGCGCTCAAGCTGCTGGCCCGCCTGTTGTGCCTTCACCTGTTGCCCTTCGGGGCCGCTCACCGACGTGGTCCTCGACATGTTCCTGAAAAAATCCCGTATGCGACGGTAGCACGCCCGGCTGCCCGGCGCACGCGCGCTGATCGATTTAACCGTTCACAAGAGGCGTCATCCGGGATGGCAACCGGGGCGCTGCCGGAAAGCCGCCCGTCTGCCGCAGCGCCTCGCCCAGCAGCATCGCCGCCGTCGCCGCCACGTTGATGGAACGCATCCCCGGCCGGATCGGCACGACGATCCGCGCGTCGGCCGCCGCATGCACCTCCTCGGGCGCGCCCGCCGATTCCCGCCCCACCATGATGACGTCGTCCGGCCCGAAGGCGAAATCCGTATAGAGGGCGGCGGCCCGCGTCGTCGCCAGCACCAGCCGCAAGCCCGCCGCCGCACGCCATTCCTCGAACCTGCGCCAGGAATCGTGGCGGTTGATGACGACGTCTTCCAGATAGTCCATGCCTGCCCGGCGGAAGGCGCGGTCGGACACCGGGAAGCCCGCCGGCTCGATGATCTCGGCCGCCACGCCGAGGCAAGCGCACAACCGCAGCATCGTGCCGGCGTTCTGCGGAATGTCCGGCTGGTAGAGCGCGAGCCTCAGCATGAAACGCCCCCGCTCATTCGCCCACCAGCGACAGCGGCGGCTCGTCGACGCCCAGAAAGCCGCCCGACTGGCGCCGCCAGAGGCCAGCGTAGATGCCGCCCCTGCGCACCAGTTCGTCGTGGGTGCCCTGCTCCACGATCGCGCCCTGCTCCATGACCACGAGCCTGTCCATGCGGGCGATGGTCGACAGCCGGTGCGCGATGGCGATCACCGTCTTGCCGGCCATGATCGTGTCGAGTTCGTCCTGAATGGCGGCCTCGACCTCCGAATCGAGCGCCGAGGTCGCCTCGTCCAGCACCAGGATGGGCGCGTTCTTCAGCAGCACGCGCGCGATGGCGATGCGCTGACGCTGGCCGCCGGAGAGCTTGACGCCGCGCTCGCCCACATGGGCATCGAGCCCGCGCCGCCCGGCGGGATCGACGAGCGAGGGAATGAAGCCGTCGGCATGCACCTGCCGCGCCACCGCCCGGATGGCCTCCTCGCTGGCGTCGGGCCGGCCGTAGCGGATGTTGTCGCGCACGGAGCGGTGCAGCAGCGAAGTGTCCTGCGTCACCATGCCGATGGCGCCGCGCAGGCTTTCCTGCGTGACAGAGGCGATATCCTGCCCGTCGATCAGGATGCGCCCGCCCTGCAGGTCGTGAAAGCGCAGCAGCAGGTTGACCAGTGTCGACTTGCCCGCGCCCGAGCGTCCGACAAGCCCGATGCGCTCGCCCGCGCCGATGCGCAGCGTCAGGTCCCCGATCACGCCGGACTTGCGGCCATAGTGAAAGCGCACGTGCTCGAACGCCACTTCTCCGCGCGTTACCTGCAGCGGCTTCGCGCCGGGCCTGTCCACGACGGCATGCTGGCGCGAGAGCGTCTCCATGCCCTCCTGCACCACGCCGACGTTCTCGAAGATGCCCGTCACCACCCACATGATCCAGCCCGACATATTGTAGATGCGGATCGCGAGCCCGGACGAGAAGGCAATCGCCCCCGTCGTCACGCTGCCCTGCGTCCACAGCCACACGGCAAGGCCGGTCGTCGAGCCGATCAGCAGGCAGTTCAGCACCGAGACCGTCGCCGACATGGCGGTGACGAGCCGTGTCTGCTTCTGCGTCGCCTCCACGTTCTCGCCGATGCTCTCGCGGATGTACGCATCCTCCCGCTCGGCGTGGGCGAACAGCTTCACCGTCATGACGTTGGTGTAGCCGTCGACCACGCGGCCCGTCAGCGTGGAGCGCGCGTGCGACACCGCCCTGGCGCTCTCGCGGATGCGCGGCACGAACCACGCCAACGCCGCGCCGTAGAGCGCCACCCAGACCACCAGCGGCATGGCGAGCCGCCAGTCGGCCTCCGCGAACAGCAGGATTGCCCCGCCCGCGTAGATGACGACGAACCAGAGCGAGCCGAACACCTCGACCACGGACTCGCGCAGCGCCATGCCCGTCTGGATGACGCGCGTCGCCAGCCGGCCGGCAAAGTCGTTCTGGAAGAATTCGAGGCTCTGGCGGATGACGTAGCGGTGGGCCTGCCAGCGGACCAGCGCCGGAAAGGCGGGCAGGATCGTCTGGCGCACGATCATGTCGTTCAGCACGTTGCACAGCGGGCGCACCAGCAGCACCAGCAGCGCCATGAACAGGAACCGGCCGCCGTAGTCCGCGAACAGGCGTTCCGGCGTCGTCTTGCCGAGCAGGTCGATGATCTCGCCGATATAGCGGAACATCAGCACCTCCAGCGCGGCGGCAGCGCCGCCCGAGATGACGAGCGCGACGAACACCGGCCACACCTGCCGCACGTAATGCCGGTAGAACGCCAGCAGCGTCTCCGGCGGGCGCTCGATCGGCACCTCCCGGAACGGATCGATCCGGGTTTCGAACCAGCGGAACATCGTCATCTCCTGTCGCGGCGGAGGCCGCCGCACTGCCTGTTTCCGGCCCGGCGGAAACAGGCCGAACACACACGGCCCCCGCGATCGCATGCCGTATAGAGCAAAATGCACCGAATCTGAATCGCCATTTTGCCCTATCTTCTTGTTTATTCATCAAATTCGTCCGGAAAACGGCGCCCGTTTTCCGGTTTTATGCCATAGCCGGCTATCATCGTTCCGCGCGCCCCAAAATGCCCGATCATGCGCGCCGGACCTATGCGCGGGGGGCGCGATGGCGTATCAGGCGTGCGGTGCCGCACGTTCGGCTTTCGACAAGGGACACACTCGCACCATGGCTTTGCCCGCCAATCTGGACGACCTCAAGGCACGCGCCAGCGCGTGGTTCTCGACCCTGCGCGACCGCATCTGCGCCGACTTCGAGGCGCTGGAGGACGAGGCGGCCGGCCCCTTCTTTCCCGGCCACGGCGAGCCCGGCCGCTTCGCGCGCGAGGTGTGGGAGCGGAAGGGCAGCGATGGCACGGCGGGCGGCGGCGGCGTGATGTCGCTGATGCACGGGCGCGTGCTGGAGAAGGTGGGCGTCCATGTCTCTACCGTGTTCGGCGAGTTCTCGCCCGAGTTCCGGGCCCAGATACCCGGCGCCGCCGAGGACCCGCGCTTCTGGGCCTCCGGCATCTCCCTCATCGCCCATCCGTGGAACCCGAACGTGCCGACCGTGCACATGAACACGCGCCTGGTCGTCACCACGAAAGCCTGGTTCGGCGGCGGCGCGGACCTTACCCCCGTGCTCGACAGGCGGCGCGCGCAGGACGACCCGGACGCCATCCGCTTCCACGCCGCCATGCGCGCGGTGTGCGACGCGCACGCGGCAGTCGCTCCCTACGGGAAATACAGGGAGTGGTGCGACAGTTACTTCTATCTGCCGCACCGCGACGAACCGCGCGGCATCGGCGGCATCTTCTACGACCATCACTGGTCCGGCGACGCGGAGGCCGACCTCGCCTTCACCCAGGCGGTTGGCGAAGCGTTCCGCGCCGTCTATCCCGCCATCGTGCGCGCCAACCTGCCGACACCGTGGACCGCAGCCGACGTCTTCGAGCAGGAGGTGCGGCGCGGACGTTACGCCGAGTTCAACCTGCTCCACGACCGCGGCACCATCTTCGGCCTGAAGACCGGCGGCAACGTCAAGTCCATCCTGTCGTCGCTGCCGCCGAGGGTGCGCTGGCCGTAACGGGGCTTACTTCCCCCTCAGCCAGTCCGGCACGCGGTCGAGGCCGATCAGGTCGTCGTAGGTCGGGCGCGGGCGCACCACCGCCGCCCGCGCGCCGTTCACCAGCACCTCCGGGACCAGCAGGCGGCTGTTGTAGGTGCTCGACTGCGTCGCCCCGTAGGCGCCGGCCGTCATCACCGCCAGCAGATCGCCGGGCGCGACCGCCGGCAGGGCGCGCTGCAGCGCCAGATAGTCGCCGCTTTCGCAGACCGGCCCCACGACATCGGCCACGATGCGCGGCGCGCCGGGCGCCGGCTCCCGCACGGGCTTCACCGTGTGATAGGCCTCGTAGAGCGTCGGGCGGATGAGGTCGTTCATGCCCGCGTCGACGATGACGAAGGTGCGTCCCTCGCCCTGCTTCACGTAGATGACCTTCGTCACCAGGATGCCGGCGTTGCCGACGATCATGCGGCCGACCTCGAACACCAGCTTCAGGCCGAGACCGCGCGTGTGGCGCTTGACGATATCGGCGTAGGCGGAGGGCAGCGGCGGCGGCTCCGCATCCTCATGGTAGGGAATGCCGAGGCCGCCGCCGAGGTCGACGTGGTCCAGCCTGTGGCCCTGCGCCAGCAGGTCGCGCGCCAGTTCCACGATCAGCGCCGTGGCGTTGTCGAAGGGCGCGAGATCCGTGATCTGGCTGCCGATGTGCATGTCGACGCCGGTCACCGTGATGCCCGGCAGCGCGGCCGCGCGGGCATAGACGGCGCGCGCGTGCGACAGCGGAACGCCGAATTTGTTCTCCGACTTGCCGGTGGAAATCTTGGCGTGCGTCAGCGCGTCCACATCCGGGTTGACGCGCACCGAAACGGGCGCCTTCACGCCCAGCGAGACGGCGACTTCCGACAGCGCCTCAAGCTCGGGCTCCGATTCGACGTTGAAGCACAGGATGCCCGCCTTCAGCCCCGCCGCCATCTCCTCGCGCGTCTTGGCGACGCCGGAGAACACGATGCGCTCTCCCGGCACACCCGCCGCGAGCGCCCGGCGCAGTTCGCCCTGCGACACGATGTCTACCCCGGCGCCCTGCCGGGCGAGCGTGGCAATCACCGCCTGGTTGGAATTGGCCTTCACGGCGAAGCACACCAGTGCCGGCACATCCGCGAAGGCTTCCGCGAACACGCGGTAGTGGCGTTCGACGGTGGCGGTGGAATAGCAGTAGAACGGCGTGCCGACCTCGCCGGCAAGCGCCGTCAGATCGACATCCTCGGCCTGCATGAGGCCGTCGACATAGGAAAAATGGTGCATGGCGTCGCCCGGAATGAAAACGTCTGCGTCAGGAAATGGCGGCGGTCAGAGCAGCGGATCGAGGATGAATTTCTTGTCCGGCGTCACATAGCCGCGGATCACCTTCTGCCCCTCGCGCCCCGACGAGTGGACGCGCTGACCCGAATCGCGGATTTGCGGATCGTTCGGGTCCACGGGATATTCCAGCCCGCCCCGCCTTCCGCAGCCCGCGACCGCCGCGCACACGGCCACGGCAAGGCAGAGGCGGAACGCCGCATTGCGGGAAGATTTCAGGCGAAAACGGAGCACAGGGGAACGGAGCACGGGCAAACCTCCATGAAGCGGGCGCACTATAACCGACTGACGCGACAATTCGAGCCCTGTTTCGCATTCTCGCGCGGGAGATCGCGCCGCCGCGATCACGCAGATGCGATCACGCACACGCACGGGCGGGTTGAGATCGCCGCGCAATGGCTTACCTTGTCCCTGCCGGGTCGGCGCGGCGCGAACGCCGGGAATGTCCCTTTGCAGCGTATAGGTCCAACATGAGTATTTCGTTTCGCCGCCTCGCCGTCACCGGCGCCGTGGCGCTCGTCATCGTCGGCGGCGTCATCGGCATCCGCGCCTACCGGGGGGGCAGCGCGCCGGGCGGCACCTGCCCGGCCTCGGCAGACGTGCTCACGCGCCTGAAACCCTTGGCAACCGGCGAAGTCGCCGCCGTCCAGGTGGAGAATCGCGCGGCGCCGCTTACCGAACTCACCTTCCTGTCGGCGGACGGAAAGCCGCTGTCCCTCGCCGATTTCCGCGGCCGCACCGTTCTGCTCAACCTGTGGGCGACGTGGTGCGTGCCGTGCCGGGCGGAGATGCCGGCCCTCAACGCCTTGCAGAAAAAGCTGGGCGGGAGCGATTTCGAGGTCGTGGCCGTGAACATCGATACCCGTGAGCCGCAGAAAGCCATGCAATGGCTGAAGGACAACGGCATCGACAGCCTCACGCCCTACAGCGATCCGAAAGCGAAAATCTTCCAGACGCTGCGCGCGGACGGCAAGGCATTTGGTATGCCGACGACCGTGCTTGTCGACCGGGACGGCTGCGCGTTGGGGCATCTCGCCGGCGCGGCGGAATGGGCCTCGAACGACGCAGTGGCCCTGATCAGGGCGGCGATCGGCGGCTGAGGCCGCCGGCTCCCGGGCCTATTCGGCGGCGACCTCGATGCCGTTGTCGGCAAGGATCTTCTGCAGCTCGCCTTCCTGGAACAGCTCGCGCACGATATCCGCGCCGCCGACGAACTCGCCCTTGATGTAGAGCTGCGGGATCGTCGGCCAGTTGGCATATTCCTTGATGCCCTGGCGCATGTCGTCGCTCTCCAGCACGTTGATGCCCTTGTAGGACACACCAACGTAATCGAGAATCTTCACCACCTGTCCGGAAAACCCGCACATCGGGAAATCCGGCGTGCCCTTCATGAAAAGCACGACGTCGTTGGACTTGACCTCGTTGTCGATGAACGCAAGTACGTCGGACATGTTCGAAACTTCCTTGTGAAGCACTGCGGCGCAATCGGCGCCAGATATTAATCCTGCTGCGTTCCGGTGGTGAGCGCAAGAGCATGCAGCGCGCCGCCCATGCGGCCCTGAAGCGCGGCATAGACGAGCTGATGCTGCTGGACGCGCGACTTGCCGGCGAACGATGGCGAGATCACGGTTGCGGCATAATGATCACCGTCGCCGGCCAGATCGCGGATCTCCACGAAAGCATCGGGAATGGCGGCCTTGATGAGAGCCTCAATCTCTGCTGCTTCCATTGCCATTGAAAATTCCTCTGGATTCAAATCGTTATTCGGGTTTACTCATGTAATCCGGAAGCCACGCCTCATGCCGGGCATGCAGCCTCCCGAGCGATATGGCCCCTTCGCCCGCGATCTGCAACGCCGCTTCGTCCGCCGTCGCGCCGAGCCGACGCAGGGGCACGCCGGCAGCCTGGGCCGCGGCCGTCACCGCAGCCACATCCGCCTGCGCGACTGTGACGACATAGCGCGCCTGATCCTCGCCAAACCAGAAGGCGTGCGCTGGCACACCCGCCGGCGCGGCATCGAGCGTCGCGCCGATGCCCGAGGCGATGGCCATTTCCGCGACCGCCACGAGCAGGCCGCCGTCCGACAGATCATGCACGGCGCTGGCGTGCTTGTCGAGAATGAGGCCGCGCACGAAATCGCCATTGCGCCGTTCCACGGCGAGATCGACAGGCGGCGGCGCGCCTTCCTCACGCCCCACGATCTCGCGCAGGTAGACCGACTGGCCGAGCCAGCCGGCCGTCTCGCCGACGAGCAGGATCGCCTCGCCCGGCCGCTTGAAGGCAAGCGTGGCATGGACCGAGACATCCGCGACGAGCCCAACGCCGCCGATGGTCGGCGTGGGCAGGATGGAGCGGCCCTGCGTCTCGTTGTAAAGCGAGACGTTGCCGGAAACGATGGGGAAATCGAGCGCGACGCATGCCTCTGAAATACCCCGCAGGCAACCGACGAACTGGCCCATGACGTCGGGCTTCTCCGGGTTGCCGAAGTTCAGATTATCCGTTATTGCCAATGGCTTGCCGCCGACGGCTGTGATATTGCGCCAGGTTTCGGCCACAGCCTGCCGGCCGCCAGCCACCGGATCGGCCTCGCAATAGCGGGGCGTCACGTCCGTGGTGAGCGCAAGCCCCTTGGGGCCTTCGCCGATACGTACGATGGCCGCGTCGCCGCCCGGGATCTGCACCGTGTTGCCGAGGATGAGGTGGTCGTACTGCTCCCAAACCCAGCGCTTCGACGCAAGGTCCGGCGTGCCGAGGAGCCGCTCCAGCGCCTCAAGATCGGAGACGGGCGCGGCGACCGTCGCCGGGTCGAGCACCGGCTGCGGCACAGGCTCGTTCCAGGGCCGGTCGTAGAGCGGCGCCTCGTCGCCGAGTTCGCGGATCGGCAGGTCGGCCTTGACCTCTCCTTTATGGCGCACGACGAAGCGCTGCGTGTCCGTGGTGTGGCCGACGACAGCGAAGTCCAGGCCCCACTTGCGGAAGATGGCCTCGGCCTCGGCTTGCCGCGCGGGGTCGAGCACCATCAGCATGCGCTCCTGGCTTTCCGAGAGCATCATCTCGTAGGCCGTCATGCCTTCCTCGCGGCAGGGCACTGCATCGAGATCCAGCTCCACACCGAGGCCGCCCTTGGCGCCCATCTCCACCGCAGAGCAGGTCAGCCCGGCCGCGCCCATGTCCTGAATGGCGATGACGGCGCCGGTCTGCATCAATTCGAGGCAGGCCTCAAGCAGCAGCTTCTCTGCGAAGGGGTCGCCGACCTGCACGGTGGGGCGCTTCTCGCCGGAGTTCTCGTCGAACTCGGCCGAGGCCATCGTCGCACCGTGGATGCCGTCGCGGCCCGTCTTGGAGCCGAGATAGACGATGGGGTTGCCGACGCCCGCCGCCGCGGCGTAGAAGATGCCGTCCGCGCGCGCGATGCCTACCGCCATGGCGTTGACGAGAATGTTGCCGTCATAGCGCGTATGGAAGCCCACCGAGCCCGCCACCGTCGGCACGCCGAAGGAGTTGCCGTAGCCGCCGACACCCGCCACCACCCCGGCGACGAGATGGCGCGTGCGCGGATGCTCCGGCGCGCCGAAACGCAGCGAATTCAACGCCGCGACCGGCCGCGCGCCCATGGTGAACACATCGCGCAGGATGCCGCCGACACCCGTCGTTGCACCCTGGTAGGGCTCGATGAACGAAGGATGGTTGTGGCTTTCCATCTTGAAGACGCAGGCGAGCCCGTCGCCGATGTCGATAACGCCCGCGTTCTCGCCCGGCCCCTGGATCACCCACGGCGCCTGCGTCGGCAGCCCCCGCAGATGGAGGCGCGAGGACTTGTAGGAACAATGCTCGTTCCACATCGCTGACACGATGCCGAGTTCGGTGAAGGTCGGTTCGCGGCCGACCAGCTCCTTGAAACGGGTGTATTCGTCCGGCGTCAGGCCATGCTCGGCGACGAGCCCGGGGGTGATGGTCGGCTCTTTGGCGGTCATCGGAAGCTCACAATGTGACGCCGCGATTATCGCGACTTTTCAGAAAGTTACGTTAGCCTGCTCAACAAACGGACAAGCTCACGCCGCCAACAGGCTCTCGAACAGCCCGCGGCCGTCCGTGCCGCCGACGAGGTCGTCGATCAGGTTCTCCGGATGCGGCATCAGGCCGAGGACGTTGAACTTTTCGGAATAGACGCCGGCGATGTTGTTCAGCGATCCGTTCGGGTTGGCCTGCGGCGTCACCGCGCCCGCGCGGTCGGCGTAGCGGAACGCCACGCGCCCGTCGCCCTCGATCTGCGCCAGCGTCCGCTCGTCCGCGACGAAGTTGCCCTCGCCGTGGGCGATCGCGACGTCGATGGCCTGCCCCTGCGCATAGCGGCGCGTGAAGGCGGTGTCGTTGCGCTCGACGCGCAGGAACTGGCGGCGGCAGATGAAATTCAGGCCGGCATTGCGCATCAGCACGCCCGGCAGCAGGCCGGATTCACACAGGATCTGGAAGCCGTTGCAGATGCCGAGCACCAGCCGGCCCGTCGCCGCGTGGCTGCGCACCGCGTCCATCACCGGCGCGCGCGCGGCGATGGCGCCGCAGCGGAGATAGTCGCCATAGGAAAACCCGCCGGGCAGCACGGCGAGATCGGTGCCGGCGGGCAGGCTGCTGTCGGCGTGCCAAACCTTGGTCACGCTCGCGCCAGCCTGAACGAGCGCCTGCGCCACATCGCCATCGCGATTGGAGCCGGGGAAGATGATGACGGCGGCTTTCATGTCAGGCGTCCAACAATTCGATGCTGTAGTTCTCGATCACGGTGTTGGCGAGCAGCTTCTCGCACGCCTCGCCGAGCAGCGCCCTCGCGTGCTCCGGATCGGCTCCGGCGAGCGCGATGTCGAACACCTTGCCCTGCCGCACGCCGGCGATGCCCGCGATGCCGAGCGAGGCCAGCGCCCCTTCGATCGCCTTGCCCTGCGGGTCGAGCACCCCGTTCTTGAGGGTAACCGTCACGCGCGCCCGCGGCGCATGGCCGGGGGCATGCGCGGTCGTCTTCTGCGGGGCGGTGTGTTCTGCGGCGGTCATGGCTTGCTCCCTGTCGAACGGCGGTCCCCTCCGCCCTGCGATCCGTCTCTTGCAGATAGGTACGCGAACGGGGGCCTCAAGCCCCCGCTGTAGTCAATATTGATGCTGTTCGCAATCCACTGCGGCATTCGTCCCGCGCAATCCATCCGCGCGGCTGCCAGCACCGCGGAACTGTAGCGGACGTGACACCGTGCCGCGCCATCCTTCCGCGTCGCGCCTTCCGGCGCGGCGTGCTACTCCACCAGGCGGGGGGAGTCCCCGCGCGCGGGGTTCTCGCTCTCACCCAGGATGCCGAGCCGGCGCGCCACTTCCGAATAGGCCTCAACCAGGCCGCCCATGTCGCGGCGGAAGCGGTCCTTGTCGAGCTTGTCGGAGGACTTGACGTCCCACAGCCGGCAGGAATCAGGAGAAATCTCGTCGGCGACGACGATGCGCATCATATCGCCTTCCCACAGCCGGCCGGTCTCCATCTTGAAGTCGACAAGGCGGATGCCGATGCCGAGGAAGAGGCCGGTCAGGAAGTCGTTGACACGGATGGCGAGCGCCATGATGTCGTCAATCTCCTGCGGAGTGGCCCAGCCGAAGGCCGTGATGTGCTCTTCCGACACCATCGGGTCGTTCAGCGCGTCGTTCTTGTAGTAGAACTCGATGATCGAGCGGGGGAGCTGCGTGCCCTCCTCGATGCCGAGCCGCGTCGACAGCGAGCCGGCCGCGACGTTGCGCACGACGACTTCGAGCGGAATGATCTCGACCTCGCGGATCAACTGTTCGCGCATGTTCAGACGCCGGATGAAGTGCGTCGGCACGCCGATCTCGTTGAGCTTGGTGAAGATGTATTCGGAAATGCGGTTGTTCAGCACTCCCTTGCCATCGATCACCTCATGCTTTTTGGCATTGAAGGCGGTCGCGTCGTCCTTGAAGTGCTGAATGAGGGTTCCCGGCTCCGGCCCTTCATAGAGGACCTTTGCCTTACCCTCGTAAATACGACGGCGGCGATTCATCGGCGTGTACCGTATCTTGAGGAAATCCATAGGGTGCCGTGGCTCCGAATTAAACGATCCGCGGCTCGAAACAGGCGGAAAACCGGTCAGTGACTTCCGATGCCGGACAGGCGGCTTGCCGTCTGCCCCGCAACCTATCCGATCGCGCGCAAAAGCACAACGCCGGCCGGCGGGTCTGCGGCCCTCGTCCGTCCGTGCTTTTGGCGCACCGGAAATATATCATTATAATTTATTATGGTTAACGGCAAGTTATGGTTAACGGCGCCGTCCGGCACCATACTGTTTCCGCGACGGCGTCGCCGTTCTGTCATGCTGCCGTCAGACGGAACACGCAAATTTTCCGCACATCCCTGCCGGTATCTTCCGGACGTGAGTCGGAACGGGCGTCATCTGAAAATGCACTGGCCATCGCCCGCACGGCACATTATATCGACTGTATCCGCAGAGGATGTAGATGTATCTGCACGGGGAGCACGACCGATGACAACTTTTAACGATCGTCAGAAGGCAGAAGAGGCCAAGTTCGCCATCGACCAGGAACTTCGCTTCAAGGCCGTTGCCCGCCGCAACAAGCTGCTGGGCCTCTGGGCCGCCGATAAGCTGGGCAAGACCGGCGCGCAGGCGGACGAGTATGCCCGCTCCGTCGTGCTGTCGGACTTCGAGGAGCCCGGCGACGAGGACGTGTTCCGCAAGATCCGCGCCGATTTCGACGCCGCCGGCATCGAGCAGTCCGACCACCAGATTCGCCGCGAGATGGAAGCGCTGCTGGTGCGCGCCCACGCCGAAGTCCGCAGCGGCGCGTAACCGCGTCTCCCACCCGGCACCGTCCGCCGCCGTTTCGGGGTGGACGGAAGCCGGGGAGCCGGGCTCATGCCTGTTCGGGGAACGGCAGCCCGAAGGACGACGTCAGGAACAGTCCGCCGTGGCGCAGGCCGCCACCATCGATGCCATGGCCGATATGCGGCGAAAGATGCCATTGCACGCCGAGGCCCTCGCCGGCCAGCCGCTCGGCCGAGAAGAACAGCCCGTCCACCGGGATCACCTCGTCCGCCTCCCCGTGCACGAGCAGAATCGGCGGCACAGCCGCCGCGCCCGGCCGGGACGCGGGCTCCGCGCCGCCCCCGGGCGGCACCACCAGAATGCCCGAATAGCCGACAATCGCAGCCGGCGCGACCCTGCGACGCAGTCCGACGTGCAGCGCCATCATGGTGCCCTGGCTGAACCCGACCAGCGCCAGCCGGTCAGGCGTGAGCCCGTGGCGCTGCAGCTCCGCGTCGAGAAACGCCTCCAGCGACGGTGCCGCGTGATTGACGCCGCGCCAGCGCTCGTCAGGATCGCGAAAGGTCAGCGCGAACCATTGCCGGCCCATGCCGGACGCCGGACACGGCTCCGGCGCGTGCGGGGAGACGAAGGCCGCATAGGGCAGCCAGCGCTGCCATTCGCGTCCGATGTCGATCAGATCGTTGCCGTTCGCGCCATAGCCATGCAGGAAGACGACGAGCTGGCGGGCGTTGCCCGAACGTGCGGCGAGCCGCGGTCCGTCGATAATTGCCATGGAACCTCCGGTCGATAACGCATCAAGCCTATGAAACGGATACCGTTATCGGGATCAACCCGATGCATGGACTAGAGCATTTCCGGCGGAAGTGGAGACACCTTTTGCGTCCGGAATTGCATCAAAACAAGTAACATAGGCCATTGTTGCGTTTCAACGAAACGTAGAAATGGTCTGAATTCTATATTTTTCCGCAACTTGCATTCAATTTGACAACTCAGATTGAATGCAAACTGCTTTACGGAGACGTGCACGCGGGCGAAAATGGCGGCCTCGCTGCTCCGGCTCAGCGATGCGCCTTCAGGCGATGATATCGGGCGTCAACTGATCCTCAAGATAGGCGATGCGATCCTTCAGCGCGAGCTTGTTCTTCTTCAGGCGCTGCACCTGAAGCTGGAAAGCGGCCCCCTCGCCTTCAAGCGCGGAAATCCGCGCGTCAAGCTCGCGGTGCTCGCCGCGCAGCCGCTCAAGCTCGGCCGCCAGTATCGTGCGTTCTTCAGTATCCAGATCGAATGCCATCACCGCCCCGGCACTATCCGGATTGCGCCCACGTGCGGCACCTTATGCGAGGAAATGGTCGCGCCGCAAGGGTTCTTTGAACAGTTATGGACAGGATGACGCCATCCCCACATGAGGGTGCCGGAACGCCATTCCGGCCCCTGCTGCGCCGCACAATCGTTCTTGCGTGCGACATTTTTCTCCGTGCCGTGCGCGAATCGCGTTTGACCTTCCGTCGTTTTATGTCAGACTGACGACATCGGCAATCGGTATGGAGGTTATTCGATGTCCCTTGAAGGTCACCTCTTCGAATTGGAACGCCGTCACGAGTCAATCGAACGAGAAATCAAGACACACCTCACCAAACCTTACATCAATAGCGAACAGATAGCCGAGCTTAAACGCCGCAAACTTCAACTCAAGGATGAAATTACACGTATCTATTCCAGGAAGGATGGTCAAAAGCTTAACTGAAGCTTGACACACATCCGTTAGCGCCTGTGCCACCGCCGCGATAGAGACCGTCGCGGCGGACAGACAGCGCAGGCGTATACGCCAGCCGCAACATTCCGGATATTGCGCCCGGCCAGCGATAACCGACGAAAGTTGTAATCGCTCAAGGCTTGCGCGACATTTTCCATCCTCCTACGTTCCGCTGAAAGCGCGCCGGCCCGCTGCCTCACCGAATGCCCGGGCCGAGACCCGTCGCTCGAAGCTCAACGAGGGAGGAGAGCCGTGACCGCAGACAACACCCCATCATCGCCCGACGCCACGCCCGAAGGCGCCAACAGCGCTTATGCGCAGGCGTATGCCCGATGGCAGGCCGACCCGGAGGAGTTCTGGCGCGAGGCTTCCGGCGCCATAAGCTGGGTGCGCGCACCTTCCCGCATCTTCGACCCGCAGGAGGGCGTCTACGGCCGCTGGTTTCCGGACGCGACGCTGAACGCGAGCTACAACGCCATCGACCGCCACGTCGACGCGGGGCGCGGATCGCAGCCGGCCATCATCTACGACAGCCCGGTGACGGACTCGAAAAGGGTCATCTCCTACAACGGCCTGCTGAGCGAGGTGCAGACGCTCGCCGCCGTCCTCGCCGATCTCGGCGTCACGCAGGGCGACCGCGTGATCATCTACATGCCGATGATTCCGGAGGCCGTCATCGGCATGCTGGCCGTGGCGCGGCTTGGCGCGATCCATTCGGTGGTGTTCGGCGGTTTCGCGGCGCCGGAACTCGCGACGCGCATCGAGGACACAGAGCCCAAGGTCATCCTCACCGCCTCCTGCGGCATCGAGCCCTCGCGCGTCGTCGCCTACAAGCCCCTGCTCGACGAGGCGTTGCGGCTTGCCGACGCCAGGCCCGCGGTTCTCGTGTTCCAGCGTCCGCAGGCCCGTGCCGAACTGGTCGAGGGGCGCGATCACGACTGGGCCGGGCTCGTGGAGAGGGCCCGCGAAGCCGGGCTCTCCGCGCCGCCCGTCCCGGTCAAGGCGACCGATCCACTCTACATTCTTTATACGTCCGGCACGACGGGCAAACCCAAGGGCGTCGTGCGCGACACCGGCGGCTATCTGGTGGCGCTGGCCTGGACCATGAAGAACCTCTACGATATCAAGCCCGGCGAGGTATTCTGGACCGCCTCCGACATCGGATGGGTCGTCGGCCACAGCTACATCGTCTACGGCCCGCTCATCAACGGCAGCACCACTGTCATCTACGAGGGCAAGCCTGTCGGCACGCCGGACGCGGGCGCCTTCTGGCGCGTGATCGGCGAATACAACGTGGCGGCGTTGTTCACCGCGCCCACGGCGCTGCGCGCCATCCGCAAGGAAGATCCGCACAGCAAGCTGCTGCCGCCGTATGACCTGTCGAAGCTGCGCACGCTCTTCCTCGCCGGCGAGCGCGCCGATCCGGACACCGTGAACTGGGCGCGCGACACGCTGAAGATTCCCGTCATCGACCACTGGTGGCAGACGGAAACCGGCTGGGCCATCACAGGCAATCCGGTGGGGCTCGGCGTGCTGCCGGTCAAGGCCGGGTCGTCGACCGTGCCGATGCCCGGCTATGACGTGCGCATCGTCGACGAGGGCAACAACGAGGTGCCGGCCGAGACGATGGGCTCCATCATCATCAGGCTGCCGCTGCCGCCCGGCTGCCTGCCCACCCTGTGGCGCAATGATGAGCGCTTCCGCGACGGCTACCTCTCCGAGTTCCCTGGCGCCTACAAGACGTCGGACGCCGGCTTCAAGGACAGGGACGGCTATATCTTCATCATGGGCCGCACCGACGACATCATCAACGTCGCCGGCCACCGCCTGTCCACGGGTGGTATGGAGGAGGTGCTGGCGAGCCACCCGGCGGTGGCGGAATGCGCCGTCATCGGCATCGCCGACTCTCTCAAGGGCGAGGTGCCGTGCGGCTTCGTCGTGCTCAAGAGCGGAGTCACGGACAATCCGGCCGATATCGAGAAGGATCTGATCGCGCGCGTGCGCGAGCAGATCGGCCCGGTCGCCGCTTTCCGCCTCGCGATCACCGTGGGGCGGCTGCCCAAGACCCGCTCCGGCAAGATCCTGCGCGGCACCATGAAGAAGATTGCCGACGGCCAGGCGTGGTCGCTGCCGGCGACCATCGAGGACCCGCAGTCGCTGGATGAAATCGCCGAGGCGCTGAAAAGCCACGGCCTCTGACAAGGAAAAAGAACGGAGGCGGCTGCTCTACAGCGGCCGCCCCTCGACCGCGCTGCGCAGCTTCTCCAGCGCCGTGCGCGCCCCGTCGAGATGCGGGTTGACGGCGAGCGCCCGTTCATAAAGCGTAAGCGCGCCCTTGCGGATGCCCGTGCGTTCGAGGATTTCGGCGAGGGTTTGCAGCGCGACAAAATGTCGCCCGTCCCGCAGCAACACCTGATTGATATCCGCGACGGCCCGCTCGTCGTCGCCGATAGCGGCGAACACCTGCCCCCGCAGGGCATAGGCCTCCGTCCAGTCCGGCCTCAGGGCAATGGCCCTGTCGATCAGCTCGATGGCGAGGGCGGCGTCGTCGACGCCAAGCGCCGTGTGGGCGCGCGTCAGCAGCAGGTCGGCAGTATCGCTGCCTGAGCGCAGCCAGTTGCGGGCGATGGCCGCCTCGATCCGTTTCGCCTCGCGCGCATCCCGCGCCCCGGCAAGCTGCTCGTAGAGCGTGTCGAGGGCGCTCCCGCTTTCCCGCGAAGCATCGGGCGAGGCGACACCGTCGGCGCGCGCAGCAGGCGGATGACCCGCGCCCAACAGGGCAAGCGCTAGCAACGTCGCGCGCACCGGAAGGCCCGGCCCGCACTGAAACAGCTTCCTGATGGCGGCAAGCCGGATCGCGAAAATCTTCATGCGGCGATGATAGCGGCTTCAGGGCGTGTTGCCAGCCAAATCTGTGCGGACAACAGAGGCCGAACCTCGCGAAGCACGGAAAAGGCGCGGCAAGCAATGCCGGACGCAATCCCCAGACAAGGTTGCCGTGACAGCTTGGGCAACGCGCGTGAATCGCCGCGACGTTATCGGGGTTAGTAGACAGAATCTTGGTTAGCAAATGGTTAACGCCGCGCCCGTCGGGCTGATGAATGGTTTTTACGTGGGATGGCCATGACCGGTCGTGAGCATGCCGAGAAGCTGTGGGGCAATATCCGCGACCTCGGGGCGCGGCGGCTCGCCGCGCTTGCCATCGTCGGCCTGACGGTCTTCCTTGCCGTGGCGCTGGGCGCCTATTACCTCAGCCGTCCGGAGATGGAGGTTCTTTACACGGGCCTGAGCAGGGACGACGTCACGCGCATCGGGGCGGCCCTGCGCGACGGCGATATCCCCTTCGACGTCAGCGCGGACGGCACCAGCGTCTATGTCTCGCACGGCAATACGGCTGCCGCGCGCATGCTGCTCGCGGGCAAGGGCCTGCCGCAGAGCGCGAGTTCCGGCTACGAACTGTTCAATGATCTCGGCTCGCTCGGCCTCACCTCCTTCATGCAGGAGGTGACGCGCGTGCGCGCCCTTGAGGGAGAGCTGGCGCGGACGATCCAGACCATCAAGGGCGTCAAGGCGGCCCGTGTCCATATCGTGCTGCCGGACCGCGGCTCCTTCCGCCGGGAGCAGCAACCGGCCTCGGCATCGGTGGTCATCCGCACGGAGCCGTCCGACGACACGAGTTCGGCACAGGCGATCCGCAACCTCGTGTCATCGGCCATTCCGGGCCTGACCGTGGAGCGCGTGTCGGTGCTCAACACGGACGGCGTGCTGCTCGCGGCGGGCGACAGCCGCAGCGGCGTGGGGCCCGGTCAGGCGAACGCCACGGAAAAATCCATCGCCGCCGACCTGCAGGAGAACGTCAGGCGGGCGCTGACCCCCTTCCTCGGTCTCGACAATTTCGAGGTCAGCATCGCCGTCGACCTCAACACCGACAGGACCAGCACGCATGAGACGATCTACGATCCGGATTCGCGGGTGGAGCGGTCGACGCGCGCCGTGCGGGAGTCGGAGGCCTCCCAGAACGCCAACCAGCAGACGCCGGCGACCGTGCAGCAGAATATCCCGCAGGGGGCGCCGAACGCGGCACCGGGCGAGACGGCCAGCACCGACTCGAGCCGGCGCGAGGACGTCACCAATTACGAGATTTCGTCCAAGACGGTGCAGACGGTTCGCGAGGGCTACAGCGTCGAGAAGATGTCGGTGGCGGTGCTCATCAACCGCGCCCGCATCCGGCAGCTCATCGGCGGCGACCCGTCGCAGGAAGCCGTCGACAGACAGGTCGCCGAGATCGAGGCGCTGACGCGCTCGGCCGCAGGCTATTCCGAAAGTCGCGGCGACACCATCAAGGTGCTGGCGGTCGATTTCCCGGAGGACGGGCGGCAGCTCGATCCCTACCCGCCGCTGTCGATCACCGAACTCCTGCTGCGGCAGATGGGCAATGTCATCAACGCGGCAACCATTCTCGTCGTCTCGCTTCTGCTGATCTGGTTCGGCCTGCGGCCGGCGGTCAACGCCATTCTGGCCCGCCCGGAGATCAAGGGCGACGCCGAAGCGGTGCTGGCGCTGGACGATGCGTCCGGAATGGGCGAGGCGCAGCAGGGCACGCTCCAGGCGCGGCCCGCGCTGGCCGGCCCCGGCGAGGATTTCCATCTGATCGAGGACCTGACGGAAAGCATCCAGCGCAAGGCGCAAAAGAGGCTCGAACAGGTCATCGCTCTTGATGAAGACCGGGCCGCGGCCGTTCTGCGCGAGTGGCTCCATCGTGAAAGCGCTGCATCATGAAGACATCGCTCGCCGCCTGCCTGCCGGATTTCGATACTGACGACAGCTCCGGCTCCATCGCGGACTCCTCGGGCCCGCAGCCGGCGGCGCCGGCGGAACCCCCGCCTCCTGCCCCGCGCGCGGAGGCCGGCCGGTTGCCGCCCGGCGCCCGGATCCGGTCGGCCAGCAGCAAGCTGCGGTCGGTGGCACGACCGGCGGAGCAGGCCGGCGAGCCCTTCATTGCCCCGCTCATCGATCCGGCGCCGCCGGTCGATATCGAGGCTCTGCTGAAGGAACATGGCGACAAGGTGCGCAGGGAGGCGGCCGGAAAGGCCGAGGCCACGCTTGCCGAGGCGCTCGGCAGGGAGCGCGAGGCGCATGCCGGACAACTCGCCGAAGCCCGCGCACGGTGGGTCGCCGAGGAGTCCACCCGGCTGGCCGAGCGGATGACCGCCGCCCTGCAAGAGATCGAGGATGGCCTGTCCGGAACGGTGGCGCGGATGTTCACGCCCTTTCTCAAACAGGCCATTCGCGAGAAGGCGGTTGCGGCGCTGCACCGGACGGTCGCCGCCCTTCTCGGCGATGTGAATCATGCCAGAATCGAGATTTCCGGCCCAGGCGACCTGATCGATGCGATCCGCGGCGCCGTCATGGCAGGCGCTCCCGGCCACGCGGGGCGGATCGCCTTCACCGTCACGGAAAAGCCCGACGTCCGCGTGGTCGCCGGCAGCACAGTCTGCGTGACACAGCTCGATGTCTGGAACGGCCTCATCGAGGAGGCGCTGGGCGGGCATGCGGATACATAGAGCGGGAAGGCTGTCAGGCAAGAGATCGTCCTGCCCCTGCGCCCTATCGGAGTGAGCAGACGCGATGGACAAGCCCGAACACGAACCGATCCTTATCCAGCGTCGCCACCATGAGGAGGAGGAGCATGGGGCACACGGCATCTGGAAGATCGCCTATGCCGATTTCATGACCGCCCTGATGGCGTTCTTCCTGATCATGTGGCTGCTGAATTCGACCTCCAGGGATCAGCAGGCCTCGGTCGCCAACTACTTCAACCCGATCAAGCTCGCCGACGTCTCGCCAACGCGCAAGGGCGTCCAGGAACCGCTGGAGACCGTTCGGGATCCGGAGGAGGCCGGGAAAGCGCCCGGTCCGACGCGGGAGGAAAACGCGAGCAAGGGCGCGAGCGAGAAGATGTCCGGCGACGCCGCCCATCCGGCGAAGCCCCGGTATCCCGAAAGCGCCCTGTTCGTGGACCCCTACGCGATACTGGCCAAGCTCGCCGCCGACGACAAGCCGGCCGCGAAACCCGCCCGGCAGCCGGCGGAGGCCGCGACGGAGCAGGCCGGCGCTCCGACGCCGCGCACGCCGACAATCCGCGATCCCTTCGACCCGTCCTACTGGCGCCTCGCCCCGCAGGGACAGCCGGCGGCGATTTCGCAGGACGGCCAGCCGCAGGCGGGCGCGTCCGGCGGCACGGAACGGCAGACGTCCAATGCGGCTACCGGCGAGGCCACCACCGGTCAGGCCGCCTCGCCGCCGCCCGCCCGCGCCGGCGAGGCCGCCACGGCGCCCGGCATCATCGAGGCGCCACAGGAGGAACAGGCGCGAGAGGCCGCAGCGCTCAGGAAGGGTGTCGCCGACGCGCTGAAGGACGAAAGCCCCGCCCCCGGCGCGCCCGAGATCAAGGTCGAGAGAACGGACGAGGGCATCCTGATCAGCCTGACGGACGCCGAGAAGTTCAGCATGTTCTCCATGGGCTCGGCAGAGCCCAACCCGGCCGTCGTGCGCGCCATAGCCCGCATCGCTGCCGCCCTCGCCGGCCGCCCCGGCACGGTGGTCATTCGCGGACACACGGACTCGCTTCCCTTCAGGTCCGACACTTACGACAACTGGCGGTTGTCCTCGGCCCGCGCGCACATGGCGTCCTACATGCTCATCCGCGGCGGCCTCAAGGAGGAGCGTATCGAACGGATCGAGGGCCACGCCGACCGCCTGCCGCGCAACGCCGGGAACACCAGGGCGCCCGAGAACCGCCGCATCGAGATATTGCTCCGGGAGAAAGGCTCATGACCGTCAGCCATCCCCCTCCCCGGCGCGTGCTGCGTGCGGCCGCCTGTCTCGCCGCCGCGCTTCTGTTGCCAGCCGCCGGAATGTTCGCGCAAGCCGCGCCGGAAGCAGCCGCGCCCGAACCGGCGTTGCCCGAGCAGACGTTGCCCGAGCCGGACAGCGGCTCGCCCGGTGAGCCCTACCGGCTGCTGCGCACGCTGCAGTCCATCCAGGATCGCACGGCGCATGGCTCACGCGAGGCGCTGAAACTCCAGTCGCCGCTGCTGTCGCAGATCGAGCAGCAGTTGCTGGCCACGCCGGACGCGGCGTGGCAGGAGCCGCGTAATGCCCGCGCCGCCCTGAGCTTCGTGCTCAGCGGCGGTTCGCCCGTCATCCTGCGCAAGCTCGCCCGGCTCGATCCCCCGCCCGCCGTCGCGCCGGAACTGCTGAAAGGCGTGCTCGCGTACGTCGAGGGCGACGAGGAGGAAGCGCTTGCGCAGCTCGAAAACATCGATCCCCGCGCCCTCGCGCCTGGCCTTGACGGACGCATCGCGCTCGTCCAGTCGACGCTCCTTGCGCGCCGCGATCCCGAAACAGCGATGGCCCGTCTCGATCTCAGCCGCCTGCTGCTGCCGGGCACGCTGATCGACGAAGGCGCGTTGCGGCGCGAGATGTTTTTCGCCGGCCAGCTCGGCAAGCGTGAGAAATTCAAGACGCTGGCGAAGCATTATCTGCAACGCTATCCGCGTTCGGTCTACGCAGGCGATTTCCACCAGCGCTTTTCGGCCGCCCTCGTGCGCCTCGACATGACCGGCACGGAGGAAGAGGCAAGATGGTTGTCCGACCTTCTGGCGGCGCTGGACAGACCCGCGCAGATCAACATCAACCTCATTCTCGCCAGGCAGGCCCTGTCGCAGGGCAAGACGCGGATGGCGGCGCTCGGTGCGACGCGGGCGCTCGAACTCGCGTCCGAGGACAGCACCGCTCGCGAACGGGCAAAGCTCTATCAGGCAGCTGCGATCATCGTCAACGAGAACGAATTCGCGCAGGGCAAGCAGGCCTTGCTGTCCATCGACCGCAAGCGCCTGCCACCGGACGATGTCGGCCTGCTGGAGTCGGCGATCTATCTCGCCACGCGCATCCGGGACCTGCCCGGCATGCCGGAGGCGCCGGCGCCCCGGGCAAGCGACGAGGCCGCCGCCGTCGCTGAGCGGGCCGGCGGCGGCATGGAGCCGCAGCTCGATGCCACGGTCACCCGGATCAGACAACTGATCAGCGACAGCGACAGGCTGATTGACGAGGAGTTGGGTTCATGAGCGCGATCGATGCCGCAGCCGCAGCGGCCGATACCCCCGCCGCCGGCAGGAAGCCGCAATCAGGCAAGGCCACCGACGACGGCAGCTTCACCCGTGTCTACGACAGCCTCGGGCAGGAGGCAGCGACGGGCGAGGAAACGACGGAAGAAACCACCGCCGGGCGGCACGATGCGCGATCCCGCGCACCGCATGTCTGGCCCCTTGACACAGCTGCGTCTCTCAACCGTGCGACCGTTGCCTCCCCTTCCCTTGCTTCCGCACCCATCGGCGCGCGCGACGGGATTGTCGAGCCCGGCCTGCCGGATTCCGACACGCCCGATCCCGAAGACGACAACGTCACGCCGGGCAGGCCGGACACGGCCTCGCCTGCGAAAACGGACCTTCCCGCCCTGCTGGCGGGTTTGCTGAGCAGGGGCGCGGAAACATACGGGACACCGGGAGCGTCCGCCGAACCGGAACAGGAGCAGCCGGAAGCCCGTCCGTCTCCGCATGACGCGCAACCGCGGCGCGGCATCTCGGCCGTCGGCAATGCGGGCGCCACCACGGAAGGGCAGACGGCGCGCCTCACCGTCCTTGGCCGGGAAACGCATTTCGCGCCAACGGACATGCCCACACGCGGCGGCTTTTCCGGCGGCGGCCTATCCCGCGATGCGGCGTCCCACACCGCGACGGCGACTGCCGCCGTCAGCGCGCCGGAGGACGGCATCACTGCCGATCGGCGCATGGTTGGACAACATGTCGGCACGGAAACATCCGACGAGCAGCAGGTCACGGCGCGCGCGGGCACGGCGACGCGGTCTGCCGTTGTGGAATCGGCAGCGCCCGGACCGGGCCTCCCCGACAGCGCGAATGGTGCGTTCGCGCGCGCCATCGGCCAGATCGTCGCGCAGGCGCGGGCGTTGACATCAGATTCAGAGCCGGCCAGCGACGCCCAGCGCGTGCCAGCCCCCGCGCCCGCTCCGGCTGCGCAGGGCGTCGGCGGACCAGTGCGCATCCTGCGGCTGCAATTGCAGCCGGAGGAACTCGGCCTCGTCACCGCGCGGCTGCGCATCGTCGGCGGCGCGCTGGAACTGCGTCTGACAGCGGAGCGGCAACAATCCGTCGAAATCCTGCGACGCGACAGCGAGGGCCTGTTGGAAGCGTTGCGGCGCGCAGGATACAAGCCGGAGATCGCAGCCATCGATTTCGCCCGCCCGCAACCCGCCGGCCAAACTCTGCCTGCATCCCAGCCCACGGCGCAGACGGCGGGACAAGCGCACGGACAGGCGGGATATGAAGCCGGTGCGGGCCTCACCGGCGGCGACGGAGGGGCGGAGCGACGGCCGGCACCTGACCGCGGGGGCACGGACCGGCAGGCAGCGGGACGGGAGGCAGACGATATCCACGCGGATGCCACTCCGCGCGCACGGCGCGACCCGGGCGCCGTCTATCTCTGATGGTCGCGCTCCCCGTCCCGGAGTCGCACTTGCGCGCCGGTTCCCGCTGCCTCGCAGGGTTATCCTGCACCCTTATCGCCCTCGTCGCCGGGATGGAACGTGCAGGCGCCATGGCACCGAACGCCTGCGAGCGCGAGATGATCCGCGCGGCGCGGGAGTTCGACGTGCCGGTCAACATCCTCTACGCCGTCGGCCTCACCGAAACGGGCCGGCGCGGCTCCCTGCAGCCCTACGCCATGAACATCGCCGGCACGGCCTATTTCGCGCCCGATGCGCGGGAGGCCGTCAGGCGCCTCAATGCCGAGCGCGCCAGGGGCGTGAGGCTGATCGACCTCGGCTGCATGCAGATCAACCACCACTACCATCGCGACAAATTCGCTTCCGCCGCCCAGATGCTGGACCCGCGCGCCAACGTGACTTACGCCGCACGCTTCCTGAAAGAGCTGCGCAGGCGCGAGGGCAACTGGACCATGGCGGTCGCGCGCTATCACGCCGGCCCCGACAACGACCCGGCGCAGAAGCGCTACATCTGCCGCGTCATCGCCAACATGGTGGCCACGGGGTTCGGCAACTGGACGCCGCAGGCAAGACGGTTCTGCAGGTGATGCCGGCCACTCCGCCGCCTCTCACGGCGCGGGCCGCGCTATCGCCTTGCCGATACCGTCGACGAGCAGCGGGAAAAAGGGGTTCGACTGCATGCGCGACGTCATGCGCAGCACGGGATCGATAGTGACGGTGAAGGTGCCGACCTCGCCCCAGGCGTTGACCACGCCGGTCTGGATACCGAAATCGTCCGCCGGGTCCGGCGTGAGGCCATAGAGGCCGTCGGTGAGCGGAAACGGCACCGCGATGTGCGACAGCGAATAGACCTCCGGCGGATATCGCAGCGCGAGCGGCGTTTCGGTCGTGGCTGTCGCGCCGGCCTCCGCGGTGCGCGCCACCATGTCGCTGGTCAGCCTGTCGGCGCTGGTGACGAGAACCGTGCGGAAGCGGCGCGGCATGGACGGCAGCTTCGCCAGAATCGCATCGCGCGTGTCGTCGTCGACCTGTGCGCCGAAGCGGGTGTTGAGATCGAAATTGGGATCGAACAGCACCAGCTCGCTGCCATTGGCGGGCAGGCGCGCGTAAAGTTCGGTGATGACGGCGGACGTGCTCACCGTGAAATCGAACACCGACTGGAAGGTGAGCACCGGCGGAAATTCCGCCATGCGCCCCTCCTCATCCAGCCGCCTCAGCCCGCCCTGCACGATCTGCGTCATGTCGAAGGACCGCTGCGCGGCATTCACCGGCATGGAATTATACTTGAAGGGGTTGAACTCCGGCAGGATCGACAGCCAGGCCGACTGCGCGAAGGCGGGGATGACCGCAGGCAGGCCGGCAAGCCACGTGAAGCGCGCGAAAGGCGTGATGCCGACCATCGGCGACAACAGGACGAGGCGGTCCGGCCGCTTCAACGCTCCGTCGCCGAGCGCCTCGATGGCATAGTTGAGCGCCAGCGCGCCGCCGTTGGAATAGCCGACGACATGCAGCGGCGCCCCCTCGCCCGCGAGCCGGCGCGCCTCGCGCACCGCCAGCCGGGTTGCGGCTGTCCATTGTTCGAGCCGCGTCACCTTCAGCGACCCCGGCACCGTGCCGTGACCCGGCAGGCGGATGGAGACGACAGCGAAGCCGCGCTCGCGGTAGAGGTTGCCGATATGGCGCAGGCTGTAGGGGGAATCGGTGAGGCCGTGCAGCAGCACCGCGGCGCCGACAGGCTTGCCCTCCGGCAGCATCACGGCGGAGCGGTTCCAGTCCCGCGCGAAGCGCCATGGATAGACGGGGCTCGTCGTGGAGTAGCGGTTGTAGTGCGTGCGGTCATCCGGCTGCAGCGCGCTGGCGATGTCATGCCGGACGCGGCTGAACAGCGCCTCCTCGGCACGCAGGTAGTGCGCCCAGTCGGCCCTCTCCAGCTCCTCGGCGTCCGGTTCCGCCAGCTCGTAGGTGTGCCACGCCTCAAGCGGCAGGCCGCGCCGCATATCCCATCCGCGCCAGACGAACAGAGCCGCGAACACGACTACGGCGAGGATCAGAAGCCGTTTGATAAGCCGGTGCAAAAACCTGAGCATGCAGCAATTTTCCTGTCAGCGGGCGGGACGGGCGCGCTGTCCCGCCGACGCGGCGTATCAGTTGTCAGCCTTCCTTGCCGTCCGAAAGGCCTGCGCGGCGCAGGGCCTCGGCCAACGCGGAGCCGGCGCCCGCGGAGGAAGCGGGCTTGACGCCCTTCCGGTTGTCCGCGCGGCGCTCTTCCACGCGCTGCGGCTTTCCTTGCTCCGGCTTTCCTTGTCCCTGCTTCCCCTGCGGTGCGTTCCGCCGCCCGCCGGCCGCCTCGTCGTCGAGGCGCATGCTCAGGGCGATGCGCTTGCGCGCGGCATCGACCTCCAGCACCTTCACCCGCACCACGTCGCCGGGCTTGGCCACGTCGCGCGGGTCTTTGACGAAGGTGTTGGCCATGGCGGAAATGTGCACAAGCCCATCCTGATGCACACCGATATCGACGAAGGCGCCGAAGGCGGCGACATTGGTGACGACGCCCTCCAGCACCATGCCGGGTTCGAGATCGCTGATCTTTTCCACGCCCTCCCGGAAAGTCGCCGTGCGGAAGGCGGGGCGCGGATCGCGGCCGGGTTTTTCCAGCTCGCGCAGGATATCCGTGACGGTGGGGATGCCGAAGGTATCGTCCGTGAAGCGCGCCGGCGGCAGCCCCCGCAGGGTCGGCGTGTCGCCGATCAGCGCACGGATGTCGCTTTTCGTTGCCGCCAGAATGCGCCGCACCACCGGATAGGCTTCCGGGTGCACGCCCGAGGCGTCGAGCGGGTCGTCGCCGTCGCGGATGCGCAGGAAGCCGGCACACAGTTCGAACGCCTTGGGGCCGAGCCGCGCCACCTTCTTCAGGTCGCTGCGCTTGCGGAAGGGACCGTTCTCGTCGCGGTGCAGCACGATGTTACGCGCCAGCCCCTCGCCTACGCCCGAGACCCGCGCGAGCAGCGGCACCGAGGCGGTGTTGACGTCGACACCCACGCCGTTCACGCAGTCCTCCACAACCGCATCGAGGGAGCGCGACAGCTTCCCCTCGGCAAGGTCGTGCTGGTATTGCCCGACGCCAATGGATTTCGGATCGATCTTGACGAGTTCCGCCAGCGGATCCTGCAGGCGGCGGGCGATGGAGACCGCGCCGCGCAGTGTCACGTCGAGTTCCGGCAGTTCCTGCGAGGCGTAGGCCGAGGCGGAATAGACGGAAGCGCCGGCCTCGGAAACCACGATCTTGGTCAGCTTGAGCTGCGGATACTTGCCGATCAGTTCGGCGGCGAGCCGGTCGGTCTCGCGTGAGGCGGTGCCGTTGCCGATGGCGATCAGCTCCACCTTGTGCCGGGTGGCGAGCGCGGCGAGCGTCCCTAGCGCCTCGTCCCAGCGCCGCTGCGGCTCGTGCGGGAAGACGGCGGCGGTATCCACCACCTTGCCGGTGCCGTCGATCACCGCAACCTTGACGCCCGTGCGATAGCCGGGATCGAGCCCCATGGTGGCGCGCACGCCGGCGGGAGCCGCGAGCAGGAGATCGCGCAGGTTGCCGGCAAATACGCGCACGGCTTCATCCTCCGCCGCCTGCCACAAGCGCGCGCGCAGATCGAGCGACAGCGACACCAGGATGCGTGTGCGCCAGGCCCAGCGCACGGCCTCGCGCAGCCATGCGTCGCCCGGCCGCCCCCGGTCGGCGATGCCGAAGCGCTGCGCGATGCGCAACTCATATGGCCCCGGCCCCGTGGAAGGCGCCTCGCTCGCCGGCACCGGCTCGAAGCCAAGCGTCAGCACCTCCTCTTTCTCGCCGCGGAACAGCGCCAGAATGCGGTGCGACGGCAGTTTGGCGAAAGGTTCGGAAAAATCGAAGTAGTCGGCGAACTTGGCGCCTTCGGTCTCCTTGCCCTCGCGCACCTTCGACGCCAGCCGGCCGGCCCGCCACATGTCCTCGCGCAGCAGGCCGATCAGGTCGGCGTCCTCCGAGAACCGCTCGACCAGAATGGCGCGCGCTCCTTCCAGTGCCGCCTGCACGGTCGCGACGCCCTTCGCCTCGTCGACGAAGCGCGCCGCCTGTGCCTCGGGCGCCTGTGCGGGATCGCCGCAGAGCACCTCTGCCAACGGCCCGAGCCCGGCCTCGCGGGCGATCTGCGCCTTCGTGCGGCGCCTGGGCTTGTAGGGCAGATAGATGTCCTCGATGCGCGCCTTGGTGTCGGCGGCGAGCAGGCTGGCGCGCAGGTCGTCCGTCAGCTTGCCCTGCTCCTCGACGCTGGCGAGCACAGCGGCGCGGCGTTCCTCCAGCTCGCGCAGGTAGCGCAGCCGCTCCTCCAGCGCGCGAAGCTGGGCATCGTCAAGCGCGCCGGTCGCCTCCTTACGGTAGCGGGCGATGAACGGAACGGTCGCCCCGTCGTCGAGCAGGGTTACGGCGGCCTCGGCCTGCTCCGCCCTGATTCCGAGTTCCTGTGCGATTTTCCGGGAGATGGAAGTCATGCGTCGTACCAGTTTCCAAACGTTCCTTGCGCCACGCGCCACCGGCCAAATCGCCGTTCGCGTGGAGGATAACCGTTAAAACGAACGTTGCGGGGTTGCCACAGGCTTTCAATTTCGTTAACAGCTTTGTGTCGCCCCTGAGCGCGACGGACACACGAGAGGCTGCTAATGACCATCCCCGCGCGTTGCCGTCCATCGTTGGCCAAAGCAGCCATCTCGTTTCCCGTCCTGCTGATCGGACTGGCACTTGGCGGTTGTGGATACACTCCGGATCGCTCGTTGACGGCATCCTCCGCGGCAGTTCCAGACAATTCGCAGCCCGCAAAGGCCTCGCAGGCCGCCAAGGCGTCCCGCAGTGTGGCAAAGGCGCAGGGCAGGAATGCGACGGAAAACGTCAAGGTCTCCTCCCGTTCCACGTCGTCAGCGCAATCTCCCCGCAGGCGGATCGCCGTTAGCATGAACGAGCGCGAATGCCTCGTGCGGGCCATGTATTTCGAATCGCAGCGCGCCAGCCGCGACGGTCTGCTGGCCGTCGGCACGGTCGTGATGAACCGGGTCAACTCCCCGAGCTTCCCCGGCACGATCTGCGGCGTCGTCGGGCAGAAGTATCAGTTCGCGTCCGGCGTGCTGTCCCGGCCCATGACGCAGCGTGACCGCGCCCACGCCGACGCCGTGGCCGACCAGCTGCTGGCCGGCAGGCGCCACGACGGCATCGGCGACGCCATGTTCTTCCATGTGGCGACGCGCCGCTACAAATACCCGAACATGCGCTATCTGCAGGTTGCCGGCGGCAACATCTTCTACACGAAGGTCGGCCGCAATGCGCCGCGTGTCGTCGCGGGCTCGGCGCTCGCCTATGCCAACACCCCGCCGGACGTGGCGAAGGTCGAGGCGGCGCAGGTTGAGATTGCCAGGGTCGAGGCCGTCAAGGTCGACGTTGTGAAACCGCAGACGACGACCGTCGCCGCCATCGAAACGGCCGTCAGCCGGGAGCCGGCGGATGCCTCCGCCGCCATCACGGCCGCAGTGCCGGCGCCGGTTTCCATCCCGCTCCCTGTTCCGGCGGAGAGGCTGTCGTTCACCGCACCCGTGGATGAAGCCCTGCTGCGCGCGCGGTCGTTCAGCGCCGCGCCGCTCAAGCTCGCACAGTACCGCCTTCCGAAGTAACTCCGTCCGGCGGCATCGGAGAATTGAAAAGCCCCTGCATCGGCAGGGGCTTTTTGTTTTCCGGGCACGTTGCGCGGCACGTGCCCGGCCGGGTTCACTCCGTGATGTCGACCACCACCGAACCGATGCCCTCGAACGTCACCTCGACATGGGAACGCGGTGCGACGAAGGTGATGCCGGTCCACGACCCGGTGGTGACGTAGGTGCCTTCCTTCAGCCCGCCGAGGCTTGTCGCACCGCCGTTCGCCAGCCATGCGAGCAGGCGCGCGGAGGGGCCGGCCGCGTTGCCACCGCGCTGGTCGAGGACGATCTCGCCGTTGACCCGCAACCTGACCGGCTGGTTCAATGCGTCGACGATGGCGCCCGCCTCGCGGCCGGAGCCGACGATCAGATGCGCGTGGTTGAACTGGTCGGCGATCTGGCTGAGGCGCGTGGCGCGCCCCCAGACGGCGAAATGCGTGTCCACCAGTTCGATGGCCGCATGGATGGAACCGACGGCCGCCAGCACCTCATCTTCCGTATAGGGCCTCTCGCGCGGCGGCAGTGCCCTGTCGAAGCGGTAGACCGTCTCGGCCTCGACGCCGAGCACCGCATGGCCGGCGTGGGCCACGCTCGCCGGCGACAGCGACACCGTCTGGCTGGTCAGCGCGGCACGGAACGGCTCCGACTGCGGATCCGCAGCTCCCACCTTCCAGCCGACGACGGGGCCGAGCCGGGTGATCAGCGCGTCCTGAACGGCGTAGGCCGTTTCCCAATCCGTCGGCCGCAGCGCCGGTGGCAGGTCGACAACGCGGGGGCCGCCATTGCGGGCGGCCAGAAGCCGCTCCGCTGCGGCCTCGACAGATTCGGGGGTAAAGGTTTCAACCATGGAAAACGTGCTCCGTCGCGATGAACAGAAGAGCCGACGCGCCGGCCAGCGCCGCCACGCGGCTCCACCACTCAGGCCGGCACCCAGCGATGGCGGTCGTCGGCGAATACGAGTATGCGGCCCTGCCAGATCGGCAGTTGGACAACCGATTGTCCCGGCAAACCGGCTATGAGCGCCAGCATGACGCGCGCAATGCCGCCATGCGCCACGATCACGGTATCGCGTTCCAGCGTGTCGAGAAACGCCTGCACGCGCAACGCCGCGCCGGCATAACTTTCGCCTTCCGGCGGGGAGAAGTTCCAGCGATCGGCGTCGCGGGCGCGGGCAAGTGCCGCATCGCGGGCGCGAATCTCGGGCCAGGTCAGCCCTTCCCACACGCCGAAGGCGATTTCGCGCAGGCGGTCGTCGAACAGCACGCCGTCCTCCGGCATCGCGAGCGTGTCGCGCAGCAGCGACATCGTCTCCCGCGTGCGCATCAGCGGGCTCGAAAGGTAGTCGAGTCCGGCGAAATCAGGCCGCAGTGCGCGCAGGTGTCCGGCTGCCTGCCGCGCCTGCTTGCGGCCGGTGGCGTTCAGCGGCACGTCCCGCGCCCCCTGAAGCCGCGCTTCCGCGTTCCAGTCCGTTTCGCCGTGGCGAACGAAATACAGGGTGGGACGACCGCTCACGTGCTATTCCTTCGACAGGACGATATCGGGCGCGTCGGGGTTCTTCATGCCGACGACGTGGTAGCCGGCATCGACATGGTGCACCTCGCCGGTGACCCCGCGCGACAGGTCGGACAGGAGGTAGACGCCCGTGTCGCCGACTTCCTCCGGCGTCACGGTGCGCCGCAGCGGCGCGTTGTACTCGTTCCACTTCAGGATATAGCGGAAATCGCCGATGCCCGACGCCGCGAGCGTCTTGATCGGCCCGGCGGAAATGGCGTTGACGCGAATGTTCTGCGGGCCGAGATCGGCCGCGAGGTAGCGCACGCTCGCCTCCAGCGCCGCCTTGGCGACGCCCATGACGTTGTAGTGCGGCATCCACTTCTCCGCGCCGTAATAGGTCATGGTGAGGATGGCGCCGCCGTTCGTCATCAGCTTCTCGGCGCGCTGGGCGACGGCCGTCAGTGAATAGCAGGAGATGAGCAGCGACTTGCTGAAGTTCTCTTCCGTCGTGTCGATGTAACGCCCGGTGAGTTCATCCTTGTCGGAGAACGCGATGGCGTGAACCAGAAAGTCGAGCCCTCCCCAGAGCCGCTCCACCTCGGCGAACACGGCGTCGATGGTCTCCGGCACGGTGACGTCGCAATGCCCGACGACATGCGCGCCGATTTCCGCCGCCAGCGGCTCGACCCGCTTCTTGAGAGCGTCGCCCTGATAGGTGAAGGCAACCTCGGCGCCATGCGCGCGCGCCGCCCGGGCGATGCCCCAGGCGATGGAACGGTTGTTCGCAACCCCCAGGATAAGACCGCGTTTGCCTGCCATCAGGGGAGAGGGCGTCGCAATTTTGTCTGCCATGACGTCGGTTTTCTCTTTTCGGAATTGGGACTCTGTCGTCCGGGAAGTCACTTATTACCCGAGCACGACGCCGGGGGCAACGGGCGAAAAAGCCGTCTGAAACAACAGGCTGCTGCGGCGCACGCCACAGGCGCGGCCGGGTGCGGCCCCGGCGCGACTCACGTTCCCGCGGCGGTGCGCCGCTTGCGCATGAGTTCCTCTAGTTCCGGATCGGGCGATTTCGGCAACTGAACATCGAGCGTGACGATGAGGTCTCCGTGGCCGCTCTTGGCTGGCAAGCCCTTGCCACGCAGCCGGAAATTCTTGCCGGCGCTCGAATACGGCGGAATGTTCATCGCCACTGCCCCGCCAAGCGTGGGCACGCGCACGCTGGCGCCCAGCACCGCGTCCTCAAGCGAGACCGGCAGGCGCAGGCGCAACGTGGACCCGTCCACCGTGAAATCGCGGTGCGGTGCGAAGTGCACCGTCAGCAGCGCATCGCCCGATTCGCCGCCGAAGGGGCTTGGGTCGCCGAGCCCGCGCAGGCGAATCGTCTGCCCGTCCTTCACGCCGGCGGGCAGCGTCACCTCCACCTCGCGGCCCGTCGGCAACTCGACGCGGCACTTGCCGCCATCCGCGATCTGCTCCAGCGTGACCACGATCTCCGCCTCGACATCCTGCCCGCGCGGACGCTCGCGCGCGCCGCCGCCGCGCGCGCCCGCGGACTGGGTCCGCCCGCCCGAGCGCATGGCCTCGCCGAACAGGTCGGAGAACAGATCGCCCGGATCGAAGCCGCCGCCGCGCGCGCCGCCGAAGGGGCTGCCGCCACCCGTGGAATAGCGGAAGCCCGAGAAGCCGCCGGCGTCCGCGCCAGCCCCCGCTCCCGGCCCCGCCGCGCCAAAGCCGCGCGGCTTGCCCTCGGCATCGATCTCGCCGCGGTCGAACTGGCCCCGTTTATCCTTGTCGCCCAGAATCTCATAGGCCGTGTTCAGCTCGGCAAATCTGTCCTTCGCCTTGGGATCGTCCTTGTTGCGATCAGGGTGCCATGTTTTTGCCAGACGGCGGAACGCCTTCTTGATATCGGCCTCACTCGCCGTCTTTGGAACGCCAAGTATGTCGTACGGGTTGCGCATCAATCCACTCCGGCGGTACTACCGGGCGTGTACCGCACCGGCGACCGCATTACCAACCGTCTGGCCCATATGGTCATAATGTTGCATAATAGCAACATTCTCATCGCCGCAAACGGGCTGCTGGTTGGTATGTTCTGTGGAATATCGGGCCGGTCAAGCGGCTTTTGCGGTGCAAACCGCCTTTCACGCGCCGGAGACGTCCATCGTGGCCCATTGGCCGTCCGGCAGGCGGCAGGCGGAACCCTTCAGCGCCTCCGACTGGCCCTGATACTGCAGGTTCGCGCCGAAGCGCCGGCAGACGAGATCGTTCTCCAGATAGGGTTTGCCGAGCGCCACAAAGTCGCCGCGGATGCCCGTGCGCGGGTTGGCCCAGGGCGCGACGGCGCCCGTGCCCAGCGGATCGAGCGCCGTGCCGAGCGCCATGCGGGCGAACTGCCAGTCCTCGGGCGCGAGTTCAGGCGACAGCATCGCCGCGCCCTTCCCCCCGACGGATGCGGTGGTCGGCGGATCGTCGTTGCCGAGCAGGCCGCCGACCGGCACCGCGATGCTGCACCCGCCGAGCAGCAGCACGGCCGACGCCAGGGTCGCGGCAGGGATAGGCGACAAATGGCGCGGCTTGTCCCGCATGATAAATCTGTACATCCTGCTGGACAGCTTCATCATGCCCTCATCCACGTTACGCACGCCCCACTCGAAATGAACGACACGATCGGGAGTATCTGGCCTTGGAGACGTTAAGGAGCGGTGACTTTTTCAGCCGCGAGGACCCCTTTGCACTGTTTTCCGACTGGTTGAAAGAGGCGGAGACATCTGAAATCAACGATCCCAATGCGATGACGCTAGCCACCGTCGACGCCGACGGCCTGCCGGACGCGCGCATGGTGCTGCTGAAATCTTTTGATTCACAAGGCTTTGTCTTCTTCACCAACGAGGAGAGCGCCAAGGGACGTCAGCTTGCGGCCGTCGCCAAGGCGGCGCTGCTGTTCCACTGGAAGAGCCTGCGACGGCAGGTGCGGGTGCGCGGCATCGTCGAGTGGGTGAGCGAGGCGGAATCGGACGCCTACTACGCTTCCCGCCCGCGCGGCAGCCGAATCGGCGCCTGGGCGTCGCAGCAGTCGCGCCCGCTCGAAAGCCGCTTCGCGCTGGAAAAGGCGGTGGCGGGCTACGCGGCGAAATACGCCATCGGCGACATTCCACGCCCTGCTTACTGGCATGGCTATCGTGTGCGGCCGCTGGCCATCGAGTTCTGGCACGATCGCCCCTTCCGGCTGCACGAGCGCGTGCGCTTCGCGCGCGACACGGCGGACGCCGCCGCGGGCGGCTGGCACAAGACGCAGCTCTATCCCTGAGCGGCGATTCCTACGACGCCGCGTCGGAGCAGGTTTGCGGACGACGCGGGGGAGACCGGCAGCCGGAGCGCCGGCAAGCCGGGTTTCATGCTGCGGGCGCGTTCCCCGAACCCGTCCGGCTGCCCGAAATTGCGGCAACTCCCGTCGGAGACATTGCCGTTCGGCGTGATTCGTCATATATGCAGCGCGGTAAAGCCGCCCGACGAAGCAGGTTCGGGGGCCGATCATACGAAACCATCGGATGCCTGCGGTGACATCGTCCTGTCATCTCGCAATGTCATCTGGCCTTGTCACATCTGAGCACCACCGCGCACGACCGCGCGGCCAGGGAACCCCATGAAGCTGCGCAATATCGCGATCATCGCCCACGTCGACCACGGCAAGACAACGCTCGTGGACAAACTCCTCCAGCAATCGGGAGCGTTCCGGGAGAACCAGCGCGTCGCGGAGCGCGTCATGGACTCGGGCGACATCGAAAAGGAACGCGGCATCACCATCCTCGCCAAGGCGACCTCCGTCGTCTGGGGCGATACGCGCGTCAACATCGTCGACACGCCCGGCCACGCCGACTTCGGCGGCGAGGTCGAGCGCATCCTGAACATGGTCGATGGCGCCATCGTGCTCGTGGACGCGGCCGAAGGCCCCATGCCGCAAACGAAATTCGTCGTCTCCAAGGCGCTCAAGATCGGCCTGCGGCCCATCGTGGCCATCAACAAGGTCGACCGTCCCGACGCCCGCATCCAGGAAGTCGTCAACGAGGTGTTCGACCTGTTCGCGGCGCTCGACGCCACCGACGAGCAGCTCGACTTCCCCATTCTCTACGGTTCGGGCCGCGACGGCTGGATGGCGCTCAATCCCGAAGGACCGAAGGAAGACGGTCTCGCGCCGCTCTTCGATCTGGTGCTGAAGCACGTGCCTCCCGCGAAGGTCGAGGAAGGCTCGTTCCGCATGCTCGGCACGCTGCTTGAGGCCAACCCCTTCCTGGGCCGCATCATCACCGGCCGCATCTCGGCCGGCACGGTGAAGCCGAACCAGTCGATCAAGGTCATCGACCGCGACGGTAACGTCGTCGAGCAGGGCCGTGTGTCCAAGATCCTCGCCTTCCGCGGCATCGAGCGCCAGCCGATCGAACTCGGCGAAGCCGGTGACATCGTCTCCATCGCCGGCCTGACCAAGGGCACGGTGGCAGACACGTTCTGCGCTCCCGAGGTCGAGGAACCGATCCTCGCCCAGCCCATCGACCCGCCGACGGTGACGATGTCGTTCCTCGTCAACGATTCGCCGCTCGCCGGCACCGAGGGCGACAAGGTCACGAGCCGCATGATCCGCGACCGCCTCTTCCGCGAGGCCGAGGGTAACGTGACGCTCAAGATCGAGGAATCGGGCGACAAGGATTCGTTCTTCGTCTCCGGCCGCGGCGAACTGCAGCTCGCGATCCTGATCGAGACCATGCGCCGCGAGGGCTTCGAACTCGCCGTGTCGCGTCCGCGCGTCGTGTTCAGCCGCGATGAGGCTGGCAGCCTGCTTGAGCCCATCGAGGAAGTCGTCATCGACGTGGACGAGGAATACTCCGGCTCCGTCGTGCAGAAGATGTCGGAGCGCCGCGCCGAGATGATCGAGATGCGCCCCTCTGGCGGCAACCGCCAGCGCCTGCTGTTCCACGCTCCCACGCGCGGCCTCATCGGCTATCAGTCGGAACTGATGACCGACACGCGCGGCACGGCGATCATGAACCGCCTGTTCCATGAGTACGCCCCCTTCAAGGGCGAGATCCCCGGCCGCCGCAACGGCGTGCTGATCTCCAACGATCAGGGCGAGGCCGTCGCCTACGCGCTGTGGAACCTGGAGGATCGCGGCCCGATGATGATCGAGCCCGGCTGGAAGGTCTACACGGGCATGATCGTCGGCGAGCACAACCGCGAGAACGATCTTGAGGTGAACGTGCTCAAGGGCAAGAAGCTCACCAACATCCGCACCACCTCCAAGGACGAGGCCGTGCGCCTGACGCCGCCGATCCGCATGACGCTGGAGCGTTCGCTCGCCTGGATTCAGGACGACGAACTGGTGGAGGTGACGCCGAAGTCCATCCGTCTGCGCAAGGTCCACCTCGACCCCAACGAGCGCAAGCGCGCCGAACGCTCGAAGGAAACCGCCGCCTGATTGCCGGCGCGGTCACCCGGATGCAAGACGCGGGAGGCATATGCCTCCCGCGTTTTTTATTGCCCGAATGGAAACATGGGCGCCCGTCTCACAGCCCCTCGAACAGCGCGGTCGACAGATAGCGCTCGGCGAAGGACGGGATGATGATGACGATGTTCTTGCCCGCGAGTTCCGGGCGCGCGCCGATCTCAAGCGCCGCGGCGATTGCCGCGCCGGAGGAGATGCCGACCGGGATGCCCTCGATGTGGGCGAGCAGGCGCGAGTTGTCGAAAGCCGTCTGGTTGCCGACCGTCACCACCTCGTCGATCACGGAGCGGTCGAGGATCGACGGCACGAAGCCGGGACCGATGCCCTGAATCTTGTGGGGACCGGGCGCACCACCCGACAGCACCGGCGAATCCTCGGGCTCGACGGCGACGACGCGCACGGAAGGCTTGCGCTCCTTCAGCACCTGCCCGACGCCCGTGATGGTGCCGCCGGTGCCCACACCCGCGACGAGCACGTCCACCTCACCGTTGGTGTCGTTCCAGATTTCCTCGGCGGTCGTGCGCCGATGGATATCCGGGTTCGCCGGGTTGGCGAACTGCTGCGGAATGACGGAACCGGGGATCGCCGCCTTCAGTTCCTCGGCACGCGCTATGGCGCCCTTCATGCCCTGCGCGCCCGGCGTCAGCTCAAGTTCCGCGCCGAGCAGAAGGAGCATCTTCCGCCGCTCGACGGACATCGTCTCCGGCATGACGATGATCAGCCGGTAACCACGCGCCGCCGAGACGAAGGCAAGCGCGATGCCGGTGTTGCCCGACGTCGGCTCGATGATGGTGCCGCCGGGCTGCAGGACGCCCTGCTGCTCCAGCGCGTCGATCATCGCCACGCCGATGCGGTCCTTCACGCTCGAAATCGGATTGAAGAATTCGAGCTTGGCCAGCAGATTGGCCTTGATGCCCTTTTCGGCCGCCAGCCGGCTGAGACGCACGAGCGGCGTGTCGCCGATCGTCCCGGTGATCGAATCGTAAATGCGCCCCCTGCCCCGTTTCAACGCCTTGTCTGCTTCTCCCGCTGCGGTCATTTTCGTCTCCTGTGTGCGCTATGTGCCCCAATCCAAACCCGCCTGCGCCGAACCGGCCGCAGGGCAACACCCCGACCGGCACGGCCTGTAACAGCCATCGATAAGCGATCGGCCGGCGGGCGACAACCGGATACGCCCTCCGGCGAAAAGGCTTGCCACGCCGGCAGTTGGCGCCGATGCGGCCGGCGATCCCGCTCAGATGGTGAAATCGCTCGTCACCGTGGGCGGGCTCAACGTCGTCGTCTTCTCTGCCCGGCGGCAGATATCCTCGACAGTCACTGCGTCGAGCCGCGCCAGAAACGCGCCGGACGCCTCGCGGACGACCGGGCCGATGACCTGCTCCACCAGCGCGGATTCCGGAACCGGCGGCAGATTCTCGTCGCTTGCGGCGGCCATAGCCGCGCGCACGATGTCGCCCGCGCTGATGCGCCGCCGCTCACGCGCGAGTTCATAGCCGCCCCGGGGGCCGCGAACGCCTTTCAGGATACCCGCCCGGACAAGCTGCTGCAGAACCGTCTCCAGATGACGAGGCGGCAGATGATGCCTGGCAGCGAGGAACTTCGCGGCAACGGGCGCCGGACGCGCGTGGATCGCGACATCGACGACGGCCGCAATGGCAAGCAAACTGCGGCGGGATAACAGGTACATCGACTATCCTTGCCTCCCGTCGCGCGCCGCCGGGTGGCAGGGCGGGCGCGACGCATCAATCACTCAACCAAAATTACCGAAACAATCAGGAAATAAAAGTCTTTTCCGTAATATTTCTGTAAGTAGGAGGCATTATCCCTATTCCACGCGGCAGAACTGATAAATCCCGCCGCGCACCTCAGATACCCGTCGATCCGAAACCGCCCGTGCCGCGTGCGGTGTCGTCAAGATCGTCGACCGCCTCCACGGTCGCACGCAGCACGGGCGCCACGATGAGCTGGGCGATGCGCAGCCCGCGCGTGACCGCGAACGGCTCGCTGCCCGTGTTGAGCAGGATGACGGCGACCTCGCCGCGATAATCGGCGTCGATCGTGCCCGGCGCGTTGAGCACGGTGACGCCGTTCTTCAGCGCGAGGCCGGAACGGGGGCGCACCTGCCCCTCCGTGCCGGGCGGCAGCGCAAGCACCAGCCCGGTCGGCACGAGCGCCCGCCCGCCCGGCGCAATCACGACAGGCGCATCCTCCGCAACGGCAGCCGCGAGGTCGAGCCCGGCGGCGGCGGCGCTGGCATAGGCGGGCAGCGGCAGGCCGCGGGCGTGAGGGAGCTGCACGATGCGCAGCACGTGTCCGGTCAGCAATTCACTCATCATCGTCGTCCTTCGGCAGTCTCGGTTCTCGGCATCACGCCTGCGGATCGGCAGCCCGGAGCGCGGCCGCCGCCCTCGCCACCAGCCGGCGCGCCACCTCGGTCTTGTCCATGGTCGGCCAGCTTTCGATGCCGTCCTTGCTGACGAGATGGACGGTGTTGCGCTCGCCGCCCATCACGCCGGTGCCCTTGCCCACGTCGTTCGCGACGATCCAGTCACAGCCTTTGCGCTCAAGTTTGGCGCGCGCGTGATCGAGCACGGTATCGGTCTCCGCCGCGAAGCCGACGACGAGCCCGGGGCGCGGCGCCCCCTTGGCGACGGTCGCCAGAATATCGGGATTCTCGATGAGGGTGAATTGCGGCATCGTGCCCGCGCCCTTCTTGATCTTGGCGTCGGCCTCCTCTGCCGTGCGCCAGTCCGCCACCGCTGCGGCGAAGATGGCGATATCGACCGGAAGCGCGGCGAGCACCGCCGCCAGCATGTCGCGCGCGGTAGTGACGTGGCGCACCTTCACACCGTGGGGATCGGGCAGGTTGACCGGGCCGGAAACAAGGATGACTTCCGCGCCCGCCTGCGCCGCGGCCTCCGCGATGGCGTGGCCCTGCCGGCCGGACGAGCGGTTGGCGATGTAGCGCACCGGATCGATGGGCTCGTGCGTGGGGCCGGAGGTGACAAGCACCCGCTTGCCGGCGAGCGGCAGCAACGCGAGCTGCTTCTCGTGGCCGCCATCCCCTGACAGCAGCAGCGGCACAGGCGACAGCAGCGCTTCGATGGCGGCGAGGATTTCCGCCGGCTCCGCCATGCGGCCGAAGCCCGATTCGCCGCGCTCCGCCATGGCGCCGCTGTTGGGGCCGACGAAATGGATGCCGTCGGCCTGCAGCGTTTCCACGTTGCGTCGCGTGGCGGCATGCGCCCACATGCGCGGGTTCATGGCGGGCGCCACCAGCACGGGCTTGTCGGTGGCGAGGAGCGCCGTCGAGGCGTAGTCGTCCGCATGGCCGTTGGCCATCTTGGCGAGGAGGTCGGCGGTGGCCGGCGCCACCACAACGAGGTCGGCCGAGCGCGAAAGCGCGATATGGCCGATGTCGGCCTCATCGGTAAGCGAGAAAAGGTCGGTGAATGCCTTTTCGCCGGTGAGGCTCGCCACCGACAGCGGGGTGACGAACTCGGTCGCCGCCTGCGTCATGATGGCGCGCACGCCCAGCCCGCGGTCCTTCGCGCGGCGGATCAACTCCAACACCTTGTAAGCGGCGATCCCGCCGCCGATGATCAGCAGCAGGTGCCTGCCCGCCAGATGGTTGCGCGTATTCTCGTCAGCCGCCTCGTGTTCCATGGAATACCTCCCGATCATCCATCCTCACGCGGCTGCACCCGGCCCGGTTCACAACAGGCCGAGCAGCAGCAGCAACGCGATCGCCCACAGCGCCAGCGTCGCGCCGCGGTTGCCGCGCGCCTCCGCCTTGCCGATCGACTCCGTACTCGCCGGCGACAGGGTGAAGCCTTCCGCCGACGCCTTTTCGAGGCGCATGAACATCTTCTCGCCCCGCGCCAGCAGCGCCGGCAGGCGGGCGATCACGCCGCCCACGTCCTGCGCCCCGCGCCCGGCTTCCGCCAGCAGCCCGCGCGGGCCGAGGTTATGCCCGATCCACTCGCGCACCACGGGCTCCGCCGTGCCCCATATGTCGAGCTGCGGGTCGAGCTTGCGGGCGACACCCTCGACGACCACCATCGTCTTCTGCAGCATGACGAGTTCCGTGCGCGTCGCCATGTCGAACAGCGCCGTGATCTCGAACAGCAGCGTGAGCAGCTTCGCCATCGAGATCTCGTCCGCGCGACGGTTGTGGATCGGTTCGCCTATGGCGCGGATCGCCTGCGCGAAGTCCGCGACGGAGTGGTAGTCCGGCACGTAGCCGGCGTCGAAATGCACCTGCGCGGTGCGCCGGTAGTCGCGGGTGATGAAGCCGAGCAGGATTTCCGCCAGGAAGCGCCGCTCCGCCCGCCCCAGCCGTCCCATGATGCCGCAGTCGACGGCGACGAGGCGGCCCTGCGGATCGACGAACAGGTTGCCCGGATGCATGTCCGCGTGGAAGAATCCGTCACGCAGCGCGTGCCGCAGGAAGGACTGGATCACGGTTTTCGCCAGCGCGGTGCGGTCGTGCCCCGCCGCGTCGATGGCCGGGATGTCGGAAAGCGGAATGCCGTGCACCCACTCGCTGGTCATCACCTCGCGGGCCGTCGCATCCCACTCCACCTTCGGCACGCGGAAATCCGCGTCGTCGCGGGTATTCTCGCCCATCTCCGAAAGGGCTGCCGCCTCCAGCCGCAGGTCCATCTCCATGGTGACGGAGCGCGCAAGCGTCTCCACCACCTCGACCGGGCGCAGGCGGCGCGTATCGGGCAGCAGGCGATGGAAGAGCCGCGCCGCGAAGCGCATGGCGCCGAGATCGCGCGCGAATCGCTCGCGCACGCCCGGCCGCAGTATCTTCACGGCCACATCCACATCGCCGCTGAGAAGCCGCGCGCGATGCACCTGCGCGATGGAGGCGGCCGCGATGGGCGGGCTGAACTCGGCGAACACCGTCCGCAGCTCCCCGCCGAAGGCGTTCTCCACGATCCGCACCGCCTTCTCCTGCTCGAAGGGCGGCATCTTGTCCTGCAGCGATTCGAGATCGTGCGCCGTGCGCGCGCCCACGACATCCGGCCGGGTGGCCAGAAACTGGCCGAACTTGACGTAAGAGGGACCGAGCCGCGTGAGCGCGGCGGCGAGCCGCTCCGCGCCACCGCCGAGGCCGGGCCGCTCGATGACGCGCGCCAGCCGGATAGCGAGCCGACCCGCCGGCGGCAGCTCCGCCGTGTCGATGAGGCCGAGCGCTCCCTCGCGCGCCAGCACGAAGCCGACCCGCGACAATCGCGCCAGATGGATGAGGCTGCTGATCATGCGATGGTCACCCCTTGCCGGCTCACAGTTTCCAGCCGGAATGGATGGCGACGATGCCGCCGCTCAGGGGCCGGTAGCTGACGCGGCCGAAACCCGCCTCCCGAATCATATCCGCGAATGTATCGAACAGCGGAAACTTGCGGATCGACTCCACAAGGTAGCGATAGGGCTCGCCGTCGCCCGTCACCAGCCGGCCGATGCCCGGTATGACATTGAAGGAATAGGTATCATAGACGGTGTCGAGCACCGGCACGTCGACGCGGCTGAATTCGAGGCACAGGAAGTGGCCGCCGCGTTTCAGCACGCGGTACGCCTCGCGCAGCGCCGCCGGGATGTCCGGCACGTTGCGGATGCCGAAGGCGATGGTGTAGCCGTCGTAGGCGCGGTCGGACAGCGGCAGCTTCTCGGCGTTGCCCTGCACGAAGCGCAACCGGCCGGCGTATGTCTGCCTCGCCCGCTCCCGCCCCACGCGCAGCATGTCGCCGTTGATGTCGAGGATGGTGACCTGCGTCTGCGGCCCGCCCGCTTCCAGCACGCGGAAGGCGATATCGCCCGTGCCGCCCGCGACGTCGAGATGGCTGAAGGGGCGCTCGCGCGGCGGGCGCAGCATGGATATCAGCGCGTCTTTCCACAGCCGGTGCATGCCCACCGACATCAGGTCGTTCATCAGGTCGTAACGGTCGGCGACCTTGTGGAAGACATCGTCGACCAGTCCCTGTTTCTCGGCCAGCGGCACGTCCGTGAATCCGAAATGGGTCGTCGCCTCGCTCGTCATGATACCTTCCCGCTGCATCCGCGCACCGTGCGCACGGTTTCGCGGACCATAGCGAAAGCCTCGGCCCTTCGCTATGCTCATCTCGTTTTCCGCCCGCGCCCACCGCCCGTAGCATGGCGCGGCGGACAGAAAACCGGAGCCCCCGCCGCTCCAGCTCCTTGGTTCATGCATCGTCTTTCGTGGAAAGCGGACGCCGCCTTCCGGGATCGTGCACAAGACACAGAAGGCCCCATCGCTCCCATGCCGGAACTGCCCGAAGTCGAGACCGTGCGCCGCGGCCTCGAACCCGTGATGAGCGGCGCGCGCATCGTGCGCCTGGAACAGCGCCGCGCGGACCTGCGCTTTCCGTTTCCCGAACGCTTCGCCGAGCGCCTTCAGGGCAGGCGCATCGACGCCCTGTCGCGTCGGGCCAAGTATCTCCTCGCCGATATCGAGGGCGAGCTTGCGCTCGTGATGCATCTGGGCATGAGCGGACGCTTCCTCGTCGAGACGCCGGCGGGAAACGGCGCGCCGGGCGACTTCCACTTCGCCGCGGGCGGCAATGCGACGCATGACCACGTCGTGTTCCATCTCTCGAACGGCGCGCGCGTCACCTACAACGACGTGCGGCGATTCGGCTTCATGCTGCTCGTGCCGTGGGATGAACTCGAAACGCATGCCCTGTTCCGCCATATCGGCGTCGAGCCGCTCGGCAATGCCCTCGACGCGCAGGTGCTGGCAGCGCTGTTCGCGGGGCGGCGCACGCCGCTGAAGGCCGCACTGCTGGACCAGCGTCTGATCGCGGGGCTCGGCAATATCTATGTCTGCGAGGCGCTGCACCGGGCGGGCCTCGCGCCGGACCGCCCCGCAGGCAGCATCGTCACCGCCGACGGCAAGCCCACGGAAGCTGCCCTCCGGCTGACGCTCGCCATCCGCGATGTTCTCAACGACGCCATCGCGGCCGGCGGATCGACATTGCGCGATTTCGCGCATACGGACGGCAACCTCGGCTATTTCCAGCATACGTTCCGCGTTTACGGACGCGAGGGCGAACCCTGCGTCACGCCCGGTTGCCGGGGAACCGTGAAACGCATCGTCCAATCGGGCCGCTCGACGTTTTTCTGCCCTGAATGCCAGCAATAGTGGCTGGCACAACCGTCATCGCGCGTGCCCGGCTCATTTTTCGGGAACTCCTCCGGTGGTCGCGCGTTGCCGGAAACGGGGAGCAGCAAAGATCAAGCAGATGAGGACCCGATGACCAACGCCAATACCACGACGCCTGGAAAGACGACTTCCGCGCGCGGCTTCGCCTCCATGGACCGGGAAAAGCAGCGTGCGATCGCTTCCAAAGGCGGACGGAGCGTGCCGAACGAGAAGCGCAGCTTCTCGCAGAACCGCCAACTCGCGGCGGAGGCCGGACGCAAGGGCGGACGCAGCGTGCCGGACGAAAAGCGCAGCTTCTCGCAAAATCCGACACTGGCCGCGGAAGCGGGACGCAAGGGCGGCCAAGCCCCCCATGGCGGCCGCGCCCCCGGCGAGGACGCCGCCGAGTAGGATGCACCGCCGGCCCGGCCCGAACGAAACGGATCGGGAGACAGCGACCGTCTCCCGTCTCGATCATGTCGATTTCTTAACGTGACAGCGCTTTGGCCGCCATGCGGATATCGACCCGCAGGCCTTCCGGCGGCCAGTCGAGCGCAATACTTCCGCCAAGCTGGCCGGTGACCGTGCGCCTGATGAGGCTGGAGCCGAAGCCGGTTTCCGTCGGGGCAGCCGCTACAGGAGGGCCGCCACTCTCGCGCCAGGTGAGAACGCAGCTCTCCCCTTCCCTGCGCCACATCACCGTTACCTGCCCGGTTGCCGCCGACAGCGCGCCGTACTTGGCGGCGTTGGTGGCGAGTTCGTGCAGGATGAGGCCGAGCGCCGTCAGCGCGCCCTGCCCGATGGAAAAAGTGTCGGAGGGTTCCTCCTCCGGTTCCTCCAGCACAACTCCCCGGCCGTCGCCGCAATAGGGCGCCGCGATCACCTTCACCAGCGCCCGCAACTGCGACGCGAAAGAAGCGGGCGCGCCGTCGTCGGCATGCCGCTCGACCCTGTGCACCAGCGCCTGCGCCCGCCCCAGCGCCTCCAGCCGGCCGCGAACGCTGGCCGCCATTTCCTGTGGCGACCCGGCGGTGCGCGCCGAGGCGCTCACAAGGCCACCCGCCACGGTGAGGATGTTGCTGATGCGGTGACGCATCTCGCGCGTCAGAATCTCCTGCATGGCCAGCGCTTCCTTGAGCGCGTGAGCGTCGCGGATCATCTTGATGGCGATGCCGGCGAAGCTCGCGAGTTCCGTCAGCACCTGCGCGTCGCCGCCGTCGAAGCGCCGCCGTTCGTCGTGGGAGATCACCCACAGCGCGCCCAGGGGCTCCTTGCCGCCTTTGTAGATAGGTACGAGCAGAGCCTCGTAGCTGACGATGTCGGGCATCGCATAGGAGGAGTAGAACTGCTCCGGATAGGCGATCAGCACCGGCCCGCCCTCGTCGAGACACAGGCCGCAGGGGCTCGCGCCGCGCGGCGTGGTGCGGCCGATGAACGGCGCGCAGGCGCCCTTCAGAAAATGCCAGCGGAATACATCGCCCTCCGGCGCGTCGGGCTCATGCAGGCTGATGCCTGCCGAATGCGCCTCGCTGACCTCCATGGCGACAGCGACGAGATACGGCAGAAACGCATCCGGGCGCTCCAGCATCTGCCGCGCCAGGTCCTGCAGAGCCGACGTCTCCTTGCGCGGGTCGGACCGCCGCCGCGGCCGCAGGCCAAGCTCCTGAGTGATCACCGCGCCGACACCGGACGACGGAGAGGACAGTCCGTGTGACATCTGCACCCCTTTCCCGGCAACGAACGCGGCGCTCCCGCTCCATATCCGCTGGCCCGTTTTCCGACGATGCCACTTGCCGACGATGCCCCCCGTCCACCCGCCACCGGGCGGGAATGGGCCCGCCGAACCGCTGCGCATGCAACGCCCTTGCATTCCACTCCGGGCGGGTATGCAAGTCAAGTATAGGCAGGCAGTTCCTTGCTCAGGATGTTCCGGTGCGGGCGAGCCTCCTGTCGGCCTGTTCCGGCTCCGCGTGGCCCACGACGCGCGCCACCTCCGGCAGCTCCTGCCTCAGCAGCCGCTCCAGAATGTCGACCTGCGCGTGGACGGCGGCGATGTCGAGCGCCGGCGGCGCGCAGCAATGATAATTCACCACCAGCCCGCAGGGCGTTTCGCGCACGCGCACATGATGGATATCGTGAATGGAATCGGTGGCGGCAGCGCTGGCCCGCAGGATATCGGCGATCCGCGCGACGACGGCGGGCGGCGCGTCCTGCCCGTCCAGCGGGTCGCTCTCCAGCGGCTCGATATGGGTCTCGACCTCGGTTTCGGCGCCGAATTCCTCGCGCAGCGCGTTCTCAAGCCGGGTCGCCGCCGCGTGGGCTTCGCCGAGCGATGTCCGGCCGTCGATCTCAAGATCGAGGCTGATCGACAGCCTGCCGCTGACGTTCTGCACCGTCACATGATGCACGGGCGCGCGGTTTCTGTGCGCGATCAGGTTGACGCGCTCCTGTACCGTCTCGGAGCCGAGCTGGACGGGGTTCGCCGTCACGGTGAACTCCGCGCGCTCCAGTTCGGCGGCGAGCGCCTGCGTCACCCGCTCGCGGATGGCCTTCACGCGCTCCAGAGGCAGCGTGCGCGACACGTCGACCGCCACCTCGCCCAGCACACCGGAGCCGGCCGGGCGCACGCGCACCTGCGCCACGGCGACGACGCCCGGCACCGTCTGCACGATCTCGCGCACGCGCTCCGCCATGCCGGGGGGCGCCGTATCCAGCAGATTGGCGATGGTGCGGCGCGCCAGCCCGAAACCGGCGATGGCGATATACGCGGAAACGCCGATGGCGATCAGCGCATCCGCCGCCTGATAGCCGATCGCCGCCAGGCCCAGCGCGATCAGCACGAAGATGGAATTCACGAGGTCAGACGAGAAGTGCAGCGCATCCGCCTCCAGCGCCTCGCTGCCCGTCTCGCGCGCCACGCGCTTCAGCATCCACCAGCGCCACCCGTCGACGAGAATGGCACCGATGAGGATGAACGCCGCCATCCAGTTCGGCTCCACCGCGTCGGAACCGCTCGACAGGCGCCGCACGCCCTCCACCGCGACAACACCCGACAGCAGGAACAGGAATGCCGTCTCGGCGAGTGCCGACATCGACTCGAACTTGCCGTGGCCGAAGTGGTGCTTGTCGTCGGCAGGCTTGTGCGCCTCCCTCACGGCGAGCCACGTCAACGTCGTGGCGCCGACGTCGAGCAGGCTGTTGGCCGCGTCCGACAGCAGCGCCAGCGACCCGGTGGAGAAGCCGCCGATCGCCTTGGCAATGGTCAGTAGCGCGCTGACGAATATTGAAACCAGCGCGACACGTTCCTTGCGTCGGTTAGCGTCATCTACAGCATGGCCGTCATTCGCAGCATGCATCGATCATCTCCATCCTGCATTTGACATCGTGGATCGAAACCTGTTGGCTCATTGCCGCCGTTGCAGCATCGCGCGGGCGGAAAGCCGCAGGCCCGCGCGTAACATTGCCCGGGTGCAGGTCGCTCTATCAACGGCGGCGAGTCAAGTGGCGATAACACAGGAGAGGGATGCGCTCATGCGCTACGTTCACACCATGGTCCGGGTGCGCGATCTCGACGCCGCGCTCGATTTCTACGTCAACAAGTTTGGCCTCGTGGAAACACGCCGTACGCAGAACGAGGCCGGCCGCTACACGCTGGTGTTCCTCGCCGCGCCGGCCGATCTCGAAACCGCGCGCGAGTGGGGCGCGCCGGAGATCGAGCTGACCTGGAACTGGGACCCGGAGGAATACACGGGCGGCAGGAACTTCGGTCACCTCGCCTATCGCGTCGACGACATCTATGCGTTCTGCGACAGGCTCGCGAAGGCCGGCGTCGTCATCAACCGCCCCCCGCGCGACGGCCGCATGGCCTTCATCCGCTCTCCCGAAGGCATCTCCATCGAGATCCTGCAGGAGGGTCAGCCCCTGCCGCCGCAGGAGCCGTGGACGAGCCTGCCCAATATCGGCACCTGGTAAGCGTGCAGGGAGCAGATTCGTTTGACCTCAATCAATGGCGAACGGATCGGTATCCGGTGTGATGAGAGGTCCCGACCGGGACTGGGTGTATTCCACGGGCGCCCGTTCCGGCGGGGGTTTGCCGATGCCTCCCCGCGTGCTTCTCACTGGCCGCTGGGCGGCACAGGCGGCAAGAGCCACCACGAGAACCCCGATGACAAGCGCCGACAGAAATCTCCCCGGGCCCTTGCGCCTTCCCTCCGGCGGCATCGCCGTTTCCGTGCCGGTGCGCCCGTGCCCCTTGCTTGCCTGCCTCATAGATGCGTTCCTCCTGCAATGACTGGATTTTCTTCCAGTAGAAGTGAAACTCCACCCCCTGCCCGGTGTAACGCCGCGATTCCCTTCCTCATGCGTGATGCCGCAGCGTGGATACCATTGAACAGACGAATCATCCATAGAGCATCAAACCGGCAAAGGAATGCCGTTTTTCCGGATAAATCCGGTGCATCAACAAGGAGATAAAGCGGCGACGCCGCTGCTCCGGACGACCGGAGACGCGGCGGAACCCGTTTTCACCATCCGGCTCACAACAAGCACAACACTTCGGGCCGCGCGGGTGCGCGGCCGCAGACAATAACAGGGAGAAACGATGACCACAGGCGCGTTCGGGGAAATCGAGGGGCGGCGTGTCGACGAGATCGGCATCCGCGCGCCCGGGTCCGGCATCGAGGCAAAGGTCATCACCTGGGGTGCGGTCGTCCGCGACCTCAAGGTGCACCTCGGCGACGGGCACTGGCAGCGCGTCGTGCTAGGGCTGAACACGATCAGGGACTACGTCGCCCATTCCCCGCATATGGGCGCCATCGCCGGGCGCGTCGCCAACCGGATCGCCGGCGGGCGCTTCACCCTTGACGGCCGGACCTACGACCTCACGCGCAATCAGGCGGGACAGCATACGCTGCACGGCGGTGACGGCTTCGGCAACAAGCTGTGGACACTGGCGGACCACGATGAATCGGGCGTGACGCTGACGCTCGACTCCCCGGACGGCGACAACGGGTTTCCCGGCGCCGTGCGCGCCGTCTGCACCTATCGCCTGCGCGATCCCGGCATTTTGCGCGTGGAGCTTTCAGCCACCACGGACCGGCCGACGCCCGTCAACCTCGCCCACCATTCCTATTTCAACCTCGATGGCGGCGCGTCGATCTTCAATCACCGCCTGAGTATAGACGCCGACTTCTTCACGCCGACGGACGCCGATCTCATCCCCACGGGCGAGATTCTCCCCGTCAACGGCACGCCAAACGACTTCCGCGCCAACCGCAGCATCCGCTTTCCGGATGCGCTTACCGGCGCGCCCGTCCACTACGACATCAACTTCGTGCTGCGGCGCGACAGGGTGGAGCCCGCCGACCCGGACGCAACGGCAGGCAAAGCCCCCGAACTCGCGCATGCCGCGGTGCTGTCGTCGCTCGTCAACAACCTGTGGCTCGACGTGTGGACCACCGAACCTGGCCTGCAGGTCTATGACGGCGGCAAGCTGAACGTGCCGGTGCCCGGCCTAGACGGTGTCCACTACGGCCCCGGCGCCGGCATCTGCCTTGAGGCGCAGAACTTCCCCGACGCCATCAACCGGCCGAATTTTCCCGACCCGGTGCTGCGCCCCGGCGACATATACCGCCAGGTCACCGAATACCGCTTCACGCGCAAATGACGACCAGCGGCACGGCATCCTGCCGGTGGATAATTTTCGCGGACCCGCTTGACGGACGATGCGGGCGCGTCTAAGTAATTCGCCATCGGGCGACACATTCAGCGCCGCTCGATGGGACCTCGTTCCCGGACACTCCGCTCGGAAGTGTCTCTACAATAGAGCGATCCCTTGCTGGGGAATAGTTTAACGGTAGAACTGCGGACTCTGACTCCGTCAGTCCTGGTTCGAATCCAGGTTCCCCAGCCAATTCTCGCTAAACTCTCTCAAAACCTTGTTTTTTGACTGCTCGCCACGCGGGTGGTTACTGTCGACGTCACGCTTGAACGGCAGACGAAGGGTTACCTCACGCGCTCCGGGAAGGCGGGCTCCGGCATCACTTGATTCGCGAGGGCTATAGCAACGCCTGGCGCCCGGCCGCAACTCCCTGCGCAACGGTCAGGCTGAACGCGGGATGGCCCTTGCCGCACGACAGGTTCTCGACGACCGGGGATGCCGCCGCAGGTGATCATTCCCCGGCATTCGAGACCTCCCTGCCGGCGGCGGCCTGTCCACGGTCGCCGACAGTCTCCGGCCGGTCGCCCCGCCCGACGCGAGAGAGCACGGCGACGGGCAATATGCCGATCACGACGATCAGCAGCGCGGCGATCGACGCTTCCTCATAGGTGCCCCGCGCCGCCTCGCCGTAAAGATGCGTTGCCAGCGTCTCGAAATTCAGCGGGCGCAGCAGCAGCGTTGCCGGCAGTTCCTTCATGCAGTCTACAAAAGCCAGCAGCCCCGCGGAAACGAGCGCCGGCTTCGATAGCGGCAGATGCACCTTGCGGAATACGCCGGACGACGTCTGGCCCAACATGCGGGCGGCGTGGTCCAGAGACGGCGAGATGCGGCTGAAGCCGGCCTCGATACCGCCCGTCGCGATGGCCATGAAACGGGCGCTGTAGGCCAGAACGATCGCCGTGCCGGAACCGAGCAGCAGGAGGCCGATCGACACCCCGAAAATTCGCTCCGCGCCGGTCGCAAGCATGCGGTCGAGCGCGCCAATCGGCATGAGAAGGCCAAGCGCGAGGACGGTTCCCGGAATGGCGTAGCCGAGCGTGGATATCCGCGCCGCCGTCGCAGTCGCGCGCCCCGGATAGGTGCGCGCCGCGTAAGCGACGACGAGGCCGCAGAGCAGCACGATGGCTGTCGCCGCCGTGGCGACAGTGACAGTGTTGACCACCTCTCCCAGCAACCGTTCCGAAAGCCCCGCGAAGCGGTAGCGCTTGTAGGCCTCCACACCCAGATAGACCGCGGGCACGACAAAGCCGAGTGCAACAGGCACGATGCAGACGGCGAACGCACCCGCCGCCCGATATCCGGTCAACCGGAAAGTGCCCATTGCGCGCGGCCGCTGGGCCGCCGCCGTATAGCGCTGGTTGCGGCGCGCATGGCGCTCGATGAGCACGAGCCCCACAACCAGGAAGAGCATCGCAAGGGAGATCTGCGCGGCGCCCGGCATGTCGGAGCGGCTGATCCAGGTGGTATAGACCGAGACGGTCAGTGTCTTGACGCCGAGGAACTCGGAAGCACCGATGTCGTTCAACGTTTCCATCAGCGCCAGGCTGACGCCGACGGCGATGGCGGGGCGTGCAAGCGGCAAGGCCACCCGCCAGAATACATCGCGGCGGCGGCTGCCGAGCGTGCGCGACACTTCGACCAGGCTGGCCGCCTGCGTCAGGAACATCGAGCGCGTGGTCAGATAGACATAGGGATAGAGCACGAGGCCCAGAAGCAGAATGCAGCCCCCCATCGACCTGATGTCGGGAAGGCGGAACTCGCGAGGGCTGGAGTAGCCGAGCAGATAGCGCAATACGCCCTGCACGGAGCCGACCGGATGCATGATGTCGAGATAGGCGTAGGCGATGATGTAGGTGGGCACCGCCAGCGGCAGCAGCAGGCCCCATTCGAGAAACCGCCGGCCGGGAAAATCGTAGGCTGTCACGATCCATGCGGTGGTCGTGCCGATCAGCGTGGTCAGCACGCCCACGCCGACCAGCAGGACCAGCGTGTCACGGAGCGCCGCCGGCAGCACATACCGGATCATATGTGGCCACAGCCCTACGCTGCCCTCGAATGCAGTCAGGGTCAGCGCGGCAACCGGAAGGCAGACGAAAGCGGCAATGGCGAAGGCCGGAAGGCGCCATCTCAGCCCGAGAAGACGCCGCGAAACAGTTCTCATGGGATTGGAAATCGTCGCGGACATGATCGGCAGGGACGGCTGCCGGCCTTAAAGGCCGGCAGACGCAACAAGCGTGGGTCAGTTGTCGAAGCCGACTTTTTCAGCGAGTTCGCTGGCCTTCTTGCGGAAGCTCACGCCCTTGGCGAGGTCGACCGTGTCGGGCTTCAGCACGCCATATTCGGCGATCAGCGGGGAAACCGTCGCCTTGGCGTTGACGGGATATTCGAAGTTCGCCTCGGCGTAGATCTTCTGCGCCTCATCGGACACGAGATATTCCAGCAGCTTCACGGCTTCGGCCTTGTTCGGCGCATGGCGCGCGACAGCGGCGCCCGTGATGTTCACCTGCGTCCCGCCAGCTTCGAAGACGGGCAGAACCATCTTGATCGCCTTCGCCCATTGCTCCTGCTCGGGCCCGCCCTTGCCGCTGCGCATCAGGCCGACGTAGTACGAATTGGCCACGCCGATGTCGCACAGCCCGCCCATGATGTCGCGCGCGACTTCCCGGTCGCCGCCGCCGGCCTTCCGGGCGAGGTTCGCCTTCAAGCCCGTGAGCCACTTCTCGGCCGCCTCCTCGCCATGGTGGGCGATGTAGGAGCCGACCAGCGCGACGTTGTAGGGATGCTGCCCGGAGCGGATACAGATCTTGCCCTTCCAGGCCGGATCAGCGAGCTGCTCGTAGGTGATTTCCTTAAGGTCCAGATCCTTTGCCGCATAGAGCGCACGGGCGCGCAGCGACAGCGCGAACCAGTTGCCGTTCGCATCGCGCAGCGAAGCAGGAATGCTGCCGGTCAGCACGTCCGACTGGACGCTCTGCGTCAGCCCCTTTTCCACGAGATCGACAAGATTGCCCGCGTCAACCGTCATGAGCAGATCCGCCGGCGACTTGTCGCCTTCCGACGCGACACGCTCGGCAAGGCCATCCTTCAGGAAGATCGTATTGACCTTGATGTCCGTCGATTTGGTGAACGCATCGAGCAGCGGCTGGATCAGGCCCGGCTCACGGGTCGTGTAGAGGTTGAGTTCCGCAGCCATGGCCCCGGACGTGCCGGCGACGACCGCTAAAAGCGAACCCGCCAGCATGTTTCTCAGTGTCATATGCGTCTTCATGCTTGACTCCATCTCTGTGCGCGTTTATGTAGAATTGTTATGATTACAATCTAGGTCAATTGACCCGATTGAAGGCTGGAGAAACAGCATAAAGCTGTAGCAGTAAAGTGCTACTTCGCCTAACGCATCGCCTGCGTTGAATCAGTCCTTCGGATTGCAGTCAGGTTATTGTGCCGATAAGAGATTTTCGGCCCGCTACGGCGATTCAGAAAACAAGAACCTGTTCGGGTGATACGGAAACATGCGCCGTATCGCCCTTGCGCAAGCGGCTGCGGTCTGTGGAACGAATTCTCAGGGGCTCGGCCAACGCTGCTACGGCGATGTGCATTTGCTCGATTTCGCCGATCAGCGCGCAATCCACGACCGTGCACTCCACCCCGTGGCCGTCGCCGTTCACGCGCAGGCACTGTGGGCGGATGTAGACGGTCGCCTGCGCGCCGTCGGCAAAGCCGGGAGCCGCAAACCTGCCGAGAGGCGTTTCCGCATATCCGCTCCGGCACGCAGTCCGCACCTTGTTGAACGAGCAGAAGAATTCCGCGGCATAGGGGCACGACGGGCGTTCGTAGAGTTCCGCGCCCGCGCCGGACTGGATAATCCTGCCCCCCCGCATGAGGACGACCATGTCCCCCGCGGAAAGCGCCTCTTCCGGATCGTGCGTGACCATGATGACGGTGGTGCCCAGCTCCTGCAGAAGTTCGATGGTCTCCGTCCGGATGTCGTTGCGCAATTCCCGGTCGAGGTTGGAGAACGGCTCGTCCATCAGCATGATTTCCGGTTGTGGCGCGAGGGCGCGGGCAAGCGCCACCCTCTGCTGCTCTCCGCCGGACAGCATGTGCGGGAAACGTGTCGCGAGGCGGTTCAAACCCAGCCGGCCGATGATTTCATCGCATCGCTCACGCGCCGCGCGCCGGCCGACCCGCTTCAGGCCGAACAGGATGTTATCCGTGACATTCAGGTGTGGAAACAGCGCATAGTCCTGAAACATGAACCCGATGTTGCGATCTTCGGGCTCCACGTGGCCTGCGGGACCGGAAATCTCCCTGCCGTCGAGCAGCACACGGCCCCCATCCGGCCAGTCTATCCCGGCGATAATGCGCAACAGGGATGATTTGCCGCAACCCGAGTGCCCGACGAGGCAGACGACGGCGCCACGTTCAACCGCGAGGGAAACGCCGTCGAGCGCCTGCACATTCCCGAAGCGGCGCGATATTCCTTCAAGTTCGAGATGACGATCGCTTATCGTCTGCCGGGTGTTCATCATTTTTCGTCCGGAAGTTTTCCTGGGTGGGTCGATAGTTTTCGGGAGCGTGTGGCCTTGCGCAGGCGCTCAAGCTCCCCCAGCGTGGACACGGCTTTTTGCGAGTCCGATGTTGCCAGACCGAGCAGGAGCATTTCCAGACACAAAACGGTCACGCCGTGCAGCGCCATTCGCTCGCTCCGCCCACGCGGAACCGCCAGCACAACGTCGGCCCGCCGGGCGAGTTCCGTGTCCTCCGAGTCGGAGACGAGAACCACGCGCATCCGCAGCCGACGCGCCTCGGCGAGCGCGACTTCGGCTTCGGGATAAGGCTTGCCGTAGGCCAGCATCAGCAGGGCATCGCCGTGCGCGAGGTCGAGAAGCTGGTCGGCAAGCTCCGCCCCCGTCCGGTCGAGCACGGCCTGCTTCTTCCCCTTTCGCCGCAACCGCGCCGCGAAATAGGCAGCGATATGGGCCGTCGGCCCGATACCGAAGAGCACAATGCGTTCCGCCGTATGCAGGATGTCCAATGCTGCCAGCACATTCCCGCGAAACGCGGGCTTGCCCAGGGCATCCAGCCCCGTGGCGAAGACTTCGAGAACCGTATCCAGCGCGGCCTCGACACTTTCCGACGCCTCGGCCAGCGTGCGCCGCAGATTGTCCACGGGCGCGTTGCGCTTGCCATAAGATGCGGCGATCTCGCTCCTCAGATCGTGCAGCCCGTCGAAGCCCAAGGCCTGGACGGCACGGATCACAGTCGCGTCCGACGTTCCGATCTCCCGCGCGAGATCGACGGCGGAGGAGGTCAGCACCGTCAGCCGATTGGCGTCGATAAAGGCCGCGACCCGTTTGAAGGACGGTGAAAGCTCCTCACAACGGCGCGCGAAGCGATCGCTGAACACATCGCGCTTTTTACCCCGTGCCCCACTGTGACCTGCAGACATCTGCGTCCTTATGCGGTGACCGTTCTTTCCGTAGTGCCTGTTACATTCATCCTGTCGGAAAGTAAATGCTACGCGATCCCATATGGAAGATTGAAGGAGGGGACTCCGCAGTCCTCTCCCGCCATCTGCCGCAGGTGCTCATCGGCGGCTCCGCCAGCCAGGATCGGCTGAGTCATGGGCGTGATCCCCACGCTCCGGTGCACCTTACACTTGCGCTGCCTCGACGGGCACACTCCGCACGGCATCATCCGGCGTTTCAATCAGGCAGCTTATATCGCAACTGATGCAGTGACCACGGACATGCTGCCGACGCCCGCCATATCTGTGAAGTCGCCAGCGCTTCGTCTATATCGGCACGGCGAGGCCGTCGCGGATGGTGATCCGGCGGTCCATGCGGGCAGCGAGGTCGAGGTTGTGGGTGGCGATCAGCGCGCCGAGCCGCGAGGCGCGCACCAGCGCCACCAGCGTCGCGAAGACATGGTCGGCGGTCTTGGGGTCGAGGTTGCCGGTCGGCTCGTCCGCCAGCAACAGCCGTGGCGCGTTGGCCACGGCACGGGCGATCGCCACGCGCTGCTGCTCGCCGCCGGACAGCTCCGCCGGGCGGTGATCGAGACGCTCCGCAAGCCCGAGAAACGATAGCAATTCCGCCGCCCGCTGTTTGGCCATACGGCTGTCGAGGCCGCGGATGAGCTGCGGCAGGCAGACGTTCTCGATGGCGGAGAATTCGGGCAGCAGATGGTGGAACTGGTAGACGAAGCCTATCTCCAGCCGCCGCAGGCGCGTGCGCCCCGCGTCGTCGAGCCCGACCGTGGGCTGGGCGCCGATATAGACCTCGCCCCCGTCAGGCCGCTCCAGCAAGCCGGCACAATGCAGCAGCGTCGATTTTCCGGAGCCCGACGGCGCCACCAGCGCCACGATCTCGCCGGGCCACACGGCGACATCGATGCCACGCAGAATCTCCAGCATGCCCTGCCCTTGCCGGTAATGGCGCCGCACCTGCGACAGGAACAGGGCGGGCGTCGGCGGCACGTTCGTCTGGCTCATGTTGTCAACCGTAACGCAGGGCTTCAACGGGATCGAGGCGCGCCGCCCGCCAGCTCGGATAGAGCGTTGCCAGCAGCGACAGCACGATCGCGGTGAACACCACGGTCGCCACCTCGCCGGGCTCGATGACCGCCGGCAGGCGGCTCAGGAAGTAGATTTCGGCGGAAAACAGGTCGGTGCCGGTCAGCGACGACAGGAACGAGCGGATCGTTTCCACGTTCAGCGTGATCACGAGCCCCAGCAGGAAGCCCGCCACCGTGCCGGAAATGCCGATGGAGGCGCCGGTGATCAGGAACACCCGCATGATGGCGCCGCGCGTTGCGCCCATGGTACGCAGGATGGCGATGTCCGCGCTCTTGTCCTTCACCAGCATGATCAGGCCGGATACAATGTTGAGCGCCGCAACGAGCACGATCAGCAGCAGGATCAGGAACATCACGTTGCGCTCAACCTCCAGCGCGGAAAAGAACGTGCGGTTGCGCTGGCGCCAGTCCGTCATCATGATCTGCCGCCCGGCCACCTGGTCGATCACCGCTCGCGCCTCGTCCACCCGATCGGCGTCCTTCAGGTACACCTCGATGACACTTACGTCGCCGTCGCGGTTGAAGTAATTCTGCGCTTCTTCAAGCGGCATGTAGACGAAGGCGGCGTCGAATTCCGACATGCCGATTTCGAAGATGGCGACGATGGGATACGACTTGATGCGCGGCGCGGTGCCGAAGGGCGTCGCCGCACCCTTCGGCGAGACGACGGTCAGCGTGTCGCCCGCCCGCAGGCTCAACTGCTCGGCGAGGCGCCGGCCGATCGCCACCCCTCCCTTCTCGTCGAAGCCCGCGAGCGTACCCTCGCGGATGGTGTCGGCGACGAATGGGGTCGCGGCGAGGTCCTGCTCGCGCACGCCGCGCACCAGCACGCCGCCCGCGTTATAGGGTGAGGAGGCGAGCGCCTGCCCCTCGACCATCGGCACGGCGCGCACGACGCCCGGCGCCGCCGCGACGCGCTGCGACACCTCCGCATAGTCGCGCAGCGGCGAATCGATGGGGGTGATGAAGATATGGCCGTTGACGCCGATGATCTTGTTCAGCAGTTCCGCCCGGAAGCCGTTCATCACCGACATGACGACGATCAGCGTCGCCACGCCGAGCATGACCCCCGCAAAGGAAAAGCCGGCGATGATGGAGATGAACCCCTCGCGCCGACGCGCCCGCAGGTAGCGCCACGCCAGCAGCCACTCGAAGGGCGCGAAGGGCTTCGTCGCGCCGGGATCGTTTGAATAGCCCTTCGCCATCGTCGTCACGTCCTCCGCCGCGCCCGCCCGTACCCTGCCGTGCTCACGAAGCGATTCGCTCCACGGCATCCTCGACGGAGAGCAACTCGCGCTCGCCCGTCGCGCGGCGCTTGACCTCGACCTTGCCCTCGGCCAGCGACTTCGGCCCGACCAGCACCTGCCACGGCGAACCGATCAGGTCTGCAGTGGCGAACTTCGCCCCCGGGCGCTCGTCCCGGTCGTCGTAGAGCACGTCGAAGCCCCGTGTCGCGAGCGCCTTCTCCAGCCGCAGCGAGGCGGCATCCGTCGCCTGATCGCCCACCTTCAGGTTGAGCAGGCTGACATGGAACGGCGCGACAGCATCCGGCCATACGATCCCGGCATCATCGTGGCTCGCCTCGACGATCGCCGCGACGAGGCGCGAGGGGCCGATGCCGTAGGAGCCCATGTGCAGCGTATGCTCCTGCCCGTCCGGCCCCGTCACCGTCGCCTTCAACGGCGCGGAATACTTGGTGCCGAAATAGAAGATGTGCCCCACCTCAATGCCGCGCGCCGACACCTGCTTGCCGGTCGAAATGGCGTCGAACGTCGCCGGATCGTGCTTTTCGGACGTCGCCGCATAAAGCGCCGTCCAACGGTCGAAAAGGGCTTGCAGACCCTCCGCGTTGTCGAAGTCGGTATCGGCGGGCGGCACGGAAAAGTCGAGGAAATCCCGGTGGCAGAACACCTCGCTCTCGCCGGTCGAGGCGAGAATGATGAACTCGTGGCTGAGATCGCCGCCGATCGGCCCGGTGTCGGCCTGCATCGGAATGGCCTTGAGCCCCATCCGCGCGAAAGTGCGCAGGTAGGCGACGAACATCTTATTGTACGAGTGGCGGGCGCCGGCCGCGTCGATATCGAAAGAATAGGCGTCCTTCATCAGGAACTCGCGCGAGCGCATGGTGCCGAAGCGCGGCCTGATCTCGTCGCGGAACTTCCACTGAATGTGATAGAGGTTGAGCGGCAGGTCCTTGTACGAGCGGACGAAGGAGCGCACGATATCCGTGACCATCTCCTCGTTGGTGGGGCCGTAGAGCATCTCGCGGTCGTGGCGGTCGCGGATGCGCAGCATCTCCTTGCCATAGGCGTCGTAGCGACCCGATTCGCGCCACAGATCGGCCGACTGGATCGTCGGCATCAGGATTTCCTGCGCCCCCGCCCTCTCCTGCTCCTCACGGATGATCGCCGTGATCTTCTTCAGTACCCGCAGCCCGAGCGGCAGCCACGCATAGATGCCCGCCGACTGCTGCCGGATCATCCCGGCGCGAAGCATCAACCGGTGCGAGACGATCTCCGCTTCCTTGGGGGTTTCGCGGAGGTTGGGGAGGAAATAACGGCTGAGGCGCATGGGAACCCTGAATGGCAAGACGGACGCGATGGAATCGGATGATAACCCTTCATAGGGGAATAGCATCTGTCGCGCATCCTGCACACCGGTTTCCACCGCCCGCGCCCATTCCGCGGAGCGAGCGCGGCGGCTGCGCGCATGTCAGATTCAGGAAAAGCAAGATGATGACAATCTACGACGAATGTCGTATGAATGGCGCCGGCTGGCGATCGGATATCCGCGAAGGCGGCGCCGATGCAGCGGTCCAAGTCTCGGGAGGAAGTCAGTCGGGCGCGGCCAATGCCACAAAACAAGGTGGCCATATGCGTTGCGGCGGGTTGAGAATTTGGCTTTCACTTTCCAAGCAAGGCTCCGGCCTTGCTTTTTTCTTATAGCAGCTTCCATCTGGCACCGCTCACCGAAACCGCCCCCGCTCGCGCGACACTTGCGCGCAACCCTCCGTCACAACGTGACAGTGCGGATCAGCATCTGGATGAAGGCGAAGATCACCGCGGCGACGACCGTCGTGATCAGCGCCTTGCGCCACATCTTGGGGCGCTGCGGCGCGCCGGGCTCCGTGCCCGGCACCACCTCGTCCTCCCACTGGCTGCGCACGCCCAGCGGCAGAATGGCGAACAGCGTGATCCACCAGATGATAAAGTAGAGGGCGAGCATGCCCACGACGCTGTCCATGGCCGCCTACACGGTCAGGACATGCACGTGGCAGGTCGGCTTCTTGCCCCACTTGCGCTGGACCTCGGCACGCACCGCCCGCTCCACGGCGTTGACAACGGTATCGGGATCGCGCCGGCGCGCGCGCGGCAGCGATTCCAGCAGTTCGACGACGGTCTCGCCGATGATCTCGTCGAAGATCTCGCCATCGGCCGTCACCGGGGGCAGTCCGGACGTACCGACGGACACGTCGCCCGCCAGTTCGCCCTTGTCGGTGAGGGCGACGGCGATCGAGATCACACCGGCGAAGCCCAGCCTGCGCCGCTCCGGAACGGTGCGCTCGGCCGCATTGACGAGCAGATCGCCGTCCTGATACACGCGCCCGGTCGGCACCTCGTCGACGACGCCGGCAGCGCCCGGCGCGAAGCGCACCAACTCGCCGTCCTCGGCGCTTAGGATCACCTCGACACCCTGCTTGCGGGCGAAATCGCGATGCCCCGCGAGATGCATCGGCTCACCGTGGACAGGGAGCACGATCTTCGGCCGCACCCAGCGGTACATCTGCTCCAGTTCGCCCCGGCGCGGATGGCCGGACACATGTACGAGCGCCTCGCGATCGGTGATCACCTCGACACCGCGGCGCACCAGATTGTTGACGATCCCGTCGATGGATTTCTCGTTGCCCGGAATGGCGCGCGAGGAAAAGATCACCCTGTCGCCGGCCGCGAGCGAGATATCGGGATGGCTGTCGGTCGCGACCCGCGCCATCGCCGCGCGCGGCTCGCCCTGGCTACCGGTGAGCAGCGCCACCACCTTGTCGCGTGGCAGCTGGCTGTACGTTTCAGGCGTGCGAAACGGCGGCAGCCCATCGAGGTAGCCGAGCTCGCCGGCCACGCCACTCACGCGGTCCATGGCACGCCCGACGACGACGATCTCGCGCCCCGCCTTTGCCGCCGCCTCGGCCACGGCGCGGATGCGCGCCACGTTCGAGGCGAAGGTCGTCACCGCGACTCGCGCCGGCGCCTTCGCAATCAATTCGGCCAGCGAAGCGGCGACGTCGGACTCGCTGGGGCTCGCCCCGTCGCGCAGCGCGTTGGTGGAATCGCACACCATCGCCAGCACGCCCTCGTCGCCGATCTGCGCCAGGCGCGCGCCATCCGTCGGCACGCCGACGAAGGGCGTCGGGTCGATCTTCCAGTCGCCCGTGTGGAGCACCGTGCCAAGCGGCGTGCGAATCGCCAGCGCATTGGCCTCGGGAATCGAATGCGCCACCGGGATGAACTCGATGTCGAACGGTGGCAGCGATATCCGCCCGCCCTGCTTCACCGTATGTAGCGGAATTTTCGGCGCGCCGGGCTCCGACAGGCGGCGCGTTTCCAGAAGGCCCGCCGCGAATGGCGTGCAGTAGACGGGCGCATTGAGCTGCGGCCACAGCTTCGCCAGCGCGCCGATGTGGTCCTCATGCGCATGGGTGATGATGATGCCGAGGAGATCGCGGCGCTCCTCCGCAATGAAGCGGATGTCGGGGAACACCAGATCGACGCCTGGCGCTTCCTCCCCCGCGAAGCTGATGCCGCAGTCGACCATGACCCACTTGCGCCGGTCCTCGGGACCGAAACCGTAGAGGCCGAGATTCCTGCCGATCTCGCCAAGCCCCCCGAGGGCCACGAAAACCAGACCATCCGTGCGAGGCGCCATCCGCTGTCAATCCTTCCGTACCGTCGCAGCGGTGCCGAAGTGGACCTCACCGGCGGCAATCGCCAGGCTGCGTCCATCCGCCCGCTGCATTATCAGACGACCCGCGTCGTCTATCGTTTCAAACACGCCCCCGAGCACGCCCTCCGGCGTCTGCACGCTGACCGGCGCGCCCAGTCCCGACGCACGTTCGAGCCACAGATCGCGAATGACCGCCACGCCGCGCCCCTCGTCCCAAAGCCCTACACATCGCAGCCACTCGTCCGCAAGCGCGGAAAACAGCTGTTGCGCCGACATCGCCCCGCCCATCGACAGCAGCGACGTCGCCGGATAAGGCAACCCCTCCGGCGCCGCCACGACGTTGACGCCGATGCCGACCACCACGATTCGCCGCCCCGCGTCGAGCGGCTCGCTCTCCAGCAGGATGCCGGCAAGCTTCGACCCGTCAGCCAGGATGTCGTTGGGCCATTTCAGGCTGACGCGATGCCGCAGGAACGGCGCGACACGCACGATCGCCCGCTCCAGTGCAACGCCTGCCACGAAACCGAGCGTCGCCGCAAGCGCAACCGAAGCATTGGTGGTGAGCAGCAGGCTCGCGGCCAGGTTGCCCTTCGGCGAACTCCAGGCCCGGTTCCGCCGCCCGCGACCGCCCAGCTGATGATCGGTCACAACCCACAGCGGACCCGGATCGCCGGCGCGGCCACTCTCCATGGCCTCCGTGCTGGTCGAGCCGTTCAACACGTCAAAAGCCGCCAGTCTCACACCGGCGGCCTCAACCTCAGACGATAGAGAGAATCGATTGTCCGGGAGCATCAGAACAACGATTTCGCAGCCACAGCCGCGGCGCCCACCAGCGGCGCGGGCAACACCCAGAACAGCAGCACGACCACGCTCGATGCGCCCAGCACCAGCTTCAGCACCGGCGTCATCGGCTCATAGGGCGCCTTCGGCTCGTCGAAGTAGATGATCTTGACGACGCGCAGATAATAGAACGCTCCCACCACGCTCGTCAGCACGCCGATGATCGCCAGCGTGTAGAGCCCCGCCTCGATCGCCGCACCGAACACATAGAGCTTGCCGAAGAACCCGGCCCACGGCGGAATACCGGCGAAGGAGAAGAAGATCATCGCGAAGAAAAACGCGAGCGCCGGCTGCGAGCGGGACAGGCCGGCGAGATCGTCGATCCGGTCCACATAGACGTTGCCGTTGCGCAGCGCCAGAATACCGGCAAAGGCGCCGAGTGTCGTGGCGAGATAGATCGCCGTGTAGATCAGCACCGCCTCGACGCCCTGGGGAGTACCCGCCGCCAGTCCGACCAGCGCGTAACCCATGTGGCCGATGGAGGAATAGGCCATCAGCCGCTTGATGCTGCGCTGGCCGATCGCCGCGAACGAGCCCAGCGCCATCGATGCCAGTGCCACGAACACGATGATCTGCTGCCACTGATCGACGATCGCCGGGAACACCCCCATCAGCACGCGCACGATGAGCGCCATCGCCGCCATCTTGGGAGCCGCCGCCAGGAAGGCCGTGACGGGCGTCGGCGCGCCCTCGTACACGTCCGGCGTCCACATATGGAACGGAACCGCCGAAATCTTGAACGCCAGACCCGCGATGATGAACACCAGCCCGAAGATGAACAGCACGCCATGCCCACCGGCCAGCGCCGCGGCGATATCGGAGAAGACGATGCTGCCCGTCAGCCCGTACACCAGCGAAGAGCCGTAGAGCAGCATTCCCGACGACAGGGCGCCCAGCACGAAATACTTCAGCCCGGCTTCGGTGGAGCGCGCGTTGTCGCGGTCGAAGGCGGCGATGACGTAGATCGCAAGGCTCTGCAGCTCCAGTCCGACATAGAGAATCAGCAGGCTGTCGGCCGAAATCATCAGCAGCATGCCAAGTGTCGACAGCAGCACCAGCACCGGGAACTCGAACTTGTCGAGCCGTTCCCGCACGAAGAACTCGCGCGACATCGCGATAGCCGCCGCCGAGCCGATCAGCGCCAGCAGCTTCCAGAACCGGGCGAAACCGTCGAGAACGAACGAGCCGTTGAACGCCACGATCTTCTCCGGCCCCTGGAAGGCCACAGCAATCCCCGCCAGCACCAGCAGGACGAGCGCGAGCGCGTTGACGAGGCCGCTCGCACGGTCGCCCCTGACCGCGCCGATCAGCAACAGCGCCAACGAGCCTACGGCGAGCAGCAGTTCCGGCAGCACCACGCCAATCGCCGGGAGAGTCACGGATGTCATCGCTCTGGCCTCATTGCACGGTAACGGCTGCGGTCTTGACGAGCGCAAGCGCCGCTTCGGTAGATTTTAACAGATGCTCCGTCGCCGGAGCGAACACGTTCAGAATGTCATCGGGCCGCACGCCGTACCAGATGATGAGCAGGATCAGCGGCACGACGGACGCAATCTCACGCCGATCGAGATCAAGGATCGACTTGAGGCTTTCCTTCTCCAGCGGCCCGAAGATCACGCGCCGGTAGAGCCAAAGCGCATAGGGCGCGGACAGGATGAGGCCCGTCGCGGCGAAGAACGCAACCCAGGGATTGGCGCGGAAGGCGCCGGCGAGCGTCATGAACTCCCCGATGAAGCCGGACGTGCCCGGCAGGCCGATGTTCGCCATCGTGAAGATCATGAATGCCACCGCGTAGTGGGGCATGCGGTGCACCAACCCGCCATAGGCCGCGATCTCGCGCGTGTGCATGCGGTCGTAAATGATGCCCACGGCAAAGAACAGCGCCCCCGACACAAGGCCGTGCGAGATCATCTGGAACATCGCGCCCTGAATGCCCTGCTGGGTGAGCGTGAACAGCCCCATGGTGACGAAGCCCATGTGCGCGATGGACGAATACGCGATAAGCTTCTTGATGTCCTGCTGCGCCAGCGCCACCAGCGAGGTGTAGATAATCGCCACCACCGACAGCGCGAAGACTAGCGGCTGAAAGTAGACCGAGGCATCCGGGAACATGGGGATCGAGAAGCGGATGAAACCGTAACCGCCCATCTTCAGCATGATACCGGCCAGGATGACCGAGCCCGCCGTCGGCGCCTCGACGTGCGCATCTGGCAGCCAGGTATGCACCGGCCACATCGGCATCTTGACCGCGAACGAGGCGAAGAACGCAAGCCACAGCCAGATCTGCAGGTTCGGGTCGAATTTGAACGCCAGCAGTGTCGGAATATCGGTCGTCCCCGCCTGCCAATACATGGCAAGGATGGCGAGGAACATCAGCAGCGAGCCGAGCAGCGTGTAGAGGAAGAACTTGAAGCTGGCGTAGATGCGCCGCTTGCCGCCCCAGATGCCGATGATAAGGAACATCGGGATGAGGCCGGCCTCGAAGAACACGTAGAACAGCACCAGATCGAGCGCCACAAACACGCCGAGCAGCGTCGTTTCCAGCACGAGGAACGCCACGTAGTAGGCACGCACGCGCGAGGTGATCGAGTTCCACGACGCCGCGATGCAAAACGGCATCAGGAAGGTGGTCAGCAGCACCAGCGGAAACGAGAACCCGTCCACGCCGAGCTTGAAGGTCACGCTTTCGGCGAGCCACGGATGCGTCTCGACAAGCTGGAAGGCTGGATCGGCTGCATCGAACCGACCCCACGCGACGAGCGAGACGACGAAGGTGATGATCGTCGTCGCCAGCGCGATGGAGCGCGCGTTCGATTGCACGGCCGCGTCGTCGCCGCGCAGTGTCAGGATGACCGCCGCGCCGACCAGTGGCAGCAGCAGCAGGCCCGAAAGGATGCCAAGGCCAAACATCAGATCGCGCCCCCGAAAATGTACCAGGTGACAAAGGCCGCGACGCCGACAAGCATCGCGAATGCGTAGTGGTAGACGTAGCCCGATTGCAGCTTGACGACACGCCCCGTCACATCGAGCACCCGCGCCGAGACGCCGTCAGGCCCGAAGCCGTCGATCAGCCAGCCGTCGCCCCGCTTCCACAGGAAGTTGCCGAGCCGTTTGGCCGCGCGCACGAACAGGAAGTCGTACAGCTCGTCGATGTACCACTTGTTGAGCAGGAAGCGGTAAAGCAGCGGATTGGCGGACGCGAGCTGCTGCGGCTTCGCCGGATCCAGCACATAGAACCACAACGCGATCAGGAAGCCGGCGACCATCATCACGAACGGCGCAAGCTTCACCCACAGCGGCACCTCATGCATCTCGTGCAGGATGTGGTTGTGTTCACCCGTGAAGATCGCGCCCTTCCAGAAGGCGTCATACCCCTCGCCGATGAACGCGCCCGAGAACACGAGGCCCGCGAACAGCGCGCCCAGCGACAGCACCACCAGCGGCCCGCGCATCACCCAGGGACTTTCGTGCGGTGTATGATCGTGGCCGTGATGTTCGTCATGCGCGTGGTCATCATGCGCGTGATCGGCATGAGCATGACTGGCATGAGCATGCCCCTCTTCGGCATCGCTCCCCCAACGCGGCTTGCCCTCGAAGGTGAGGAAGTAGAGCCGCCAGGAGTAGAACGACGTCATCAGCGCCGCGAGCACCGTCGCGATAAAGGCGAAGGTCGCGCCCGGTGCGTGCGAGGCGTAGGCCGATTCGATGATCGCGTCCTTGGAGTAGAAGCCCGCCGTGAAGGGAAAGCCCGTCAGCGCCAGCGTGCCGACGGTCATGGCCGCGGCCGTGAAGGGAATGTACTTCCGCAGGCCGCCCATCTTGCGCATGTCCTGCTCATGGTGCATCGCGTGGATCACCGAGCCGGCGCCGAGGAACAGCAGCGCCTTGAAGAAGGCGTGCGTGAACAGGTGGAACACGCCCGCACCGTAGGCGCCGACCCCGAGCGCCACGAACATGTAACCGAGCTGCGAGCAGGTCGAATAGGCGATCACGCGCTTGATGTCGTTCTGGACGAGACCGACGGTTGCCGCGAAGAAGGCCGTCACCGCGCCCACAACGATCACTACCGACGAGGCGTCCGGCGCGTATTCAAACACCGGCGACATGCGCGCGACCATGAACACGCCCGCCGTCACCATGGTGGCGGCGTGGATGAGAGCGGAGACCGGTGTCGGGCCCTCCATGGCGTCCGGCAGCCAGGTGTGCAGCAGGAACTGCGCCGACTTGCCCATCGCACCCACGAAGAGCAGCAGCGACACCAGCGTGAGCGCATGCCATTCGAAGCCGATGAAGTGGAACGTCGCGTCCTTCAGTTCACCCGTGCGCGAGAAGATGTCGCTGAAGGCGACCGAATCGAACAGCACGAAGGTCAGCAGCAGACCGAGCATGAAGCCGAAGTCACCGACGCGGTTGACGATGAAGGCCTTCATCGCTGCCGCGCAGGCCGACGGCTTTTCGTACCAGAAGCCGATCAGCAGGTAGCTCGCGAGGCCCACGCCTTCCCAACCGAAGAACATCTGCACCAGATTGTCCGCCGTCACCAGCATCAGCATGGCAAAGGTGAACAACGACAGATAGGCGAAGAAGCGCGGCCGCGACGGATCCTCGTGCATATAGCCGATGGAGTAGAGGTGCACCAGCGCCGACACGGTATTGACGACGACCAGCATCACCACGGTCAGCGTATCGATGCGGAACGCCCAGTCGACGACGAGCGAACCCGACGTGATCCAGCGCGCCACCGGCACGGTGAACGTTTCCGTGCCGAACCCCACGGAGATGAACGCTACCCACGACAAGAGCGCGGATACGAACAGCAGGGACGTGGTGACGATCTCGCTGGCGCGCGCGCCGAGAAACCGGCCGAACAGGCCCGCGACAAGGAAGCCGACAAGCGGCAGAAAGACGATTGCCTGGTACATTCGGCCTGCCCTCAGCCCTTCATCAAGTTGATATCCTCAACCGCGATGGTGCCGCGGTTGCGGAAGTAGACCACCAGAATGGCAAGCCCGATCGCCGTCTCCGCCGCCGCCACGGTCAGCACGAGAAGCGCGAAGATCTGCCCCGCGATGGTGTTGGTGAATATCGAGAATGCGACGAGGTTGATGTTCACCGCCAGCAAGATCAGCTCGATCGACATCAGGATGACGATCACGTTCTTGCGGTTGATGAAGATGCCGAACACACCGAGCGTGAACAACACCGCCGCCACCGTGAGGTAATGAACGAGCCCGATTTCCATTTTCCCTCGCCCTCCTCAGACACCCTGCCTCGACGGCACTTTCTTCAACTCGATGACGGTCTTGTGCGAGCGTGCCACCTGCTCGGCGATATCCTGGCGCTTCACGTTCGGCTTGTGGCGCAGCGTCAGCACGATCGCGCCCACCATTGCCACCAGCAGCACGAAGCCCGCCGCCTGAAAGGCGAACAGATACTGCGTATAGAGCACCTGCCCGATGGCCTGCGTGTTCGTCACCCCCGCGGCCGGCGCATCGGCGACGGCGCCCGCCGCCACCTGCAGGCTCGCCGGATCGGCGAACAGCGTGCCCACGACCATGACGAGTTCGATGAGGAACACGATCGCCACCAGCGCACCGACAGGCAGGTATTGCAGGAAGCCCGCCTTCAACTCGGCGAAGTCCACGTCGATCATCATCACGACGAACAGGAACAACACCGCCACCGCGCCGACATAGACGACAACGAGCATCATCGCCAGAAACTCGGCGCCGATCAGGACGAAGAGGCCCGCCGCGTTGAAGAACGCGAGGATCAGGAACAGCACCGACGTCACCGGGTTACGCCCGGCGATCACCATGAACGCCGACGCGATGCAGATACCCGCAAACAGATAAAAGAAGGCCGCTGCAGCCATGCCCGGATCCCGCCTTTGTGGCCCTGTCAGCAAACTTCCGCATGATGACACAGCCGATTGATATCAAACGATAAACCCGGCGAACCGGGTTCAAATTCAGCGATAGGGCGCGTCCGCCGCGATGTTGCGGGCTATTTCCCGCTCCCAGCGCGCGCCGTTGGCCAGAAGCCGCTCCTTGTCGTAATAGAGTTCCTCGCGGGTCTCCGTCGCGAACTCGAAGTTCGGCCCCTCGACGATGGCATCGACAGGGCAGGCTTCCTGACAGAAGCCGCAGTAGATGCACTTCACCATGTCGATATCGTAACGGGTGGTGCGGCGCGTGCCGTCGTTGCGGCGCGGCCCCGCCTCGATGGTGATGGCCTGCGCCGGGCAGATCGCCTCGCACAGCTTGCACGCGATGCAGCGCTCCTCCCCGTTCGGATAGCGGCGCAGCGCATGCTCGCCGCGAAACCGCGGACTGATCTGCCCCTTCTCGTAGGGGTAGTTCAACGTCGCCTTCGGCTTGAAGAAATAGCGCATCGACAGCAGAAATGCCGACACGAACTCCTTCAACAACAGCGCCCTCGCAGCCTGATCGAGCCTCATCGCCCGCCTCGCTCTTTTAATACCGCGCACCCGTGCGCGAACCTCAACCACCGATGGCAAGGCCCATCAGAAAGCCCGCCAACGGAAACAAGATCACGGTACCGGCCAGCACCATCCGCCGGAAGCCGATGGCCCACCGTTCGAGTTCGTCTCGCGTCATGGCCACCGGTTCGTCCTCGTCGCATTCCGCCGCGTCGAGCCACGCCTCGATGACACGGGACGCAAGCCCGTATCCGATCAACCCCATTGACAGGCCGAGAAGCCCGCCAATTACCGCCGCCTGCGGCACAACCGCCGGCAGGCTCACCCGGCTTGCGCCCAGCCAGTCAACTTCAGCACGAACGCAACCGCGATCACCATGACGAGCGAGATCGGCAGGAACACTTTCCAGCCAAGCCGCATCAACTGGTCATAGCGATAGCGCGGCACGAAAGCTTTGGTCATGGCGAACATGAAGAACACCAGCGACATCTTGATCGTGAACCACACCACGCCCGGCACCCAGGTGAACGGGGGAATGCCGATCGGCGACGTCCAGCCCCCCAGGAACAGGATCGACGTCATCGCGCACATCACCATGATCGACACATATTCGCCGAGCATGAACAGCAGGTAGGGCGTCGAGCCGTACTCGACCATGAAGCCGGCCACAAGTTCCGATTCCGCTTCCGCCAGATCGAAGGGCGGCCGGTTCGTCTCGGCGAGCGCCGAGATGAAGAAGATGACCAGCATCGGGAAAAGCGGCAGCCAGTACCAGTTCAGGAACGTCAGCCATGGCAGGCCGAGCGACGTCGCGAGCCCGTGATCCTGCTGCGCGCGCACGATCTCGTTCAGGTTGAGTGATCCCGCGCAGAGCAGCACGGTGACGATGACGAAGCCAATCGACACCTCGTAGCTGACCATCTGCGCCGCCGAACGCAGCGCGCTGAGGAACGGATATTTCGAGTTCGAGGCCCAGCCGCCGATGATGATGCCGTAGACGCCAAGTGACGAAATCGCCAGGATGTAAAGAACGCCGACATTGATATCGGCGATCGCCCACCCGTCCGCGACCGGGATCACCGCCCAGGACGCCATCGCCAGCACGCAGGTGATCAGCGGCGCCAGCAGGAACAGGAACTTGTTCGAGCTGTCCGGGATCGTCGGTTCCTTGAACACGAACTTCAGCAGGTCCGCGAAGGACTGGAACAGACCATAGGGGCCGACGACGTTCGGCCCGCGCCGCAACTGCACGGCCGCCCAGATCTTGCGGTCTGCGAGCAGGATATAGGCGATGAACACCAGCAGCGCGACGAGCAGCAGCAGGCTCTTGCCGAGGATGAGCAGCACCGTGAGCAGTGTTTCCATCGATCCGCTCCTATTCTGCTGCCTGACGGGTGACGCCCAGTGCAAGCGCCGAGCATTCCGCCATGATCGCCGACGCGCGGGCAATCGGGTTTGTCAGGTAAAAGTCCGTCACGGGCGATTCGAAGCCCGCCCGCTCCACCGCGCCGCCCAGCGCCGCGAGCCGCTCGATGGCAACCGGATCGGCCGGCTCCACCGCGTCGATCCGCGCCAGATGCGGATGCGACACGAACAGCGACTGGCGCAACTGCGCGATGTTGTCGAACGGCAGCCTGTGGCCCAGCACATCCGAAAGCGCCCGGATGATCGCCCAGTCCTCTCGCGCCTGCCCCGGCGGGAACACCGCCCGGTTGGCAATCTGCGCCCGCCCTTCCGTATTGACGTAGATGCCGGACTTTTCCGTATAGGTCGCGCCGGGCAGGATGACGTCGGCGCGGTGCGCGCCCTGATCGCCATGCGTGCCGATGTAAACCACGAACGGACCGTCCGCGACCTTGATCTCATCCGCGCCGAGCAGGAACAGCACATCGACGCCGCCCGCTGCCTGATGGGCCGCATCGAGCCCGCCCTCGCCCGGCACGAGGCCGAGATCGAGTGAACCGACCCTCGCCGCCGCCGTATGCAGCACCGAGAACCCGTTCCAGCCGTCCTTGACGGCGCCAGCTGCCAGCGCTGCACGCGCCGCGAGCGACAGAACGCCGAGGCCGTCCGGGCGCGTCAGCGCGCCCTGCCCGACGACGACGAGCGGCTTTTCGGCGTTCTTCAACACTTCCGCGAAGGAATGCGTGCCGTCGGCAACGGCCGCCAGCGTCTCGGGCCCGGCGCCGAGATAGGTGTGCGTATAGGTCAGGTCGACCGGCTCGCCTATCACGCCGACCGACAGGTTGCCGCCCCGCCAGCGCTCGCGGAGGCGCGCATTCAGCACAGCCGCCTCGCGGCGCGGGTTGGTGCCGACGAGCAGCACTGCATCCGCCTCGTGCACGCCCGCGATGGTGGCGTTGAAGATGTAGCTTGCGCGCCCGAGAATAGGGTCGAGCACGGTGCCGTCCTGCCGCCCGTCGATGTTGGGCGAGCCGAGCCGCTGTAGCAGCGATTTCAGCGCGAAGCTCTCCTCGGCTGCCGCGAGATCGCCGACGATGGCGCCAATCCGGTCAGCCGCCGCCGCTTTTACCTTCTCGGCCACGCGCGCGAAGGCTTCCTGCCAGGTGGCCGGGCGCAGCCGGCCATTGTCGCGCACGTAGGGCTGGTCGAGGCGCTGCGTCTTCAGCCCGTCCCAGATGAAGCGGGTCTTATCGGAAATCCATTCCTCATTGATGGCCTCGTTCACACGCGGCATCACGCGCATCACCTCGCGCCCGCGCGCATCGACCCGGATGGATGAGCCCAGCGCGTCCATCACGTCGATGGATTCGGTCTTGAGCAGTTCCCAGGGGCGCGCCTTGAACATGTAGGGCTTCGAGGTCAGCGCGCCGACGGGGCACAGGTCGATGACGTTGCCCTGCAGCTCCGACCGCATCGCGCTTTCGAGATAGGTCGTGATCTCCATGTCCTCACCGCGCCCGATAGCGCCGAGGTCTGGCACACCCGCCACTTCCGTGACGAAGCGAACGCAGCGCGTGCAGTGGATGCAGCGGTTCATGGAGGTGCGAACCAGCGGGCCGATATACTTGTTCTCGACCGCGCGCTTGTTCTCGGCGAAACGGCTCGAATCGACGCCGTAAGCCATCGCCTGGTCCTGCAGATCGCACTCGCCGCCCTGATCGCAGATCGGACAATCGAGCGGATGATTGATGAGCAGGAACTCCATCACGCCCTCGCGGGCCTTCTTCACCATCGGCGATCCGGTGAGGACCACCGGCGGCTCGCCGTTGGGGCCAGGGCGCAGGTCGCGCACGTTCATGGCGCAGGAGGCCGTGGGCTTGGGCGGGCCGCCCTTCACCTCGACGAGGCACATGCGGCAGTTGCCGGCGATCGAGAGCCGCTCGTGGAAGCAGAAGCGCGGCACTTCCGCGCCCGCCGCCTCGCACGCCTGCAGCAGCGTGTACTCCGCCGGGACGTCGATCTCCTTGCCGTCTACGATGAGCTTTGCCATCGACCTTTCCCTTATTCCGCCGCCACCAGCACCGGCTCGCCATGCGGATTGGCCGCATAATCGTCGATGCGCTTCTCGATCTCGTGGCGGAAATGCCGGATCAATCCCTGGATGGGCCACGCCGCTGCATCGCCCAGCGCGCAGATCGTGTGGCCTTCGACGCGCGTCGTCACGTCGAGCAGCAGGTCGATCTCGCGCTTCTGCGCCCTGCCCTCGGCCATGCGCGAAATCACGCGCCACATCCAGCCCGTGCCCTCACGGCAAGGGGTGCACTGGCCGCAGCTCTCGTGCTTGTAGAACGCCGAGATGCGAGCGATCGCCCGCACGACGTCGGTCGACTTGTCCATCACGACCACCGCCGCCGTGCCGAGACCGGTCTTCATGGCACGCAGCGTATCGAAGTCCATCGGCGCGTCGATGATCTGCTCGGCCGGCACGAGCGGCACCGAGACGCCGCCGGGGATGACGGCGAGCAGGTTATCCCAGCCGCCCCGGATGCCGCCGCAATGGCGGTCGATCAGCTCGCGGAACGTGAGGCCCATCGCCTCTTCCACGTTGCAGGGCGTGTTCACGTGCCCCGACACGCAGAAGAGCTTCGTGCCCGCGTTGTTCGGCCGCCCGATGCCCGAGAACCACGCCGCGCCCCGGCGCAGGATGGTGCCAGCAACTGCGATCGACTCGACGTTGTTGACCGTCGTCGGGCAGCCATAGAGCCCCATGTTGGCCGGGAACGGCGGCTTGAGGCGTGGCATGCCCTTCTTGCCCTCAAGGCTTTCGAGCAGCGCAGTCTCCTCGCCGCAGATATAGGCACCCGCACCGTGATGAACATAAATATCAAAGGGATAGCCGTGGATGTTATCCTTGCCCACGAGCTTGGCCTCGTAAGCCTCGTCGACGGCCTTCTGCAGCGCGATGCGCTCCGCGATATATTCGCCGCGCAGATAGACATAGGCAGCGTGGGCACCCATGGCGAAGGACGCAATCATGCAGCCCTCGATCAGCAGATGCGGATCGTGGCGCAGGATCTCGCGGTCCTTGCAGGTGCCGGGCTCAGACTCGTCGGCGTTCACGACGAGATAATGTGGCCTGCCGTCCGACTTCTTCGGCATGAACGACCATTTGAGGCCGGTCGAGAAGCCGGCGCCGCCGCGCCCGCGCAGGCCCGACGCCTTCATCTCGTTGATGATCCAGTCACGGCCCTTTTCCAGCAGGAACTTCGTGCCGTCCCAGTTGCCGCGCTTCAGCGCTTCCGTCAGGCCCGGGCTATGGCGGCCGTAAAGGTTGGTGAAGATGCGATCCCTGTCAGCCAACATCGCGCTCACCCTTTCGTCTTGTCATCGGCCGCACGGTCCGCGGCTTTCGGCGCCGTATCGGGAGCTGCAGCCTGCTGGCTCTCGGGCTTGATCGGTTCCTTGCCCTCGGCCACACGGTGAGCCGGCGTATCCGCCACCTGCTCGCCGGCGCGCGTCGTCGCGGGCTTGGCCGGCTCCGGCACCGCCGCCTCGCGCTCGGCAAGAGCTGCCTTCTCGGCGGCCGCCTTTTCCTCCGCCGCCTTGGCCGCGGCCTCGGCGCGCGCGCGCGCCTCCTCTTCCTCGAAGCGCTTGCGCCAGCTACCCACCACCGAGCCGTCGTAGAGCGACGGCTCAAGCAGCGTATTAATCGCATTCAGCGGCTCGGAGGCCACGCGCCCGTTCTGCGGCCCGGGCTTCACCGGACGGCCCGCAGCGAGATCGTCGAGCAGCTTGTTGAAGCTCTCCGGCGTCAGATCCTCGTAGTAGTCGTTGTTGATCTGCACCATCGGCGCGTTGCAGCAGGCGCCGAGGCATTCCACCTCCAGCCACGAGAACAGCCCGTCCTCGGTGACGTGCCCCTGATGGCCGACACGCTGTTCCAGCACGTCCTGAATGTCCTGCGCGCCGCGCAGCCGGCACGGCGTCGTGCCGCAGAACTGGATGAAATAGCGCCCGACCGGCTGCAGGTTGAACATGGTGTAGAAGGTAGCGACCTCCAGCACCCGGATGTACGGCATCTTCAGCAGGTCGGCGATGGTGCGGATCGCCGGCTCGGAAACCCAGCCACCACCCTGCTCCTGCGCCTTCCACAGCAGCGAGATCACGGCCGAGGCCTGACGCCCCTCCGGGTACTTGGCGATGATCCGCTCAGCCCAAGCCGTATTCTCCGGCGTGAAGGCAAAGCCTTCCGGCTGAATTTCCTTTGGCGCTAGCCTGCGAACGGACATACCGTCACCCACTTCCTTGATCGCGTGAGAAACTCAGCGATCCACCTCACCGAACACGATATCGATCGAACCGAGGATTGCCGAGACATCGGCCAGCATGTGGCCCTTGCACAGGAAATCCATGGCTTGCAGATGCGCGAAGCCCGGCGCGCGGATCTTGCAGCGGTAAGGCTTGTTGGTGCCGTCCGCCACCAGATAGACGCCGAACTCGCCCTTCGGCGCTTCAACCGCCGCGTAGACATCGCCGGCGGGCACGTGGAAGCCTTCCGTGAACAGCTTGAAATGATGGATGAGCGCTTCCATCGAGCGCTTCATCTCGCCGCGCTTGGGCGCCACCACCTTGTGGTCCGCGCTGGACACGGGCCCCTGCCCGGCCGGCTCGCGCAGCTTGGCGATGCACTGGCGCATGATGCGCACGGACTGGCGCATCTCCTCCATGCGGATCACCTGCCGGTCATAGCAGTCGCCGTTCTTGCCGACGGGGATGTCGAACTCCATCTCCTCGTAGCATTCATAGGGCTGCGCCCGGCGCAGGTCCCAAGCCGCGCCCGAGCCGCGCACCATCACGCCCGAGAAGCCCCACGCCCAGCAGTCCTCCAGCGATACGACGCCGATATCGACGTTGCGCTGCTTGAAAATGCGGTTGGGGAGCACGAGGTCTTCGAGATCGTCGCAGACCTTCAGGAACGGATCGCAGAATGCCTCGATATCGTCGATGAGATCGAGCGGGAGATCCTGATGCACGCCGCCGGGGCGGAAATAGTTGGCGTGGAGACGCGCGCCACAGGCCCGCTCGTAGAAGATCATCAGCTTCTCGCGCTCCTCGAACCCCCACAGCGGCGGGGTGAGGGCGCCGACGTCCATCGCCTGCGTGGTGAAGTTCAGCAGATGCGCCAGAATGCGGCCGATCTCGGAATACAGTACCCGGATGAGCTGGCCGCGGCGCGGCACCTCGATGCCGAGGAGTTTCTCAACCGCGAGCACGAAGGCGTGCTCCTGATTCATCGGCGCAACGTAATCGAGCCGGTCGAAATAAGGCGTCGCCTGCAGGTAGGTCTTGTACTCGATCAGCTTCTCGGTGCCGCGATGCAGCAGGCCGATATGCGGATCGACCCTCTCCACGACCTCGCCGTCAAGCTCCAGCACGAGCCGCAGCACGCCGTGCGCCGCCGGGTGCTGCGGGCCGAAGTTGATGTTGAAGGTGCGAACGTCCGCCTCAGCCATGATTTCCGTCCTGACCGCCCGTGAAGAAAGCGATCGTTTCCGCTTCCGTCATCTTCTCCGTCTCGTTCGCGAGGGCGTAATAATCCGGCTTCACGTCGTAGAATATCTCGCTCGTCAGCCGCACGCCGTCATGTTCGCCGAAAGCCGCCACCGCGACCGCGTTATGGGCGCCGTCTTTCTGCCGCCAGAACAGGGACGAGCCGCATTCGCGGCAGAAGCCGCGCTCGCCCCACTCCGACGAATCGTAGATGCCGAGGGCGTCGCCCTTCACCATCGTGAGTTCGCCGCAGCGGCGTGCGAACCAGATGCCGCCCGACCAGCGCTGGCACATCGAACAATGACAGACGCCCGCCTCGTCGTTCTCCGGCACGGCCGTGAACTCAACCGCGCCGCACAGGCACCGGGCATTCAGGACAGCGTGACTCATGACGGCTTGCCTCCCGCCTTTTCGTCGCCCGGCAGCACATAGTCCGGCCCTTCCCACGGCGACAGGAAGTCGAAGGTCCGGAACTCCTGCACCAGCTTCACGGGCTCGTAGACGACGCGCTTCTTCTCGTCGTCGTAGCGCACCTCGACGTAACCGGTGAGCGGAAAATCCTTGCGCAGGGGGTGCCCCTCGAAACCATAGTCCGTCAGCAGGCGGCGCAGGTCCGGATGATCCGCGAACAGCACGCCGTAGAGATCGTAGGTCTCGCGCTCGTACCAGTCGGCGGCGGGAAACACGCCCACGGCGCTGGGAACCGGCGAGAACTCGTCCGTCTGCACCTTCACCCTGATTCGCCGGTTATGGCGCGGCGACAGCAGGTGATAGACGATATCGAAGCGCTCGTCGCGGTCGGGATAGTCCACGCCGCAGATATCGGTAAAATTGATGTAGAGGTTCGCCGGATCGTCGCGCAGGAAAGTCAGCACCGCGACAATGGCTTCGCGCTTCGCCAGCACCGTCAGCTCGCCGTAGGCGACGAGCGTGCCCGTCACCGCGTCGGGAAGCGCAGCGGCAATAGCAGCCGCATGCTGCTCCAGCGGGGAGAGCAGTGGCCCCGCCTCCTGCACCTTGTCCTCGGTATCTGCGCTCATCGCGACAGCCCTCCCCTAGCGCTCGATCGTGCCGACGCGACGGATCTTCTTCTGCAGAAGCAGCACGCCGTAGAGCAGCGCCTCTGCTGTCGGCGGACAACCCGGCACGTAGATGTCGACCGGCACCACGCGGTCGCAGCCGCGCACCACGGAATAAGAATAATGGTAGTAGCCGCCACCGTTCGCACACGACCCCATCGAGATCACGTAGCGCGGTTCGGGCATCTGGTCATAGACCTTGCGCAAGGCGGGCGCCATTTTGTTGGTCAGCGTGCCGGCGACGATCATCACGTCCGACTGGCGCGGGCTGCCGCGCGGCGCGAAGCCGAAGCGCTCCACGTCGTAACGCGGCATCGACACCTGCATCATCTCCACGGCGCAGCAGGCAAGGCCGAAGGTCATCCACATCAGCGAGCCGGTGCGCGCCCAGTTGATCAGCTCGTCCGTCGCGGTGACGATGAAGCCCTTGTCGGCCAGTTCATCGTTGATGCCGGTGAAGAACGGGTCGTTCGCACCGACGGGCTTGCCCGTGTTCGGGTCGATGATGCCACGCGGCGCGGGAGCCACCAGCGTGCCGGGCGCGCTCGCCCCTGCCGCCGGACCGCCGGGTTGTCCGATCAATCCCATTCGAGGGCTCCCTTCTTCCATTCATAGACGAAGCCGACGGTGAGCACGCCGAGGAACGCCATCATCGACCAGAAGCCGAGCCAGCCAAGTTCCCCGAACGTGATCGCCCACGGGAACAGGAACGCCACTTCCAGATCGAAGATGATGAACAGGATGGCCACCAGATAGAAGCGGACATCGAACTTCATGCGCGCGTCATCGAAGGCGTTGAAGCCGCATTCGTAGGCCGACAGTTTTTCCGGATCGGGATTCTTGTAGGCGAGGAGGAACGGGGACACGAGCAGCGCAAGGCCGATCACCAGCGAAACCCCCAGGAAAATGACCAGCGGCAGATAGTCCGACAGCAAATCCTGCATTCGATCCTCCAACGGCATCCCCCTTCCGGAAAACCGGACGAGGCGGTGGCTCACGAAACATGAGCCTGAGCGCGCGAGCCGTATCCAGAAACATTCCGGCGGAAACTACAGGAAAACCTGAAAAATTCCCCGCCTTAGACCGGTTCGCATGTGCGACGAAGGCTTATCGCACGCTCCGCCACGACGCAAGTACCCCCGGCGACCTTCACCCTTGTTTTTGCTTGCCCTACGACTTTAGGCTAAGGTGACGAAGTGTCCTACGACACGGAACGTTCTGCCATTTCAAGCGTTATGGTTTTAACGCAGGGATATGTCAGGAGATATGTCATGCACGATGATCTGCTAAAACCCGCCCGCCTGCAGTACTGGTCACCCGGCCGCCACGCCCGGCCCGAGCACGCGATCGATTTCCCCACGTTGGAAGACGCCGTCGCCTTCGCGATGACGCATCACAACGCCAACCGGGAGATTGCGTGGATCCGCACCGAAAGCGGCACGACGCTGCTGCCGTCCCGCATCGCCACGCTCTGGGAACTGCGCACCAACCGCGCCGCCTGACGTGCGGGCCGCGGAAGAGAGACGCGGGGAAGAAAGCGTCGCGGGACGGTCCTCACCGTGCCGCGACGTGCCTGCGTGCCGGAGACGGCTGTCAGTAGTCCCACTCCATGCCGATGCCGACCGAACCCGCTCCTTCCGCACCGGCCTCGCCCTGCAGCTTGATGTGGTCGGTGATGTTCACGTCCACCGTCACGCGGCTCGACGCCGGCGTCGCCCCCTGCTTGATGCCGAGATATATATTGTCGTTGATCCGCTTGCCGATGCCCACGTCGACATTGCCTGAGTCGTCCGCGCCGACGTCCACCGAATCAACGCCCAGCGACCGTCCGAGGCTTCCCAGCGCATCGCCGCCGCCCACGCCGGTGAGCTGCGCGATGGCCTGCGCCAGCCGGATGGTCTGCGAGGTCGAGAGCCGCGTAACCGGCCGTCCGAACAGCAGCCGTGCGAACACCTCGTCGCGCGGCAGTTCCGGCTGCGACGAGATCGAGATCTTCGGATTGGACGCATAACCCGAGACTCCGATCTGCGCCGTGACGTCGGAGGCGGGCGCCTCCGCGAGGAAATCGAGCGTCGGATCGAGGCTGCCCCCCACGAACGACACCTCCCCGCGCGAGAAGGTCAGCGTGCGGCCGACCACGGCGAGCGTGCCGCGCCGCATCTGGAAGCCGCCGTCGATCATCGGCGCGCCGCTGTCGCCGCGCACCCGGAGCGTTCCGCCGAGTTCCGCGTTGATGCCCTGCCCGCGCACGAAGACCCGGGAGGGCGCATTGATCGCCACGTCGAGTCCCAGCACGAAGGGTTTCGACGCTGCCGCCTGCGCGGCCGCGGCCTCCTGCCGTTCGATGCGCGCCCGTACACGCGGCGGCGGATGCACGTGCTGCACCTCGATGGGCGCGAGCGACAGCGGAAAGCGGTTGGGAATCGTGATCTGCAGGTTGTCGACGTTGATCGCGCCCGCCAGCTTCGGCGAGTGGGCTAGCGGCCCGGTGATGGCGAGGTCGAGGTTCGAGACCATGTTGACCATCTCGCTCGACACGAGCTGCGCCTTGTTCGCCTTGATCGTGATGTTACCCGGGAAGCCCGCGGCCGGATCGACGGCCACGCGCCCGGCGCCGTTCACTGTGCCGCCGTTGCGGGTGCGGGCGGAGAGGCTGGTGATCACAAGTTCGCGCTCGCTGCCCGTCACCACCGCCTGGATGTTGTCGAAGAACAGCCCCTGCACCGGGTCCGAGAACTGCCCGCCGGCGACGCGCACCGTGCCGCCAACCGCCGGCGCCGCCGTGGTGCCGCGCAGACGCAGGTCGATGTTCGCCCGGCCCGTCAGCGTCTGGCCGCTCGCCGAAAGGATGGTGTTGGCGATGCCGAGGTCGATCGGCCCGGTCACGGCGAGGTCGAGGTTGCCGTCGCCGAGCGGCGCCGAGCCCTGCACACGCAGCGTGACGTCGTTCTGCGCCCGGATGGTCGAATCCGTGGTCACGCGCCCCTGCCCCAACGTGCCGCTCGCGGCGATGGCAAGCGGCCTCACGCCGGCGTTCGACATCGCCGGCAGCGTCAGCCCTGCCACGTTGAGGCGGTAGCGCCCGTCCGGCCGCGCGGCGGCGCCGGTCACGTTCGCATCGCCGGACACCGTTCCCGCAAGGCCGAGGTCGGGCGCGAACAGTTCCGCGACGGCGAGCGGGAAGTTCTGGATCGTGGTGTTGATATTGAGTCGCTCGCCGGCGTCGCCTGCCACGCGCAGCCGCCCGCTGCCCGAGCGCACTTCGAGGCCGGCAATGCGCACCGTGCCGCCGGAGAGGTCGATACGCGCATTGGGCGCGACGTCAAGACGCTGGCGCCCGCGCGATACCCGCGCCTGGCTGATGGTGATGCTCGTCGCCTCGCCCAGAGCCACTCGTGCGGCTGCATTGACGTCCGAACCCTGCACGACGCCATCGATGCGCACATCGCTCGCCTGTCCGGTTCCCGTCGCGGTGATTGTGGCGCGCGGCACGGCAACGCCGCTTGCGATGGCCTCCGTCACATCAATCCGCGCGTCGAACACAGGCCGGCGCAGGAGATCGCGGCCGGAGGCATCGATGCGCGCGCTGCGCAGCGAGGCGCCGAAACCCGCGAACTGGTCGATGCCGCCGGAGACCCGCGCGTTCTGGCCGCCGTTCACCGCCGCAAGATCCGCCTGCAGGTTCACCCGGCCGCCCAGTTCCGTAAGCAGCAGCGGCCCGAGATCGCCGAGATTGCCGGCAACGACATTGACGCGCCCGGTCGCGAGTTGCGCCGCGTTGAGCGCCACCGCGCCCTTGACCGAAACGGAGCCCAGCGCGATATCGAGGTCGTCGACGCGGGCCGCCCCGTCGCGGGCGCGGGCGAAGCGCCCGGTGCCGCGTGCCGCCTTGCCGTCGACAGAGCCGCCGAGCGCGAGCGTCCCGCTGACGGCACCAAGCAGATCCTTTGCATCCACGTCGAGTTTCAGCGCCTCGATAGGCCGCCCCATGGCGCGGGCCTGCGGCACCGACACGGTCGCCTTGCCGTCGAGCTTGTCCAGATTGCCGGTGAGCGCCACGGTGATATCGCCGCGCCCTTGCAACTGTGAATCAACCTTGGCGAGATCGGGCAGCGACAGTTTCGCTACCACGTCGGCCTTGCTTTGCGTGGCCGAGCCGTTCGCCGACAGATTGACGTGCGCGCCGTCGACCTTCAGCGCCTTGAAGCCGAAGCTGCCGTCCTCGCCGCGTTCGACGCCGCCCGCGAGCGTGAGCTTGCCGCCCGTCAGGCCGTCCGCCTGCGCCACGCCGGTGCGCAGCCCCTCCGCCGCGCCGTCGAGCGTGACGGACAGGCGCGAAAGATCGAAAGCCACATCGACATCGGCATCGAGCCGCGCGCGGCCCGCCAGTTCCGGCCCGGCGAACGCCCTGAGCGCCGCGAGGTCGGCCTTCTCCAGCGCCACCTTGCCGATGATCTCGTCCGGATCGACGATACCGGCGAAACGCAGCGAAAGCGGCGCGAGCGCGAGATGAGCGCTGTCGATCTTCGCCACCAGCGTCCGATCCGCGCTGCCGCGCACGGCGAGCTTCGCCGCGCCGCCAAGTGCCTGGGTGAGCGCGGCGTCGGGCGTGGCGATGCCGGCGATATCGCCGTCCACCGTCAGGTCGAAGCGCGTTGCCTCGTCGGCGACCGGCCCCTTGCCCAGAACATGCGCGGCGATTTTCACCTGTCTGGCGCGATAGCCCGTCGCCGCGAGGTCGCCCGCGGCGATCTCCGCCGTTGCGTCAAGTGCGGAAAGCGTGCCGCCCACGTTCACATCGAGTGTCGCGCCGGACCACGAGACGGGCGCGAGATGCGCGAACACGAGCGGCGGCCCCGCCGTCACGCGCGCACTGCCGGAAACCGCCTCCGTCGCCGGATCGAAGCTGCCCTGCGCGGTGAGCGCGGCCGCTGCCGATGTCAGTTTCGCCTGCGTTACGGCGATCTTGCCGTCGTCGTCGAAGCGCGCGGTCACGGCGAGCGCGCTGCGGCCGCTGGCGAGCGGCGCCACGGTCTGCGGCAGCAGCGCGGCGATGTCGGCGTCGATGGCCGCCGTCAGCACGCGCCCGGCATCCTGCCGCTTCACGGCGATCTCGCCGTTGGCACCCGCCTTGCCGGCAAGATCGAGCCGCAATTGCCCCTGCCAGTCATCGAGCGGCCCCGCCCCCTTTGCCGCGAAGCTGAGCGGCGGCAGGTCCGGCACGCCCGCGACTTGCGACACGATGCCGCCGGCCGGCTCCTGCGCCAGCACGTCAAGCGTCAGCACTTCGCCCTCCGGCGCGTAGCCGAAGCGGCCGGTGATGCGCCCCTCCTGCCCGTCGATGCGGTCGACGGCGAGATCGACGTTGAGCCCCTGCTTCAGATCGACGAGTTCGGCCGAGCCCTTCACGGCAAGGCTCGCCGCCTGCCCGAACAGCGCCGGGCCGAGCGCCACCTCGCCCACCTTCAGCTCGTTGAGGCGAATGCCGAACGGCAATTGCGGCAGCCCGCCACCCGCCGGCGGCGTCTCTGCCGCCGCCGCGCCCGAAGACGCCGGCGCGCGCGCCACTGCCACCTTGTCCGCCTCGACGACCGAAATATCGAGCACGCCCGAGAGCAGCGCGAGCGGGCTCCACGCCAGCCGCGCGCGGTCGACGTCGAGCCACACGCCCGTCCCGTCGCCGACCTTGACGTCACGCACCGTCATGTCGAATGGCACCGCGCCTTCCAGCCGGCCGATGGACAGCGACAGGTCCGGTCCGTTCGCCACGCTCTCGATGATATCGACCAGCGCGGCGCGCCCGGTGTCGGTGCGGGTCATGAAGAAGAACCCGCCCACCGCCGCCACAGCGACGCCGCCTGTCAGTCGCAGCAGCAAGCCCGCGAGTCCCAGCTTCCCCCGCGTACGTCTTATGTGGCCGCGCCGATATCCGTTGTCATCGTTCAAAACGCTTGTCCCAGGCTGATGTAAAGTCCATAGGGCGGATCGCCCTTCTCGCGGTTCAGACCGCGCGCGACATCGAGGCGGATAGGGCCGATGCTGGTGTAGTAACGCAGGCCCAGACCCGCCGAATACCGCAGCGTCTCGTTGAACTCCGGCGTCGACGAGCGGAACGCCATGCCCGCGTCCGCGAACGCCACGACGCCGATGGTGTCGGTGACCTTGGCGCGCAGCTCCGCCGAGCCCTCGAACAGGCTGCGCCCGCCCACCACGACGCCAGCGGCGTCGGCCGGCCCAAGACTCTGGTAGTCGTAGCCGCGGACCGAGCCGCCGCCGCCGGCGAAGAAGCGATGCGGCGGCGGAACGCTCTCCAGTCCCGACCCGACGATGGAGCCGACGCGCGCCCTGCCCGCAAGCACGTAGCGCCTGTCCGCGTCCAGCGGCAGGTAGCCGGAGGCGCTGACGTCGATTTTCGTCATGTCCACAGTCGAGCCGAGGAACGACGGATAGGGCGTGACCTTGCCGGAAAGCCGCACGCCCCGCGTGGGATTGAGCTTGTCGCCGGTGTTGTCGTAGGCAAGCTGCACCGGCAAGCCGACCAGCGTATACCAGCCGCTGTTGGTGTAGCTGGTGTTGGTGGGCGCCGTATACTTGGCGCGCTCCACGTCGATGCCGATCTGCCCCGTGAGTTCGTCGGAGAAAGTGCGCTTCACGCCGACCGAGCCGATGACGCCCTGGCGCGTGTAGGTTTCCGTGATCTCCTTCAGCGCCGCGACGTCGGCGACGAGATCGTCCTTCACCGTGAAGATGCCGGGCTTCAGGAAACTGGCGCCGACCTTGTAGCCGAGTTTGTCCAGCGTGGTTGCGCGGCTGCGACCGTTGATCGTGTTGACATCGGTGCCCGAAACCTGCGCCTCCAGCCGTAGCCGCTCCGCGCCGCCGAACAGGTTCCTGTGGCCCCAGTAGACGTTGGCGGCCGGCCCCTCCGTGGTGGAATACTTGGCGCCGAAGCCCACGAAGCGCGGCAGCCGTTCGCTCACCTTCACCTCGATCGGCAACTCGTTCCCCGCCGTCAGATGCTCGGCCTCGACGACGCGCACGGAGTCGAACACGTCATACGCGCCGAGTTCCCGCCTCAGTCTGGCGATCGGCTCCGGCGAGAACACATCGCCTTCCTTGAACGGCACCCGCGCACTCACGAAATCCGGATCGAGCCTTTCGGTTCCCGAAACCGTCACCGGCCCGAAGCGGGCCTTCGGCCCGGTGTCGACGTGAAACACGACGTCCATGACGAGGCGCGAGTGATCCACCGTCGCCTGCCGCCCCGGCACCCGCGCAAGTGCATATCCCTGATCGCGGAAATAGCTGACGAGCGCCGCTTCCGTGCTGAGGACGGCGCTGCTCACCGCCGGCTCGCCGGCCCGGATGCCGAGCTTCTCCCAGTCCGGCGACGGCAGCGGCCGGCGCGTCGTGGCATCGATCAGCGCGAAGCGGCCGAAGGAATAGCGCTTGCCGGGCGTCACGGCGATGCGTACCGGCACCGGTCCCGGATGGCGCGCGGCCTCGATCCGTCTCGCGGCATCCGGACTGTCGAGCGGCGCGCCGGCGAGCGTGATATCGACGCGCCCGTTGTAATAGCCCAGCGCCTCCAGCGCCGAGATCAGCCGGCCCTTGTCCGCGTTGGCGCGGGCGATGAGCCCGATCGCGCCCGACGGCAGTTGCCGCCTGAGACGTTCGAGATCGGACACCTCCGTCAGCTTCGTCGCGGCGCTGTCTTCGGGAATGTCGAATGTCACCGTGTAGGTGACGCCGTCGGGCACCGGTATGGGCTCGGCCTCCTCCTGCGCCTCGCGCCCGAGGATCCGGTCGTAGAGGCGGCCGAAGAACGAGCGGCGCGGCTTGTCGTCCGCCGATGCGGAGGCCGGGGTATCCTGCGCCCATGCGCGGCCCGCCTCCGGCCCCGGCGCATACACGAGTGCCGCCAGCGCCAGCGCGGTCAGCGAAATGCCCCGGCGCGCACCCGCGCCGGCACAGGGGTGCCTCCGCCCGCAGGCCGGCGAAAAGGCCGCTTCGCGGATCGGATCGGGAGCCGGTATGGTTCTCTCTTCAGTCACGCAACGTCGGGCCTCTCACGCACACTTTCTCACCAGATGCATCCGCGCGAAAGCTAATTACGCCCCGTTCATGCCACGAATGAGGCACTTCGGACGAGAATGCGTCGGCTCGCCAGTTCCGGGACACAACGGCACGGGCCCGACGAAACTGATGACAGGATGCTTATAACAAGCCTCCTTTGGCGATTGGTTAACGCTAAACCGTCATCCAGCATTCATTGCGCCAATCGGAAAGTCTCGCACAAGCGCACCCATGGCATTGTCCGGGGACAGCGAGCGGACGTGAAATCCGGGCCGCGCCGCCCCACTGTCATCACATGCGTATGCTTTGCCATAGCATGGCGCATGCGCCCACCCACCTTGCATCCAAGTCGTCAGCGAGATGTTATACGACCATGCTGGATCAGATTTTCCGCCTAGCGGGCATTATCGATTTGGGCGTCACGGACGCGGATAAAACCGGCACGGATAATACCGGCCCGGAAAGAGCCGGCTCGCGCGGGGAAACCGTGGACGGCGAGGAGAGCGGTGAGCGGCCCGAACAGGAAATGCCAAACATCTCCCCCCGTGATGCAGGCAAGCGGGCGGCACCCGCCGCGCCGCAACTGGGGCTTGCGCTCGGCGGCGGCGCGGCGCGCGGCTGGGCGCACATCGGTGTGATCAAGGTGCTGGCGCGGGAGGGCCTGCGGCCGGCCGTCATCGCCGGCACGTCGATCGGCGCCGTGGTAGGCGGCTGCTATGCCGCCGGCAGGCTCAGCGAGCTGGAAGCCTTCGCCCGCTCGCTCACCAAGCGCCGCATCGTCTCGCTGATGGATTTCCACCTCAACGGCTCTGGCCTGCTCGGCGGCGACCGCCTGCAGAAGCTGCTGCACGAGCATCTCGGTCCGACGCAGATCGAGGACCTGCCGATCCGCTTCGCGGCGGTGGCGACTGAACTCGGCTCCGGCCACGAGGTCTGGCTGACGCGCGGGCCGCTGGCGGAGGCACTGCGCGCCTCCTATGCGCTGCCCGGCGTGTTCGACGCCATCCGCGTGCGCGGCCGCTGGCTGATGGACGGCGCGCTGGTCAATCCTATCCCGGTGACGACGGCGCGCGTTCTGGGAGCGGAGGCGGTGATCGCTGTCAACCTCAATGGCGACCCGCGCGCCCGCGCCGCCATCATGCCCGCGATCGACCTCGACACGGAGGACGATCCGCCGGCGGATGCCTCTGGATCGGGCGACAGCCTGCGCCGCAGCTTCTTCGCGCCGCTGCAGAACGCCCTGCCCGCGACGCTCGCCGCCGGGCCGTTCAGCGCCAGCGTATCAGGCCCGCGGCGCGAACGCGGCCCCGGCCTTGCCACCGTGCTGATGGACGCCTTCAACATCACGCAGGATCGAATCGCCCGCTCGCGCCTGGCGGGCGATCCGCCGGACATCACCATCTCCCCCCGGCTGGCGCGCGTCGGCCTGTTCGACTTCGACAACGCCGCCGAGATCATCGAACTCGGAGTGCGCGCCACCGAACGCGCCTTGCCCGACATCGAGGAATACCTGACGGGCAGGCTCACGTAAGCGGCGGCTTCAGGCCGTCGCGATATATTCGCGCAGCGCCTGGTGCTCGTTCTCGAACTCCGCCAGACGGTGCTTGACGACGTCGCCGATGGAGATGATGCCCGAAAGTCGGCTGTCCTCCATCACCGGCACATGGCGGAAACGGCCCGCCGTCATCATTTCCATCACGTCGTCGAGGGTGTCGTAAGGCGTGCAGGTCTTCACCCGCGACGTCATGACGCGCGACACGGTGTTGTCGAGCGCGCGCGGACCTTCGCCCGCGAGCACGCGCACCACGTCGCGTTCCGACAGAATGCCGAGCACAGCGCCGTCGACGCCCGTCACCACCAGCGCGCCGACACGCCGCTCCGCCAGCACGTCCACTGCCTCGCGCAAGGTCCGCTGCGGCGAGATGGTGATGACCGAACGTCCCTTGCCGTTCAGGATCGCAGTAACTGTGGTCATGGTGACCTCCCTTCTGATCGTGCCTCCTCTCTCACGGGCATTCGCTGCTTAACCGGAGAGAACCCTTATGCCCGTCTGCGCGGGCTTTACATCTATTCCATTGTGCCTTCCGTCGCCCGTGAAGGCAAGGCTTCCCTTCAGTGTTGCCCGCCCCGGCGGCGGGAGACGGGATCGAGCGGCAGGAAAAGCACGAGCCCCGCGAGGAAGCCGCCGATGTGCGCCTCCCACGCAATGGCGCCTTCCGCGCCCATGATGCCCGATGCGAAGCCAGCGAGCAGGTTGATGACGAACCATGCGACGATGAACGCCAGTGCCTGCCTGTTTTCCAGCAGCGCGATCAGCGGCTGCGCCGGCGCATCGAACCCCCGGCCCCCGCGCCCGAACAGGGCGCCGCCGCCCGAGAACACGAAGCGCGACGCCGCCGCCATGACGCCCGAGATCGCGCCCGATGCACCGACCATCGGCAACACGTCGTCGGGACGCATCAGCCAGTAAAGCAGCGCCCCGGCAACGCTCGACAAGACGAACAGCACCAGAAACCGCACGGTGCCGAACCGCCGCGCCACCGGCGTGCCGAACGCCAGCAGCCACAGGGCATTGAACGCCAGATGCATCCAGGAAGCATGCAGCAGGCCGTAGGTCAGCGCGGCCCAGGGCGCCGACCCGGTCGACAGCACATAGCGGGTGAGCGCCATCTGCTCGCCGCCGCCGGCGACCGCCGCCTCGACGATGGCCTGCGCCTGCGCGGGATCGAAGAACAGCGTCAGCCGGGCGGGAATGAAGGCGAACGTGAGCATCGCCTCGACTGCGGTACTTCCGGAAAGCAGCGACCGCAGGCCGTGCACCAGCACAAGGGCGGCGATGATGGCGACGATCACGGTCGGCGCATTCACGATCGGCTCGCGCGCCGGCGCGCGACGCGGATACGGATCGGGCCGATAGTCGGGCGGAGGAAGGTCTGACACGGGCACCTGCGCTGAATGGGAACGGCCGCGCGGGCGGACCGCGCACAACGCCCGCGACACTATCACGTCGGTGCGCGGTCCGGAAAGACGCTCCGGGCAGGGGCGCAGGATGCCGTCCACATATCGCGCCGCTTCTTTTCGGGTGCGGTCTTGACAGATCGGACAGCAACTGCATGTTTCCTGTCCGTTCACTTGTGATATGGCATATACCGGCGTTGGGCGGTCAGGGAATCAGACGATACGATGACGGATAACGATGATCTTTTCGGCTCGGCGGGGGAGGCCGCGGGCTCCCGGTCGGCCGCGACGGCCAGATCGGCCGCGGCCGGCAAGTCCTCCGTGACGTCCAGATCGTCCGCCGCCGCAAGGCCCGCGAGGAAGCCGGCCGCGGCGGAGCCCGCGCCCGCGTCCACCGAGGCCAGCTACACCGCCGCCTCCATCGAGGTGCTTGAGGGGCTGGAGCCGGTGCGGCGGCGCCCTGGCATGTACATTGGCGGCACGGACGAGAAGGCGCTGCACCACCTGTTCGCCGAAGTCATCGACAACGCCATGGACGAGGCGGTGGCCGGGCACGCGAGCTTCATCGAGGTGGAACTGGAGGCTGACGGCTTCCTCAGCGTCACCGACAACGGCCGCGGCATTCCCATCGACCCACACCCGAAGTTTCCGGACAAGTCGGCCCTCGAAGTCATTCTCACCACCCTGCATGCCGGCGGCAAGTTCGATTCGAAGGCTTACGAAACCTCGGGCGGCCTGCACGGCGTGGGCGTGTCCGTCGTCAACGCGCTCTCCGAAAAGCTGGAGGTCGAGGTGGCGCGCGGGCAGACGCTCTACCGGCAGGATTACGCGCGCGGGCTGCCGCTCGGCCCGCTGCAGACGGTGGGGCGCGTGCACAACCGGCGCGGCACCAAGGTGCGCTTCAGGCCCGACGCCGAAATCTTCACCGCGGGCTCGCGCTTCGACCCCGCCCGCCTCTTCCGTATGGCGCGCTCCAAGGCCTTCCTGTTCGGCGGTGTCGAGATTCGCTGGCGGTGCGCGCCGGCGCTGCTGGCCGGCAACGACAAGGTTCCGCCCGAGGCCACCTTCCGTTTTCCCGGCGGCCTGAAGGACTATCTCACGCAGGAGATCGAAGGCCGCACACTCGTCGTCGACGGCCTCTTTTCCGGGCGCATCGACAAGTCCGGCGGCGACGGCAGGCCGGGCGGGCACGGCTCGCTCGAATGGGCTATCGCCTGGTATGCGGAGGACGACGGCCATGTCGCCTCATACTGCAATACCATCCCGACACCCGAGGGCGGCACGCATGAACAGGGCCTGCGCAACGCCCTGCTGCGCGGCCTGCGCGACCACGCCGAGCGTGTCAACCAGAGCAAGCGCGCGGCCCAGATCACGGCGGAAGACGTCATGGTTTCCTGCGCGGCCATGCTGTCCGTGTTCATCCGCGAACCGGAGTTCCAGGGCCAGACGAAGGACAGGCTCGCGACCGCCGAAGCTTCCCGCATCGTGGAAAGTGCGGTGCGCGACGCCTTCGACCACTGGCTCGCCGCATCGCCCCAGCAGGCGGGCCGCCTGCTCGACTGGACGGTGGACAGGGCCGAGGAACGGCTGCGACGCCGTGCCGAAAAGGACATCGCCCGCAAGACGGCAACCCGCCGCCTGCGCCTCCCCGGCAAGCTCGCGGACTGCACGAAGGCGGGGGCAGCGGGATCGGAGCTTTTTCTGGTGGAGGGTGATTCGGCGGGCGGCTCGGCCAAGCAGGCGCGCGACCGCGCCACGCAGGCCATCTTGCCGCTGCGCGGGAAAATCCTCAACGTGGCTTCAGCCGGACGCGATAAGCTCCTGCAGAACCAGCAGATCGCCGACCTCATGCTGGCGCTCGGCTGCGGCATTGGCTCCGCCTACCGCGGCGCGGATCTCCGCTACGAAAAGATCATCATCATGACCGACGCCGATGTGGACGGCGCGCATATCGCCTCGCTCCTCATCACCTTTTTCTGGCGCCAGACGCCGCGCCTCATCGACGAACAACATCTCTACCTCGCGGTGCCGCCGCTGTTCCGCCTGACCCACGGCGGCAAGACCGTCTACGCGCGCGACGAGGCGCACCGGCAGGAACTCATGCGCACGACGTTCAAGGGCAAGAAGGCCGAGATCGGCCGCTTCAAGGGCCTTGGCGAGATGCTGCCGGCGCAGCTCAAGGAAACCACCATGGACCCACGCAAGCGCACCCTGCTGCGCGTCGTCGTCGAGGAAGACGCGCGCCCGCAGACCAGCGATGCCGTGGAAAGGCTGATGGGCAACAAGCCGGAAGCGCGCTTCTCCTTCATCCAGGAAAACGCCGCCTTCGCCACGGATCTCGATATCTGACGCGGGGCGGCCGAATATCTCCGCGGGATGCCGAAAAAAGCCGCGCGGCGGAGGCAAGTTTTAACGATCATGCCGAATAGTGACGCTTGCGGAACACATTAAGAACTTGTATAGTGTTCGTGTTTCGTTTCATGGAATCCCGTTCCACGAAATGCCGCAGGGCGCTGATCCGGGAAGGATGTGTAGACCATGTTGACGCGCAAGCAACACGATCTGCTTCGTTTTATTCATGAACGCATGCGGGAATCCGGGGTTCCGCCTTCGTTCGACGAGATGAAAGATGCGCTTGATCTGCGCTCCAAATCGGGCATTCACCGCCTCATCATCGCGCTGGAGGAACGCGGCTTCATCCGACGCCTTCCCAACCGCGCCCGCGCTATCGAGGTGATTCGCCTGCCGGAGGCATTGTCCGCGCCGGTTCCGCGCGGGCGGTTCAGTCCCAGCATCGTCGAGGGCGGCCTCGGCCGGGACGGCGGCGCTGTGCGGGAAAGCGGACGCGAGACTGCGAGCCCGGTACGCGCCAGCGGGAACGTCTTGCGCGCCGCGGGCGAGCGGGTGAGCATCGATTCGGGTGAAGCGACGGCCGGCAACACGACGCAGATCCCCGTGATGGGGCGAATCGCGGCCGGCACGCCGATCAGCGCGATCCAGAACAGCAGCCACACGCTGGCGCTGCCGCCGGAGCTGCTGTCGTCGTCGGGGGAGCACTTCGCCCTTGAGGTGCGCGGCGATTCGATGATCGAGGCCGGCATTCTCGACGGAGACACGGTCATTCTGCGCAAGCAGGATATGGCGGAGACGGGCGATATCATCGTCGCTCTCATCGACGACGAGGAAGCTACCCTGAAGCGCCTGCGCAAACGCGGCTCCTCCATCGCGCTGGAGGCGGCCAATCCTGCCTACGAAACAAGGGTGCTCGGCCCCGACAGGGTGCGCATCCAGGGCAAGCTCGTCAGTCTGGTCCGCCGTTACTGAGGCGTATCGGGCAGCGAACACGCGAGCAGGCGTCTCTTCCGGCGCCATTCTCCGCAAAGCTTTGATTTGGCAAGTCTTTTATTTCAACGATTTAGCTGATCAGATCATTCCACCTGATCGGAGTGTACTCTAGCGTCCTGCGGGCCGGCGCCAGGGCCGCCCTTCCCCGCCGGCCACATTGCTGTCATGCGTGCTTTCCACGATCAGTCCGCCATTGCCGGATGTCAGCGCGATGGCGCCCAACCGTTGCAGGTCTTCGCGATCGATCACATAGGCTGCGGCACAGTCTGGCGGCGTCTGGCGGGGCGTGATCAGCAGGGCGGCGCGCCTGCAATCCTCGGCGAGCGCAGCGGGGTCGCGGGTGAAGGCGACGCTGCGGCCATCGGCGAGCCGGGCGACGCAGCCGAACCTGTCGCAGGCGACGTTGTGTTTGAGCGCGGGATCGTCCGCTCGGCGCCCGTCGCCGTCCGCCTTCAACCACTGCTCGACGACGAAGGCGGAAGGATTGCCGAGGATGACGAATCGACCGCCGGCGCTCCGCACGGCGGCGCCGCGTCCCTCGCGGTCGATGCGAACGTCGGGCCGCGCGGGCGCGGCGGCAAACGCAACACCGACCGCCACCGGCAGAACAGCGAGCCACCGCAGCGGCGTCGACCACAGGCAGGCCCAGAGCATACCGAAGGCGAGCAGCGAAAGGGCGCCGACGCCGAAAGCCGGCACGACGACAACAGCGCCGGGAAAGCCGGCGGCGATCCGCGCGCCCGCCAACACCGGCACGGCAGCGAGGCCGGCGAGATGCCAGAAGGGGCCATCGAGACCGAGCGGATAAAGCGCCACGGCAAGGAAGGAGAACGGCATGACCACGAGTTCGACGATGGGCAGGCCGAAGGCATTGCCCAGGATTCCCCACGGGTTGAAGGTCTGGAAGTGATAGGTGCTGAAGGGCCCGGTCGCGAGCATCGCCACGACTGTGGTCATGACGCTCATCACCGTCATCCGGTAAAGCCGCCCCTGCCGCCCGTCGGCGGAGGACGCACCCGGCGGCCCGCCTTCCCGCAGTGGCAGGGCGTTCGCCGCCGGCTCGGGGTCATCCCACCGCTCGAAGAGCGCGATCAGTGCCGCCACGCCGGCGAACGACATCTGGAAGCTCGGACCGAGCATGGCTTCGGGCTGCAATGTCAGGCACACCAACGCTGCGAGCGCGAGGTTGCGCATGGAAAGCGCCGGCCGATCGGCGAGAATCGCACCCATGACGATCAGCGTGACGCACAAAGCCCGCAGGGTATCGATTCCCGCCCCGGAAAATACGCAATAGCCGCTCGCGCCGACGATACCGATGACGGCGGCGATTTTCCGGATCGGGTAGCCGACCGCAAGGCCGGGAATCAGCGCAAGCGACAGGCGGGTGAGAAAAAAGAGCGTGCCGGCGACGAGCGTCATGTGAAAGCCGCCGATGGAGACGACATGGTAGATGCCGGCGGCGCGCAGCGCCTCGTTGGTCTCGTCGGCGATAAGTCCCCGCTTGCCCGTCACCAGCGCGGCGACGAAGGCCGCCTCCTGCCCTCTCACCCGCGTCTCGTGCGCCGTTTCCGCGCGCTTGGCACGGGTTGCCGGTGCCCGCTCTTGCCCGCCGGCCGTCTCGACGATACGGTCCGTCAACAGGTTGCGCTGCACGTCGATCCACGCCGCAAGCCGCGTAAGCAACGTCGCGTCTGCTGTCGCGGAACCGTTACCTTCGGGAAGCCGCAACGGTCCCGTCGTCGAGCCGACGGCGCCGATACGGCCGAAAAACGCATCCCGCGCGAAGTCGTAACCGCCCGGCCGCGCCGGTCCGGGCGGCGGCACGAGCCGCGCCGTCACCTGAATGCGTGTACCCGCTTCTATCTTGACGCCTTTCCGGAATGTCACGCGCACCCGCGCCGGCCGCTCGTCCGGCCCGAGTCCCGCGAACGAGGACACGTCGATCACCGCGCGCGGCCCTTGCAGGCGCTTCTCCACCGAGCGGACGTAGCCTTCGAGCGGCCCGATGACGATGCGGTCGAGAACGGGCTGCATCACAAGCGCCGTCCGCAGGGAGCCGGCCGAGAAGCCGAGAAAGAGCGCGCCAAGGAAAATGGCCGTCAGGCGGGTACGCCACGAATGGCGCAGCAGGAAAGCAGCCACGGCCGCAGCCGCCGCGAACAGCGGTGCGAGCCAAGGTGCCGGCTCCTGGTCTGCCGAGAAATAGAGAGCGATTCCAAGTCCGTAGACCACCGGCAACCACAGAAACGGCCGACGCCGCCCCGCCTCGGTCCGCAGCCAGTGCAGCAGGATGTCCCGCCAGCGGTCACCGAATCGGCCGATGCCGATTCCCGCCCATCGGGCCGGCCGCGCAGGCAGGACGCTGATCCATCGGCGTTCCCCGCCCATCGATTGCCCGCGCTCCCTACCCCGCAGCCCCAACTCGTGTTACACCGCCTACTATCACCGTTCCGGGCGCTTCGGCCAAGCCCGATCCGCCACATTTGGCACAAATGGATGGCGTATCAGGCCCGGAATGTCCTTTTCATCGTCAACGTTTTCCGGAATATCCGCTGCAATGTCCGCTCCTGTCGTCACGCGCTTTGCCCCTTCCCCCACCGGTTTCCTGCATATCGGCGGCGCACGCACCGCTCTTTTCAACTGGCTGTATGCGAAGCACCACAAAGGAAAGATGCTGCTGCGCATCGAGGACACCGATCGCGAACGCTCGACGGAAGCGGCGGTCGAGGCCATATTCGACGGGCTGCGCTGGCTCGGGCTGGACTGGGATGGCGACGCCATCCGCCAGTTCTCGCGCGCCGGCCGCCACCAGGAAGTGGCCGAGACGCTGCTCGCGCAGGGGAAGGCCTATTATTGCTACGCAACGCCGCAGGAGCTGGAGGCGATGCGCGAGCAGGCACGCGCGGAAGGCCGGCCGATGCGCTATGATGGCCGCTGGCGCGACCGCGGTCCCTCGGAGGCGCCGGCCGACGTTCGTCCGGTGATACGCCTCAAGGCGCCGCAAACCGGCGAGACCGCCATCGACGACCTCGTGCAAGGCCGTGTCTCGTGGCAGAACGAAAATCTCGACGATCTGGTGCTGCTCCGCTCTGACGGCACGCCGACATACATGCTCGCCGTCGTCGTCGACGACCATGACATGAGCGTGACGCACATCATCCGCGGCGACGATCACCTCACCAACGCTGCGCGGCAAAAGCACATCTACGACGCGCTCGGCTGGCCCGTGCCGGCGATGGCGCACATCCCGCTGATTCACGGACCGGACGGGGCGAAGCTGTCGAAGCGCCATGGCGCGCTTGGCGTCGATGCCTACCGCGCCATGGGCTACCTTCCCGGCGCCCTGCGCAATTATCTGGTGCGCCTCGGCTGGAGCCACGGCGATCAGGAAATTTTTTCCACAGAGGAAATGATCGCCGCGTTCAGTCTCGAAAACGTCGGACGCTCCCCGGCGCGGTTCGATTTCGCCAAGCTTGAGAATCTCAACGGTCACTACATGCGCGCGGCGGATGATGCCGAACTCGTCGCTGCCGCCGAGCGCATCCTGCCCGAAGTGGGGCCAGCCCGCGGCCTGCCGGACGCGCTCGACGCGGTGACGCGGGACAAGCTGCTCACGGCCATGCCCGGCCTGAAAGAGCGCGCGAGGACATTGGTTGAACTCATTGAAAGTGCGTATTTTATCTTTGCCGCCCGCCCGCTCGCCCTCGACGACAAGGCCCTCGGCCTGCTCGGAAACGGCGGCCGGGAACGACTGGCGCTGGTCGCCGAGAAACTCGCGGCGGCAGGCGAATGGACGCCGGAGACGACCGAAAACGTGGTACGGGAGACGGCGTCCGAAGCCGGCGTGAAGCTGGGCCAGATCGCGCAGCCGCTGCGCGCGGCGCTCACCGGGCGTGCCACCTCCCCCGGCCTTTTCGACGTTATGGCCGTCCTCGGGCGCGAGGAAAGCCTTGCCAGGATACGCGACCAGCTGGCAGTCGCGTAACCGGCGCCTCCCGCGTTACAACGTTGGAAAAATGAAACCCGCGACGTGTTTCTGAACGGCGCGGCTTTCGGTAGGGAGATTGCCGCACGTCGGGCCGAAACGGATTGCTTCGCCCGGTTCGACACGCGGCCGGCGCCACACGGTCCCGGCGACGGGAGAGGGGCCCGATCTTTCACATGCTTGAACGGCTGCCATGAATGCGCTACGCAAGCATCCGTCTTACCTCGATCGGATCGAAAACCACAGATTGTCGCGGATTTTTCATTATCATTTCAATCCCGGCTGTGCGGCTTTCGCTAGATCACTCAGCAAAGGGATTCATCCATGAGCGTGAAGACGAGCACGTTGACGATCGACGGGAAGGCGATCGAACTGCCGGTTAAAGCTGGATCGATTGGTCCCAGCGTCATCGACATCGCCCCGCTTTACAAGCATACGGGGATGTTCACCTACGATCCCGGGTTCACCTCCACCGCGAGCTGCGAATCGCAGATCACCTATATCGATGGTGACGAGGGTGTGCTGCTGTATCGCGGTTACCCGATCGAGCAGCTCGCCGAACACGGCGACTTCCTCGAAACCTGCTACCTGCTGCTCTACGGCGAACTGCCGACGCTGGCCCAGAAGCAGGACTTCGACTATCGCGTCACGCGCCACACGATGGTGCATGAGCAGATGACCCGGTTCTTCCAGGGCTTCCGCCGCGACGCGCATCCCATGGCGGTGATGGTCGGCTCCGTCGGCGCGCTGTCGGCGTTCTATCACGACTCGACCGACATCTCGGACCCGCAGCAGCGCATGATCGCCTCCATGCGCCTGATCGCCAAGATTCCGACCCTCGCGGCAATGGCCTACAAGTACTCGATCGGCCAGCCGTTCGTGTATCCGAAGAACTCGCTGGACTACACGTCGAACTTCCTGCACATGGCGTTCTCGGTGCCGTGTGAGGAATACGTGCCGAACCCGGTGCTGTCGCGCGCGCTCGACCGTATCTTCATCCTGCATGCCGACCACGAGCAGAACGCCTCGACGTCGACGGTGCGCCTCGCCGGTTCGTCCGGCGCCAATCCTTTCGCCTGCATCGCTGCCGGTGTCGCGTGCCTGTGGGGCCCTGCCCACGGCGGCGCAAACGAGGCGGCGCTCAAGATGCTGGAGGAGATCGGCACAGTCGACCGCATCCCGCACTTCGTCGCAAAGGCCAAGGACAAGAACGATCCGTTCCGTCTCATGGGCTTCGGCCACCGCGTGTACAAGAACTACGACCCGCGCGCCAAGATCATGCAGCGCACCACGCACGAGGTGCTGAGCGAACTCGGCATCAAGGACGATCCGCTGCTGGAGGTCGCACTCGAACTGGAGCGCATCGCGCTGCATGACGAGTACTTCATCGAGAAGAAGCTCTATCCGAACATCGACTTCTACTCCGGCATCACGCTGAAGGCGCTCGGCTTCCCGACCTCGATGTTCACGGTGCTGTTCGCACTCGCGCGCACGGTGGGCTGGATCGCGCAGTGGAAGGAGATGGTCGAGGATCCGTCCCAGAAGATCGGCCGTCCGCGCCAGCTCTATACCGGTTCGCCCCAGCGCGACTACGTGCCGGTCGAGCAGCGCTAGAGCGCGTTCCGATCAGAATTCGCTCAAAATAAGGAATTCAGAAGCTGTCCTGTTTCAACGTAAACGGGACAGCTTCTAACGCATAAAACCGGAAAATGGATACCGTTTTCCGGACAATATGATGCGAAAATAATTGAATAGGGCGGCGACACGATTCTTGGTTTACGCGCGCCGCCCTTGCCTCGCTCATAATATCATGTCGGCATCAGATGGCCGCGGATCTCGAATCCGCGGCCATTTTTTACGCGCCGCGTCATGCGCCATGGCGTGATTCTTCCAACCCGCGGCCAGCCTGTGGCAATTTTGCCCGCATTTTCGCCACATACGATGTGAATTCAGGCACCCGGACCCCTGAGAGGGCTGGACAACATGCCAAAATTCGACTGCTATAGGCTCGGTCGGGACCGCGATGACGGCCAGATTCAAACATGGTTCTGATGGAGTTCGATAGCCGGTCGGAATACCCGGCATCTTGATTGCCAAGACATACTTATTGTCAAGACAGCCTGCTAACCGAGACGGACGGACAGGTTTTCGATCGGCCGCATACCGCGTGAGGCGGCTGGAAGAGATCTGTTTTCCGGTTCGGATTGTCCGGCGGAGCTGATAATCTTCAAAAAATACTCAGGGGGCATCTCATCGATGGAAGTTTTCGTGCAGCAGCTCATTAACGGGCTGACTCTTGGTTCAATTTACGGCCTCATCGCCATCGGCTACACGATGGTATTCGGCATCATCGGCATGGTGAACTTCGCCCATGGCGATGTGTTCATGGTTTCCGCCTTTATAGCGCTGATCTTTTTCCTGCTGCTGACGACGTGGCTCGGGGTCAGTTCCCTCGCGATCGCGCTGCTGATCGTGCTCGTGCTGGCCATGGCGATGACCGCGCTCTGGGGCTGGACGCTGGAACGGCTGGCCTACCGACCGTTGCGCGGCTCGTTCAGGCTGGCGCCCATGATCTCGGCCATCGGTGTCTCGATCTTCCTGTCGAATTTCGTCCAGGTGGCGCAGGGAGCGCGCAACAAGGCAGTGCCCCCGATCATTTCCGACGTGATCGTGCTGTTCGAGCGGGACGGCTATGCGGTCGCGCTGTCCTACAAGCAGATCATCATCATGGCGGTCACCACCGTGCTGCTCACCGCCTTCTGGTTCGTGGTGCGCAAGACGTCGCTCGGCCGGGCGCAGCGCGCTTGCGAACAGGACCGCAAGATGGCGGCGCTGCTCGGCATCGATGTCGACCGCACCATCTCGCTGACCTTCGTGCTGGGCGCGGCGCTCGCGGCGGTGGCGGGCACGATGTACTTCCTTTATTACGGCGTGGTCGGCTTTTCAGACGGCTTCGTGCCGGGCGTGAAGGCGTTCACGGCGGCCGTTCTCGGCGGGATCGGCTCACTGCCGGGTGCCGTGCTCGGCGGGCTGATCATCGGCCTCGTGGAAACGCTGTGGTCCGCCTATTTCTCCATCGAATACAAGGACGTCGCCGCCTTCTCGATCCTTGCCATCGTTCTCGTCTTCATGCCGTCGGGCATTCTCGGCCGGCCTGAAGTCGAGAAAGTTTGACGGCGGGGGGCAGACGATGACCGCTTATCACAACGCTGTTTCTCCTACAGCGACGGCCAGGCCCTCCGCCCTGGTGCAGGCGCTGCGCGAGGGCGCGGTCGCGGCGCTGGTGATGCTGGGGCTGTCGTTCCCGATCCTGCTCTTCCGCACGGATCAGGGCCCGAGCCTGCAGCTCGTCCTCACGCCCCGCGTCGGCCTGGTGGCGACGCTGTGCGCCATCGCCTTCGCCGCGCGCGTGCTGGTCCATCTCAACGCCGTGCGGCGCGAACGGGCGGCTGCGGCACGCGCGGCGAACGCGCGGACCGTCGCGAAGGGGGCTGAAGCCGCGCCGGGCGCCGTCGCGCGCATCATGGGGACGATCGGCGTGCCGCTCTTCCTCGGCATGGCGATCACGTTTCCGCTGCTCGCGAGCCTCGCGGCAGGCAGCCTCAACGGCGCCCGCTACTGGATCGACCTCGGCATCCTGATCCTCACTTATGTGATGCTCGGCTGGGGGCTCAACATCGTCGTGGGCCTCGCCGGCCTTCTCGACCTCGGCTACGTGGCGTTCTACGCGGTGGGGGCCTATACCTACGCCCTGCTGTCGACGACGTTCGGCCTGTCGTTCTGGATCTGCCTGCCGGTGGCGGGCGTGCTCGCGGCGTTCTGGGGCATCATACTCGGCTTTCCCGTGCTGCGGCTGCGGGGGGATTATCTTGCCATCGTGACGCTCGCCTTCGGCGAGATCATCCGGCTGGTGCTGATCAACTGGGTGGAACTCACCAACGGGGGCGCGGGCATTTCGTCCATTCCGCGCGCGACCTTCTTCGGCATCCCCTTCGAGCGCGGCGAGGGCGGCTTCGCGGCAACGTTCGGCCTGCCATTCAACGCCATGCACCGCATCGTGTTCCTTTACTATCTCATCCTGGTGCTGGCGCTGGTCACCAACGCCGTTACCATGCGGCTGCGGCGGCTGCCCATCGGGCGCGCGTGGGAGGCGCTGCGCGAGGACGAGATCGCCTGCCGCTCGCTCGGCATCAACACGCGCAACACGAAACTCACGGCTTTTTCCATCGGTGCGGGCTTCGGCGGGTTCGCGGGCGCGTTCTTCGCCGTGCGGCAGGGCTTCGTCAGCCCGGAGAGCTTCAACTTTCTCGAATCGGCAATCATCCTCTCAGTCGTGGTGCTGGGCGGCATGGGGTCGCAGTTCGGTGTCGCGATCGCGGCCGTCGTGATGGTTGGCGGGCCGGAACTGCTGCGGCATCTGACATTCACAAAGGCGATATTCGGCGCCGATTTCGATCCCAACGACTATCGCCTGCTGATATTCGGTCTTGCGATGGTCGTGATGATGGTATGGCGCCCGAGAGGGCTGATCGCGCACCGCGATCCCTCGATCGTACTGAAGGAGCGCAAGGCGATATCGGGGTCGCTCGTCAAGGAAGGGAACGGATAATGCGTTGGGAGAACGATCCCATTCTCACCGTGGAGCATCTCCGGATGCGCTTCGGCGGACTCGTGGCGGTCAACGATCTGTCCTTCAAGGTCGGCCGCCGGGACGTCACGGCGCTGATCGGCCCCAACGGCGCGGGCAAGACGACCGTCTTCAACTGCATCACGGGCTTCTACAAGCCGAACGAGGGCATGCTGACGCTCCGGCAGACCGACGGCGACGCCCATCTTCTGGAGCGCCTGCCGGGCCATCGCATCGCGCAGGACGCGCGGGTGGCGCGCACGTTCCAGAACATCCGGCTGTTCTCCGGCATGACAGTGCTCGAAAACCTGCTGGTGGCGCAGCACAACACGCTGATGCAGGCATCCGGCTTCACGCTCGCCGGCCTTTTCGGTCTGCCCGGCTTCCGCAACGCGGAGAAGGCGGCGGTCGAGAAGGCGCGCCACTGGCTGGAGAAGATCAACCTGATCGACCGCGCCGACGATCCTGCGGGCGATCTGCCTTACGGCGACCAGCGGCGGCTGGAGATCGCGCGCGCCATGTGCACCGACCCAGTGCTCCTGTGCCTCGACGAACCGGCGGCGGGCCTCAACCCGCGCGAAAGCCAGGAACTCAACACGCTGCTGCTGTCGGTGCGCAATGACCACGACACCGCCGTGCTGCTGATCGAACATGACATGTCAGTTGTGATGCAGATATCCGATCACGTCATCGTGCTCGATTACGGCACCAAGATCGCGGACGGCACGCCGGAGGAAATCCGCAACGATCCGCGCGTCATCGCCGCCTATCTCGGAGTGGATGACGAAGAGGTCGAGCAGATCGAGGCGGAGGTGGGGGCATGAGCGCCGTGATGCAACAGGAATCCGCGAGGGCGCCGCTGCTCTCGATCCGCGGGGTGAAGACCTATTACGGCAACATCATCGCGCTGAAGGGCGTCGATATCGACGTCAACGAGGGCGAAATCGTCACCCTGATCGGGGCGAACGGCGCGGGCAAGTCCACGCTGATGATGACCATCTTCGGCAGCCCCCGCGCGCGCGAGGGCACCATCACCTATGCGGGACGGGACATCACCCGCCTGCCCACCCACGAGATCGCGCGGCTCAACATCGCGCAATCGCCGGAAGGGCGGCGGATATTTCCGCGCATGACGGTGTACGAGAACCTGCAGATGGGCGCGGCCATCAACCAGTTCGCCCATTTCGACGCCGATCTGGAGCGGGTCACCGTGATGTTCCCGCGTCTGAAGGAGCGCCTGCACCAGCGCGGCGGAACGCTCTCGGGCGGCGAGCAGCAGATGCTGGCGATCGCCCGCGCGCTGATGAGCCGGCCGAAGCTGCTCCTGCTTGACGAGCCCTCGCTCGGCCTCGCGCCGCTCGTCGTGAAGCAGATTTTCGACGTCATCCGCGAACTGAACCGGAAGGACGGCATGACGGTGTTTCTCGTCGAGCAGAATGCCTATCATGCGCTCAAGCTCGCGCACCGCGCCTATGTGATGGTGACGGGCGCCATCACGCTTTCGGGCAGCGGGCGGGAGTTGCTGGAAAATCCGCAGGTTCAGGCCGCATATCTGGAAGGCGGGAGGTAAACATGCAGGGCATTCTTTACGAAGAATCGTCGGTGTGGCTGTTCCTGTTCGTCACGCTGGTGCTCGGCGGCGGCGCGGCGTGGATGACGGGGCGCGCGCTGGCGGTCACCTGGGCGCCGGTGTGGCAGGGGATCGTCTACTTCCTGCTGCTGGGGGCGGCGGTGCGCTTCATCCATTTTGCGCTGTTTCATGGCACGCTGTTATCGCTACATTACTATCTCGTCGACTCGGTCTTCCTGATCGTCATCGGTCTCGCCGGGTTCCGCTATACGCGCGCACGGCAGATGACGACCCAGTATTCGTGGCTTTACACACGGACGGGTCCTTTCACCTGGCGTGACAGGAACGCGGCGTGACGCTTCACCGTGGTGAATTTTATCGTGAACGGAGGGGTTATGTAATGAAGAAAACGATCGTTGGAACTCTGGCTCTGGGCCTGAGCCTTGCGTTGTCCGGCGCGGCCTTCGCGCAGGTGAAGATCGGCATCGGGGCGCCGCTGACCGGCCCCAACGCCGCTGTCGGCGACCAGTTCCAGAACGGCGTGGAGCAGGCCGTCGCCGATCTCAACGCGGCGGGCGGCATTCTGGGCGAGAAGATCGAGGTGAGCCTCGGCGACGACACGTCCGATCCCAAGCAGGGCGTGTCCGTGGCCAACAAGTTCGCGGGCGAGGGTGTGAAGTTCGTGGTCGGCCACTATAACTCCGGCGTGTCGATCCCGGCGTCGGAAACCTATGAGGAAGCCGGCATCCTCCAGATCTCGCCCGGCTCAACGAACCCCGTCTTCACCGAGCGCGGTCTGTGGAACACCTTCCGCACTTGCGGCCGGGACGACCAGCAGGGCGCTGTCGCGGGCGAATATCTCGCCAAGCACTACAACGGCAAGAACATCGCCGTCGTCCACGACAAGACGCCCTATGGCAAGGGTCTCGCGGACGAGACCGTGAAGGCGCTGCAGGCCAAGGGCCTGAAAGCCGTCGTCTACGAAGGCGTCAACACCGGCGAGAAGGACTACTCCGCCCTCGTCTCCAAGCTGAAGGCGGCCAATGTCGACGTGGTGTACTTCGGCGGCCTCTACACGGAAGCGGGCCTGATCACCCGCCAGATGCGCGACCAGGGCCTTTCCGCGCCCCTGATGGGCGGCGACGGCATCGCATCATCTGAGTACGCGGCCATCGCCGGTCCCGGCGCGGCAGGCACGCTGATGACCTTCAGCCCCGATCCGCGCAAGAACCCGGCCGCGCAGCAGGTGGTCGAGAAGTTCAAGGCCAAGAACTTCGATCCCGAGACCTACACGCTCTACAGCTATGCCGCCGTGCAGGTGCTGGCGCAGGCCGCCGAGGAAGCGAAGTCGCTCGATCCGGAGAAGGTTGCAGAGACCATTCGTTCCGGCAAGGCCTTCAAGACCGTGATCGGCGATCTGTCGTTCAACGAAAAGGGCGATATCACCCGTCCGGACTACATCGTCTACGAATGGCGCAAGACGGCTGACGGCAACGTCGGCTACTCGGGCAACGAGGTCGAATGACCGTCGGCTACCCCCGACATTCAGAAACCCCGGCGGGCAATCGCCGGGGTTTTTCGTGGAAAGGCCGCCGGATGGCTGAGAAAACAGCCATCACGCCCCTGCCTGCCGCTATCCGATCTGCCCGAGCGCCGGAAACGTCTCCAGCAGCCAGAACGAGAACTGGTTGATGCTCCCGGTGAGAAAGGCGATGCCGGTGAGCACCAGCAGGCCGCCCATCACCTTCTCGACAAGGGCGAAGCGGGTACGCATGCGCCGGATGAACGACACCAGCGGCTTCATGACGAAGGCGGTGGCGATGAAGGGAATACCGAGGCCCAGCGAATAGACGGCGAGCAGGCTCGCCCCGCGTCCCACGCTGTCCCCCGACCCCGCGACCGCGAGAATGGCGGCGAGGATCGGGCCGATGCACGGCGTCCAGCCGAAGGCGAAGGCCAGCCCCATGACGTAGGCGCCCCAAAGCCCGGCGGGCTTGTCCAATTGCATGCGCGCCTCGCGATAGAGGAAGCCGAGGCGGAAGACGCCGAGGAAATGCAGCCCCATGATAATAATGACGATGCCGGCCAGCATGCCGAGCACGTCGAGATACTGCCGCACGACCTGCCCCAGCGCGGAGGCGGTCGCTCCGAGCAGGACGAAGACGGTCGAGAAGCCGGCCACGAACAGCAGCGAGGCGAAGAAGGCCCGCCGCGTCACGCCCGCGTCGTGGCGTTTGGTCAGACTGTCAAGCGTCGTTCCGGTGAGGAACGTGACATAGGGGGGCACCAGCGGCAGGACGCAGGGGCTCAGGAAGCTCAGGAGGCCGGCGAGAGCGGCCGCTGGATAAGTGACGTCGATCATGCAAGGGCTTGTATCCGCGAGGCCCCGTCCGCGGCAATATGGCATGAACGCGCATGGGCCGATATAGCGGCAATTTGATCGGCGAAAGTTCCGGAGGGCAGCATGGCGGATGAAACGCACAATCTGATCACCGATGTTCCGGGCCTGTGCGTCGGGCATGCGCACGATGCCGGCGCTGCCACCGGCGTCACGGTAGTGGTGTTCGACGAAGCGGCCGTCGCCTCGCTCGCCATTCTGGGCGGCGGGCCGGGCGTGCGCGACACCGCCCTGCTCGAACCGGAAATGACGGCGCAGGCCGTCGACGCGCTGGTGCTTTCGGGCGGTTCCGCCTTCGGGCTCGATGCGGCCGGCGGCGCCATGAGCGCGCTGGCGCGCCACGGGCGCGGCTATGCGGTGGGAAGCGTGCGGGTGCCGCTGGTGCCGCAGGCTGTGATATTCGACCTCCTCAACGGCGGCAACAAGCCCTGGGCCTCGGGCGTCGGGGCGCCGCCGCACCGCGAACTCGCCGAGCAGGCGGTCGAGGATGCACTCGCGTCCAGCGGGGTCTTCGTGCTCGGCACAATCGGCGCGGGCTATGGCGCCACGACGGTGAACCTCAAAGGCGGCATCGGCTCCGCCAGTGCACGCACCACGGAGGGCCACAGTGTCGGCGCCATCGTGGCCGTGAACGCGGTGGGGTCGGGCGTAATCGGCGGCGGCCCGCACTTCTGGGCCGCGCCGTACGAGCAGAACGCGGAATTCGGCGGGTTCGGCCTGCCGCCCTCCATTCCGCCGGAAGCGCTTGTGCCGCGTTTCAAGGGCGGGCCGGGCGAGAATACGACGATTGCCATCATCGCCACCGACGCGGCGCTGACCAAGGCGCAGGCAAAGCGTCTGGCGCTCGCTGCTCACGACGGCATGGCACGGGCGTTGCGCCCCTCCCACGCGCTGCTTGACGGCGACACCGTCTTCGCCGCCTCGACGGGCAGACGGCCGCTCGGCCCGTCGCCCTATGAACTGTCGGCGCTCGGAGTTGCCGCTGGCGATTGCCTGGCGCGGGCGATTGCACGCGGCATCTTCGAGGCGACGGCCCTGCCCTTCCCCGGCGCGCAGTTGGCCTGGCGGGACAGGTTCAGCCCAACGCCGCGATAAGCGCGCGCACCTCCGCCGCAGGATCGGCCGCGCGCATCACGCCGCCCATGACAGCGACGCCGGCAGCGCCCGCCGCGAGACAGACAGGAGCGGAATTCGCATCGATGCCGCCGATGGCGATCACCGGCACGCGCGCCGCCTGCACGATGACCGCGAGACCCGTCGCGCCAAGCCACGGCCCATAACCCGGCTTGCTGGCAGTGGCGAAGGCCGGACCGGCGATAATGTAGTCGAGGTGGGCGGGATCGGCGTCGCGCGCCTGCTCCGGCGTGTGCACGGACTGGCCGATGAGCGCATCCTCGCCGAGCACGGCCCTCGCCGCCGCCGCGTTGGCGGCCTCCGGCAGATGGACGCCATCGACCCCCGCCCGCAACGCAATCTCCGCCGCGCCGTGAACGGTGACGCGCCCCCCGACGGCGGCGGCGCGCCGCTTGAGGTCGCGTGCGAGTTCCACCTGCGCGTCGGCGTCCAGATCCTTCTCGCGCAGGCTGATCCAGCGGCAGCCACCCGCGAAGGCCGTGTCCGCCAGCGGCCCCAGCCCGCCCGCGCCGCCCGCAAGCTGACGCCTGTCGGTGACGATGAGGACGGACGGCGCTGGAAGCCGCCGGTTCACGATTCGATCAGGCCGAGCTGCGGGCTCGATGCCTCCGCGTTGCGGCGCCGGGGAATCCGCCCGGCGAGATGCGCCAGCCTGCCGCCGGCCACCGCGTGCCGCATCGCCATGGCCATGCGCACGGGATCGTTGGCCTTGGACACCGCCGTGTTCAGCAGCACCGCCGAGCAGCCGAGTTCCATGGCGAGCGCGGCGTCGGAGGCCGTGCCGATGCCGGCGTCCAGCACCACCGGCACGGCGCTCCGCGCGCAGATCATCTCGATCATGTGCGGGTTGGAGATGCCGAGGCCCGATCCGATCGGCGAGCCGAGCGGCATCACGGCGGCCGCGCCCGCGTCCGCCAGCTTCCTGCAGGCGATGGGGTCGTCCGTGCAATAGGGCAGCACCACGAAGCCCTTGTCGACGAGTTCGGCGGTGGCGCGCAGCAGTTCCTCGACGTCCGGATACAGCAGTTCGCGGTCGCCGATTACCTCCACCTTCACCCAGTTGGTGCCAAGCGCCTCGCGCGCGAGTTCCGCCGTCAGCACGGCATCGCGCGCAGTCTGGCAACCCGCCGTGTTGGGCAGGAAATGCACCGCGCCGGCGAGCACGTCGACGAGGCTCTCGGCCGCACCTGTCAGGTCGATGCGGCGGATGGAGGCCGTGGTCATCTCGGTGCCGCTTGCCTTCACCGCGTCCAGCATCGCCTTCTGGTTGGGATAGCCCGCCGTGCCGAGGAACAGGCGCGATGTGAACGTGCGCCCGGCGATAACCAGCGGGTCGTCGTGAATGTCCGTTGCCATGATATCAGCCGCCCTGCCTTGCCTGCACGATCTCGATGCGGTCGTCGGCGTGCAGCGCCGTCAGCATCCACCTGTCGCGCGGCAGCACCGCGCCGTTCAGCGCCACCGCCACGCCGCGCGTGTCGAGGCCGATGTCGTGCCGGGCGAGAAGCGCCGCCAGCGTCGCGTCGCCGACCTGCTCGCTTCTGCCGTTTACACGCACCTGAATTTCACTCATTTTCCCGATCCCGGTTCGATCTTTTCAGCTTATGCCGCATGGGCATGAAAACGTTCCAGCGCGAAGGGCGCCGCCAGCGGATCGTGCTCGCCGTCCAGAATGAAGCGCGAGACGATGTCGGCCGTCACCGGCGTGAGCAGGATGCCGTTGCGGTGATGGCCCGTGGCGTAGACGAGGCCCGCGACCGGCCCTGGCCCCAGGATGGGCGCGTCGTCGCGGCTGCCGGGCCGGAAGCCCGCCCACGTCTCGATCAGCGGCAGTTCCTCGATGCCGGGCAGCGCGCGCCAGGCGTTCTGCAGCAGCGAGAGGATGCCGCCCGCCGTCAGCCTGTCGTCGAAGCCACGCTCCTCCGCCGTCGCGCCGACGATGAGCCGCCCGTCGATACGGGGCACGAGGTAGACGCCGGATGCCCAGACCACGTGGCGAATCAGCGGGTTACCTGCATCCATGCCAACCGCCAGCATCTGCCCCTTGATGGGCCGCACGGGCGGGCGAATGTCCGGCGTGAGTCCGCCGATACTGCGCGACCATGCGCCCGCCGCGAGCACGACGGTGGATGCCGCGTGGCGCTCGCCGCCGACTTCGACACCCGCCGCGCGGCCGTTTTCGATGACGATGCGCTCCACCGCCGCATCCTCGCGCAGGTCCACGCCGGCGCCGATTGCCGCGGCACGCAGGGCAGCGGCGAGTTTGCGGTTGTCGACCTGATGGTCCTCCGGGCTCCAGACCGCGCCGCTGGTGCTCGCCAGCAGCGGCTCTCGCGCGCGCACCTCGCCAGCCGGCAGCCATTCAACGGGCAGGCCGGCCTTTTCCTGCAGCGCGAAGTGGTGGCGAAGCCGCGCTTGCTCGTCGGCATTGAGCGCCACATGCAGCGTGCCCTCGCCGCGAAGACCGACCGACAGGCCGGTCGCGGTTTCGAGTTCGGCGGCGAAGCCCGGCCACAGGCGCTGGCTCTCGCGGTTGAGGGGCAGAAGCCAATCCTCGCCCGGCTCAAGCTCGGTGCAGGCGGCGAGCATGCCCGCCGCCGCATGGCTCGCGCCGCTGCCGGCCTTGCCCTTGTCGAAAACGGTGACGTGCGCCCCACGGCCGGCCAGTCGCCACGCGACCGACAGCCCGATGACACCGGCACCGACAATAATAATGGAGTCAGACGACTGCGTAACCAACGGCGCCTCCCTACGCTGGAATGACCCAGACAGGTTCGATGGGTATTATCTCAGCCGCGCCCGATGCGCGGCACCCCAGTGCCTATGGTTGGAACATCGTATCTTTTGCCGACTTTGGCAAGTGGAATCGCGCAAGAAGCAGGGTGCGGCGAGGAGCCTCAGGTCGCCGCGCCGTCCTCAAGCGCATCCTCGTCGTCGCGCAGCGCGTCATCGTCGCTGGGCGACGGCACCGAGAAGCTGCGCGGCAGGCGCCCGTCGAGGAAGCCCGCGCCCCTGAGGTCCTCAAGGCCGGGCAGTTCGTCGATGGAGGCAAGGCCGAAGTGGGAGAGAAATTCCGGCGTGGTGCCGTAGGTCACGGGGCGCCCGGGCGTGCGGCGGCGGCCGCGCAGCCTGATCCAGCCCGTTTCCATCAAGGTGTCGAGCGTGCCGCGCGAGGTGGCGACGCCACGGATTTCCTCGATCTCCGCCCGTGTCACAGGCTGGTGATAGGCAATGATCGCCAGCACCTCAAGCGCCGCGCGGGAAAGCCGGCGTGGCTCTTCCACCTCCCGCACCAGCGAAGGCGCTAGATCGGGCGCAGTGCGGAACGCCCACTTGCCCGCCACCCGCGCGAGAGTGACGCCGCGCCCTGCGTAGTCGGCTTCAAGCCGCGCGAGGATGCGCGCGAGATCGGCATCGCCGGGGATGCGCGCGGCAAGCTCCTCCTCCGCCACGGGTTCGCGCGAGGCGAACAGGATCGCCTCGACCACGCGCAGCGCGCGCGCTTCGGCAGCGCTGTTGCCGTGGTCCGTCATGCCACCTCCCGCACCGTGTCCGGGTCCCCGCTGTGTGGCGCGCCGGCACGCCGGCGCAGCATGAGGGGGGCAAACGGCGCGTCCTGCCGGATGTCGACGTGGCCCTCGCGCACCATCTCCAGCATCGCCGAGAGGGCGGACGCGCGCACCGTGGCGCGCATGGCGGGCGTCGCCATGTAGCTTTCGAGCCATGGGTCGAGCATCGTCCATTCGATCGCCCCGCCGACGAGGCGCTGCAAGGCCTCGCGCGCCTCCGCCAGCGACCACACCGTCCGCTTCTGCAAGGTGACGCGGGCGTTGACCATCCGCTGCCGGTTGTCCGTATAGGCCCGCAGCAGTTCGAACAGGGAAACGTTCCACTTCGCGCGCGGGACGATCGCCATTTCCTCCGGCGCGCCGCGCGCCAGCACATCGCGCCCGAGGCGCGGCCGTCCGGCGAGCTGTTGCGCAGCGCGGCGGATCGCCTCCAGCCGCCGCAGACGCAGCGCCAGCACGGTGGCCAGATCCTCCGCCACCGGCTCCTCCGCCGGCGCGGGCGCGGGCAGAAGCAGGCGGGATTTCAGGAAGGCGAGCCACGCCGCCATCACCAGATAGTCGGCGGCGAGTTCAAGGCGCAACTGGCGGGCGGCCTCGATGAAGGCGAGATACTGCTCCACCAGCGCCAGAATGGATATCTGCGTGAGGTCGACCTTCTGGCGGCGCGCGAGTTCGAGCAGCAGGTCGAGCGGCCCCTCGAAGCCGTCGACATCGACGATCAGCGCGGGCTCCGCCTCGCGCTGCTGCGGCGCGTCGAAATCGTCCGACATGGTATCCGCGCGGGATGCCCCGTCCGCCACTCTTGCCAGTTCCCTTTATCGCAGCAGTTCAGCCATGGCGGCCGGATGCCGCTCCGTCCATCTTGCTTGCACGTGATCTGTCCGAAAAGTGGCAGCCACTCTTCCGGATCATGCGTCGGAGCGCGCGCGCCCTTCCGTCGGATCGCCCTGCGCCGGCGCAACCGCGCTGACGAGAGGATTGGTGCTGGCGGGCCGATTTGCAAGTGCGGCGGCGACCGCGGCCTCGAACCGCAGGCGCTCATCCACAGGATCGAAGGCTTCCGGCGGATGCTCCAGCAGACCGAGCGCCCGCGCGGCGCGGACGGCGGCCTCCCCGGCGAGGTCGGGCGCGGCGGCGGCGAGTTCCCGCATCTCCGGCAGGACGCCGTTGCAATGCAGCGCGATGTCACAACCGGCAGCGAGCGCGGCAACTGCCCGTTCGCCGATGGTTCCCGAGAGCGCGTTCATCGACAGGTCGTCCGTCAGCAACAGGCCGCCGAAGCCGATGTGGCCGCGCACGATACGCTCGATCACGATGGGCGACACGGTCGCCGGCCGGTCCGGGTCGACGGCGGCATAGACGACATGCGCCGTCATGGCGAGCGGCGCGTCGGCGAGCGCGCGGAACGGCACGAAGTCGTGCGCGGCAAGCTCCGCCTCGCTCGCTTCCACGACGGGCAGCGCCCTGTGGCTGTCGGCGTTGCCCCGCCCGTGTCCGGGAATATGCTTGACGACCGGCAGCACGCCGCCGGCGAGATATCCCGCCATCGCCGCACGACCCAGCGCTGCGACGCGCTGCGGTTCCGTGGCATAGGCGCGGTCGCCGATCACGTCGTTCGCGCCCGCGACGGGCACGTCGAGCACGGGCGCGCAATTGGCGGTGATGCCGACGGCACGCAGATCCGCCGCGATCAGGCGCGCGCCGAGACGAGCGAACTCGCTCTCCATCAGGCCATAGACCGCGCCCGGCGGATAGGACGGCCAGTGCGGCGCGCCGAGGCGCTGGACACGTCCGCCTTCCTGATCGACGAAAACCGGCGCCTCAGGTCGGCCGACGCTCTCGCGCAGCGCCGCCGTCAGCGCCCGCACCTGATCGGGAGAGACCACATTGCGCCTGAAAAGGATGAACCCCCAGGGATCGGCGCTGCGGAAAAGCGCGCGTTCCTCATCCGTCAGCGTGGGGCCAGCACAGCCCAGAACCAGCGCTTTCATGCAACCAAACCCGTATCCATCGCCAGCGTATCGCCGCTATCTGCTGCCCGGCCTCTGGCCGGACATGCGGAAGCGTCCGCCGGTCCGTCAGACCGGCAAACGCCCCGCGTTTTCCTCATCGCGGCCTTCACGCCTCAGTTGCGCGCCACGAAGCACTGACCGCCCGAGGCCTGGATGCGTACGCACAGCGCCGTCGCGGCATCGCGCGTGGGGAAGGAACCGACCCGCAGGCGGTAGATGGTGCGTCCGCCAGCCTGCGCGCGCACGATATTGGGCGAGTAGCCGGAGAGTTCCCCGTGGCGACGCTGCAGGGAGGCGAACAGGTTGCGCGCCTCGCCCTCGCTGCCGGGGGCCGCGAGTTGCACCGTGAAGTTGCCGCCGGCCGCCGTGGGCGAGACGGGCTGCGGCGCGGCAGGCGCCGGCGCGGCCGCGACCTGCTGGTTGGGGCGGCCGGCCTGCGGGCTGATCTGCAGCGGCGCGATCTGCATGGGCGCGCGCGTCGCCGGACGGTTGACGCCGGCCGGACGCGGAACGGGCGCCGCCGCAGGCGTTGCAGCGGCGGGCTCCGCGACGGCAGGCGCGGTCACGGCGGGCGTTGCCGGCGACGAGGTTTCCGGCGTTGCCGTGGCGAGCTGCTCGATGGTGGGCGCGGCGGGCGCCGGCGCCGTGGGTGTTGCCCGCCCGTTCGACGGCAGGATGCTGCCGTCGGGGCGCACGGACACGGTGCGCACGCGCTTCGGCTCGCCGAGCGCGACCATGGCCGGGCTCGTGGGCTCCGGTGCCTCGGGCAGCGTCACGTCCGCCGCGGCGCCGGGCGGCGTCGTGGTCGTGGTTTCGCCCGCCTGCGGCATGGCCTGGCCCTGCTGGCCCAGCACCTGATTGATGTCGACGGGCTGCTCGCGATTGTCGACCACCACCGAGCCCTCGCCGGTCGGCGCCTGGTTGGTGTGCTCGTATATCGCCTTGTTTGTATTGGGTATTTCCGCACCGCCGGGGGTTTCGGGCTCAACCTTCACCGGCTGGCCGTCAGCGGTGATGACAGGCGGCTCGCCGCTGGCGCTCTCTCCGCTGCCGCCCCTGAACATCAGCGTACCCGCCAGCGCCACGGCGCCGAGACCGAGCGCGACGGCCGCGATGACGAGGCCGCGGCGACGGCGCGGCGCCGGCTCCGCATAGCCCACATCGGCATAGCCGTCTTCGTAACCGTCATCCGCTGCCTGCTGGCGGCCGTCATCGGCGTAAACGCCGTAACCGTCCTGCTGCGCGCCATAGCCATTTTGCGCGGGGGCGGCCTGCGTGCCGTAACCGTCCCATTCCCGCTCGTCGGGGCCGGGCGCGTTGCCGGAGGCGGCAAGCTGGTACGCATCCTGTGCGTAATAGTCGTCGGCGGAAGGCCGGGGCGTGCCGGACGCGCCTTCCAGTTCGCGGCTGAATTCCTGTGCGTAGACATCCGGCGCCGGCTCCTTCGCCACCGGAACCGCCGGGCTGCGCAGCCACTCGGGCATGGGCTGCGAAGGATTCGGCTGCGAAGGATTGGGTTGCGCCAGCTGTTCCTGCGGCTGTGCCTGCACGCCAGGCTGGGCCGGGCGCGGGCTGAGATGGGCGAAGGCACGTTCGATCTCGTTCACCCAGTCGGGCTGCGGGCCCCCGGCGGCTGGCGCGGGTGAAGGCGCCGGAGGCTCTACCGGCCGTACGGGCGCGGGCCCCCTGGACTGGGGAAGCCCCTGCCCGACGAGGCGCGCGAGTTCCGCAAGCGGATCCTCGCCGCGTGGCGCCGGAGCGGGCGTGCGCCAGTTCTGCTCTTCAAGACCGTCTCTGTCACGCATGACGTGGGCTCTGCTGTTGTTACTCATGGGTGCAGTGATCCTTCAGGCAAGCCTGGATTCATGCCAGGCGGGAGGCCGACCGAAACACCGACGGGGCCAATCCGGTCCAGGCCAGTCCACCACCACATTCACGCCAACCGTCGAACAGCCACCCTCTCACGAAGAACGCCGTGTCCGCACCTTCAGCGCATTTCATCAGGCGCTGCCACTCCCAGAACGGCAAGCCCGGACGCCAGAACCGACCGGACCGCCTCCACGAGAGCCAGCCTCGCCGCCGTCAACTGTCTGTCAGTTTGATTAACAAACCGTAATTGCGGCGCATCCTTGCCCCTGTTCCACAGGCCATGGAACGCAGCGGCCAGTTCATACAGATAAAAGGCCACCCGATGCGGCTCATGGTTCGAGGCGCCGGCTTCGATCACCCGGGGGTACTGCGACACCAGCTTGAGTATATTTATTTCCGCTTCGTCCGCCAAGACGGCGAGATGCGCCTCGCCAAGCTTTTCCCGGCTCGTGTCGAGATCAGGCAAGGTCTCGCGCGCCTGCCGGAAGATCGACGCGCAGCGCGCGTGCGCATACTGCACGTAGAAAACGGGATTATCCTTCGACTGCTCCACCACCTTGGCGAGATCGAAATCGAGAGGGGCATCGTTCTTGCGGTAGAGCATCATGAAGCGCACCGCGTCGCGCCCCACCTCGTCGATCACCTCGCGCAGGGTGACGAAGCTGCCCGCACGCTTCGACATCTTCACCGGCTCGCCTTCCCGCAGCAGCTTCACGAGCTGGGCGAGAAGCACGATCACCTTCACGTCATCGCCGCCCACCGCGCGGCCCACCGCCTGCAGGCGCTTCACATAACCGCCGTGGTCGGCGCCCAGCACGTAGATGAGGTCCCTGAAGCCGCGCACGTACTTGTCGCGCAGATAGGCGACGTCGGCGGCGAAATAGGTGTAGCTGCCGTCCGACTTCACGAGCGGCCGATCGATGTCGTCACCGACGTCCGTCGCGCGGAACAGCAACTGCTCGCGGTCCTCCCAGTCCTCCGGCAACTGGCCCTTGGGCGGCGGCAGGCGCCCGGTATAGACGAAGCCGCGCTCCTGCAGCGCGTGGATCGTCGAGCTGATGGCGCTGTCCCCGTTCCCCGCGTGCAGGGTGCGCTCCGAGAAGAAGACGTCATGGCGGACGCCGAGCGCCGCGAGGTCGTCGCGGATCATGTCCATCATCGCATCGATGGCGACATCGCGCACCTGCGGCAGCCATTCGGCCTCCGGCTTGTCCAGCAACGCGCGGCCGTATTCCCCGGCAAGCCTCTCGCCCACCGGGACGAGATAGTCGCCCGGATAGAGTCCTTCGGGAATGCCGCCGATGGCTTCGCCCAGCGCCTCGCGGTAGCGCAGGAAGACGGAGCGCGCCAGCACGTCCACCTGCGCCCCGGCATCGTTGATGTAGTATTCGCGCGTCACGGCATGGCCCGCGAAGGCGAGGAGCGAGGCCAGCGCGTCGCCGAACACCGCACCGCGTCCATGGCCGACATGCATGGGCCCCGTGGGATTGGCGGAGACGTATTCCACGTTGACCGGCCGATCCGCCTTCGCTGCGCCGCGCCCGAAATCCGCGCCCGCGCCGAGCACCGCGCCGAGCACCTCGTGAAACACCTCGTGCCTGAGCCGCAGGTTGATGAAGCCCGGCCCCGCTGTCGCAGCGCTTTCCACGCCCTTCTCCTGCGCGAGGGCGGCGACGAGGAGCTGCGCGAGCGCACGCGGGTTGGTGCCGGCGGGCTTCGCCAGCACCATCGCGGCGTTGGTCGCGAGATCGCCGTGCGCGGGATCGCGCGGCGGCTCCACCACCACCCGCGACAGGTCAAGCCCTTCCGGCAGCTTGCCTTCCGTCACCAGCTTCTCGATGACGGCGATGAGCCGGTGCTGATAGATGTCGAAAATGTTCATGAATGCCTCGATGCGCCGGCAACGGCCCCGTGCCGGTTCATTGCAAATGCTGACGCGCGGCCTATCGCAATTCCGGGGTATCGTCAAACAGGCGCCTGTGCGCATCGAGGGCGTAGCTGTCGGTCATGCCGGCGAGATAGTCGGCCACGCGCCGGCGCAGACGGGCCTCGTCCGCGCTCTCCAGCCCCTCCTGCCATTCGAGCGGCATCAGGCGCGGCTCCGCGAGCAGACGCTCGAACAGATCGCGCACGACGCGGTCCGCGCCCTCGCGCACGTGCACGACGCGCGGATGCCGGTACATATAGGAGAACAGGAAGGCCTTGATGTCCCGGTCCGCCGCGATGATGGCGGGCGAGAACGCCACCACCGGCGCGCGGGCATGGCGCACGGCCGAGGCATCGGCGGGGGAGAGCGCCGCGATGCGCGCCTCGCTCTCGCGGATCACGTCCTCAACGAAGCGCGTGATGATGCGCCGGCCCAGCTCATGCACGGTGCGAACGCTTTCGAGGCCCGGATACCGCGCCGCGATCTCGTCCAGCAGGCCGGCGACGAACGGGATGGCGCGCAGATCCGCGAGCGTGAACAGGCCCGCACGCAGCCCGTCGTCGATGTCGGCGGCGTCATAGGCGATGTCGTCGGCCAGCGCGGCGGCCTGCGCCTCCGCGCTGGCGAAGGTCGAGAGTTCGAGAGCGTGGACGGCGTCATATTCGAGGATGGCGCCCGGCACGCCGGTCGCCCTGTATCGCCCGAAGGGCCGGCCCTCCGCGTCGCAGAGCGGTCCGTTGTGCTTGACGAGCCCCTCAAGCGTCTCCCACGTCAGGTTGAGGCCGTCGAAGCCCGCGTAGCGGCGCTCCAGCCGGGTGACAATCCTGAGCGCCTGCGCGTTGTGATCGAAGCCGCCGAAGCCCTTCATGCAGGCGTCCAGCGCCTCTTCGCCCGTGTGGCCGAAGGGCGTGTGGCCGAGGTCGTGCGACAGCGCGAGCGCTTCCGCCAGATCCTCGTCGAGGCCCAGCGCGCGGGCGAGCGCGCGGGCGATCTGCGACACCTCGATGGTATGCGTGAGGCGCGTGCGGTAGTGATCGCCCTCGTGATAGACGAACACCTGCGTCTTGTGCTTCAGGCGGCGGAAGGCCGTGGAATGGATGATGCGGTCGCGGTCGCGCTGGAACTCGGACCGCGTCGGCGACGATTCCTCCGGAAACAGCCTGCCGCGCGTTGCAGCCGGATCGCTCGACCACGGCGCCCGCCACCGCTCGCCATGCAGCGGCCTCCTGAATATGGCCTTGTCGAAAACGTTCAAGACACCGATCCCCTGATAATCTCTCCGGCCAGCATGCCGGCGGCGGGCAGCGGCCATTCACAACGCGCCCGTTGCAGCGGGCCGGTCCCCGCATTACCTTTGTGCGTGAGGTACCACGGACGGACAGTATCGCAATACAAAGGTTGCAGCGCCATGACCATCTCACCATCCACCGGGACGACGGACGCCGCAAGCCCGATCACGCTGACCGACAGCGCGGCGCGGCGCATCAGGCGTGTACTGTCGAAGGAGCCCGAAGGGGCGATGCTGCGTGTCAGCGTCAACGGCGGCGGTTGCTCCGGCTTCCAGTACGCCTTCGACATCGACAGAACCCGTAACGACGACGATATCGTGGTGGAGAAGGACGGAGCCGTCGTGCTCGTCGATTCCATCTCCCTGCAATATATGGACGGCTCGGTGCTCGACTTCGTCGACGATCTGATCGGCCAGTCGTTCAAGATCGACAACCCCCACGCCGCGGCCTCCTGCGGCTGCGGCACCTCGTTCTCGATCTAGACAGGAAGGATCGTGGGCGTTTGCGCCCGCGATCCGGAAACGCACCCCCTACGTCAGCCACAGCCTCTCGACCTGTTGCCGAAACCCGCCTGTTCTTTATTCGTTCCAAACGATGTGTTACTGCTTATTTCCGTTGGATCAACCGGAAGGCAAGACAATGGAAGACAGGCGCACACTGTTTCGACAACTACACCAAAACCCCGGGACGTTCATTATTCCCAATCCGTGGGATGTCGGCACCGCCCGTATTCTCGCGGCCATGGGCTTCCCGGCTCTTGCGACGACCAGCGCCGGCATGGCGTTCTCCATGGGAATAGCGGAGGGCCTGGCGCCCCGCGAGGATGTTCTTGCACATTGCAAGGCGCTGGTGGAGGCAACGCCGCTCCCCGTTTCGGCCGATCTTGAAAAGGGCTTCGGAGACAGTCCCGCGAGCGCGGCGGAAACCGTTGTGGCCGCCGCCGGTATCGGCCTCGCGGGGTGCTCTCTCGAAGACCACACGGGCGATCGGCGGCAACCGATCTACGATTTCAACCACGCTGTGGAGCGCATCGAGGCGGCGGCGCAAGCCTGCCGGTCTCTTTCCCACGATTTCATCCTGACGGCGCGCTGTGAGAACCTCCTCTGGGGGCGCCCGGATCTCGACGACACGATCAGGCGTCTGCAAGCTTTCGGGAACGCCGGAGCGGATGTTCTTTATGCTCCCGGGCTCACTGATATCGACACGATCCGGACTGTATGTGCAGCTGTCAGCAAGCCGGTCAACGTCGTCATGGGCATGCCGGGAGCAACTTTCGGCGCAACGGAACTGGCGGAGGCCGGGGTCAAGCGCATCAGCGTCGGCTCGGCCCTGGCGCGCCTGGCCTTCGGTGCATTCGTGCGCGCGGCGCGGGAGATGCAAGCTCATGGCACCTTCCGGTTTTCGGAGCAGGCCATGGGCTTCGCCGAACTGGAGGGATTCTTTACCGGAGAGGCGAAAACCTGACGTCGTTCTCCCGCCGCTCCCCTTGCCTGAACGGCAACAATCTGTCATAAGCGCCGCTTCATCAGAGTCGCCCGGCTAAAAGGGCTGCCGTGGCGGTTCGATGTGCTTTCGAGCAACATCAGGCCGATTCATCCCCGCGCACGCGGGGAAGGTGCGGTATTACGAAAGGAAGCCAAATGCCCAAGCTGAAGACGAAATCGGGCGCCAAGAAGCGCTTCAAGATCACCGGCACCGGCAAGGTCGTCGCTGCCCAGGCGGGCAAGCGCCACGGCATGATCAAGCGGACCAAGAAGTTCATCCGCAACCAGCGCGGCACCATGACCCTCTTCGAGGGCGATGCCAAGAACGTGAAGCAGTACTTCCTGCCCAACGGCTGAACCTTTTCCGTTTCCACCCGGTATTTTGAGGAGCCAAAGCAATGGCCCGCGTCAAACGCGGCGTGACGTCTCACGCCAAGCACAAGAAGGTTCTGAAGGCAGCCAAGGGCTTCTACGGCCGCCGCAAGAACACCATCCGCACCGCCAAGGCCGCCGTCGACCGGTCGATGCAGTACAACTACCGCGACCGCAAGGTGAAGAAGCGCACTTTCCGCGCGCTCTGGATCCAGCGCCTCAACGCGGCGGTGCGCGAATACGGCCTCACCTACAGCCGATTTATCGACGGTCTCGGCAAGGCGGGCGTCGATGTCGATCGCAAGGTTCTCTCCGATCTCGCCATCCGCGAGCCGGAGGCCTTCAAGGCGATCGTGGAAAAGGCGAAGTCGGCGCTCCCCGCCGCAGCCTGATCCATTGATGCTTCAAGGCCGGGCATACCAATGCCCGGCCCCCTCCTTTCCGGGATCCGTGCGTGACGGCAACGCCTTGCCGCGAAACGTATCGATGTGGCCGGAAGGGCTTGACGGTTCCCCGGCCATTGCCGACAAGCAGGCAGCCAGTGCCAGCTTGCAGTGTCATCTTGGCGCGCCGAGGAACATATGTCCGATCTTTCCCATCTCGAAACATCCCTGATCGAAGCCGTCAACGCCGCAGCCAGCGAGGCGGCGCTGGAGGCCGTGCGCGTCACCGCGCTCGGCAAGAAAGGCTCCGTCTCCGAACTGCTGAAGACGCTGGGCAGCATGACCCCCGACGAGCGCAAGGAACGCGGCCCGTTGATCAACGGTCTGCGCGACCGCGTCGCCGCCGCCCTCGCCGACCGCAAGGCCACCCTGCAGGAAGAGGCGCTTTCCGCCCGCCTCGCGCAGGAGCGCGCCGACGTGACGCTGCCCGTGCAGGAAGGCCCGCAGACCCGCGGGCGCATCCACCCCATCAGCCAGGTCATCGACGAGTTGACGGCGATCTTCGCCGACATGGGCTTCGCCATCGCCGAGGGGCCGGATGTCGAGACCGATTTCTACAACTTCACCGCGCTGAACTTCCCCGAAGGCCATCCGGCGCGCGAGATGCATGACACGTTCTTCTTCTCTCCCGACGCGAAGGGTGAGCGCAAGGTGCTGCGCACGCACACGAGCCCCGTGCAGGTGCGCACCATGCAGGGGCAGAAGCCGCCGATCCGCGTCATCTGCCCCGGGCGCACCTATCGCTGCGACTCGGACCAGACGCACACGCCGATGTTCCACCAGGTGGAGGGCCTCGTCATCGATCGCTCCGCCCACTTCGGCCACCTGAAATGGATTCTGGAGGAGTTCTGCAAGGCGTTCTTCGAGGTGCCGAATGTGAAGATGCGCTTCCGCCCGTCGTTCTTCCCGTTCACGGAGCCGTCGGCGGAGGTGGATATCCAGTGCGCGCGCAAGGGCGGCGACATCCGCTTCGGCGAGGGCGAGGACTGGCTGGAAATTCTCGGCTGCGGCATGGTGCATCCGAATGTGCTGCGCAATGTCGGGCTCGATCCCGATGAGTATCAGGGCTTTGCCTGGGGCATGGGCATCGACCGCATCGCCATGCTGAAATACGGCATGCCGGACCTGCGGCCGTTCTTCGAGGCGGATGCGCGCTGGCTGTCTCACTACGGCTTCCGCCCGCTCGACCTGCCGTCGCTGGCGGGCGGCCTGAGCGTCTGATCCGAAATCCGGGACAAGGAAGCAAAGCGATGAAATTTTCTCTCTCCTGGCTCAAGGATCACCTGGCGACGGACGCCTCGCTCGACGAGATTCTCGACGCGCTGAACCGCATCGGCCTTGAGGTCGAAGACGTCGAGGACAAGGCGAAGGAGCTTGCGGCCTTCCGGATCGCGCATATCCTCACCGCCGAGCAGCACCCCAATGCCGACCGGCTGCGCGTCTGCTCCGTCGACACCGGCGAGGGGGCGCCCGTGCAGATCGTCTGCGGCGCTCCCAACGCGCGCGCCGGGCTGAAGACGGTATTCGCGCCGCCCGGCACGCATATTCCCGGCAAGGACATCACCATCGCTGTCGGCGCCATCCGCGGCGTCGAGAGCCGGGGCATGATGTGCTCGCCCGAGGAACTCGACCTGCCCGGCGACAGCAGCGGCATCTTCGAGTTGCCGGACGATGCGCCCGTCGGCGCATCCTATGCCGCGTGGGCCGGGCTCGACGATCCGGTCATCGATGTTGCCGTCACGCCCAACCGCCCGGATGCGCTGGGTGTCGCCGGCATCGCGCGCGATCTCGCGGCGGCGGGGCTCGGCAGCCTGATCACGCCCGACGTGGCGCCGGTGGCGGGCGAAGGCGAGAACCCGGTCAGGGTCATCCGCGATTTCGCACCCGGTGACGAAAGGCTCAACCCCGCCTTCGCCCTGCGCCTCGTGCGCGGCGTGAAGAACGGCCCCTCCCCCGAATGGCTGCAGAAGCGCCTGACGGCCATCGGCCTGCGGCCGATCAACGCGCTCGTCGACATCACCAACTACATCACCTTCGACCGCGGCCGGCCGCTCCATGTGTTCGATGCGGCGAAGGTGAAGGGCGACCTCGTCGTCCGCCGGGCGCGCGCCGGTGAGGAGTTGCTGGCGCTCGACGGCAAGACGTACAGGCTCGATGAGGGCAACGTCGTCATCGCCGACGACAACGGCCCCGAGTCGCTCGCGGGCATCATGGGCGGCGAGCATTCGGGCTGCGACGAGAACACGACGGACGTGCTGATCGAGTCCGCGCTGTGGGACGCCTTCACCATCGCCCGCACCGGCCGCGATCTCGGCATCATCACGGACGCCCGCTACCGTTTCGAGCGCGGCGTCGACCCCGCCCTCACGGTGCCGGGGGTGGAACTTGCCACGCGGCTGGTGCTCGACCTCTGCGGCGGCACGCCGTCCGAGGTGACGCTGGCGGGCGCGGTGCCGGATGCAGAGCGCACCATCGCGCTGCCATGGGCGGAGGTGAAGCGCCTCACCGGCCTCGACATCGCGCATGACGACGCGCGCGCCATTCTGCAGGCACTCGGCTTCGTCGTGACGGGCGACGGTGACACCGTGGACGTCGTCCGCCCCTCGTGGCGGCCGGATGTGGAGGGCAAGGCCGATCTCGTCGAGGAAGTCCTGCGCATCGCCGGCATCGACAACGTCACCTCGACGCCGCTGCCGCGCATCGAGCCCGGTATCACGAAGCCGGTGCTGACGCTGCTGCAGCGGCGCACGCGCCTCGCCCGCCGGCTTTATGCTTCGCGCGGGCTGGTCGAGGCGGTCACGTGGTCCTTCGTCAGCAAGGCGGAGGCGGAGCTGTTCGGCGGCGGCGACGCGCGGCTGGCGCTCGCCAACCCCATCGCCGCCGATTTGTCGGACATGCGCCCGAGCCTGCTGCCCGGCCTGATCCGCGCAGCGCAACGCAACGCCGACCGTGGCTTCGGCGATGTCGCCCTGTTCGAGGTGGGGCAGGTGTTCGCCGACGACACGCCCGAGGGCCAGACGACGAGCGCCGTCGCGCTGCGCCGAGGCTCCGCGCGGGCGGAAGGCGTGGGCAAGCACTGGGACGGCGGCGGCGAGGATGTCGGCATGTTCGACGCCAAGGCCGATGCCTTCGCCCTGCTGACGGCGCTCGGCATCGCCACGGCCGGCGTGCAGGTCGTCCCCGGCGGCCCGGCATGGTATCATCCTGGCCGCTCCGCGACCTTGCAGTTCGGGCCGAAGACCATCATCGGTGCGTTCGGCGAGTTGCACCCGAAGGTGCTGCAGGCGCTCGACGCGAAAGGGCCGCTCGCGGTGGCGGAAATCGTGCTAGACCGCCTGCCCGCCCCCAAGGAGCGCCCGACGAAGGCGCGGCCCAAACTCGTGCTGTCGGACTTCCAGCCGCTCAGCCGCGACTTTGCCTTCGTGGTCGATGCGGATGTCGCCGCCGGCGATATCATCAAGGCCATCCAGGGCGCGGAACGGGCGCTGATTTCGGACATCCGCGTGTTCGACATCTACGAGGGGCCAGGCATCGAGGCTGGCCGGAAGTCCGTCGCCACCGCCGTCACGCTGCAACCTGCCAGCAAGACGCTGACGGAGCCTGAAATCGAGGCAATCTCGCAGCGCATTGTCGAGGCAGTTGCCAAGAAAACCGGCGCAACGCTGCGCGGATAGGCCTTCCCGGCGCGCCGGCACGGTGACAGACTGAAAAGGGCCATGATTCCATTGCCCTTTTCCCCTTACATCGCCTAGAATCTGTCCTGTTTACGTTGAAACAGGACAGATTCTAGATTCCTTATTTTGAGCGGATCCTGATCGATCAGATGATTCCATCAGAACGTCTGGCGCTCTAAACAGGACAGGCCGATGACCATGCTGCGCGCTGCCTCCCCCCACGACCTGCGGGCCATCGCGGACCTGGGGCAGAGGCTTGAGGAGATCGAGGCCTGGCATGGTGGCGACAAGACCGTCCTGCGTGCGGCGCTGATCGACGCGCTGCGCCAGGCGCTCGACGAGGGCCACGCCGAGGCCGAGGCCGCGCTGATGCAGGACCAGAACGGGCTCGCCTGCGCGCGCCGCCTGTCACGCCTCACGGACGCCGTCGTGCGCGCCATCCACGCGGTGACGGTCCGCCATTTCCATCGCGTCAACGTTCCCTCCATGGGCGAGCGGCTGGCGCTGGCGGCTGTCGGCGGCTACGGCCGCGGCACCATGGCGCCGCATTCCGACGTCGACCTGTTGTTCCTGCTGCCCTACAAGCAGACCGCATGGAGCGAAAGCGTCGTCGAGACGATGCTCTACATGCTGTGGGACCTGAAGCTGAAGATCGGCCACGCCACCCGCTCCGTGGACGAATCGCTGCATGAGGCGCGGGGCGACATGACCATCCGCACCGCCCTGCTGGAGGCCCGCTTCCTCACCGGCGAAAAGAAGCTCTTCGAGGAACTCGAACACCGTTTCGCGGCGGAAGTCGTCGCCGGCACCGAGCAGGAGTTCGTCGTCGCCAAGCTCGCCGAGCGCGACACGCGCATCGCCCGTGCGGGCGCATCGCGCTATGTGGTGGAGCCCAACGTCAAGGAGGGCAAGGGCGGGCAGCGCGACCTCAACATCCTGTTGTGGCTGGCGCAATACGTCTACGGCGCGCGCACGCCCGATGCGCTGATCAAGGTCGGGCTGTTCGACAGCGCGGAGGCGGCGATGTTCCGCCGCTGCACGGAGTTCCTGTGGCGTGTGCGTTGCCACATGCATTTCGCCTCCGGGCGGGCGGAGGAGCGGCTGTCGTTCGGTCTGCAGCGCACCGTCAGCGAGCGAATCGGCTACGCGCGCCGCGACGGCATGTCATCGGTGGAGCGCTTCATGAAGCGCTATTTCCTCGTGGCCAAGGATGTCGGCGACCTCACCGCCGTCGTCTGCGCGGCGCTGGAGGCACGCCACGCCAAGCCCGAACCCGTGCTCGACCGTTTCATGCGCCGCCTGCGCCATCCCCGCCGCGTGCGGCTGGGAGCGAGCGGCTTCCAGGTCGACAACAACCGCATCACTGTCACGGGTGACGACGTCTTCAGCCGTGATCCGGTCAACCTGCTCCGCCTGTTCTGGCTTTCCGACAGGCACACGCTCGCCATCCATCCCGACGCGACGCACCTCGCGCGCCGTTCGCTCAAGCTGATCGACAGGGCCGTGCGGGAGGCACCGGAGGCCAACCGCCTGTTCCTGGACATCCTCACCTCGCGCAACGCCCCCGAAACGGTGCTGCGGGCCATGAACGAGGCGGGCGTGCTGGGGCGGTTCATTCCGGAGTTCGGCCGCATCGTCGCGCTGATGCAGTTCAACATGTATCATCATTACACGGTGGACGAGCATCTCATCCGCACGCTCGGCGTGCTGGCGCGAATCGATGCTGGCGAGATGGAGAGCGAGCATCCGCTGTCGCACCAGATCATCCACACCATCCAGCACAGGCGCGCGCTTTATGTCGCGGCCTTCCTGCACGATGTCGCCAAGGGGCGGCCGGAGGACCATTCGATCGCGGGCGCGAAGATGGCGCGCACGCTGGGGCCGCGTCTGGGCCTCGACGCCGCCGAGACGGAAACGGTGGCGTGGCTGATCGAAAACCATCTGGTGATGTCGACGGTGGCGCAGAGCCGCGACATCGCCGATCCGGAGACGATCCGCACCTTCGCCGCCAACGTGCAGACGCTGGAGCGGCTGAAACTGCTGCTGATCCTCACCGTCTGCGACATCAAGGCCGTGGGGCCTGGCGTGTGGAACGGCTGGAAGGGCGAGTTGCTGCGCACGCTCTACTACGAGACCGAGCCACAGCTCACCGGCGGCCACTCGGCCATTTCCAGCCACCAGCGCGTCGCCCACGCGCAGGCCGAACTGCGCAAGGCGCTGGAGGACTGGGACGAGGCGACCTTCGATGCCTACAAGGCGCGCCATTATCCCGCCTACTGGCTCAAGGTCGATGTATCCCGCAAGATCAAGCATGCACGCTTCATCCGCGAAACGGAGGCGGCGGGGCAGACGCTCGCCATCGCCACCGGGACCGACAAGTTCCGGGGCGTCACGGAACTGACCGTGTTCGCGCCCGACCACCCGCGCCTGCTCGCCGTCATGACCGGTGCGTGCGCGGCCTCGGGCGCCAACATCGCCGACGCGCAGGTTTTCACCACCACGGACGGCCTCGCCCTCGACGACCTGTTCCTCACCCGCGCCTTCGAGGATGACGACGACGAGTTGCGCCGCGCGCAGAAGATCGCCCGCACCATCGAGAGCGCCCTGAAAGGGCAGTTGCGCATCGCCGATCTGGTGGACCAGCGCCGCCCGCGCACGCCCAAACGCCCCTTCAACGTGCCGACAGAACTCATTATCGACAACAGTCTGTCGAAAAACTACACGGTGCTGGAGATCGCTGGCCTCGACCGGCCGGGCCTGCTCTACGACCTGACGACGGCGCTCGGGAAACTCAGCCTCAACATCGCCTCCGCCCACATCGTTACATTCGGCGAGAAGGCGGTCGACGCCTTCTATGTCACCGATCTCATCGGCGCCAAGATCACACAGCCGGGGAAGCAGGCGGCGATCCGCAAGGCGGTCATCGCTGTGTTCGACGACGAGGACGCCGGGCCGGGCTGAAGCCCGCCGCGACCGGCAGCTGGCGGCGATTTCCCGCATACCCTTGATTTTCCCGCGCCGAACGATGATATCGTCGCGAGGTGCTTTCCGTTCGGCAGAATCGGAAGGTTTTCGTTATTGTCCCTGTCACACCTAGCATCGATGGACCATGACCCAGAACATTAACGAGCGTGCGGAGGCAGCGGCCACCGACGGGACCGCCGACATTGAAACCGCTTCCGAGCAGACGATCGACGCCGGCCAGATCGCCCAGCTGGAGGCGGAGAAGACGGACCTGAAGGACAAGCTTCTGCGCACGCTGGCGGAAATGGAAAACATCCGCCGGCGCACGGAGCGCGAGCTTGCCGATGCCCGCACCTACGGCATCACCTCATTCGCCCGCGACGTTCTGTCCGTCTCCGACAACATCCGCCGCGCGCTCGACGCCATTCCGGCCGAGCAGCGCACGGCCGACGGCCCCCTGAAGGGCTTCGTCGACGGCATTGAGCTGACCGACCGGGAACTGGTGAAGACGCTCGCGCGCCACGGCGTGACGGAAATCTCGCCCCGCGGCGAGAAGTTCGATCCCCACCTGCATCAGGCGATGTTCGAGATCCCGGATGCGTCGGTGCCCAACGGCACCGTGGTGCAGGTGATGCAGACGGGCTTCAAGATCGGCGAGCGCGTGCTGCGCCCTGCTCTTGTCGGCGTCTCCAAGGGCGGCGCGAAGGCGCCGCCTGCACTGGACGACGATACGCCGATCATCTGATCGGCGCCGGCGGCGCGATGACGGGCGGCGGCAGGGGCTGGAACTGCTGCTGCCGCATTTGCTGATCGCGGAGCTGGTTCATCTGGAACTGCAGTTGCTGGTCGCGCTGCTGCGTGTCGAGCTGCTGCTGCAGCTGGCGGTTGGTATCCTGCAGCACGCGCTGCTGCCGCGTCTGCTGGGCCTGCGCCGCACCTGCGAGCAGCATGGCGGCAGCGACAACGGCGGCTGCTGGCGCCCGCCCTCTCAGGCCCCGGCCTGCTGCCGGTCCTACATGCTCAAACGTCGCGCCCATGATGGCGAACTCCCCCGACAAACGGTTCTCATACCGTATATATAGGATGTCGCGCCGCTATCCGCGACGGTTTTCGCGCGTGATGGCCTGACCTGTGCGCCGCGGTCAGCGGCCGCGCGTCGTGCGCTCGGGCGTGAGTTCGAAGCGCTTGTTGAGACGCTCCACCCGCGCGGATGTGAGTTCCGCCGCGCAGAAGCCGTGCTTGTCCTCCTGCTTGTAGTTGCGGCAGACCATGGCGCGCTCCGATGAAAAGGCCGCCTGCTCGGCAGCGGCATCGCGCTGCTCCGCGCCGGAGAGCCGCCTCAGCAGCTTGCGCGACACCTCCCGCATCTCGCGTTCGGCCTTGCCACGCTGGCGCTCGATGGCAGACGTGCGGCTGGCGAGTTCGTCGCCGTCCGGCCCCCAGAGCCCCTCCGGCTCCAGGCGGCAGTCTGCCTGCACGAAGGTGCACTCGCCGTCGGGAATCGAGACGCGCACAGCGTGCGGGAGCACTTCCACGACCAGTGGGCAGACGGGCGACTGCAGCCGGTAGCGCGACTGGCTGTAGGGTTCCTCGATGCGCAGCATCGGCGCCGGGCCGTCGCTGCCGAGGTCTATCGCGCAGCGGGCGGCACGGTCGGAAATGAGATGCCCGAAGGCCTGCAGGCGCAACCCGGCGACGCCGGGCTGCTGCTCGGTGATCGTGAGCCGCCCGCCCTCATGCACCGGCAGGCCATTGCGGTGGAAAACCTGTCCGAAGATATTGTCCGGCAAGGGCGCGGCCGGCGTGGCGGCGCGCGGCGGCGCTGCCGGTTGCGCGGCACCGGGCGCGGCGGGCGGCGCACCCGGCGCGGGCGTCTGCGTGGGAGGCGCGGGACGCGCCGGCCGGGCCGGGGAAGGCTGGCGCGGCGTGGCGCCTGCGGGCTCTGCGGGGTGGCTGACGGCGCCGGGCAGCACGAGCGGGCCCCCCGTCTGCGCCTGGGCCGCCGACAACGGTATCCACAGCGCCAGCGCCAGCGAAACGGACTTCTTCACGATGCTGGTGCCCCCCGTCATGCGACCCTCATTGCAAGCTTATGCTTTACGGACGCCGACTTTACCAGTCTTCCATAAACGTCGCGCTAACGGCAGCAGCTCCAGGGCTGTTTATAACTGGACTGTTTATAACCGCCCTGTGCCGCCGGGACGAGGCGGCGCGCCCAAAAATGTTCTGGCGACAGGGACATCCGGCACTTGCGAAGCAGACAAAAAACGACCACTTGATCTGACAGACGCGATACCGTCATCCTTGCTGCCGGCAGGTTCACACTTGCGGGCGGTTCGGGCCGGTCCTATATACGCGACCGACGCGCGGTAGAGCGTTGGCGGGCTCCACGCGGGCCCGTCCGATGTCAGTTACAGTCAAGCCATAAACCGGATCGCTACGGGGTCCGGGGGGCGGTCTGCTTGAAAGTGAGGGATCTCCATGGGTAAGGTTATCGGTATCGACCTCGGCACAACCAATTCCTGCGTCGCAGTGATGGAAGGGACGACGCCGAAGGTCATCGAGAACGCGGAAGGCGCGCGCACGACGCCCTCCATCGTCGCATTCACGGACGACGGCGAGCGCCTCGTCGGCCAGCCGGCCAAGCGCCAGGCGGTGACGAATCCGGAGCGCACGTTCTTCGCCATCAAGCGCCTGATCGGTCGCTCCTACGACGACCCGCTGACGCAGAAGGACCTTAACCTCGTCCCCTACAAGATCATTCGCGCCGCCAACGGCGATGCCTGGGTGCGCGCGGACGGCAAGGATTACTCGCCCTCGCAGATCTCCGCCTTCGTCCTGCAGAAGATGAAGGAAACGGCGGAAGCGCATCTCGGGCAGCCTGTCACGCAGGCCGTGATCACCGTCCCCGCCTACTTCAACGACGCGCAGCGCCAGGCCACCAAGGACGCCGGCAAGATCGCCGGCCTCGAAGTGCTGCGCATCATCAACGAGCCGACGGCAGCCGCCCTCGCCTACGGTCTCGACAAGCGCTCCACCGGCACCATCGCCGTGTACGACCTCGGCGGCGGCACGTTCGACGTGTCGATTCTCGAGATCGGCGACGGCGTGTTCGAAGTGAAGTCGACGAACGGCGACACGTTCCTCGGCGGCGAGGACTTCGATAACCGTCTGGTGGAATATCTGGCCGACGAGTTCAAGCGCGAGCAGGGAATCGACCTGCGCAAGGACAAGCTCGCCCTGCAGCGCCTGAAGGAAGCGGCGGAGAAGGCCAAGATCGAGCTGTCGTCCGCGGCCCAGACCGAAATCAATCTGCCCTACATCACGGCCGACGCGACGGGCCCGAAGCATCTCGCCATCAAGCTGTCGCGCGCCAAGTTCGAGCAGCTCGTCGAGGACCTGATCGAGCGCACCGTCGAGCCCTGCCGCAAGGCACTCAAGGATGCGGGCCTCGCGGCCGGCAGCATCGATGAGGTCGTGCTCGTCGGCGGCATGACGCGCATGCCCAAGGTGCAGGAAGTCGTCAAGCAGTTCTTCGGCAAGGAGCCGCACAAGGGCGTCAACCCGGACGAGGTCGTCGCCATCGGCGCCGCGGTGCAGGCCGGCGTGCTGCAGGGCGACGTGAAGGACGTGCTGCTGCTCGACGTGACGCCGCTGTCGCTCGGCATCGAGACGCTGGGCGGCGTGTTCACGCGCCTCATCGACCGCAACACGACCATCCCGACCAAGAAGAGCCAGGTGTTCTCCACGGCCGACGACAGCCAGACGGCGGTTACGATCCGTGTGTTCCAGGGCGAGCGCGAGATGGCGGCGGATAACAAGCTGCTCGGCCAGTTCGACCTGATCGGCATTCCCCCCGCGCCGCGCGGCGTGCCGCAGGTCGAGGTGACGTTCGATATCGACGCCAACGGCATCGTCAACGTGTCCGCCAAGGACAAGGCGACGAACAAGGAACAGACCATCCGCATCCAGGCCTCGGGCGGCCTGTCCGAGTCCGACATCGAGAAGATGGTCAAGGACGCCGAGGCGCATGCCGCCGAGGACAAGAAGCGCCGCGAGCTTGTCGAGGCCAGGAACCAGGCCGAGGGGCTCATCCATTCCACCGAGAAGTCGGTGGAGGAGCACGGCGACAAGGTGGGCGCGGCCGAGAAGACCGCCATCGAGAGCGCCATCGCCGACCTGCGCAAGGCGCTGGAAGGCGAGGACCTTGAGGCCATCAAGGCGCGCACGAACGACCTGATGCAGGCTTCGCTGAAGCTGGGCGAGGCCATCTACAAGGCGGGCCAGACCGCCGAGGGCGCCGCTGCCGGCGAGCAGGCGGAAGCGGGCGCGGGCGCCGCCGGACAGGGCGAGGATGTGATCGACGCCGACTTCCAGGAAGTCGACGACGACAAGAAGAAGCGCGCCTGATTTCATGACGGCCGGCCCGGCGTTCGCGCCGGGCCGTTTGCATCTTCTCGCATCGACAGCGACAATGCGGTTGGTGGGTTTGCCCTGCTTCGTCGGGGTACGGCGGGACCGACGACGTGATGGGGTCCGGTCATCGAAGGCAGGAACGGATGGCCAAGAGGGATTATTACGAGGCGCTGGGCGTTTCGCGCGGAGCGGTGGACGCGGAAATCAAGGTGGCCTTTCGCAAGCTGGCCATGCAGTATCACCCGGATCGGAATCCGGGTGACGCGCAGGCGGAAGCGCAATTCAAGGAAATCAACGAAGCCTACGAGGTCCTGAAGGATCCGCAGAAGCGCGGCGCCTACGACCGGTATGGCCATGCGGCCTTCGAACAGGCCGGCGCGCCGGGCGCCGCAGGCTTCGGCAACGATTTCTCCGACTTCATGACGGACATCTTCGACACGTTCTTCGGCGACACGCGCGCAGGCCCGCGCCAGCGCGGCGCGGGCGGGCGGGAACGTGGCGCGGACATGCGCTACAACCTCGAAATATCGCTTGAGGATGCGTATTCCGGCAAGACCGAGACCATCGAGGTGCCGTCCTCCGTCGTGTGCGAGGCCTGCACGGGCACCGGTGCGCGGGCCGGATCGAAGCCGCGCCAGTGCCCCACCTGCGGCGGCGCAGGCCGCGTGCGCGCCCAGCAGGGCTTCTTCGCCATCGAGCGCACCTGCCCCACCTGCCAGGGGCGCGGCCAGATTATCGAGAATCCTTGCGCCGTATGTGCCGGCGCCGGCCGCGTCACGCGCAACCGCACCCTCTCCGTGAATGTTCCGCCTGGCGTCGAGGACGGGACGCGCATCCGCCTGACGGGCGAAGGCGAGGCCGGTCTGCGCGGCGGACCGCCGGGCGATCTCTACATCTTCCTCTCGGTGCGGCCGCACGAACTCTACCAGCGCGACGGCGCGGACCTGTTCTGCCGCGTGCCGATCTCCATGGTGACGGCGGCGCTCGGCGGCGAGTTCGACGTGCCGACCGTGGCCGGGCAGGAAGTGCGCGTGCAGGTGCCGGCGGGCACCCAGACAGGCAAACAGTTCCGCCTGCGCGGCAAGGGCATGCCGGTGCTGCGTTCCCGCGATTTCGGCGACCTCTACATCCAGGTCGTGGTCGAGACGCCGCAGAACCTCACGCGCCGGCAGAGGGAACTGCTGGCCGAGTTCGAGAAGGAATCGTCCGGCGACACACATCCCGAGAGTGCGGGATTTCTGGCGCGGGTGAAGGATTTTTTCGAAGGCTTGGGAGGCGCTTCCTGAGAAATCGGTGAAATTCGCGCCGCTCCGGCTGCAAAATGCCATTATTGGCATTCGTTTTCATTGGATTTCCTAATCCGGACAATGCATTTTCAAGGCGGAAGGGTGTATCCGTGGGGGTGCGCCTGAGTAACCTCCACCAGCGAGGAAAGTCACACCCGTGTCTGAGCAACCCGTTCCCGAACAACACTTCTCCCAGAAACCCGGCCCGCGGCCGTCCCTCCTCAAGGACAAGCCGCAAGGCATCCGGGACGATGCGCGGTTTCTGAAATCGTGGGTGGAGCATCCGCTCGTCACCGGCGCGGTCAAGCCTTCGGGGCGTGCGCTCGCGCGCACCATGGCGAACTACATCGACCCCGCGCTGCCGGGCTTCGTGATTGAACTGGGGCCGGGCACCGGGCCCGTCACCGAGGCCCTGCTGAAGCGCGGACTGGCGCCCGAGCGGCTGGTGCTGGTGGAGTTCAACCCCGACTTCTGCAAGCTTCTGCGGCAGCGTTTCCCCGCCGTCAACGTCATTCAGGGCGACGCCTACGGCCTGGGCGAAACGTTGCGCGGCATTGTGCGGGAGCCGGCGGCGGGCGTCGTTTCCAGCCTGCCGCTGTTCACCAAGCCGTTGCCCCAGCGCCTGGCGCTGCTTGAGGACGCATTCTCGCTGATGCATCCGGGGGCGCCGTTCGTCCAGTTCACCTATGCCGTCGTGCCGCCCATCCCGAAGGAAGGGGGCAGCTACAGCGCCAGGCCGTCCGGCCGGGTATGGTGGAACCTGCCGCCGGCGCGTGTCTGGGTCTATCGCCGTGGCAAGTGACACGGCCCGCGACAGGCTGATCGTCGCCCTCGACGTGCCGGACGCCGGACAGGCGCGCGCGCTCGTGGAGCGGCTCGGCGACAGCGTGTCGTTCTACAAGCTCGGCATGGAAATCGTCTACGGCGGCGGGCTGGACCTTGCCAGCAGGCTGGTCGGCGAGGGCAAGCGGGTCTTCCTCGATCTCAAGCTGCACGACATCCCGACGACGGTCGAGCGGGCGACGGCGCAGATCGCGCGCATCGGTGCGACATTCCTCACCGTTCACGCCTATCCGCAGACGCTGGCAGCCGCCGTGTCGGGCAAGGCCGGATCATCGCTGAAGATCCTGGGCGTCACCGTCATGACCTCCTACGACAACGCCGATCTCGCCGCCGCCGGATACAGGTCCGGCGTGCGGGAGACGGTGGAGCGGCGCGCGCTACAGACGCGGGATGCGGGTGCGGACGGCATCATCCTGTCCGCCGCGGAAGTGGCGGAGCTGCGTGCCCTCGTCGGCGCCGACCTGCTGCTGGTGACACCGGGCATCCGCCCCGCCGGATCCGATGCGAACGACCAGAAGCGCATCGTCACGCCGGGCGAGGCGATCCGTGCGGGCGCGGATTATCTTGTCGTAGGCCGTCCCGTGACCGCCGCCGGCGATCCGCGCCGCGCGGCCGAGGCGATTGTCGAGGAAATCGCCGCAGCGTCGGCGCCGTAAGAATATCCGCGCATCCCGGCAAGCCTTCGGGAGCCGGACGCCAAGGAGGAAACAATGGCCAAGGGCTATCTCATCGCCCGGATCGATGTGACCGATCCCGACCAGTTCGCCGTCTACGCGAAGCTGGCCGCTGGCGCCAGCGCCAGGCACGGCGCGCGCGCCCTCGTGCGTGGCGGCCGCTTCGAGACGCTGGAGGGCGCGCCACGCGAGCGCAACGTGATTCTCGAGTTCGACAGTTTCGAGAAGGCGCGCGACTATTACTACTCGGACGACTACCAGGCGGCGAAGCAGGAGCGTGAGAACGCCAGCGTCGCCGAGTTCGTTGTGGTCGAGGGCGTGGATTGATCCATTCTTGCTTCAGGTGACGATTCAATGAGTGATTTTCGGCTTGTCGTTGTCGGGGCGGGCGGACGCATGGGCCGCATGCTGGTGCGCACGGTCTCGGAAGCGGCGGGGGTAACGCTCGCCGCCGCCATCGAGCGCCCCGGCGCCGCCGAACTCGGACGGGATGCCGGCGAACTCGCCGGCGTGGGCCCGCTCGGCGTGCCGGTGACGGAGGATGTCGCCGCCGCGTTCGCGACTGCGGACGGCGTGCTCGACTTTACCCGGCCCGAGGCATCGGTCGCCTTCGCGCGCGAAGCGGCACGCGCCGGAGTGGTGCACGTCATCGGCACCACGGGCTTCGCCGAGGCGGAGCTTGCCGAGATCGACCGGTCCGCGCAGGAAACAGTCATCGTGCGTTCTGGCAACATGAGCCTTGGCGTCAATCTGCTGGCGGCGCTGGTGCGCCGCGCGGCCAGGACGCTGGACGCGGATTTCGACATCGAGATCCTCGAAATGCACCATCGGCACAAGGTCGACGCGCCGTCCGGCACGGCGCTGCTGCTGGGCGAGGCGGCGGCGGCCGGGCGCGGCATCGCGCTGAAGGATCACGCCCAGCGGGTGCGCGACGGCTACACCGGCCCGCGCACGCCCGGCGACATCGGCTTCGCAACGTTGCGCGGCGGCTCCGTCGTGGGCGAGCATAATGTGATCTTCGCGGCCGCCGGCGAGCGCATCGAACTGGGCCACCGGGCGGAGGACAGGGGCATCTTCGCCCGCGGCGCCGTCAAGGCTGCCGTCTGGGGCAAGGGCCGCGCGCCGGGGCTTTATACGATGGCCGACGTGCTCGGCATCGCGGATATATGATAAACGCGATAAGATCGCCTGAGTTTTCGATTCCGCCTGTGGGAGATTGCTGAATGTCGCGCCTTCTTGTGCTCGTCCGTCACGGCCAGAGCGATTGGAACCTGAAAAATCTGTTCACCGGGTGGAAAGACCCCGATCTGACGGAAGCAGGCATCGCCGAGGCGCGCGCAGCCGGCAGGAAGCTGAAGGAACAGGGCATCGTCTTCGACCGCGCCTACACCTCCGACCTGATCCGCGCCCAGCATACGCTCGCGCTGATTCAGGAGGAACTCGGCCAGACGGATCTGCCTGTCGTGCGTGACCTGGCCCTCAACGAGCGCAACTATGGCGACCTTTCCGGCCTGAACAAGGACGACGCGCGCCAGCGGTGGGGCGAGGAGCAGGTGCATGTGTGGCGCCGCTCCTACGACGTGCCGCCGCCCGGCGGCGAAAGCCTGAAAGATACGGTTGCCCGCGTGCTGCCATATTATGTCCAGAACATTCTGCCGGCAGTGCTACGTGGCGAGAAGGTGCTGGTGGCGGCGCACGGCAACTCGCTGCGTGCGCTGCTGATGGTGCTGGAGAGGCTGACGCCCGAGACGATCCCGACGGTGGAACTCGCCACAGGCGTGCCGCTGGTCTATCGTCTCAACGCCGACAGCACCGTGGAGTCGAAAGCCATTCTGGAAGCGTGACCGGCGGTCATCGGGCTGCGCGGGCAAGAACGGGAGAGCAGATGAAAGCGGCTGGCAGGAGGAGTCTCATCGCGCTGGCGCTTCTGTGCGGCGTGGGGTTTGTGCCGGGCGCGCTGCTTGGTGCCGTTCCGCCCGCGTTCGCCGAGGAAGCGCCCGTGCGCGTGTTTCCGCCGGGGCTCGGCATCGGCCTCGTACCGCCGGCCGAAATGGTGCCCTCGGACCGCTTCGCCGGCTTCGAGGACGAGGCGCGCGAGTCCGCCATCATCCTGATGGAGATGCCGCCGGAACTGTTTGCCGGACTCGAAAAGGACCTGCGCGACCCGAAGCGCGAGCCGCAAGGGTTCGAGCTGATCCGGCGCGAGCCGTGGCCCGTGGAGGGCGGCAAGGGCGTGCTGGTGGAAGGCCGCCACGATATCGACGGCAAGAACGTCTACAAATGGGTGCTGGCGCGCGGAACGGCATCGGCCGCTTCGGCGGTAACGTTCCAGGTTTCCGAGCGGGCGCGCGACATCTATACGGACGATGTGGTGCTGCGCACCTTGCGCTCGCTTGCACAGCGCGACCATGCCGGCCTGCTGGCGGAGCTGGGCACGCTGCCCTTCACGATCGACGAGGCCGACGGCAAGGACAAGCGGCCCGCTTTCCGCATTTCCCGCGTGATTTCTGGCAGTTCCGTGATGCTGACGCTCGGCCCGAAGGACCTGGTGCAGGGCGCGGAACAACCTGTGATCATCATCGGCGGCAGCAAGGCGGCTATCGCCGGCGCGCTGGAACAGGACCGCTTCGCCCGTCAGTCTTTCGGGAGCCTCTCGGGCGTGCAGGGGATGCAGATCCGGCGGGGAGAGGGCGTCACGCGCGACGGCGTCGCGTGGCACGAGATGGAGGCCGACGCGCAGGATGCCACGACCGGCGCGAAGGTGCGGGTTCTGCAGGCCATCCGCTTCGACCGCGCGCAGTTCATCCGCTTCGTCATCGTCGCCCGGCAAGGAGTCTGGAAGGACGCCACTGCCTATTTCGAGCACCTGCGCGACACCGTTCGCCCGCGCCCGGAAGCCGCGGGCACGGAGACGAGAAACGAACCCGAATGACAATGGCCGGATGCCGGTAGCCACGTCACGCGAGGGCTCGCGAACTGGCTATATTGGTATAGAATGAAAACAGAACTGTTTCCGCATGCCGATTCCGCCCGTGGATCGGCCCTGAAGGTTGAACGCGCTTCCGTGACCGATCCGTTGCCCGACAAATCCGTGCCCGTCCCTTCCCTGTCGCTCGGCGAGAAGGCACGGCGGGCCGTGCAGCCGCAAGTCCCCTACCTCACGGGGCTGAATCTGGAGCAGCGGCGCGCGGTCGAGACGCTGGAGGGCCCGCTGCTCGTGCTGGCAGGCGCGGGTACGGGCAAGACGCGCGTGCTGACCACCCGCATCGCGCACCTCATCGCCACCGGCCGTGCTTTCCCCTCGCAAATCCTGGCGGTCACCTTCACCAACAAGGCCGCGCGCGAGATGAAGGAACGCATCACCGCGCTGGTGGGGGCGGTCGCGGAAGGCATGCCGTGGCTCGGCACCTTCCACGCCATCGGCACCAAGATCCTGCGCCGCCATGCCGAACTGGTCGGCCTGAAGAGCGACTTCACCATCCTCGACACGGATGACCAGATTCGCCTGCTGAAGCAGATCATCCGGGCGGAAAACCTTGACGACAAGCGCTGGCCGGCGCGGCAACTGGCGCACCTCATCGATAGCTGGAAAAACCGCGCCCTGACACCGGACAAGGTCTCCGCCGGCGAGGCGCAAGGCTTCGCCAACGGGCGTGGCGCGGCGCTTTACAAGCTCTATCAGGAGCGCCTCAAGGTGTTGAACGCGGTCGATTTCGGCGACCTGCTGGTCGAGACGATCCGCCTGTTCCGCGAGAATCCGGACGTGCTGGCCCGCTATCAGGACCGCTTCCGTTATATTCTCGTGGACGAGTATCAGGATACCAACGTCGCGCAATACCTGTGGCTGCGTCTGCTGGCACAGGGGCGGCAGAACCTCTGCTGCGTCGGCGACGACGACCAGTCGATCTACGGCTGGCGCGGGGCGGAGGTCGACAACATCCTGCGCTTCGAGCATGATTTTCCGGGCGCCGCCGTCGTGCGCCTCGAACGCAATTACCGCTCCACCGCGCACATCCTCGCCGCCGCCTCCCATCTCATTGCCCATAACGAGGACCGGCTCGGCAAGACGCTGCATACGGACGGCGCCGCGGGCGAGCCGGTCGCCATTACCGGCGCCTGGGACTCGGAGGAGGAAGCGCGCCAGATCGGCGAGGTCATCGAGACGCTGCAGGCGCAGGCGCATCCGCTGTCGCAGATTGCCGTGCTGGTGCGCATTTCCGCGCAGATGCGCGAGATCGAGGACCGCTTCGTCCAGCTCGGCCTTCCCTATCGCGTCATCGGCGGGCCGCGCTTTTACGAGCGGCTGGAGATTCGCGATGCACTCGCGTATTTCCGCTGCGTCGTGTCGCAGGCTGACGATCTCGCCTTCGAGCGCATCTTCAACACCCCGAAGCGCGGGCTGGGCGACGCGACGCTGCAGATACTGCACGCCTATGCCCGCCACGCCGGCATTCCGCTGATGCAGGCGGCACGCGCACTCATCGAGACCGAGGAGCTGAAGCCGAAGCAGCGTAGCACCCTGCGCGATCTGCTTGCCGCCTTCGACCGCTGGTCGCGGCAACTGGAAACGGTGCCGCACACGGAACTCGCGGAAATCGTGCTCGACGAATCGGGCTACACCACCATGTGGCAGAACGACCGGTCGCCCGAGGCGGGCGGGCGGCTGGACAACCTCAAGGAACTCATCCGCACGCTGGAGGAATTTCCTGATCTGCAGGCATTTCTCGAACACGTATCGCTCGTCATGGACGCTTCGGAGGGTGATTCGCACGAGCGCGTCTCCCTGATGACGCTGCACGCCGCCAAGGGCCTCGAATTCGATACCGTCTTCCTGCCCGGCTGGGAGGAAGGGCTGTTCCCCAACCAGCGCGCGCTCGACGAGCAGGGCCGGGCGGGGCTGGAGGAGGAGCGCCGCCTCGCGTATGTCGGCCTCACGCGCGCGCGCAAGTCGGCGCGGATCATGTTCGCCTCGAACCGCCGAATCCATGGCCTGTGGAACGCCACCGCGCCCTCCCGATTCATCGATGAGTTGCCGGAGGCACATGTCGAGGTCAAGGAGGCGCCGGCCGCATTTTCCTATGGCAATTATGGCCGCAGCCGCTTCGACCAGGGCAGCGGGGCCTTCGGCTCCACCTACAATACACCCGGCTGGACGCGGGCGCGCCAGAACAGCGGGCCGGGCTTCGGCGCGCCCACGGGCGCGCCGCCGGGCGGGCGCCGGGGCGGCGGCCATGGCCACACCATCGAGGGCGAGATCGTGGCCCGCGCCGCAGCCTCTTCCGCCTTCCGTGCCGGCGACCGGGTGTTCCACCAGAAGTTTGGCCCGGGCACGGTGGCCGCGGCCGACGGCAACAAACTGACGATCGACTTCGACAAGGCCGGGCGCAAGGCCGTGATCGACAGTTTCGTCAAACCCGCGTAAGCGTTCGGGACTTTTCCTTTTCATTCGGGACACCGACGATGCCGATGTATGAGGGCCTGCTGCCGCCCAACCCTACCCACGTCCTGCGCTTCGATACGGACGAGAATGCCGCCCAGGCCATGACGGCGCTGCTCGGCGAAGTGTTCGACCCCGCCGAGACGGCGGTTGCTTCGTTCGAGACCGAGGACGGGCACTGGCATGTCGAGGCCTATTTCGCCCATGCGCCGGACGAAGCGGGCGTGCGCGACCTGCTGCGCCTCGTCATCGGCGACCGGGCGGATGAGGTGACCTTTTCCGCCATCGCGCAGAAGGACTGGGTCCGGGCCAGCCTCGACGGGCTGAAGCCGGTGCGTGCCGGGCGCTTCCTCGTGCACGGCAGCCATGACCGGCATACCGTCCGCACCAATGACATCGCCATCGAGATCGACGCCGCGCTTGCCTTCGGCACCGGCCACCACGGCACGACGCTCGGCTGCCTGCTGGCGCTCGCGGATGAATTGCGCCGCCGCCGCCCGCAACGGGTGCTCGATGTCGGCACGGGAACCGGCATTCTGGCGCTTGCCGCCGCGCGCGCCGTCCGCCGCAGGGTGGTCGCGGGCGATATCGACCCCGTCGCCGTCGCGGTAGCGCGCGCCAACGCACGCCTCAACGGCGCGGGCCAATTCATCCGCTACTATGCCGCGCCCGGCGTGCGCCACGCGCTGGCGAACCGTCCGCGCCGCTTCGACCTCGTCTTCGCCAATATTCTGGCGAAGCCCTTGCGCCAGCTTGCCCCCGCCATTGCGGGCGTTCTCAGCGGGCCGGGTACCCTCGTGCTTTCCGGCCTCCTGCCGCGCGACGTGCCGGGCGTGCTCTCGGCCTATGCCGCGCAGGGCCTGCGCCTCTGGAAGCGCTCGGAACGCGAGGGATGGGCGACGCTCGTGCTCAGGCGCGGCGGAGCGGCACCCGGAACCGCACGCGCACACCGGCGCCCGGCAGGGTGAGGCGCCGGCGCAGATGCGACGAATGCGGTTGCTTAGGCGGCGGGCATGTGACATATATTGCGTGAAAACTGGCGTATTTTACATTGCTTTATCAGCTTTTTTGTTCCTTTTAAGGATATCGTCATGCCCACGATCGCCGCCGCAAGCTATATTCCCAACCTGAGCGAAGCGCAGCTCTCGGCTTTGCTTTCCGGCTCCGACGCCACTGCCGGGGCCAGCCTGTACAAGTTGGCCGCCAACGCCGCCGCCGGCGACGCCGACAGCATTGAGCTGCTGCTGAATCTGTCCGCGCGGGCCGACGCCATCGGCGACGAAGCCGAATCGATCCTGTTCAATCTCTTCTCCGGCCGGGCGGAAGGCAGGAGCGGCATCGCCGATCTCGTGGCCGCGGATGCCCTGCGCTTTTACGAACGCAACAAGGATTTGCGCGGCAAGGGCAAACTGTCTCCGGAAACCGCGGACAAGCTCACGACGCCATCCGCGCTTCTCTATCTGGCAGGCGCGGGCGCGGCGCAGATCAACGCGGCCGCAACCCGTTCTGAAATCGCCAGCGTGCTCGGTCAAGATGCCATTCTCGATACCGTCTTCCCCCTGCTGCCGTCGGGCCGGCGGGATGATCCGTGGAGTCACAACAGATTCCTGTCAAGCATCGAGGTGGACACGGCGATCGCCGCGCTGGCGAACGATAACGCCAACCAGGGTGACGTCTCGGCGCTCGGCGCCACCGAGATCGGTTATCTCGACATCAATGCACTGCTCGACGAACTGTCGAAAAGCGACAGGCCTATATTCGTACCCCTCAACGACGACGACCACTGGATGAGTCTCGTTGTTTACAAAGATGAGACCAGCACGCCCCGCGCAGTCTTTTTCAGCTCAAGAACGGGTTACTACGAGGGCCGCGAGCTTGCTTCGGGCCAGCGGGCGCCGGGCGTCAAGGCCCCCCTGCTCAATGCGCTGGCGGCCCTTGGAATCAAGGAAAACAGCATCACGGTCATCGAACAGGACATGCAGGACAATGTGCCCGACGGCTGCGGGCTGTTCACCGTGGAAGCGTTCTGGCGCGTGTCGGAAGGGGTGCGAATGGGAATGCCCCCCGAGGACGCCCTGCATGATCTCGTCGACGACTTCGTCGATATACCAGCCGAAGAGCAGGCCCGCTTCAATATCGATGCACGGCGGCAGATCCACGGCACCCTGCTCGCTTCCATGCAAATGCACGGGCAGTAAAGCCGCCGCCATCCCGGCGGCGGGACATCATCCCCGCCGCTTGGCGATCGCGTCAAATGCCTGCAGCCCGGCCAGCAATGTCTCCAACTGGCTGAGCGGCACCATGTTGGGGCCGTCGGAAGGCGCGGCGTCCGGATTCTCGTGGGTTTCGATGAATACACCCGCGACACCGACTGCAACCGCCGCGCGCGCCAGCACCGGCACGAAACGCCGTTCACCGCCCGTCGAAGCGCCCTGCCCGCCCGGCTGCTGCACGGAATGGGTGGCGTCGAAGATCACCGGCGCGCCAGTCGTCTGGGCCATGATGGGCAGTGCGCGCATGTCGCTGACCAGCGTGTTGTAGCCGAAGGAAACACCACGCTCCGTCACCAGCACGTTGGGATTGCCGCTCTGCGTTATCTTGGCGGCAACGTGGCGCATGTCCCAGGGGGCAAGGAACTGGCCTTTCTTGACATTCACCGCCCGCCCCGTCTGCGCGGCCGCGACCAGAAGATCGGTCTGGCGGCAGAGGAAGGCCGGAATTTGCAGCACATCCACCGCCTCTGCCACGGGCGCGCATTGCTCCGGCAGGTGAACGTCGGTGAGCACCGGCAGGCCGAGCGTTTCGCGGATCTCCGCGAAGATCGGCAGCGCCTCCGCAAGGCCCACGCCGCGCGCGGCCTTGATGGAGGTGCGGTTCGCCTTGTCGAACGACGTCTTGAACACCACGCCGATGCCGAGCCGCCCCGCGATCTCCCTGATCGCGGTGGCCACTTCCAGCGCATGCGCGCGGCTCTCAAGCTGGCACGGTCCCGCGATCAGCGCCAGCGGCAGTTCGTTGCCGAACCGGACAGCCCCTGCCCCTTCGCCGACGGTGACGATCGTCTGTTCGCCCTGTGCGTGCGTGTCGCTCAACTAATCGCTCCCGAAATCTGTCAGATCGCCATGCAGGCCGAGTTGGCGATGCCCGCCGTCAGCGATACCGCACCCAGAAACGTCGCCGCCGCGACCTCGCCATCCGCGATACGGCGCGTCAGGTCGGGGATGACGAGCCGGGCGAAGCCATAAGCGAGGATCTGCACGACGATGGCGATGAGCCCCCACACCACCAGATCGACGACGGTGCTGGTGTTGACGATGGCGCTGGACAGCGGCAGCGCGAAGCCGATGAGGCTCAGCCCCAACGACAGCGCCGCCGAGACGACGTTCCGCCTGATCAGCGTGAACTCGTTATGGGACGTTGCGAAAGTATAGATGAGCAGATACAGGCCGACGAGAAACGTCGCGATGATGAAATCGATCAGAAAATCGATGAACTGTCCCAGCGTCGTTACCATCGCCGCCAATCCCCCACTGCCACCGCTTTCGCCATACCACGGAAGGGGTGCTGCATACCAGCGCCCCGGTTGTCTCGTCAAACCAGCCGGCTTTGCTTGAGCGCCGCCTCGATGAAACTTCTGAACAGCGGGTGTGGCGCGAAGGGGCGCGACTTCAGTTCCGGATGGAACTGCACGCCGACGAACCAGGGATGGTCCATCCGCTCCACGATCTCCGGCAGCAGGCCGTCCGGCGACACGCCCGAGAAGCGCAGGCCCGCCGCCTCCAGCCGCTCGCGATAGTCCATGTTGACTTCATAGCGATGACGATGACGCTCGGAAATCTCCAGCGATCCGTAGATTTCCGCCACCCGGCTGTCCGGCGCGAGTTCCGCCTTGTAGGCGCCGAGGCGCATGGTGCCGCCAAGGTCGCTGTCCGCGCGGCGCACCTCACGCAGGTTGCCCTTCGCCCATTCCGTCAGCAGGCCGACGACGGGCTCGCTCGTGGGGCCGAATTCCGTGGAATTGGCCTCCTCGATACCCGCCAGCGACCGCGCGGCCTCGATCACCGCCATCTGCATGCCGAAGCAGATGCCGAAATAGGGCACGTTGTGCTCGCGGGCGAAGCTCACCGCCTTGATCTTGCCCTCCGCCCCGCGCTGGCCGAAACCGCCCGGAACGAGAATGCCGTTGACGTGTTCGAGGAAAGGCGCGGGGTCCTCCCGCTCGAAGATCTCGCTCTCGATCCAGTCCAGGTTGACCTTCACCCGGTTGGCGATGCCGCCGTGGGTGAGCGCTTCGATAAGCGACTTGTAGGCATCCTTGAGGCCGGTATACTTGCCGACGACGGCAATGGTCACCTCGCCTTCGGGGTTCTTGACCCGCTCGGAAATCGCCTTCCAGGCGCTGATGTCGGGCTCCGGCGAGCCCTCCATGCCGAAAGCGGCCAGCACCTCGTTGTCGAGCCCCTCCGCGTGGTAGGCGATCGGCACATCGTAGATGGAAGCTGCGTCGCAGGCTTCGATCACCGCGCTCTCGCGCACGTTGCAGAACAGTGAAAGCTTGCGCCGCTCCTCCACGGGGATCGGCCGGTCCGTGCGGCAGAGCAGGATATGCGGCTGGATGCCGATGGAGCGAAGCTCCGCCACCGAATGCTGGGTCGGCTTCGTCTTCAGCTCACCTGCGGCCGGGATATAGGGCAGCAGCGTCAGATGCATGAACACGGCATGGTTGCGCGGCAGTTCCTGGCCGAGCTGGCGAATCGCCTCCAGGAACGGCAGGCTTTCGATGTCGCCGACCGTGCCGCCGATCTCCACCAGCACGAAGTCGACATCGTCGTTGCCGTCGAGAACGAAGTCCTTGATGGCATTGGTGACGTGCGGAATGACCTGGATGGTGGCGCCCAGATATTCGCCCCGGCGCTCCTTCGTCAGGATATCGAGATACAACCTGCCGGTGGTGACGTTGTCGTCGCGCGTGCAGGGGCGGCCGGTGAAGCGCTCGTAATGGCCGAGATCGAGGTCGGTCTCGGCGCCGTCGTCCGTCACGAACACCTCACCGTGCTGGTAAGGGCTCATCGTGCCCGGATCGACATTGAGATAGGGGTCGAGCTTGCGCAGCCGCACGCGGTATCCGCGCGATTGCAGCAAGGCACCCAGCGCCGCCGACGCGAGGCCCTTCCCCAGGGAAGAAACGACACCACCAGTGATGAAAACGTACCGCGCCATGGAGACTCTCAATCCCCTCCCGTCGAAAAAGACCGATAGGGCAGCGGACGGAAAACCGAAATCACGCCGTCGCTCTATCTCTTCGCATACGCATCAAATCCCCCGGAAACGGCACCCGTTTCGTGATTTGACATTCCGGAGCGCTTTCCGATCAACCGCAAACATCCGATCGACGGAAACTCGCTCAAAAATCAAAAACTCGCAGACCGCTTCCCGATCTAAGCGCAACGTATTCCCTTGTCACGCCATTTGGAACGCATACCAGACCGACCCAAAGAGAAAGGGCCGGAACTCCGGCCCTCGTTTGCGGAGGCTACCGTTTCACCGGCAGTCCCTTACTCTGCATTCGGCACCTGCGGCCCGCTCGGAACGGCCGGCGCGGGGGCGGGTGCTGGCGCGGACGGCGCCTCAAGTTGCTGCAACTGCTGGAGCCGCTGGAAGCCGCTGTCGCCGCTGGGAGCACCGGACGGAGCGGTCGCGCCGCCCGTGGCGCCATCGAAGATGGACCCCGGCGCCGTCTGCCGGCCGGCGAGAATCGTCAGGCCGAGGCTCGTCAGAAAGAACAGCGCGGCCAGAATGGCGGTGGTGCGGGTGAGCACGTTGGCCTGCCCGCGACCGGTCATGAAGCCCGCGCCGCTGCCTCCGCCGCCCATGCCAAGGCCGCCACCTTCGGAGCGCTGCAGCAGCACGACGCCGACGAGTGCCAGCACAATAACGAGATGAACGACGATCAGAACGCTTTGCATATCATAACCCAGACGAGCCACATTTCAGGCATACGCCCCCGCCGGCGGAAGCGGCGCACGGATACCGGAAGCAGGCTGTAACATAAACATCATGTGACCGCAAAGAAAGGGGCGGTGCGATTTTCGCGTTTCCCCGCTTTTCCGGTCAGCGGTAATAATCAGCGATGGCAAGGAAATCGGCGGCTTCCAGGCTCGCGCCACCCACCAATGCACCGTCGACATGGCTCACCGACAGCAGGTCGAAGGCATTGTCGGGCTTGACGGAACCGCCGTAGAGGATGCGAATCGCCGCCCCGGCCTCGCCATAGCGCTCGACGAGCGCCGCGCGGATCGCCGCATGCACCTCCGCCACCTGCGCGGGCGTCGGCGTCAGCCCCGTGCCGATGGCCCAGACGGGCTCATACGCCACGACGAGATCGTCGCCGTTCGCCGTTTCGGGCAGCGAGCCGGCAAGCTGCGCGCGCACCACGTCGAGGGCGTTGCCGCCCTCGCGCTGCCCGCGGGTTTCGCCGACGCAAACGACCGGTGTCAGCCACGCATCGCGCGCGGCGAGCGCCTTGGCACGCACGACCGCGTCCGTCTCGCCGTGGTCGGCGCGCCGCTCGGAATGGCCGACAATCACGTAGGAGGCACCGGCGTCCGCGAGCTGCGGCGCGGAGACATCGCCCGTGTGCGCGCCGGACGCCTTGACGTGGCAATCCTGACCGCCGACCGAGACGCCCGAGCCGACCGCCACCACGCCGAAGGTGACGGTGAGCGTGGCGGGCGGGCAGATCAGAAGCTCGACCTTGCTGCGCAGCGCCGCGTCATAGCCCTGAATGATCGCCGCAAAAACCCGCGCCGACAGCTTGTTGCCGTTCATCTTCCAGTTGCCCGCGACGAGCGGGCGCGGGCGCGCCGATGTCATGCCATCCCTCTTCAAAAGCGTTTCTTCCACCAACGATGCATGCGGAAACGTGCTTGCAAATCCGTTCCCTGCAGCCTGCACCTTAGCCACGATCGCGGCACCGTGTCACCCTGTATATCGCGCCGGCGCGCTACCGCAAGACCGTCGCCCGCACCCACCACGCGGGATGCAGCCGCTGCAGTTCCCGGCTGGCGAGCGCCGCGCGGCTGCGGGTGTCGAACAGGCCGAACACCGTGGCGCCGGAGCCCGACATACGCGCCAGGCGGCACCCCGGCCGCGCGCGCAGCGCCGCCAGCACATCCGCGATGACAGGCGCGATCCGCAGCGCCGGCGATTCGAGATCGTTCCGCGTCTCCCGCAGCAGCGACCACAGCGCCTCCGGCGTCGGAGCGGCAGACACAGGCGGATGCGCGCCGCTCGCGGCATCCTCCCCCGGCGCAAGCCCGAGCGCGCGAAAAACCGCCGGCGTGGAAACGGCCACACCCGGATTGACCAGCACGGCGGGAAGCGCCGGCAGATGCAGGGGCGGCCCCACGATTTCCCCCGTCCCCGCCATCCGCCGCGCGCACGGGTCGAGACAGACGGGAACGTCCGACCCGCTGGCGCGCGCCGCCTCCAGCAGCCGGGAATCATCGGCCGGAATGCCATTGAGTTCAGCCAGCAGACGTAGCGCTGCCGCCGCGTCGGACGAACCGCCGCCGACACCGGCCGCGACGGGCAGCCGCTTCGTCAGGCGAAACGCACCCGCCCGCAGCGCGGGGCAGCGCTGCTGCAGGGCGCGTGCCGCCAAGAGAACCAGATTGTCGGCAACATCGCCGGAAGCCTGCGCCGTGGGGCCTTCGACGGACAGGGAAAGCGCATCGCCCGGCGTGAGGCGCAGCCGGTCGCCGAAACCCGCGAATGCCACGAGGCTGTCGAGCGCATGGAAGCCGTCTGCGCGCCGCCCGAGAATGTGGAGCGACAGATTGACCTTGGCGGGAGCGCGCGCGACGAGCGCCCCGCCGGCCATCCACCGCCCCCCCGCTTGCAGGCCATTCACCTGTCGGGAGCTTCCGACGGCACGGCGGGCGCCGGGGCCGGCGTGCCGGCGGGCACGGGCGCATCGTGTTTCGGCTTCCCTTCGCCGGCGGGCGCCGTCTCCGTCTCGGCCTTGATCACCTTGTCCGCCTTCTGCGGCGCGCTGGCGTCGGGCGCGCGGGTATCCTTTTCGTCGGGAAGCCCGTTCTTGATCTTTTCGAGAATCTTGGGCAGCTCTTCCGGCTCCGGATTGAGATCGCGCGCGTGGTTCCACTGGAACACGGCCTCGATGCGCCGGCCCACGCGCCAGTAGGCATCGCCCAGATGATCGTTGACGACGGATTCGGACGGCTTCAGTTCGATAGCGCGCTCAAGCTCCCGCACGGCGTCCTCGTAGCGGCCGAGCTTGTAATAGGCCCAGGCCAGGCTGTCGGCGATGTAGCCGTCGCGCGGCTTCAGCTCGACGGCGCGCTTGAGCATGTCGAACGCCTCGTCGATGTTCTCATTGCGGTCGACCCAGGAATAGCCGAGATAGTTCAGGATCAGCGCCCGGTCGCTGCCGATGCCTTCCCCGCCGAGTTCCAGCGCCCTCTTCAGGTCCGCCTCGGCCTTGGGCCATTGCTTCGACCGCTCGTAGGCGACGCCGCGGAAGTAATACAGCATCCAGTGGCTGGAGTCGGGCTTGCCCGCCTGCGCGATGGCGCGGCTATACGTCTCCGCCGATTCGGCATAGAGCTTGCGCGCCTGCTGCACGCCGCCCAGCGCCGACAGCACGTCGATGTCGTCGGGCTGGCGTTCCAGCACCTTCTTCAGATAGGCGATGGCGTCGTCGTGGCGTTCGAGCGCGTTGAGTGCGCCGGCGATCTGGATATCCGCGCTCGTGCGCAGCGGCGACTTGGCCGGCACCTTGTCGAAAGCGTCGATGGCGGCCTCATGCAGCTTCAGGCGCGACAGAATGTCGCCTCGCGTCATGGAGGCCAGCGCGTGCTCCGGATCGAGATGGAGTGCGAGGTTGAGGTAGATGAGCCCGGCCACCTCATCGCCCTGCCCGTTGCCGGCGGCGCCGAGGCCGTAGAGCACCTCCGCCGCGCCCTGCTGCGGCGTGGAGACGAGCGGCGCAAGCTTGCGCCCGGCCGCGAGTTCGGCCAGCGCATGACGCACAACGGGATGGCGCGGCAGCAGCGAATCGAACCGCTCGTAAACCGCCCGCGCGTCGTCCGGCTTGCCGCGATAGGAGAGAACGCGCCCGAAAGCGTCGACGACCCGCAGCGTCGTGCCTTCCGCGCTGTGGGCGGCGCGCAGCCGATCCTCGCCCTGCCGCGCGCTGCCGAGATAGGTCGCGATCAGGCCGGCGTGAAAGTCGCGGAATACGTTATAGACGCTCTCGCCGGTGAGATTGTCGACGGTGCCGACCGCCTCGGCGAAGTTCTTCGATCCTGCCCAGCTCCATGCGTTCAGCAGCGTGGCGGTGATGTCGGCCGACCGCCCGCGCCCGCCCCGGTTGAAGAAACGGCGCGCAGTGACGTACTGCTTCTTCTGCAGGGCTTCGACGCCGAGCACCAGTTGCGCCAGCCCGTTGTTACGATCCGTGCGTGCGACGTCGCGCGCCAGCGCGATGGCCTCCGGCATCGAGCCGTTGGCGAGAAAGGCGACGAAACCGCGCTCGCGCAGATCGGGATTGCGCGGATCGGCCTTCAGCGACTCGCGGAAATAGACCGCCGCCGCCCGCGTATCGCGCGAGGCGCCGGCGATGATCGCCGCCAAGAAATTGCCGTCGAGGGTTTCGGCAGGGGCGTAATCCGGCAGGATATCGTCGATAACGGACGTGCGCGCCAACGAGGGACCGACGCCGGCCCCGGACAGGACAGACACGAGCAAAGCGAGGCGCGCCACGCTTTCCAGGCGCGCGAAGCGCGCAAGGCGCGCAAGAGACATACCAGCCACCGGCAAATTCCCCGATCACGAATCCGGCCTGATACCGGTTCGAACAGTCTCTGCCAGAATGGCCCTTTCCGCGCCTGCGAGCAAGACGTCGCCGGTGCATCGCACGAAATTGTGGTGAGCGCGCCTTTAACGCCGCAGGCTCACGCTGGCGCAGGTGTCCTTCCGGATGCCTCGTTTTCGGGCAGTGCCGATAACGCCGCCGGACGGGGGCCGCCGTTCGCCCAGTCCAGCAGCTCGACCGTGTGCACCACCGGCACGGTTTCCCCCGCGACGGTGAAACCCTGCCCGATCTGGGTCATGCAGCCGATGTTGCCCGTGGCGACGATCCCGGCGCCGGTTTTCCTGATGTTGCCGATTTTGCGGTCGCGCAGTTGCTGCGCGATTTCCGGCTGCAGCATGTTGTAGGCGCCGGCCGAACCGCAGCAGATATGCCCTTCCGGCACGTCCTTCACCGTGAAGCCCGCCTTCCTGAGCAGGTTCTTCGGCTCGTCGCGGATCTGCTGGCCGTGCTGCATCGAGCAGGCGGAATGGTAGGCGACACTGAGCCCGCGCGTGCCGGGCTGCCAGTCGATCTTCAGCGCCGTGAGATATTCGGTGATGTCCTTCGCCAGCGCCGACACCTTCGCCGCCTTCCCGGCCCATTCCGGATCGTCCCGGAACATGAAGCCGTAGTCCTTGATCGTCGTGCCGCAGCCGGATGCCGTGACGATGATCGCGTCGAGCCCGTCACCGTCGATCTCGCGCGTCCAGGCGTCGATGGTCTGGCGGGCGAGCGTATGCGCCTGGCTCTCGCGCCCCATATGGTGCACCAGGGCGCCGCAGCAACCTTCCTCTGCCAGCACGACCTCGATACCGTTGCGTGTCAGCAGCCGGATGGTGGCAGCGTTGATGCCGGGGTCGAGCACCGGCTGCGCACATCCGCCAAGCAGCGCCACCCGCCCCCGGCGCTCGCCGATGGCCGGGATGACGCGCCGCCCGGCCGCATCATTGTCGGCCTCGGGCAGCCGGACCGGCGCCAGCGCGAGCATCGCCGAAAGCCTTCGGCCGACGCCCGGCACGCGCGCAATGACCCCGGCGAATGGCCGCGCCAGCGCGGAGGCCCGCAGGGCGAGGCGGAAGCGGTCACGGTAGGGCAGAACGGCGGCGATCAACGCGCGCACGAGCCTGTCGGCGAGGGGGCGTTTCCACGTCTGCTCGATATGAGCGCGGGCGTGGTCCACCAGATGCATGTAATGCACGCCCGACGGGCAGGTCGTCATGCACGACAGGCAGGAAAGGCAGCGGTCGACATGCTTGACCACCGGCGCCGTGGCGGGCTTGCCGCTCTCCAGCATGTCCTTGATCAGATAGATGCGCCCGCGCGGAGAATCCGCCTCGTCGCCGAGCAGCAGATAGGTCGGGCAGGTGGCCGTGCAGAAGCCGCAATGCACGCAGGTGCGCAGGATGCTCTCCGATTCGCGCATCTGCGGCGAATCGAGCTGTTCGGGACGGAAATGCGTCTGCATCGTTCAAACTCCCGCCGTCATGCGGCCCGGCTCCAGCACGCCTTCCGGATCGAAGGCACGCTTCAGTTCCCGGCTGAGGCGCGCCAACGGTTCGGGCTGCGGCTGGAAAACGGACACCGCCGCGCGCACCTCGACCGGCGCGCGCATCAGCGTGGCGTGGCCGCCATGCTGCGCCACGGCCGCGCGGACCGCCTTCTCGCCCGCATCCTCACCAGCCGGCGTCGACAGCCAGACGAGCCCGCCGCTCCAGTCGTAGAAATGGATCGCCTCGCGCTGGGCTTTCACCGCCGCCACGATGTCCGGCCCCCGCGCCGGCGCGGCGGAAATGCGCCACACCGCCCGCTCCCGCGGCTCCGCGACCGGCGCGGCATCGCGCACGCGGGACCAGACCAGGCGGCTGTCGTCGTCTTCCAGCAGCGAGTGGCCGCCGAAGGGCGCGAGCCTTTCGCCCAGCGCCGCGACTCTGTGGCGCACGGAAAAAGCCGAGCCCTCCAGCCGCAGCAGCGTCAGCGCCGGCTGCGGTTGCCCGCCATCGTGCCAACCGTCGGGCAGATGCGCCGCGCCGCTGACGCCATAGGGCGAGCCCATGGCGTCGCACAGCGCCGCCACGCCCCGCCGGTCATCGAGCCCGGCGAGCGCCAGCGTGATCTCGGCCTCGGGAACCGGCAGCACCTTGAAGGTCACCTCGGTCAGGAAGCCGAGCGTGCCCCATGATCCAGCCAGCAGCTTGACGAAGTCGAGACCGGTGACGTTCTTCATCACCCGGCCGCCGGATTTCACGATTTCGCCGCGCCCGTTGACGAACCGCACGCCGATCAGGCTGTCGCGGCAGGCGCCCGCCATGATGCGGCGCGGGCCCGACCAGTTGGCGGCGACGATGCCACCGATGGTCTGCTCGCCGTCCGTTCCCATCAGCAGCGCCGGCTCCGGCGGCTCGAACGTCAGCCGCTGCCCGCGCGCGGCCAGCACCCGCGCCACGTCGACGAGCCGCGTGCCGGCGCGCGCCGCGATCACCATCTCGGAGGGCTCATAAAGCGTGATGCCCTGGAGGCCGAGCGAGGTCAGGCAGTGCCCCGCGTTGCCCGGCCTGCCGATCCCCGCCTTCGTGCCGCTTCCCGCCAGCGCCAGCGGCGAGTGCGCCGCCTGCGCCTGCCTGATGACATCCGCCGCTTCCGCCTCGGACGCGGGCGCGTAAACCGTCATGCGTTCCATCCCGATGTGCTTGCGTTATTGTGCCGTGAGCCGCCCGTCGAGCGGAAAAACCTTGGCCGGGTTGAGCAGCCAGCGCGGATCGAAGACTGCCCGCGCCCGCATCTGCTGCTCCAGATCGGCGCGATTGTACTGATAGGTCATCAGGTCGCGCTTCTCGATGCCGACGCCGTGCTCGCCGGTGAGGCAGCCGCCCACGTCCACGCACAGCTTCAGGATTTCCGCGCCCGCCTTCTCCGCCCGCTCCAGATCGCCGGGCTTGGCGACGTCGTAGAGGATGAGCGGGTGCAGGTTACCGTCACCGGCGTGGAAGATGTTGGCGACGCCGAGGCCGTTTTCCGCGCAGATTTCGGCGATTCGCCGCAGCACCAGCGAGAGCTGGCCCGTGGGGATGGTGCCGTCCATGCACAGATAGTCGGCGATACGCCCCATCGCGCCGAAGGCCGACTTGCGCCCCTTCCAGATCGCCGCGCTCTCCGCAGCGGACTGGGAAACCCGGATCGCCAGCGGATCGAACGTACGGGCGATGGCCTCGATCTTCGCCAGTTCGTCCTCGATTTCCTCTTCCGATCCTTCCACCTCGACGATGAGCATCGCCTCCGCGCCGGTGGGATAGCCCGCCTTGGCGAAATCCTCGCAGATGCGAATGGCAGGGCCGTCCATGAATTCGAGCGCCACGGGAATGATGCCGGCGGCGATGATCGCCGTGACGCACGCGCCCGCCGTCTCGCTCGACGAAAAGCCGATCAGCAGCGGCCGCGCGCCTTCCGCCATGGGCAGGATGCGCACCGTCGCCTCCGTCACGAGGCCGAGCTGGCCCTCCGCACCCGTGAGCAGGCCGAGCAGGTCGTAGCCGGCCGCGTCGAGATGATCGCCGCCGATCTCGACGACGGTGCCGTCCATCAGCACGAGCTTCACGCCCATCAGGTTGTTGGTGGTCACGCCGTACTTCAGGCAATGGGCGCCGCCGGAGTTCATGGCGATATTGCCAGCGATGGTGCAGGCGAGCTGGCTGGACGGATCGGGCGCGTAGAAGAAGCCCTCGGCCGCGACTTCCTGGCTGATGGCGAGATTGGTGATGCCGGCCTCGACGCGCGCGGTCCTGTTGGCGTAATCGACATCGAGCACCCGGCGCATTTTCGAGACGCCGATCACCACCGAATCGGGGGCCGGGATCGCGCCGCCGGCGAGCGACGTGCCCGCTCCCCGCGGCACGATCTTGATGCCCTCGCGGTTGCAATAGGCCATCACCGCCGCGGCTTCCTCCGTCGAGGACGGCAGCACGACGGCGAGCGGCACCTGCCGGTAGGCGGCGAGCGCATCCGTCTCGAAGGCACGCCGCTCGTCCTCGCTCGTGATCAGCGCGTCCGGCGCGACGAGCCGCGCGAGATCGGCCCAGATGGCCTCGCGGCGCGCCAGTATGGCGGGGTCTGGTTCGGGAAAGGCAATCGAGGCCATGACGGTTCACCGTTTCCAACGCACCTGCCGACCGGATGGAAGCACCCGATCGCTCGGAAGTCGCGTCAATAAGGGATCGCAGACACGGACGCGGCCGAGTCTGGAACGCTTCGAACAATGAACAGCGCCCGCCCGCGCAAGTCAATGCACGGACGGGCGACAGACCTTTGACGAAATCGCACTATTGAGTGTCAGGGCGCGACGGGCACCGGGGCGGGCGCGGGCGGGGCAGCAGCGGGCTGCACGCCCGGGGCGCCGCCGGCGGGCGCCGCTTCCATGCCGACGAGGGCGATTTTCAGATAGCCGGAGGCGCGCAGGAGGTTCATCACCTCCATCAGTTCGCCGTAGGCGACTTCCTTGTCGGCGCGCAGGAAGATGCGCTCCTCGCGGTTGTTCTGCGTGAGGCGGTCGAGTTCGGCCTGCAGCACCTCGCGTTGCACGGCCTGCTCGCCCACGGAAAGCGTGAGATCGCTCTGTACCGTCAGGTACAACGGCTTGTCGGGCCGCTGCTGCGGCGTCGCGTTGGAGGCCGGCAGGTCGACCTGCACGTCCACCGTCGACAGCGGCGCAGCGACCATGAAGATGATCAGCAGCACGAGCATCACGTCGATGAACGGGGTGACGTTGATCTCGTGGTTTTCGGAGAGGTCGTCCCCCTCCTGCAGACGTCCCGCCATCGCGCCTACTCCGCCGCCGAACGCAGCGGGGCGACGTGCGCGCCGCCCGCCTGCCCATTCCGGTGCCGGTTCGCCGCGTTACGGTCGAGATCGCGCGACAGGTGCCGCAGCACCTCCGCAGATGCATCGCCCAGCAGCGCCTTGTAGCCGCTGATCGAACGCGCGAAGACGTTGTACACGATCACCGCCGGAATGGCCGCGACGAGGCCGATGGCCGTGGCGAGCAGCGCCTCGGCGATGCCTGGGGCCACCACGGCGAGGTTCGTCGTGTTCGACTTCGCGATGCCGATGAACGAGTTCATGATGCCCCACACCGTGCCGAACAGACCAACGAACGGCGCTGTCGAGCCGATGGTGGCGAGCACGCCCGTGCCGACGCTCATGCGCCGCCCTGCCCGCGCCTCGATGCGCGACAGCAGGATTTCCGCGCGCTCCTTGATGCCCCCGGCCGGCAGGTCGCCCGAGCGCTGCGCCTCGTCGAGCGCCCCGCGCACGAACTGCGCCACCATGCCGCTGCCGCCGCGCCCGACACGGAACGCAGCCTCCGCCTCATTCAGGGTCTGGGAGCGCTTCACGATCTCGTGACCGGCACGCACCCTGCGGCGCGCGACGAAGAGTTCGAGGCTTTTCGCGACCCACACCGTCCACGTCACCAGCGAAGCGAACACGAGGCCGAGCATCACCGCCTTCACGACGATATCCGCCTGAAGGAACATGCCCCACGGCGAAAGATCGTGCAGGCCCCCTTCGCCCTCCGGCGGCGTCAGCGACGGCAGGTCGGGCAGCAATTCGGTGCCGGGCAGGCTGCTGCCGGCCGCTTCCGGAACAGCGCTCTGCTGGGCATCCGGCGAAATCGGCTGCGGCGCGGCCGGTGCAGTGCCATCGGTCACGGAGCCCGCCGGAGCATCGCTGGCCGCAGGTTGGGGCGCACCGGCCACCGGGGCCGGCTGCTGGGCGACGGGCACCTCGGGCGGCGACACGGCGGGAACCTGGCCCTGCGGCTGGCCCAGCGTCGCGCCCTGCCCTTGCGTTGTGCCCTGCGCAGGCGTTTCGGACGTGGGCGCCGCCGTTTGCCCCCACGCCTGAGATGCCAGCAGTGACGAAGCCTGCAGCGCGACTGCAATCGCCAGCATCGGAACGAGGCGGCGCGCGATCGTTCTGCAGGCAACGGAAGAGCGCAAAGCCGGAACGGTAGCCATCGGATCGGTTCTCACTTCATGTTTCATGAGAGCGCCGCCGCCTTCCACCGAGCCGCGCGCACGCCCCCTCACTTCCTGTTGTCCCGCTCTTTCAAACCGGAAAAGCGGCATTCGCCTTTCCCGCGACTGCTCCAGGCGGCGGAACACCCCCGCAACACGAAAAGCGGTCCCTTTCGCTCTCGCCAGGGGCCGCATATTCTTCTGTCCGGAGTCTTGAAACCTGGTCTCTGTCATCCACATGCGCGCTTTGTACGCTCCGCGCGCGCCTTGTTCAACAACGATCTATTTTAACTATTCCAATATAAAAACAAATATCGCGCAGCTGGCAACGATTTTCTATGCTCTATTATCAATTCCGGGACATATATACAGTTTCACACGCTTCGATTGCCTATCGCGAAAGAAATTTCACGGCTCAGATTTCTCTTTATGAAGAAAATATAAAACATAGACATTTCTTATAACGCCATTCCGGATCAGCGGACAAGAAATCGCAGCCGTATCGCCGACCGCTCTCTTTGCTCATACATCGAACCGGGCCAGGAAACGGGAACCCACTTTTGACTCGATGCTCCGGTTCCTGCTCATTCGGCCGCCCAGCACACAGCTGAAAAACGCGGCGAAGGCATGGTCACGATAAATTTGCCGGGCAGCAAAATGCGACAGCCTGCAAACGTTGTTTATTCGCCGGCCGCTTTACCTTATAAGCACGCGATCAACTGCACCCTACCCGGGAACGACAATCATGCACCGCCTCGTTTCACTGCTTTCCATCGCCCTCGTTGCGGGCTCGCTCGCCGGCTGCGCGGGCATGACGCTGACGCCGCAGCAGCGCGCGGAGCGTCAGCTTGGCGTGCCCGAGTACGTGCAGGTGCAGACGCGCCGCCCGCCGATCGGCAGCACCCTGCGGTAAGCGCCTGCCATGCGGGACAGACTTCAGGCGAAGAGTTCCGGCCGCCTCAGCCGCAGCGCCTGCACGGTTGCGTAGCTTTTCAGGTCTGAAAGCGCGCCGCTGTCCACCAGCGCCGCGAGTTGTGCGAGCGGCAACTCCACGACGGTGATGCCCTCGTTCTCTTCGGCGAGCCCGCCACCAGCCGCCACGCGGTCCGCCTGCGCGTAGGGCGCGAGGTAGAGCGCGATACGCTCCGTCGATATGCCCGGCATCGGCCAGGCGTCGACGACGTGGTCCAGCGCGCCGAGCCGCAGGCCGCCTTCCTCCATGGCCTCGCGGCGCACGCAGGCCTCGCGCGTTTCATCGTCCTCCAGACCGCCGGCGATGATCTCCAGCAGTGCCGTGTCGCCGGACACAAGGTGGACCGGCGGTCGGAACTGGCTGACCATGAGCGCGACGCGCCGTTCGGGATCGTAGGCGAGCACGGCCACGGCCGCGCCGTGATCCTCGATCTCCCGGCGGATGATCTGCCCGTCGGGGAGCCGGATGGTCGCGATCATGAAGCGGCCCCAGCCCTCGTGGACGATCTTGGTGTCGGTGATCTCGAAGGCCATCGGTCAGCGCCGCCTGGCCAGCGCGCCGTCGACATCGCGGACCGCGCCACGTGCCGCCGAGGTGGTCATCGCCGCATAGGCCCTGAGCGCCGCCGAAACGTTGCGCTTGCGCGGCCCCGGGTGCCATGCGTCCGGCCCGCGTGCCTCCATCTGCGCACGCCGACGGGCGAGTTCCTCGTCCGGGATGGCGAGGTGGATGCGCCGCGCCGGGATGTCGATCTCGATGATGTCGCCTTCCTCCACCAGCCCGATGGCGCCGCCCTCCGCTGCCTCCGGCGAGACGTGACCGATGGACAGGCCCGAGGAACCGCCCGAGAAGCGCCCGTCCGTGATCAGCGCGCAGGCCTTGCCGAGCCCCTTCGATTTCAGGTAGCTCGTCGGGTAGAGCATTTCCTGCATGCCCGGGCCGCCGCGCGGGCCTTCATAGCGAATGAGCACGATATCGCCCCTGCTGATGCGCCCGCGCAGGATGGCGTCCACCGCAGCATCCTGGCTCTCGAAAATCCGCGCCGGTCCGGAAAATACCAGAATCGATTCGTCGACGCCCGCCGTCTTCACGATGCAGCCTTCTTCCGCCAGATTGCCGTAGAGCACCGCAAGGCCGCCGTCCTTCGAGAAGGCGTGCTCGGCGTTGCGGATGACACCCGTCTCGCGGTCAGCGTCGAGTTCCTCCCAGCGGCTCGCCTGGCTGAAGGCAACCTGCGTCGGCACCCCGCCGGGAGCGGCGCGGTAGAATTCGCGCACCGACTCGCTGTTAGCGCGGGTGATGTCCCAGCGGTCGATGGCGTGCCCCAGCGTCGGGCTGTGAACGGTCGGCAGATCGGTCTCCAGCAAACCCGCCCGGTCCAGCTCGCCCAGAATGGCGAAGATGCCGCCGGCGCGGTGAACGTCTTCCATATGCACATTGCCAACTGCGGGCGCGACCTTGCAGAGCACCGGCACGCGGCGCGAGAGCCGGTCGATGTCGGCCATGGTGAAATCGACCCCCGCCTCATTGGCGGCGGCAAGCAGATGCAGCACCGTGTTGGTCGACCCGCCCATGGAGATGTCGAGCGCCATGGCGTTCTCGAACGCGGCGAGCGTGGCGATGGAGCGCGGCAGCACACTCTCGTCGTCCTGCTCGTAGTAGCGGCGCGCCAGGTCTACGATCAGGTGTCCGGCCTCGACGAACAGGCGCCTGCGGTCGGCGTGGGTGGCGAGCGTCGAGCCGTTGCCCGGCAGCGAGAGCCCCAGCGCCTCCGTGAGGCAGTTCATCGAGTTGGCGGTGAACATGCCCGAGCACGAGCCGCAGGTCGGGCAGGCGGAACGCTCAATGGCCTGCACATCCTCGTCGGACACGCTGTCATCAGCGGCGGCGACCATCGCGTCGACCAGATCGAGCGCCTTCACCTTGCCGCTCAGGACGACCTTGCCCGCCTCCATCGGCCCGCCGGAAACGAACACGGCGGGAATGTTGAGCCGCAGCGCCGCCATCAGCATGCCGGGCGTGATCTTGTCGCAGTTCGAAATGCACACCATCGCGTCGGCGCAATGGGCGTTGACCATGTACTCGACCGAATCCGCGATGATCTCGCGCGAGGGCAGGCTGTAGAGCATGCCGTCGTGGCCCATGGCGATGCCGTCGTCGACGGCGATCGTGTTGAACTCCTTCGCCACGCCGCCCGCCTGCTCGATCTCCCGCGCGACGAGCTGGCCGAGGTCCTTCAGATGTACGTGTCCCGGAACGAACTGCGTGAACGAGTTGACGACGGCGATGATCGGCTTGCCGAAGTCGCCGTCTTTCATGCCCGTGGCGCGCCACAGACCCCGCGCGCCCGCCATGTTGCGGCCGTGCGTGGTGGTTCGGGAACGATATGCTGGCATCCTGACCTCTTCAAAGACATCGCAATCGGACCGGCGCTACAGCCATGCGGGACGCCGCGCCGACCTCCTCCAAAGGTGCCGCCCGCTGACGGCCGGCACCTGAAACTTTATTGTCTATATCATTTCCATGCGTAACACCATCAGCCCCGGCCTTTGGCCGATGCCGACGCATACCGCACAAACGACGCGCGGACCTGATAAGGAACGAAACGGCACGGACGAACATGACAGCCATGCATGACGATCATGCATTTCGCCGCGCCGCCTGATCCTTTTCATTTGTTGCGCACGTCAACCCGCGCGGGCACGCCGCTCCGTCAGATTGCTCAGTCCGTCAGTTCCCATGTCACCGTGACGGAAGCACGGAATTCCTGCTCGCCGGCTTCGACGGGCACCGGCGCCGCCTTGGCCGAGAACGCATCGGCGCGCGCCGCCTGGAGCTGGAAGGCGCGCGGCTGCGGTCGTCCGAAGGAACCGCCGTCGATGGCGATGACCTTGCCGAGCTTCACACCCGCCGCCTGCGCGAAGATATCCGCCTTGCGCCGCGCATCCTCGACGGCCTGCGCGCGTGCCTTGTCAAGCAGCGGCGCGTCGTCCGCCACGTCGAAGCTGATGCCGCCGATCTGGTTGGAGCCGGTGGCGATGGCCGTGTCGAGAATGCCGCCGAGCTTGCCGAGGTCGCGCACGCGCACCGTCAGCGTGTTGCGCACCTCGTATCCGTCGATACGCGGCGCCTCGCTGCCGCCGTTTTTCGGATAGACGTAGCGCGGCTGCACGGAAAAGCCGTTCGTCGCCAGGTCGCGCTGCTCGATACCCGCCTCCTTGAACGCCGCGACCACTGCGCCGGTTGCCGCCGTGTTCTCCCTCGTCGCGTCGCTCGCGTTCTTGCCCTGTGTCACCACGCCGACAATGACGCTGGCGATGTCCGGCACGGCCTGCACGACGCCCTCGCCGGAAACCGTCAGCACGCGCGGAGGCTCGCTCCGGCCGCCGGCGGTCTGCGCCTTCGCGGCCAGCGGCAGCGCCACGAGCCCCGCGAGCACGCCGCCCGCGAACGCGGCCGCTGCCGCCTGGCGGGCGAATCGACGGCCCGGGGTGAGCTTCTGAGAAAAGGTCATGCGTGCGTTCCTCCTGGAAAAGCGCCTGTACCAGCGCCCGAACGTCCGTTCCGGCGCATCATGATGCAGAAAGATTACCGCGTCATCACGAATGCGGCCATCATGCGCGGCATTCGGGCGGGCATAAGGCGCGCGCCGCGGCCATCCGCCGCCTTTTCCAACCATGCTCCGAATTGCGATATTTCTGCCGCTTTGCTCCGGTTTCTGGAACCCGCTTGCCGGCAAACGGATGCATCGGCAACCAATCCGTGGCATGGATGGCGGCACCAGACCGATGCCCGCTCACCTGCCCCAACCCACGGAACGACGATGAGCACCTACCGCCTCGACCGCCTGCTTGCCCCCCAATCAATTGTCATCGTTGCCGATACGGAAGCCGATGCCAGCCTGGTCTGCAGGATCGCGGGCAATCTCGACGCGAGCCAGTTCTCGGGCAAGCGCGGCTTCGTCGGCCCGCACCCGCCCGCGGCCGTCGACGGCTTCGAGAAGGCCGAAACGCTCGATGCGCTCTCCTTCGTGCCGGATCTCGCCATCGTCGTCTCGCCGCGCGCCGCCGTGCTGAAGCGGGTGCAGGAAGCCGGCGCGCGCGGCGTGAGCGGCGCCGTCATCGTCGCCGACCGGTTTGAGGCAGACACGGACGGCAAGACGCTCTTCGGCGAGATCGAGGCGGCCGCGCGCCGCCACAGCCTGCGGCTGATCGGGCCCAACAGCATAGGCCTCCTCTCTCCCCACGCCCACCTCAACGCCAGCCTCGCCGGCAGCCCAGCCCAGCCGGGCGACCTCGCTCTGATCACGCAGTCCGGCGCACTGGCGGCCGGCGTGATCGAATGGGCGCACCAGCACGATGTCGGCTTCTCGGGCGTCGTCTCCATCGGCGACCAGATCGACGTCGACTTCGGCGACATGCTCGATTATTTCGCGCTGGAGCGGCACACCCGCGCCATCCTGCTCTATGTCGAATCGGTGCAGGACGCGCGCAAGTTCATGTCGGCGGCGCGTCTGGCCGCGCGCGCCAAGCCGGTGGTGGTCATCAAGTCCGGCCGTCACAGGCAGCATCCCCACACGGCGGAGACCCACACTGCGGCGCTCGCCGGGCCGGACGCCGTCTACGACGCCGCCTTCCGCCGCGCCGGCCTGCTGCGCGTCATCGACCTTGACGAGCTGTTCTCCGCCGCCGAAACCCTGGGGCGCGTTCGCCCCTTCCCCGGCAAGCGGCTGGCGATCGTCACCAACGGCGGCGGCATCGCCTCGCTCACCGTGGACCGGCTGATCGACTTCGGTGGCGCCATCGCCTCGCTCTCGCCCGCGACGCTCGAAGCCCTCGACGCCGCCCTGCCGGAGCACTGGTCGCGCACCAACCCGATCGATCTCGGCGGCGACGCGGACGGGCCGCGCTACGTCACCGCCCTCGACCACGTGCTCGCGGACCGCGCGAACGACGGCGTGCTGGTGCTCAACGTGCCGCTCGGCCCCGCCTCCTCGCTCGATGTGGCGCGTGCCGTCGTCGACACGGCCGCCGCCTATCGCCGCCAGCGCCATTCCGCCAAGCCGGTACTGACCGTCTGGTACGGCGACCGGGCGGAAGTGGGCAAGCTGTTCGACGCCGCGCGCATCCCCAACTATTCCAACGAGGCGGAGGCGGTGCGCGGCTTCACGCATCTGGTGCGCTATCGCGAGGCGCTCGGCGAGCTGATGGAGACGCCGCCGAGTCTGCCGGCCGACTTCCAGCCCGACACGCAGGCGGCGCGGGCCGTTGTCGACGAGGTGCTGGCAGCGGGGCGCACGTGGCTCGATCCGCTGGAAGTGGGGCGGCTGTTCGACGCCTACCAGATCCCGATCACGCCGGCGCGGCTTGCGCGCGATGCCGACGACGCGGTTGCCGCCGCCGGGCACTTCTTTGCGGAGGGCCTGCCGGTCGCCGTCAAGATCCTCTCGCCGGATGTGGTGCACAAATCCGACATCGGCGGTGTGCGTCTCAACCTCGCCAACGAGGGCGCGGTGCGCGAGGCGGCGAACGACATTCTGGAACGCGCCGCCCGCCTGCGGCCCGAGGCACGCATCACGGGCCTCACCGTTCATCCGATGATGATCCGCCCCAAGACGCGCGAGCTGATCGCCGGCATCGCGGACGATCCGGTGTTCGGCCCCGTCATTGTGTTCGGGCGCGGCGGCACGGCGGTCGAGGTCATCAACGACAAGGCGCTCGCCCTTCCCCCGCTCGATCTGCGGCTTGCCGAGGACCTCATCGCCCGCACGCGCGTCTCGCGCCGCCTCAAGGCCTATCGCGACGTGCCCGCGGCCGACGAGCAGGCGGTGGCGCTCACGCTCGTCAAGCTGGCGCAGCTGGCCGCCGACCTGCCGGAGGTGCGCGAGATCGACATCAACCCGCTGCTCGCCGATCACACTGGCGTCATCGCCGTCGACGGGCGGGTGAAGGTGGCCGCGACGGCGCACGCGAAGGGCCCGTCCGGTCATCCGCGCTTCGCAATCCGCCCCTATCCGCAGGAATGGGAACGCCGCACCACTCTTTCGGACGGCACGCCGATCCTGCTGCGGCCCGTGCGCCCGGAGGACGAGGAGATGTTCCGCACTTTCCTCACCCGCGTGACGCCGGACGACCTGAGGCTGCGCTTCTTCACGCCGATCAAGGATTTCAGCCATGCCTTCATCGCCCGGCTGACGCAGCTCGACTACGGCCGCGCCATGGCCTTCGTGGCGATCGACGAGGCCTCCGGCGACATGCTGGGCGCGGTGCGCCTGCATGCAGACGCCAACTACGAAGCCGGCGAATACGGCATCATGACCCGCACCGACATGCGCGGCAAGGGGCTTGGTTGGCTGTTGATGACCTCGATCATCGAATACGCGAAGGCCGAGGGTCTCAAGGCCATTGAGGGGCAGGTACTGCGCGAGAACACCATGATGCTCGCCATGTGCGCGCAGCTCGGATTCACCTCGCGCCCCGACCCGGACGACGCGGGCGTGCGGCTGGTCAAGCTGGAGGTGACGTAAAGACGCTTTCCGGCCTGTTCCGATACTTCATGCAGACCGCTGCCAGATACCGGCTGCTGCGAGGCATGTCGTGCCGGCCCCGGGTCACCACCGCACCGCATTCGCCCATGCCCGGAAAGGACAGAACCCGCACGCACCCCGCCCGGCCGATGCAGGCAGCGGGCGAAGTGGGCGCGAAAGCCCGCCCGGAGACAGTTTCAGCAAAAGTGAACGCCGCTTTTGCTGAAATTCTATAAAAACAAAATCATAGGCCGTCGTTGCATTTCAACGAAACGTAGAAATGGGCTGAAAGCGCGCCGGACCGTCATAGCCCGAGAGCGCCTTCCGGTCAGACGGAAATCATCCGGTCGCTAAAAACGCGCTCACCATCGAAGACTCATGGAGCACGATCCGATGTCTTCAGATCGGATCGTGCCCTGGCGCGTCAAACCGAAAAACGGTACCTTTTGGGTTGGATTTGATGCAGGAAACCAACGGATAGAGCGGCGGCACGCTTCCGGTTTCACGTCCGCCGCGCTGCAGCAGCGTCGCGCCTTATCCCTGCTTGGAATTCAGCGTATCGTTGACGAGGTTGCACATCTCGTAGAGGGCATTGATATTGCCGCTCAGCGTTTCCTGCTGAACCTCCTTGTAGGCCTTTTCATCGGCTCCTTGCATACCGGCGGGCGGTTTCGCCGGCATCCAGTGGGCAAGGTTGACGTGCGTCAGCGTCGGCATGTCGTTTTCCTTCCCCGGGAACACGACCTTGTATCGGGAGTTGATGAAGGCATCCTTGGAGGCCTTGAAGTGCTCTATGCGCGCCTTGATATCGTCCCGCATATAAAGGAGCTGGTTGACGGAAAGCCTGGAAAGATTGTCCTTCATGATGACGTCGGTCTTGGCAGCGGCATCGACCGCATCGCCCAGTTTACCGACACCGCTCGAGATGGTGATGTTCGCCGCCGGCGCCGTTACAGGCCGCGTCGATATGACATGAAGGAGTTTTCCGTCCCGCGCCCTGGCCACCTCGTCATTCCGCCAGAAAGCCTTGAAACCCTCCCATATGCCCCCCAGGCCACCGGTGACCCGCGTATTCTTCGCGCGTCCCCAGTCGCCGCCATTGACCTGGGCCTCAATCCGGCTGGCGAGGATATTTCCCGCCCTCAGGTCGACCGCATTGCCGGAAATCTTTTGCCCCGTGTTGTTGTAAGATGGATTTTTCAGGATGACGAACTTGTGTGTGTTGTCGTCATTGTCGTCATATTCGCCGACGGCATAGGCATTCATATCGTCGGTCGGGCCATTGTCGAAATACGACTTGAGAGACCGTGCGATCCTGTCCTCATCGTATTTTTCCAGCAGGAGCCGCTTCTCCTTGAAACGATCCCCGGCCTCCACCGTGCCGAGGAACTCCTCGACATGTTCGAGATTCCCGGCGCGATCGGGATTTGCCTGCTCCGCATAGGCGCGATAAGCTTCCAGCAGCCCCCGATAGGCGATGCCGGCTTCATACCTCGCCATTTCGGCCCCCTTGCCACCGAACTTGATGCAAAGCGGTGTGCCGTCAATCAGCAGCTGCTTCTCCTGATTGAACCTCGGCGTGCCGGCGAGCTTATTTTTCAGTTTTTTCGCCATCCTGCCGGGACCGCTCAAAGATTCCAGAAGGTCCTTGACAGCGAGCAGACTGACCGGCTTTCCATCCCCTCCGGGGAGGTCTTCCCAGTGGAACAAGATCTTGTACGCCGGACGGGAGGAAGCATTGATTTCTTCGCTGCCGGCCCGCGGCCTGGAGGCCGCCCCTGCAGCTGCTGTCGGCTCCCCGGTCTGCGCCGGCGACACCGCCGGCATAACCGGCAACTCGTCGTCACCGTGAGACGGCTCACCACTATCAGGAAGCCGCGGCTGCGGACGGGAGGGCCCCACAAGACTCAAATCGCCGCCGCCGCGGACGCCGGGATGCCCCCGAACGGAATCGCTGGCAGTACGATTGAGCAATCCAGAATGCGAAACATTCACGTCCTCGGAAAACGACTGCGACGGAATGCCCTCACCCGGCGTCCGCCGGCCCTCTATGCCCGCCTGAACGCACACATCCTTCATCGCAACGGCATCCTGCTGCAACGGCTCACCCTGGGGGCCTGCCTGCGTGGCCTCCCCCCTTGTCTCGGTAGCCTGCCGCAACATCGCTATCATCGCCGCGGACTGCGCATCGATCTTAGCTAGCAGCTGCTGATACTCCCGATCCAGTTTTGCGAAGAGTTTTTCACCGGCGGCCTGCCGGGCCTTCCACCCCTGAAGCCCCCTCCCGCCATTCGCGGCATCGAGAACACCGTCAGCCGCGCGCGGCGATGCGGGTTGCGAGAGCGTCGCCCCGCCCTTTCTTTTCGTGAAGAAAGTGCCCGAATGCCGAACCTGAACGGACGTCTTGTCTTCGGCAAATTCGGAAAGAGAAACAGGAATAGAAATATGACTAACAGGAGAAAGAGGAGGTGTGATCATCTCAATAACCTTTCAAGCAATAAATGGCCAACATTAATGGCGATCCATTCAGCATCATAAACCTGTATATAAATTTTTATTTCGACCAACGGCAGCGATCCCAAAGCCACGAAACAAAGATGCGCCGCTGTTCAACGTCCTTGAAGAAAATCATAATACGACATTTTTGACGTGTATCTTGCTTAAATCAAGACACCTTTGTCTCAGCATCGACTCCGCCGGCAGGCTCCGTTAACGGGCCGCCGGAGGACAATCTTCGTCCGCTGGCGCGGCGGACAGAACCCTGGAACAGGCCGCCGCACCGCTCCTCGTTCAGGTAGCCGATGTATCCGGATCGCAGACCCGTTTCCGGTTCGACGCTTCGGCAAAACAGCCGGGCCGTCACGGCTTGCCGACGGCCCTGTCCTCTCACGACCGGGAGTTCAATACCCCGTTGACAAGGCCGAGCATTTCCTCGAGAGCGCCGATGTTGCCCTTCAGCACTTCCACCCGGACAGTCTTGTAGGCCTCCGAGAGGCCCCTCCAGGTATCGCCGGGCGCCGGCGGCATCCACCGGGCAGGGTTGATGTGCGCCAGCAGCGGCATGTCGTCTGCGTCGGCCGGGAACACGATCCTGTATACGGCGCCGATGAACGCATCTCCGGAGGCCTCGAGGTGCTTCTTGCGTGCCTCGATACTCTCCCGCAGATAACTGAGCTGGCTGGTAGAAAGCCCGGACAGGTTCTTCTTCATGACGGCATCGGCACTGGCCGCATCGCCGGGGCCGCTCGCAGTGACGGCGTTCGCTCCCGGCGGCGGCGTAACGTGAAGATACTTTCCGTCGCCTATCCTCGCCACGCCATCGCCCCCTACGGATACCCCGATACCCGCTATCATGCCAGCAGTCCGCGCCTTCACCACGCTCTCCAGGTCGCCGTTGAGGACCACGGCCTCGACATCGCTCGCGAGAACGTCCCCCGCCCGCAAATCGACCACGTTGCCCTTGATTCCCCGCCCGTTGTTATCGAAGGAAGGATTTTTCAGGATGGCGAACCCGTTCGCCTTGCCTTCCGCATCCTCGTATTCGCCGACGGCATAGGCGTTCAGCTCGTCGGCCGGGCCATTATCGAAATACGCCTTGAGAGACCACACGAGCGTATCCTCAGCATACCTCTCAAGTAGAAATTTCTTTGCCTCAAAATTATTACAGGCCATCAGCCCGTCAAGAAATTTCTTGATATGGCAAGCTTCTCCGAACAGACGAGGATCTGTATCCATACCAATTACTTTATATGTGTGAAGCAATTTCTGATACGCAAGACTGATTTTATACCTCATTATCTCACGCGGACAGCCAAATTTGATACAGATCGGCGTATCGTCGATCAGCAGCAGTTTCTCCCTGTCGGGTCCGATCTCCTCAACGCGCGCCCCGCCGAACATGCCCCTCAGCCGACCCACGATTTCGTTGAGATTGTCCGCACCTTTCAAACAGTCCGCGAGCTTTTCCGGAGAAAGAACCTTTCCATTGACATAGAGTGAGGAGTACGGCCCCGTATCCCGCCCGCGACATTCGTCCCAGCCGTACAAAGACTTGTATGCCGGGCCAGACTGACGGATCGGATGCGTAGCCTTCGCGATTTTCCCCGCCTCCACGCCGCCGATACCGGCCTGCGGAAATAGCACCGGAGGCTCATCGGGCACTTCGTCGGCAGGCACGGGCGGCGCATCGGCGACGACCGTCTGCACGGACGTTTCCTTCAACTCGGGACGCAGTGGCGGAACATCGGCGGCGACCGTCTGCGCGGACGTTTCCTTCAGCTCGGGACGCCGCGGCGGAACATCGGCGGCGACCGTCTGCGCGGACGTTTCCTTCAGCTCGGGACGCCGCGGCGGATCGCCGGCGACGACCGTCTGCACGGATATTTCCTTCAGCTCAGGACGCGGCGGCGGAACATCGGCGGCAAGCGTCCGCGACGGCAATTCCTTCGTTGCAGGTTTCTCCTGTCGTATATGCTGCAGCAATAGCGTCATAGACCTGAGGTAATATGCATCAGCATATTTGATCATATGACTGTAAGTCTGCCTGATGCCGTTGATGAGATCCTCATCAGCCCGCAAACGGACGGTCCGGCCCTGAAGCTCCCTGCCGTTGCTCGCCGCATACAGAACACCGCTCGCCGCGCGCGCCGGCAATCGCTGCCCGACATCATCCACGCCACCGCCCCTGACAGCGCCGCCCGGGCACGGCCCTCCGTCTTCGGCAGGGTTAGGATTGAAAGGAAACTGAACAGAAGCAACAGGAGAATAAATCATAGTCATTTCAATGACCTTCTGAATAATTAATAACAAACACTAACGGCACAACAGATATCATCACAAATTTTTATGCAGCATCAGGCTGCGGCAAACGGCGTCCTGCAAAACACAAAAAAAGACATGTCAGCGATCAGCATTATCAAAGCAACACACACTACGGCGTCAGTATCATCATATACTGCGCGCTACAAGTCATATTCGTCACAATTCCGTCGTTTCTGCTTGCGTCGCCCATGAAAATGGGAAACGCGGGGGCGAGGCGCTCGCCCCCGCCGCCGGCGCCCGATCAAATCGAACAAAGACTTGTACGCCGTGCCGGGCGGCGCCCTGGCACCTCAACTGCGGGTTCGGGGAACCGGTCCTGCGGTCTTCTCGTCATCCCCGGCGGGTGTATCAATACTGATGACGTCCGCCAGAGGCCTACCCGACGAAAAATCCCATTTCATTTTCATCCGCGCGAGCGCAACGCCGTCCTGCTCGCATTCCTCGTCTGAAACAAGCGGCTCCGCTTCGTCGGGAAGCGGCTGCAATCGCGCCGCAACGGCCTCGGACTGCATGGCAACATTCTCACCGACAGCCCAACTGACCGTCCGCCCCTGAAGCTCCCCGCCACCCCTTGCCGCATCGAGAATGCCGGCGGCCGCATGCGTTTGCAGCCGCTGCATGAGCCCGGCGATGCCGCTGCCCGCGATCGGACCGTCGGGCGACCGAGCCTGGCCCTGCGCCCCGGGTGCGCCCAGTTCCTGAATGGCAGGCAGAGGAGCCGCAAAAGAAATCTGAGATATAGCCATGTCAGATACCCTTCAAGTGTTTGATAGTCCATCAAGACAACCAATAATATATAATAAAATTCATATAAATAAAAAAGTTAACATTTAATTCAAATATAAAAACAACAATAAAATAAAAATTTTTATCATCTTTGAAATTATTTACATGGAATTATTATCAAAATATCTTTCGTATAACAAGAAATATATTTCACAATTCTGCCTTTCGCTGTCGTGCCTTCCATAAGAGAGGGCCGCCGACGGGCGGCCCTCGTCCGTTTTCGAAATGGCTGGAGCGCGGCTTATCCCGCCTGGGATTGCAGCGTGTCGTTAACCAGGCCGAGCATCTCGTCGAGGGCTTTCACGTTGTCGGCCTGCACTTCCTGCTGGATCTCCGTGTAGGCCTTCGCATCAGCCTTTGAAAGACCGGCCGGCGGCTTCGCCGGCATCCAGCAGGCAAAGTTGAGATGTGTCAGCGTCGGCATGTCGCTGGCCCGACTCGGGAACACGATCCTGTATCCGGAGTCGAGGAAGGCGTCTCCGGAGGCCTCGAAGAGCTTCTTACGCGCCCCGATATCGTCCCGCAGGTATTGGAGCTGGTTGCGGGAAAGCCTGGAAAGATTCTCCTTCATGATGGCGGAGGTATCGTCGTCCATAGCGGCATCTGGCCCCGCCAACGGCGGCACAACGTGAAGGTGCTTTCCGCCCGCCCTCCGGACCATGCCGTCGTGTTGCAGGGAAACTCTTACGCCTGCCGGCGAGCCGCCCTGATCGTCATTGGCCTGAACATCGATCCAGCAGGCGATGATTCCGCCCGCCTGCAGATCGACGGCGTTGCCGCCGATCTTCCGCCCATAGTTATCGTAGCGGGGGTTTTTAAGGATGACGAACCTGTTGGCGCTGCCCGCGACATCCTCGTATTCGCCGACACTCCAGGCGTTCACTTCGTCGGCGGGGCCGTGATCGAAATACGCCTTCAAAGTCCGCACGATCGTGTCCGCGTCATATCTCTCCAGCAGGAATTGCTTTTCCATGAATGGAATGGTCTTATCCGCAATCCCGTCGAAAGACGACTTGATATCGTCAAGCTCTCCCGCGTTCTCGTGCCCCGAAAGCAGACGACGCGCCTCATGGTGCTCCAGAAGCTTCCTGTAGGCGATGCCGGTTTTATATTTCGCTACTTCGGTCTCGCTGCAGCCGAACTTGATGCAGATCGGCGTGCCTTCGATCAGCAGGACCGGCTCTCTTTCCGGCCCCAGCGTCTCTGTGCGTATCTCGCCGAACCCGTTGATCAGTTCGTGGTCACCCCTCGTCAGTCTATCCACCACTCCCTCGAGATCACGCGCTTTCAGCAGGAGGCTCGCGAGGACGTTCGTATTGAATCTTCCTCCATTGACAGTGAGACTGGGAATCACCTCACCCCCGATGGCGCGAACCGCGCCAAGAACGCCGAGCCCCAGCGGCCGGCCATTCGGCCCGCGGCACTCATCCCAGTGGAGCAAGGACTTGTACGCCGGGACGAGCGGCTCATCGACATCGCCGACGGGCTGGGGAACCGGCCTGGCGGCGCCAACCCCCTCGGTTGCCCTGGCCTGAACCCCGCCGGGCATCTGCGCAGGCGCACGGTTTGCGAAAGGCGCCATCGTAGAATAGTCCCATTTCGCTTTCATCAGCGCGGGTACGGCATCAGCTGGAATGAACATGTCGTAAGGCGGCGGAGCGCTGGCAGCCTCATCCGGAAAGCCCGGATTCTCTCCGGCAGCAGGCGACGCGAATGACGCCACGCCAACGGCGGGCGGCCGCGCCGGCGAAGCCTCGCGTTGCTGCCGCGCGGCTCCGTCACCTGTCTGTATGACCGGCTTCCTCGCGGCGAGAATCTTCTGCCGCTCCGACACGTAACCCTCGACCTCCGTCTGTGAAAGCGCCTCTTCCGCTGCAAGATCCTGCTGCTGCATCGACGCCGTAACGCCTTCGGGTCGCCCTGCGATTGTCGGGTTCGGCTGCTTGCCGTTCGGTCCGAGATCCTCGGCAGACCCTTCCTCGCGACCCGCGCGGACAGCCCGGCCGGAAAGCTCCCTGCCGCCGCCCGCCGCGTCGAGAACGCCGGCCGCCGCGCGCGCAGGCATACGCTGCGTCAGCAGCACGTCCACGCCGCCGTTTGTGTCCTGACCGCCGGGACCAGTCGCCTCTTCCTCGTCAAGCTGCGGGTCAGCGGGCAGGGAAGCAAAAGAAACGGAATAAATAGTCATCTCAATAACCTCTCGAATAATGCACAACCAACCTGAATATCGTCTCGGACGACATCAAATTTGTATAGAGCGCCGCGTGGGGGCCAGAATCTGTTTTGTTTACGTTGAAACAGGACAGATTCCAGGTTCCTTATCTTGAGCGAATTCTGGTCGATCATATGATTCCATATGATCGGAACGCGCTCTAACGGCCACCCTCCCTCCAGACAAAAAACAAAGACGCACCATCCGATCGGCACCATCGATCCGACGTTCGATGTGTCGTTTTATCATTATATGTCGCGAAATAAAGTCATATTTGTCACAGCCTGGCCTGCTTTCAGGCCGGGCTGGCCACAAAAAGGGCAATCGCGGACTGCCCTCATCCGCCACCGGAATGGGCCGGAGCGTGGCCTGTAGCATTTCGACATTTCATTGAAACGCCGAAATGCTATAAGTTTTTGATATTACATGTTTTCTTCACGAAAACCGGTATCCGCTTTGCTTGAAAACGCTTTATTGCGCCCGGGATTTCAGCGCATCGTCGACGAAGCGGAGCATTTCGCAGAGTCCCATCATCTGTCCGGTGGCCGCTTCCGCGTGATGCAGCTGGTAGTTTCGCGCATCGGCTTCTGAAAGATTGGCGGGCGGCTTCGACGGCATCCAGCGTGTGACATTGACGTGCGCCACCGTGGGCATATCGTCTTTGTTTGTCGGAAACACGATCCTGTATCCGGAGCCGACGAAAACGTCCTCGGCTATAGCGATTTTATCTATACACGCCCAGATACTGTCATGTAGATAGCTGAGCTGGCTGGCGGAAAGCCGGGAGAGATGCGCCTTCATGATGCTTTTGGTATAGGTCTCGGCGCCCGGATCATTCTCAGCCGCCGGCTGCGGCATGGGCACAACATGAAGTACTCTGCTGCCCAATGTCCTGGCCGCGCCATCGTTTTCTACGCAGACCTCGATACCCGCGATCTTGCCGGCAGCCTGTGCGTTCTCGATGCGTTTATTGTCACCGCCGTTGACCTGGGCTTCGATCCGGCTTGCAAGGACGTGCCCGACCATCAGATTGACCGCATCGCCGGAGACCTTCCGCCCCCGGTTATCATAGGAAGGGTTTTTCAGGATGACGAACCTGTTTATCGCGCCTGCCGCATCCTTGTATTCTCCGATAGCGTAGGCATTCATCTCATCGGACGGCCCGTGTTTAAGATATGCTCTAAGAGATTCAGCAATAATTTTATCGGCATATATATTATACAGTATCCGCGTCTCCTCAAGGAGAGGACCGGATTTTATACTGTCGATGAATGCCATGATACGGTCGATTTTCCCGACCTCATCAGGTTCCATGTTTCCGCAAGACAGTTGATAGTTGTTCAGCAGCCGCCGATAGGCGAGGCCGACGTCGTACCTCGCCAGTTCGTTGCCGCTGCCAAACTTGATGGCGATAGGCGTGCCACTGATCAGCACCAGCTTCTCCCTGTCGGGCCCGATCGTCTCCAGGCGCACCTTGCGGAACTGCGCCTCCAGCCGTTCCGCGACTTCGTCCAGATTTCTCGCGCCTTCCAGCAAGCGCGCGAGAGTGCGCGGAGCAAGCTCCTGCCCGTTGACAAGGAGCGGATAGAGGGGTTCCTCTTTCGCCCCCCTGAGGCTCTCCGCGTTCCCGCTGAGCATCTCTCCATGTCGTCCACGGCACTCATTCCAATTGAACAGGGACTTGTACGCCGGGCCGGACAACGCATGGACATCGGCACCCTCACCTGGCGCCCACACCTCGGCGGCGGCCGTCTGGATGCACACATCCCTTGTCACAGGACGCGCCTGCTGCCGCAGCGGCATCTTCCCCATGGCAGTCTGTGTTGACACTTCCGTTGTCCTGACGTTGTCGAACCGCCTCAACAACGCCGTAGCGCTCGCGAACTGTGTCTCGATCAGTTTACCCAGCTGCTTGTAATCTTGCCCGATTCTTTCACAATCCTGCTCAATTCTAACGAGATCCTCCTCATAGGGGGACCGCCGGATCGCACGGCCCTGAAGCTCTCTGCCGCCGCTCGCCGCGTCGAGAATGCCGCCCGCCGCGTGTACCGGCGGCCGAAACGTGAGCCCGGCCATGCCGCCGGGGCCCTGCGCCCCTTCATAGACCAGCGTCGGGATAACGGGTGGAAGAGCAGCAGTAGAAGGAACAGGAAGCATGCTCATATCAATAACCTTCCGAATAATGGATAATAAGCCTGAATATTGCTTCAGCCGCCATCGCAGCTTGTATGGAGATCAGCAGGAAAGCTGACGAAAGCGCCCTGCAAAACGAAAACAAAGAAGTGCTGGAGTGGCGGACGTAGAGCGGGAATTGCACGGCCACGCCACCTATTTAGTTTCGCATCAAATTTATCCAGAAACGGCAGTCGTTCCGCGATTCGATGCACCGTCGATCGGCACCATCGGAACAATGCGCAACATGGCGTTCTTATCGCCATATCTTGCGGATAACAAGCCGTTTATGTCTTGTTCCAACCTACCTTCGCCCGGCCATAAAAAAGGGCCGCCCCGGGGCGGCCCTCGTTCACCATCCAGACGGCGCGCTCTAAAGCGTTTTCAAGCAAAGCGGATACCGGTTTGCGTGAAGAAAGCGCGTAATATCAAAAACTTATAGCATTTCGGCGTTTCAATGAAATGTCGAAATGCTATAGGCGCGTCAGTTCTTCGTCTTGTCGACGAGCGCCTTTTCCTGAATCCAAGGCATCATCGCGCGCAGCTTCGCGCCCACTTCCTCGATGGGGTGGGCGTTGTTGCGGGCACGGGTGGCCTTGAACGACGTCTGGTTGACCTTGTTCTCCAGCATCCAGTCGCGCGTGAACTTGCCGGACTGGATGTCCGTGAGCACGCGCTTCATCTCAGCCTTGGTCTCGGGCGTGATGATGCGCGGGCCGGTGACATACTCGCCGTATTCCGCCGTGTTCGAGATGGAGTAGTTCATGTTGGCGATGCCGCCCTCATAGATGAGGTCGACGATGAGCTTCGTCTCGTGCAGGCACTCGAAATAGGCCATCTCGGGCGCATAGCCGGCTTCCACCAGCGTCTCGAAGCCGGCGCGGATCAGCTCCACGAGGCCGCCGCACAGCACCACCTGCTCGCCGAAGAGGTCGGTCTCGCACTCTTCCTTGAACGTGGTTTCGATGATGCCGGCGCGCCCGCCGCCGTTGGCCGAGGCGTAGGAGAGCGCGATGTCGTGGGCGTTGCCCGTCGCGTCCTGGGCGATGGCGATCAGCGTCGGCACGCCGCCGCCGCGCACGTATTCGGAACGCACGGTGTGGCCGGGGCCCTTGGGCGCCACCATCAGCACGTCGAGATCCTTGCGCGGCTCGATCAGGTTGAAGTGGACGTTCAGGCCGTGCGCGAAGAGGAGCGCCGCACCCTCGCGCAGGTTGCCGCGCAGGCTCTCGTTGTAGATGTCGGCCTGGAGTTCGTCGGGGGTCAACAGCATGACGACGTCGGCCCACTTGGCGGCCTCTGCCGGCGCCAGCACCTTGAGGCCCTCGGCCTCGGCCTTCTTCACGCTGGACGAATCCGGACGAAGTCCGACCGCGATGTCCTTCACGCCGGAATCGCGCAGGTTGAGCGCATGGGCATGACCCTGGCTGCCATAACCGATGATCGCGACCTTCTTCCCCTTGATGAGATTGATGTCCGCGTCACGATCGTAATAAACACGCATAAGATGCCCTTTCCCTGGCAATATCGTTGTGGCCGAGACGCCACGCACGGTTACTTTCTTCCCCGCCTTGCTGATAATGAGCGAATGGCGGGACGGTCAAGCGGATTTCCGGCCCGCGCCATGAAAGCGCGATACGGATCCTGTATACTGTCACGGCATCACAACGACCTGGCGGAGGAAATGCCATGACGGAAGCTGTCGAAACGGTCCTCGAATTCTGGCGCGAGGCCGGACCGTCCCTGTGGTTCGCGCACGACGAGGCTTTCGATGAGGCCGTGCGCGAACGCTTTCTCGCGCTTTACGAGACCTTCACGGACAACGATCATATCCGCGACCATCGCCATCCTTGGGAGGCGACGGCGGACGGTGCGCTGGCGCTCACCATCGTGCTCGACCAGTTTCCCCGCCAGATGTTCCGCGGCACGGCGCGGGCCTTCACGGCCGATCCGCTGGCACTCGCCGTGGCACGGCGCGCGCTCGACGCGGGATACGACCAGCTGGTGGCGCCCGATCTGCGCGGCTTTTTCTATCTGCCGTTCATGCATTCCGAAAACCTCGCCGACCAGGACCGCTGCGTTGCGCTCTATGAAGCGCTCGGCAATGAGGAAGGACTGAAATACGCGCACATCCACCGCGACTGCATCGCCCGCTTCGGCCGCTTTCCCCACCGCAACCCGATGCTGGGGCGCGAGACGACGCCCGATGAACAGGCGTATCTCGACGGCGGCGGTTTCAAGGGCTAGAGTTTTTCTCATTTTGATTGACGCAAAAAGCTGAAAAACTCTTGAGCCCACGCGGCGCTTGAACGTTGGAAAACGACGTTTTCAGCCAGAGAGAAACGTCGGCGTGCTTCCGTTTCCAGCGGAAGCACGCTAGAGCATTTTTCAATCACTCGTGATCGCCAAATGCTCTGCGATTCTTTCATTCAAGCGCTTTCAAGCCGAGTGGATACTATTTTCCGTGAAGAAAGCGCGCAATATCAATAACTTATAGCATTTCGGCGTTTCAATGAAATGTCGAAATGCTATAAGCGAATTCTTATCGATCAGATGATTCCATCTGATCGATAAGCGCTCTAGAGCGGTTCCGCGCCCCGGCTGAGCGCCGCGATGCCGGTCCGCGACACTTCCACGAGGCCGCAATCGGTCATCAGGCTGATGAACCGCTCGGCCTCGTCGGACGCCCCGGTGAACTCGAAGATGAACGACTTCAACGTCGCGTCGACCGTCTTCGCCCCGAACGCCTGCGCCAGCCGCAGCGCCTCAAGGCGATGCTCACCCTGCCCCACGACCTTGAGCAGCACGAGTTCGCGCTCCACCGCCTCGCCCTCGACGGTCAGGTCCGTCACCCGGTGAACGGGCACGAGGCGCGAGAGTTGCGCCTTGATCTGCTCGATGACAGCGCGCGTCCCCCCCGTGACGATGGTGATGCGCGACAGATGCGCCTCGTGCTGCGTCTCGGAAACGGTGAGGCTTTCGATATTGTAGCCGCGCCCGGAGAACAGGCCCGCGATGCGCGCCAGCACGCCCGGCTCGTTGTCGACGATGACAGCAAGCGTGTGGCGGAATTCAGGGGTCGGCGGCGGTGCGTCGGAATAGATCGATGACATGGAAAGGGTTCCGCGGGATGACGTGCCGGTGGGTGAAGATTGCAGCAGTGAAGGCGAAAAGTGTTTCATGACGGTTACCAGTTCTGCCCGGTGTTACGGCGGCGGCGCCGTCACACCAGCGCCTTGCCCTTGTCGTCGATGACGGAGCCGATGTCCGTCGCCGCGTCGCCCAGCAGGATTTCGTTGTGCGCCTTGCCGGAAGGGATCATCGGGAAGCAGTTTTCGGCCGGGTCCACAATGCAATCGAAGATCACCGCGCGCGGCGCGTCGAGCATCTGGGTGATTGCGGCGTCGAGATCCTCCGCCTTGTCGCAGCGAATGCCGATTGCGCCATAGGCCTCGGCGAGCTTGACGAAATCAGGCAATGCGTCGGAATAGCTTTCCGAATAGCGCCCGCCGTGCAGCAGCTCCTGCCATTGGCGCACCATGCCCATGTATTCGTTGTTCAGGATGAAGATCTTCACCGGCAGCCTGTATTGCAGCGCGGTGGACATCTCCTGAATGTTCATCTGGATCGAGGCCTCGCCCGCCACGTCGATAACAAGTGCGTCCGGATGGGCGATCTGCGCGCCGATAGCCGCCGGCAGGCCGTAGCCCATGGTGCCGAGCCCGCCGGACGTGAGCCAGCGGTTCGGCTCCTCGAAGTGCAGGAACTGCGCCGCCCACATCTGATGCTGACCGACTTCGGTCGTGATGTAACGGTCGCGGCCGCGCGTCAGCGCCTCCAGCCGCTCCAGCGCATACTGCGGCTTGATGAAGCGGCCGTCAGCGCGGTAGGCGAGGCAGTTGCGGCCGCGCCAGCGGGCGATGTCCGCCCACCAGGGCGCATAACGCTGCCTGTCGATGGCGGGTGCCGTCTCCTTCCACACGCGCACCATCTCGCGCAGCACGTGGGCGCAGTCGCCGACGATGCCGATGTCGATCTTCACCGTCTTGTTGATGGACGAGGGATCGATGTCGATATGGATCTTGCGCGCGTGCGGCGCGAAGGCGTCGAGCCGCCCGGTGATGCGGTCGTCGAAACGCGCGCCGACCGCGATGATCAGGTCGGCGTCGTGCATGGCGAGATTCGCCTCATACGTGCCGTGCATTCCGAGCATGCCGAGGAACTGCGGGCTGGATGCGGGGAAAGCGCCGAGCCCCATCAGCGTGGAGGTGACGGGGAAGCCGGTGAGGCGTGCCAGTTCCCGCAGCAGGGCCGAGGCCTCCGGCCCGGCGTTGATCACGCCGCCGCCGGTGTAGAAGACGGGCCGTTGCGCGCGCGTCATCAGCTCCACAGCCGCGTTGATGCGCACCGGATCGCCCTGCACCGCGGGCCGGTAGGTCTTGTGCTGGTTGTCGGCGAGCCGCACGTAGGCGCCGGCCTCGAACTGGATGTTCTTCGGAATGTCCACAACCACCGGGCCGGGCCGGCCGTGGCTCGCCACATAGAACGCCTCGTGCAGGATGCGCGGCAGGTCGGCGATGTCCTTCACCAGATAGTTGTGCTTCGTGCAGTGGCGGGTGATGCCGACCGTATCCGCCTCCTGGAAGGCGTCGGAGCCGATGAGATAGGTCGGCACCTGCCCCGTGATGACGACGAGCGGGATCGAGTCCATCATGGCGTCGGTGAGGCCGGTAACCGCGTTCGTCGCGCCCGGGCCGGAGGTCACGAGCACGCAGCCCACCTTGCCGGACGAGCGCGCGTAGCCCTCCGCCGCGTGCACGGCGGCCTGCTCGTGGCGGACGAGGATATGGCGGACCTTGTCCTGATGAAACAGCGCGTCGTAGATCGGCAGGACAGCGCCGCCCGGATAGCCGAAAACATGCTCGACGCCCTGATCCTGGAGCGCCCGTATCACCATTTCGGCGCCGGTTATCGTTTCACTCATCGCCTTAGACTCCGTTACTTCCTGCCGTCGCTGCGGCATTCTCCCGTTTCCGATGCGGTGGCGATCCGTTTCAGGCAACAAAAAAGGGCCCCGAAGGACCCTTGTGCGCCATCAGCCGGATCAGCGGGTTATTCCCGCTCCGTCGATGGCGCCCCCGTTACGATAAGGTTCATGTGCATGATGCGCGTGCTTTCCTCAAAGTTGCTGAAAAGCTAGTCCAGACGAAACGATCGGTCAAGCGCAAACCCGTCAAAAAAGGGGAAATAAGATCGCCCCGTTGCATCGGCGCGGCAGCGCCGCGTCATGCCCCGTCGTCCGGCGTCACGATCTCGGTCGGCCTGCCGCGGTAGCCGATCGCGAGTACGTAGAGTTCCGCCGAATCGCTGCGGCTCGCCGCCGGCTTGACGTGGCGCACGGTGGTGAAATCGCGCTTCATGTCGGCCAGCAATGCGTTCTCGGTGCCGCCCTGCAGCACCTTGGCGAGGAAGCCGCCGCCCGGCGCGAGCACCTGCCGCGCGAAGTCGAGCGCGGTTTCCGCCAGCCCCATGATCTTCAGGTGGTCCGTCTTCTTGTGGCCGGTGGCGTTGGCGGCCATATCGGACAGCACGAGATCGGCCGGCCCGCCCAGCAGTTCCATCAGCCGCGCGGGAGCCTCGGGGGCGAGGAAGTCGAGCTGGATGAAATCCACACCCGGCATGGGCTCGATCTCCAGCAGATCGATGCCGACGACCCGGCCCCTGCCAGCGCCGATGCCGACCTTGCGCGCCGCCACCTGCGACCAGCCGCCCGGCGCGGCGCCGAGATCGACGACGCGCTGGCCGGGCTTCAGCAGCTTGTATTTCTCATCGATTTCCAGCAGCTTGAACGCCGCGCGCGAGCGGTAGCCCTCGCGCCTGGCGCGTGCCACATAGGGGTCGTTCAACTGGCGTTCCAGCCAGCGGGCGGAAGCGACGGAGCGCTTGGCCGCCGTCTTCACACGCACCTTCAGCGCGCGCGTGCCCTCGCCGGCCTTGCCCTTGCCGCCGCTCCGTTCCGTACTCACGCCTTCGGTCCCCTGTCCCAGACGTTATCTTCCCGCATCATGTTGAGCAGGATGCCCTCGCGCAACCCCCTGTCGGCGACGCGCAGGCGCGGGCTCGGAAACGCGCGGCGGATAGCCTCCAGAATGGCGCAGCCTGCGAGCACGAGGTCCGCCCTGTCATTGCCGATGCACGGGTTGGCCACCCGCTGCGCATAAGAGCAGTTCAGCAGATGGGCAATGGCCTCGCTGACGTCGCGGTCTTTCATCCACAGGCCGTCAACCTGCCGCCGGTCGTAGCGGGGCAGGTCGAGATGGACGCCGGCGATGGTGGTGACGGTGCCCGAGGTGCCGAGCAGGTGGAAGCCCTTCATCCGCGATGCGTCGCGCGCGCGCCAGGCGAATGGCGCGAGGTGGCGCTCGACCTCCCTCACCATGGCGGCGAACACCGCGGGCGTGACCTCGACGCCGCCATACCGCTCGGCGAGCGTGACGACGCCCATCGGCAGCGATTCCCACGCGCGCACGCAATGGCCGCTGTCGTCCCTGCCGTGATGGCCATTTTGGCGCGAGGCGCCACCGTGGTGGCGTCCGCGCCCCTGCGCCCCCTGGGTGCGGCCGTTGCCGCGTCCCGCATGCTTGCGCGCGCATGTCCAGACGAGTTCCGTCGAGCCGCCGCCGATGTCGAACACGAGCACGCTCTCCGCCGCCGGGTCGGCGAGCCCGGTGCACCCGCTGACAGCGAGCAGCGCTTCCGTCTCGCGGTTGACGATTTCGAGCATCAGTCCCGTCTCGTCCTCGACGCGGTCGATGAAGTCCTGCCCGTTGGCCGCGGCGCGGCAGGCTTCGGTCGCGATCATGCGCGCCCGCCCCACCCGGCGCGCATCCATCTTCGCCCGGCAGACCTTCAACGCCTCGATGGCGCGGGATATGGCGTCCTCACCCAGCCGGTTGACGCTGGTCAGCCCCTCGCCCAGCCGTACGATGCGCGAGAAGGCGTCGACGACACGGAAACTGTCGTAGGTTGGTTCCGCCACGAGCAGGCGGCAGTTGTTGGTGCCGAGGTCGAGCGCGGCATAGGTGCGCGCGGCCTCCCGCTGTCTGGAGGCAAGACGCGGCCCTGGCTCGCGCGTCGTCCGCGCTCCAACTCCGGATGGCTCCGCCATCCTCGCCGCGCCGCGCCGCTGACACACGTCAGCCGGCTCGGCCGTGGCTACGGCATAGCTGCCCACAGCTTCGTCATTGACCGTCACGGCCTTGATCCTGTCGGGATGCTGCCGGCGCGCGCAGTCTTCGCCGCATACACGTCGGGGAGCATCCCAGAATTGTTAGTTGCGAACACACTAGCAGCCCTCGCGCCGTGTTGCCAAGTCCTCATTTCCCGTCCGTCGCCGACGCGAAAGGCAGACGTCGCCTTACTTTGCCGCAATATGAGCAAATCTTAATCCGAGAAAGAGCGCAAAGGCCTTGATCAAACGACTTCCATGCCCCCATAGCTCAGGCACGGGATGCGGAAACCGTCGTCCTGCGGAACGGTGACGACCGCCGGACGAGAGAATTGCGGGAGAGCGACGGATGCTGTCACCCACCGGGCCGCAGCAGCATGAAGCCACAACGGCGGCCGGCGGCGCACAGGGCAGCGGCAAGCGCCGGCGGCCGTGGCTGGTGCGCATCGTCTGGCTGCTGGTGCTCGCGGCGGCGACGGCGGCAGTCGTCGTCTTTCTGCGCCCTGCCGAAAACGCGCAAACCGCGCAGCGCCCGTTCGGCCCGCGCTCCGGCCAGCCGGCGGCGATGCCCGTCGGCGCGGCGGCGGTGACACGCGCCGACATCCCGGTCACCGTGCAGGCGCTCGGCACCGTCACGCCGCTCGCCACCGTCACCGCACGCACGCGCGTCGCCGGCCAGATCACGCGCATCGCGTTCTCGGAGGGGCAGCAAGTGGAGAAGGGCGCGCTCGTCGCAGAGGTCGACCCGCGTCCCTACCAGCTTGCGCTCGATCAGTCGCGCGGCCAGCTCGCGCGCGATGAGGCGGAGTTGAAGAGCGCGCTGACCGACCTCGCCCGCTACCAATCGCTGGTGCGCCAGAACGCCATCGCCCGCCAGCAGCTCGACACGCAGACCGCCACCGTCAGCCAGCTTCAGGCCACGGTGCAGGCCAGTGCCGCCGCCGTGCGCACCGCCGAACTCAACCTGGAATACACCCGCACCACGGCGCCGATCGCCGGCCGCGCCGGTCTGCGCCAGATCGACGAGGGCAACTACGCCCAGACGGGCGACACGAACGGCCTCGTCACCATTACCCAGATGGCGCCGATTTCGGTGCTGTTCAGCGTGCCCGAGGATCAGGTCACGGCCATCAACCGCCGGCTGACGTCCGGCGAGACGCTGCCCGTGACGCTCTACGACCGCAACCGCGTCAACAAACTGGCGGAAGGGCGACTCGCCACCCTCGACAACCTGATCGACACGACCACGGGCACCGTGCGCCTGCGCGCCGTCTTCGACAATGCCGACAAGGCGTTGTTTCCGAACCAGTTTGTCAATGTCGAGCTGCGCATCGACACGGTGAGGGACGCTGTCGTGATCCCGGCCTCGGCGCGGCTCAGCGGTGCGCCCGGCACCTATGCCTGGCTGATCGACAAGGACAGCAAGACCGTCAGCATCCGCCCCATCACCACTGGCTATTCCACCTCCGACGTCGTGGCGGTGCAGGAAGGGCTCCAGCCGGGCGATCTTGTCGTCACTGACGGCTCGGACCGGCTGCGCGAGGGAATGCAGGTCTCCCTGCCGGGCGACAGGCCCCCGGCTCCCGCAGCGTCTCCGGCCGCACCGGCCGCAGCCGGGCAGCCGCCGCGCGAATCGCGTCAGCGCCGCACCCCGGCGAACGGCGGCAACAACCCCGCCGGCCGCGCCTCTCCGGCGGGCGGCGCCTCGCCAGCCGGCGGCGCTTCGCCATGAGCGATGCTCGGGATGCCGGCGCGCCGGATGACGGCGGCACGTCGGTGAACATCTCCCGCCCGTTCATCCTGCGGCCGGTGGCCACCACGCTGATGATGCTGGCGCTGCTGATCGTCGGCGTCATCGCCTTCCGCAACCTGCCTCTCGCGGCCCTGCCGGAGGTCGACTACCCCACCATCCAGGTGCAGACTTTCTACCCCGGCGCCTCGCCGGAGGTCATGGTCGCGTCCGTCACCGCGCCGCTGGAGCGCCAGCTCGGGCAGATGCCGGGTCTGCGGCAGATGTCCTCCACATCGGCGGCGGGCGCGTCCGTCATCACGCTGCAATTCAATCTCGATCTCGGCATCGATATCGCGGGCCAGCAGGTACAGGCGGCGATCAATGCGGCGGGCAACCTGCTGCCCTCCGACCTGCCCGCGCCGCCGATCTATGCCAAGGTCAACCCGGCCGATGCGCCGGTGATGACGCTTGCCCTGACTTCGGCCACCCTGCCGCTGACACAGGTGCAGGACATGGTCGAGACGCGCCTCGCGCAGCGAATCTCGCAGGTGGCGGGCGTCGGGCTGGTGACGCTCGCGGGCGGACAGCGCCCGGCCGTGCGGGTGCGCGCCAATACGCTGGCGCTGGCCGCCTATGGCCTCAACATCGACGACCTGCGCTCCACCATCGGCAACGCCAACGTGAACACGCCGAAGGGCAGTTTCGACGGCCCGCAGCAGGCCTACGCCATCCAGTCTAACGACCAGCTGAAGGGCATCGACGAGTTCCGGGATATCGTCGTCGCCTACAGGAACGGTGCGCCGGTCCGGCTTTCGGACGTGGCGGAAGTCGTCGACGGCGCGGAGAACGAGCGCCTTGGCGCGTGGGCGGGGCACAGCGGGGCAGACATCAGGCCGGCCATCCTCATCAACATCCGCCGCCAGCCGGGCGCAAATGTCATCGACGTCGTGGACAACGTCAAGGCCATGCTGCCCGCGCTCACGGAAACGCTGCCCGCCTCGGTCGACGTCGCGGTGATGTCCGACCGCACCGAGACTATCCGCGCTTCCGTGCAGGACGTGCAGCGGGAGCTGATGATGGCCATCGGCCTCGTGGTGCTCGTCATCTTCCTGTTCCTGCGCAACATTCCCGCCACGGTCATCCCGAGCCTTTCGGTACCGCTGTCGCTCGTCGGCACCTTCGCGGTGATGTATCTGTGCGGCTTCAGCCTCAACAATCTGTCGCTGATGGCGCTGACCATCGCCACCGGCTTCGTCGTGGACGATGCCATCGTGATGATCGAGAACATCGCCCGCTACATCGAGAAGGGCGAAAAGCCGCTGGACGCGGCGCTGAAGGGTGCGCGGCAGATCGGCTTCACCATCATATCGCTGACCCTTTCACTCATCGCGGTGCTGATCCCCCTGCTGTTCATGGCCGATGTCGTGGGGCGGCTGTTTCGCGAATTCGCCATCACGCTCGCCGTCACCATCCTGATCTCGGCAGTGGTCTCGCTGACGCTGGTGCCGATGCTGTGCGCGAAAATCCTGCGCCGCGCGGGGCACGATCCGCGCGCGGCGCGCCGGACATGGTTCGATGGCATCGTCGACGGCTACGGCCGCATGCTCGACGTCGTGCTGGACCACGGCTGGATCACGCTCATCGTCGCCGCAGGCACGCTGGCGCTCACCGTCTGGCTTTACATTGTCGTTCCGAAGGGCTTTTTTCCGGTGCAGGATACGGGCCTCATTCTCGGCGTCTCCGAGGCCGGGCAGTCCGTCTCCTTCGCCGGCATGGCGGAGCGGCAGCAGAAGCTCGCCGCTGTCATCCTCGCCGACGCGGACGTGGCGAGCGTCACGTCGTACATCGGCGTCGACGGCACCAACCTGACGCTCAACACCGGCCGCTTCCAGATCGAGCTGAAGCCGCGCAGCGAGCGCACCGCCCCGGCGAGCGAGATCGTGCGCAGGATCACCGCCGAGGCCGCCGGGGTGCCCGGCGTCAGCCTCTATATGCAGCCGGTGCAGGACCTCACCATCGATTCCACCGCGAGCCGCACGCAATACCAGTTCGTACTCGACGATGCCGATCCGGACGTGCTGTCCGCGTGGGTGCCGCGCATGGTGGAGTCGCTGCAGGCCCTGCCCCAGCTCGAAGACGTGACGAGCAACCTGCTGGAGCGCGGCCTCGCGGCGCAGGTCACCGTCGACCGCGACACGGCGGCGCGCTACGGCATCACCACGGCCACCGTCGACAACGCGCTCTACAGCGCCTTCGGCCAGCGCATCGTCTCCACCATCTTCACGCAGGCGAACCAGTACCGTGTCATTCTGGAGGCCGATCCCGCGCTGCAGTTCACGCCGGCCTCGCTGCGGGACATCTACCTGCCGTCGGCGGGCGGCGGGCAGGTGCCTTTGTCGGCCATCGCCACGGTGACGGAACGGCTCGCGCCGCTACAGCTCAACCACCGCAGCCAGTTCCCGACCGCCACCATCTCCTTCAACCTCGCGCAGGGCGTCGCGCTGGGCCAGGCGGTGGACGCCATCCGCGCGACCGCCGCGGGCATGGGCCTGCCGGCGAGCGTCACGACCTCCTTCCAGGGTTCGGCGCTGGCGTTCGAGGCGGCGCTCACGAACCAGGTGCTGCTGCTCGTCGCGGCTGTCGCGGCCATGTATATCGTGCTCGGCGTTCTCTACGAGAGCTACGTGCACCCGGTCACGATCCTCTCCACGCTGCCCTCGGCCGGCATCGGCGCGCTGCTGGCGCTCATCTGGATGCAGCGCGAACTCGACATCATCGGCATCATCGGCATCGTGCTGCTGATCGGCATCGTGAAGAAGAACGCCATCATGATGATCGACTTCGCGCTTGACGCGGAGCGCAACCGGGGCCTGCCGCCGCGCGCGGCGATCCATGAAGCGTGCCTGCTGCGCTTCCGCCCCATCCTGATGACGACCTTCGCGGCGCTTTTCTCCGGCCTGCCGCTGATGCTGGGCGACGGCGCGGGCTCGGAACTGCGCCAGCCGCTCGGCATCACCATCGTCGGCGGCCTCATCGTCAGCCAGGCGCTGACGCTGTTCACGACGCCCGTCATCTACCTCGCGTTCGACAGGCTGGCGCGCGTGCTCGACACCCGCACAAGGGACGAGGAAGAAGACGAGGAGCCGGACAGGGCGCTGCCATGAACATTTCCGCGCCGTTCATCCGCCGACCGGTCGCGACGACGCTGCTGACCATCGGCCTCGCACTCGCCGGCATGCTCGCCTATTTCAGCCTGCCGGTCTCGCCGCTGCCGCAAGTCGACTTCCCCACCATCCAGGTGACGGCCTCGATGTCCGGCGCGAGCCCGGAGATCATGGCCACCAGCGTCGCCATGCCGCTCGAACGCCATCTCGGACAGATCGCGGACGTGACGGAGATCACCTCGTCGAGTTCGCAGGGCTCGACGCGCATCGTGCTGCAATTCGGCCTCAACCGCGACATCGACGGCGCGGCACGCGACGTGCAGGCGGCGATTTCCGCCGCGCGCGCGGACCTGCCCACCGCCATGCGCTCCAACCCCACCTACCGCAAGGCGAACCCCGCCGACGCGCCGGTGATGCTGCTCGCCCTCACCTCGCAAACACTGGGCCTGGGCGATCTCTACGACGCGGCTTCCACCGTGCTGTCGCAGAAACTGTCGCAGGTGGAAGGCATCGGGCAGGTGGGCGTCAGCGGCAGCTCGCTGCCGGCGGTGCGCGTGGACATCAACCCCACGGCCCTCTTCAACTACGGCATCGGGCTCGAAGACGTGCGCGCCGCGCTTTCGGCCGCCAACGCCAACAGCCCCAAGGGCGCCATCGAATACGGCGACCGGCGTTGGCAGATCTACACCAACGAGCCCTATCGCCTCGCGGAGCACTACCGCCCGCTGATCGTCGCCTGGCGCAACGACGCGCCGGTGCGGCTGTCCGATGTCGCAGCCGTCACGGACTCGGTCGAGAACGTCCGCAACCGGGGTCTGTTCAACGGCGAGCCCGCCGTGCTGCTGACGCTTTCGCGCATGCCCGGCGCCAACATCATCGAAACCGTCGACGCGGTGAAAGCCCTGCTGCCGCAGTTGCGCGCCGCCATCCCGGCGGGCATCGATCTGTCCGTCGCGCTGGACCGCACCACGACGATCCGCGCCTCGATGGTCGACGTCCAGTTCACGCTCGTCGCCTCCATCGCGCTCGTCATCCTCGTCGTCTATCTCTTCCTGCGCGACTGGCGGGCAACGCTGATCCCCGCAGTGGCGGTGCCGGTGTCGCTCGTCGTCAGCTTCGGGGCGATGTACTGGCTCGGCTACAGCCTCAACAACTTCTCGCTGATGGCGCTCATCGTCGCCACCGGCTTCGTGGTGGACGACGCCATCGTGGTGCTGGAAAACACCATGCGCCACGTGGAGGCCGGCACGAAGCCGATGAAGGCCGCGCTCACCGGGGCGCGGGAGGTGAGCTTCACCGTGTTGTCCATGAGCATATCGCTCATTGCCGTCTTCATTCCGCTGCTGCTGCTCGGCGGCCTGCCGGGGCGCATGTTCCGCGAGTTCGCGGTGGTGCTGTCGGTGACGATCGTCGTCTCGCTTCTCGTCTCGCTGACCACGACACCGATGATGTGCGCGCGCCTGCTCGGGCGCTCGCAGGCAACCCGGCGACCCTCCCGCCTGATGAGCGCGACGACGCGCATCTACGGGCGCACGCTGCGCGCCGCCCTGCATCACCCCTGGCTGCTGGTGCTCACGCTCGCGGTCACGGTGGGCCTCAACGTCCATCTGTTCATGATCGTGCCCAAGGGCCTGCTGCCGCAGCAGGACACCGGCGCGCTGATCGGCGGCGTGCGGGCGGACCAGAGCACCTCCTTCCTCAACCTGCGCGACAAGATCGCCGAGTTCGAGAAGATCGTGCGCGCCGATCCGGCGGTGGAGAACGTCGTCGTATTCACAGGTGGGCGCGCCAATTCGGCCTTCCTCAACGTGTCGTTGAAGCCGTTGGCCGAGCGCGGCATTCCGGCCGGGCAGATCATCAACCGGCTGCGCCCGCAGTTCGCGCGCGTGGAAGGCGCGTCGACCTTCCTGTTCCCGGTGCAGGACCTGCGCGTGGGCGGCCGCGAGAGCAGCTCGCAATACCAGTTCACCCTGCAGAGCGACGATCTCGGCGCGCTGCGCGCATGGGTACCGAAGATCACCGAGGCGCTGAAGAACGAGCCGCTGCTGACCGACATCGACTCCGACCGCGAGGAAGCCGGCCTTCAGGTCGACCTCGCCGTCAACCGCGACGCGGTGGCGCGTTTCGGCCTCAGCATGAGCCAGATCAATGGCGCGCTCTATGACGCCTTCGGCCAGCGCGCGGTCTCCACCATCTACGACCGGTTGAACCAGTACAGCATCGTCATGGGGCTGGCGCCGCGCTATCTGGAGAGCCCCCGGTCGCTCGACGCCATCTACATCAGCGCGAAGGGCGGCACCATTAGCGCCACCCAACAGAGCGGCGCGCTCGCGGGCACGGTCTCCTCCGGGGGCGAGGCGGCAAGCGCTGCCGACGTCGCCAACGATCCGGTGCGCAACCAGATGCTCAACCAGATCGCGGTGACGGGGCGCGGGCAGGCTTCCACCGGCTCCGCCGTCAGCACGGCCAAGCGCGACATGATCCCGCTTTCCGCCATCGCGAGCCACGCCTTCGGCACCACGCCGCTCTCCGTCAACCATCAAGGGCTGTTCGTCTCCTCCACCATCTCCTTCAACCTCGCGGAAGGGGCGGCGCTGAGCGACGCCGTCGTCGCCATCAACCGCGTGATGGCGGAATTGAACGTGCCGCGCTCCATCCATGGCAGTTTCGAGGGCACCGCGCGTACCTTTCAGCAGATGTCCTCATCGATGGCGTGGCTGATTCTCGCGGCCCTTCTCACCATCTACATCGTGCTCGGCATGCTCTACGAGAGCTACATCCACCCGCTGACGATCCTCTCCACCCTGCCCTCGGCGGGCATAGGCGCGGTGACGGCCCTGATGCTGGCGGGCATGGAATTCAGCCTCGTGGCGCTCATCGGCGTGTTCCTGCTCATCGGCATCGTGAAGAAGAACGCCATCATGATGATCGACTTCGCCATCGAGGCCGAGCGCAGCCGCGGCCTCGCGCCGGAGGCCGCCATCGTGGAGGCCTGCCTGCTGCGCTTCCGCCCGATCATGATGACCACGTTCGCCGCGATTCTCGGCGCGGTGCCGCTCGCCGTCGGTCTCGGGGAAGGGGCGGAGATGCGCCAGCCGCTGGGCGTGGCCATCGTGGGCGGGCTCGTGCTCAGCCAGTTGCTGACGCTTTACACCACGCCCGCCGTCTACGTGCTGTTCGACCGCCTGCAGACCCGCCTGCGCGGCGCCCCGGCCGGCGGTCAGCGCGAACGCGCCGCCGCGTAGCCGCGCGCGGCATCGCCGAACGCGCGGAACAGAGCCGTCGACAGCGGATCGGCCCAGACCCGCCATTCCGGATGCCACTGCACGGCAATCGCGAAGGCTCCCTGCTCCCGCGCCGCCGCGACGTGGAATGCCTCGATCAGCCCGTCCGGCGCATACGCCTCCGCCACGAGGCCCGGCGCCAGCCGGTCGATGCCCTGGCTGTGCAGCGAATTGACGCTCACCCGCCCCGCTCCGGCGAGCCCGTGCAGGACGCCGCCCTCGACGAGTTCCACCTCGTGCGCCAGCCCATATTGCGTCTCGACGTCGCCATCCGGCTCGCGATGGTCGCCGAAGCCGTCGATGTCCTGCACATGCTGGTGCAGCGTGCCGCCGAGCGCGGCGTTGATCTCCTGAAAGCCGCGGCAGACGCCGAAAAGCGGCAACCCCCGCTCCACCGCCGCGCGCACCAGCGGCAGCGACAGGTCGTCCCGGTTACGGTCGAGCAGTTCGTCGGCAAACGTGCGCTCGCCACCGTAGATCGCCGGATCGACGTTCGAGGGGCTGCCTGGCAGGAACACGCCGTCGAGAAACGCCAGCAAGCGGTCGGGATCGGGGCTGATCGCCCGTTCCTCCGCGTCCACGGCGGAGAGGCGGCCGGGCAGGATCACCACTTCCGCATCCGCGCCGCGCGCGACTGCGTAGAGATACTTTTCCTGCACCTTGTGCCAGACGTACTTGCGCGAAGGCTTCACATCCGCAACGACACCGATCACGGGACGCATGGGCGTCTTCTCCTAAAGAACGGCCGTGAGGCCGGAAACGACGGCAGCGACGAAGCTGGCGCTCAGGCTGACGCCGACCGCCCCCACCGCCAGGCCGCAGATGACGACGAGGCCATCGCGCTCCACGAGCCCCAGCCCGACGAGGCAGATCGCGATTCCGGGCGGGATTTGGCCTATGATCGGGGCTGCCGTCAACAGGCTGACGGCGATCAGCACCAGCGCGACCCCGGTGAGGCGCATCCGCGCCGGCGTGTCGAAAAACGCGAGGCGCGGCCGCGACCATTGCTCCAGCCGCCGCACATAGGGCAAGGCCCGCTCCACCGCCCGTGCGACTTCGGCCCGCGCCACGGACCTGTCAAGGAGGCGCCTGGGAATCCACGGCGTCTTGCGCCCGTAGACAATCTGCGCCGTGACGCCGAGCAGCAGAAAGCCGCAGATCAGCGGGATCGGTGGCGGCATCGGCAGGCAATTGGGCAGGCCGAGCACCACGAACAGCAGCGCGAACGCCTGCGGCCCCAGCGCATCGACGATCTCGGAGAGCGTTACACGCTCCCCCTCGCCATCCCTGAGTGCGATCAGAACAGAAGAGGTACGGGAGGCGGGTGACGACAGGATGGCGATCCGCAGATTGGTCGGGTGGCGCTTCCGCGCGGTTGTGACGTGCAGGCCAGACTGCATAGACCATGACAGGCCGCCGGCCAAGTGAGATATCAAGTGACATATCGAGACAGCCGCCATCGGCGCGCCGGCCCGGTCCTCGGGGAAAGCGGCGTTTCCCCGGCAGGCCTGTAAATTAATCCCGCCGGCGCGCGAAATCGGCTACACATCACGGCGGAATTCATGCGTTCAACAGAGTGTCCATGCCGTTTTCCAGCCGCCCCCTCCTCGACCGCGCCGCGCTGAGCCTGCTGGCAATCCTGCCGTTGGCTATGGCGCTTGCCAACCGTTCCGCCGCCGCCATCCTCGCCGTGGCGGGCGTGCTGGCGCTTCTCGCCCGAATCACCAGCGGCGGACGCCTCACGCTGCCGCCGCCCGCACCTGCTGCCGCCGCGCTCGCCTTCATCGCCTGGGCCGCCGTCTCTCTCGCCTGGAGTCATGCCCCGGCAACCTCGCTGTTCGTCGCGGCGGAGGCGGGCCTGCCATTTCTCGGCGGCGTGCTGCTGCTGATCAGCCTGCCGCGCGACATCCCGGCCGCCTTCGTGCGCTGGGCGGCCATCGCATTCGCGGCGGCCTGCGTGCTGATCGTCGCGGAACTCGCCGCCGGCCTCGCCCCGCGCGAGGCGCTGGGGCTGCGCGCGCAATCCTTCATCTTCAACAGGCCGGTGATGACGCTGCTGCTCATCTTCTGGCCGCTCGCTATCCAGATGAAGCGTCTCGGCTGGGGGAGATGGGCGCTCGCGTTCGGCGCGCTGCTGATCGTCACCGTCGAGCGCGCCACCTCTGGCGCGGCCATGCTGGGGCTGCTGCTGGCGCTGCCGGCGTTTCTCGTAGCCTCGTGGAGCCGGCGCACCGGCCTTCTGCTCGCGGGTGCCATGCTGGCGGGATGCCTCGTCATCGCGCCCTTCAAGGGCGTGCTGCTGGAGCGCATCCTGCCGCCCTCGCTCATCGCCCGGCTCGAATCCGTGCATGCGGCCGACCGCATCGAGATCTGGCAGGACTTCGCCGCCATCGTCCAGCGCCGCCCGCTGACCGGAGCGGGTTTCGGCGTGAGCGCGAAAATGGCCGAGGCGCCCGCCGCCGCCGAGATCCCGCCGGAACGTGGACGGCTGCTCGCCGCAGGCCATCCGCACGACGGCTTCCTGCAGATATGGGCGGAGCTGGGGCTGGTGGGCGCGCTGCTCGCGGCGCTGAACGGCTTCTTCATCCTGCGTGCCATCGCCCGCCTGCCCCACGACATGATCGCCGCCGCCGCCGCGAGCACCATCGCCGCCGCCGCCGTGGTGAGCGTGTTTCACGGCGCCTGGCAGGGATGGTGGATCGGCCTGCTGATGGCGACAGCCTTCTGGTGCAGCCGCGAGACGCGGCGCGAGTCATGAAAAAAGCCGCCCCGGAAGGGCGGCTTCTCCGAAATCCGTCTTGCCGGACCGGTCAGCGCGAGTAGAACTCGACGACGAGGTTCGGTTCCATGTGCACCGGATACGGCACGTCGCTGAGGGTGGGAATGCGCACGAAGCGGGCGCTGCCCTTGTGGTGATCCGCCTCGATGTAGTCCGGCACGTCGCGCTCGCCGAGTGCGGCGGCTTCCAGCACCACGACGAGCTGGCGGGACGCCTCCTTGATCTCGATCACGTCGCCGGGACGCACGAGATAGCTCGGGATGTTCACGCGGCGACCGTTGACCTGGATGTGGCCGTGGTTGACGAACTGGCGGGCTGCGAACACGGTCGGCACGAACTTGGCGCGGTAGATGACCGCGTCGAGACGGCGCTCCAGCAGGCCGATCAGGTTCTCGCCGGTGTCGCCGCGCAGGCGCGAGGCCTCGACGTAGTAGCGGTGGAACTGCTTCTCGGAAATGTTGGCGTAGTAGCCCTTCAGCTTCTGCTTGGCGCGGAGCTGGGTGCCGAAGTCCGACAGCTTGCCCTTGCGGCGCTGGCCGTGCTGGCCGGGGCCGTATTCGCGGCGATTGACGGGGCTCTTCGGGCGGCCCCAGATATTCTCGCCAAGGCGGCGATCGATTTTATACTTGGCCGAAATTCTTTTCGACATCGCGTGTCCTCTCAAACAGGCTCAACATGAGGAACGCGCCCTCCTCTTCCCCGGTGAGGGGGACGACAGGTCCGCCGCCTTCCGGAGAAGGCGCGGACCACGGGAGCGCAAAACGGCAACGCGAGCCGTCTAGGCCCGCGCTGATGGCTGCTTCCTATCGCTGATTCCCGCCGATGTCAAACGGCTGTCACATCCGAAAGCAGATTTTCGCGCGCGTCGACGACGAGCCCGCGCTGCATCAGCGCCCGCTCCAGCGCCGCCGGCGGCCGCCTGCCGGAGGTGAACAGCGCCTGCGCCGCCGGCTGTGCCGGCCCCCCCGACGCCTCGCCGATCAGATGCACCATCCGCCGCGCGATGGCGGGCGCGGGGTCGATCCACGTCACCGGCCAGGGCGCGAGACGGCGGAAGCGTTCCAGCAGCAGCGGATAGTGCGTACAGGCCAGCACCACCATATCCGTGCGCGCGCCGTCACGCTCGACGAAGACGGGCATCAGTTCGTCCCGCAGCTCCGGATCGCCGATGGGCTGGCCGGCAAGCTCCCGTTCTGCGAAGCCTGCGAGCCGCGTCGAGCCCACGAGATGCACATGGCTCGAATCGGCGAACTTGCGGATGAGGTCGTGCGTGTAGTCGCGCGCCACGGTGCCCGGTGTCGCGAGGATGGTGATCTCGCCGGAGGCCGTCTTCTCCGCCGCAGGCTTGATGGCGGGCACGGTGCCGACGAACGGCAGCGCGAAGCGCGACCGCAGCGCGGGCAGCACGAGGGTAGACGCGGTGTTGCAGGCGATCACCACCACATCCGGCGAAAAACGCCCGATCAGCCCGGCCATCAGGTCGACGACCCGCGCCAGCAGCGTTTCGGCGTCCATCCCGCCATAGGGAAAGCCCGCGTCGTCCGCCACATAGACGAATTGCGCATCGGGACGTGCCTTGCGCAGTTCCGAATAGACGGTCAAACCGCCGACGCCCGAATCGAACACCAGCACGCGGGGGGCAGCCGCTTCGCCTTTCGCAACACGATCAGCCGTCATCGAAGACTGCTCCTCACCTGCGACTCGGTGCGACTCTATTCCCCATCCGTTAACGGTTCATCCCTTTTCGCGGGCGGTATCGGCCCGCGCCGCAGCGCGCCGGCCGCGCCGCGCAGGGTCTTGACGTCCTGCTCGGTCATGGAAAGACGCAGCAGGATGTCGCGCAGGTTGCGGATCATGGCGGGCTTCTTCTCCGGCGCGGGAAAAAAGCCGCAGGCGTCCAGCTCCGTCTCCAGCCACCCGAAGAACGACACGATCGCCTCCCGCTTCGCCGGCGGCGAGCGCTCCTCCAGATTGAACGGCAGTTGCCCATGCGCCTTCTTGAACCATTCGTAACCGACGAGCAGCACCGCCTGCGCCAGGTTGAGCGAGGCGTTGGCGGGATCGACCGGGAAGGTGATGATCGCGTCCGCCAGCGCCACCTCGTCGTTGTCGAGCCCGGTGCGCTCACGCCCGAACAGGATGCCGACCTCCTCGCCACCGTGCATGCGGCTCACCACCTGCGTCACCGCCTCGTCGGCATCCAGCACGCGCTTCATCTGCCCACGCTCGCGCGCCGTGGTGGCATAGACGGCGTTGAGATCCGCCACCGCCGAGAGCAGATCGGGAAATACCTCCGCCTTTTCCAGCACATGGGCGGCATTCGCCGCGGTCACGACGGCGCGCTCGTTGGGCCAGCCGTCGCGCGGATTGACGATGCGCATCCCGGACAGGCCGAAGTTCGCCATGGCACGTGCCGCCATGCCGATGTTCTCGCCCATCTGCGGCTCGACAAGGATGATTTTCGGTCCGCCCGTCAGGGGCGAGAGGCTGTGATTGGTTCCGGCGCCGGTCATCAAGGTTCTTTCGGACTGCAGGTTCAGAAAGGGCCTTTTAGCCCTTTACCCGAAAGCTGCAACCCTCCGCCGCGCGCCGTCCCGGAAGCCGCGAGCTTACGGCCACGACATCGTCGTTTCCAGCGGCCGCCCTGAAAGGCGGCGCGTGCCGGCCCGTTAAAACGGAGTATACATGATACATATTATAAAATACTTCGTTTTTATAAACAATCCGTTGATTTTCACTTTTCCGGATTTTGCGATGCATCCATAATAGTTGCAAAATACGAATAAGCGGCTACCATGCGGGAAAAATATGCCGGACGGGAATTCGATACATACCTTGCCATAGACATGTCGTTCACGCTCAGACAATTGCAGTATTTCGTGGCGGCGGCGGAGCTGGGGTCGGTCACCCGTGCCGCGCAGAAACTGTCCATCTCACAATCGTCCATCACCGAGGCCATCAAGGAACTTGAGACCGACCTCAATGTGGAACTGTTCGAGCGCCATCCGCGTGGCCTCACGGTGACACATAACGGCCACCAGTTTCTCCGTCACGCGACGAAAATTCTGGCCGATGTCTCCGATGCGCGCCGATCCTTTTCGGACAAGCGGGTTGCGAGGAAGGGCAGGCTCAATCTGGGTGTGACGTCCCTTGTCGCCGGCTATGTGCTTTCAGACCTTCTGGCGCGCTATCGCCGTGCCTTCCCGGGCATCGAGGTCAGCGCCATCGAGGATAACGGCTCCTATCTCGAACACCTCCTCATCGGGGGCGAGCTGGACGTGGCGGTCATGGTCATTTCCAATCTGCGCGACCGGATGGCGCTGCACGCGGAGATTCTGGAAACCTCGCCCTACAGGCTGTGGCTTCCCCTCGGGCACCCGCTGGTATCGGCCGACAGCATATCCGTGAGCGATATCGCCAGGGAGCCTCTCATCATGCTGACCGTGGACGAAATCGAGGAAAATACCGGCAAGCTGCTCGCCGCGCTCGGTGCGCGCCCGCATGTCGCCTTTCGCACCCGCTCGGTCGAGGCCGTGCGCAGCCTCGTCGCCACGGGCGCTGGTGTCGCGTTGCTGCCCGATCTCGTCTACCGCCCCTGGTCGCTGGAAGGCGACCGCATCGAAAGCCGGGACGTTTCCGGCTCCCTCCCCGTCGTGCAGATCGGCATGGCATGGCGGAAGGGCTCCAGCCTGCCGCAATCGGCCCGCGATTTCATCGGCATTGCCGAGGCCTCCCGCTCGGGCCGGCTGCGCTGAAATCGCTCCCCGCCTCGCCGGTTAACAATCGTCACTACCGGGGTTTCCACGCGGCTCACCCGCTTCCCGCGTCAACAGAGATTATCCAGCTCCGGCACCCGATATCGGAAAAAGCGATAGCAGGTTTCCTGTAAATGAATTTGCGAATACGGGTAATTCGGATCACCATCCGTGCCGGGGAACAAAGCATCACGTCAAGTGAGCAAAACGGGAGTGATCAATGAAGTATTCTCTCAGGTCCTGTACGGCGTTGATGGCTGTTGCCGGCTTTACCGCGCAGGTATGCGCCGCCGAACCGCTGAAGGAACTCGGCAAGGGCGAAGGTGCGCTCAGCATCGTGGCATGGGCGGGATATATCGAACGCGGCGACACGGACAAGAACTACGACTGGGTCACCGAATTCGAAAAGGCGACAAGCTGCAAGGTCAGCGTGAAAACCGCCGCCACATCCGACGAAATGGTGGCGCTGATGAACGAGGGCGGTTTCGACCTCGTCACCGCCTCGGGTGATGCTTCCCTGCGCCTGATCGCCGGAAAGCGCGTCCAGCCGATCAATACCGATCTCATTCCCAGCTGGAAGACTATTGACGAACGCCTGCAGAACGCGCCGTGGTTCACGGTCAAGAGCGTCCACTACGGCGTGCCGTATCTGTGGGGACCGAACGTCCTCATGTACAACAAGGCTGCCTTCAAGGACACGCCTCCCGAGAGCTGGAAAGTCGTTTTCGAGGAAACGCAACTGCCCGACGGGAAGTCGAACAAGGGCCGCGTGCAGGCCTATGACGGGCCGATCTATGTTGCCGATGCCGCCCTCTATCTCATGAAACACAAGCCTGAACTGGGCATCAGGAACCCGTTCGAGCTGAACGAAGACCAGTACAAGGCAGCGCTCGAACTGCTGCGGGGGCAGCGTAAACTCGTCAGTCGCTACTGGCACGACGCGATGATCCAGATCGATGACTTCAAGAACGAGGGTGTCGTCGCCTCAAGTTCCTGGCCTTTCATGGTCAACCTCCTGAAAGGAGAGAATGCGGACATCGGCTCCACCTTCCCCGAGGAAGGCACCACCGGCTGGGCCGATACCACCATGCTGCACGTGGACAGCGAGCACCCCAATTGCGCCTATATGTGGATGGAGCATTCGCTCAAGCCGAAGGTTCAGGGCGACGCGGCCGCGTGGTTCGGCGCGGTGCCGTCGGTGCCCGCTGCCTGCAAGGGCAACGCGCTTCTCACGGACCAGGGCTGCGCCGCGAACGGGTTCGACAATTTCGAGAAGATCAGTTTCTGGCGCACCCCCACCGCGAAGTGCGAGACCCAGGGCGAATGCGTGCCCTATCATCGCTGGGTGTCCGATTATATCGGCGTGATCGGCGGACGCTGACAAACCGACGGCAGACGTAACCGGCGCCTCTCCTCCCGTAAAGGAGGGGCAGATGGAAGCTGTACTCCAAAGAATTTCCCGATTTTGAGCGAATTCTTATCGACCAAATATTCCATCTGATCGGAACGCGCTCTATCGCAATTCCAGCAATATCCGGTGTACATTCTTCATCCTAAATTGCTTAAAGATAGAGATAAAACACATCTTCCCGGGTTTAAAAATCCGGCTTGCCGCTTCCTTTATCTGCTTCTGTCCAGAATAACCCTGAAGCAGGCGGCTCCTTTCCGTCATTACTTCCAGTGTCAGAACGGTCAGAAAACATGACAGCAGCCGTCCGCTTCGACAATGTATGCCGCCATTTCGGTGCGGTCCGCGCCGTGGATCGGGTCAGCCTGACGATCGCACCGGGCGAATTCTTCGCGATGCTCGGCCCCTCCGGCTCGGGCAAGACGACCTGCCTGCGGCTCATCGCCGGTTTCGAGCAGCCGACCGGCGGCGTAATCGAGATCTTTGGCGAAAGCACGGGCGACGTGCCTCCCTACAGGCGCAACGTCAACACCGTGTTTCAGGACTACGCGCTTTTTCCGCATCTCGACATCATCGACAACGTCGCCTACGGGCTGATGGTGAACGGCATCGGCAAGGCGGAGCGACATCGCGCCGCCGCGGAGATGCTGGAACTGGTGAAGCTGCCGGGCTACGGCGCACGCAAGCCGGGGCAACTGTCCGGCGGGCAGCGCCAGCGCGTCGCGCTCGCCCGGGCGCTCGTCAACAAGCCGAAGGTGCTCCTCCTCGACGAACCGCTCGGCGCGCTCGATCTGAAGCTGCGCGAACAGATGCAGGAGGAGTTGAAAAGCCTGCAACGGGCCCTCGGCATCACCTTCGTCTTCGTCACGCACGATCAGGGCGAGGCGCTTTCCATGGCCGACCGCGTGGCTGTGTTCAACGACGGCCGCATCGTGCAGGCGGGCACGCCGCAGGAAATCTACAACCGCCCGAAAACCCGCTTCGTCGCGGATTTCGTCGGGTCTTCCAACGTGGTCGCGCCGGACGTCATGGCGGCATTGGGCGGCGAGCGGCGCTGGGCGAGCCTCAGGCCCGAAGTCATCCGGCTCGCGGAAGGCGGCAGGGTGCCGGCGCGCGTCGAAACCGTGAGCTTTCTCGGCGCCGCAACCCGGCTCGCTGTCGAGACGGCCGGCACGCGCTTCCACGTCATGCTGCCCGCCGGCGCCGCAGTGCCGGAAGCGGGCACCGACGTTTACCTCACATGGCTTCCGGGTGATGTTCACTACATGGATCAGGCGGCATGAACGCTTCTCCCGCTACAACGCTCCCGGGACCGGCGGCGCCCCGGACATCCATCCTGCCGCAGCGCGGCGGCTTCCTCGGCCGGCTTTCCGATCTCTTCTGGCGCCGTCCCGGGCTGCTGCTGTTCCTGATGCTCACGCCGCCCCTGCTCTGGCTCGGCATCATCTATATCGGCTCGCTGATCGCACTGCTGCTGCAGAGCTTTTTCTCGATCGACGATTTCTCCGGCATGATCGACTATCAGTTCACGCTGTCGACCTATGCCCAGCTCCTGCAATCGGCGAATCTCGACATCATCCTGCGCACGGTGCTCATGGCGGCACTGGTCACCATCGCTTCCGCCTTCATCGCCTTCCCCATCGCCTATTATGCGGCGCGCTATGCCCGCGGCCGATGGAAGGCGCTGTTATATATAGGCGTGATGATGCCGCTCTGGTCGAGCTATCTGGTCAAGGTCTATGCGTGGAAGCTGATCCTCGCCAAGGAGGGCATCCTCACCTGGATTTTCGCCAGGCTGCACCTCTCATGGCTGCTCGAAGGCATGCTCGCGCTGCCCGTCGTCGGCGGCAACTCGCTGTCCGTCAGCTATATCGGCACCTTCCTTGTCTTCGTCTATATCTGGCTGCCCTACATGATCCTGCCGACGCAGGCAGCTCTTGAGCGCGTGCCGGGCAGCCTCATCGAGGCCTCCTCCGATCTCGGCGCGACGCCTGCGCAAACCTTCCGCACCGTGCTGCTGCCGCTGGCGCTCCCCGGCGTGATCGCGGGCTCGATCTTCACCTTCTCGCTCACGCTCGGGGATTACATCATTCCGCAGATCATCGGCTCCTCCCGCCTTTTCATCGGCCAGGCCGTCTATACCCAGCAGGGCACCGCCGGCAACGTACCGCTTGCCGCCGCCTTCTCCGTCGTGCCGATCGTCATCATGGCCATCTATCTCTGGATCGCCAGGAAACAGGGAGCTTTCGATGCGCTCTGATCGCGGCAACCACGCCTCGCTCACCCTGAAAATCGCCGCCGGTTGCGGGCTGGCCTTCCTGCACCTGCCGATCCTGCTCATCTTCGTCTATGCCTTCACGACCGAGGACAAGAGCTATCAGTGGCCACCTCCGGGCTTCACGCTGAAATGGTTCGAGGCGACGTGGAACCGGCCAGACGTCTGGTCGTCGCTGGCGCTTTCCCTCCAGGTGGCCGCCATTGCCACCCTGATCGCGCTGGTGCTCGGCACGCTCTGCGCCGCCGCCGTCAGCCGCACGCGATTCTTCGGGCGGGAGAGCATTTCGCTGCTGGTGATCCTGCCCATCGCCCTGCCCGGCGTGGTCACCGGCATCGCGCTTCGCTCGGCGTTCTCGCTGCTCGACGTCCCCTTCTCCGTCTGGACCATCGTGCTCGGCCATGCCACCTTCTGCGTGGTGGTGGTCTATAACAACGCGGTCGCCCGCTTCCGCCGCACATCGGGTTCGCTGATCGAGGCCTCGATGGATCTCGGCGCGGACAGCTTCCAGACCTTCCGTTATGTCATCCTGCCCAATATAGGGACGGCGCTGCTCGCCGGCGGCATGCTCGCCTTCGCGCTTTCCTTCGACGAGGTCATCGTCACCACCTTCACCGGCGGACAGCAGACGACCCTGCCCATCTGGATGCTTCAGGAGCTGATCCGGCCCCGCCAGCGGCCGGTCACCAACGTGGTGGCCATGGTGGTGGTGCTCGTGACCTTCCTGCCTATCCTCGCCGCCTATTATCTCACGCGCGACGGCGACCAGATCGCCGGTCATGGCAAATAATCCCGGATAACGACATGAGGGAGAACATCATGGATACTGAAATGCTGATCGGCTCGCGCTTCGAGGCCGGAACGGAAGCGGAGGAAAGCATCCTCAACCCCAGGACGGGGGAAACCGTGCTGAAACTGCCGGAGGCCTCCCTCGGCCAGGTCGACGCTGCCGTGGAAGCTGCCGGAAAGGCCTTCGAGCGCTGGTCGCGCACGACGCCGGCCGAACGCTCCAACCATCTCCTCAGGATCGCCGACGCCATCGAGCGAGATGCCGCGGGCTTTGCCGCGCTTGAGGCGCTCAACTGCGGCAAGCCGATCAACGCCGTCCTTAATGACGAGCTGCCGGCCGTCGTCGATTGCTACCGCTATTTCGCGGGCGCGGTGCGCAACCTGCACGGGCCTGTCTCGGCCGAGTACCTCCCGGGGCATACCTCCATGGTCCGCCGCGATCCCGTCGGCATCGTCGGCTCGATCGCGCCGTGGAACTATCCGCTGATGATGATGGCGTGGAAGATCGCACCCGCCGTCGCGGGCGGCAACACGGTTGTATTCAAGCCGTCCGAACAGACGCCGCTGACTGCCCTCAGGATGGCCAGGCTCCTTGCCGGCATCCTGCCGGAAGGCGTGGTGAACATCGTACTCGGACGGGGCGAGAGCGTGGGCAACGGGCTCATCAACCATCCCGGCATAGACATGGTTTCCATCACGGGTGACGTGGCGACGGGCAAGAAGGTGCTGCAGGCGGCGGCAAAAACCGTGAAGCGCACGCATCTGGAGCTTGGCGGCAAGGCGCCGGTGATCGTCTTCGACGACGCCGATCTGGAGGCCGCAGTCAACGGCATCCGCACGTTCGGCTACTACAACGCCGGGCAGGACTGCACCGCGGCCTGCCGCATCTATGCCGACGCGCGGATCTACGACCGCTTCGTCGCCGACCTGTCGGCGGCGGTCTCGACGATCCGCTACAACATCGAGGACGACACCTGTAACGAGATCGGCCCCCTCATCTCCCGCCGTCAGCGCGACCGTGTGGAGAGCTTCGTCGCACGCGCCCGCGACCACAAGCACATCGAGGTGACAACCGGCGGCAAGCCTGCCGGCGAAAGCGGCTTCTTCTTCGAACCGACGGTCGTCGCCGGCGCCTTGCAGGAGGATGAAATCGTGCGCCGGGAGGTGTTCGGGCCAGTGGTTTCCGTGACCCGTTTCCACGATGTCGAGGAAGCCGTCGGCTGGGCCAACGACAGCGATTACGGCCTCGCCTCGTCGGTCTGGACAAAGGACGTCGGCAAGGGCATGCAGACGGCGGCACGGCTGCGCTATGGCTGCACCTGGATCAATACCCACTTCATGCTGGCCAACGAAATGCCGCATGGCGGCCTGAAGCAGTCCGGCTACGGCAAGGACATGTCGATCTATGCGCTGGAGGACTACACCGCCGTGCGCCACATCATGGTCGCCCACGGATAGGGCGGCCGGATGCAATGTCGACTTCACACCGCGTGAAGATCACCTTCCGGAAGGCCATCGGAAATCAAGGGAAATCGCCTTTTGTGGAGGAGCTACAAGCATCGGCGGCGTCGCGTTCGGGCAGAATTGCAGCAAATAGCACTTTACACGATGTAAAGAGCTTGCTAGCCTTTCAATCATGACGGAAGCGAGCAATGCTCTGGCACAAACACAGCCTGAAGAAACTGCCCCGGCAGGGCAAGATGCAAGCGTTCTGGCTGCACGATTGAAACGTTTCAGGCTGGCGCGCCGGCTGTCGCTCCGTCAGCTCGGCGAGATGACGGGAACGAGCGCCAGTTTCCTCAGCCAGCTTGAGCGCGGGCGTTCCGGCGCAAGCGCCTCAACACTTATCCATATCGCGGTGGCGCTGGGCATTCGCGTCGCCGACCTGTTCGAGGATGCAGACGCCCGGACCCATATCGTCCTGAAGCGCAGCCAGCGGCCCGCGCTTCCCGAAAACAGGGGCTGCCGCAAGACGCTGGTATCGCAGCGGCCGCTTCACGAGTTCGAGGCCTATATCGGCGAGTTCGATATCGGCGGCTCGACGGGGGAGTTACCCTACACGCACGGCGGCAACCATGAGATGCTGGTGGTGCTGCGCGGCATCGTCGAAGTCAATCTCGGAGCCGACAGCCACGTGCTGGAGGAAGGCGACAGCATCGAATACGCACCGTCGACGCCGCACAAGACGACCAATATCGGCAACGGGCGCGCGGAAGTCATGTGGATCATCGCACCCGCGACATCGGCGGCGGCTGAACTCGATCGATACGTTGCATGGAAACCGCCCATCAATGGCGGAAAAGCATAACCTGAACGATAAACAATAAAAAATAAAATAAAACGGCAACGATATAAACGATACAGAGGGAAATACAATGCTGTACTCGCGAAAAGAGTTTGGCAGGAGCCAGCTCGTGGCCCTGCTGGGAATGCTGGCCGTCTCCATGCCACTGGCGACGGCGACGATCGCCGCCGCGCAGGACAAGCCGGTGGCGGGCGAGGTGAAGGAAGGCTCCCTCAAGGGCAAGACGCTCACTTTCGTATCCTTCGGCGGGATCTATCAGGACGGGCAGATCGCCGCGCTGCAGGAATTCATCGACAGGTCCGGCGTGAGGCTTCTCAGCGACGGCCCCACCGAGATGGCCAAACTGCAGGCGCAGGTGGAGTCCGGCAATGTAACGTGGGATGTGGTCGACACCGCCGACTTCGCGCCCTACGTCCATTGCGGCAAGCTGTTCCAGAAACTCGACCTGTCGAAGCTCGATACATCGCACATTCCGCCCGGTCAGGTCGGTGAATGCAACGTGCCGGCGATGAACTACGGCATGATCATCATGTACAACACCGAAAAGTACAAGGATAAACCGCCGAAGGACTGGAAAGACTTCTTCGATACGGAGAAATTCCCCGGCGTGCGCGCTATCGACGGCAGCGGCGATCCGATCGCGGGCCTGATCGAACAGGCCTTCATCGCCGCCGGCGGCGATGCCTCGAAGATGACCGCGGCGGACATCGATAAGGGCATCGCGAAGATCAGGGAACTCGGCCCCGACACCATCTTCTGGAAAACCGGCGCCGAATCCCAGCAGCTCGCCGAGGCGGGCGAAGCCGACCTGATCATGATGTGGACGGGCCGTGCCATGACGGCGGCGCGCAACGGTGCGAAGTACACCCCGGTCTGGAAGGACTGGCTGGTGGTGATGGACCATCTCGCCATTCCGGTCGGCGCCAGGGACCCCGATGCCTCCTATGCCCTCATCAACGCCTATCTCGGCCGCAAGTCGCAAGAAATCCTGACCGAGAAGACCTCCTATTCGCCGATCCACAACGAGGCGCAACCGAAAGTCGACGAGACCACGGCCGCCTACCTCACCAGCACGCCGGAGCGGATCCGTCAGGGCTACCAGCACAACATCCCGTTCTGGGTGCAGCACTACGCGCCCACCGTCGAAAAGTGGACGGAATTGATGGCGGGGAACTGAGGCCGATAATACCAGTCCCATCATATCGGGGCGGGTTGAAGGAGGGGCGGTCGCGTCGCCCCTCCGGGCGGCTCCGCACGCCTTGACGGAGCGTGCGACATTTTCCCGGGAACCGGATTCAGGCCCGCGAAATCCCGCTCCATATCCGCGACACCCATCCGTGCGAGGTATTCGGCGTGAGTATTTCCCAGACAGGTTTGGCATCCACGGCGGAAGCGGCGAGCGAGCCGGCAAAACCGCCTCCGCGACGACGGCTTCATCTGGCGGGCAACGCCCTGTGGCTGACGGTGCCGGCCCTTCTGCTTCTGCTGGGTGTCGTCGGCTATCCGTTACTGACCATCGTGCTGCGCAGCTTTTCCGAACCCATGTGGGGCCTTCAGAACTACGTCTGGTTCTTCGGGACGCCGGTTAACCTCGTCGTGCTGCAACGCACCTTCGAGGTCTCGGCCTGGGTGACGCTGGCGTGTGTGATATGCGCCTACCCCTACGCCTATATGATGACCGCCGTGGGGCCGTTGTTGCGGATGCTGCTCGTCCTGTGCGTGCTGGTGCCGTTCTGGGTCAGCGGCGTGGTGCGCACCATGGCATGGGTGATCCTGCTGCAGGATTCCGGCGTGATCAACTCCGCGCTGAGGTGGGCCGGGTTCGGCACCGTGCGGCTGATCCGCACCCAGCAGGGCGTCGTGATCGGGATGACGCAGGTGCTGCTGCCCTTCATGATCCTGCCGCTCTATTCGGTGATGAGGGGCATCGACCTGCGGCTCGTGCAGGCCGCCCGCAGCCTCGGCGCCCGGCCCTCCCGCGCCTTCCTGCAGGTCTACCTGCCGCTGTCGCTGCCGGGCGTTTATGCTGGGGCCATCATCGTCTTCATTCTGGCGCTCGGCTTCTACATCACCCCCGCGCTGCTCGGCGGCCCGCGCAGCACCATGCTCTCGACATTGGTGCAGAACCAGGTGCTGAGCCTGCTGAACTGGGGGCGCGGCGGCGCCATGGGCGTCGTGCTTCTGGTCGCGACATTCATTCTGCTGGCGCTTGCCGCGCCCCTGATGCGGCAGCGCCACAGGCAGGGAGCGCGCCGCTGATGCAGATACACACCCGCATCGTCCTCGGCCTCGTCTGCATGCTGGTCGCCGTATGGCTGGTCGCGCCCACGCTGGTCGTCATCCCCATGTCGTTCAACGAGAACAAGTCGCTTGCGTTTCCGCCGGTAGGCTTCTCGTGGCAGTGGTACGAGAACTTCCTCACCAATCCGGAGTGGTCGTCGAGCTTCTTCAACTCGCTGAAGGTGGCATCGCTCGTGGCCGTTGTGGCCACCGTGCTCGGCACGCTCGCCGCCTTCGGTCTCGACCGCATGAGGAACGCCACCACGAGCGGCTTCCTGCGCATGCTGCTCATCACGCCCATGGTGGTGCCCGGCGTCGTGCTGGCCATCGGCATCTACGCCGTCTATCTCGACACCCGGCTCGTCGGCACGCTCACGGGCTTCGTGCTGGCCCATACCATTCTGGCGATACCGTTCGTGCTCATCGCCGTTTCCGCCAGTCTGGAGGTATTCGACAAGCGGCTGGAAACGGCAGCGGCGAGTTGCGGCGCCGGTCGGCTGACGGCGTTCCGCACCGTCACGCTGCCTTTGATCCTGCCGGGTATTCTTTCCGGCCTGCTGTTCGCCTTCGTCACGTCCTTCGACGAGATCATCGTGGCGCTGTTCATCTCCAATCCATATCTGAAGACCCTCCCCGTGCAGATCTTCACCAGCATCACCCGCGACGCCGATCCCACGGTGGCCGCGGTCGGCACCATCCTGTTCCTCGCCACGTCGTTCATCATTGCAGGCGGCCTCCTCCTTGGAAACCGGCAGAGAAAGGGCTGATCCATGACGAGCATTTCCGCAACCGGTGCTCCCGCAAGAGGCGCGGCCATCGACATCGTCTCCGCGAGCAAGCGCTACGGCGGTTTCGTCGCGCTGGACAACGTGTCGCTCCACATCGAAGCAGGCGAGTTCATGACGCTGCTCGGCCCCAGCGGATCGGGCAAGACGACCACGCTCAACGTCGTCGCCGGCTTCACCGAGGTCACCTCCGGCAACCTCGACGTCGGCGGTGCCAGCATGGTCGGCACGCCAGCGCACAAGCGTAACATCGGCGTCGTGTTCCAGCACTACGCGCTGTTTCCGCACATGAACGTCGGCCGCAACGTGGCCTATCCGCTGACGCTGCGCGGCATCGGCCGGGCGGAACGCGAGAAGCGCGTGGCGCGCGCGCTCGACATGGTGAAGATGGCGGATTTCGCCCATCGTTATCCGAGCGAGCTTTCGGGCGGCCAGCAGCAGCGTGTGGCGCTGGCCCGCGCCATCGTGTTCGATCCTCCGATCCTGCTGATGGACGAGCCGCTCGGCGCGCTCGACAAGAAGCTGCGCGAATGGCTGCAGCTAGAAATCAAACGCATCCACCGGGAACTCGGCACCACCTTCGTCTACGTCACGCACGATCAGGAGGAGGCGCTGGTGCTCTCCGACCGGATCGCGGTCTTCAACCAAGGCAAGATCGAGCAGATCGGCACCGGCCGCCAGCTCTACGACGAACCGGCGACGCTCTTCGTCGGCAAGTTCATCGGCGATTCCACCGTCTTGCGTGGCGACGTCCGGACCTCGGGCGAGGAAACCGCGATCGCGGTCGCGGGCGAAACCGTGGTGACGCGCAAGCGCCTTCCCGGCACCATGAAACCGGTGATGCTGCTGCGCCCGGAAAAGCTCGCCCTCACGCGCCCCGGCCAGGCCACGAACGGACGCAACCGGCTTCCCGGCCAGATCACCGAGGCGATCTACCTCGGCTCCGGCTCGAAATACGAGGTCCGGCTGCGCGACGGCTCGACAGCCATCGTCCGCTCGCCGCTGGAGGCGGAGATTTTCGCCATCGGCGATGCAGTATCGCTCACCTTCGCAGAAACCGACGCCAAGCTTCTGGCCGACGACGGCCGCGCCGACCTCACCCTTACGTAGAACAGTTTTGAAACGAGAACTGTCATGGATGTCAAAACAAACGGCAATATCTCTTTCTGGTACGCCGACATCGGCGGCATACCGGCCTATCGCGGCGCGCTCCCCGGCGATATCGAGGCAGACGTATGTATCGTCGGCGCGGGCTTCACCGGCCTGTGGACGGCCTACTACCTTCGCAAGGCCGATCCGTCGATCCGCATCGCCGTCGTCGAGCGGGAATTCGCCGGCTTTGGCGCGTCCGGCCGCAACGGCGGCTGGCTCTCGGGCGGCTTCTGGTGGTCGCGGGAAAAGTATCTGAAGTCGTCGACGCGGGGCGCCGTCATCGACATGCAGCGCGCCATGGCGGGAACCGTGGACGAAGTGATCGCCGTCACCGGCGCGGAAGGCATCGATGCCGATATCCGCCGGGTCGACAATCTGAACGTGGCGGTCAACAAGCCCCAGCTCGATCGCGCCCGGGCTGAATACGAGGAGTTCCTGCGCTGGGACATGCCGCCCGAGCGGATGGAGATGATCGGTGCGGCCGAGGCCAAGGCGCGGATCAACATTCGCAACGCGCAGGGTGCATTCGTCATCCGCGACATGGCACGGGTGCAGCCGGCGAAGTTGGTGCGCGGCCTCGCCGACGCCGTAGAGCGTCTCGGCGTACCGATCTATGAGCAAACCGAAGTCACCGGCATCGAAAAGGGCAAGGTGACGACCCGGCGCGGCACGGTGCGCGCGCCCGTCATCATCCGCGCCACCGAGGGGTTCACGCCGGGGCTGCCGGGCTACGAGCGGGCGATCCTGCCGCTCAACAGCGCGCTGATCGTGACCGAACCATTGCCGCAGGCGCTCTGGGACGAGATCGGCTGGAACGGCCATGAACTCCTCGGCGACACCGCCCACGCCTATTGCTATGCCCAGCGCACCCGCGAGGGCCGCATCGCCATGGGCGGGCGCGGCGTTCCCTATCGCTTCGGCTCGCGGACAGACGTGCGCGGACAGACGCAGCAGGCCACCATCGAGAAGCTGCACGCCATCCTGACCCGGCTGCTGCCGCAGGCGTCGGGCGCGAGGATCGACCATGCCTGGTGCGGCGTGCTCGGCGTGCCGCGCGACTGGTGCACGAGCGCCGGTCTCGACCCGCAAACCGGCATCGGCTGGGCAGGCGGCTACGTGGGGCTCGGCGTGTCGAGTTCAAACCTCGCGGGCCGCACGCTGCGGGACCTCATCCTGCGCCGGGACACGGAACTCACGCGGCTGCCATGGGTGAACCGCACCGTGCGGCAGTGGGAGCCGGAGCCGCTGCGCTGGCTCGGCGTCCATTCCATGTACCAGCTTTACCGCATCGCGGACGCGCGTGAGGAAGCCGGGCTCGATCACACCTCGCGGCTCGCACACCTCGCCGATCTCATCACCGGGCATTGATCCGGCTTCCGGACGGATTCGCCCCCACCGCTTTGGAGCTTCGCATGATTGATCTGGAAACCTATCTCGATGCCGCCGCCATCGATCTCGGGCCGGCGCACCCCAAGCCGACATCGACGAACGGCGATCAGTTCGAGGCCACGCGGACGCTGTTCACCTCGGAGGACGGGCTGGTCGAGATCGGCGTGTGGGAGTGCACGCCCGGCCATTTCACCGCCGACCGCTCCACCTCCTCGGAGGTCTGCCATATCATCGCCGGCCGGGCGACGCTGGCACGCCGCGACGGCGAGGTGCGCGAGATCGGCCCCGGCGACGTGCTCGTGCTGCCCCGCGGCTGGACGGGCGCATGGACCGTGCTGGAAAAGACCCGCAAGCTGTACGTCATGCACCACGACGGCAGCTGACCCCGCCCTCACTTCAGGAAGGCGCTTTCCGTCCCGAGGAACGTCGATCGCTTGCCCGACAGCCGCACCATGGATATTTGTCGCACGACGGTTCGGGCAAGGGCGCCTCACACAGGCAGGAGGCGCCGGTTACGCATCCTGCCGCTGGCACATTTTGATCATATCGCTCTGCGCCTCGGCGGCCTTTCGGCGTCAATTGCCTGCGTGTACGCATTCAGCAGATCGGCAGTGCCCACGTGCATGATGCCGTCGCGGATGTCGGCCTCTATGGCCACACGCAGGGCGATAGGATCCCGGCGGCGAAGCGCTTCCATCGCCTCCACATGCCGGTCGATCTGATAGAAGCCGCCCAGCTTCGCGAGAGCCAGACGCAGGAACGGGCCGAGTTGCAGCCACACGCTCTCGATGAGCGGAAGGCTCTCCTGATAGGGATTGGCCGTATAGATCGTGCGGTGAAACTCCTGATTCACAACGATCGCCTGCTCGAAATCCCCCCGCGCGTTGGCTTCGTCGATATCGATGCGGCGATCGAGGCCTGCGAGGGTGGCGAGGCGTTCGGCCGTGACATAGGACATGGCGCCCAGCGCGGCATGGGTTTCCAACACGACACGCAGCTCGCAGAGTTCGCGGAAGCGTATTGCAGTCATGTTCGGAACCTGAACGCGGCGATTGTCGCGCATCTCCAGCGCCCGCTCCGCAGCCAGCAGCCTCAACGCTTCGCGCACGGGCATCATGCTCACGTTCAGCGCTTCGGCAATTTCCCGAATGGTCAGCGCACGGCCAGGGGAGACGCGCCCGATCATGACAGCATGTCTGAGGCACCTGTAGACGAACTGGCTGGCTGTCTCCTTCTCCAGTCTGGGCAAGAGAGGAAGATCGAGGCAGGAATTTGATTTCATCCGGTCTCCGGAACCCGAATAGCGCATGTGTACGCTCAAAAGCGACAGAGGAAAAAAGGCTATCACGGCGAGCGCCCCGCCCGCACTCACACAGCGTCTAACACAAGCGTTCACCCCACTCCAACAGGATAGATTATGATCACATTAACATGGATTGAAAACTAAAAATTTGATCATATTTTGCAGCCCTTCGGAAGAAGGTACAAGAGACGCCTAACCGCCCTTTCGTTCGTTAGGTCCGGCAACGAATGAGAACTCGTCATATAGAAACCCGGGAGACATTCAAACCCAGTTCCTGCCAAACCGCATATTATTTCCTGAAGTCATATAGATTTCTATTTTAGTAGAATAAATTATAAATTTATTCCATTTTCGCTACATGTCAACGATCTTTAGTTCTCCCGTGGGGAATTTGCGGGAACCATCCTGCCCCCCTCTTTCGGTCCAAATCTGATGGAAAGCCCCCGGCCGCGCCGCTTCTCAAAGGTAATGAAAAGGGACGGCGACAATAACGACGCTTCCGCACGATTTTATGATCAAAATCCGATTGACTAAACCACTCGCTTTTGATCACATTATAGGAGACTGCCGGAAGAAGGGCCTCGCGATGCCCGGTGTGGCCGCGTGCATCCAACGCCTACGCTTCCGGATCAGTAACAATAAGGGGAAGATATCGTGTCATTGGACCTTGAGCAGGCGCACGCATTCCTGCGTCGGAACGAGAACATAGAGGAGGTCGACCTGCTGATCTCCGACCTGAACGGCATCCTGCGCGGCAAGCGCGTTCCCATCTCCAGCCTCGACAGACTCTACGAAAGCGGCATGAAGCTGCCACGTTCTGCGCTCGCCCTCGACATCTGGGGAGAGGACGTTCCGGAGAACGGCCTCGTATGGGAAACCGGTGACAGCGACGGCTCGTGCATGCCATGCGGCTCGGGGCTGACCTCCGTGCCGTGGGCGCAGCGCCCGAGGGCGCAAATGCTGCTCTCCATGAACAACCCTGATGGCACGCCCTTCATGGTGGACCCACGCCAGGTGCTGGTGCACCAGGTAGAACGCGCCCGGACAATAGGGCTCAGGCTCGTCGTGGCCACGGAGCTGGAATTCTATCTGATGAACGGCGATGTACTGAAGACAGGCCGTCCACGCCCCCCGGCCGCGCCGGAATCCGGCTACCCTATTGAAGTCTCTCAGCTCTACTCGATGGATGAACTCGACGAGTTTTCCAGTGTCTTCACGGAGATCCGGGATGCCTGCGCGGCCCAGGATGTCCCTGGCGACACCTGCATCGTCGAGAATGGGCCAGGACAGTTCGAGATCAACCTCGAACATATCGATGATCCGGTGCTCGCGGCCGATCAGGCGGTGCTTTTCAAGCGCATCGTGCGCAGCGTCGCCCGGCGTCACCAGTTGCACGCCACCTTCATGCCCAAGCCCTACGGCAGCCAGTCCGGATCGGGTTTCCACATCCATTGCAGCGCGCTCGACGCGGAGGGAAACAACATCTTCGACGACGGGACCGAGCGCGGGTCCGATGCCCTGCGACACGCGGTGGGCGGCGTGCTCGAATTCATGGGGCCGTCGATGCTCGTCTTCGCGCCCAACCTCAACGGATACCGCCGCTTTCAGGCCGGCACCCATGCGCCCACCTACGGTAACTGGGGTTACGAGAACCGCACCGCCTCCGTGCGCATCCCCAACAGCAGCCCGAAGGCACGGCGTTTCGAGCACCGCGTCGCCGGCGCCGATGGCAACCCCTATCTGGTGCTCGCCGCCATCATAGCCGGCGTGCTCTACGGGCTGGAGAACAAGTGTGACCCCGGCGAGCCGGTGCAGGGCAGCGCCTACGTGCGCTCTTCCGTCAACAAGCCGCTGCCGAGCGACTGGGACTGGGCGATCGACCTTTTCCGCGACAGTCCGCTGCTGCGCGACAGCCTCGGCGTGGACTTCCACAAGGTGTTTCTCGCGGTGAAATGGCAGGAGCGCAACAAGATGGCGCGCCGCGTCACCGATGCGGAATACTCCTCGTATCTCGGCGTGCTCTGAAACGGAACTTCGATGACCAGCCATATTGCCTCCTACTACGCCGCGACGGCAAACCCGTCCCCCTTGCGCAACTCGCTGGAAGGCAGCATCGAAACCGATGTCTGTGTCATCGGCGCGGGCTATACGGGCCTGTCGACCGCACTTCATCTATCCGAGCGCGGGTACAGGGTGGTTGTCCTCGAAGCCGCGAAAGTGGGCTGGGGCGCGTCCGGCCGCAACGGCGGGCAGATCGTCAACGGCTACAGCCGCGATCTCGAAAACATCGCCTGGCGCTACGGCAACGCAGCGGCGAAGGCGCTGGGCGCCATGTCGCTCGAAGGCGGGGACATAATCCGCGGACGGATTGAAAAGTACGGCATCGCCTGCGACTATCGCCCCACCAACGTCTTCGCGGCCTTCAACGCCAAGCAGTTGCGCGAACTCGCGCATGTCCGCGACCACTGGGCGGGCTTCGGCCACGACGGGCTCGAACTGCTGGACAGGGAAGGCCTGCGCCGGCAAGTGAAGGCCGATTGCTACGTCGGCGGCCTCATCGACCACCGCGGCGGGCACATCCACCCGCTCAACCTCGCGCTCGGCGAGGCCGCCGCAGTCGAATCTCTTGGCGGCAGGATTTTCGAGCAATCCCCCGTGACCGGCGTGCGGACAGAAGGCGGCAAGGCCGTGGTGGCGACAGCGACCGGCGAAGTGCGGGCCACCTTCGCCGTGGCGTGCGGAAATGCCTATCTCAACGGCGTCATCCCGTTCCTTGAGGACAAGGTAATGCCGGTCTCCACCCAGGTCGTGACCACGGAGGTGCTTGGCGAAGCGACCATCAGGGGCCTGTTTCCGACGCTCACGGCGGTGGAGGATGCCAACTACGTGCTCGACTACTACCGGCCGACAGCCGATCACCGCATCCTGTTCGGCGGCGGCATCGTCTATGGCGGCGACGAACCCGCCGACATCGAGGCGCGGCTGCGGCCGCATTTCGCGAAGGTCTTCCCGGCGCTGCGGAACGTCCGTTTCGACTATCTGTGGAGCGGCAACTTTGCGCTGACGCTCACCCGCATTCCGCACCTCGGCCGCATCGGCAACAACCTTTACTTCGCGCACGGCTGCAGCGGCCATGGCGTCACCAGCACCCACCTAGCCGGCAGGCTGATAGCGGAGGCCATCGACGGCGATGCCACGCGCTTCGACGCTTTCGCGAACCTGCCCTATGTCCCCTTCCCCGGCGGTCGCGCCCTGCGGGTGCCGCTCACGGTTCTCGGCGCCTGGTGGTACGGGCTGCGCGACCGGCTAGGCATCTAGAGTCCCGGCGGCGGCAGAGCATGCTCCCGCCGCCGGATCGTCATTGCACGGACAGCTCTTGCAGCGCTTCATGCAGGCTGCGTTCCATGATCGCGATCCCTTCGTCGAGAATCGCGTCCGGAATCGTGAGCGGCGGGAGCAGCCGGATTACATTGCCGTGAACGCCACAGGTCAGCAGCACGAGACCGTTGGCCGCGGCCTTTCGGGTCAGCAAGCGTGTCAGTTCCGGCCACGGGCGCTCGCCGTCCCGATCGTGCACAAGCTCAAGAGCCGCCATGGAGCCCAGGTTGCGGATATCGCCGATGCAGGCCGCGAAGGCGTTGGAGCCCTGCCAGCCATCCAGAACGGTGCGAATCCTGCTGCCGATGTCGGCTGCACGCGCGACGAGACCCTCCTCCTCGATGACGTCGAGCACGGCGAGCGCGGCGGCGCAGGACAAGGGGCTGCCGGCGAATGTCCCGCCCACGCCACCCGGCGGCACCTTCTCCATCACGTCGGCACGGCCCGTGACGCCGGCGATGGGAAAACCGCCCCCGAGACCTTTCGCCAAGGTCACGAGATCCGCGGCGATGCCCGCGTGCTCGATGGCGAACATGCGGCCCGTCCGGCCGAAGCCCGTCTGGATTTCGTCGGCGATCAGCAGGATGCCGTGGGTATCGCAGACCTTGCGCAGCGCCTGCAGGAACTCGGGCGGGGCCGGATTGAAGCCGCCCTCACCCTGCACCGGCTCGACGATGATGCCCGCCACACGCTCGGGATGGACGCTTGTCCTGAACAGAAAGTCGAGCGCAGCCAGCGACTGCTCGACGCTTACACCGTGATAGGCGCTCGGAAAGGGAACATGGAAGACGTCGGGCACCAGGGGCCCGAAGCCGTACTTGTAGGGCGTCGTCTTGCCGGTCAGCGTCGTCGCCATCAGCGTGCGGCCGTGGAAAGCGCCGGCGAAAGCAACGAAGGCCGGGCGTCCAGTGGCCGCGCGGGCGATCTTGACCGCGTTCTCGACGGCTTCGGCGCCGGTGGAAACGAGATAGGTCTTCTTGGCGAAGTCCCCGGGCACCAGCGCGTTCAGCCGCTCGCAAACCTCGACATAGCTGGCGTAGGGCGTCGTCTGGAACGAGGTGTGCGTGAAGGAATCGAGCTGCGCGCGCACGGCGGCCAGCACACGAGGGTGACGGTGGCCGGTATTGGTCACGGCGATGCCGGAGGCGAAGTCTATGTAGCGGTTGCCCTCGACATCCCACAATTCCGCGTTCTCGGCGCGGCTGATGAAGACGTCGAGGTGCCGCGAGAGGCCGGTCGGGATGGCGTCGATCCGCCGTTGCGTCAATTCTGAATTGGTCGTCATGATAGAAGTCCTCGGGACGAGCCGAAGCGCACGGCGCATGGAACATGCGTCGCTGAGATCGCCGTGCATCCGGCCAGATGAGACGGGAAACGACGGCGGGCGCCCGGGCCCGCCATCACACTTCAGGGTGCCGGCGCCTCAGGGAGCGTGCTGCGCAAGCTTCTCCGCAGCAGCATGACGCGCCTCGCGGTCGAGCTTCCAGTCGACGCAGCGCCGGGAACAATAGGTCTTGCCTTCGTGAGTGACACGGCGCGCGCGATCGGCCTCCGCATCCTCGTACATCAGCTGGCCGCAGTTCGGGCACTTGCTGTAGCTTTCGATATAGAAGCCGTTCTGAGAGAATTTCATGTCTTATACCTCCCGATACCCATAGAGTTTCCCGGCAGCCTCGGGTGAGATGTAGCCTTCGCGCAGGTCGTGGGCGACGGCCGCGCGGTCGCGCGCAAGCGGATTGCCGTAGCCGCCGCCCCCGGGCATGACGAGACGTACGCGATCGCCTTCCTTGATGGCGACGTTCGAATAGCGGCTGGTCGACGGCTTGCCGTAGGCATCGCGCATCGTCTGCCAGTCGTCACGGCCGGCCTTCTGCACCAGCGTGGCGCCGCACCCGCCCTCAAGGCCGCCCTCAAGGCCCCACGGGGGCAGCACGTGCCGGTCCGTCATCTGCGAGCAGATGATTTCCCTGTTCACGCAGAGCATCTGCTTGGTATAGCCCACGCCCCCGCGGTACTCGCCCGCCCCGCAGGAGTCGACATTGAAGGCGAGGCCTTCGATGAGCCACGGGAAGCGGGTCTCGTAAACCTCCACCGGCGTGATGCGGCAGTTGCCGTTGATGGAGTCGACCGCGTCGTTACCGTCCGCGAAGGCGCGGCCGCCCCAGCCCACGCCTTCGAGATCGTAGCAGGCGAAGTACTCGCCCGTTTCCGCATCGACCCCGCCGAAGACGAAATTGCAGTGCGTGGCGCCTTCCGCCGCCATGACACGGTTCGGCACGGCACTGTGCATGGCGCCCAGGATGGTGCCGACGATGCGCGGATGCGTCTCCGTGTTGCCGCCCACCTCGGGCGCGGGGAAGTCCACGTTCACGATGGTGCCGGGAGGGGCCATAACCTCGATCGGGCGGAAGCAGCCGGAGTTGCGCGGGATCGTCGGGTCGGTCATGTGCAGCACGGCGTTGTAGGCCGCCGACGTCGCAACGCCCAGCGTCGCATTGATCGGACCCGCCGCCTGTGGCGAGGAGCCGTGGTAGTCGACGATGATCGAGCCCCCCTTCTTGTGAACCTCGACCTGGATGCGATAGTGCCTGTCAGAGTCGACGCCGTCGCTTTCCACGAAATCGTGGAAGGAATAGATGCCGTCGGGAATGGCCTCCAGTTCGGCACGCATGCGGCGCTCGGAGTAGAGCAGCAGGTCGGCGACGGTCTCGCGGATCTTCTCCTTGCCGTACTTGGCGTAGATGCCGCGCATCTGCCTTTCCCCGAGATCGACGGCAGCGATAAGGGCCTTGAGGTCGCCGTAGTTCACACGCGGGGTGCGCACGTTCGCCAGCAGCAGCTTCCACACCTCGACGTTGTCGACGCCGCGTTTGACGATCTTGACCGGGGGGATGCGCAGGCCTTCCTGAAAGATCTCCGTCGCCTCGCCGCAGAAACCGCCGGGCGCCATGCCTCCGACCTCAGCGATGTGGCCGATGGCGACCGCAAAGCCCATGACCTCGCCCTCGACGAAGATCGGTTTGAAGAAAGTGTGTTCCGGCGTATGCAGGCCGCCCCGATAGGGATCGTTATGGAGGATGATATCCCCTTCCTCCAGCTCGGCGATCGGGATTTCCTTGAGGCAGGACTTCACCAGAAGCGGCATGCCGCCGATCTGGGCCGGGCAGTAGTCGGCCACGGCGATCATGTCGCCGCTCATGTCGGCAAGACCGCAGGTGAAGTCGAGCGCTTCGTTGAAGATCGTCGAGTAGGACGTCTTCATGAGGGTGATCCCCATTTCCCGGCAGATGGATACCATCGCCGAATCGAGGATGTTCATCGTCACGAAATCCATGGTGCGGGCTCCTCTCAGGCGGAGATGATCAGGTTGCCGATGCGGTCGACGCCAAGCGCCTGGCCGGGCTGAAGGATGGTCACGGAGGCGCTTTCCTCGACCACGGCGGGGCCGGCGATCCTGTCTCCCTGCCGGAAGGTCGCGCGGTCGTAGACCGGCACCTCGTGCCAGCCGTCGGCGAAGTGCACCTTGCGGCGCGAGGCAGGCTGCGGCGGCGCGTCCGTCACCGGCAGCTCGCGCATCTCCGGCTTGTCGGAAACGGCTACAGCCACGACCTTGAGATTCACCGTCTCGATAGTCTCGCCGGGGATCGAGAAGCCGAAGCGGGCCTCATGCTCCCTGTGGAAACGTTCCCACATGTCGGCGATGTTGTCCTCGCTGAACTCGTCGGCCGGAAAGGAGAGTTCGAGTTCGTGGTTCTGCCCCATGTAGCGCGCCTCGATCGAGCGGTGGATCTCGATGCGCTGCGTGTAGCCCTGCGATTTCAGCTCATCGATCGCCCCCTCGACCAGCTCGGTCATGGCGCGGGTGGCGCGCTCCCCGTCGAAGTATTTCGAGATTTGCTGCACGGTGCGATGCCGGTCGACGCGAGCGTCGGTCATGATGAAACCGAAAGCCGAGAACTGGCCGGGATAGTTCGGGACAAGGCCCTGCGGAATGCCCGCGATCTCCATGAGATCGCAGATGTGGACCGGCCCCGCGCCGCCGGAAGCGACGAGCGTGAAATCACGCGGGTCGAGGCCGCGCTGCAGAAGGACAGCGCGCAGCGCGCCCAGCATGTTGTTGTTGGCGATCTGGACCATGGCGAAGGCGCACTCGTCCACGTCCATGCCGAGCTTTTCGGCCACGCGCGCGACGGCCGCGCGGGCGGCGGCGGCGTCCAGCTTCATCTGGCCACCGAGAAAGTTGTCGGGCGAAATGCGGCCCAGAACCACGTTGGCATCGGTCACGGTCGCGTCGGTGCCGCCGCGGCCGTAGCAGGCCGGGCCCGGCACTGCGGCAGCCGATTGCGGCCCCATGCGCAGCATGCCGCCCTTATCGATCCATGCGATCGAGCCGCCGCCCGCGCCGATGGTGTGAATGTCGATCATGGGTATCTGGATCGGGATGCCCCATTCGATCTCGAAGCTCGTGGTGACGTGCTCCTTGCCGGCGACCACCGTGGAGCAGTCGGTGGAGGTGCCGCCCATGTCGAAGACGACGAGGTTCGGAATGCCGGTGAGTTCCGACATGATGCGCGTGGCGACCACGGCGCCCGTGGGGCCGGAAAGAGTTATCTGCACCGGCGCGTCGGCGGCCCCCGCGAGCGTGGCCTCGCCGCCGTTCGACTTGATCACGCCGACCTTGCTGCCGATGCCCGCCTGCGCGAAACGGGCTTTCATCTCGCGGAAGTTCTCGGAAACGACCGGCTTGAGATAGGCGTCGGCGATGGTGGTCGAGGCGCGGTCGTATTCCTTCCATTTAGGCAACACGTCGTAGGAAATCGAGATCGGCATGCCGGGCAGTTCCTCCGTCAGGATTTCGCGGATGCGCTGCTCATGGCCCGGGTCGATGTAGGAAAAGAGCGTACAGACCGCCACGGCCTCGATCGTGCCGTCGGCGCGGATCCTGGCCGCCAGCTCGCGCACCGCCTCCTCGTCGAGAGGCGTGTGCACCGCGCCCTTGGCGGTCAGCCGCTCCGCGACCTCGTGGCAGTCGGCGCGGGCGACGAGCGGGCGCGTCTTGATCCAGGTGATGTCGTAGTGGCTGCGCCGGTCGCCACGCTGGATGAAGGGCACGTCGCGGAACCCCTGCGTGGTGATGTAGGCGACCTTGGCGCCGCGGCGCGTCAGCAGGGCATTTGTGGCGATGGTGGTGCCGAGGCGCGCTTTGCTGACGACGCCGAGATCGTCAAGCTTGCCCAGTCCTTCCATGACGCCGACGATCGGCTCGGCGGGGGTGGTGAGGTTCTTCCAGTTCTCGATATGGCCGGTGTCGGTATCATAGGACACGAAGTCCGTGAAAGTCCCGCCGATATCGATGCCGATGATTGTGCTCACGGCCTCATTCCTTTCAGTCTGGCTTGGGTGGTGGTGTTGAGCCGGCATCATGTCGCTCGTAGACGTCCGCCAGCCGGCTCCAGGAATCCTCGATGTGTTCGCGAAGGGCCGTGCGGGCCTTGTCGAGGTCGCGCGTCTCCAGCGCGCGCACCACGGGCCAATGGTCCGTCGCCGCTTCCTCCAGCGTCTCGAAACGCTGTTCAGCCATGGTGATCACCAACTGCAGCTCGGCCTGGATATTGAGAAAGGCATGCAGGGTCTGGTGATTGTCGGAGAGCTTGCAGAGCGCGAGGTGAAAGGCGAGATCGTTCTCCACCAGCGCGATTTCGTCGTTGTTACGCGCGGCGTCTTCCATGGCCACGGCATAGGAGGTGATCTCGCGCAGATGCGCGTCCGTCATCGCGGCCAGGCCGTTTTCGAGCGCGAAGTTCTCGACCAGCAGCCGGAATGCGAAGATGTCGTCGATGTCCTTCTTCGTGAAGGTACGCACGAAAGTGCCGCGGCGCGGCGCCGAGACCAGCACACCCCGCTCCTCCAGCCGCCGCACCGCCTCGCGGATGGGGTTGCGGCTGATGCCGAGATGACGCGCGATCTCCGCCTCGTTGATGCGCTGGCCGTGCTTCAGCTTGCCGAGCATGATCTCGCGAATCAGGAAGCTCGCCACCTGGTCCGAGAGCATGCGGTTGTCGAGGCGCGCCGCGCTGTACTCGGCCGAAATTCGTCCTTCGCTTCCAAGGGTCTGGCTCATTTAAGAATGTCTCCGTCGGAGTGGGCTACGTTCCGGCGATCTTGCCCCTATTGCTGGGCCAATGGAACTCGCGCCCGCCCATGAGCCCATCTTTGCGGTAGATGAGGATCAGCAGCATCACGCCCGCCAGGACCAGCTCCTGGGTGCCCGCGGGAAGCGACCAGTTCGCGCCCGCGATGGAGAAGCCGCTTTCCAGGCGGCGGAAGACGTCGATCACGACGCTCGTCACGACCACGCCCGCCACCGCGCCGGCGAGGCTTCCCATGCCACCCACGACCAGCATTGCGAGCGCGATGAAGGTGAGCTTCAGGAAAAAGGAGTTGATCGAGACCGTGCCGAGGAAATGCGCCGTCAGCACACCGCCCAGTCCCATGAGCGCTCCAGACAGGGTGAAGGCCAGCAGGCGCGCCCGGTAGAGCGACACGCCGCAGGCCGCGGCCGCCACCTCGTCGGCACGGGTGGCGCGCACCGCGAGTCCGAAGCGGGACGACTGGTAGAGCCATGCCACCACGATGGCGAGGACCGCCGCCCCGAGCGCGACCCAGAGCGTCACGTAGCGCGGCAGGCCGACCATCGAGGCGGTTCCCATCGTGACGCTATCCCAGTTGGAATAGACCACGTTCACGATGAACAGTACGGCGAGCGTGGATATGGAGGCGGCAAGGCCGCTCATCCGCATCAGGAGCAGGCCGGTGACGAAAGCCGCCAGCGCCGCCAGCGCCACCGCGGCGAGCGCCGCCGGAAACAGCGAATAGCTGTGGTCGCGCAGGAACTCGGGCAGGCCCGGCATCGTAATCGGCTTGAGCGCCTCGCAGCAGGTCTGCCAGCCGGTTGCATAGGCGGCGATGGCCATGAAGGTCACCGAGCCGAAGGAGATGACACCCGTGTTGCCGACGAAGACATAGATGCCGACCACCACGACAATGCGGATCAGCGCCTCCGTGACCGTGCGCTGGATCATCACCGAGCCCGCGAGATCGCTCACGATCGCGACGGCGAACAGCGGCACGATCAGGGCGAGGATCGGAAACCAGCAGCGGAGCAGGCGCCCGGCCGGGCCCCGGTCCGTCGTCGCCGGGGCATGGGGGGAAAGGGGCGAAACAGACATCACACACGCTCCTTTGCGGCGCGGTCAACAATCAGGCCCTGGGGCCGCACCAGCAGGATCAGAATCACCAGCAGGAAGACGCCCGCATCGCGGAAGGCGCGCAGCTCGGCCGGCAGGAATGCCTGCAGCAGCACCGAGATGAAGCCCACGATGAAGCCGCCGAGCGCCGCTCCGGGAAGCGAGCCCATGCCGCCGATGACGGTGGCGAAGAAGGCGAAGATCACCGGCATCAAGCCCATGCGGATATCGAGCGTGCCAGTCTGGATCACGAGCAGCAGCGAGACCGTTGCCGCCATGATGCCGCTCATGACGAACGCCACGGCGATGACGCGGTTGGCGCGCACGCCCATGAGACGCGCCATCTGGAAGTTCTCCGCTGCGGCGCGCATCTGGATGCCCATGGGTGTCTTCTTCAGGAAGAACACCAGCGCCACCAGCAGCACGGCCGCGACGGCCATGGTCAGGATCTGGTTACCCGGCAGGCGGACACCCAGCACCTCGACCGCCCCCGCAAGGCTGTTGCCGATGCCCACGGATTTCGGTCGGCCCGTGTGGACCATCATCACGAGGTGCTGCAGGAAGTAGCTCACCGCGAAGGACGAGATGAGCAGCGTCGCCGGATTGGCGTTACGCATGGGGCGGAAGGCGAGCCGCTCGGTGGCGAGCGCGAGCAGCGTCACCACGAGCATGACCCCCGGCACCATGAGCGCGACCGGCAGGGCGCCGAGCAACAGCACGGGTGTGACGCTGGCGCTGGGGACGACCAGTGCATAGGCACCAATGGTGATATAGTCGGCCTGGGCGAAGTTGATGAGCTTCATCACCCCGAAGACCAGCCCGATGGCGAGAGCGACCAGCGCGTAGAGGCTGCCGAGCGAGATCGCATCCGCCAGAATCTGGACGATATTGGACACTGACGTTCTCCTGGATCGATATCCCGGAAGCGGCTCCCGCCTTCCGGAAAGAGATCGTGCGTCAACAAAGCGACGGAGCGGAATGACGTCTCGACGGCAGGCTCATTCCGCTCTGGCAAGCCCCCTGGAATCCTTATCTTGAGCGAATTCTGATCGATCAGATGTTCCATCTGATCGGAACGCGCTCTAGAAGAGGGCGGCGGATGTCGGCGCGGCTTTCTCGCCGAGATAGGCGCGCCGGACAGTCGGATCGTTCTGCACCTCGACAGGGGTGCCCTCGGCGAGGCTGCGGCCGCCGTCGAGCACATGCACGCGGTCGCAGACTCCCATGATGACTTTCATGTTGTGCTCGATGAGCAGCACGCCGCAGCCGAAGCGCGCCGGAAGATGCGCGATTGTATGCATGAGCGCGTCGCACTCGGCGTCGTTCATGCCCGAGGCGGGCTCGTCGAGCAGAACGAAGGCCGGGTCGAGCGCCAATGCCCGCGCGATGCTCACCCGGCGCTCGTCGCCGTATGAAAGCGTGTCGCAGCGCTTTCCGGCCGCCGCGGCGAGCCCCATCCATTCCAGGATCTCGTGCGCGGCGCGGGCCGCCCGGGCGGCCGGCAATCCGGCGCCGAAGGCCGCGACCATGAGGTTCTGCTCCACCGTCATGTCGCGAAAGAGCCGCGCGGCCTGAAACGAGCGCCCTATCCCGGCGCGCGCCATCTTCTGGGGGCCTATGCCGGAGGCGTCGGCACCGTCGAGGTTCACCGTGCCCGAGGTTGGGCGCTGAAAACCGGACAGGACGTTGACCATCGTGGTCTTGCCCGCGCCGTTCGGCCCGATCAGTCCGAAGACGACGCCGCGCCGGAGCTTCATGTTAACACCGGAAAGGGCGCGGATACCCCCGAAGGAGACATGCACATCCCGCGCTTCCAGCGTCTGAAGGGTCTGTGTCGTCATTGCTGCTTTCCGTGAAGATACACCTCTCCCTCGCCCGGAAGACGGATACGGCGACGACGGAGGGACCGGGACCAGGCGCACCGCAAGGGATTGCGCGGCAGGCCTGGACTTATCAGGCAGATGGCGGAAAACGCATCATTGCCCGACGCGGAACAGCAGCTTCATGTCCGGCACGATCGTGTTGCGGAAGAGTTCGACAGCGTGGAAGGAGTCGTTCTCGACCTTCATGATGAGCCAGGGGCGGTTGAGCTGGATGTGCATCTGGTCGGTGAAAGTGGTGGGGCCAGCGGTGAACGGCTCGTCCCGGAAGCTGTTCATCACCGCGAGCACGGGATCGGCCTTCACCGTGCCCGCCTTCTCGACCGCCCGCGCCCAGGCCTCGATCATGCTGTAGCCGAGGACCGCGTAGGAGGAGACCGGCGGCTCGTTCCAGCGCTTCCGGAATGCCTCCAGAAAGGTCGCCATCTCGGGACGCGGGTCGTCGCCGTAGAGCGACATCAGACCGGGCAGATAGAAGTCCTTGAGGCCAGGCACGGCGTTCAGCCAATAGTTGTCGACCATGGCAGTGCTGGCAAGGATCGGCGTGTCGATGCCCGCGGCGCGCAACTGGCGGACGGCCGAGGCGCCACCCGGCGTCACCGAGCAGAGATAGATCGCATCGGGCGCCGCCGGTAGCGCCTTTATGCGGGTGATCTGCGCCGCGATCGAGGGATCCTCGTTGCGAAACGTGTCGGAGCCGAGGATCGCCGCCGCGCCGCCGCCCGCCGTGAAGGCGGACCTGAAGCCCGCGCAGGCGGACTTGTTGTACTCGATGATGGAATCCTCAAGAACATAGGCGGTCTTGAGCCCCATCTTGGTCCGGGCGTATTCCGCCATGGCCACGCCCTCTGCCTGGGCAGCGGAAGTTGCCGTGAAGGCATACGGGCCGACACCCTGAACCCCCATCTTGGGATCGGCGGCGCAGAGGCTGATGGTGATGATGCCGGCCTGATTGGCGGCGAGTGCCGCCGGGGCGCCGAAGTCGTAGTCGCAGGAGACCACGAGCAGGTCCACGCCGCCGTTGACCATCTCGGAACCGATGGAGGCGGAACGCTCCTGGTCGGTCTTGGTGTCGGCGGCGGTATAGGCAATTTGCCTGCCCAGCAGGCCGCCGGCCGCGTTGATCTCGTCAATTTTCGTCACAGCCGCCCGGAACGGGGGCAGATCGTAGTTCGACAGCCAGCCCGATTGCGCGATCGCGAAGCCGATACGGATCGGCTCCTCAGCCCGCGCTCCCGCAGCGGACAGGAGCCCCAGGCCAGCAGCGAACGCCAGCCCAAGTGTAAACTTGGCACCCATATTGCTTTACCCCTGTGGATCAATTTTTATTGTTGTCCACGCTTAAATCGTGGACTGTGGACAGAAGAAACGCACGCCGGCCCCAAGTCAACAAAAAATTTCACAACCGGGGCGTCAAACAGTGGACTGTGGACAGATTTGAAGGCTATGCTCCAACCATCGTCGAGAGAGACGCCCCGGCTCCGACAAGCCGCAGGAGCGTCCGGACAGACAGGGGAAAACATGCTGAAAGTGGAAGGCCTTCGCGCCGGGTACGGGCGCCTGACGGCGCTCGGGGGAATCGATCTTGCCGTCGGCAAGGGTGAAATCGTCTTCGTGGTCGGGCCCAACGGCGCCGGCAAATCGACTCTGCTGAAAACCATTTCAGGGCTGCAGGCGCCCTTCGGCGGCACCATCACCTTCAACGGCAAGAGCATTGTGGGCCGGGCCCCGGAGCAGCTCTGCCGCGAAGGCCTCGTCCTTGTGCCGGAAGGGCGCAGCATCTTCCGCACCCTCAGCGTGGAAGAAAACCTCGCCCTCGGCGGGATGGGGCGCAGCGATCGGGCGGGCGTCCAGCGCGACGTCGAGGGGGTGCTCGATACCTTTCCGGTCCTGCGCGCACGCTACAAGGGCATCGCCGGCCACCTGTCCGGCGGCGAACAGCAGCAGCTCGCCATCGCCCGCGCCATTCTGCAGCAACCCTCGCTCATCATGATCGACGAGCCGTCGCTGGGCCTCGCCCCCCTCATCATCGACCAGGTCTACGAGAGCCTGCGGCAGCTCAACAAGGAAAGCGGCCTGACGCTGCTGATCGTCGAGCAGTCGACGGCTCGTATTCTCGATCTTGCGACACATATCTACATCCTGCGTAACGGCCAGGTGGTCCTGAACGCCGGCGTCGACGAAATCGGCAGCGACGAGGCCCTGGAGCAGGCCTATTTCGGCTACACTGCTGCGTGACGGCCGGATGAACAGGGGAAGCCGATGGAGCATGTAGACTGCGTCGTGATCGGCGCCGGTGTGGTGGGGCTGGCCGTGGCGCGCGCCATGGCCGCCGCGGGACGCGAGACCGTTGTTCTCGAACGCAACGACGCCTTCGGGACCGAGACGAGTTCGCGCAATTCGGAAGTCATCCACGCCGGGCTCTATTACACTCCCGGAAGCCTGAAGGCGCGGCTATGCGTGCGCGGTCGCGACATGCTCTATGCGTTCGCGGCCAGCCACGGCGTCGCGCACAGCCGCTGCGGCAAGCTCATCGTGGCGACCGATCTTGCACAGCAGCCGGTGCTGGACGAAATCCTGCACCGCGCGGCCGCCTGCGGCGTCAACGATCTGCATCGCCTGAGCGCGGAGGAGACGCACGAAATCGAGCCCGAGGTGCATTGCGTCTCGGCGCTGATGTCACCGTCGACGGGCATTGTCGACAGCCACGGCTACATGCTGGCCCTGCTGGGCGAGGCCGAGGCGCGCGGCGCCATGCTCAGCCTCAACACCGAGGCCACCGCCATCCGCGCCACCCCGGCGGGTTTCGAAGTCGACACCGTGAACACGGCCACCGGGGACGGCTTCACGCTGGCGACGCGCCTGCTGATCAACGCCGCCGGCTGCGCGGCTCCTCGTGTGGCGGGGCGGATCGCGGGCCTGTCTTCCGCCCATGTGCCGAAAGCCTACTTTGCGCGCGGCACCTATTACGCCCTTCCCGGGCGCCCTGTGTTCTCGCATCTCGTCTATCCGGTGCCGGAACCCGGCGGCCTCGGCGTACATCTAACGCTGGACCTCGGCGGCGGCATGCGTTTCGGTCCGGATGTCGAATGGATCGAGGAGGTGGATTACAGCGTCGACGGCGGGCGCAAGGCGCATTTCGAGCGCGAGATCCGCAAATACTGGCCGGCGCTGCCAGCCGATGCGCTGGAGGCCACCTTCTCCGGCGTGCGCCCCAAGATATCGGGACCCGGCGAGCCCGCAGCCGATTTCCGCATCGACGGAGCGGCAACGCACGGCCTGCCGGGACTGGTGAACCTCTTCGGCATCGAAAGCCCCGGTCTCACCGCCTCCCTCGCGATCGCCGAGTATGTCGCAGCCGAGCTTGCGGAGTGAGCGCGGCCAAGACCGTGCCCCCCTCCTCCGGCACGCATGCCGGCTATAGCATTTCGACATTTCATTGAAACGCAGAAATGCTATAAGTTTTTGATATTACGCGCTTTCTTAACGCAAACCGGTATCCACTTTGCTTGAAAACGCTTTGGAGCGCGTTCCGATCAAATGGAATCATTTGATCGATCAGAATTCGCTCAAAATCAAAGAGTTAGATCATGTCAGCGTTTCGGTGAAATGCTGACATGATCTAAGGCAGCCGATAGGGGCAGCCCGGTGTCCGTACCGTTTGGATGTGCATCGAGCTTACCAAGAAACAGAATCCGTTTTTCGGTTTGATGCGCTATTCCACCGTCACGGATTTCGCCAGATTGCGCGGCTGGTCGACGTCCTTCCCCATTACGCGGGCCGTGTGGTAGGACAGAAGCTGCACCGGCAGCGCATAGAGCAGCGGCACAACGGCCGGGTGCACCTCCGGCATCACGACAGCCGTTTCGCCGGCAAGGCCAGCCTCCCCGGCCGCATGCGCATCGCCGATCAGGATGATGCGGCCGCCGCGCGCGGCGACTTCCTGTACGTTGGAGACCGTCTTCTCGAAAACCTTGTCGCGCGGCGCCAGCACGATGACCGGCATCGCCTCGTCGATGAGCGCGATGGGGCCGTGCTTCAGTTCGCCCGCGGCATAGCCCTCGGCGTGGATATAGGACAGTTCCTTCAGCTTCAGCGCGCCTTCGAGCGCCAGCGCATAGGACAGGCCGCGCCCGAGATAGAGCACATCGCGGGCCTTCGCCAGGTCGCGCGCCACCTGCTCGACCTGCGTCTCGCGCGCCAGCACCTTCGTCATATGGGAGGGCACGCCGACGAGCGCGTCGACAAGTTCCTGCTCCTCCTGCGCCGAAAGAACGCCGCGCACGCGGCCGGCGTGGATGGCGAGCGCCAGCAACACCGCGAGCTGGCAGGTGAAGGCCTTCGTCGAGGCCACGCCGATCTCGGGGCCCGCCAGCGTCGGCGCCACCACGTCGCTTTCGCGCGCGATGGTGGAGGTCGCGACGTTCACCACGGCGAGCGCCGGCCAGCCGGCCGCTTTCGCATAGCGCAGGGAGGCAAGCGTATCCGCCGTTTCGCCCGATTGCGAGATGAACAGTGCGAGCCCGCGCCCGGTCAGCGGCGGTTCGCGATAGCGGAACTCGGAGGCGACGTCGATCTCGACCGGCAGGCGGGCAAGCTGCTCGAACCAGTATTTGGCGATAATGCCGGCATAATAGGCCGTACCGCAGGCGGCGATCGCCAGCCGGTCGATGGCCGCGAAGTCGATCGCCACCTCCTCCGGCAAACGCACCGTGCCCGTCGCGAGGTCGACATAATGGGCGACGGTGCGGCCCACCACTTCCGGCTGCTCGTGAATTTCCTTCGCCATGAAATGGCTGTAGTTGCCCTTGTCCGCGAGCAGCGTGCCGGCGGGAATCAGGCTGACAGGGCGTGTCACCTCCCGGTTGCCGGCGTCGTAGACGGTGACGGCGGACCGCGACAGCACGGCCCAGTCGCCGTCTTCCAGATAGGCGATGCGGTCCGTGAAGGGCGCGAGCGCCAGTGCGTCCGATCCCAGATAGTTCTCGCCGTCGCCGAAGCCGATGGCGAGCGGGGCGCCCTGCCGGGCGCCGATCAGCAGATCCTCCTCGCCCGCGAAGAGGAAGGCCAGCGCGAAGGCGCCCTTGAGGCGCGGAAGCGTCTCGCACACCGCCTCGACAGGCGAAAGCCCCCGCTCCAGCGCATGGTCAACCAGCAGCGCGACGACCTCGGTGTCCGTCTGCGTATGGAACACGGCGCCGTCGCGGGCAAGCGCGTCGCGCAGTTCGCGGAAGTTCTCGATGATGCCGTTGTGCACCACGGCCACGCGGCCGGTGGCGTGCGGATGGGCGTTGATCTCGGTCGGGCGGCCGTGCGTCGCCCAGCGGGTGTGGCCGATGCCGACATGGCCATGGAGCGGATGCTCGGCGAGCCGCGCTTCCAGATTGCGCAGTTTGCCCTCCGCGCGCACGCGCGTCAGCACCCCGTCCTCAAGTGTGGCGACGCCGGCCGAATCGTAACCCCGATATTCCAGCCGCTTCAGCGCATCGACGAGAGCCGTCGCAACTGCCGATTTACCAAGAATAGCGATGATGCCGCACATGCACACTTCCAATCGTTGCCAGTGAATCGCGGCACATGTTTAGCCGAACCGCAGCGTACAGCCCAAATCACGTTAGATGACCGTTTATGACTTGCCGGTTTTCACGGCGGCGCGGAACTCGCGCAACCTCGCCGCCCAGCCCTCCTTGACCACCTGCTGCGCGCGCCCCAGGGCCAGCGCGTCGGCGGGCACATCGCGCGTCACCACGGAGCCCGAACCCGTGTAGGCGCCGTCGCCGATGCTGACGGGCGCGACCAGCGACGAGTTCGAGCCGATGAACGCCCCGCTGCCGATCAGCGTGCGGTGCTTGCTGTAGCCATCGTAGTTGCAGGTGATCGTGCCGGCGCCGATGTTGGTGCCCGCACCGATCTCGGCATCGCCCAGATAGGAGAGATGGCCGGCCTTGACGCCCTCGCCGAGCTTCGCGTTCTTGATCTCGACGAAATTGCCGACATGCGCGCCCGTGCCGACGTCCGCGCCGGGACGCAGCCGCGCGAACGGCCCGACATCCGCGCCCGAGCGCACCACCGCACCGGCAAGATGCGAGAAGGCATGCACCACGGCACCTTCCTCGACAGTGACGCCGGGGCCGAAGACCACATGCGGCTCCACGACGACATCGGGCCCCAGCGCCGTGTCCCAGGAGAAGAACACGGTTTCCGGCGCCACGAGAGTGACGCCGGCCCGGAACGCCGCGAGCCGCAGGCGCTTCTGGATGACGGCTTCCGCCGCGGCGAGTTGCGCGCGATCGTTGATGCCGAGGAGTTCCTCCTCCCCGGCGACCAGCGCCTTCGCGTGCAGGCCGGCGGCGCGGGCATGCGCCACCACGTCGGTGAGGTAGTATTCGCCCTTGGCGTTCGCGTTGTCGATCTTCTCCAGCAGGGGAAGCGCGTGCGCGCCGGCGATAGCCATGATGCCGCCGTTGCAGAGGCGGATGGCGCGCTCGGCCTCGCTTGCATCCCGATGCTCGCGGATGGCGACGAGTTCGCCGTCCTCGATCAGCAGGCGTCCGTAGCCCGTCGGGTCCTTCGCCTCGAAGCCGAGTACGACGACCGAGGCGCCCTTTGTCAGCGCGGCCCGCAGGCGGTCGAAGGTCTGCGGTTCGACGAGCGGCGTGTCGCCGAAGGCGATGATGATGTCGTCAGCCCCCGCTTCGAGCGCGGCGCGCGCCGCCAGCGCGGCATGGGCGGTGCCGAGCCGCTCCTGCTGGATGTGGATGGTGGCTCCGGGTGCGGTGCTGCGCACCTCGGCCGCGACGTCCTCGCGCCCCGGCCCGACGACCACGGCGACCGATTCCACGCCCGCCGCCCTGACGGAGTCCAGAACGTGGGAGACGATCGGACGGTTGGCGATCCTGTGCAGGATCTTGGGAAGGCGCGAAAGCATGCGCGTGCCCTCGCCCGCCGCCAGCACCACCGCGAGCGCGCGGCGGCCTTGCGCCGGAAACGAAGCGCCGGAAGCGGCGGAGAAGGTAGCGTGATCTGCAGACATAGACCGCTCCGATGGTTCAGGAAGCTGAGGCTCCCGTCGCCGGCACGGGCCCGGTCGCCCGCGGCGGCTCAATAACGGCGGACGTTAACGTGCAGAGGTTAATGAACAAAGGAAAAATGACGCGGCGAATACGACGTAAAAAAGACCGCCGCCGTGACGGATGTGGCGCGCCGCGCAGAAGCCGGTCCGGTTTTCGCGCACCCGCGCCCACCCTTTCCGGGCCGGTGGCGGGCCGCGATGCAGCTTCTTTTAACGACTTTGAAAATAAACATAAACGGGCCTCACATGGAGTGATTCAGACGTGCTACAAAGCGCCCGGCACGTTTCAATCCAGCAGAAATCGCGATGTTGTGTCATCCTTCAGGTCTTGCGCGTTTTTACGGTCGCGGCGGCGACAACCCCGGCGGGATGGGCGCCAACAAGCGTTGCCGGGAGCATCCCGGCGCGGCAAGGGCGGCGCGTTGCCTGCCGGTCTCTGTGCCACAACACGAAAAACTGTTGCAGCCCGCCCCCAAATCGCCACCAGACCCGGCTAAACAAGGCCTTCTGATGCGATGTTTCAGGATATACTGCTTTTCAGGATATGATTTTCCCGCAAATCTCCCACGAAGCCGGATTTTTCGAGATATTCAAGTGCGACATGCCGAGGTGCGACATGCTGAAGAGTGCTGCAATGGCTGGTGAGACCGCCTCTGCCGGAAAAACCGCGCCGATTCCGGCGGCGGACGACAGCCGCGCGTTCTCCGTCAGCCGCCGTGCCGCGCTGGCGCTCGGGCTTGCCGCTGCCGGCGCGTCGGTCACGGGTCTGGGCCCGGCGCGCGCGCAGGAGCCCTCCTTTCTGGAAGCCGCGCTGGCGACGGTCGGCGACGGGGAGACGTTCGATCCCGCCAGGCTGCTGGAGATCGCGCGCCTGCTCGCCAAGCGCCCTTACACCGACAGTCCGTCGGAACTGCCGGACGATTTCAGCAACCTGACGTACGACCAGTATATCGGCATCCGCGCGAAGCCCGGTTCCTATCTCTGGCACGGCGAAGGGCGCGGCTTCACGGTCGAGCCGCTGCACCGCGGCTTCATCTTCGCCAGCCCGGTGCGGCTCTACGCCGTCGACGACGGCGCGATCCGGCGCGTCCGCTATGCCCGCGACCTGTTCGATTTCGGCAAGCCGGCCACCGCCGGACAGCCGGCGCCGGGAGTGGGCGGGACGCCACCGGCCGCCACGGCACAGGCCGCCAACGCACCCGCAGCACCAGCTGAAGAGCCGCTCGATTTCTCCGGCTTCCGCATGTATACCGACGTTCCCGGCGAGGCGCCGCAGGAAGTCGCCATCTTCCAGGGCGCGACGTTCTTCCGCGCCAAGGCACGCGGGCAGAACTACGGCGTGCACGCGCACACGCTCATGCTGCGCCCCGCGGACGCCAAGGGCGAGGAACTGCCGCAGTTCCGCGCCTTCTGGATCGAGCGCCCGCTCGCGGGCTCCGGCGTGCTCGTCATCCACGCCCTGCTCGATTCGGAAAGCGTCGCCGGCGTCGTGCGCTTCACCTTCCGCACCGGCGACACGGCGATCACCGATGTCGAGGCCACGCTCATTCCGCGCGCGCGCCTCGATCATATCGGCATCGGCGGCTCGACCGCCAATTTCCTGTTCGGCCCCATCCGTCAGTCGACCGTTCCGGATACGCGCGTCGCGGTGCACGACATCGGCGGCCTGCAAATCCACAATGGACGGTCGGAATGGCTGTGGCGGCCGGTCGACAACCCGCAGACGCTGCAGATATCCGCCTTCCTCGACGTGAGTCCCAAGGGCTTCGGCCTGCTGCAGCGCGGGCGCGATTTTGGCGCCTATGAGGACGATGTGCAGCATTTCGAGCGTCGCCCCAGCCTGTGGGTGGAGCCGCTTCAGGAATGGGGCGAAGGCGCGGTTCAACTCATCGAGGTGCCCACCACGTCGGAAGGCACGCCCAACATCATCTCCTACTGGCGGCCGACGCAGGCCATCGAGGCCGGCGCCGAGGCGCGCTTCTCGTGGCGCCTGTTCTGGTGCTGGTCCCTGCCCGAGCGGCCCAACCTGGCGCTGGTGCGCGGCACGCGCATCGGCGCGCTGCCGGGCAGCCGCGTGCGCCGCTTCGCCGTCTCCTTCGTGGGGGATGAGCTTGCGCGGCCGGACATCGGCACCGCGGTGAAGGTGTCGCTGTCCGCCTCGCGCGGAACAGTTGGCAACACGCGGGTGTGGACCTATCCCGAGCGCAAGCTGGTGCGGGTTCTGTTCGATCTCGATCCCGGCAACGAAGCGAGCAGCGAATTGCGGCTGGAACTGACGGCCGCCGAAAAGCCGGTGAGCGAAAGCTGGCTTTTCCGATGGACGCCATGAAATGCCAAACGCCATGAACGACAGCGCCACGAACGATAGCGCCATGAGTGACAGCGCCATGCACGACAAGACGCCCGTCCCCCCTCCCCCCGGCGGCGTCCCCGCGACGGAGGAAGCGATCTGGCCGCCGGCGACGCCGGAAGAGCACCGGCTCGACATGCCGGTGCAATCGCTGCGTCACTGGCGGCGGGACGAAGAACGCCAGCCGGTGGGGCAGCAGCACCGCCGAATCGGCAGCTGGATCGCGCGGATCGTCATCTTCGGCGGGGCGCTGCTACTCACGGCCTATGGCGCGTGGCAGATGTACCAGGTCGTGTCCGTCAGCCGCACCACGGTGCTGCAGTGGGTGCTGCTGGTGCTTTTCACCATCAACTTCTCGTGGATCGCGCTTGCCTTCACCAGCGCCATCGTGGGCTTCGCCGTGCTGCTGCGTCGCCCGCAGGAGGGTCCGCTGCCCACCGCCCTGCGGGAACGCACGGCCGTGGTGATGCCGATCTACAACGAGACGCCCTCGCAGGTGTTCGCCGCCGTCGCCGCGATCCGCGAATCGGTGGAGGAGACGGGCCTCGGCCGTCATTTCGATTATTTCATCGTCTCCGACACCACCAATCCCGATATCTGGATCGCGGAGGAGCGCATGTTCCTCGCGCTGCGCGAGCAGGCCGGCGAGGACGCGCGCATCTATTACCGGCGCAGGCCGAAGAACACGCACCGCAAGGCGGGCAACATCGCCGATTTCGTCACGCGCTGGGGCGGCGCCTATGCCCACATGGTGGTGCTGGACGCCGACAGCCTGATGACCGGCGGCGCGATCGTGCGCCTCACCGCCGCGATGGAGGCTGACCCGGACGCCGGCATCATCCAGAGCCTTCCGCTCATCATCAACCGCAATACGCTGTTCGCGCGCATCCAGCAGTTCGCCGGCCGCATCTATGGCCCGGTCATCGCCAAGGGGCTCGCCGTGTGGTCGGGGCGGGACGGCAACTACTGGGGCCACAACGCCATCATCCGCACGGCGGCTTTCGCCGCCCATTGCGGCCTGCCGGACCTGAAGGGCAAGCCGCCTTTCGGCGGACATATCCTCAGCCACGATTTCGTCGAGGCGGCGCTGATCCGGCGCGCGGGCTGGTCCGTCTACATGCTGCCGGAGATTTCGGGCAGCTACGAGGAAAGCCCGCCGTCGCTGATCGACGTCGCGGCGCGCGACCGGCGCTGGTGCCAGGGCAATCTCCAGCACAGCCGGGTTATCGGCGCGGCCGGTCTGAAGCTCGCCACGCGCCAGCACTTCGCCACCGGCATCATATCCTATCTCTCCTCGCCCTTCTGGCTGACGCAGCTCCTCGTCGGTATCCTGCTCGTGCTGCAGACGCACTACGTGAGGCCGGAATACTTCACCCGCGATTTCTCGCTGTTCCCCGTCTGGCCGCGCTTCGACTCCGAGCGCGCGCTGGCGCTGTTCGCGCTCACGATGGGCATCCTGCTCGCGCCCAAGTTCCTTGGCTTCCTGCTCGCGCTGCTCGACCGCGGCATGCGGCGCGCTTCCGGCGGCGGCGTGCTGCTGTTCCTGTCGATGCTGTTCGAGGTGTTGATGTCGGCGCTGCTGGCGCCGATCATGATGGTGATCCAGTCCGGCGCGGTGACGCAGATTCTGGCCGGGCGCGACACCGGCTGGCAGCCGCAGCGGCGCGACGACGGCTCCATCCCCTTCCGCGACATCGTCCGCCGCCACCGCTGGCATGTGCTGCTCGGCGTGGCGACCGGCATCTCGGCCTTCATGATCGCGCCGTCGCTGTTCGCGTGGATGTCGCCCACCATCCTGGGTCTCGTGCTGGCGATCCCGATCTCGTGGGCGAGCGGCAAGCTCGCCATCGGGCTTGCGCTGCGGCGCGCGGGTCTGCTGATGATTCCGGAGGAAACATCTCGGCCCCGCATCGCGACGCGGGCGCAGGAGATCGCGGAAGAGTTCGCGGCGCTGGGCTATGACGACGCCGACAGCCTCGCCGTGCTGCATGAGGACGCGCAGGCGCGCTCGTGGCACGAAAGCCTGCTGCCGCCCGCGCGGACGCGCAGGCGCGGCGAATTCGACACGGACCGGACGCTGGCGCAGGCCAAGCTTGTTGACGCCGAGTCGCTCGCCGATGTGCGCGCCTGGCTCTCGCCGAAGGAGCGCACGGTGCTCTACACCGACCGCGCGCTGCTCGACCTGCTGGCGCGCCTGCCGACCGCCCGGGAGGACGAGGCCGGCGCGCGGGACAGAAAGGCCGCCTGAGCCGCGCGGTCACACCGGCGGATGCATGAAAAGGAGCGGCGATTCGAGAAAACGCCATCCCGACGCCGGAACGGACTGACGCCGTTCCGGCCGCGCGGTCAGCGCTGCACCACGACCGTGGTGCCGACCTTGACGCGCTTGTAGAGGTCGATGACGTCCTGGTTCATCATGCGGATGCAGCCGGACGAAACCGCCTGGCCGATCGTCTCCGGCTCGTTCGAGCCGTGGATGCGATAGAGCGTGGAGCCCAAATAAAGCGCGCGGGCGCCAAGCGGATTGTCGGGACCGCCGGGCATGAACCTCGGCAGGTCGGGACGGCGCTTGCGCATCTGCGGCGGCGGCGTCCAGCCCGGCCACTCGGCCTTGCGGGTGACGACCTGCTTGCCGCCCCACTGGAAGCCCTGACGGCCGACGCCGATACCGTATTTCAGCGCCTTCCCACCCGGCTGCACCAGATAGAGGCGGCGTTCCTGCGTCGCGACAATGATCGTGCCCGGCTTGTGCGGCCCCTGGTAATCCACCGTTTCGCGCGGAATGGGCGACGCGCGCGGGCCGAAGTTCTCCGGCTCCGGCAGGATTTCCCGCGTCAGCGGGTCGATCTGGTAGGCGGCGGCAGGCGTAACCGCGGGCATAACGCCAAAGGCGGCGCACAGCCCGGCAACAGCGGCAATAAGGCGCATGATGAGTAGTCCCGATTTCCCAACCCCGACGCGATGCGGACAGAATTTCCGCCAACGTCAGCCACTTGCATGTGTGAACCGAATCATACGCGGGCGCAAGGGCGTCCCCCCGCATAACCGCCAGTCCAGCGGGCCGCGAAGGCCCCACGAGCCGCAAGCAGCGTATGCCACCTGAGCCAACCATCTGACACAACACAAGAATCTCGCGTTTACCATTTTGTGCAACATGTGTCGCCTGTCCTGCGTCACACTTTCACTAAACCGTGAGGGTTCCGGTGTGCCGCTTGAGGCGGAAAGGTGCGATGCCGCGTGTCTGACGCGGGTGGATACGGCCAGGGCGGGAGGCGGGACAGCGCGCCGCTGGAAAGCACGGCGAGACATTGCCGGCCGAATCGACACGAATCGTGATGAACGGCCCCGCGCAACCTGCCCCGCGCCCACACCCCCGTTCAAAATCTCGATTTTGTCACTGTTTCATCGCCGCCACACGTGACATTCCACTGCGAAAGTGCGTATAGGCAGTCTGCCGGTGTGGGTTGCGCACGGGGACCCGCGCCGAGGCCCCCCTACGCTGTTGTCCCGTGCGAGGTGAAAAGACCCATGAGCAAGATCAAGGTGGCGAACCCGGTCGTCGAACTCGACGGCGACGAAATGACCCGGATCATCTGGAAGCTTATCAAGGACAAGCTGATCCACCCCTATCTCGACATCGACCTGAAGTACTACGACCTGGGCATCGAGCACCGTGATGCCACCGAGGATCGGGTCACCGTCGAGGCCGCCGAGGCGATCAAGCAATACGGCGTGGGCGTGAAATGCGCCACCATCACCCCCGACGAGGCGCGGGTGAAGGAATTCAACCTCAAGCAGATGTGGAAATCGCCGAACGGCACCATCCGCAACATTCTCGGCGGCGTCATCTTCCGCGAGCCGATCATCGCCCGCAACGTGCCGCGCCTCGTGCCCGGCTGGACGCAGCCGATCATCATCGGCCGCCACGCCTATGGCGACCAGTACCGTGCACAGGACTTCCGCGTGCCCGGCCCCGGCAAGCTCACCATCACCTTTGTCGGCGACAACGGCGAGAAGATCGAGCGCGAGGTGTTCAACTTCAAGAGCTCCGGCATCGCGCAGGCGATGTACAACGTCGACGACTCGATCCGCGACTTCGCCCGCGCCTCCCTCAACTACGGCCTGTCGCGCAAGTATCCGGTGTATCTCTCCACGAAGAACACCATTCTGAAGGCCTATGACGGGCGCTTCAAGGACATCTTCCAGGAGATCTACGAAACCGAATTCAAGGCGGATTTCGAGAAGGCCGGCATCCACTACGAACACCGCCTGATCGACGACATGGTTGCTTCCTCGCTGAAGTGGTCCGGCGGCTATGTCTGGGCCTGCAAGAACTACGACGGCGACGTGCAGTCCGACACCGTGGCGCAGGGCTTCGGCTCGCTCGGCCTGATGACCTCCGTGCTGCTGACGCCCGACGGCAAGATCGTGGAATCGGAGGCCGCTCACGGCACCGTGACCCGCCACTACCGCGAGCATCAGAAGGGCAAGGAGACCTCCACCAACTCCATCGCCTCGATCTTCGCCTGGACGCGCGGCCTGGCCCATCGGGCCAAGCTCGACGACAACGCGGAGCTGAAGAACTTCGTCGAGACGCTTGAGAAGGTCGTGATCGATACGGTCGAATCCGGCTCCATGACCAAGGACCTGGCCCTGCTCGTCGGCGCGGACCAGAAGTGGTTGTCGACGACCGGCTTCCTCGACAAGGTCGACGAAAACCTGCAGAAGGCTATCGGCTGATTGCGGCAACGGCCTTCCGGGACAGCCCCGGAAGGCTTTGGCGCCCGGACCGACGGATGGATGGATCGCGCAGGCGCCCCATCGGGAAGCCGGTCCCATCCGCAGCCGTCCCATAAACGATTACGGCACCGCCCTGCCGGGAAGCCTTCCCGCTGGTGCGATGCCGCGATCGATACATATGGAGCGGCGGACAGCCAATCGAAGCCGTACGCCGCACCGTCTGTTTATGCCTGATCCCTTCCCGAAAGCGGGCAACGCTTTCCGGGATCACGCCTGCGTATCCGTGCGCTGCCGGGTTCCGACAGTCAGCGCGTGAAAAAGGCCGTCATCCATACTCCCATCACGGGGAGAAAGACGAGGACGAGCATCAATACGAGCAGCCACGCGACGGAACGATCGGCGCGGGTTTCTTCGTAGCTTGCAGCCGCCAGGCTGCGATTGATCTTCGCAGAGGTCATTGGCTCACCTTCCTGTCGATACGGCCGTCAACGGCCGTATCCGGGTGAGCCTGTCAGAAATCAGGCTGCCCAGAAGGCCGCAGACGGCGAACGCGATCGACTTATACTGTCGCTGGGCATGGTTTGATTTCCGATGGGATTCGTCTCGCGCAACACACGCGATGACGAAATGTATGGACGGTAAATGCGACTAACTGAGGGCGACGTCAAGGGGAAAATTCGGCCTATCCGCCCATCGGGAATGAATTGTGCGCATAGCTGCCATTCACACCGGAAACGACAGCCGGATCAACCGGGTAGCAGGCGTTCCGGAAGCCCTTCAATCGGTGCCGGAATCTGTCCTGTTTATGTTGAAACAGGACAGATTCCAGGTTCCTTATCTTGAGCGAATTCTGATCGGAACGCGCTCTGGCGTCGGGCGGAAAGCGGCTTTACGATCGCTCGTCCCCCCGGCTGCGGCCGCAACCGATTCTCTCTCTCCGATGCAGGAAACGCAATGACGCGCGATGCCAACGCCGAGCCGGAAATCCGGCCCTTTACCGCGCGCGAACTCTCGGCGCACACGGCCTTCGCCCGCAACCGCCTGAACCGGCACTCGGAGAGGCGGGAGATCGAGTCGGAACTCGCGGCGCTGCGCGTCGACCCTCGCACGCGCGTCTTCCTCATCGTCGGCGACGCGCCCCTGCTGAAGACGGAGGGCGGGTCGGAACGGGCGCGCTTCACCTTCGCGCAGGCCGCGGAGATCGGGCGGGAGCAGGAGAGCGCCTATCTTGGCACCCTCGACGACACGCCGCTGTTCGCGCTGCTTTTTCCCGAAACAGCGACGGAGGCGTTTTCCGGACGCGGCGACATCGCGCCCGTCGGCCTGCGCGCCATTGCGGCCGAGGGGCTGCTGCCCGCCGACGAACTCGGCCCGCTGGGCGAGGCGAAGGCGCTCATGGACTGGCACCGCCGTCACCGCTTTTGCGCCAACTGCGGCGCGCCGACCGTTACCTTCACCGGCGGTTTCCGGCGCGACTGCCCGTCCTGCGCGGCGCAGCATTTCCCGCGCGTCGACCCTGTGGTCATCATGCTGGTGACGGATGGCGACCGCTGCCTGCTCGGCCGGCAGCCGCGCTTCGCGCCCGGCATGTATTCCGCGCTGGCGGGCTTCGTGGAGCAGGGCGAGACCGTGGAGGACGCCGTGCGCCGCGAGGTGATGGAGGAAGCGGGCGTGCCCGTGGGGGCCGTGCGCTACCTCGCGTCGCAGCCGTGGCCCTTTCCCTCCTCGTTGATGATCGGCTGTGTGGCGCGGGCGCTGGCGACCACCATCGTCGTCGACCGGCTGGAGCTTGAGGATGCGCGCTGGTTCACGCGCGAGGAGGCCCGCCTGATGCTGGCGGACGGGCATCCGGACGGGCTGACGGCGCCTCGCCCCATGGCCATCGCCCACCACCTGTTGCGGGCCTTTGTCGAGGCGGAAGGCGACATTGTATAGGATAATGCCGGGAAACCGGCGATCTCGCTTTCCCGGCAGGGCTGTGATAATGGTCCGGCTTCATCCTTCCCGCCCGCGCCGGCGCAGCCGGGCCACCGTTGCCCATCACAGTTAGGCCAATGACCGACATTTTCCGCGAAATCGATGAAGACCTGCGCCGCGATCGCTATTCGCAGCTTTTCCGTCGGGTGGCCCCGCTCCTGATCGCCGTTGTGGTGCTGGTCGTCGTGGGTGTGGGCGGCTGGCAGGCGTGGCGCTGGTTCGACAGGCAATCCGCCGAGGACACCGGCGCGCGCTTCGAGGAAGCCTTGCAGGCGGCGCGCGAGGGCAAGACGGCGGACGCGGAGCACGCCCTTTCCACTATCGCCGCGGACGGACCGGCGGGCTACCAGCTGCTGGCGCGCCTGCGCCTTGCCGCCATCGCCGGCGCGAAAGACCCGGCGGCGGGTGCCGCCGCCTTTACGGCCATCGCGGACGATGGCAAGGTCGATGCTGTGTGGCGCGATCTCGCCCGGCTGCGCGCCACCCTGCTGCAGATCGACAAGCTCTCGCCGGATGAGGCGCAGGCCGCGTTGCAGCCGCTCGCGGCACCCGGCCAGCCCTGGCGGCTGACGGCGCTGGAGACGCTTGGCCTCGTGGCGCTGCGTGCAGGCAAGCTGGAAGACGCAGGACGCTGGTTCGACCAGATTCTGACCGACCCGGCCGCGACGCAGGGCGTGCGCCAGCGCGTGCAGGAGATTTATCTGGCACTCGTCGCGGGCGGCCCGTCGGCCACCGGCAGCGAAACCACCAACTGATTGATTTTTGGAAATATTCTGTTTTGTCCGGAGCATCCATGACCCCCACGGTCGCCATCATCGGCCGTCCCAACGTCGGCAAGTCGACGCTCTTCAACCGGCTGGTGGGGCGCAAGCTCGCACTCGTCGACGACCGGCCCGGCGTCACGCGCGACAGGCGGGAGGGCGAGGCGACGCTCGGCCATCTCACCTTCCCGGTGTTCGACACGGCAGGGCTTGAAGAGGCGGATGACGGCACGCTCGCGGGACGCATGCGCCAGCAGACGGAAACGGCGATCGCTGACAGCGACATCGTCCTGTTCGTGATCGACGCGCGCGTCGGCGTCACCCCCGCCGACAGACAGTTCGCGGAGCTGGTGCGCCGCTCCGGCAAGCCGGTCATCCTCATCGCGAACAAGGCGGAGGGCAAGATCGGCCTCGACGGCGCCTATGAGGCGTTTTCGCTCGGCCTCGGCGACCCCGTCCCCTTTTCCGCCGAACACGGCGAGGGCACGGCCGACCTGCTTGAAGCGCTGATGCCCTATTTTCCCGACCCCGACGACGAGGCGGAGGAGGACGACGGCCCCGACGGACAGGGCAACCTGCGCCGGCCGCTCAGGATCGCCATCTGCGGGCGGCCGAATGCCGGCAAGTCCACGCTGATCAACCAGATGATCGGCGAGGAACGCCTGCTGACCGGCCCGGAGGCGGGGATCACGCGCGATTCCATCGCGCTCGACTGGCAATGGCGCGGCCATGACATCAAGCTCTACGACACGGCGGGCATGCGCAAGCGCGCGCGCATCGATGACAAACTGGAGAAACTGTCAGTCGCCGACGGGTTGCGCGCCATTCGCTTCGCCGAGGTGGTGGTCGTCCTGCTCGACGCCACCATTCCGTTCGAGAAGCAGGACCTGACTATCGTGGACCTGATCGAAAAGGAAGGCCGCGCGGTCATCATCGGCCTCAACAAGTGGGACCTCGTCTCCGACCAGCACGGCCTGCTGAAGGAACTGCGCGAGGAAGCCGCCCGCCTTTTGGCGCAGGTCAGGGGCGTGTCGATCATCCCGCTCTCCGGCCTCACGGGACGGGGTATCGACCCGTTGATGGAAGCGGTGATGGACGCCTACCGCATCTGGAACGAGCGCATTTCCACCGCGCGCCTCAACAAATGGCTCGCCGACATGCTGGAAGGCCACCCGCCGCCGGCCGTCTCCGGCCGGCGCATCAAGATCCGCTACATCACGCAGGTAAAGAGCCGTCCGCCGCATTTCGCCCTGTTCGGCAACCAGCTCGGCGAACTGCCGCGCTCCTACACGCGCTACCTCGTCAACGGCCTGCGCGAAACCTTCGGCCTCAAGGGCACCCCCATCAGACTGGCGCTGCGCTCAGGGGACAATCCGTACGACAGGAAGAAGTGATATAGTGCTGTGCGCCAATCGCTTCAGACGCCGACAATATGGCAATCGTCCATAACGAACGAAGCAAGCTCACCGCTGCGGGAAGCTTGAGATAACGAATATCTGGATTGTCGCTTGTCTCGTCATGCCCCTCTTCATTCTCGCGATGGGTTACGCGGCGACGAAGCTGGACGGCGATCCGCGTACGTGCGTCCCGGCGAGTAGTAGGGCGAGAACCGGGCGGCATCCGCCGCGTGGCGGCTCACGCGCTGCGACAGGGCGTCAACGGATGGCGGCGACGAGCGCCTTCAGCGCCGCCGCCGGCTGCAGACTTCCCGTATCGACCGTAGTGTCTGCAAACGTGCGCTCGCCATAACCTTCGCTGATCATCTCCGCGATACGCCGCCGTTCGCTCGCATCGAAACTGCGCCCGCGCGCGGGATGGACGATCTGCGCGCAGGTTGCCCGCAGATTGATGACCGACAGCACCACACCCGCATCGGCGAAGCACCGGCGGTAATAAATCCAGTTGATACAGCGCAGCGGATACGCGATCACGACGTGGTCGCCACGCATCAGTTCCGCCGTGGCGGCCTTGACGATCGCCCGGCTCGTGCGCAGGCTTGAGGCGTACCAGGGCCGGCCCGACAATGCATAGTCGTCGCCGTCGATGAAGGAGCCGCCCAGCGCCTGCGCGAGCGCGCGTCCCAGCGTGGTCTTGCCCGCGCCGATCGGCCCCGTGAGGAAGATAGCCCGCTTGACCATTCACTTGGCTACCGCCGGCATGCCGCCCTACCCTGCGGCGCCGGTTGTGCCGTTGCTCAGCACCGCCACGTAAAATCCGTCCGTCTCCGTCCTGTGCGGTGTCAGCAGCAGGCCGCCAGCCGCGGTTGCGCATGGCGCGAGGTCCGGCAATCCGGCCTGCCGGCAGACATCTTCCGCTGACAGAATCGAAAATTCGTCATGGCGCTCCAGAAAAGCCGTGATGGCGTCGTCGTTTTCCGCCGGCAGCAGCGAGCAGGTAACATAGGCGATGCGGCCGCCCGGCTTCACCAGCCCGGCCGCACGGTCGAGGACGACAGCCTGATCGTTCATGCGCTCCTTCAGTGCGCCGGGGCGCAGCCGCCATTTGGCGTCAGGATTGCGCCGCCATGTGCCCGTGCCGGTGCAGGGCGCGTCGACCAGCACGAGATCGGCGGAGGCGGCAAGATCGGCCAGCGGATCGGCAACTTCGGGGCGGCGCACCGGGTCGTAGCGTCCGCGCGGCACCCGCAGCTGCACGTTGCGCGCGCCGGAGCGCTCCAGCCGCGCATGGATGGCTGCGAGGCGCTGGGCGTCGATGTCGGTGGCATAGATCTGGCCACGGTTGTCCATCTGCGCCGCCAACGCCAGCGTCTTGCCGCCCGCGCCGGCGCAGAGGTCGATGACCTGTTCGCCGGGCGCTGCCAGCGTCAGGCGGCTCGCGAGCTGCGAGCCCTCGTCCTGCACTTCGAACAGGCCCTGGATGAACTCCGGCTCCGCCTGCAGCGCCGGGCCACGGCCATCGGCGTCGACGTGAAAGCGCAGCCCGTCGGGCGCCAGGGGCGTCGTCTCGGGGGAAAGGTGCGCCAGCGCTTCCGCCAGCGCCTCGCGCGAGGTTTTCAGCGTGTTGACGCGGATGTCGATGGGCGCGCGGTCGGCGAGCGCCTGCATTTCCGCGATCAGGTCGTCGCCGAATGCCCGCGTGAGCGGCTCCTCCAGCCAGTCGGGAAAGTCGCCGGCCGCCGGGGCCGACATGTCGGGCGGCGGTGCTTCGAGCCGCCCGCGCTCGTCGGCGGTCAGCGCCTCGGGTGCGAAGCGCTCGCCGGAGAACAGGCGGGCTATGTCATCCGCCTCAAGGCCGCGCCCGAGACGCAACATGCCGAGCACCACGGCGCGCGGGCTGTCGCCGCCGAGCAGGGACGCGGCCGACGCGCGCCGCCGCAAGGCGTCGTAGACGAGCGTGGCCACGGCCGCACGGTCCCTCGATCCGGCGAAGCGGTGGGTTTGCCCCCACTCGCGCAACGCATCGTTGACGGGGCGGCGGCGGACCTCAAGGTCCGCCAGAATCGCGATGGCGGCGGAAACGCGCGCGGCAGGTGTCATGGTCCGGTTCCCGTCCGCGTCAGCCGCGGGTCGGATAGTTGGGGCTCTCGCGGGTGATGGTCACGTCATGAACGTGGCTCTCGCGCAGGCCGGCGTTGGTGATCCGCACGAACTCCGCCTTTTCCTGCAGCTCGGGGACGGTGCGCGCCCCGACATAGCCCATAGCCGCCCGCAGGCCGCCCGCGAGCTGGTGCAGCACGGCCGCGACGCTGCCCTTGTAGGCGACCTGCCCCTCGATGCCCTCGGGCACGAGCTTCAGCGTATCCTTGATGTCCTGCTGGAAGTAGCGGTCGGCGGAACCGCGCGACATCGCGCCGACCGATCCCATGCCGCGATAGGACTTGTAGGAACGGCCCTGCCACAGGAAAACCTCGCCAGGCGTCTCGTCCGTGCCGGCAAGCAGCGAGCCGACCATGGCCGTGGATGCGCCAGCCGCCAACGCCTTGGCGAGATCGCCCGAGACCTTGATGCCGCCGTCGGCGATGATCGGGATACCCGCGGCGTGCGCCACCTCGGCCGAGTCCATGATGGCGGTGAGCTGCGGCACCCCCACACCCGCCACGATACGGGTGGTGCAGATGGAGCCCGGCCCGATGCCGATCTTGACGGCATCCGCCCCCGCGTCGATGAGCGCCTGCGTACCGGCGGCGGTGGCGACGTTGCCGGCGATTACCTGCACGGCGTTCGACAGCTTCTTGACCTTGGCGACAGTGTCGAGCACGCGCTGGGAATGGCCGTGGGCGGTATCCACGACGAGCACGTCGCAGCCCGCGTCGATCAGCATCTCGCAACGCAGGAAACCTTCGTCGCCGGTCGTGGTCGCGGCGGCGACGCGCAGCCGGCCCTGGTCGTCCTTGGCCGCGCTGGGATAGGCGACCTGCTTCTCGATGTCCTTGACGGTGATGAGGCCGATGCAGCGATAGTGGCTGTCGACGACGATCAGCTTCTCGATGCGGAACTGATGCAGGAGCCGCTTGGCCTCCTCCTGCCCCACACCCTCGCGCACGGTGATCAGCCGGTCCTTAGTCATCAGTTCCGATACGCGCTGTTCCGGGCTGGTGGCGAAGCGCACGTCGCGGTTGGTCAGGATGCCGACGAGCTTGCCGTTGTGGCCGCCCGCGCCCCGCTCCACCACGGGAATGCCGGAGATGGAATGTGTCTTCATCAGCGTCAGCGCATCGGAGAGCGTCTCGTCCGGGTGAATGGTGACCGGGTTCACCACCATGCCGGATTCGTATTTCTTGACGAGGCGGACCTGATCGGCCTGCAGTTCGGGCGTGAGATTGCGGTGGATGACGCCGAGCCCGCCGCTCTGCGCCATGGCGATGGCCATGCGCGCCTCCGTCACCGTATCCATGGCGGAAGCGATGATCGGCAGGTTGAGCGAGATGGAACGGGTCAGCGCCGTCCTCAGGTCGACCTGCCCCGGCATCACCTCTGAATGCCCCGGCTGCAGGAGCACGTCGTCGAAGGTCAAAGCCTCACGGATGGTCTTTTCGCGGATAGCCGGCATCGCCAACCTTTCTGATTCGTATGGTTCAGCATGACCGCGAGGCCGGCACCTGTGCCGGGCGGGCAGCGTACCGAGGGAAGCCGGACGCCGATCAGGCGGAAGCTGGGTTGGCGCTGGCGTTTACCACGTTTTTCGGGGCAGCGTCGAGTCGCGATTTTTCCGATGCTGCCATCCCCCAAGTGCATAGCGGCGGCGCGGCAACACCGTTGTGACGATGCCCGCCCCCCGGGCGTGGAAAAGGCAGCCGGCTTAACCGTCTGTTTACCGTGAGCGGCAAAAAGTCAGACGGTGGAGAACCGGTTACGGGGACCGGCGTTTTCCGCGATTCGGGATCGCGGCGCGGGCTTCGGAACATGGGCCGGTCCAGCCGGATCGACACGCGCGCCGGCCAACCCGCCGGCGAGGACGGGTGCACCCCGATGCAGGAACTGGATGACGCCGGATCATGACGAGCCAAGCACAGCACGCCACGCCGCAATCCGCGCAGCAGCAGTCTTCGCAACAGTCCTGGAGCGTCAAGGGCATCGCCCCGCCGGTGCGCGAGGCGGTGAAGGAAGCCGCGCGCCGCTCCGGCATGACCATCGGCGAATGGCTCAGCCTCGTCATCACGCAGCAGGCCGACATGCAGCAGGCCGCCCGCCCGGCGGACCGGCCGAACCCGCGGGACGAGCGCTGGGCCGAGATCGCCGCCCATCTCTCGCGCCTCGCCCGGCGGGACACCGCGCGACATGACGCGCCGCAGGCACCGCCGCACCCAGGAATACAGCAGGCTTTCCCCGCCTCCGCCATCGAGCGGCTGCTGCGGGACATCGCCGCCCGCAGCGAGCAGCGCAGCCGCGAGCAGGCGATGCGCCTCGCAGAGGCGCTCACCGGCCTTGCCCGCTATATGGCGAACGCCGAGGAACGGCGCCGGGAGGACGCGCTCCGCGCCGCCACGCAGCAGGAACAGGCGACGGCGGAACTCACGCGCACGCTGGCTGCCGTCGCGAAGCGCATCCGGCGCATCGAGCAGCAGACGGCGCATCGGCTGGAGCATCTGCCGAAGGACGTCGCCGCGCCCCTGCAGGAGGCCGCCCTTCAGCAGACGCAGGCAATCGCCGCCATGGAGCTGCGCCTCGCGCACCAGATGCACGACATCCTGCGCCAGTTGCAGGAAGGCCGCGACACACGCGACGCGACGCCCGAGGCCGGGCAGATCGAGGTTGAGGATCGGCTGGCCCGCGCCATCGTCGACATCCGCTCGCGGCAGGTCGAACTGGCGCGGCTTGAGGCGGGCGAGGACGACGGCGCCCCGCAGCAGGCCATCATCGAGCGGCTCGAAGGGCTGTCGCGCAAGCTGGACGCGGCGCTGCGCCCGGCTACCGAGGCGTTGCAGCAGCCGGAGCTGGGCGAAGTGCTGGCGCGGCTCGACCGTATCGATTCCCGGCTGGAGGAGGATCGCCCGCCGCTGGAACTGGCACGCATCGAGGACATGGTGCGCAGCCTCTCGGAAAACGTCGAGCGTCTGCACCTCGCCGGCGCCCCCGACAACGGCGGCGAGCGCGAGCTGCACGACGCCACCTCGACGGGCGTGGTCGACAGGCTGGCCGAACAGATCAGCCATCTCGCCCAGCGCCTCGACGACGTCGCCCGCCACACGCGGGAGAGCACCGCCGCAGACGGCGCGCAGCCCGTCGACGACGGGCGGCTGCAAGCACTGGAGACCAGCATCGGCGCGCTATCGGCGCAATTGCGCGGGCTGCCGCAGGCCGACGACGCCTCGCTGGAGCGCATGGCCCGCGTCGCGGCGCGGGAGGCGCTCGCCGCCCTCTCCGCCCGGGACGACGCGCCCGACCAGCGCACGCGGGAACTGCGGGAGCGGGAGCTGCGTGCGTCGGATACGCTGGACGCCGTGCACAGCACGCTGGAACGCATCGTCGACCGGCTCGCACTGCTCGAAGAAGATCTGCGCGCGCGCGGGCTGCGCGGCAAGGGCACTGAGGAGCCGGAGCGCCGCGCCGCGCAGGCGCTTGCCCGCGCCGGCGCCACTGGAGGAGGGCCCGGGCCGGAAACGCCGCCTGCGGACGGCCCCGAGAACCTGCTGGCGCGCGAGACGACGGGCTTGACCGAGAACGTGGGCTTCACCGCGAGCTTCATCGCCGCCGCCCGGCGCGCGGCCATGGCGGGCGCGGACGAGACGCGCAGCCAGGGCGCCGAGGGCGGTGATGCCGCCTCCGACGATGCTGCGACGGCCTCGCGGCGGCGCTCGCTGATGATCGGCCTCGGCGCGCTCATCGCGGCCACTGGCGCCGCGCAGATCAGCGCAGCGCTCATGCATGGCGCCGCGCGCCTGTCGTGAACACGCGGGCAGGCACGGCGGACGACCGGCCCCGACGCCGCCGACATGGTTGTCCGGCAACGAATTGACGCCGATCATGCTTCTGTCATCGACATCTCTGCTAATAATTTAATATAGTTCTCGACAATGGGCGCACGGCCTTGCACAAGCCATCGTCGCGGGGGGACGCCGTCGTTCGCAAGATTGTCGGCTTTTCCGTGGAAGGCATAACCATAAACATATCGGGGGAAGGTCCTTGAGTGCTGGATCATCGGCACGGATCGTCATAGCGGACGATCATCCATTGTTCCGGGGCGCCCTGCGTCAGGCGGTGGAAGCCGTCGTCTCCAACGTGGCGATCTCCGAAAGCGGCACCTTCGAGGCGCTCCTCGATGCCCTGGCGCACAGCGGGCCCGTGGATCTCGCGCTGCTCGACCTCACCATGCCCGACGTGCAGGGCTTCTCCGGGCTCATATACCTGCGCGCGCAATATCCCGACGTGCCGGTCGCCATCGTTTCCGCCAACGACGATCCGGCCGTCATCCGCCGTTCGATCGACTTCGGTGCCTCGGGCTTCATTCCGAAGTCGCTCGACGTGCGTACCATGGGCGAGGCGCTGCAGGCCATCCTCGCCGGCCAGACATGGACGCCGCCCGACGTCGATCTCTCGCAGCCGCCGGACCGCGAGACGAACGAACTCGTACGCCGGCTCTCCAGCCTCACGCCCCAGCAGGTGCGGGTGCTGATGATGCTCTCGGAAGGCCTGCTGAACAAGCAGATCGCCTACGAACTCATGGTCTCGGAGGCGACCGTCAAGGCGCACGTCTCCGCGATCCTGCAGAAGCTCGGCGTCGAAAGCCGCACGCAGGCGGTGATCGCCGCCGCGCGCATCGCCTCCGCCGCGGGCTCGACGAGCGCCGCCTGACCGGCGGACACCTCTCCGCTACAGGAAAGTCGCGAGGAACGCCTCGGAGCGCGCCAGCGCCCTGTCCGCGAGCGTGCCGGGGAAGACGACGAAGACATGCGCGCCGCCCGGCCAAACGGCGAGTTCGGCCCGGTTGCCGGCCGCGACCCAGCGCGTGTGCAGGAACAGCGTGTCGTCGACCAGCGGATCGCGGGTGCCCACGATCAGGTGCGCCGGCGGCAGGCCGGACAGGTCGGCATAAAGAGGAGAGATGTCCGGGTGGCGCGGGTCGTGTCCGCCGAGTTCCGGCCCGCCGAGGTAGCTTTCCACGAACTTTTCGATATCGCGGGTGTTGAGCACCAGCTTTTCCTCGCCCCAGTGCCGCACGCTCGGCGTGAGGCCGAGGTCGAAGCAGCCCGCCGTGAGGACGGCGCCGCTGAAGGGCGACAGCCCATGCCTGTCGCGCAGCCGCAGCAGCGTGACGAGCGACAGGTGCGCGCCCGCCGATTCGCCGCCGATGAACAGCCGCTCGGCGCCGAAGAGGGCCGCACCCTCGCGCGCGAGCCAGAGCGCCGCCGCCTCGCAGTCGTCGGGACCGGCCGGATAGGGATGTTCGGGAGCGAGCCTGTATTCCACAGAGATGGCGACGAGCCCGAGGTTGTCGGCGAAGCGTTCCAGCCGCGCATCCTGCCCGTCGGCGGTGCCGAACGTCCATCCGCCGCCGTGAATGTGCAGGAAGGCGCCGCGCGTGCTATCGCGCGGCTCCACGATGCGCAGCGGAATGGCGCCGCGCGGGCCCGGGATCTCGACGGTGCGGGCGCGCGGACTCAGGATCGGTGCGGGAAACGCCCCCCGTCCCTGCGCGCGCAGGTCGCGCACCTCCTGCGGCGGCAGGCTCCACTGGTCGGGCGCGGCGTTGATCAGGTCGACGATCGCCGTGTTCAGCTTCCTCGTCTCCGCGTCGATCCGCTCGGAATCGAACAGCGCCGCATCGAGCGCGGGCAGTTGGCATGGCACAGCCCCGGTCATCGTTTCCCCCGTGTTGCCTGCCGGCGCCGGCGGCGCCGGGAGCTTGAAATGCGTCGCTTGATATCGCGTGATTCGAATACAACGTTATGATAGCCCGGCGTGCCCGGCCAGCGCGAAACCGCACACGCCGGCTGCGGCCGGAGACCGTCCGATTTTTCTTCCGCTTTAAGGTATGCCGTGCTGCCGAATTATGACAAAACGGGGCAACCAGCCCCGAAGCCGACGACAGGCCCGTCCGACGGAGAGAATGTGATGTCAAATGGTTCCCTGAACCGCTTCCTTGGCGGCTCGCCCGGCGGTGTCCTCATCCGGCTGCTGTTCCTGTCGCTGATCGTCGGCGCGGTGATGTCGTGGTGGGGCGTGTCGCCGGTCGACCTTTACGAGGGCATCACCTCGCTGGTGCGCCAGTTGATCGACGAGGGCTTCGCCAGCCTGCGCAACGTGGGCATCTGGATCGGCTACGGTGCCATGATCGTGGTGCCGGTGTGGCTGCTGCTGCGCATCCTGCGCAGCGGCTCCGGTCAATAGAAGCTGACGGGAAAATGGCGCAGGTAGATTTCGGTATACGTGCCGTTTTCCCACAGCTTTCGTAGCGCGTAATCCAGTGCATCGCGCAATACGGTGTCGTCGTTTCGCACGATGAAGCCGACACCCTCGCCGAAAAAGCGGCTCTCCAGATAGGGGCCGCCGGCGAAAATGCAGCAGTCGCCCGCCGCCGCGCCATTGAGCCACAGGGCCAGCGACATGCCGTCCGCGAACAGGTAGTCGACATCCCCCGCCTTCAGTGCCGCCTGCGCCGCCTGCAGGCTGGCGAACGGCACGCGCGCCGCCTGCGGGAAGAAGGCGGCGAGATAAGCCTCGTGCGCCGTCTCCCGCACCACCGCGACCTTGCGCCCGGTAAGCACCGCCGCCTGCAGTGGCCCGTCCGCCGGCCCTTCTGCAACTGCAGGGCGGCGTGTGACGAAGCGCGCAGGCGTGCGGTGATAAGACGCGGTGACGCTGAAGCGCTCATGTAGCGCCGGGCGGATCGGGATGGCGGCGGCCACGACATCGCCGCGGCGGTCGGCCAGCGAATCGAGCAGCGTGTCGAAGCGGCGCACCTGGATCGTGCAGCTCAGCTCAAGCAGCGCGCAGGCGGCCCGCGCCAGCTCCACCGAAAAGCCGGTCGGCTGGCCGCCCGGGCCAGTGAAGTGCAACGGCGGAAATTCGTCGTCCGTGAGGAAGCGGACGACGCGCGCCCCGAGCAGATCCGGCTTCTGCATCCGTGCCTCCGCGCCCCAGAAACCGGGAACCGTCACGGTCGCCGCATCGGCGCGCGCGCACAGGCCAAGCCATGCTGCCGCAAACAGCAAAGCTGAAACATGACATATCTGTCGCAAAAAGATAAATGAATGCCGCATTGCGCCGACGATCTTATATCGAATGCATAACCGTGGAAACCGATGTTGACGCCTGACCCGACGATAAAACGCGCCTGCCCCGGCGGCCCGCCCGGCCGTCTCCCGCCGCCCGCCGTCGTGCGGTCAGGCGGCCCGCGATGAGCGGGGAACAGGCGCGGCCACCGGGCGATATTCCTGCCGACATCGCGTTTCTCGCCAGCCACGGCATTCCTCCCGCCCTCCTCGGCGATGCCGCGCGGTGGGCGCGCCATTGGCAGGTACCGGCATCCGAAGCGGTGCTTGCGCTCGAACTCATGCCTGAGGAAGCGCTCTACCGCGCCCTCGCGCGCGAACTCGGCCTGCCCTTCCTGCCGGAAGAGGTGCAGCTGGGGGCCGATGCCCACTATCCGGAGGCGCTGCACGCCGGCGCGCTGCCGCTCGCGCCGAACCGCCACGGGCTTCGCTACGCCATCGCGCCGGACGGGCGGGCCATCCGCATGCTGTTCCAGCACCGCTACCGGTTGAGCGGCCGGGGATTCGCGCTCACCACGCCACGCCGCCTCGCCCGGCTCGCCAGCGGCCGCTTCCAGCGCGAGATCGCCAGCGAGATTTCCGGCGGGTTGGCGGCGCGCATGCCCCAGTTCTCCGTCTTCCACGGCCTCGTCCGGCGCCAGCGCGCCGGCCTGCTGGTGTGCGCCGGCCTGTTGCTGACCGGGATGGCACTCTTCCCCGTTTCCGTCCTGCAAGGGCTGATGCTGGCCGCTGCCGTCGTCTTTCTGGCGATGGAAATGCAGCGGATCGCCTGTTGCCTGGAGAGGCCGCAATGGACGGCGCGAACGCTGCTGCCGCCGCTGCTCGCGGACGCGGAACTCCCCGTCTACACGGTCATCGTGGCGCTCTACCGCGAGACGCAGGTGGTGCCGCAGCTCCTGCACGCGCTGCGCTCGCTCGACTATCCACCCGCCAAGCTCGACATCAATCTCGTGCTGGAGGAAGACGATACGCAGACGCGCGAGGCGATCGAGGCCTGCGAGCCGCCGCCCCACCTCCGGGTTCTCGTCGCGCCCGCGGGTCGTCCGCGCACGAAGCCCCGCGCCCTCAACATGGCGCTGGCGACCGCGCGCGGCAGGCATGTCGTGGTCTACGACGCGGAAGACATCCCCGACCCGCGCCAGCTCAGGCTCGCGGCGACGCTGTTCCGCGCCTTTCCGGACGCCGCCTGCCTGCAGGCACACCTTGTGATAGACAACCCGCGCGACGGCCTGCTGCCGAGCCTGTTCGCCGCCGAATACGCCGCCTTGTTCGACGCCGTCAATCCGGGCCTCGCGGCCGGGCGGCTGCCAGTGCTGCTCGGCGGCACCTCCAACCATCTGCGCACGGCGGTCCTGCGCCGGATCGGCGGCTGGGACGCCTGGAACGTCACGGAAGACGCGGACCTCGGCATCCGTCTGGCGCGCTTCGGGTGGCGCGTCATGGACCTGCCCTCCGCCACGCGGGAGGAGGCGCCGATCACGGCCGGCGCCTGGATAAGGCAGCGCGCACGGTGGCTGAAGGGGTGGATGCAGGTGTGCATCACCCATGCGCGCCATCCCCGCGCCGCCTGGCGCGAACTCGGGCCTGCCGGCTTCATCCTTGCCTCGACGCTGACCTTCGGCACGGTCCTCGGCGCGCTCGGCATGCCGCTGTTCATGCCCGCCTCGGCCTGGATGCTATGGAGCGCGTTCGGCACGACGCAGGCATGGCCGGACGCCATCGTCCTCGGCTTCTCGTCCGCCGTCTGGATAGGCGGCCTGCTGGCACTGATGCTGCCGATGGTCGTCGGGCTCCGGCGCCAACGCCGGCTGCGGCTGCTGTGGGTGACGCCGTTCCTGCCCGTTTATCTCCTGATGCTGTCGCTCGCCGCGTGGTGGGGGTTGCTCGAACTGCTCATCGCTCCCCACCACTGGCACAAGACACGGCACGGCCTCTCGCGCAGGCGCACGTCGCCCTTTACAGGCGGCTGATCAGCTCCTTGGCCGCGTCCTCAGGCGGGCGCTGCAGGTTGAACGCGCCGACGAAGCGCCCCTGCTTGTCCATCTGGTAGACGATTGCCGTGTGATCCATCGTGTAGTCTTCCGGCGCGTCGCCGGTCGGCACCTTTTTCGCGTAGACCTTGAACGCCTTGATGATGGCGTCGGTCTGCGCGCGGTCGCCGCTGAGGCCGAGGATGCGGTCGTCGAAGCTGGCGAGATAGTCCTTGAGAACCACGGACGTATCGCGCTCCGGATCGACGGTGACGAACAGCACGTGCGCGCCGTTCGCCCGGTCTCCCGCCGCGCGCAGCACCTCCGACACCTCGAACAGCGTCGTGGGGCAGATGTCGGGACAATGGGTAAAGCCGAAGAAGACCAGGGTTGGCGCGCCGAGGAAATCCTTCTCCGTCACCTGCCGGCCGTTATGGTCGGTCATCGTAAACGCACCGCCGACCGCCGAGGGAGCCGGTGCGTCCGCGCCGCCGCGCAGCTGCAGCAGGATGGCGCTGCCGAGAATGAGCAGGCCGACGAGAAAGACGATCAGGGGCAGCGCCCGACGCACACCTGCCATTGCCATATCCCGAACCTCCCATGTCGTTCGCCAGATGAAGACGATTTCCGGTCGGATCGCCCTTCCGGTCCGTCTATTTGACGGAGCGCGATGCCTGTCGGCGCTCCCGGCTCCGCTTCGCCGCTGAGTAGCCGCCGGCGACGGCGCGCGCAAGCGGGATAACGCGATTGTGCAGGTCCGCACGCTGCGACATATGGCGGCGCACGGCCTTATGACACCGTATCGATCCAGTCGACGGGCACGGCATCGAAGCCCTTGCCCGGGATGCCGGTTTCCGTGACCGCCGCCTCGAACAGCGACAGCCGGTCGTCGACGAAGCGGGCCATGCGCGCGCGGCCCGTGCTGTAGGAGCCGCCGTCGAGGTTGATGCGGTCGCGGGCGAGCTGCGCGTCGGCGCGCGTGACGACGTCGAGATGGCCCTGCAGGTGGCCGTGCGCAACGAACACGCCCTGATGGCCGCGCCGCCCCTCCTGCCGCGGCTCGAAACGGGCGAAGGTGTAGCGTATCCAGGCCCAGTGCAGGTCGTAGTCCAGCTTCGCGATGTCAACCTCGACCGGCGCGAGCAGGAACGCCGCGAGCGGGATGCGCGGGTTGACGCCGCCATGGACGAACAGCACGTTGCCGGACCGGAAATGCGGGCGCAGGCCGGTAAGCCACGCCAGCCGCCGTTCCCCCAGCGCATCGGCCAGCGCGAAGGGCGAGCCGATGCCGAGTTCCGCCAGAAAGCCCGGGCCGCCGTGCTGCATCCACAGCGCGCGGGCGCTGATGCAGCGGGGATCGTGCGCGGGCAGCATGGCGAGACGCAGCATTTGCTCGTGGTTGCCCCACAGGCCGACGACCTCGTCCGCCTGCACGCGCTCGTGCGCCGCGGCAGCGAGATCGAGCGTGGCAATGGACTGCGGCCCACGGTTGATGAGATCGCCGAGGAAAACCACGATGCGCCGTTTGCCGGGCAGGCGCGGCGTGCGCGCGATGCGCTCCAGCAGGTCGTCCAGCAGCGGCGCATGGCCATGGATGTCGCCGATGGCGAAAATCTCCGCATCCGGCGCGACGGAGAATGTCAAAGTGAGCGTGTGAGTCATCGAACCCGAACGTATAACGGCGGAGCCTGCCGCCCCGCCGTTTATTATAGGCACAATCGATACCGCAAGCCGCCCGGAGGCAGCAATGCTGTCACGCCCTCAGCGCAGCCGCCGGCGGCTGGCGGTAGGCGAGCCACGCGGGGATGAGCGCGATCAGCGCGGCCACCAGCAGCAGCACGGCGGCGAAGCCGACGTCGCTTGCCTCCAGCGTTACCGGCAGCACGATGCCGCTCTGCACGGTGAAGAAAGACGCTGCCACCTTCGCGCCCAGATAGCCCAGACCGACACCGAGAGCGACACCGAGCCCGATCAGCAGCAACAGTTCCACCCACACCACGCCGAAGATCGCCGCGCGCGGCGCGCCGAGCGCCCTGAGCGCGCCGATCTGGCGGCGGCGCTGCGACAGATGCACCACCGACACCAGCACCACGGCCGCGCCGACGAGCGCCTGCGTGCCGATGGCAATGGCGGTCAGCACCAGCCGCGCGTCGCCGAGCGTCGCATAGAGGCGCGTCAGCACCTCCGCCGGGAACACGCCGACCGTCGTTTCCGCGCGGTACTCCTGCCGCAGCTGGTACGCGGCGGCGATGGACTTCGGCTTGACGATGATTGCCGGAACGCCGGGAACGCCGGCCGACCACGGGGGGCCCAGATGGTCCGCCGCCGCGTGGTCCTGCGCACCGTCGTGATCGTGGTCGTGGTCGCCTGCGGCCGCGTGATCGCCTTCCGCATGCGCGCCCGCCGGCCCCATCCCGTGGATGCTCCAGACGGTCTCGATGGGGACGAGGATCGCCCGGTCCCACGGCGTGCCCGTCGGCGCGAGCCGCCCCACGATCGTGTAGGCCAGTTCGTCGTGGCTATGCCCACCCTCGCCCGGCAGGCCGTGAATCGGCTTGACCGTATCGCCCGGCTGGAGATCGACCAGGGCACCGGCCACAGCGTCCGTGCGCTTCTCGAAGACATGGCCCGCGAGCAACTGCCGGCGACCCTTGTCGGTCAGGAACTCGTTCGTGGTGCCCACGATGGGCGAGCCCTGGAACGAATCACCGAAGCCCACCGGCGCCGCCCAGTCGACGCGCGGATCCTCGGCAAGCTTCTTCAGCACCTGCCCCGGCAGCAGTGTGAGCGGCGCCGCCTGCAGAAAGACGGAACTCAGCACCAGTTGCGTCTCGCTGCCGGCCGCGCCGATAACGACGTCGAAACGGTCTGCGGCGCGCGCGCTGCCAAGGCGCAACGCCCGCTCCTGGATGCCCACGGCGATGCCGAGCGCCGTCGCGAGGCCGATCAGCAGCACGATCACCAGCGATCCGGCCCACAGACGACGCAGGTCGGCCAGAATGAAACGGACGGGAATCATGATGTCACCTGCCCCTGCTGCGCGGCCGCGGCGGACGCGGCCGTGGGCGGCACCGCCGTCTGAGCCGTGTCCTCGACGATGCGCCCGGCAACGAGCCGCAGCCGCCGCTGCAACCGCGAGGCGAGACGCGGATCGTGGGTGACGGCGATCAGCGTGGCGTTTTCCTCGTCCGCCAGCTCCGTCAACAGATCACCCACCACCGCGCCGCTCGCCGCGTCGAGACTGGCAGTCGGTTCGTCGGCGACCAGCACGGCCGGCTTGCCGAGCAGCGCACGCGCCACCGCCACGCGCTGCATCTCGCCGCGCGACATGGTCTCGATACGCTGGTCGTGCCGTTTCAGGCCCACGCGCTCCAGCAGCGCCGCCGCGCGGCCGCGCAATTCCGCGGGCACGGAAAAGACGCGGAAGCGCACCGGCAGCAGCACGTTCTCAATGGCGCTGAGGCCCGGAAACAGATGAAACTCCTGCATCACGAGACCGACGTGCGTCGCACGCCACGCATCCCGCTGCGATTCAGTGAGGGGCACGAGATCGATATCGCCCCAGCGCACCGCGCCTTGATCGGGTTTCTCCAGCCCCGTGATGACGTTGATCAGCGTCGTCTTGCCGGAGCCCGACGGCCCCGTGATCACGACATTCTCGCCCGGCGCGATTTCAAGCCGCGGGATGTCGAGCACCGGCGCGTCGAGCCCGGGGAAGCTCACCCTGACGTCGGAAAGCTGGAGCGCGACCATCTATACGGACCTGAAGCGGGCGTCGGTGAGGCGCAACTGGCTGACGAAGCCGGTTTCCGGATCGATCCACGACCCGACTTCGAGCGTGCCGGTGACCTCGATGGTCTGGTTCGATTGCACGAAGGTCTGCTTGTCGCCGAGGTAGACAACGACGATGTCCTCCGGCCAGTCGGCGTCCGACGAGCAGAACGGGCACAGCGCCATCGGCATCTTGGTGAGCACGAAGAACTTGGACTCGGCCTTCAGCGGCGGCGCCATGAAGCCGCGCATGGAGACCTTCCGCCCCTTGAGTCGCTTGACCTGCTCCGAAAACTCCAGACCCAGCACGCTGAACTTGCCATAGAGCTGCTCGAACGTCAGCATATCGCCCTGCGCGCGCACCGGGGCGACATGGCCCGCCAATGTAAGCGCGGCCGCGCCGCCCATGCCCGCGCGCACGATATCGCGGCGCGACACCGGCTCGCCTGTCCATGAGGAACGTTTCATTTCAGCCTCCGATATCCATCCCGCCCTTCCGGCGTCCGGAAGGTGGACACCTTCCCGGGCCAGAAATCGGACAAACACGAGGAAACGTCGATTCACTTTCCGTTTACTCGCAGCGGGAATCCGATAACGCCATAACGATATATCAGAACGCAGTTCCGTTTCATGACAATTATCACTTACGCTAAAGCTGCCGGTATCTCAAAAACAGCACGTCCGGACGGCTTCCCGTCCGGACGAAATCTTCATATCGGATAATTACTGCTTGGCGCCGAGGGCGAGAGCGTCCACGACCACGCGATAGACGTCCGAGTTCTCCATGTAACCCTTGAGCTTCTCGGAGCCGGGGCCCTGCGACTGCAGCACCACGTCGTCGACCGCATGCACACCGGTGTCGCCGCTGCGCGGGATGTTGCCGATGCGCAGGACGGCGCCGGGAACGTTCCGGTACTGCTCGTTGGCGATGTACTCGTCCTTCTCGTTCTTGATCGCGGGGACGAACGGGCCATCGAGCTTCGGACGCCACGTCTCGTAGTAGTCCGGGAAGTTGTTAGAGAAGATGGCGAGGCGCTTGCTGACGTTGATGTCGTCAGGATAGGTGTCGCCGTCCTTGTCCTCGTAGTTCGGGAAGCCGGCGTCCTGGTAGGTGCCGACCTTCTCGCGCATGTCATCGCCCGGCTTGTTGTCGTCGATGGTGCCGACAACGCCCACGCCGTGGGTGTGGTCGGCGGTGACGATGACCAGCGTGTCGGGGTGCTTCTCGGCGAACTCACGCGCCACGCCGACAGCGTTGTCGAACTCGATCGTCTCGACAGCAGCGCGGTCCCAGTCGAGCGGATGCGACATCTTGTCGATGGAGGCGCCCTCGACCATCAGCACGAAGCCGTCCTCGTTCTTCGACAGCACGTCCAGCGCCGCCTTGGTCATGTCCACGAGACCGGGCTGGTTCGGGAACTTGTCGACGGTACCCCGCTTGAGGAACTGGCGGTCGAGCAGCACGTCCATGTTACCGGTGTGGAACAGGCCGAGGACCTTGCCGGAGTTGGTCTCGGCGGCCGACTTGATCAGGCTGTCGCGGTCCGTGGCGATCGAGTAGCCCTCGTCGCGGAACTTGGCGATGTAGTCGATGTCGTCCTTGCGCTTGGAGCCAGGCGTGCCCTGCGGCAGGAAGTAGGCCGAGCCGCCGCCGAGCAGAACGTCGGGCAGCACGGCGAAGTGCATGCCGACGATCTTGTCCTTGTCGGCGCGCTTGCGGGTGTTGGCGACGAGCGCGGCCGGCGTCGCGTCCTCCACCTCGGCGGTGGTGACGATGCCGAGCTTCTTGTTCGGGGCCGCGCGGCGCAGCGCCTGGCCGAGGGTTTCCTGCTTCGGATGCTCAAGCGAGTTCTTGGCGCGGCTGTCGTAGACGCCGAGCGCATTCACGGCGGACTTGTGGCCGGTGAAGTAGGCGGAAGCCGTGTTCGCGCTGTCGGCGGCGATCGAGTCCGTGCTCGACGTGCCGATGAAGGCGAGGTTCGGCAGGTAGTCCATGTTGAGCTTGGCGTTAGCCTTGCCCTGGGTGTTGCCGCGCGACATGATGCGGGCGGCCGTGCGGTGGGCGACGGACATGCCGTCGCCGATCAGGAAGATCACGTTCTTCGCGACAGGCTTGTCGGCGGTGCCGTACACTTCCCAGGTCACGGACTTCGCGGGCTGACCGGCGACGCTGGCCTCGATCTTGTAGGTGCCGGGCTTGGCGATGACGACGTCGTTGAGACGGATCGCGGACGCATTGGCATCCTTTTCCTTCTCGGTGAACTCGGCCTTCTTGCCGAACACGGAGGCATGATCCTCACCGTTCACCAGGACCTTGACGTCGGCTTCCTTCACAACCTCGGGAAATTCGACCTTGAAGTCGAACTTCGAACCGGAAAGGATCGTCGCGCGATCGATCGGATAAATGGCTTGCGCGCCAGCGACGCCCGGCACGAGCGCCACGGCCGTCGCGACCAACCAATAGTGTCGCATGTTGCAATTTCCTTGTTAGACAGAAGTACTTCGCCCACCCCGCACAGACGCGGCCATACCCGGTCGCGGGATTGTCCGGACAGTAGGAACGCCCCATGTCAATGAGATGACCGAACATGAAAAAACGCGCCGCGACGCTCGCTGTACTTGCATAGATATGAAATAACGTTTCTAAATGCAATGTAATTACATTTCGCTCTCTTGCCGTATCACGCGAATACCCTCGCGCCCGTGGCGGAAAAACCCGCCAGCCGGCCGCCCTCCCCGCATGCCCGCTACGATTACCGGAACCTGTTGTTGCGCGGAAAGCCCTTCGGCGGCAGGCGCCCGCCATCGGCGCGGTTGCCGAGCCAGGCGCGGATTTCGGCCTCGGGCACCGTCCACGTGCGGCCTGAGGCGTCGGTCCATGTCAGTCCGTCCGCAATACTGAAGACGCGCGCGTCGGAGATGCCACCGTCTCCATAGCGCTGCAGGCGCACGCCGCGCCCACGCGCCATCTCCGGCAACTGGACGACCGGGAACACCAGCAGCTTGCGGTTTTCGCCGACGACGGCAACGTGGTCGCCGTTCGCCGGCACGCACAGACGCGCCCGGCCGGCGGCATCAAGGTTCAGCACCTGCTTGCCCTTGCGCGTGTTGGCGACGATGTCGTCCGCCGCCGCGATGAAGCCGCGTCCGTCAGAGGCCGCCAGCAGCAGCTTTTCGCCCGAAACGTAGGGGAAGGCGGCGACGATCGCGGCGTTCTCGTCTATATCCGCCATCAGTCGCAACGGATCGCCCACGCCGCGCCCGCCGGGCAACTTCGCCGCCTCGATGGTGAAGACGCGCCCGTCGTCGGTCAGCACCAGCAGCCGTGCCGTCGTCTCGGTGGGGAACGACAGGAAGAGCTTGTCGTCGCCTTTGAACTGCAGGCTCGACAGGTCAACGCCGTGGCCCTTCAGCGCCCTGATCCAGCCCTTGGCCGACAGCACAACGGTGATCGGCTCGCGCTCGACCATCGCCTCCGTGAGGTCGGCACCCGCCGCCTCCGGCGCCTCGGCGAAGGTGGTGCGCCGACGCCCGAGCGCGGTTTCGGGGCCGAAGAGCTTGCGCACCTCGCGCACCTCCCCCGCCACCCTCTTCCACTGGCTTTCCTCGGAGGCCAGCAGCGCCTCGATGCCAGCGCGCTCCTCCGTCAGCTTATCATGCTCGCGGCGCAGCTCCATCTCCTCCAGCTTGCGCAGCGAACGCAGCCGCGTGTTGAGGATGGCCTCGGCCTGCACGTCGGTGAGCGAAAAGGCGGCGATGAGCGCGGGTTTCGCCTCATCCTCCTCACGGATGATCCTGATGACGCGGTCGAGATCGAGATAGATGATCAGCAGGCCGTCGAGGATTTCGAGGCGGCGCACGATCTCGCCAAGCCGGAAGCGGGAACGGCGCAGCAGTACGTCGCGCCGGTGGTCAAGCCATTCGCGCAGTACTTCCGCAAGGCTCAACACTTTCGGAATCTGCCCCGCCGCCAGCACGTTAAGGTTGAGCGACAGGCGCGATTCGAGTTCGGTCAGCCGGAACAGCGATTCCATCATCAGCACGTCATCGACGGTCCGCGCGCGCGGTTCGATGACGATGCGGATGTCCTCCGCCGATTCGTCGCGGATATCGGCGACCAGCGGCAGCTTCTTGGCGAGGAGCAGATCGGCGGCTTTCTCGATCAGCCGCCCCTTGGTCACGCCATAGGGAATCTCGGTGACAATCGCCGTCCACTGGCCACGCGCTCCCTCCTCCCGCGTCCAGCGGGCGCGCACGCGGAAGCCGCCGCGTCCCGTGCGGTAGGCTTCGGCGATGGTCTCGCGGTCGTCCACGATGATGCCGCCCGTGGGCAGGTCCGGCCCCAGCACGAAGGTCAGCAGGGCGTCGGTGTCGGCGGCCGGATGCGTGATCAGATAGAGTGCCGCGTCGCACAGTTCGGCGGCGTTGTGGGGCGGGATGGAGGTGGCCATGCCGACCGCGATGCCCTGCGCGCCGTTCGCCATCAGGTTCGGAAAGGCCGCCGGCAGCACGACAGGCTCGCGGTTGGTCTCGTCGTAGGTGTCGCGGAAGTCGACCGCATCCTCATCGATGCCCTGCAGCAGAAGCTGCGCGACGGGTGTCAGCCGCGCCTCGGTGTAGCGCATGGCGGCGGCATTGTCGCCGTCGACATTGCCGAAGTTGCCCTGCCCCTCGATCAGCGGATAACGCTGGGCGAAATCCTGAGCGAGGCGCACCAGCGCGTCATAGATGGACTGGTCCCCGTGCGGATGGAACTGACCCATGACATCGCCGACGACGCGCGCGGATTTCTTGAAGGCCGCGCCCGGCTCAAGCCGCAGCAGCCGCATGCCGTGGAGGATGCGCCGGTGGACGGGTTTGAGGCCGTCGCGCGCGTCGGGCAGCGCGCGATGCATGATGGTGGAGAGCGCATAGGCAAGGTAGCGCTCTTCCAGCGCCTCGCGCAGGCCGACTTCCTCGATGCCGCCGTCATCGCGCCCGCCCGCCGGCGGCAAATCCGCTTTCTTGCCCATTGAACCCCTGAGAACCCCGCACCGAATCCCGTCTTGTCGCGAACATATATCGAACGACACCGATCATCGCAAGCCGCCTTGCGTCGGACAGGCCCGTGCATCACGCGAGCAGCGACAGCAGGCGCGCCCGCGCGTCCGGCAGCGGTGCGTCGCGGGAGCCGTAGATGTGGCGCGCGAGGAAATGGCCGGTGAGCGCGAAGCCCGCCCGCACCGCCGCGTTGCCGGGATGGCCTGCACCCGCCATGAAGCCCCGCCCGTTGCCGGAATCGCGCAGGAAGGCCGGCAGCGCCAGCAGCCTGTCCTGGTATGGCTCGCCGGCCCGCGCCGACACTGCCCGCCCGGTTCGTGGCGATACATAGATGAGGTCCTGCGTCGCGCCCGTCACGGCGCATTGCGTGAGATCGAGACCGAAGCCGAATTCCGCGAGCAGGGCGAGTTCGAAGCGCACGAGCAGCACGGGGGCGATGCCGGCCTCGTCCAGGTGGTCGAGCACGACGAGTGCGGCGTCGTAGAGGGCAGGATGCGGATCGCGCTCGGGCAACAGGCGCAGCAGATCGGCGAGCAGGCCGAGACCGTTCAGCGCCAGCGGCGAATCGAGAAAGCGGGCGGCGCGCGACACGGTGCCCTCGACGCGGTACTGGCCGAGCTGGCCCTCGACGCGCCCGCGCCAGACGGCCTCGACCGAATTTCCCGTCTGCAGCACCGGCTGCATGCGCAACGAACGCCCGCCACGCAACAGCCCGCCGTGACGGCCGCGCGCGCGCGTCAGCAGATCGAGGATGACGCTCGTCTCCCCGTGCCGCCTGATGCCGAGTACAATGCCTTCGTCCTGCCATTGCATGGCTTTCCATAGCATGAATCGCGCGGGCAACGCACAGGCGGACAGTTGGCGCGGACCGGATCAGGGCACACGGACAGGCGGCGGCGAGAGGAAACCGGAAAGCTGTGAATCATGCCCCGGGTTGCTCGGTCCGGCCAGTCGTTCCGCTTGTGTTCTCACGGTTTTCTGTTACCAGTCAGTTGACGGGAGATGAGGTTGAGCGTGGTCGACGATATTGCCGCAGACGAATTGACGGACGAAATCGCACTGGAAGACGTCGCCCTTGCGGAAGTGGCGACGGCGCCGGGCGACGCGGCGGATCCGCAGGCGTTGGTCGACGCGATGGTTCCAGCGGACATCCGCACGAAATACGAGGTCTACAGCTACCGGAACGCTGCCGTCATCCTGAATCAGAGCCACAGGGCCGAGTACGGAGAACTGCTTGAGGCGCTGCGCGGCTTCAGCATCACGACGCAGATGATCCGCACCGCCGGCGGCAACGAATCCGATATTCCCAAGCTTTTCTCTCAGGTTCTGCGGCCGCTGAACTGGCACGAGACCGTCGTGCAGGGAGACCTGCTCGTCCGCCTGCTGTGGCGCGAGCAGAGCCGCAATACGAAAGCGGGCAGGCCCGTGTTCGAGCGCCGGCAGAAGGAGATAAGACGGGCCAACTTTCTGGACGGGCACAAGATAGACTATGTCAAGGGCAGGGTTGCATTCGATCTCGAATGGAACAGCAAGGATCAGACGTTCGATCGCGACCTCTACGCATTCAGCGCCTTCGCGCAATGCGGCGTGATCGATGCTGCCGTTCTGGTCACGCGCAGCCGCAGTCTGGATACGGTGTTCCGTCAGGTGGGGCCGGCGCTGAAAAAAGATGGGAACATCGAGACGAAGCGGAACGGCGACCCGCGCCCGACGATGGAAAAATACGGCGCGAGCACAACGTGGATGGGCAAACTCCTCTATCGCCTCAATGCCGGGCGCAATGGCGGCTGTCCTGTGCTCGCCATCGGCATCACGCCTGAGTGCATCAGCGACTGGAGTGCGGAATGACAGGCTCCCCGAACCCCGTCGAGGAATTCCGGCAGCAGCTTGCCGGCCGCAAGTTTGCGACCATCCTCGCCGATCCACCGTGGCGATTCCAGAACCGGACCGGCAAGATGGCCCCGGAACACAAGCGCCTCAGTCGCTATGGCACCATGGAACTCGCCGAGATCGCGGCGTTGCCGGTCTCCGAAGCGGCTGCAAGCCCCGCGCATCTCTATCTGTGGGTGCCAAATGCTCTCCTGCCCGAGGGGCTTGCGGTCATGAAGGCGTGGGGCTTCGATTACAAGTCCAACCTCGTCTGGCACAAGGTGCGGAAGGATGGGGGCTCCGATGGCCGGGGTGTCGGGTTCTATTTTCGTAACGTGACGGAGCTGGTGCTGTTCGGCGTGCGGGGCAAGAACGCCCGGACGCAGGCTCCCGGCCGCAGGCAGGTCAATCTTTTCGCCGCGCAAAAGCGCGAGCACAGCCGCAAGCCGGACGAATTCTATGATATAGTAGAGGCATGCAGCCCGGGTCCCTATCTCGAACTCTTCGCGCGCGGCACCCGCACGGGATGGATGGCGTGGGGCAATCAGGCCGGCGAGTACGACATCACCTGGGATACCTATGCCAATCACAGCCGGCGCGGCAATGTCGTCGCGGCGGCGGAATAGGGCGCGCTTCCTTGCCCTCAGGGCCGGGATTGCGCCTCGACAGCCAGAGAAAGCGAGGCGGCGATTCGCAAGAGGCCGCTTCACTCCATGCGGCGTTGTCTTGCGCCGCATCCGTCCGGAGAACGCCTTGTCATCGCATTTCACCATAACCATGAGCCCACCGGGCCGGCGCGGGACATTCTGCCGTGTCCGCCGATAACGAGACGAGACGAACCGTCGCCGTCGTCGGCGCGGGACCGGCGGGGTTGATGGCCGCCGGGGAACTGGCGCGCGCCGGTTGCGCGGTGACGGTCTACGAGCGCATGCCTTCCCCGGCCCGCAAGTTCCTGATGGCGGGACGCGGCGGGCTGAACCTCACGCACGCGGAGCCGCTCGACAAGTTTCTGCAGCGATACGGGCCGGCGCGCGACTGGCTGGAGCCTGCTATCCGCGCGTTTCCGCCCGGGCGCCTGCGCCGGTGGAGCGCTGATCTGGGCGAACCCACCTTCGAGGGATCGAGCCGGCGCATCTTTCCGCGCTCCTACAAGGCCACGCCGCTGCTGCGCGCCTGGCTGCGACAGCTGGAGCAGGCCGGCGTCGCCTTCTCCTTCCGCCATTGCTGGCTCGGTTTCGCGAACGGCGACCTGCGCTTCGCCACGCCGGAGGGCGAGCGTGTCGTCTGCGCCGATGCCGCGCTGCTGGCGCTCGGCGGCGGATCGTGGCCGCGGCTCGGCTCTGACGGCGGCTGGGTGGAGGTGCTGCGCGGCGAGGGCATCGATGTCGCGGACCTGCGCCCCGCGAATTGCGGTTTCACCGTCGCGTGGTCGGACGTGTTTCGAGCCCGTGCCGAGGGCGAGCCGCTGAAGCGCATTGCGCTACACGCGGAAGGGCTGACCGCCAACGGCGAAGCGATGATCACCGCGACCGGCATCGAGGGCGGTGCCGTCTATGCGCTGTCGACGGTACTGCGAGAGGCCATCGCCCGCGACGGCGAAGCAACGCTCACGATCGACCTGCAAACCGGCATGAGCGAGTCGGAACTGGCGTGGCGGCTGGAGCGGGCGCGGTCCGGCCAGTCGGCAGCGACCACCCTGCGCAAGGTCGCCGGCCTGTCGCCAGCGGCGGCGCTGCTGGTGCGCGAGCCCGGCCCGCTGCCGACGACCGCGCGGGAACTCGCGGCGCTCGTCAAGGGCGTGCCTATCCGCCTCACCGGCACGCAGCCACTGGCACGGGCCATTTCGTCGGCAGGCGGCATCCACAGGGCGGAGATCGACGACAACTACATGCTGCGCAAGAGGCCCGGCGTGTTCGCGGCCGGCGAGATGCTCGACTGGGAGGCCCCCACCGGCGGCTACCTGCTGCAGGCCACCTTCGCCACCGGCCACGCGGCCGCGGCGGGCATCCTGCGCTATCTGGAAAGCGGGAGCGGCGAACCTCCGCCGCCCGCTGTGCCGCTCAGCTCAGGGGATCAGCGCTGATGGTGACGATGTCGCCGTCGATGGTGAAGCTCACGCCAAGCCCCGCCGCATTCGCCACGAGCCCGGTATAGAAGGCCTGGATGCCGTGCGCGTCCACCTCGCCCGTGGCGGAGCGCCCGGCGACGAGTTCCTGAGCGTTGACGGGAATGCGCGCCTGCGGCCCCTGCGCCGTGACGCGCAGACGGGTCTCCGCCGGCGCCGCGCCGAAATCGGCGTCGACCGTGATGCGCCCGCCGCGCGGAATGGCATTGGTCGCTACCAGGATGAGGTTGAGCAGCAGCTTAACCTTGTTTTTCGGCAGCAGCCGCCGTTCCGCGTTCCACACCAGCGACAGCTTGTCGTCGTGGATGAAGCCCTTGGCGACCTGCTCGGCGTCGCCCAGATCGATCTCCGCGCCTGCGGAACCGGCCGCGCCGAAGGCCAGGCGTGCGAACTGAAGGCGGGCGGAGGCTTGGCGCGCGCTCTTCTTGATGAGGTCGAGCGCGAACTCCTTCATGGAGGCGTCGTCCTCGTCCTCCAGCACTTCGAGGCCGTTGACGATGGCGCCCACCGGGCTGATGACGTCGTGACACACCCGGCTGCACAGCAAGGCGGCGAGGTCGAGTGCGTCGAGGGAGACAGAAGTCATGAGTGCTCCGCGGGCGAAAATCTGTTTCTATCCTGATGCGGCCTTGGCGCGCTGCGGCCGTTTTCCTGCGATCGGCGACACCTTGCGAAAAAAATCTGTTACACGGTGCTGCCGGGCTTGAAAAGCGGCTACACTGCACACTAACCAAATCAGGTTAACAGATCGTCAGGTCAAGCGGCAGCCGCATCGCGCGACCCACAGGCCGGACCGGGCGGCGACACGCCCCGAGGAACCATCATGCCGACGCCTCCAGACCCGCGCGATTTCCCCCCGGACGGCGCGGCGGGCGATCATCGCCGATGGCACGAGCCCGCCATCCGCGACCGGCTGGCGGAGCATCTGGGCGAAATCGTCCGCCTCGCCGGCGGCCTGATTCTGGAGGCGGTGGCGCGCGGCTTCGGCGTCTACCGCAAGACGGACGGGTCGAGCTACACGGACGCCGACGTCGAGGCGGAACGCTATATCCTCGACACGCTCGCCGTGCATTTTCCAAACGTATCCGTGATCGCCGAGGAACAGACGGCGGCGCGCGCCGAAGCAGGCGAGACGGCCGGCGATATAACGGCGGACAGGGCGTTCTTCCTCGTCGACCCGCTCGACGGCACGCGCGATTTCACCACCGGCGGCCTCGAATACACGGTCAACCTCGCGGCGATCGTCAACGGCATGCCCGTGGCGGGCGCGGTGTACGCGCCGGCGAGCGGCCTGCTGTGGATCGGTGGCGCGCACGCTGCCGCCACGAAGCGCACACCCTATGAGCCGCGCCCGACCGTGGCGGACTGGCGGACCATTCACACACGCAAGGCGCCGCCGGCCGGCCTGACCGCGCTCGCGAGCCGCCGCCACGGCGATGAGCACACGGAAGAATTTCTGGCCCGCCTGCCCGTATGCGAGCGCGTCTCGGCATCTTCGTCCGTCAAGTTCTGCGTCATCGCGCAGGGTGAGGCGGACGTCTACCCGCGCTTTGGCCGCACCATGGAGTGGGACACGGCGGCGGGAGACGCAGTGCTGCGCGCCGCTGGCGGCACCGTGGTCGATCCGGCCGGCGCACCGCTGACCTACGGGCGCGCGCGGGACGGCCACGTTAACGGACCGTTCATCGCCTGGGGCGATCCTGCTGCTGTCGGCGCCTTTTGCCGCCCGTGAGGAGGCGTGCGACGGCGATTGCCTCGCGACAGCCATTGTTGGCATAGATACTGCGCCAACCTTCACACGTCGGCCCAACAGTGCCGACCGGCGATGCCTCAGGAGGAACGGGTGCATGGATTCGTCACCGCGTGATACGAAACAACCGCAGCTCACACGGCGCAGAATGCTGGCTCTTTCGGCAGGCAGCGGACTGGCCGCGCTGCTGTCGGCAGGCCCGCACGGCGCCCTGGCCCAGCAACCGCCGCCGCCCGGCTTCGAGCCGGCGCCCGCCTCGGGCGACACGTTCAACGTAGAGGAAATCGTCGACTCGGGACACCGCTTCTTCGGCTCCACCTCACGTGGCCTGGCGCTCGCGGTGCAGAACGTCTTCGAGCGCTGGGGCAAGCCCAACGGCTACATCCTGGGGCAGGAGGCGGCGGGCGCCTTCTTCGGCGGCCTGCGCTACGGCGAAGGGCGCGTCTACACGCGCAACATGGGTGAGCGCGTCGTGTTCTGGCAGGGGCCTTCGCTCGGCTTCGATTTCGGCGGGGCGGGCAACAGGACGATGATCCTCATCTATCACCTGCCGAACGTCGAGATCATGTTCCAGCGCTTCGCAGGCATCGATGGCTCGGCCTATCTGGTGGCGGGCTTCGCGGTTTCCGCGCTCGCGGGCCGAGGCGAAGGGACGCGGGATGTCGTTCTGGTGCCGATCCGCACCGGCGTGGGGCTTAAACTGGGTGTCAATATCGGCTACCTGAAATTCACTCCCCAATCCACGTGGAATCCGTTCTGATCGGGCTCTCCGATCCCGAATCATTATCCGAACAGGCGAGGCGCTGACGTGTTCGAAACCGTCCTGATCTTTGCGGCCGGATTCCTGGCCGCCAGCGTCCTGGCGCTGATGATCCTGCCGGGCGTCAACGCGCGCGCGGGCCGTCTCGCCCGGCGCCGGCTGGCGGCGCAGTTCCCGATCTCGATCGATGAACTCACCGCGCAGATGGACTATGTGCGGGCCGAAGGCGCCATCGCCGTGCGAAAGGTGGAGCGTCAGCTCGAAAAGGAGCGCGCCGCCCACGCGCAGGACCGGGCCGGGTCGGGCACCGTCGAGGCCGCACTGCGCCAGCAGATGATGGCCGACGCTTCCGCCCTCGCAAGCCTCCGCCGGGAGCACGATGCATCGACGCAGGAAAACGTGCGGCTCACGGCGGAACTCGATGCGATGACCGAGGACCGCGACGCACGGCGCATCACCATCGCCGGCCTTGAGACGCGGCTCGCGAGCCTCACGGCCGGCAGCGCCGCGCAGGAAAACGCGCTGCTGCGCAAGCGCATCGCGGAGGTGGCGGAGCGGATTGCCGTGCTGACCGGAACGGAAGACGCGCCTGCCCCGCCGGTCGAGGCCGACACGCCGGACATGCCGCGGAAAAAGGCATCCGCCGGTTGAACCGCCGGCGCCTATCCCGCCGCCTCGCCGGCGGCCTTCCCGCCGCGCATCACGGCCGCGAGAACCATTTCCGCCGTGGCGCGGTTCAGCGCCATCGGCACGTCGTAGACAAGCGCGAGGCGCATCAGCGCCTTCACGTCGACATCGTGCGGCAGGGGCGAGAGCGGATCGACGAAGAAGATCAACACGTCGATCGCGTTCTCGGCGATCATCGCGCCGATCTGCTGGTCGCCGCCGTAGGGGCCGCTCTTCAGCCGTGTGATATCGAGTTCGGGACAGCGTTCCATGATTCGCAAGCCGGTCGTGCCGGTCGCGAACAGCGCGCATTGGCCCAGAAAGACGCGATGGCGCTCCGCGAAGGAGGCGAGTTCGTCCTTGCGCGCATCGTGGGCGACGAGCGCCAGCCTGATTGCAGTCATCCTTCGTTTCCCCTGAACCCTCTGTCGGGACAAACGGCCGGGCGCGCCGCTCTTTTCGGGTATACAGCACCCGCGTAGGCCCGGCATAGACCATTTCCACGTTTCGTTGAAATGCGAAAACGGCCTATGTGTTTGCTTTTTAACAACTTACGACGCAAGAACGGCGTCCGCTTTTGCTGAAATTGCTTCAGCCCCCATCGCCGAGCGGAGCAGATGGTGCGCAGCCGGGTAAAGCACGTTTATCATATCCGTCATTCGTATGTCGGCTATTGCGCCGACAACAGAACCGGACGGCTCCGGGGGAGTGTCCCGGACGATCAGACGGATTCGCCCTGACAGGCGATGCGGAAGGCAAACCATGCAGCAGACACCACTGGCCACGATCATCAGCGACACGCGCGATACCATGTGGCTGTGCCGCTTCGACGGCAACGGCCAGGCGCATTGGGACGGCATCCGGGAAGAGGATCCGCCGGCGCTGGCCCTCGACACACTCCTCTGCCCCGCCGACGAGGACGGCACGCGCGGCTTCGTCTGGATTCACGTCGATCTCGTCGATACGCGGGCGCGAAACTGGATCGGCGGGCTGCCCTTCGTGCCGGAGCCGTTGCGCCAGCGCTTCATCACCAGCACTGGCCGCCGATCCGTGGCCTGCCAGGACGGCGTGCTGAACTTCAGCCTGCCCGACAGCGCGCTGAACTTCGATACGCCGACCGACGAAATGACGTTCCTGCAATGCCTCGTGGGCGCGGATTTCATCATCACCGGGCGGCGGCGGAAAGTCGCGGCCGTCGCGGAGGTCGTCGCCGCGACAGACAAAGGCCAGCACTTCGCCACGCCGGTCATCCTCCTCGGCGCGCTCGTCGGCCAGATCACGCAGCGGCTGGAGGCGGCGAGCGCCGCCGCCTCCGACGAGCTGGACGACATCGAGGACCACGTGCTGAGCGAGCGGATGAAGGCCAATACCACCCAGTTGCTCGGCCCCCTGCGCCGCGCCATGGCGCGCGTCCATCGCCAGACGCTGATCCTGCGGCAGACGGTTTTCCAGGTCGAGTGCGCGGAAACGGCGATGCCGCCCGACGACCGGCGCAGGGCGCTGCATGTCTATGTGGAACGGCTCGACGTCCTCGATCATGACACGGTCTCGGAACAGGGCCGCGCCAAGATACTCCAGGATGAAATCTCGACCCGCATCGCCAACGAATCGAACCGCAGCCTCTATATCGTCACCATGATGACGACCTTCTTCATGCCGCCCGCGCTGATCGCCGGCATCTTCGGCATGAACGTCGCCAACCTGCCGCTGACGGAAACGCGCGGCGGCTTCTGGTGGAGCGTACTGCTCCTGCTGCTCAGCATCGCCGGCACCTATTACATCCTGCGACGGTTCGTCGGGAGCCGGTGAGAGTGGCGCGCCTCCGGATCGTTTCACTGAAACGATGAAATGATCCGGTGCCTCTTGCCCGCGATGATGGCGAGCGCCGACGCCACAACGCCCGCCACATCGAGCGCCGACGTATCGATCACCACAGCATCGTCCGCCTTTACGAGCGGAGCGGCGTCACGCTGCGAATCGCGGGCATCGCGTTGGCGGATGTCCAGGAGGATCGCGGCTTCGTCGACGGGCTCGCCGCGTCCCGCGAGTTCCAGCGCCCGCCGCCGCGCCCGCACCTCGGGGGTCGCGGTCACGAACAGCTTGATGTCCGCCCCCGGGCAGATCACCGTGCCAATGTCGCGCCCGTCGAGCACCGCGCCGCCCGGCTGCTCGGCGAAGGCGCGCTGCAGGGCGAGCAGCGCCGCGCGCACGGGCGGATGCGCGGCGACGACGGATGCCGCCTCACCCATCTCACGGCCGCGCAAGCGCTCGTCATCGATCAGGCCCGGCTCGAAACTCAGGGCGAACCCCGCCGCGGCGTCGACGTCCTCAAGACGCGCGCCTTCGTCCAGCATCTGCCGCGCGACGCCGCGATAGAGCATGCCGGTGTCGAGATGCGGCAGGCCGAAATGCGCGGCGAGCCTTTTCGCGAGCGTCCCCTTGCCCGAGGCGGCCGGACCATCGATGGCGATGATCATGCGCCGGCTCCTCCACCCTGCAGTCCGGCGTCGATGTCGCCGCCGAGTTCGCGCATCAGCGGCACGAAGGTCGGGAAGCTGGTGGCGATCATGGTGCCGTCGTCGACGCGCATGCCCGCGCGCGCGGCGAGCCCCAGCACCAGGAACGCCATGGCGATGCGATGATCGAGATGCGTCGCCGCCGTGCCGCCGCCACGCACCTCGCCGTTGCCGCCGGTGACGATAAGATCGTCGCCCTCGATGCGCACGCCGACGCCCGCCGCCGCCAGCCCGTCCGCGACGGCTTGCAGGCGGTCCGATTCCTTCACGCGCAGCTCGTGCAGGCCGCGCATGCGCGTCTCGCCCGAAGCGAAGGCGGCCGCCACGGCCAGCACCGGATATTCGTCGATCATGGAAGGCGCGCGCTCGGCCGGCACATCGACGCCCCGCAGGGTGCCCGCGCGCACGCGCAGGTCCGCGACGGTCTCGCCACCTTCCTCTCGCGCGTTCAGCTCCTCGATATCCGCCCCCATCTCGCGCAGGGTGGCGAACAGGCCGGTGCGCAGCGGGTTGACCATCACGTTGTCGAGCACAATGTCGGAGCCCGGCACGATGAGCGCCGCAACCAGCGGGAAGGCAGCGGAGGATGGATCGGCAGGCACGGCGATGGGCGCCGCGCGCAGTTCCGGCTGGCCGGTGAGCGTGATGCGCCTGCCGTGTTCGCCGTGCGGCTCCACGACGACCTCCGCGCCGAAGTGGCGCAACAGGCGCTCCGTGTGATCGCGCGAGGCTTCCTGCTCGATCACCGTGGTCTTGCCGGGCGCGTTGAGCCCCGCGAGCAGCACGGCCGACTTGATCTGGGCGGAGGGCACCGGCGTTTCATAGACGATCGGCGCCGTCTCGCGCGGGCCGCGAATCGTCAACGGCAGCCGCCCGCCCTCGGCCTCCGACACGACCTCGGCCCCCATGCGCACCAGCGGATCGACGATGCGCCGCATCGGCCGCTTGCGCAACGAGGCGTCTCCGTCGAAGGTCGCGGTGATCGGATGGCTGGCGGCGACGCCCATGGTGAGCCGAGAACCCGTGCCCGCATTGCCGAAGTCGAGCACACCCGCAGGCTGCTGCAGGCCGCCGATGCCGACGCCCACGACCCGCCATTCGCCCTCGCCCAGCCGCTCCGCGACACCGCCGAGCGCGCGCACAGCATCCGCCGTGCGCAGCACGTCCTCGCCTTCGAGCAGGCCGGTCACGCGGGTCTCGCCGATGGCGAGCAGGCCGAACAGCAGCGCCCGGTGCGAGATCGACTTGTCGCCGGGAATGCGCGCGCGGCCCGCGAGCGGGCCGAAGGGACGGGCGGCGAGAGGCACGGGGGCGGCATGCGGTGCGGCGGACATGAGCGGCTTTCCTTCCGGCGGACTGGTTCTCGCAGCCTCCTAGCAGAGACCGCCGCAAAGGTCATCTTTGAAGTGGAGGGTTGCGCGCGGCGCCGGTGTTACTATAGTCGCCGGATCGCAATGAGGGCCGGAATCCGGCAACGACAATAAAACCCCCGGCGAGGGTCGCCCGCCGCATGGACCAGACAATGACAGACAAGCGTGTGAAGAAAGTTGTGCTCGCCTATTCGGGCGGCCTCGATACCTCCATCATCCTCAAGTGGCTGCAGACCAACTATCAGGCGGAAGTGGTGACCTTCACCGCCGATCTCGGCCAGGGCGAGGAGCTTGAGCCCGCCCGCCAGAAGGCGCTGTTGCTCGGCATCAAGCCCGAGAACATCTTCATCGAGGATCTGCGCGAGGAATTCGTGCGCGACTATGTCTTCCCGATGTTCCGCGCGAATGCCCAGTACGAGGGGCTCTATCTGCTCGGCACCTCCATCGCCCGTCCGCTGATCGCGAAGAAGCAGATCGAGATCGCCGAGAAGACCGGCGCCGACGCCGTCTCCCACGGCGCCACCGGCAAGGGCAACGACCAGGTGCGCTTCGAACTCGGCTACTATGCGCTGAAGCCGGACGTCACCGTGATCGCACCCTGGCGCGAGTGGGACCTCACCTCGCGCACGAAGCTCGTCGAATTCGCCGAGCAGAACCAGATTCCGATCGCCAAGGACAAGCGCGGCGACGCGCCCTTCTCCGTGGACGCCAACCTGCTGCACACCTCCTCCGAGGGGAAGGTGCTGGAGGACCCGGCCGAGGAAGTGCCGGAATACGTGTTCTCGCGCACCGTCTCGCCCGAGGCCGCGCCCGATCACCCGACCTACATCACCGTCGATTTCGAGAAGGGCGACGCCGTCGCCATCGACGGCGAGAAGCTGTCGCCGGCAAGCCTGCTGACGAAGCTCAACGAACTGGGCCGCATCAACGGCGTCGGCCGCCTCGACCTCGTCGAGAACCGCTTCGTCGGCATGAAGTCGCGCGGCATGTACGAGACGCCCGGCGGCACCATCCTGTGGTACGCCCACCGCGCCATCGAGCAGATCACGCTCGACCGCGGTGCCGCGCACCTCAAGGACGAGCTGATGCCGAAGTATGCCGAGCTTATCTACAACGGCTTCTGGTTCTCGCCGGAGCGCGAACTGCTGCAGAAGCTCATCGATGCCAGCCAGGAATTCGTCACCGGCCGGGTGCGGCTAAAGCTCTACAAGGGCGGCGTGCATATCGTGGGCCGCGAGAGCCCGTTCTCTCTCTACGATCAGGACCTCGTCACCTTCGAGGACGGCGCTGTCGCGTACGACCACCGCGATGCGCAGGGCTTCATCCGCCTCAACGCGCTGCGTCTGCGCACGCTGGCGCAGCGCCGGCGCAAACTCGGACTCTGATCCCATGCCGAAGACTTTCCTTGCGGACAGGGGCGTGGTGAAGGTGGTCGGCGAGGAAGCCCGCCATTTTCTCCAGAACCTCGTCACCAGCCACGTCGAGAACCTGGCGCCCGGCGAGGCGCGCTGGTTCGGGCTGCTGACGCCGCAGGGCAAGATCCTGTTCGACGGCCTCGCCGTCGCCATGCCGGAAGAGCGCGGCGGCTTCCTGCTCGACGTCGCGCGCGATCAGGCCGAGACGCTGGCCAGACGGCTGAATTTCTACAAGTTGCGTGCGAAGGTCATCGTCGAGGATCTGTCGGAGACATTGGGCGTCGGCGTTGTCTGGGGCGACGACGCGCCGCCGGCGGGGCTCGGCATCGCCTTCACCGACCCGCGGCTGGCGGAACTCGGCACGCGGATCGTCGCGGAGCGCGAGCGCGTCGCGGCGCTGGGCGATGACGCGGCGGCGTGGCACGCGCACCGCGTGCGGCTCGGCGTGCCGGAGGGCGGAAAGGACTTCCCGTGGGGCGATGCCTTTCCGCACGAGGTGCTGATGGACCAGTTGCAGGGCGTCGCCTTCGACAAGGGCTGCTACGTGGGGCAGGAGGTCGTCTCGCGCATGCACCACCGCAAGACGGCGCGCACGCGCATCGTGCCCGTCACGTTCGATGGCGCCGGCCCCGCCGAAGGGGCTGACGTGCTGACGGGCGGCAAGGTTTCCGGCCGCGTCGGCACGGCCATCCCGGGCAGGGCGCTGGCGAGCCTGCGCCTCGACAGGGCGGCGGAGGCCATCGCCGCCGGCGAGCCGGTGACGGCGGACGGCGTCGCGCTGACCCTCGACAAGCCCGCCTTCATCCGCTTCCCCTTCCCCGGCGAGGAAGAGCCCCCGCATGACTGACCTGCCCGCCAGCGATTTCGTGAAGCTGCACCCGGACGGCAGGAGCCGCTGCCTCTGGCCGGGCCAGGACCCGCTCTACGTCGCCTATCACGACGAGGAATGGGGCGTGCCGGAATACGACGACCGGGCGCTGTTCGAAAAGCTCATTCTGGACGGCTTTCAGGCGGGCCTGTCGTGGATCACCATCCTGCGCAAGCGTGACAACTTTCGCGCCGCCTTCGCCGATTTCGATCCCGGAACGATCGCGCGCTTCGACGCCGCGAAGGTCGAGGCGCTGATGCAGGACGCCGGCATCGTGCGCAACCGCGCCAAGATCAACGGCACAGTCGAGAGCGCGCGCGTCTGGCTGGCGATCCAGGAGCGCGGTTCCTTCAGCGATTTCCTGTGGGATTTCGTCGACGGCCGCCCGCGCATCAATCATTTCCGCAATCGCGCGGACGTGCCGGCGGAGACGGAACAGTCGCAGAAGATGGCGAAGGCGCTGAAGCAGGCCGGTTTCAAATTCTGCGGCCCGACCATCACCTATGCCTTCATGCAGGCGGTCGGCATGGTGAACGACCACATGGTCGATTGCTGCCGCCATGCCGAATGCGCCGCTCTCGCCCTTCCGCCTCGCCGCTGACCATGGCCGCCCGCCCCTCCAGGACGCCGCGCGTATGGCAGCGGATGCTGTCCGGCCGCCGGCTCGACCTGATCGATCCCTCCCCGCTCGACGTCGAGATCGAGGATATCGCCCACGGCCTTGCCCGCGTCGCGCGCTGGAACGGGCAGACAAAGGGCGCGCATATCTTCTCCGTCGCCCAGCACACGCTGCTGGTGGAACTGTTCGCCGATGCCGCCGCCGACCCGGCGCTGACCCGTGAGGCGCGGCTGGCCGTGCTGTTGCACGACGGCGCGGAATACGTGGTCGGTGACATCATCTCGCCCTTCAAGGCCGTGCTCGGTGACAGCTACCGCGACGTCGAGAAGCGGCTGCTCGCAGCCATCCACATCCGCTTCGGCCTGCCGCCGCAGCCGTCGCCGGCGCTGGCGGGGGCCATCAAGCGCGCGGACCGGGCAGCCGCCTTCTACGAGGCGACGCGGCTGGCCGGCTTCGATCTCGATGAGGCGCGCGGCTTCTTCGGCAAGGTCGTGCCGCTGCCACGGGGCGGCGAGGATTTCCTGCAGCCGTGGGACGCGGAAACCGCCAAGGCGCGCTTCCTCGCTCACTTCAACGCGGCGCTGAACGGCTGACCGGGTGGTGCAGGGCCAAGTGATGGAGGGCGATGCCGCTCGTGGTCGCGACATTGAGCGAATCGAACGCACCGTGCATCGGGATCGAGACCGTGCGGCAGCGTGCCAGCACGTCGTCGGGCAGACCGGGCCCCTCGGTGCCGAGCAGCAGCGCGGCGCGCGCCGGCGGCGTGAGCGCCGACAGTTCTTCCCTCCCACGCGGGCTGAAGGCCAGCACAGCGAACCCGGCGCCTTCCAGAACATCGACCAGCGCGTGGGCGGAGGCGGCGCGGAAGAACGGCACGCAGAGCGCCCCGCCCACCGACACGCGGATCGCCTTGCGATAAAGCGGGTCGCAACTCGTCCCGTCGAGCAGAACCGCATCTGCGCCGAAGGCGGCCGCGTTGCGGAAGATGCCGCCGACGTTGTCGTGGTTCGCAAGCCCCACGAGCCCGACCGCGAGCGCCCGCTCCGGCAGGCGGGAGAGAAACGCCCCTGCTTCCCCGGGCTCGCCACGCCGCCCCACCGCGAGAATGCCCCGATGGATGGGGAAGCCGGCAACGGCGTCCATCACCTCCCGGCTCGCCGTGTAGAGCGGCACGCCGTCCGGCAGGCGCGCCAGCAGACCGGCGAGCAGCGGCAGGCGCTTGTCCAGGATGAACAGCGATTCGATGGCGTGCAGCCTCTGGCGCAGCAACACGGCGAGAACCGTTTCGCCCTCCGCGACGAAGCGCCGGCCACGGCCAACGAGATCGCGCTCGCGGATGTCCGTGTAAGCGGCGATGCGGGGATCGTCCGGCCGGTCGATGCGGATGGCGGCGGGAACGGCCTCCGGCATCAGCCTTCCAGTTCCTCGCGCAGCAGTTCGAGCCGCAGCCATTCCTCCTCGCAATTGGCGCGCTCCTGCTCGGCGCGGGCCAGCAGCGTGTTGGCCTTCTCGAACTTGGCGGGCTCGCGGGTGTAGAGTTCGGGATCGGCGAGCAGCGCCTGCAATTTGGCGATATCTCGCTCCAGCGCCGCGATGCGCTCGGGCAGTGTGTCGAGCGCGTGCTTTTCCTTGAAGGTGAGCTTGCGCTTCCTCTCCGCCTCGGGCGCCACGGGTGCCGGGGCCTTCGACTTTTCGGCCGCGGGCCTGCTGTCGGCCTTGCGCGCCGTCACCCCCTCGCCGCGCTGGGCGAGCATGTCGGTGTAGCCGCCCGCGTAAACCTGCCAGCGCCCGTTGCCCTCGGCCACCACCACGGCGTTGACGGTGCGGTCGAGGAAATCGCGGTCGTGGCTGACGAGGATGACCGTGCCGGGATAGTCGGCGATCATCTCCTCCAGCAGGTCGAGGGTTTCGAGGTCGAGGTCGTTGGTGGGCTCGTCGAGCACCAGGAAGTTCGATGGCAGCGCCAGCGCGCGCGCCAGCGTGAGCCGCCCCCGCTCGCCGCCGGACAGCACGGAAACAGGCGTGTTGAGCTGGTCCGGCGAGAACAGGAAGTCCTTCATGTAGCTGGCGACGTGCTTCACCACGCCGCCCACCGTCACCGTGTCGGTGCCGCCGCCGGTGAGCGCGTCCTTCAGGGTCGTCTCGGGCGCAAGGGTGGCGCGGCGCTGGTCGAGGAAGGCCATCTGCAGGTTCGCGCCGAGCTTGACGGAGCCGCTGTCGGGCGCGAGGTCGCCTGTGAGCATGTTGAGCAGCGTCGTCTTGCCCGCACCGTTCGGCCCCACGATGCCGATACGGTCGTGGCGCAGGATGCGGATGGAGAAATCATCCACGATCACACGGTCGCCAAAGCGCTTGCCGATGTTCTTCGCCTCGACGACGAGCTTGCCGGACGTCTCGCCCTCCGTCACCGTCATGGTGACGGAGCCTGCCGCGCGGCGGTGCTCGCGGAAGGCCTTGCGCATGTCCTGCAGCTCGCGCACGCGGCGCATGTTGCGCTTGCGCCGGGCGGTGACGCCGTAGCGCATCCAGTCCGCCTCGGCGGCGATGCGGCGGGCCAGCTTGTGGTGCTCGACCTCTTCCTGCTCCAGCACGGCGTCGCGCCACTCCTCGAAAGCGGCGAAGCCCCTGTCGAGGCGGCGCGCGACGCCCCGGTCGAGCCAGACGGTGGCGCGCGAGAGGTTTTCGAGGAAGCGCCGGTCGTGGCTGATCAGCACCAGCGCCGACTTCATGGCGCGGATCTCGCTTTCCAGCCATTCGATGGCCGGCAGGTCGAGGTGGTTGGTCGGCTCGTCAAGCAGCAGGATGTCGGGTTCGGGCGCCAGCGCCCGCGCCAGCGCCGCCCGCCGCGCCTCGCCGCCGGAGAGGTTCGACGGCTCCTCCGCACCCGTGAGGCCGAGCTGTTCCAGCAGATAGGCGGCGCGATAGGTGTCGTCGCCCGGCGCGAGTCCGGCCTCGACATAGGCAAGCGTGCTCCCGAAGCCGGACAGGTCCGGCTCCTGCGGCAGGTAGCGCACGGTGGAGCCCGGCTGCACGAAGCGCGTGCCGGAGTCGGCCTGCACGAACCCGGCCGCGATCTTGAGCAGCGTGGATTTGCCGGAGCCGTTGCGGCCGACGAGGCACAGGCGTTCGCCTTCCGACACGGAGAGTTCCGCGCCTTCGAGCAAGGGCGTGCCGCCGAACGTGAGGCGAATATCCTGAAGGAGAAGCAGAGGTGGAGCCATGCGCCTCCATACCCCGGATCGCGGCGGTTTGCCAGAGGCGCGCGCGTCAGGGCGCCGCTTCCTCGCAGCGAAGCGACGCAGCCGTCTCGCGCGCCTTTTCCCGCAGGCTCGGCAGCGGCGCCAGCACGCGATAGACGGCGAGGCCGGTTGTGGTCGCGATGCCCCGGTTCACCGGCGCGACGAAACGCACCTCGGCGCCGGCCTCGCCCGGGTCGTCGGCGGCCTGATCGGGCGTGAGCACCAGCAGTACCAGCTCGCCGTCCTGCGCGATTTCGTCCGTCACCGCATAAAGCACGCCGCCGCCCTGCCCGTGCAGCGAAAGGCCGGCGAATCCGTCGCCGGCGCGGGCGCTGATCCGCTGCGGGCCGCGCGTCAGGTCGAAACGGCAATAGGTGGTGACGAAAGCGGGGTCGGGCCACGGCGGCACGAAGCCGCCAGCGCCTATTTCCCCCGTCTGCGCGGATGGCGCATCCGGCGCCAACTCGCGCGACAGACGGCTGACGGCATCGCTCGATCCCACCAGCGGGATGGCGAACACAGTCACGATGTGAACGAGCCCGCCAAGCGCGAGACCGAGCGCCAGCGCATAAAGCATCGTGCTCGTCAGCCACGCCACCGCCCGCCGCAAGCGCCCGCCGCGCGCCGACCGGCGCGCCGGGCCGCCCGGGATATTGGGCTTGAGGACTCTGGTGCTCTTCATGCGCGCGCTTTCATCGTCACGATCTCACGGGCAGGCCAGCCTGTCGATGGCGGGCAGCGCCGCCGCCTCCACGGCGCCAGTGATCGCGGCAAGCGGTGCGCTGTAGAGGCGCAGCATGAGGGAAAAGCGCTGCGTCTGCGGCAGCATCAGCCAGTTGCCCGGCTCGACCGCGCGTGAGAGCAGGATTTCCGCCGTGCCGTCCGGGCGGCGCAGCAACTCGTAGGAGGTGAAGCCGTTGCGGCCGGTGTCGTTGGCCGGCAAACGGCCGTCGGCATCGTAGACCGTCAGCGTCCACGCCCGCGAGGGCGGCAGGGCGCCGCGCATGGCATAGGTGCAGGCGCCGTCGAGCGCCCGCCCTTCGCTATCATGAGTCGCGGAGAGGGCAAGCCCCTCGCCCGCGCCGAGCGGCAGCGCCCCTGTGCGCGCCACGATCGCCCGCGCATAGGGATCGATGGCCGGCGAGCCGACGTCCGGCCACGCCGTCCACGGCCCCACCTGCACCCCGCCGAACGGCGGCTCGCCGCGCGTCAGATACCAGGCCGAGCCGAGACCGGTCGCGGCGGCGATGAAAAGGGCGGTGAGGATGGCGAGAATGACGCGCACGGAATCAACGCAAGCCCAAGGAGCGCGCGCCGCCACGGAATCGCCCGGCCGCTGCGCGTGTCAGGCCGTCCCGCCCCGTGGCGCCCCTTGTGGCGCCTCTCATGGCAGCCGTCATGGCGCCGCCTCGCCCGCCGGTGCCGGCACCGCGACGTTGCGCGCCGCGAGGTGAAGCGCCTCGGGCGCCTCCGCGGCCGCTGCCGTTCCCGCCCCCGCGCGCGGAATCGCTGCATCGCCCTGCGCGGCCGCCTTCGCCGTGCCGCCGGGCAGGGTCGCGGATGCCTCGTGGAAGAGCGTGTTCATGCCCTGCAGCAGCTCATAGGACTGCCGGGAAAGGTTGATCGGCGCGCCGGCTTCGTCTTCCGCCGCCTCCGCCGCGCTCGCGGTCGCGGCCGCCGGGACCATGTCGACACCGGGAATCGGTCGCAGCGTCAGCCCGCGATGGGCGCGCACCATCATCATCTGCCAGATCTGCGCCGGCAGCGTGCCCCCGGTCATGCGGTTCGCGGGCTTGTAGTCGTCGTTGCCGAGCCAGACACTTGCCACCAGATTGCCGGTGAAGCCCACGAACCAGCCGTCGCGGTAGGCGTTCGTCGTCCCGGTCTTGCCCGCGACGGGAACGCCCTCGATGCGCGCACGCCGGCCCGTGCCGGCTTCCACCACCTTGTTCATCATGAAGTTCATACCGGCCGCGACCTCCGGCGTCAGCACGCGCGCGGGCTCACCCGCGTCGCGGTCGTGCCGCCAGATCACGTCGCCGTGGCCGTTGCGGATTTCCACCGCCGCATAGGGCTTCGCGCGCAGGCCGCCGTTGGCGAACACGGCGAAGCCCGCCGCCATGTCGAGCACCCGCACTCCTTCCGCGCCGATGGGCAGCGGCGCGGTGTTGCGCAGCTCCGTGGTGATGCCCATGGCGTGGCTCATCTCGATCACGCGCGCAAGGCCGTTGCGGGCGTTGCCCTTGCCCATCATCAGGGTGAGCCGCACGGGCGTCGTGTTGATGGAGCGCTGCAGCGCGGCCGTCAGCGTCATGCGGCCGGCATAGCCGCGGCTGTAGTTGTTGGGGCACCAGTTGCCGATGCAGGTCGGGCCGTCGACGATGGTGCTGTCCGGCGTGACGAGGCCGTCCATCATCGCGCCCGCGTAGACGAAGGGCTTGAAGGAGGAGCCCGGCTGGCGCAGCGCATGCGTGGCGCGGTTGAACTGGCTTTCGCCATAGTCGCGCCCGCCCACCATGGCGCGCGCCGCGCCATCGGGATCGAGCACCGCGATAGCCCCCTGCTTCACGCCCCAGCGCTTGCCGTCCTGGCGCAGGCCCTCCTCCAGCGAGGTCTCCGCGAGATGCTGGACGGACATGTCAAGCGGCGTCTTGACGATGAGCACCCGTTCGCCCCGCAGCGCGCCTTCCTGCGCCATGGCGCGGATTTCGTCGAAAGCCCAGTCGAGATAATAGTCGGGGCTCGCGTCCCGCTCTCGGTCCACCGGCGTCGCCGGGTTGCGCCGCGCGATTTCGGCCTGCCCGTCGCTGATGAAGCCGGCGTTGACCATGGCGCCGAGCACGTCCGAAGCGCGGGCGCGGGCGGTCGGCAGGTTGACGTGGGGCGCGTACTTCGACGGCGCCTTGAACAGGCCCGCCAGCATCGCCGCCTCCGGCAGCGTCACGTCGCGCACCGACTTGCCGAAATAGAACTCCGCCGCCGCCGCCGCGCCGAACGTGCCGCCGCCCATATAGGCGCGGTCGAGGTAGAGCTTCAGGATGTCGTTCTTCGACAGGCGCGACTCCAGCCAGAGCGACAGGAATGCCTCGTTGACCTTACGCTCGATCGAGCGCTCGTTACTCAGGAACAGGTTCTTCGCAAGCTGCTGGGTGATGGACGAGCCGCCCTGCACCACGCCATCCGCCTGCGCGTTCGCAGTCAACGCACGCATCGTGCCGATGACGTCGATGCCGAAGTGCTGGTAGAAGCGCCTGTCCTCCGTGGCGAGCACGGCCTTGATCAGCACATCGGGAAATTCGTCGAGCGCCAGCGAATCGTCGTGCAGAATGCCGCGCCGCCCGACCTCGTTGCCGTAACGGTCGAGAAAGGTGACAGCGAACTCGGGCTTTTTCAGCCAGTCGTCGCTCGTTTCCTGAAAGGCGGACTGGGCGAAGGCCAGCAGCAGCATGCCGCCGGCCACCGACAGCGTCGCCGCCTCGCTGGCGCACTCCACCAGCACGCGCCGCACGCCGGTAACGGCGAGCCTGTCCATGCGCGCGGAGATCTTCTGCCAGATTTCCCCGAACCCCGAACCGGCGCTGTAGAGGGAGGCGTCCAGCCACGAGTCAACAGCAAGCGCGGCGCGCTTCAGACGCTTGGAAAGGGATGGCCTGCCGAACCTGAACACCGCGATCGCTCCCCGGGGCGAGGCTGATGACTGCTCCTTTGGTAGTTCACATTTGGTCGCATCGCAATCGCATGCCGCCCATCAAAGATCGACATCCTTAACCGGGGTGTGCTTTGGCAAACATTGTTGTATGGAACTCACATCGCCGTCCCGATCCGCCGCCGGGCGCCCCGCGCCACGGCCGTCGCGACCGCCACGCCCTGTTCCCGGAGAAACCACGTTGAGCAGTTCCGACCTGCCTTTCTGGAAGACAAAGAAGCTCCACGAGATGTCGCCGGAGGAATGGGAACTGCTGTGCGACGGCTGCGGCCGCTGCTGTCTCGTCAAGCTGGAGGACGAGGACACCGGACGGGTCTACGCCACCGATGTTTCCTGCAAGCTGCTCGACGCCGGCACCTGCCGCTGCAGCGACTATGCCAACCGGCGCCGGAAGGTGCCGGACTGCATCCGCCTCACCCCGCAGGAGGTGGCGCGCATCACCTGGCTGCCGCCGACGTGCGGCTATCGCCTCATCCGCGAGGGTGCGGACCTGCCTTGGTGGCATCCGCTGGTGTCGGGCGATCCGGAAACGGTGCACAGCGCTGGCATCTCGGCGCGGGGGCGCATTTCCGCGACGGAGGAGGAAATCGCCGTCGACGACCTGCCGGCGCGCATCGTCGACTGGCCGATGGAGGATCCGGCGCCCAGTCCTTCTTCTCCCTCCGTCCGGCAGGCCGTCCGCAGGCGTCGCGCAGCGGCGCGGCACACGGACATGTGATCCCGCCGGCGCGCTCTCCGCTTCGGAAAAACCGGAGAATGCCCGGAGTTACACCGCCGCCAGCAGCCCGCGCAGGTCGAGCGGCTCCGTCACCATGGTGAGCACGCCGTCGCGGTTGCGCGGCCATTCGTCCTGCGGGCGGTCCCAGTAAAGCTCGACGCCGTTCTGGTCCGGATCGCGCAGATAGAGCGCCTCGCTGACGCCGTGGTCGCTCGCGCCGTCGAGTTCGATGCCCGCCGCGATCAGCCGGCGCAGCGCATCGGCGAGGGCGGCGCGTGTGGGATAGAGGATCGCCAGGTGATACAGGCCCGTGGTGCCGGGTGCGGGCGGGCGACCGCCGGCACTCTCCCAGGTGTTGAGCCCGATGTGGTGGTGGTAGCCGCCGGCGGAGATGAAGGCCGCCCGCGTGCCATAGCGCTGGATCAGCTCGAAGCCGAGTACGCCGTTATAAAAGGCGAGCGCGCGGTCGAGATCGGCGACCTTGAGATGCACATGGCCGATACGCACGCCCGGATCTATGGGCCGTGGCGTCCGTTCGGGTTCAATGACGGGAAGTCTGGTCATGATCGTGGCTTTCTGTAACGTTGTTGTTGCCTTTGCCCCCCGGGACGCCGGGCATTCCGGAAAGGAAACGCCCGGCGAGATGTCATTCGCATTCTGTCACATCACGGCGCGTATCACGCCTCGCCACGACGGCCGTCGAGGCTCCAGGCGCCGGGGCCGGCGAAAATCAGGTAGAAGAACACGAACGAGAACAGCGCCACCAGCTCGCCGCCGTTGAGGATCGGGAAGAAGCTGTGCGGGCTGTGGAACTGGAAGTACGCCACCGCCGCGAGGCCGGAAAGGACGAAGGCGGCCGCGCGCGTATAGAGACCAATCAGGATCAGGACGCTGCCCACTACCTCGATGATGCCGCCGATGCCGAATTGCGACAGCAGCGGGACATTCGCAAGCTGCTCGACATAGGGGAAGCGGATAAGCTTGGCGAGGCCATGCTGCAGGAAGAACAGGCTCGACGCGATGCGCAGGACGGCGAGCGCCTTCGGACGGAAATTGTCAAGGGTGGCGATCAGTGACATGGGTTGCTCCTTGCGGTGTCGGAAATGCGGCCGCCGGAGACCGGTGACGGAAGTGGCCGCAATGCTGCAAAGCAATATCGTTAATTTCACCCATGGTGTTAATCACGTCTGCGTGCATTATAATTATAACCAAGGGTGTGAGATTGATGACGACGAGGGATGGACGATGCTCGACCGGCTGACGGGCATGAGCGTGTTCGCGAAAGTGGTCGCCTCCGGCAGCTTCACTGCCGCGGCGCGGCTTTCCGGCATGTCGCAAACCATGGTCACGAAACATGTCGCGGCCCTTGAGGCACGGCTCGGCACGAAATTGCTGCATCGCACAACCCGCCGCCTGACCTTGACCGAGGCGGGCCGGCGCTTTCACGATGCCTGCCTGCGCATCCTGCCGGAAGTGGACGAAGCCGAGGCGGAGGCGGGCGCCGGCAACGTCGAGCCGCGCGGGGTGTTGCGCCTCAACGTGCCGTTTTCCTTCGGCATCCGCCAGATCGCGCCAGCCCTGCCGGCGTTCCTGTCGGCGCATCCGCAGCTCGACATCGAACTCGGGCTCAACGACCGTGTGGTCGATCTCGTCGACGAGGGCTGGGACGTCGCCGTGCGCATCGGCACGCTGGCGCCCTCGCGGCTGATCGCGTGCAAGCTCGCGCCCTGCCACAACCTGCTGTGCGCCGCTCCGGCCTATCTCAACCACCACGGCACGCCCCGCTCCATGGCCGACCTCGCCCGCCACAACTGCCTGGGCTACACGCTGTCCCAGCGCCTCGGCGCCGACCGCTGGCCGTTCGGCGATACAGGCGAGACGGTGCGCGTGTCCGGCAACCTGCGCGTCAACAACGGCGACGTGCTCGTCATCGCGGCGGAAGCCGGACAGGGCATCATCTACCAGCCGACTTTCCTTGTCGGCGACGCGATCCGCGCCGGCCGGCTGAAGCCGATCGTCCTCGACCGGCCGCTGGTGGACACCGGCAACGTCTACGCCGTCTTCCCGCACGACCGGCAGCCGCCGGCCAAGGTACGCGCGCTGATCGATTTCCTGGGCGAGCGCTTCTCCCCCTCCCCGCCTTGGGACGGGGAACTGCCGGTCTGATGCGAAGACAGACGGGTGGAGCGGCGGCGTGCTTCCGGCCTCGCTTCCGCTACCCTATTCCCGCGCCAGATCAAGGAAATGTCGCCCCTCGCGATCCTCGACATCGACGATCCACAGATCGGAATCGAAGTCGATCTCGCGCCGCAACCGCTCTTCCGCGGCAGCCGGCGTCGGCCCGGACTTCAGGGGAACAGGCGCGAAGAGGCGCACGCCCGCATCCTCGTCCGCCAGGCTCTGCGGCGCGGGACCGAAAAGCCGGGCCGTGCCGTCGAGCCGGTCGACCAGCACGAAGATCGCACCCGCCTCCGCCGCGCCACGCCGGCGCAACACCGCGAAAGCCCCCTCCACCGCGCAGCGGCGCAGATAAGCCGACACCCAGATTTCGCTTTTCAGCCGCATGGCGCACCCTTCACAAACCTGCTGACTTTCGGGAACCTCCGACATATATGTCGGAGATTCGCCACGTCATCCATCCTGGACATGGAGTTCAAATGGCCGTTCTCGTCACAGGCGCAGCTGGCTACATCGGCAGCCACATGGTGCTCGAACTCGCCGACCGCGGCGAGGCGGCCGTCGCGCTCGACGACCTCTCCGTCGGCCGCCGGGAGGCCATTCCCAGCGCCACGCCCTTTTACGAAGGCAACGCTGGTGACGCGGGGCTGGTCGCGCGCATCGTCCGCGACCATGCCGTCGACACGATCATCCATTTCGCGGGCAGCATCAGCGTGCCGGAATCGGTCGCAGATCCGCTGGGGTACTACCTCAACAACGTGGTCGGGACCCGCGCGCTCATCGAGACCGCCGTCCGGCAGGGTGTGAAACGCTTTATCTTCTCCTCCACCGCCACCGTCTATGGCGATGCAACGGTGTCGCCCATTCCCGAGACGACGGCGCTGGCGCCGATCAACCCTTACGGCTGGTCGAAGCTCATGGTCGAGCAGATGCTGCGTGACACGGCGGCGGCGCACGGCTTGCAATTCGCCATCCTGCGGTATTTCAACGTCGCCGGGGCCGACCCGCTGGGCCGTGCCGGCCAGTCGACGCCGACCGGCCATCTCATCAAGGTCGCGCTCGCCGCCGCGCTCGGCCGCCGGTCCCATATTGATGTGTTCGGCCAAGATTATCCGACGCCCGACGGCACCTGCCTGCGCGACTACGTCCACGTCTCGGACCTCGCCGGCGCCCATATGCTGGCGCTCGCGCATCTGCGCGACGGGGGCGGCAATCTGACGCTGAATTGCGGCTACGGGCACGGCTCGTCGGTGCGGGACGTCGTCGCCACCGTGCGAGCCGTCACCGGCCAGGCCGTCGAGACCCGCGATGCGCCGCGGCGCGACGGCGACCCCGCCTCGCTGATCGCCGCCAACGGTGGCATCCTCGCGCTGGGATGGGCGCCGCGTTTCGACGACCTCTCCACCATCATTCGCCATGCATGGACGTGGGAACGGCGGCTTGCGGGCTGAGAAGCTTCCCTGAAAACGCACCCGGCCTTCAGTGGCGGGGGCGGGACGAGAAGCAGCCGGCGCGGACGCGGTCGGGCAGGCGCTCGGCGAAATCCGCCACGGCTTCCTCGCCGTAGGTCGCGACCAGCGTGTGAAAGGCGGCGAACAGCGCCGCATGCGCGATGCAATCCTCGTCCAGACCGTCGAGTTGCGCCTCCGCGAACGCCTCCTTCAGATAGAAGAGCGCTGCCCGCTTCTCGTCCATCACGTCATGGAGATCGCCTGTTTCGTTTACGTCTATGATCATGCTCACGCTCACCAGACTGCGTCGACTGTCCCTTGCCTGTTACCATAGGGCCATGACGCGCCCGCCGCCAGCAAGTTATTGCAATGCGGTTAACACCGGGCGGAATATGCATGTTGATAAAAAACTGTTGCATGCACGCAACAACCATTCCTCTCATGCCGCCGCCGCGATCCGCCCGATGCCGCCGCGATAGGACAACGCTTCCGCCAGATGCCGCCGGCCGACTCTCTCCTCACCGTCGAGGTCGGCGAGGGTGCGCGCCATGCGCAGCACGCGGTGATAGCCGCGGGCCGACAGGCGCATGGAGTCGGCCGCGTCACGCAGCAGGACGAGGCCCGCGCCGTCCGGCTGCGCCACCTCCTCCAGCAGCGGCGGCGGGCAGTGGGCGTTGGTTCCGCCGGCGGCGAGGCCGAGGGCGCGATAGCGGCGCGCCTGCATGTCCCGCGCCCGCGCCACCCGCGCGGCGACGGCGGCCGAGCTTTCCGCCGCCTGCGGCTGGATGAGATCGGCGGCCGTCACTGCCGGCACCTCTATGGCGAGATCGATGCGGTCGAGCAGCGGGCCGGAAAGGCGCGCCTGATATTGCGCCGTGCAACGGTCGTTGGGCTGGCGCCGGCAGGCGAAGCCCGGTTCCGTCGCATGGCCGCAGCGGCAGGGGTTCATCGCAGCGACGAGCTGGAAGCGCGCTGGATAGACCGCCCGCCTGTTGGCGCGGGAGATCAGCACCTCGCCGGCCTCCATCGGCTGGCGGAGGCCGTCGAGCGTCTGGGGCGCGAACTCGGGCAATTCGTCGAGGAACAGCACACCATTGTGCGCCAGCGACACTTCGCCGGGCCGCGCATGCACGCCGCCGCCGACAAGCGCCGCCATGGAGGCGGAATGATGCGGGGCGCGGAACGGCCGCCTGTCCGTGAGCGCGCCTTCGGCAAGGAGGCCCGCGACCGAATGGACCATCGACACCTCCAGCAGTTCGCGCGGCGTCAGTGGCGGCAGGATCGACGGCAGGCGGCTCGCGAGCATCGACTTGCCGCTGCCGGGCGGGCCGTGCAGCAGCAGGTTGTGGTTGCCGGCCGCGGCGATTTCCAGCGCGCGGCGCGCGCTCTCCTGCCCGCGAATGTCGCCGAGATCGGGCATCGGCGCGCCTGCCCGCTCCACCGCCGGCGAGGGACGCGCCAGCACCTGCGTGCCCCTGACATGGTTGGCGAGCTGCACGAGCGAGGCAGGCGCCACGATGTCGAGATCGCCGCCCGCCCATGCCGCCTCCGGACCGCAGGCCGCCGGGCAGATGAGGCCGAGCCCGCGTTCCGCCGCGGCCATGGCCGCCGGCAGCGCGCCCGCCACCGACGCCAACGTGCCGTCGAGTGCCAGCTCGCCGAGCACGACGTAACCGGCCAGCGCATCGGCCGGAATGGCGCCGATCGCCGCCATGACCGCCAGCGCGATCGGCAGGTCGTAGTGCGAGCCCTCCTTCGGCATATCCGCCGGCGCGAGATTGACGGTGACGCGCTTCGCGGGCATCGCCAGCCCGGAGGCCGCAAGCGCGGCGCGTACGCGCTCCCGCGATTCGCCGACCGCCTTGTCCGGCAGGCCGACGACGGAAAACGCCACCACCCCCGACGACACGAGCACCTGCACGTCGACGGGGCGCGCCTCGATCCCCTCGAAAGCAACCGTCGCAACCCGCGCAACCATCCATCATCCCCGAAAACCGCACACCGGCGCTCCATGTGCGAGCACAATAGTACAGCCATCAGCGCCACTCAAGAACAATTAATGAACATAATTCAAAATTCCTTTATTTTATTATTTAAAGAAAATCAAAATACGTAATTCATAAAAAAATCGATATTATTTGATGATTTTTTAATAAAAAATTTAGATATTTAAATACAATTTCTCTTTATTGTTTCATATGTTACATAAATTTAATAATGGCTTCTGCCACCTTAAGGAAAGTTAACTTGAATGCGGGCCGGGGCGGCGGCATATTTTTTTGCATCGCAACCGAGAGTGATCCGAAAGGACGACCGGATATGAAAAAAGCAATCGTTGCCGCTTCCACCGCCCTGCTTCTCGCCGGCCTGACGCCCGCGTTCGCCCAGGCCGACCAGAAGGACAGCAAGCCCGCGGTGGAGAAGGTCGAGCGCGACCGCCAGCAGGGTCCGCGCTTCTCCGCTGAGGACCGCGCCGCTTTCGTCGCCGCCCGACTCGCGGCCCTGAAGGCCGGCCTGCAGCTCACGTCCGAGCAGGAGCCCCACTGGACCGCCCTTGAAACCGCGCTGCGCGGCATCGCCGACGAGCGCGCGGAACGGCTCGCCGAACGTCGCGCCGGCCGCGACGAGGATGACAGCGAGGCGGATAGCGGGGAACGCCGCGAGCGCCGCGATGTGCTGCAGGTGCTCTCCTGGCAGGCCGAGGGCCTGCGGGCACGTGCGGACAATCTCACCAAGGTGGCCGAGGCGGCCAAGCCGCTCTATGACAGCCTGAACGATGCCCAGAAGCGGCGTTTTGGCGTGCTGCTGCGCGATGCGCTCGGCGGCCCCGGCGGGCCTCGCCACCAGCGCTGACCGCCTCTTCACCCCGTTCATAGGAAGGCCGGCGCCCGCGAGGACGCCGGCCTTCATCGTTTCCGAGTCGCTTACCGGCTCGGCGGCTGGCGTGTCAGATCATGCCTCAATTCACGGAAACCGGAATCTGTCCTGTTTACGTTGAAACAAGGCAGCCTCTAGTCGCGCAGCACCAGCACGGAACAGGTGGCGTGGCGCACGATGGTCGCGGCGTTGGAGCCGATGAGGTAGGTCGAGACGCCCGGCTGGTGCGAAGACACGACGATCAGGTCCGCGCCCATCTCCGACGCCTCCTCCAGCACCTCATTGTAGACCGCGCCGAGCCGCACAGCGGTCGAAACACGCTCGGGCGGCAGGGGAACGCTCTTGGCGAACTCCGTCAGATCGTCGGCCGCCTGCTTCGCCTGCTCCTCGTCGAAATCCGGCGGCACGAACTCCACAAACGACACCGGCAGCACGGAGCGCACATAGACGAGCCGCACGGTGCCGCCCGATTCCCGCGCCAGCGCCGCCGCCCGCGCGACAGCCTTGCGCGCGATATCGAGATCCGCCAGGTCGACCGGAACGAGAATCTTCTTGAACATGGTCCGCTCTCCTTCGCTCAACAGGCTCACTATCGCGGCGATGGCCGCCTGCGGCCTTGTCCTGCATCAATCGCACGCATGAATCGCGCGCCGTCCATATTATTACGCCTGACGTTCCGGCGTGTGAACAACGAGCCCGTCGAGCGCGTCGCTGACGCGAATCTGGCAGGAGAGTCGGGAGTTCGGCCGCACGTCGAGCGCGAAGTCGAGCATATCCTCCTCCATGTCTACGGGTTCGCCGACGATGTCGACCCACATGTCATCGACATAGACGTGGCAGGTGGCACAGGCACACGCGCCCCCGCACTCGCCCACGATTTCCGGAATGGCGTTGCGGACGGCGGTCTCCATGACTGTGGAGCCCGAAGCGGCATTGACGCTGCGCGCAGCCCCAGTCGAATCGATATAGGTAATGATCGGCATAAAACTTCCTGACTGTTCTGCACACGGCATCCGGATCGCGGCTTTTCTGCAACACCGGCTCACAACACTGCCGGCGGAAGGCGTTTATACCCTCGCTCCCGGTCTTCGACCGCTCGCGCGTGAGTTTTGCTCAAGCACCGTACGGGCTTGACCGCCCCTCGGTGAGCCAGGCCCATCGAGGGGCGGTATGGCGTGCCCTTGTCGCCGCGCAGCGTTATGCAGCGTATTGACAGGCAAAGGCATCGTTCAATCCCTACCGCGGCGTTTACCATAAGCTTAATATTTGATTAACGATGTCCGGCAAAGGCGTCGGAGCGGGTTTTCATCCGGCGATGCAAAGTTTAGGGTGAGCGCAGCGTTAGAGTGTTTTCAGATGGGCCAACTCCCTCGGGGCCTTGGCATAGTTGTGCTTCAATCGCACGAATGGGGCGGCAAGATGGTTCAGACAAGCAAGCGTATCGATGCAACGGCGGAAGCCCTTTCCGCCATTGAGGAAGCGCTTAACCTGAAGTCGCCGCCCAAGAGCGCCGGGGAAAAACCCGTCTCCGCGGAAAAATCCGGCGTTGCCGACAGCAAGGCTGCCGCGCCGGAAAAGCCGGCTTCCGCCGAGAAAGCCGCGCCGCCAGCACCCGCCGCCCCGGCTCCGGAGGCTGCCACCCGGGCTCCCGCGCAGCCGGCAACCGGCGCTGCCCAGCCCCGGGCCGCGTCCGCGCCGCCGCAGGGGCAGACCTCCACAAGCGGCAACGCGGCCGCCGGCGATGGCGCCGCTTCAGCCGCGAAGGCCAGCCTGCCGCGCGCCGATGCAGTGCTGCCGCGCACGGACGGCCAGCACGCCCGCCCCGCTCCCTCCGCCGAAGCGCGCGGCAACGCGCCGCGCGAGGCCGGCGAGCCCGAGGGCCGGGAAAGCCACGTCGCGGAAAGCAGCGCCTTCGTGCGCGACACGCAGAGGGGCGTCATCGTCGCCCCCGACACCGCGCGCGTGGCGAACGATGACAAGGAAGCCGTCGGCGCCCTCCTCCAGCTGCTGCAGCGCAAGCCCTCCGCCGGGCCGTACTGGATCGCCGCCGCGCTGTCCGTCATCTGGGCGTGCATCGTCGCGAGCTTCTTCTATGTGCAGCGCGATGTATCAGGCACGGGCCTTTCGGCCGCCGTTGCGTCGCTCGATCCGCAATCGTGGGCGCTCTATGCGGCGGCTGTCGCGGGCCCGGTCATCTTCGCCTTCGTGCTCGCGGCGCTGCATGCGCGCACGCAGGAGATTCGCCACGTGGCGCGCGCCATGACGGGCGTGGCCGTGCGGCTGGCGCAGCCGGAGACGCTCGCCTCGGATTCGGTGGCGAGCCTCTCGCAGGCCGTCCGGCGCGAGATGGTGGCGATGGGTGACGGCGTCGAGAGGGCACTCGCGCGCGCGGGCGAACTGGACACGCTGGTGCGCACCGAGATCGCCACGCTGGAGCGTTCTTATTCCGATAACGAGGTGCGCATCAGGGGCCTGATCGACGAACTCGTCGCCCAGCGCGACGCCATCGTCGGCAGCGCGGACCGGGCACAGGCGGCGATCACCAGTTCGCAAGGCGCGCTGGTGAAGGACCTCGAATCGCGCAGCAACGCGCTGACCGTGTCGCTGTCCATCGTCGGCACGCGCATCGCGGAATCCATCGCCGCGCGGGGCGAGCAGCTCTCGCAGTCGCTGACCCAGGCGGGCGACCGGGTCGTTCAGGATATCGAGGCGCACGGCACCCAGCTCCTCGACAAACTCACGGGCGTCAGTAAAAACGTCAACGAGCGGCTCTCGAGCGCGAGCGGCGATCTCACGCAGGCCCTCGACGACAAGGCGCGGGAAATCGGCGAAGGGCTGACGCGCACGGGCAAGCACCTTGCCGGAGTGCTCGGCGAAAGCACCGAGAAGGCCGCGCAGGCCTTTGCCGAAGCCGGCACCACGGTGGCGGATTCCATCGCCGCACGCGCGGGCGAGGTGAACAAGACGCTGAAATCGACTGGCGATTCGCTTGCCGTGTCCCTCAGCCTGCACGGCGCGGAAGTGAGCCAGCGCATCGCGCAGACAGGCCATGAAATCGCCGAGGCTATCGATGTGAACGGCACCGGGCTGGCCGAGCGCCTGACGCGCACGGGCGATGTCATCCGCAAGGTCATCGTCGACGACGGCAAGGCGCTGGAAACGGGCCTCGCGCAGACGGGCGAACGGCTGTCGAAGGCGATCGCCGAGCAGACCGAGACCGCGCGCACGCAGTTCGCCGACGGCACCGGGCAGATGCTGACGGCATTCCGCCAGCAGGCGGAAACGCTCGACAACACGATGCGCGAACGTGTCGAGGCCACCCACGCCACCCTCACCTCCGTGGGCCGGGACGTCGTCCTCGCCATCGCCACGCAGGGCGTGCGCGTCAACGAATCGCTCGCCTCCAGCGCCGAGGACGCGGCCCGCACCATCGACGTCCGCGGCCAGGCGGTCGACGAGGCGCTCGGCGCGCGTCTCGTCGCCTTCGAGGCCACCGTCTCCTCCGGAGGCGAACGGCTCGACCGGACGTTGGCGCAGCATCTCGATGCGTTCCAGGGCGTCATCGGCGAGCGCACGCAAGACCTCGACAAGACCATCGGCCAACGCACGCAGACCCTGCGGGACGCGCTGGAGACCGGCGGCAAGACGCTGGAAACCGCCTTCACAAGCCAGCTCGACGGGCTACGTTCCGTCATCGGCCACAGCGCCCGCGCTGTCGACCAGCTCTTCGACGCCCGCCTGCAGGGCTTCTCCCGCTTCGTCGGCGATCTCAACACCACGCTCACCGGGCTCGGCGAAACGCTCGGCACTCTCACGAGCACGCGCAGCGGTCTGGACGACGCTCTCGGCAACCTGAAATCGACACTCGGCGGCTTCGACGCAGCACGCGATCGCTTTGAAACCGCATTCGATGCAGGCAAGAAGGAACTCGACACGCTGCTGGCGAACCGCCTCACCGGCATCGGCGAGGTGCTGGAGACGCGCGGGCGGGATATCGACGGGCGGCTCGGCGGCCACGTCGCGGCGTTGCGCCAGACGCTCGACCGCGGCACCGGCGCATTCGAGACCTCGTTCGCGAACCTGCTTTCGTCGGTCGACGGCTCCGTCAGCGCTGGCGCGAACAGGATCGAGAACATCATCGAGACGCGCCTGTCCGGGTTCGGAGAGGCGATCGCGACGCAGGGGCAAGCCGTGGACGAGAAGCTCGCGGGGCGTCTCGGCGAACTGCGCACGACCCTCGACCAGGGCGGCGCCACGCTGGAGAAGCTCGTCGGCGGCCTCGCAACCTCCGTCGACGGTACCGTGGCCAAGCTTGTCAACGCGGTCGACGACAGCGTCGAGAGCGGTGCCGCCAGAATCGAGGGCACGCTCGGCAAGCGCCTCGCCGGCTTCGAGGAGACCATCACGACACGCGGGCAGGCCCTCGACGACAGGCTCGCGGGACGCCTCGGCGAACTGCGCACGGCTCTCGACCAGGGCGGCGCCACGCTGGAGAAGCTCGTCGGCGGCCTCGCAACCTCCGTCGATGGCACCGTGGCCAAGCTCGTCAGTGCGGTCGACGGCAGCATCGAGAGCGGCGCGGCCAGAATCGAGGATACGCTCGGCAAGCGCCTCGCCGGCTTCGAGGAAACCGTGGAAACCCGCGGGCAGGCGCTCGACGGCAAACTGGCCGAACGGCTCGGCAACCTGCGCGAGACGCTCGACGGCGGCGCGCAGACGCTCGACGCCGCCTTCACCGGCCGCCTCGCCGCGCTGCGCAAGGCCATTGACGAGGGTTCGACGACGCTCGACGGCGTGCTCTCGGCGCGCTTCGACAGCCTGAAGGACATCGTCGACAATGGCGGTTCGGCGCTCGACGCGACGCTTTCCACCCGTTTCGACAGCTTCCGCACCACCTTCGACGACTACGGGCGCAAAACCGACGAGCAACTGGCAGCACGGCTCGCCCAGTTCCACGAGGCAATCAACAAGGGCGGCAGCCAGATCGACGCGGCGCTGCTGTCGCGGCTGGGCAGCTTCAAGTCCGTCATAGACGCCGGCCGGTCGTCGCTGGAGGCGGGCATCGACACACGCGTCGAGACGCTGCAGACGGCGGTCGAGGCAGGCGCGGCCGCGATCAGCGAGGCGTTCGCCGCCAGCAGCAGCAAGGTGGAAGGCCATCTGGAGCACGTCGGCAAGACGGTTTCGGAACAGCAGACGGCGATCAGCGGCCTGCTGACGAACCACCTCGAAACCTTCCGCCACGTCTTCGACCGGCGCAGCCGCGCGCTGGACGAAACCATCAGCGGCCAGCTTTCCACCTTCGGTGAAAGCATCGCCCGGCACGGCGCGGAACTCAACACCGTCCTGTCCGCCCGGCTGGGCGAGTTCCAGGAAACCATCGTCGAGCGCGGCGCGACGCTGGATGCGCAGCTCGGCGAGCGCATCGCGGCATTCCAGGACGGCGTGTCCGCCTTTGGCAAGGAAGTCGAGGGCACGCTCGCCAACCGCCTCGACCATTTCAACACGCTCGTCTCCCGCACGGGAGCGACGCTCGACACGGCACTCGGCGCGCGCATCGAGGGCTTCCGCAGCAGCATCGAGATGCACAGCCAGTCCTTCGAGGCCGGCATCGCCTCGCGCCTCGACGCCTTCCAGACGGCGATCGCCACGCGCGGGCAGGAACTCGACTCCTCGCTGATGGCGCGTCTTGCGGCGCTGCGCGAGATCGTCGACACGCGCGGCCAGCATCTCGACAACCTGCTCGGCGAGCGCCTCGCGGCGCTGGAAGACACCGTCGTGCGGCGTGGCGGCGAGGTGGCGCAGCGCATCGAGCGCGACACGCAGGCGCTGGCCACCATCGTCGAAAACGGACTCGACGACGTCGAGAAACGCCTCACCGGCCCCGCGCGCGATGCAGCGGAGCAGATCGGCGCGAGCGCGCGCCAGTCCGCCGGCCTCATCGAGGAACGGATCACGACATTCGAGGAGCGGACGCGGGCGCGCACCGCGCAGGTCAGCGAGGCGCTCGAAACCCTCATCGACGGCATCGACACGCGCATCGACGCCCGCGCCGCCGCCCTCAACGAGGCGCTCGTCAGCCGCACGACCGAGCTGGCGCGCACGCTCGCCGACGGCGGGCGCGCCGCCGCCGAGGCGTTGGAAACGAAGGTGGCAGCCATCGGCACCGCCGTGTCCGAGAGCGGCGAGGCGGTCGCGCAGCGCATCGCCGAACAGGTCTCGTTCGTGGACACGACCCTCGGCGAGCGCACGCGCACGATTGCCGACACGCTCGATACCGGCGTATCGCAGTTCGAGCAGCGGATCGTCGGCCGGCTGGAGACGCTGGGTACGCGCCTGACCGACCGCGGCAACGCGCTCGACGAAAGCCTCGCACAGCGCGCGCAGGCTATCGACGCGACGCTCGGCAACCGCACGCAGGAACTCACCGCCTTGTTCGACGGCCGCAGCGCCGATCTCGTCTCGGCGCTGAGCGAGCGCGGCGACGCGATCGCAACCGAGATGGCGTCCGTCGGCGAGGCCGTGGTGCGCACCATAGAGGCACGCGGCGGCTCCATGGTGGACGCGCTGCGCGAACGCAGCGAGGGCATGGCCGACCTGTTCATCCGCTCCAGCGAGACGCTGCAGAAGGCCATCGACGAAGGCACCGCCCGCTCCATCGATGCGCTGGTGGGCGCCAACGAGCGCATCCGCGGCGAGCTATCGGACGTCATCCACCGCATTTCGGAGGCCAACACGGCGCTGGAGCGGCTGGCGAGCACGGCGGGCAGCAACCTGTCCGAGGTCGAGAGCGGCCTTTCCGAGCGCGTTGCATCGCTGCGGGACGTGGTGCAGGCGCTGTCGCAGGAAAGCGAACGGGCGACCCACGGCGTGCGCGAGCAGGTGGAAGCGCTGCAGGCCGTCGCCACGCGCACCATCGCGGAAACGGCGTCCGTCGCCAGCAACCTCGCGGAGCAGGGCGCCGACGTATCGCGGATCACGCATGAGCATGTCACGGCGCTGGCAGGCGCGGCGAAGGCGCTCGCCGCCGTCGAGGGCAAGCTCGGCGACGCCGTGGAGAGCCGCCGCACCGCGCTGGAGGCGGTCGTTGCCTCGGTCAACGCCCGCACGGACGAGCTTGCGGCGATCACCCGCAACTTCGACACGGCGCTGACGCAATCGCTGGACGCGGTCGAGGAAAAGGCGCAGCGCATCGGCGCGACCCTGTCCGGGAGCAGCGAGGCGACGAGCGCCCATGTCGCCGCGCAGCTGGCCCAGCTCGATGCGCTGGCCACCGACCAGCGCGAGCGCACGGTCACGGCCCTGCGCCAGTCCTATGAGGCGGTCATCGCGGCGCTGCGCGCCGATCTTGACCGCGCCACGGAGAACTTCCACGAGGTGGCGCACAGCATGCAGGCCACCACCAGCGTCATCCAGCGCGAACTCGCCGACACCCGCGCCGTGCTGCACGCCGGTCTGGAGGCACTGCCCCGCGAGACGCAGGAAAGCACCGCCGCCATGCGCAAGGTGGTCACGGACCAGATCAGGGCGCTGAACGAACTGACGGATATCGTCACGCAGGCCGGCAACGCCAGCCAGCTCTCCCGCGCGGTGGCAGCGCCTCGCGAGGCAATTGGACAGGCCGTCACCCCGGCCGAGCCAGCCGGCGGCGCGGTTGCCACCGCCTCCAGCCAGGACGCGCTGGCGGCCATCCGCGCCGCAACGCTGATCGCGGCGCCCATCCCGGCGCCCGCCCGCTGGCCGGCTCCGGCGCCGCAGCCCGCCACGGCGGAACCGGTGGCCGAGACCGTCGTGCACACGCCCGTCGCCGGAACGCCCGTCGCGAGCACCGGCAGCTGGCTGAAGGACCTGCTGGTGCGTGCCTCCGACGACAATGAGCCCGTCGCGACCGGCCGGGAGGGCCGCAGCCAGCGCAACACGCTCGCGGTGCTCGACGCCATCTCCGGCGACATCGCCCGCATGATCGATCACGATGCGGCCGTGGAGCTGTGGGAGCGCTACCGCGGCGGAGAGCGCAACGTGTTCACCCGCCGGCTCTACACGCTGCAGGGCCAGCAGGTCTTCGACGAAATCGGCCGCAAGTACCGGCAGGAGTCCGAATTCCGGGACACGGTGGACCGCTACATCGGCGAGTTCGAACACCTGCTGGCGGAAGTAGCGCGCAAGGATCAGGATCAGGTGCTGACGCGCACCTATCTCACGTCGGAGACCGGCAAGGTCTACACGATGCTTTCGCACGCGACCGGGCGCTTCGACTAAACGTTGGAGTACTTCTGTTTTTAACAGAAGTACTCCAACGTTTGACTCTGGCGGAAAAGATTCGCTTTTCAAATGCTCAAGCACCGCGCTGGCTCAGGAGCTGTTCGGCTTTCTGATTCAATCGAAATGCGGAAAACTCCAGAATCGTTCGGGAATGGAGGCGGTCCGGCGCTTGCGCGGACAGCTGAACCGCCCGGGCGCCCCCTCCCCCCGCGGGGTCCGGTTCCGCCGAAATTCCGGCGGCGATCTGGACATCGCGCGGGGGAAGCGTCATAAGGATGCGGACGGATTTCATCTGCTTCTGGCGTCGCCCGCCGGCGCCTGATCGGCTGCAGTATGCGGTAACCGGGACCAGTTCATGAAAGATTTCCTGCTGCGCGTCTTCACCTGGTGGAACGGCCCCACCTTCGGTACCCTGCGCACGACGCGCCTTTACGGCGAGCTGGTCGGTGAGGACCAGTTCGGCAACCGTTATTACCGCACGCGCAACGGCAAGAAGGACCCGGCGTTGGGCATCGAGCGCCGCTGGGTGATCTACAACGGCTACGCCGAGGCGTCGAACGTTCCGCCCGGCTGGAACGGCTGGCTTCACCACACGGTGGACGTGCCGCCCAGCAAGGAAGAATACGTGCCGAAAGAATGGGAACTCCCCCATCAGCCCAATCTGACCGGCACGCCCGATGCCTGGCGCCCGAGGGGCTCGACGCTGTCGACCGGACACCGCCCGCCCGCAACAGGCGACTACGAGGCGTGGGTTCCCGGGAATTGAGCGGGAAGCCGTTGATGCCCATCGTCAGGAAGTGGTCAGGGTTCCGGCGCGGCGCGCGGGGTGTCGTGCCGGCATTCGTGGCAGCGCTGGCGTCGTTCGCGCCGCCAGCCGCGTACGCCGACGCGATTCCCAATCCGGTCGCCGTCTTTAATGGCCTCGACAAGATCACCGGCCGTATCGTGGCTTTCGAGGTCGGCATCAACGAAACGGTTCAATTCGGTTCGTTGCAGCTGACGCCGCGCATCTGCAACACGCGCCCGCCGACGGAAGCGCCCAACACGAACGCTTTTCTGGAAGTCGACGAAGTGGGCGCGGGCGGCAAGGTCGAGCGCCTGTTCACGGGCTGGGTCTTCGCATCGAGCCCCGGCCTGCACGGCATTGAACACCCGGTCTACGACATCTGGCTGACGGACTGCCGCGGTGGTACCAACGGCAACGGGACGGCCGCAGGCGCGCCGGAAGCAACGCCGCCGGAAGCCGATGGCGCCGGGATCGACCCCAACGCACCGCCGCCGCCGCCTCCCCGTCGCCTGCTGGGCGGCGATGCGGATGCACCGGTGGACGCTCCGCCCCCTCCGGAAGAGGAAGCTCCTCCCGGCGAAGAAATGATTCCCGCAGATCCGCTGTTCGCGCCCATCAGGCAGTAGGGCCGTGCGGGCTGCGGGGCCGTGTGGGCATCCGCACCGCGCCCGCCCGCCTCTGGCCGCATCACTGCCCCTGACCGGAGGCGGCCCTATTGCCGGCGCACGGCTCCAGCGCTGCCAGCACCTCGGCGCCGCTGACGACAGCGCCGCGCGGCCACACCCACCAGTCCGCGTGCAGCGGCAGCGCCTTCGCCAGGCGCTGCATGTAGTTGCGCCGTCCGATGGCGACGGCGCCGAAGCGAGCGAGATGCGGCGTCACGAACTGCGTATCGAGCAGCCGGAAGCGGCCCAGCCGCAGGCGCGCCACGAGATGCGCAAGCGCCACCTTCGAGGCGTCGCGGTCGCGGTGGAACATGCTCTCGCCGAAGAATGCGCCGCCGAGTTCCAGACCATAGAGGCCGCCAACCAGCTGTCCGTCGCGCCAAGCCTCTACGGTGTGGACCTGATCGCGATCGAACAGTTCGCCGTAAAGAACGCGAATGCGGTGGTTGATCCACGTCTCCTCGCGGCCGAGGGCGGGCGTGGCACAGCCGTCGATCACCGCCTCGAAATCCGTGTCGACGCGGATTTCAAACCGGTCGCCGGCGATGGTGCGCGCCAGGCGCGACGGCACATGAAACGTATCGAGCGGAATGATGCCGCGCTCGCGCGGTTCGACCCAGAACAGGCCGGGGTCGTCGGCGCTTTCCGCCATGGGAAACAGGCCCGCCGCATAGGCGCGCAGCAATATCTCCGGCGTGATCAGGTCGTCAGACAAACGAATCGCATCCCCCTTGCACGCCGGTCCGCTCCGTCTCTTTGATGTATGCACCGGATCCGTCCGGGAAAGGGGTTCCGTTTCCCGATTCGATGCGGAGGAGACCGTGGGCAGACATATTTCCCGCTCGGGAGCGTCCGATCAACCGGTTTCGGCAACCGCGCTATCCGGTCACACGGCGCGCGGAGGCGTGGTGGGATTGACCGCTACGGCGATAGGCGCCACCTGATGTTCGTCCGCAGAGGGCGTATGTGTCAGCGCGGTGTAGGTCAGCGTCGAATGGGCGAGTGCGTGGCGCTGGGTCTCCACACGCTCGCGCCACACGATGAACAGCCCCGAGGCGATGACGATGGCCGCGCCGACGAACACCGCGGGAAGCGGCCAGTCGGAGAAGATCAGCCAGCCGAAGAGGCAGGCCCACAGCATCGTCGTATAGTCGAACGGCGCCAGCAGCGACGCATCGCCATAGCGGAAGCTCATGGTGAGCAGAATCTGCCCGACGCCGCCGACGATGCCGATCGCGATCAATACGGCCATCTCTTCGGCCGTGGGCACGACCCAGCCGCCGAGAATGGTGACGAAGCCCAGCGCCGATGTCATCACCGACATGTAGAAGATGATGGCGCCCGTCGTCTCGGTGTCCACCAGGCGGCGGACCTGGATCAGCGCGCCGGCCGTCAGGATGGCGCCGGCGAGCGCGATCATCACGCCGACGGAAGCCGCGCCGCCCGCCAGCAGGGTGCCGCCGCCGAGATGCGGCGCCAGCATCACGATCACGCCGGCGAAGCCGATGCCCGTGCCTATCCACCGGTAGGCCTGCACATTTTCCCGCAGCACCACGGCCGCGAGCACGACCACGATCAGCGGCGCCGTATAGCCAAGCGCGACAACGTCCGTCAGCGGCAGGTAGGACAGCGCGAGGAAGTTGAGGAACATGCTCGAACTCGACATGATCCCGCGCCGGAAGTGCCCCATGACATTGCGCGTGCGCAGCGCCGCCATCACCTGCCCCTGCCAGGCGAGCCAGACGAGGAGCGGCAGCAGCATGAAGAACGAGCGGAAGAACACGATCTCGCCCACGGGAATGCGGTCGCTGACATACTTGATGCTGGCGCTCATGACGGTGAAGACGAGCGCCGAAAGCACCTTCAGGACGATGGCAAGGGGGGGATTCACGGCGTGACACCACGGAAAAGCCGTCGCTGGGGTATTCCAGCTCCGGCGTTGCGTGTGGTTATATGTCGCAACACCCTTCAATTGAAGGGCCGGCCGGGCAAGGCAGTCATGCGCCCGCCGTCGGTCTCTCTCGATTCGTGCCTAACGAATCGTGTATGCGCCCGCCACCGGCCCGGGCCCCCGCTGGCACCGCAGCCTTGCGCGCGGCGCGGAAGCCTTTGTCACGAGCGGGTTACGCACCTCATGCGCCGAAAAAATCCGCTCGTCATCAAACTGCAATGGTAATAAGGTTCCGATAGCGAACCTTAACGACAAGTGATGGATAGATCCGGTGTCGACAGAGCCAGAAGTCATCCGCGTCAGAAGCCTGTTTCTGTCTGATGTTCATCTCGGTACAAAAGGGTGTCAGGCGGACCTTCTGATCGACTTCCTGCGCCACTACGATGCCGATACGGTCTATCTCGTCGGCGACATCGTGGACGGCTGGCGGCTGAAGTCCGGCTGGTACTGGCCGCAGAATCACAACGACGTGGTGCAGAAGCTGCTGCGCAAGGTGCGCAAGGGCACGCACATCGTCTATGTGCCCGGTAACCACGATGAATTCCTGCGCGACTACGTCGGCAGCTCCTTTGGCGGCATCGAACTCGTCGATCACGCCATTCACGAGGGGGCGGACGGCAAGCGCTATCTCGTCATCCACGGCGACCAGTTCGACATGGTGGTGCGCCACGCGCGCTGGCTCGCCTTCCTGGGGGACTGGGCCTACGGCGCGGCGCTCGCCACCAACACCTACGTCAACATCGTCCGCCGCCGCCTGGGGCTGACCTACTGGTCGCTGTCCGCCTGGGCGAAGCTGAAGGTGAAGAACGCCGTCAATTTCATCGGCCGCTTCGAGGAGCTTCTGTCGTCGGAGGCGCAGCGCTATGAAGTGCACGGCGTGATCTGCGGCCACATCCACCATGCCGCGATGCACGACAAGTTCGGCGTGCGCTACATCAACACCGGCGACTGGGTCGAGTCCTGCTCGGCCGTGGTCGAGCACTACGACGGCAATTTCGAAATCCTGCGCTGGACTGACCGGCAGGTGCAGGTGTCGGCCGAGCGCCGCGCCACGCGCAAGCGCACCCGCGGCCAGGCGGCGCTGCCCGCTCCGTCGCCGCTGCCGCCCGTCATGCACGACGACGATGGTGACCACGCCGCCGCGCTGCCGGTGGCCGATACGCTGAAGGCGGCGCTCGGCCTGACGTCGTCCGAAAGGCCGGCGGCCGAAGGCTCCCGTTCCAAAGGCCCTGACAACAAGCGTGCAGCCTGATGCGTGTGCTGATCGCAACGGACGCATGGCGTCCACAGGTCAACGGCGTGGTACGTTCCCTGGAGCATCTGGCGCAGGAAGCGCCGGCGCTCGGTGCCTCCATCGCGTTTCTCACGCCCGATGCCTTCCGCACGGTGCCGATGCCCACCTACCGGGAGATCCGGCTGGCCTTTGCCATGCCCTGGGCGGTGCGCCGCGTCGTGGACGAGGTGAAGCCCGACTTCATCCACATCGCCACGGAAGGGCCGATCGGACTGAGCATGCGCTACGTCTGCCTGTCCGACGGGCACACGTTCACCACGAGCTATCACACGCGCTTCCCAGAATATCTCTCCGCCCGCATGCCCGTGCCGGAGCGCTGGTGCTATGCCGCCGTGCGCCGCTTCCACAACGCGGGCGCGGCGACGATGGTGAGTTCGCCCACGCTGGAGCGCGATCTCGCCGAGCGCGGCTTCCGCAATCTGGTGCGCTGGTCGCGCGGCGTGAACGCGGACCTGTTCTGCCCGCGGGAGGAACGGCCGCTTTCCTTCCCTGGCCCGGTGTTCCTCTATGTCGGGCGCGTGTCGGTGGAGAAGAACGTCGAGGCGTTCCTGGCGCTCGATCTGCCGGGCACCAAGGTCGTGGTGGGTGACGGGCCCGCCCGCGCGGCGCTTGAGGCGCGCTATCCCGAAGCCCGGTTCCTGGGCGTGAAAACCGGGCAGGAACTGGCGGATGTCTACGCCTCGGCGGATGTTTTCGTCTTCCCCAGCGTTACCGACACGTTCGGGATCGTGCTGCTGGAGGCGCTCGCCAGCGGCCTGCCCATCGCCGCCTTCCCCGTCATGGGGCCGCTCGACGTGGTCGGCGACAGCGGCACGGGCGTGCTCGACAACGACCTGCGCGCTGCGGCGCTGGCGGCGCTCGACATTCCGTCCGAGATCTGCCGGGCGCATGCGCTGACCTTCAACTGGCAGGCCAGCGCACGGCAATTCCTCGACAATATCCGCCGCGTGCAGACGAGCCCGCAGACGGACCTCGCTGCCTGACCAGCGGCCGGGATATCCCCCGCCCTCGACAGCGCCATATGTTGCCTGCTATTGAAGGCGGCAATGGCGCGCTCGCGCCCCCTGACGATATCCAGCGCGACGGTTTGAAAAACGCTTCATGACGACGGACCCGAACGTTGCGATAGACGAGTCGAGCGGTGCGACCAGGCTGGTCGTGACAGGCGACTGGGTGTCGACGCAGGCGACGGCCGTCGAGGAACAGGCGGCGCTCCTCGCCAGGCAATTGGCCGGCGACGGAAGCCGCACGCAGGATGTCGCCATCGACCTCGGCGAAATCGGACGCCTCGACACCGTCGGCGCATGGGTGCTCGACAGGGCGCGGCAGGAAGGCGCTGCAGACGGCCGCAAGGCGCCGTTCGTCAACACCCGCCCCGACCATCTGCTCCTGCTCGAAAAGGTGCATTACCGGGAGGTCGAACGCCCGCCGGCGGCCGGGCACTGGCGGTTGATCGACTTTCTGGCGAGCGTGGGCGAGAGCGTGGTCGATTTCGGCCGCGAGATGGGGCGTGGCGTCAGCTTTCTCGGCGAGGTAGTGGCCGGGCTCGCGCGCCTTGTCGTGCATCCGGGGCGCTTCCGGTTTCCCGCCTTCGTCAACCAGATGGAGCAGACGGCGTTCCGCAGCGTGCCGATCGTCACGTTGATCTCCTTCCTGGTCGGCTGCATCGTGGCGCAGCAGGGCATCTTCCAGATGCAGCGCTTCGGCGCGGCGATGTTCGTGGTCGATCTGACCGGCATCCTCGTGCTGCGCGAACTCGGCGTGCTGCTGACCTCGATCATGATCGCCGGCCGTTCCGGCAGCGCGTTCACGGCGGAACTCGGTTCGATGAAGATGCGCGAGGAGATCGACGCGCTGCGGGTGATGGGGCTCGATCCCGTCGAGGTGCTGATCGTGCCGCGCGTGCTGGCGCTGCTCGTCGGCCTGCCGATGCTCACCTTCCTCGCCTCGATGGCGGCGCTGCTCGGCGGCGGGCTCGTGGCGTGGATCTACGGCGGCATCACGCCCGACATCTTCCTGGCGCGCCTCAAGGCCGCTATCGACTTTTCGACCTTCATGGTCGGGCTGGTCAAAGCGCCGTTCATGGCGCTGGTGATCGGCATCATCGCCTCGCATGAGGGCATGGCGGTGGGCGGCTCGGCCGAATCGCTCGGCCGGCAGGTGACGGCGTCGGTCGTGAAGGCCATCTTCATGGTCATCGTCATGGACGGGCTGTTCGCCGTGTTCTTCGCCGCGATCAATTTTTGAGGCCATTATGCAACAGCCGGCCGAAAAGGTGACTACCCCCCAGCAGCCGGAAACGCCGGCGCGGACCGGGCATGCGGAGCGCGAGGTTCTCATCGGCGTGCGCGGTCTGGAGGTCGGCTTCGGCCCGAAAACCATTATGAAGGGGCTCGATCTCGACATATACCGGGGCGAGATTCTCGGCTTCGTCGGCGGCTCGGGCACCGGCAAATCGGTGCTGACGCGCACGATCCTGGGGCTCATCCGGAAGCGGGCCGGCACCATCACCGTTTTCGGCAAGGACATCGACAGGATATCGGAGGCCGAGCACCGGTTGCTGGAGCGGCGCTGGGGTGTGCTTTTCCAGCACGGCGCGCTGTTTTCCGCGCTCACGGTGAAGCAGAACGTGCAGATGCCGATGCGCGAGTACCTGCACATGTCCGAGGAGTTGCTGGACGAGATCGCCATGATGAAGATCGAGATGGCGGGCCTGAACCCGGACGCGGCGGACAAATTTCCCTCCGATCTGTCGGGCGGCATGATCAAGCGGGCGGCGTTGGCGCGCGCCCTGGCGCTCGATCCCGAAATCGTGTTTCTCGACGAGCCGACCTCGGGCCTCGATCCTATCGGCGCCGCGGAGTTCGACGACCTGATCGCCACATTGCAGAAAACTTTGGGGCTGACGGTTTTCATGGTAACCCATGACATGGACAGCCTTTATTCCGTCTGTGACCGGATCGCGGCGCTTGGCGAGGGCCGGATTCTCGCGGAAGGCCCGATTGCCACCATGCTGGCGTCGGATCATCCGTGGATCAGGGCCTACTTCCACGGCAAGCGCTCCCGCGCCGCGGCGGGCGAAGCCGTGCGCGCGGGCGAAGAGGAATGAGGGCGATGCGAAGAGGCACACCTCGCGAGAGGGCCGACGGATAGAGAGATGGAAACACGCGCCAATTACGCCCTCATCGGCCTGTTCACGCTCGCCGTTATCTTCGCCGGTTTCTTCTTCGTCTACTGGTTCTCCGGCGCCAACACCGCGAACACGCGCGAGCTTTACCGAATCATTTTCTCCGGCTCGGTGGCGGGACTGTCGCGCGGCTCGCTCGTGCTGTTCAACGGCCTGCGCGTCGGCGAGGTGGTGAGTGTCGAGCTGCTGCCGGAGGACCCGCGCCACGTTGTCGCCATCGCCTCGATCGACCGATCGACGCCGATCAAGCAGGATACGCGCGCGCAGCTCGAATTCCAGGTGGTGACCGGCATCGCGTCCGTGCAGCTTTCGGGCGGCGCGCCGGACGCGCCGCAGCTCGAAGCCGGCCCCGGCCAGCCGCTGCCGACGCTTTACGGCGAGCGTTCCGACTTCCAGGACATGCTCGACACGATCCAGAGGCTCGCGACGCGCGCCACCGCCATGATCGACCAGTTGAGCGGCGTCGTCGAGCAATCGCGCGAGCCGATCACCAACACGGTGCGCAATGTCGAGAAGTTCTCGAAGGCGCTGGGCGACAACTCGGACAAGGTGAGCGCACTGCTCGCCAATTCCGGCGAACTCGCCTCGCAGCTTACCGGGCTGACCTCCAATCTCGACGCACTGGTGAAGTCCATCGAGCCGCAGCGGGTGGACCGCATCGTCGACAATATCGAGAAGTTCACGACCTCGCTCGGGAATTCGAGCGGCGACGTCGAGACCGTCGCGGCCAACGCCGCCGAACTCACGGCGAAGCTCAACAAGGCGGCCGAAGGGATCACCGGCCTGATGGACAGCATCTCGAACTTCGTATCCTCGACGGGGGGCAACGGCGCGTTCGATCAGGTCGCCGAGGCGGCGCGTTCCATCCGCACGCTGGCCGACAACCTCGACAAGCGGACGGCCCAGATCACCTCCGGTATCAACAGTTTCGCGGGCCCGGGCCTGCGCGAGTATCAGGCACTGGCGGTGAAGGGCCAGCAGGCGCTCGCGCAGCTCACGCGCCTGCTGCAGGACGTGCAGCGCAATCCGCAGCAGTTCCTGTTCGGCAACCGCCCGCCCTTGCCGCAGTATCAGGGGCAGCGTTGAGCCGTGTCAGTTGACCACGACACCGAACCCATGACCGAAAGGGGGCGACCTTGGCGACCCGGATGACGAAACTGGCCGCGCTGTCGCTCGGTCTCGCGGTTGCGGCCTGCGCTTCGCCGCCGGTCACCACGTTCGACCTCGCGGCCTCGTCCGCCGCCCGCAGCAGGGGCAGCGGCGCGCGCGCCGGCGAGGCGCTGACCGTGACCGAGCCCGTCGCCTTGCAGTCGCTCGATGGCAACACCATCGTGGTGCGCGGGCGCGGGGGCGAACTCACGATGCTCAGCGATGCGCAGTGGGCGGACCGCCTGCCCCGCCTCGTGCAGGCGCAACTCCTGCGCGCCTTCGAGGACGCAGGGCGGCTCGGCCGCGTCACGCGCCCCAATGACGGTGTCGTCACGGTCCGTCAGCTCAACACGGAGCTGCGCCAGTTCAATATCGACAGTGCCACCGGCGAGGCGGTGGTGGAGATTTCCGCCCGTGTCGTCGACACGCTTTCCGGCAACGTGTTGCGCGCGCGCGTGTTCACCGGCCGGGTGCCGGTGCCCGGCACTGTCAATGGCCCTTCGGCGGCAGCGACGCTCGACGCCGCTCTCGCAAAAGTGCTCGCGGAAGTCGTCGGCTGGGCTTAACGTCCGCGAGAAACGTTCCTACCTGTAAGCGATCCACGGGAGGCCCCCTCCCGCCTGCCGATCGACGGAGGTCATCATGGCGCAACCGATTCAGGGATTTTGCGGCGTTCTGTCGCCGGAGCAATTTGCCGTCCTGCGTGAGCACGGCACGGAACGGCCGTTCACGAGCCCGCTGAACGATGAGAAGCGCACAGGCACGTTTCACTGTGCCGATTGCGGGCAGGCGCTGTTCGAATCAACGACGAAGTATGAAAGCGGCTCAGGCTGGCCGAGCTTCTGGACGCCGATTCCGGGCGCCATCGGCACGAGCGAGGACGATTCCTACGGCATGCGCCGCATCGAGGTGCATTGCAGCCAGTGCCAGGGCCACCTCGGCCATGTGTTTCCGGATGGGCCCCAGCCCACGGGCCTGCGTTACTGCATCAACGGCCTCGCGCTGACCTTCACGCCCGCGCAGGCCGATTCCGCGGAAGCCTGACCCGGCCGGTCATGCGCACCAACGCGCCGTCATAGCCGCGCTCCGCGATGCCGGTGCACAGAGCGGCCCAGTCGCAGCCGGCACAGGCGCGGCGCAGCCCGGCTCTCGCCATGTCGGCAGGAACTGCCCGGGAGAATGCCTCCCGCAGGTTGGTGAGGGTGGCGGGCGTCAGGCACAGTCGCGCGCCGATCCGCAATTGCAGCTCCAGCTGACGGCCAGCGGTGGCCAGCGCCGTCCTGTCACGCCGCGAGGCGCTTTCACCGAAGCAATGCGTATCGTCCTCGGCAAGCAAGGGCGCGCAGATATCGTCCGGCCCGTCGACGAGGAGGATGTCCTCCCCCTCGGACAGACGGGCCGCGATGGCGTTGAAGTTAGCGGTGAACGCGGGCGTATATCCCCTGCCGACATAGGTAAGCATGCACAACAGATGATGCCCGCGCAGCCGGACGGTCACACCCGGCGATTTCCGGCCTGCACGCGGTTGAGGCCCGCGAGCGTCGTGGCCGACAGGCCGGCCTTGAGCACGCCGCCGACGATGAACGGCAGCACGCCAGCCGCGATTGCCTTCTCCGCGCCGATCAGCGTGGCGAGCCATGTCGCGCCGATCGCGAGGCACAGCGCGTTGGCGGCGAGCGCCGCAGCGAAGGCAAGCCAGGGGCGCCGGCCGTTCCAGCCGCGTTCGGCGAGCCAGCCGGTCAGCGCGGCGGCAACCGGGAAGGCGGCGAGATAACCGGCCGTCGGACCGACGAAGGCCGCGAGGCCGACCTTGCCTTCCGCGAGCACGGGAAAGCCCACCGCCGCCTCGAACAGCCAGGCCGCGACCGTCACCGCGCCGAGACGCCAGCCATAGAGCGCGCCGATCAGGGTGACGGCGAAGGTCTGCATCGTCACCGGCACGGGATACATCGGCACCGTGATGTAGGAAGAGGCCGCCAGAAATGCCGTGCCGAGCACGACGGCGGCGATCTGCAGCACGAGGGTGCGTTCCTGCAGCCGCAGCGGGCTGAAAGACGGCTTGCTAAGCTGAGCCGAAACGGTTCCTGACATGGGCGTCCTTTCCGCTGGCGCGTCCCGCGCCGAGCTTTGTCATGTTTCTCGCCGAGGACCCATTTATGGACGGCGAAACGATTTATTGAAATTGTGTTATATCAGGTTCGTGCACCACGCCAGCCCCTGCTTGCGCCGATGCATTTTCCTTTTGCCTCTCCATTCTATCCGGCGATTCCCGATGTTCAAGACAGCGCTGATCTATCCCCTCGCGGCGCTTGCCGAAATCGCCGGTTGCTTCGCCTTCTGGGCGTGGCTGCGTCTCGGCAAGCCGGTCTGGTGGCTCGGGCCGGGCATGCTGTCGCTCGCGGCCTTCGCCTGGCTGCTGACGCAGGTCGACAGCGACGCGGCCGGGCGTGCCTTCGCGGCCTATGGTGGTGTCTACATCGCGGCTTCGCTGGTATGGCTCTGGGGGATCGAAGGTGTGCGCCCGGACAGGTGGGACGTGGCGGGCGCAACGATCTGCCTTGCCGGCGTCGCCGTCATTCTCGCCGGCCCCCGGTAAACGCAGCGCCGCTCAGGCCAGTTCGTCGATGAGCCGGCGCAGGAAGGCCTCGCCCGCCGCCAGTTCGTCGAGGGTGATGTACTCGTCCGCCTTGTGTGCCCTATCGATGGAGCCTGGCCCGCAGACGACGGTCGGGATGCCCGCGTTGTGGAAATGCCCGGCCTCGGTGCCGAACGGCACGGTGCGTGTGCTGTTGCGCCCGGCGAGCTTCAGCGCCAGCGTTTCCGCCCGCGAACCCGGCGAGGAGCCGAGCGCCGGCACGATGCCGTCGAGAACGGTCTCCACCCGGAAGCCGGCGAAGGTGGCGCCGAAACGGGGCAGCACCTCCGCCTCCGCGAAGCGGGAGAGCCGGCTCGGGATCTCGTCGAGGTCGAGGTCCGGCAGCCCTCGCACCTCCCACTGGATCGCCGCGTCGCGGGCGAGGATGTTGCGCGCCGTCCCGCCGCTGATGCGGCCGATGTGGACCGTGCTGCACGGCGGGTCGAAGCGCCCCGAGGCATCGCCACGCGCGGCGTACTCCAGCGACAGGCGATCAATCTCCGCGCCGATCAGCACGGCCCCGTGCACGGCGCTCGCCCCCAGCTCCGGCTTCGAGGAGTGGGCCTCCGCGCCGAAAACCGTGGTGGTGAACATGGAGATGCTCTTGTGCCCGTCCACCACCTCAAGGTCTGTCGGCTCGCCGACGATCACCGCCACCGGGCGCGGCAGATCGGCGCCGAATCGCGCGATGCCGTCGACGGCGCCGAGGCACGAGACCTCCTCGTCGTAGGAGAGGAAGAGATGCACCGGCGTCGCCAGCGGGCGGGCGAGGAATTCCGGCGCCAGAGACAGCGCCAGCGCACAGAACCCTTTCATGTCGACCGCCCCGCGCCCATAGGCCCGGCCCTGCTCGATGCGCAGCGCGAACGGATCGCTCGTCCACCTCTGTCCCTCGACGGGAACGACGTCGGTGTGGCCGGAGAGCACGACGCCGCCACGGTCCGCCGGGCCGAGTGTGGCAAACAGCGCCGCCTTCCTGCCCGTGGCGTCCGGAATGCGCACGGAAGCGACGCCCCAGCCGCGCAGGTAGTCCTCGACGAAGGCGATCAGGTCGAGATTCGATTCGGAGCTGACCGTGTTGAACGCCACCAGGCGGGCCAGCATGTCGACGGGGGTCAGGTGTTGGCCGGTCATGGTCGCTCCGTTGTCGTCGGTGTTCGGGCGCGGCGCGGTTGCCCCGCGAAAAGAAGTGCGGCGGTGCCGGTCAAGATCGTTTATGGATTCTGTCCGCTCTGCATGATAGGCGGCAGTGCGGACAGAATCCATAAGCAGGACCAGCGCTTGTATTTCATGGCAGAATGAACGCAGCGCAACAGTCTTCCGAAAGACAGCACTTTCACGCACCGGATTTTTCGCAAGAACCGGACCCTTCGCAGCGAACCGATCTTCCCGAGGCAATCATGACCGCCCTTCTCCCCGGAATCCAGTCCGCCCAATCCATCAGGGAACTGGCGGCGGCTGGCGTTATCAACAGCCCCCTCCCCTTCGTGGCGGGGCAGGTGCAGCCGGCAAGCCTCGACCTGCGGCTCGGCGCACGGGCGTGGCGCGTGCGGGCAAGCTTCCTGCCGGGGCAGGGCAGCGCCGTCGCCCGCCGCCTCGGCGACCTCGCGCTGCATGAGATCGACCTGACGCGCGGCGCGGTACTGGAGACGGGCTGCGTCTACATCGCCGAAATCGCGGAGACGCTGGCGCTGCCGGAGGGCCTTTCCGCCTCCGCCAACCCCAAAAGCTCGACGGGCCGGCTCGACGTGTTCACCCGCGTCATCACCGACGGCGCGCGCGAGTTCGACGCCGTGGAGGAAGGTTACGCAGGGGCGCTGTTCGCGGAAATCTCGCCGCGCACCTTCCCGGTGCTGGTGCGCACCGGCTCCCGCCTGTCGCAAATCCGGTTCCGCACCGGCGAAAGCCGCCTCAGCGACGCGGAACTCCTGCTGCTGCAGGAGCGGGAGACCATCGTCGCGAGCGCCGGCGCCTCCATCCAGGGTGGCGTGGCCGTCAGCGTCGACCTCGCGGGGTTCACAGCCGGCAGCGGACAGACGCTCATCGGCTACCGCGCCAAGCGCTACACGGGCCTTGTCGATGTCGACCGCGTCAACGCCTATGCGGTGCGCGACTTCTGGGAGCCGCTCGATGCCGACGGGCGTGGCCAGCTCATCCTCGATCCCGGCCAGTTCTATATCCTTGCCTCGAAGGAATCGGTACACGTGCCGCCGGACTACGCCGCCGAGATGGTGCCCTTCGATCCGCTGGTAGGCGAGTTCCGGGTCCATTACGCGGGCTTCTTCGACCCCGGCTTCGGCCATGCGGGCGCTGGCGGCGCCGGCGCCCGCGCCGTGCTGGAAGTGCGCTCGCACGACGTGCCCTTCCTGATCGAGGACGGGCAGATCGTCGGCCGGCTGATCTTCGAGCGCATGGCGCAGCGGCCGGAAACGCTCTACGGCGCCGAAGCCGGCTCCAACTATCAGGCGCAGGGCCTCAAGCTGTCGAAGCACTTCATGGCGCCCGGATGAGATAAATCACATGAAAATTATGTGATAATTTTTATTCACCGCCACAATGGCGATTAAAGTTGACCTTTCCGACAATCTGTCGTGAATTAAGCGGCGACATCAATGGCGCCGCTCGCGGCTTTTCGGAAGGGGCAATCGTATGAGGTGGTTAGGAGGGGCAACCGTTGCAGCGCTGCTGGTGCTGTCGGGGCAGGCGGGAGCGCAGGAGGCGAAGCAGCCGGTCGAGCTGCTCAATGCGTCCTATGACATCGCGCGGGAACTGTTCGCCGAGATCAATCCCGTCTTCATCGAGGAATGGAAGGCGAAGACTGGAGAGACGATCTCCATCAAGCAGTCGCACGCGGGCTCTTCCGCGCAGGCGCGCGCCATTCTGGAGGGCCTGAAGGCGGATGTCGTCACCTTCAACCAGGTCACCGACGTGCAGGTGCTGCACGACCGCGGCGGGCTGGTGAGCGCGGACTGGCAGAAGCGCCTGCCCAACAATGCCTCGCCCTATTACTCCTTCCCCGCGTTCCTCGTGCGCACCGGCAACCCCAAGGGCGTCAAGGACTGGTCGGACCTCGCGCGCGAAGGCGTGCAGCCGATCTTCCCCAACCCCAAGACTTCCGGCAACGCGCGCTACACGTACCTCGCGGCCTATGCCTCGCTGCTCGAAACCCACAAGGGCGACGCCGCGAAGGTAGAAGCCGACATCAAGCGCATCTTCGCCAACGTCCCGGTTTTCGACACGGGCGGACGCGGCGCGACCACGTCCTTCGTCGAGCGTGGGCTGGGTGATGTCCTCATCACCTTCGAGTCGGAGGTTAACGGCGTGCGCCGCGAATACGGCGACAAGGGCTTCGAGGTCGTGGTGCCGCCGACGAGCATCCTTGCCGAGTTTCCGGTGAGCGTGGTCGACAAGGTCGCGGAGGCCAAGGGCACGACACGGGAGGCGACGGCCTATCTCGAATTCCTCTACAGCGAGAAGGGGCAGGAGCTGCTGGCCAAGAACTTCTACCGCGTTCACAACCCGACGGTAGCCGAGCGTTACAAGGATGCCTTCCCGCCGGTTCGCCTGCTCAAGGTGGAGGACGTCTTCGGCGGCTGGAAGAAGGTCGCCGAAGAGCATTTCGCCAGCGGCGCAACCCTCGACAAGCTGTTCGCGCGCAACTGACATCGCTGGCCGCCGGGCCTGACCCGGCGGTCACGCCAAGGGGCGCTCCGCTCCGATCCGATGGAATCATCCGATCGATAGGAAACCGCCCGAAAATAACGAGTAGGTGTGCGAATACCCGTCACGGGCAGCGGAGAGCCTTCCAGCCGAAATAAGCTTTCCAGAAGTCGGCGATGCTGCCTGGCGGCGTGATGGCGATCAGGCCGTCGGGATCGACAGCCGCCCGGATCGCCGCTGCGTCCTGCGGCGGGGCCGAGGTGCAGGCGAGCCGGTCGGCGCGCTCCCACACCTGATGGATGCGCCGCATGTCCCGTGCCTTGCCGGCATTGTAGATGGAGGTCAGCGCCGCCATGACGCCGAGCAGAACGCAGCAGATCGCCAGCGCCTGACGCGCGGTCGCGCGGCCCAGCGGATGCCGGCAGGCAAAGGCCACAGCGCAGGCAACAGCGACCGTCACCGCCAGATAGGAGATGCGGCTGTCGAGGTAGGCGCACGATCCCCTGTCCATGCAGGCGGCCTGATACTTCGTGCTGATGGCGACCGGCAGAGTGACCCACGCCGCGAGCAGCAGCGTGGCGAGGCCGGTGGCAGCGGGCGCGGCGAGGCGCAGCAGCCCGCCTGCGGCAGTGAAAAGCGCGGCGGCCACGGCGACGCCGGTCGCGGCCGCGACCAGGAGTTCCCACGCCTCCGCCGACGACAGGCCGCCACCCAGACGCGGAAAGGCCGTGCCGTCGCGGACATGGCCGAGGATGGTGCCCGCGACCTTGAGCGGATGCGCGATGCCGCCCGCCGAGTTGCCGTCGTAAACGCCCGGATTCCACCAGCGGAACAGAAGATAGGGCCCGACGGCCGCGAGCACGGCGAGACCGTCCGCATGCACGAAGCGGCGTGCCAAGGCGAGCTGGAGCGCCTGCCGCCAGCCCCGCCCCTCCTGCCGGGCCACGCCGGCGCGGGCCGCGTATTCCGCCAGCAGCAGCGCCGTGCCGAACGCCACCGCGAATTCACTGACCAGCATGCCGAGTGCGAAGACGGCCTGCGCGGGCAGTTCCGCTACCGCGCGCAATGCATGCCGCTGCCGCAAGCGGACGATCGCGATGCGCGCACCAAGGATGGCGATGAGGGGAACGGTGTTCTGCAGCGGATAGGCGTTCGGCGGCATGAAGGCGAAGGCCAGCGGATGCAGCGCCACCAGCAGCACGAACAGGAAGACACGTAGGTCCGTTTGCAGGACCGTGCTGACGAAGACCGCGAAAAGCAGCAGCTGCGCGACATAGAGCGCCACGAAAACCGCCCGCCAGACGGGATCGCCCGACAGATAGGCGCCGAGCACGTTGAGCGGCAGCATCAGCAACTGGCCGACGCGCCCCTGCTCGATGGCCGCGTGCATGGCATTGTCCGCCACCGCCTCGCTACCTTCGATGGCGAGTTGCAGAAACCAGATGTCATCGCCAGACAGACGATAGCCGGCGAGATACGGCAGCATGGCCATGAGCGTGACCGCCGCGACCATGGTCGCCAGCGCAAGCATGGGCGGGCCCGGCCGCCGCGACGCACTCATACGGATGGGCGCGGTGCTGTCCATGCAGTTCTTCCGTTGCGGTTGCGGCGCGACGCCGGCGCCACGCAAGCCTTGATTCAGAGCGCCCGATGTTCTGATCGATCAGACGATTTCATCCGGTCGGAAAGCGCTCTGAAGGAGCGCCCGGCGGGCGCTCCTGCGGCATTCAGCGACCGCGCGCGGGCTTCATGAACGACATGTCGCCGATGCGCTCGCCGCCACGGTTGTCGCGCCGGGCGTTGTGGCCGCCGCGGGCGCGCTGCTCGCCCGCGTGCGGGCGATCGTGGCGCTCGCCACCGGCTTCCGTGCGCGGCTTCGCGCGCTGGCCTTCACCGGGCTTGCCGGGGCGTGCCTGCCCCCGGCCGGGTGCGGCGGGGCGCCCGCCATTACCGCCGGGCCTGCCGGCACGGCCAGGCTTCGGCGCGGGACGGGCGCTCTCCTCCGCCTCGGCGGCGCCGGGCAGGCGGCGATCCTCGCTCGGGATGCTCTGGCGCGTCAGCCGTTCGATGTCGCGCAGGTATGCGCGCTCCTCGGCGTCGCAGAACGAGATGGCAGAGCCCTCCGCCCCCGCACGCGCCGTGCGGCCGATGCGATGCACGTAGGATTCCGGCACGTTCGGCAGGTCGAAGTTCACCACATGCGTGACGCCCTCGACATCGATGCCGCGTGCGGCGATATCGGTCGCCACCAGAATTTTGCGCTTGCCGGAGCGGAAGTCGGCGAGCGCGCGCTCACGCTGGCTCTGGCTCTTGTTGCCGTGGATGGCGGAGGCGGGAATGCTCGCTTCCTCCAGATGGCGCACGATGCGGTCCGCCCCGTGCTTGGTGCGGCTGAACACCAGCGTGCGGCCCATGTCGTCGTCCCGCAGGATATCGACCAGCAGGTTGCGCTTGCGCGCCGTCTCGATGAACAGCACCTTCTGCGCGATACGCTCGGCAGTGGTGGCGACGGGCGTCACCGACACCTGGACCGGGTCACGCAGCAGGTCCGCCGCGAGCGCGCCGATCTCCTTCGGCATCGTGGCCGAGAAGAACAGGTTCTGGCGCACCTTCGGCAGCAGCGGCACGAGGCGGCGGATGGCGTGGATGAAGCCCATGTCGAGCATCTGGTCGGCCTCGTCGAGCACGAACACCTCAACATGGCTGAGGTTCACGGCGCGCCCGTCGAGATGGTCGATGAGGCGGCCGGGGGTGGCGACGAGGATGTCGACGCCGCGCGCCAGCTCCTGCGCCTGCGGGCGGGCGGAGACGCCGCCGAACACGACGGCCACGCGCAGCTTCAGATGCCGGCCGTAGGAGCGGATGCTTTCCGCGATCTGGCTCGCGAGTTCGCGCGTCGGGCTCAGCACCAGCGCGCGGCAGCCGTGGCGGGGCGCCGGCTTCCTGTCGCGCGACAGGCGGTCGAGAATCGGCAGCGAGAAGGCTGCCGTCTTGCCGGTACCGGTCTGGGCGATGCCGAGCAGGTCCCTGCCCTGCAGCAGATGGGGGATGGCCTGGGCCTGGATGGGCGTGGGCTTCTCATAGCCCTCTTCAGCCAGCGCCGACAGGAGGGGAGCGGCCAGACCAAGTTCCTGAAAGGAAGTCAATTCGATAATCTTTCGCATGAAGCGACATCTCCGCCCCGGCGGAAACCGACGGGCAGAGCGATCGCGGGGTGGTGGACGCCCCGCGTGATCCGGGCTGTTCCTGAAAATAACCGTGTCCGGCAGGACGATCCGCACGAGGGGACCGCTCACGCGACCTGAACACAAAAGCGCCCGACCGGGCGCATGGCAGCCATATGGGCTTTTCTTCGCCATAAGTCAAGCGCCGATGCACGGACCGCCGCCGCCGGGCGGCGCGGAATGCAGCATAAATATATTGTAAAAATTCGCGAATTGACCTTGCTGCTATGCAATACGGCCGAATGATACTAGAGTGCCGCAAGTAACGTCCACCCGGACAAAGCATAAGGAAAGGGCTGCCATGCCTACATCCGTTCAGCACAATCACGAACCGGCCATCAACGCCATTGCGGAAGAAGTGCGCTCCAAGTGGGTGTGGTTCCTGCTGCTCGGCATCATCCTGCTCGTCCTCGGCGGCATCGCGCTCGGCAACCTGCTGGTGGCCACGCTGGCGACCGTCTACTACATCGGCGCGCTCATCCTCATCGGCGGCGTGCTGCAGATCGCGCATGCCTTCCAGGTCAAGGAATGGGGCAACTTCCTCGTCTGGCTGCTGAGCGGCGCATTCTATGCGCTCGCGGGCTTCTTCGCCTTCTACAACCCGCAGCTCGCGTCGGTGGCGTTCACGCTGGTGCTGGCGGTCTCGCTCATCGCCTCGGGCGTGCTGCGCATCTGGACGGGCTTCGCCGCCCGCCCGCGCGAGGGCTGGGGCTGGCTCGTGGCGGCGGGCGTGGCGGCGCTTGTCGTCGGCATCGTCATCGCCGCGCGCTGGCCCGTGAACTCGCTCTACCTGATCGGGCTCATCCTCGCCATCGAACTCATCTTCGAGGGCTGGTCCTTCATCGCCGTGGCGCTTGCGCTGCGGGCGCGGAAGGGCAAGCCGCTCGTCTGAACATCATTCGTGATAGGGGTCGGCCGCGTCGCGCAGGCCGTCCCCCACGAAGTTGAAGGCCAGCACCACGAGCACCACCGGCACGATCGGCCACAGCAGCCACGGCTGCAGGCTGACGGCGGCGAGGTTCTGCGCCTCATTGAGCAGCACGCCCCAGCTCGTCACCGGCGGACGCAGCCCAAGCCCCAGGAACGACAGCGCCGTCTCGCCGAGAATCATCGACGGGATGGACAGCGTGGCCGAGGCGATCAGGTGGCTCATGAAGTTGGGGATGAGATGGCGCGCGATGATGCGCGTCCGCGAGGCGCCCATCAACTCCGCCGCCTTGACGAAGTCTTCCTCCCGCAGCGCCAGCAGCTTCGAACGGACGGCCCGCGCCAGCCCCGGCCAGTCGAGCAGGCCCAGAATGATGGTGATGCCGAAGAACACGGCGACGGGCGACCAGTTCGCCGGCAGCGCGGCGGAAAGCGCGAGCCACAGCGGCAGCTCCGGCAGCGAGCGGAGGATCTCGATCAGCCGCTGGATGGCGCTGTCCACCCAGCCGCCGAGATAGCCCGCGACGCCGCCGAAGAACAGCCCGAGCGCGAACGACACGCCGATTCCCACCAGCCCGATGACGAGCGAGATGCGCGCACCATAGATGATGCGCGACAGCAGATCGCGGCCGAGCCTGTCCGTGCCCATGAGGAAGAACGTACCCCCCTCCGGCGGGCAGACGAGGCGGAAGCGCATCTCCACGAGCCCCCAGAAGCGGTAGGGCGAGCCCTGGCAGAAGAAGCGCAGCCGCTGCGGCGCCGTGCGGTCCACGACATAATCGCGCGTGAACGTCTCCTTGTTGAAGGTGAAGCTGTAGGGATAGACAAACGGCCCGACGAACTCACCGTCGTGGAACAGGTGCACGGGCTGGGGCGGCGCGTAGAGGAAATCGCCGTTGCGCTCCGACTGCCCATAGGGCGCGATCACCTCGACGAAGGGCACCATGGCGTAGAAGAACAGCAGCACGAAGGCCGAGACGACCGCGAGCCGGTTACGGCGGAACTTCCACCAGATCAGCGCCAGCGACGAGGCACGGTAGAAGCGCTCGTCTTCGTGCCGTCCGGGATCGGAAACGCCCGGATCGAACGGCTGCGCATCGACGAAATGGGGCGTCGCGAGCTGTTCCCTCATGCCTCAGCGCCCCCCGAGCCGGATGCGCGGATCGAGCCACGCGAGCAGGATGTCCGAGATCAGCATGCCGACCACCGTCAGCACCGCCACGAACATCAGGATAAAGCCGGCGAGGTACTGGTCCTGCGCCTTCAGCGCCGCGAGCAGGATGGGCCCCACCGTCGGCAGGCTCATCACCAGCGACACCAGCACCGAGCCGGAGACGAGTTGCGGCAGCAGATTGCCGATGTCTGAAATGAACGGGTTGAGCGCCATGCGGAACGGATATTTCAGCAGCGCCTTGCCCGGCGGCAGCCCCTTGGCGCGGGCGGTGACGTAGTACTGCTTGCCCAGTTCATCGAGCAGGTTGGCGCGCATGCGCCGGATCATCGCCGCCGTGCCGCCGAGCCCGATGACGATGGTCGGCACGATGAGATGCTCCGCGAGCGAGCGCACCTTCTCCGCCGTCCACGGCGCGCCGGCGAATTGCGGGTCGTAGAGCCCGCCGATGGAGATGCCGAACCAGCGGTTCATGTAATAGAGCAGGATCAGCGCGAGCAGGAAGCTCGGCGTCGCGAGCCCCAGATAGCCGAACAGCGTCACCACATAGTCGCCGATCGAATACTGGCGCCGGGCGGAATAGATCGCGATGGGGATCGCCACCACATGCACGAAGATCACCGTGGTGAGGTTGAGCAGCAGCGTCAGCCACAGCGCGTCTCCCACCACCTCCCGCACCGGACGGTCGTATTCGAAGGACCAGCCCCAGTTGCCCTGCAGCAGGCCGGCATGATCGCCGCCGGGTCCGGGCCACACGCCCACCCAGGCGAGATACTGCTCCCACGCGGGCCGGTCGAGGCCGTATTGCGCCACGAGGAATTCCGCCCGCGCCGCTGCCGAGGCATCGCCCTGCGCACGCAGTTCCGCGATCTGATTGGTGAGGAAATCGCCGGGCGGCAACTTGATGATGATGAAGATCAGGGCGCTGATGATCAGCAGCGTCACCAGCATGGTCGCGAGGCGGCGGGCGAGATAGCGGATCATGACGGCGCCTGCCCGCGCCTGCCCGCGTCGTCCCAGAACAGCGCATCGATGCGGTAGACGCCGATCATCGCCGTCGGCTCCCAGCTATAGACCGCGTCCTCCGGCAGATTGCGCAGGCCGTCCCGCAGCACGATGGGCTGCAACGCACCCGCCACGGTGCCGATGATCCACTGCTCGTCGGCGTGCATTTCGAGCATCTGGTGCCAGATGCCGGTCTTGACGACGTCCCTGCTTTCCTCCAGCCATTCGCCGTAGAGCGCGAGCAGCCGGCGCGGCACCTCCATGTCGCAGGCCTCGCCGACCTTGCCGCCGGTCTCCATGTACTGCCCCCATTTCGGCCAGGCGTAGTTGTCCTGATACACGGGCGCGAGCCCCGTCGGCGGCATGATCTCGGTCGGCATGGCGTTGTCGAGACCGGGTGCGGCGATCATCACCGGCAGGCCGGAATAGGAGCGGTTGCGCAGCACGGTGCGGTCCTGCGGCTTGATGAACAGCTTGACGCCGATATCGCGCCAGAACTCGGTGATGAGCTGCAGCGCATCGACCGCCACCGCCGCGTCGCCCTCCACCTCGACCACGATCTCCAGGATGCGCCCGTCCGGCAGCAGGCGCACGTCGCCCGGCCCGCGCGCGGCGAGCCCCGCCTCGTCCAGCAGCGCGTTGGCGGCCGCTGGATCGTATTGCGCGAAGCGGCTGCGGTACTCGGGCCGGAACAGGCGAGACCCCTCGCGCACCGTGTTGTTGCCCTCGGTGCCCAGCCCGAAGAACAGCGCGTTGTTGAGGGTGTTGCGGTCGATGCCGAGCGACAGCGCCCGACGGAAGCGCACGTCCCGGTTCAGCGCCCGCCATACCGGATCGGCCGCCGTGAGGTTGGGATAGAGCGCCACTTCCGAGCCGCGCGCGATGGGCCACATCAGCGTGCGGTAGCCATGCGCCTTCTCGCCCTGCTTCAGCACGGGGATATCCGCCATGTTGAGCCCGCGCGACATCAGGTCCACCTCGCCGGCGTTGGCCTTGGCGGCGAAGAGGCCCGGCGAGGCGAGATCGACGACGATCTCGTCCACGTAGGGCAGTTGCTGCCCCGTCGGATCCACGCGGTGGTAATAGGGGTTGCGCCGGAAGACGAACCGGCTCGCCGGCCCGGCATTCGTCACCCGCCACGGATAGACGGTGGGCATGTCCGGGTCGGCCTCGTCGCCCATGGCGTCGTAGCGGTTGTGGAGCGCCGCCCAGGAGCGCACGTTCGCCGACGCCACCCGCCGCGCCAGTTCCGCGTCTCCCGCATAGCGGCTGTGGAACTGCCGCAGGTAATGGGCGGGCGAATAGATCAGCGCATCGCGCGGCCCGGCCAGCGCCGGCAGGAAACGCGGGTTGGGAACCTCCCACGTGTAGCGCACGGTCAGCGCGTCGAGCACCTCGAAGCGGGGCGGCTCGCCCGCCGCCAGCATGAACATGGGCGGCCCGGCCGGGTTGAGGTCCCGATGGAGCGCCACATCCTCCCACCAGTAGCGGAAGTCCTCCGCGGTGAACGGCGCGCCGTCCGACCAGCGGTGGCCCTTGCGCAGGTGCAGCGTGAACACGCGCCCGCCCTCGCTGTCGACGGCGCGCAGCAGGTCGGGCGTGAGATCGAGGTTGCGGTCGTAGCCGACGAGGCGGGTGTAGGCCATCGTTGACAGATAGCGAATGTCGCGCGCTCGCGGCACGAGCGTGACGATGCGCCCGCCGCGTACGCCGATCCTGCCGCCTTCCGCGCGCGGGTCGTAGACCAGCGGCTCCTCCGGCGGGCTGCCCGTCTCGCGCGTCTGCGTCACGTCCTGGGCCGCACCGGCATCGACGCCGAGCAGCGCGGCGGTGGACAGGCCGCCCAGTCCGAGGAGTATCTGCCGGCGATCGATCGTCATGCTGCCTCCTCGACTGTGTGCACGCCGATGCGCACGCGGTGGCCGTTGCCGAGGTCCTGCATCGTCCCGATGTGTCCGGGCTGCAGGCGGAACGGCATCGGCCATTGCGCGGGGTCGGAGAAACTGCCGGAGCGCAGGGCGGCGAAATCGAGCGGATGGTCGAGATCGGGGCTCGGCACCGCCGCGAGCAGCGCCCGCGTGTAGGGGTGATGCGGATTGGAGAACAGCACCTGCTTCGGCGCCTGCTCGACGATATAACCCCGGCACATCACGGCGATCTCGTCGGCGATGTAGTCGACCACCGCGAGGTTGTGCGAGACGAACAGGTACGACAGTCCCATCGCCGTCTGCAGGTCCTTCAGCAGGTTGAGCACTTGCGCCTGCACCGAAACGTCAAGCGCCGAGACCGGCTCGTCGCACAGCAACAGGCGGGGACGCAGCGCGAGCGCGCGGGCGATGCCGAGCCGCTGCCGCTGGCCACCGGAAAACGAATGCGGGTAGCGGCGCAGATGGCGGCGTTCCAGCCCGACGCGCTCCACGAGTTCGACGGCCCGCTGGTAATGCGCGTCGCTGTCGCCCACGCCGTGGATGACGAGCGGCTCGGTCAGCAGTTCGTAAACCGTCATGCGCGGATTGAGCGACGAGAACGGGTCCTGAAACACGAACTGCACATCGCGGCGGAACGCCATCAGGTCGTCGCCCGTGAGCGTGGCGATGTCGCGCGGCCCCGTGTTCGCGCCTTTGCCGTCATCGAACAGCACACGCCCGCCGCTGGCCGGGATGGCGCGCATGACGATCTTCGACAGAGTCGTCTTCCCGCAGCCCGATTCCCCCACCAGTCCCAGCGTGCGGCCCGGCGGCAGCGACAGGCTGACATGCGAGACGGCGCGCACCTCCCCCACGTTCTTCCGGAAAAGACCGGCGCGGCGCGTGTAGGTTTTCGACACGTCGTCGATGATCAGGATCGGCCCCCGGGTGGCGGCGGGCCGCTCCGCCGCCGCGACCGGCGCAATCGCCACGGCCTCGCGGATGGGCGTCAGGCGTTCGCCGGGCTGCATGCCGAAGCGCGGCACGGCCTTCAGCAGCGCCTTGAGATAGGGATGGCGCGGATCGCGGAACAGCGCATCGCGCGCGCCCGATTCCACGATCCGGCCGCGATACATCACGGCCATGGTGTCGGCCATGTTGGCGACAACGCCGAGATCATGCGTGATCAGCAGGATGGCCATGCCGGTTTCGGCCTGCAGGTCGCGCATCAGGTCGAGAATCTGCGCCTGTGTGGTCACGTCGAGCGCAGTCGTCGGTTCGTCGGCGATGAGCAGCGCCGGGCGGCAGATCAGCGCCATCGCTATCATCGCCCGCTGGCGCATGCCGCCCGACAGCTCGAACGGATAGGTGTCGAACACGCGCGCGGGATCGGCGAAGCCGACGCGGGCGAACACCGCCTCCGCCTCCCGGCGCGCCTCCTTCGCGGTGATGTCCCGATGCAGCGTCACCGCTTCCGCCACCTGGTCGCCGACCGTGTGCAGGGGTGACAGCGAGGTCATCGGTTCCTGAAAGATCATGGCGATGCGCCCGCCGCGCAGCCGGCGCATGGGCTTGCCGTCCGCATCCAGCCGGGCGATGTCGATGCGCTTGCCGCCTGCCGGATCGGCGAAGACGAGCGAGCCGCCGGTGATGGCCGCCGATCGCGGCAGGATGCGCAGGATCGCCTGCGCCGTCACCGATTTTCCGGAACCCGATTCGCCGACCAGCGCCAGCGTGCGCGCGGCCGGAATGTCGAAGGAAACGCCGTGCAGCGCCCGGAACGGCGTGCCCCCGCCGGCGAAATCGATCACCAGATCGCGCACCGTGAGCACGGGCGACGCCTGAGACGCTGTATTAGGGAACCGACGCTCGTCCTCCGCCACGCCGCATCACTCCAGCCCGACAATTGCAACCTAGTCTAGCACCGCCTGATCCAGTGAATACCGATTTTTGCATGACGTCCTCATGTCACGCGGCACACCAGGCTTCCTCCTCGCCCGCTTCCCGGAACAACCGCCGCGCGTCCGCGCGCACCACCGCCGGATGATCGAGGAGGAAGGCCAGCAGATCGTCGCAGAACGCCCAGGTCGCCTCGTCCTGCGCCAGATGGTGGGTCAGCAGCCCGAGCACGATCTCGCCGCCCGCCGCCGCCCGAGCGCGCACCGCGAGCGCCGCACGGTCGTCGATCTGTGCCAGCGGCAGCAGGCCGCCGCCGCCATGCCAGTCGATGGGGTCGATGTGCGTGTGGGCGATGGCGAGGCCCCGAGCCCGTCGCGCGTCGGGTCGGGCAGCCTTGCCCGCCGCCGAAAGGCCGGCGAAGCCGCAGGCGGCGAGTTGCACGGCAAGGTCGTCGCTGACACGGTTCCACGGCGGCACGAAGACCGGCAGCAGCCGCGCGCCGAATGTCTCGCCGGCACGGCGCAAGCCCTCGGCGGCGTCCTTGCACAGCGCGGCGAGCGGCCGGTGCGGGCCGAACTCGGCTTTCTTTTTCCCTTCCGGCGCGTGGTTTGCGTGCGACAGCCCGTGCACGAGCACACTGGCCAGCGGCTCACCCGCGAGCCGGTCCGCCAGCGCTTGCGTCGCGTGGGCGGGAATGGCGGCGATCGCCACGGGCAGGGCATGTTTCGCGGCGAGCGCCAGCAGGCGGTCGAGCGCCGGCGTCGGCGCCACCGCATCGTCGTCCCGCCACCACAGCGCCACGCTGCCGCCGCCAGCGGCCACTTCGTCGAGCGCTCGCGACAACGCCGGAAAGCGCCGGCACCGCGCCTGCGCGAAGCGCGCGACGAGAGCGACGCTCGCCGCCACGCCGTCCCGGTCGATGGCAGCCTCCGGCGGCAGCGGGCGCGCCAACGTCTGCGTCACAGCCTGCGCCAGCGCCTGTGCCGAAAGCCCGGCCTCCGGCACCACGGCGAACGGCCACACGCCCGCCTCGGCGAGACTTTCCGCGCGCAGGCGCTGTTCCGTCTCGCGCCCGGCCTCGAACGGCACCACGACCGCACGCACGCGCGCGCGCACGATGTCGATAACGGTGTTGTATCCCGCCTGGCTGACCGATAACGCCGCCCGCGCCAGCAGCGCCGGAAAATCGGCCCGCGCCCGTTCGACCGTCATATGGGCGGGCGCCTCCCCGGCCAGCGCGGCGAACGCTTCCTCCGGGACGCCGCGCCCCACGAGCAAGCGCCAGCGGTGCCCGGCAACGGACCGCGCCGCCCCGAGCGCGGCGCGGAACAACGGCAGCGAGGCCGCGCTGCCGCCGCCGGAGACGACGATCTCGCCAGCGCCGTCGGCACCCTCGCCGGCCGGCGTGACGGGACGGTCATCGATGTAGCCGGTGTAGTGCAGCAGCGGCGCGATCTCCGCCGCGACAGGCCACGACCGCTCCAGCGGCAGCACGGCGGCGTCGCCATGCACCAGCACGCCGTCATAAAGCGCCAGAAGCCGCGCATGCGCTTCCTCCAGCCGCCCCGGCTTGGACGGCGCGACCAGCACGTCGCGGACGGAAGACAGGATGGCCGCACGCGGCACCAGCGCGCGCGCCGCTCCCGCCAACGCCAGAAACTCGTCCGCCAGCACCCGCCGGCCGAAGGGAAACAGTTCGGTGATCACGACATCAGGCCGCAGGCCCGCCACGGCCTCCATCATCAGCCGCCGCCGTTCCTCCATGATGGTGTCGCCCGCCGGCGCGCCGTCCGATCCGAGCAGCGCGGAAAAGGCCGTGCCGACGATATGCACCGGCGGGAGCTGCACCAGCCTCACCCCATCCATGGCGACAAGCGGCGCGGGCGCGCCGCCGGAAATAAGCGTCACCTCGTTCCCCGCCGCCGCGAGGCCGCGCGCGAGCGCCGCCGCCCGTGCCAGATGACCGACGCCCAGCAGATGGGTGACGGCGATGAGCACCCTCGATGTCATACACCTTCCCTCCCGGAGCTTTTTCCGATTTCAGGAAGTCGGAAAAAGCTCCGCGATTCTTTGTCTGGAATGAATGCTGATCGATCAGCATTCATTCCAGGCAGCGGCGACAGCGCGGCGCGCAGCGTATCGGCGGCATGATCAAGCGTGCGCGATCGCGCCACCAGCGCAAGGGCGCCACCGCCAAGAACCGCCCGGCGGGCGGGATTTTCGATCAGCGCCGCGAGCGCCTGCGCGAAAGCTTCGACGTCGCCAGGCGGCGTAAGCACGCCCGTTTCCCCGTCGATCACGACGCTCGCCACACCGCCCCATGCACCGGCGAGCGACGGACAGCCCTGCGCCGCCGCCTCCAGGAAAATCATGCCGTAGGCTTCGTTGACGGCCGGCCAGACCAGCAGATCCGCCCCCGCGTAGAGCGCGGCGAGTGCCGCCGCGTCGTCGACAAGGCCGAGGAAGACGACCTCGCCGGCAAGCCCCGCGAACAGCGCCTCTACCTCCGCGCGTGCCTCGCCGTCGCCCGCGACGGTCAGCCGCCACGGCTTGGCCACCCGCGCGAGGGCGCGCGCCAGCAGGCGGAAGCTTTCCAGCTTGTCGCCCCGGCGCATCATCGCCACCGTCAGCAGCTCGGCGACCGGCCGCGGCGGGCGCGGCTCCCGGCGCCCCGGGACGGCATCGATAAAAGGCGGCAGGTCGACGAGCCGCTGTCCGCCGGCGTGCAGCCGCTCCAGCATCGCGCGGTCCTGCGCCGTCATGACGAACAGCACGTCCGCCGCCCGCAGCGCCGCTTCGTTCGCCGCATGGGCCCGCGCGAAGGCGCCGGCCGCGCGGCGCGGCGCGTGCGACGCCTCGGCGATGCAATAGGGAATCGACAGCGCCCGTGCCACCGCCGGGCCGACACGGTCCACCGCCTTGTAATAGCTGTGATAGGTGAACCACAGGGCGGGCCGCGCGCCCGGCTCCCGCGCATAGAGCGTCAGCAGCCGCGCCGCCTCCGCCTCCGCCGCCTCGGCCAGCGCGTCCTGCGCGCCGTCCGCGCCTGTGGGTTCATAGGCGCGCAGCCGGCTTTCCAGGCGCGGCCGGAAACCCGCGTGCGACAGCGCGGCGAAGAGCAGCCGCGCCATGCGCCTGTCGCCCGACGCCACCGGATGGTCCGGCGCCTTCATCGGCGCATAGTAGGCAACCGCCCTACCCCCGCCGGCTGCCGTCACGTGACGGGGTCCCGCTGCCCATGCGCGAAGGAGACGGCAACGCCCAGCGCAGCCCGCAGCCGCGCCTCGATGGTGTCGATACCCGCGTCCAGCGAGAAATCCTCACGCAGGCGATCGGCCGCGGCGAAGCCGAGCACCTCGCGCCGGGCGGGATCGCGCGCCAGCAGGTTGATGGCGTTGGCGAGCAAGTCCCAACGCGCCGGGGGAACGAGCACGCCCTCGCGCCCGTCACGGATAAACTCCGGAATGCCGGCAAAATCGGTCGCCACGATGGCGAGCCCCTGGCTCGCCGCCTCCATGATCACGTTCGGCAGGCCGTCGCGGTCGCCGGCTTCGCCCGGCTTGGAAGGCAGCACGAACAGGTCCGCCTCCCGGATAAGGGCTATCACGTCCGGCTGCGCGCGCGGCCCCAGGAACGCAACCTTGTCGGCGATGCCCTCGCGCAGCGCCTGCGCCTTCAACTCGTCGAGCAGCGGGCCGCCGCCGAGGTGGGCGAAACGCCAGTGCAGCCCCTCCGGCAACGCAGCCAGCGCCGCGAGCAGGTCGTCGAATCCCTTCTTCGCCACCGCCCGCCCGACGGACACGATCCGCACCGGATCGGCGGGATCGGAGCCATCCCGGTGCGAGGGCTCGGGCGGCGCCGGGAAGCGGCACAGATCGAGCCCGTGATAGGCGAGCGCCACATGGTCGCGATGCGGCGCAAGCGCGTTCAGATGCTCGCGGCCCGTGCGCGTGCAGGTGACGCCCCACAGCGCATCGGCCAGCTTCTCGCGCTTTTCCCACTCCGGCGTGGTCCAGATGTCCTTGGCGTGGGCCGAGAAGCTCCAGCTTATGCCGCGCAGCAGCGCCGTGTAGCGGGCGACGGATGCCGGCGTGTGCAGGAAATGGACGTGCAGGTGGCCGATGTCGCCGGGCAGCTCCCGCGCCATGACGAACGCCTGCCCCAACCTGCGGATGCGGCTGATGGTGCCATCGCGCGCGAAATCACGCCAGAACTGGCGCAGCACCGCGCCGAACCCCGGCAGGCGCGCGCTGGCGAGAAAGCCGCGCAGCACCCGCAACGGCGCATTGTGCAGATATTCCGGCAGGTAGGTGACCGGCGCATGGATCGCCTTGTGCATGGGATGCACGGCCTTGTCGGTGGGATAGCGCAGCGACCAGATCTCGAACGGCAGATCGCGCTGCTGCAGGGCGAGCAGCTCCTGCGCGACGAACGTCTCGGAAAGGCGCGGGTAGCCCTTCACCACCATGGCGATTCGTCTGTGAGGCGCTTCCCGGCGCCGGATGGTCGATAGGGCCTCGGTCATTCAGCCGCCTGAGTGGGTACGGATTGCAGATGGTGCGCCTCCTTGAGGAAGGATGCAAGCCGTGTCTTGATGACCTCCAGCCCGTCGAGCAGTCCCGGCACCACGACGTCGGAGGGGCGCGGCTGCTGCTGCAGCATCCTGATCGCCGACGCCATGCGCGCCGGATCGCGCCCGCTGCCATCCTCGCAGAGCATACGCGCCAGCCCGAGCTTCTCGGCCTGCACGGCGCGGATGTACTGCTCCAGCCGCGGGCGCGTGCGCGGCACGATGAGCGCCCGCTTGTCGAAAGACAGCAGTTCGCAGAACGTGTTGTAGCCGCCCATGGCCACGACGCCGGCGGCGCGGTCCATCAGCACCTCCAGCTTGGCGTCGAAGCCGAGCGCGTCGAGCTGCGGAATGCGGGCGATGCGCGCCATGAAGCCGTCGCGCCGCTCCCGGTTGAGAAACGGCCCGAACACGATCAGCGCGGGGATGTCCGGCGCATCCTGCGTTTCATAGGCGGAGATCACCCAGTCGATCACGTCCTCGCCGTCGCCGCCGCCGCCCGTCGTCACCAGCACGAAGCGGTCGTGCGTGAGTTCGGGATAGCGCGCGAGCCGCGATTCGCGCGGCACCTCGCGGCGCAGGTAGCCGGTGTAGATGATTCGCCGCCTGACCTCCTCCGACAGGCCCAGCGCCTCCAGCGGCTCGTGGATCTGCGGCAGGCCATAAATCCAGATCTCGTCGTAACAGGCGGCGAGCGCCTCTGTCGCGCCCTTGCGCGTCCATTCCGGCACCAGCAGCGCCGGCTCGTCGAGAATGTCGCGGATACCCAGCACGAGCCTCGCGCCGCGCGCGCGCAGCAGCTCCAGCGCCGGCATCACCTCGCCGCGAAAGCCGGTCGGCTCCTTGTCGACGATGAACAGGCCCGGGCGGAAGGATTCCGCCGTGCGCGCGATGATGGCGGCGCGCAACGCGACCGCCTCATCGATGCTCATGTTGAGATTGAGGCTGCGGTAGCCTCCGTCCGGCTGCTTCACCACGCCGGGGATGCGCACATAATCGACGCCCGGATCGAACTCATAGTTGCCGATCACCGGCGAGCCGGAGACGATCAGCACCGACACCGCCGGGTTATGCGCCACGATGGCGTTGGCGATCGCGCACGCGCGGCGCAGGTGGCCGAGGCCGAACGTGTCGTGGCTGTAAATCATGACCCGGTCGGCCAATGGCCATGCTTCCCCGGCGCCTACGCCATTGGACCGTCCCGGCCCCGACACCATATCATTGACCGCTGCCATCACGGACAGCCTCCCGTAACCATGATGACAATAGCTCGCGCCCTGAACGGACAGGGTACCAGCATGAACGGAATCCCGCCGGCAGGCAATCGCCCGAATGTCGCGCCGGCGCAAGAAAATCGGACCGCCGGCACACAGCTTATCGGGCGTTCCGCGCAGCTTGTCCACAGCGGCGCCATTCGCCCGCAAGCGCAGCCGGAGCCCTTGCGCCGCACGCCGCAGGTCGCATACTGCTGTCGGCGCGGGACATCGCGGGATGGCAACGTCGCGGGGAAATGCTCTTGGACAGGTCGTTGTTCCGATACATATGGCGGTATTCGAAGCGCGACCAGATCGCGATATTCATCGTCGTCATCGCGTCGCTGCCGTTCTATTTCCTGTCGCTCGACCTGCCGAAGCAGATCGTCAACGACGCCATCGTGGGGCAGGCGTTCCGCGACGGCGTCACGCACACCACGTTTCTCGATCTCGGCTTCGACCTGCCCGCCTTTCTCGGCGGCGGCACGGTGACGCTCTTTCCCGGCATCTCCGTCAACCAGATCGGCCTTCTGCTGGGGCTCTCCTTCCTCTTCCTCGCCTTCGTCTGCATCAATGGCGCCTTCAAGTACTGGATCAACATCGCCAAGGGCGCGCTGGGCGAACGCATGCTGCGGCGGCTGCGCTTCGATCTCTTCTCCACCGTCGTGCGCTTCACGCCGGATACGCTGCGGGCCGTGCGGCCCTCGGAAACCGCGACCATCATCAAGGACGAGGTCGAGCCCATCGGCGGCTTCATCGGCGATGCCTTCGTGCAGCCGCTGCTGCTCGCGAGTCAGGCGGCGACGGCGATGACCTTCATCATGATGCAGAGTGTGCAGCTCGGTCTCGTCGTGCTCTTCATCGTCGGCATCCAGTTCACCGTCATCCCGCGCCTTCGCCGCATCCAGTTGCGGCTCGGCAAGGAGCGCCAGCTCGCCTCCCGGCTGCTGGCGGGGAGAATCGGCGAGGTGGTGGAAGGCATGGACGCCGTCCACGCCCACGGCACCGGCCGCTGGGAAAAGGCCGAGATCGGCGAGCGCCTCTACCGGCTGTTCGACCTGCGCTTCCGCATCTTCAAGTGGAAGTTCATGGTCAAGTTCCTGAACAATTTCCTGTCGCAGCTCACGCCGTTTTTCTTCTATTCCGTCGGCGGCTATTTCGCGCTCACCGGCCGCCTCGATATCGGCCAGCTCGTCGCCGTCATCGCCGCCTACCGCGACCTGCCCCCTCCCCTCAAGGAGTTGATTGACTGGGACCAGCAGCGCCTCGACGTGCAGATCAAGTACGACCAGATCATCCAGCAGTTCGTGCCGGAGCATCTGCTGCCGGAGGAGCCCGGCATTTCCGCCGGCATCAACACGACGCGGCTCGCAGGCCCCGTCAGCATCGAGAAGCTGCGCGTGCTGGACAGTAACGGCGCTACGCTTGTCGACGACATTTCCGTCTCCTGGGAATATCCGGCGAGCGTCGCGCTCGTCGGCAACCCAAGTCCGGCGCCACACGCCATCGCCGACGTGCTGGCGCGCCGCATCATCCCCGCCGCCGGCACCGTCACCATCGCCGGGCAGGACTTCCTGCGCCTGCCGGAGGAGGTCACCGGCCGCCGCATCGCCTGCGCGGGCGCGCAGCCGCGTCTCTTCCCCGGCAGCCTGCGCCACAACCTGCTCTACGGCCTGCAACACAAGGTGACCCCGGCCGATTCCCGCCTGCCGGACACCGCCGACGCGGCCGAATACATCCGCATCAGGGAGGCGCTGCGCACCGGCAACCCGCTGGACAGCCCCGACGACGACTGGCTCGACCACGCCACCATCGGCATGCTCTCGGACAAGGAAATCGACGACATGCTGCTGGAAAATCTCGCGCTCGTGGGCATGGGCGACGACGTCTTCAACTTCGGCATCAACGGTTGGGTCGACACCGCGCGCTATCCCGCGCTCGCGGACAAGATCGTCGAGGCGCGCAACCACCTGCGCGCGCGGCTCGCCCAGTGCGACATGAGCGAACTGATCGAGACCTTCGACGAAAGCCGCTATGCGAACCTCGCCAGCATCGGCGAGAATCTGCTGTTCGGCGCCTCGCGCGATCCGCTGTTCAACGGGCGCGGGCGGGCGCGCAATCCGCTGCTGCTGCGCGTGCTGGACGCGGAGGGGCTGACCGGCGACCTCGTCGGCATAGGCGCGCGAATCGCCTCGACCATGATGGAGATCTTCGCCGACCTGCCTCCGGATCATCCCCTGGTGACGCAGTTCTCGTTCCTGGCATCGAACGAAATGGACGACTACGAGCGCGCGCTCTCCCGCTGGTCGCAGCAGGGCCTGCGCGGCCTGGGCCCGGAAGACCGCGAGCGGTTGCTGGCCCCCTCCTTCGATTATATCGAGCCGCGACACCGTCTCAGCCTGCTGGACGACGCCCTGCGCGCGCGCATCCTGAAAGCGCGGCGGCACGTGCGCGACGAGATAGTGCGCACGGACGGCCAGTGGAATCTTGAGCCCTACGACCCCGACAAGCTCTGTCACAATGCGATGTTGCGGGACAACCTGCTCTTCGGCCGCGTCGACCTGCGCATCGCCAACGCGCGGGCGCGGGTCACGAAGGTGGTCGTCGATGTCGTCAACGATCTCGAACTGCGGCCGGCGATCAGCGCCGTCGGCCTCGATTTCGAGGTCGGGCCGGGCGGCCGCATGCTCACCGCCCGCCAGCGGGGGGGCGCCGATCTCGTGCGCTGCATCGTCAAGAAACCCGATATCCTCGTCATCGACGGCGCGCTGTCCGCCTTTTCCGATACGGATGCCGACGCCATTCTCGAATGCCTGCACACCCTGTTCAGCGACCGCTGCCTCGTCATGATCGGCCGGGACGAAACCGGCCTCAGCGGGTTCGACACCGTGATCACCTTCAACGACGAGGGCTCGTTCTCGCAGCGGGAGGATGCGGCGGGGGCGCCGCCGCGCCGGCAATCGGCACTGACCTGAAGGCGGCCGGGAGGGCGCGTCCGATTCGGACGCTTTATTTGTTCGCCCGACCGCCTTATCGTTCCGGCATTGTCGCGGGCGGATGGATCGGGCGTGGCGGGGAACGGTCACCGGAGGGCGGACCATGACTCTTGAAACGGAAGTGCAGGTGCTGCGGCGGGTTCCCATGTTCCGTGGCCTCGACAAGGGACGCCTCAAGCTCCTCGCCTTCACCAGCGAGCGCGTGAGCTTTCCGGGTGGCCAGATCCTGTTCAACCGGGGCGACACGTCGGACGCCGCCTACGTCATTCTCGACGGCCGCGCCGATGCGCTGCTGGACACGCCCGCGGGTGCGTTCAAGGTGGCCGAGTTCGGCGCCCATGACATCGTCGGCGAGATGGGCGTGCTGGCGGATACGCCGCGTACCGCGACAGTGCGCGCCGCGACGGACCTGCTGGTGCTGCGCATCGACAAGCAGGTGTTTCTGGAACTGCTCAACCAGTTCCCGCAAATTTCCATCGCCGTCATGCGCGAACTCGCCCACCGGCTGGAGCGCACCACGATTCGCCTTGCCGAAACGGCGCCGGCGGACGGTGCCTCCCCGTCGCACGATTGAGGCATCGGCACAAAGCGAAAGCCCGCCGGTGCGGACCGGCGGGCTTTCGCTTTTTCATGCCCTGCGTCGTCATGCCCTGCATCTTCGCAAGGCCCTGTCCCATCCTGCCGCAGCGCCGGCAGCACGAGGCGGCCGGCGCAACCGCAATCAGAAGTCGCGCTGCAGGCGCAGGCGGGTCTGGATCGAGTCTTCCGAACGCTTCACGTAGATCGGCGCGTTGTAGTCCACGACGTCAAAGCGGTTGCGCTCCAGACGGCCGTAGAGGACCTCGACACCGATGTCGAACTTGGACACCGGCGACCAGATGAGGGCCGAGCCGACCTGCCAGACATTGAAGTCGCGGAACAGCGCGTTATCGAGCTTGACCGGCGAATCGTAGGACACGTTCGTGTAGGAGCCCCAGAGGGTCGAACGCACGGACGGCGTCCAGTAGTGAACACCCGCGGCGGTGATGTTCCAGCCGGCGGTGGTCTTGATATCGCCGTTGACGATATAGCCGTCCGCAATGGTGTTGACGACCTTGCCCGTCGTGTTGTTACCGGTGATGCCGAGGTAGCTGAGGGCACCGTCCGCATAAGCAGCCTGCAGCCACAGTACGTCACCCGCGCCGAGCTGCGGGAGCTTGAACTTCACGCCGCCCTGAACGGCCCAGCCGTAGGCCGTGTCGACGCGCGTACCCCAGCTGCCGCCCCACGGATTATAGATCGTGCCGGAGTTGAGCTGATGCAGGGCGCCTGACAGCTGGGCGGAGCCCCAGTCCTGATCGACGCGCAGGTTGGCGACGACGTCCGGCAAGCGCTGGCCGGCAACATCGTAATAGTTCGCATTGATCTGGCGGTTGCCGCGGTCTTCGAGCGAGATGGTGGCCGAGAAGCCCGAACCGAACGTGGCGGTGTAGGCCAGCAGGTTGGTGGAGGCATCAGAACCGGCATTGCCGCCGAAGCTGCCCCAGTTCAGGTCATCGGCGTAGAAGTCGAAGAACGACTGTGCCTGACCGGCGGTAATGCCGGCCCACTGGATATAGGCCTTGTCGACCAGCGCGCCGCTGCCGGTGCCCTGGTTGCCGGTGTTCTTGTCGATCTGGAAGCGCAGATAGGCGCGCAGCGTGCCGAAGTCGGTCGGCGTGCGGACATCGACGTTCAGACGGGCGCGGGCCTTGATGCCGGTGGCATCCTTGTAGCGACCGTTGCCTACGCCATAGGCGTCGGTCCGGCCGTTCTTCGGTTCGGCATAGACATAATCGGCGCGCATGCGGCCCGACAGCTGGATGCAGCTATCCGTGCCGGGAACGTACCAGAAGCCAGCCCCGTATGTGGAGCAAACACGAACATATTCCACGGGCGCAGCCTTGGTTGCAGGCAGATCGGCAGCCTGCGCACCCGAGAAAGCAAAGAGTCCGGCTGCGGAACCAAGAAGAAGGCCTTTTGCGATCTTCATAATCATCAATCTCCCAAATGTCATATCTTGCGGCTTCATATGGAAGCCAAAAACCGCAAGCCGAGGCTCGCCGGAACGTATCCGATCCCGCCGCCATATCCGGCTTCGGACTGGGCAAACACGATCCATGTCCGCAACCTGTTTCATAACGCGCGACAAGACAATACCACTTTCCGCAAATATGTCGCAATTCGAACCATTCTTGCCTGATGTTGCACAAATGACGCTTCATATGTCGTTATGCATGGGGAATATGTCACGGATGTCGGCGCGACATGGAAACCGCGACGGAAACGGCGTAGGGAACGCGACATCCGAACAGGCAGCCCGCCGGCGCGGGGGAGGCAGCCCGGATATTGCGTGAACGCGGCCGAGGGGGGGCAGCAAAGCAGGCCGATACGCCATCGATATGAGTCGCGGTGAGCGGGATCCGGCGGAGGAAGAGGAGCCCCGGAAGGCCCCTCTTCCTTGTCCAACGCGCGACTTATCGTGCCGGAGTCAGCCGTTCGACATCCTGCAGGCGCTTCAACGCTGCCTGCTGGCGCAACATGCCGTAGTTGATGCCGCCGGCGTTCAGCGAGCTGCCTTCCTGATAGGGGAACTTGTCGAAATCGGTGAAGAACTCCTTGATCTTCCCCTGAATGGGAACGAGCAGCCACATGTTCCGGGCCAGGAACTCGGTGGCGCCGCCGCCTTCCCTCATTCCGCGCTCATAGGGATCCATCCGCAGGTTGGTGATCAGCGCCCAGGCCGGGGTCTCTCGCGTCGCAGTCGCGATGTTGCCCTCGCCGGCGATGGCGAAGCTCAGCTTCCAGTCGTTCCAGCGGATGGCATTCAGGTTGCCGCCCTGATCGAAGTAATACATCGCATCGCGAGGTGGCGTCTTGGCCTCTCCCTTCAGCAGGGAGGTGAGATCGTAGCCGTCGAGATGGACCTTGAACGTCTTCGTGCCGGAGGTGAAACCCGTCTTCAATGTCTCCTTCAAATCCGGAATGCCTGCCGCCGCCGCGAAGGTGGGCATCCAGTCCATGAGCGTGACGATGTCGTTGATCTGCGAACCCGGCTTCACCACACCGGGCCAGCGCACCAGCATGGGAATGCGCATGCCCCCCTCCCAGGTGGTGCCCTTCTCGCCGTGGAACGGCGTCATGGCGCCATCCGGCCACAGGGCCAGTTCCGCGCCGTTGTCCGTGGTGTAGAGGACGATGGTGTTGTCGGCGATGCCGAGGTCGTCCAGTTGCTTGAGGAGCTGGCCGATATGTCCGTCGTGCTCCACCATGCCGTCCGCCTCGATGCCCTTGCCGGTCTTGCCGTCGCTCTCGGGCTTCAGGTGGGTGAAGACATGCATGCGGGTCGAATTGAACCACACGAAGAACGGCTTTTCGGCCTTGTGCTGCCGGTCGATGAAGTCTTTCGCGGCGGTGAGGAACTCTTCATCCACCGTTTCCATGCGCTTCTTGTTGAGAGGGCCGGTATCCTCGATCCGCCCGTCCGCATGGGAATGGATGACGCCGCGTGGGCCGTACTTCTTCCGGAACTCGGGATCCTTCGGATAGAAATAGCCCTCCGGCTCCTCCTCGGCATTCAGATGGTACAGATTGCCGAAGAATTCATCGAAGCCGTGATTGGTCGGCAGGTGCTGGTCCTGGTCGCCCAGATGGTTCTTGCCGAACTGGCCCGTGGCATAGCCCCTGGTCTTCAGGACATCGGCGATGGTCGGCATCCAGTCGGTGATGCCGTGGGGATCGCCGGGCATGCCGATGGTGAGCAGGCCGGTGCGGAACGGCTCCTGCCCCAGGATGAAGGAGGCGCGCCCTGCAGTACAGCTCTGCTGGCCGTAGGAATCGGTGAAGATCGCACCCTCGGCGGCGATGCGGTCGATATTCGGCGTGCGATAGCCCATCAGGCCCATGGTGTAGGCGCTGATCTGCGATACGCCGATGTCGTCGCCGAAGATGACGAGGATGTTCGGCGGCTTGCCGCCGGCGCCGGACGCCGGAGCGGCGTTCGGAGAGGACTGGGCAGCGGCCCGCGATCTGGACCCGAGCGTCGCCGCCGCGGCAACGAGCGCGGTCGAGCCCGCAAGAAGCGAGCGGCGCGACCAGGCGCCGGGTTCCGGAGAATTGTTCTGATCCTTCGACATGGATTTTCCTTTCTCATGGATGACGTCTTGCATCGCGGCTGTCAGCTTTCTTCACGGTGCCGTTCGCGCCGCACGCATCGGAAGCCGACATGGCTCATGGCGCTGTCGATCGGCTGAGCATGCCGGGCAGCCGGGCGATATCGGCGGCAATAGTTGGGCGCACACAGGTGCGAGCCACCTTTGACCACCTTTCTGGGAATGCGGATGGTCGGAAGCGCGGGATCGAAGCTCGCCTCTTCATTGCCGCCACGGGGGTTCTGGGGAATGCAGCAAGCCTTCCCTGCATCTTCCGGATGATGGGTGGACCAGAAATCGGCGGTCCATTCCCAGACATTGCCGATCATGTCGTAAAGGCCATAGCCGTTTGCCGGGAAGGACTTCACGGGCGACGTCCGCTCGAAGCCGTCGAGCGCGAGGTTCTGGAACGGGAACTCGCCTTGCCATGTGTTCGCCATCTGGCGGCCGTCGGGGTTTAATTCGTCGCCCCATGCGAATTCGGCGCCGTCAAGGCCGCCGCGCGCCGCGAACTCCCACTCCGCTTCCGTCGGAAGTTCCTTGCCGGCCCAGCGGGCGTAGGCTTCCGCATCCGTATACGCGACATGCACCACCGGGTGATCGTCCAGCCCCCTGATGGACGAGCCGAGACCATACGGGCGTCGCCAGCTCGCGCGGGAGCGAAACTCCCACCATCGGCTCCAGTCGCGCAGGTCCACCCGCCCGTCGGGCGGCGAGAACACCAGCGAGGCGGCCCTCAGCATCTCGGGACGCGCGCCCGGATAATCCTTCGGATCCGGCGCGACTTCCGCGACGGTGACATATCCGGTCGCCTCGACGAAGGCACGAAACTGGATGTTGGTCACCGGCGCGGCGTCTATGAAGAAGCTGTCGACCGTCACCCGATGGACCGGCCGCTCCTCCGGATAATGCCGGTCAGAGCCCATGCGGAACGTGCCGCCGGCGATGAAAACCATTTCGGAGGGAGGGTCGGCAACAGGTTCGGATAAACCTGCGCGGCGGACCGTATGGCTCATTTCGTCACCATCAGAGAACGGGAGGCGGCAGGAAACCGACGCTCCGGCCGGCCCGGAACTACACGCAGGCATGCCGCCACAGGGCGACCGCGCACGCCGCGGAGCCAGGCTCCCAAGCACGGCTTCGCGTTCCGGCAGCCGGTACAGGAGCTGCGGGAGCGCCGAGAACACGACACTCATTCGCGCGCTCGACCAGCCCGGGCTTCAGCTGTCGGTCAGCTCAGGGTAATGGATAATGTGTGAAACGATCGTCGCGATGCGTAACGCTTTTTCGCGCACAGCGGAGTTCAAGCTCCGCCACGCTGTTGGTTTTTCAAGTGCAGATGCCACTTTTAGGTTTATACCCAACTTTTAATATTATAGTCGACAACTAATGACGGGGTCAATACAGCTCCCGCCAAACCGCTCACATCCCTTGAATTCGCCAGCGACGAAACTCGAAACCAATTGAATTCAACAATCTCTGCTGAACCCGGACAGAGTGTACCAATATACCGTCGCCGTGCTACTCAATAAGCGGAACGGACTGGCCGGATCCTGCAAGGAAAGCGGCTGCCGGCCTTAAAGGCCGTTAGAGCAGCTAGAATCTGTCCTGTTTCAACGTAAACAGGACAGATTCCAGATTCCTTGTTTTGAGCGAATTCTGATCGATCAGACGATTCCATCTGATCGGAACGCGCTCTAGCGATGGCGTTTCAGCGTCTCGGACGGCTTCTCACCGTAAGCCTCGTAGTATCGCCGCGCGAAATGTCCCATGTTGCCGAAGCCGCAAAGCAACCCGACGGAGGTGACGCTGGTATCCTCCGCCGGGGCGCTGAGCAGCGCATGCGCGTATCGCAGCCTGACGCGGCTCACATAGGTCATTGGCGAGATCCCGTAAGTTCGCCGGAAAAGATGGAACAGGCTCCGGGCCGTCGTCTGTGTTTCCTCGACTATCGCCTCGATGGTGATGGCACGGTTCCAGTTCGCCTCGATATAGTCGACAGCGCGGCGTATCTGCCAGGGCGCCGCCGCACGCGGCGTGCCTTCCAGCCAGTGGCTGTAATTGTGCTGATTGCCGTAGAGAAAGTGCACGATGATCGCCTGCTCGATTTCCTCCACGACGAGGGGTGGCAGGAGCGCATCGCTGCGGTCGAGTTCCCGCGTGAGGTAGTCGATCAGCCGGACCTGCGATGCGGAGTGCCGGGGATTGCCGGTCGGACCGCCGATGAGCTGGAGGGGTGGATCAATCGATTGGCCGACCAATGCGGCAAGCTTGCGCGTCAGCGCGGCGGCCCCCATCCGCAAGACGATATGGGCGAAATCTTCGCCGTACGTCAGTCTTCCTCCGGCCCCCGGGCCGCCGACGACCCCGATCGCCCCGTCTACCGTCACCGTGTGGTGATTCCAGTCAACTTCTCCAGCCCCTCTCAGGGGAAAGCCCTGAACGAAGCAGTCAAGCTGCAGAACGCTCGCCCGCAGCGGCGCTCCGTAGCTCATGTACGCAAGGCCGATCGAGCCCAGTGCGCAATGGTTCACGACGCTGTCGAACGCTCGTCCTCTGGCGGGAATGTCAATGGAACGCACGGAAAAGATCGGGCTGAGCCATTGCCGCAGTTCATCCGGGTCCCGCGTGCGCAGGCCAGGATGCGTATGGAGCGGTGGCATTGCAGATACCAAGCCTCGATCCTCCAGTTAGCCTTTCAGCGAAAACCAATATACAAACTGGACAACTTATAACCAACCGGCGGTGCCGGCGATGAGGCCAACCCGGCCGGTTCGGACGCCGACCGGATCAAGGGCAGCGCGTACCGCGATGTCTTCGCGTTCGAAGCCTGCGGCGAAGCGTATCACCGGGCGCGTGAGCTTGCGCACCCAGTTGCCTCCTGATCCGGCATCGCGCAACAGACCACGTGATCACGGATATAACCCGGCAGAGACGGAGAACCTAGAGAAGACATAAACAGGATAGAATAGCCCCGCCAAGGCCATCCTGACGGAGACTGCCCCCGCCGGGAGGGCATCACCGCCTCTTCCCTCGTCCAGCAGGACGGCACTCTGATAAATATTTTTATTCAATATGATAGCCGCCTGTGACACGAGCAGCACCGCCGTTGTCGACGGCGCCGGGAGAGGCCTTATTCGTTTGACATCACACAATTCTCTAGTAAGTTCATCGACAAAATCATCAATGACTCAGGTCGAGTATCGTCGGAATGGTCGCCCATCCCAGTTTCGCAGTGCCGTTGTTCAACTCATTCAGGTTTGGCGGACGCATTCTCCGGAATCGTTTTGTCATGCCGGCGATGACTCGGCGCTTCTCCACGAGAGGTGTGCCGGGGAGTGATGTCGGCGCCTACTACAAGCGGCGCGCGGAGGGAGGCACCGGCCTCATCATCACCGAGGGCGGATACATCGACACCGAGGGGCCGCTGTCACAGCCGGATGTTCCCGTCTTCTTCGGCGAGGCGGCGCTGGCCGCGTGGCGTGACATCGTCCATGCGGTGCATGACGCCGGCGCGGGGATCGCGCCCCAGATCTGGCATGCCCACCTGAAGCCGGATCCGGACACGGGGTCGATCCCGCCGGAAAGCGTTGCGCAACTTCTACACACATATGTAGCGGCCGGCGCGGAAATCGCCCGCGCCGGCTTCGATGGCGTGGAGATTCAGGGCGGAGGCAAGCATACCGCCGACCTGTTCACCACGACGGGTGACGGAGAGCCGTTGGTGACAGCAGTCGTCCGCAGTGTCCGCAGGGAGGTGGGGGATGATTTTCCGATCATCCTGCGCGTGAGCGAGTGGCGCCGTTCCGACGGCAGGACGCCGCTCGCGCAAAGCGACGCGGAACTCTCGGCCCTGCTGCGCCCCTGCGCCGATGCCGGTGTGTCCATCTTCCACCTCGATACGGCGGCGTTCGACGTCTTGCCCTACGGTGGCGCATTCGCCGGCGATCGTCCGCTTGCCTCCCGTGTCCGGGAGCTGACGGGCCGGCCCGTCATCGCGGTCGGAGGCATTGCCGTGGCGGATCCCGCCATGACGCTCGGGAATCTGGAAACGCTGGCGCGCGCCGTGGAACGTGAGAAGATCGACATGGTGGCTCTGGGAAGGGCCCACCTGGCCGATCCCGCATGGGTGGAAAAATTCCGGACGGGCCGTCTCGCAGAAGCGCGGCCATACGACGAGAGCCTCCGCGGGACACTGCACTAGAGGCCGTCAGTGACGATGGATCGAGGCCTGGATGAGGTCATCATGAACGCGACAAGCGACACCTCGTGCGCCTGGAAAGCCTGGCCAGACCCGGACATCGTGGCGAATTTGCGCCGCATGCGTGAGGCCGCGCCGCTCGTCCACGGCCTGACGAACTCCATCGCCGCCATGTTCATGGCCAATGCCGCCCTCGCGACGGGCGCATCCCCGGCGATGATCGCCGCCGGACAGGAGGTGACGCAATTCGCCGCGATCGCGGATGCGATCGTGATCGATCTGGCCTCCATCACGGAGCAGAAGGCCGCGACGATGCTGGATTCGGCGACAGCCGCGCACAGGACCGGCAAACCATGGCTGCTCGATCCCGCCGCCATCGGCCGCCTCACCTTCAGGACGCAATTCGCGCGTCGGCTGCTCGATCTCCAGCCCACTGTCATCAAGGCCAATGCGTCGGAAACACTGACGCTGGCCGGCATCGACGGCGGCGGCAAGGGGGCGGACACGACAGTCGACTCCGCCGCTGCCGTCGATGCCGCACGCGCTCTCGCCCGCCGGACGGGCGGGGTCGTCGCCGTCACGGGGGCGACGGATTTCATCACCGACGGGCACGTCCTCCGCGCGGTCGGCGGCGGACATCCGCTCATGGCCCGAGTCACGGGAACGGGCTGCGCGCTCGGGATCATCATCGGCGCCTTCCTCGGCGCCGGTATCGCACCGCTGGAAGCCGCCACCTCCGCCGTTGCCGTCTTCGCCGCCGCCGGAGAGCGGGCCGGTCGCGAGGCCGGCGGTCCCGGCACCTTCGCTCCCCTGCTGCTCGATCATCTTTTCCGACTGGATACACACGATGGCGCTCGATAACAGACTTCTGTCCCTCTTGGCCGACCCGCAGGATCACGAACCGCTCGTGCTGTCCGATGCCGCCGACGCGCTCGAGAATCGCGGGGCGCTACGCAGCTATCCGGTCCGGGACGGCATCCCCCTGCTCCTCGCCGCGGAGGCGACGCCCCTCTCCCCAACGGCGCCGCAGCCGACGCAGCTACGCCCGGTTTCCCAGTTCGAGGGCCTGTCCGGGTGGTATGATGACGCCATGAGCGCGCCCGGCGAGCGTGGCGCGCTGGCGACCGCCGGCTACGGCATACTCGCCGACCTGCTCGGAAAGGGTGACGGGATCGCTATCGATATCGGCTGTGGCACCGGGCAATCGGCGGGTGTCGTTCGGGAACTCGGCTACGAGCCGGTCGGCGTCGACCTGTCGATCGACCAGCTTCGCATCGCCGCACGTCGGCTTGCCGTGGCGCAGGCAACGGCGCACGCCCTCCCCCTGCGCTCGGGCTCGGTCGCAACGGCCTATACGACCTTCACCACCGCGTCCTGGGGCGACCTCGACCGCTCCCTGAGCGAGATATACCGCGTGCTGGCCCCCGGCGGGCGCATCGTCAACATCGGCGTCCATCCCTGCTTCAACGGCGGCTATTCGCTGGCGGAGGAGGACGGCTCGGTGCGCCTGAAGCCGGGATACCGCAAGGGCGGCTGGCTCGAACCCTCGCATTTCCCGCAGACGCGCATCCGCAGCCGCACCGGAGGCTGGCACTGGCCGCTGGCGGACCTGCTCAACGCCTTCGCCCGCGCCGGCCTTTTGATCGCGCAAGTCGTCGAGGGCGGGCCGGGGGACGGCGACGCCGTGCCGATCATTCTGGCCCTCGCCGCAGTCAAGCCCGTCGAACTGCGGCTGTGAGCGCCGACGCGGCGTCTCCCGGCGCCATCTCCCGTTCCTCTATGCGCGCGGCCGCCGTCCTGGGCATCCTGGAGCAGTCTCTGGCGGCCGTCGGCGGTGTCCTGCTGGCCATCCTGCTGGCGATGGTGCTGGTCGCGGTCGCCCTGCGCTATTCGGGAACGGGCGGCATCAGCGGCTCGGACGAGCTGGCGACCTGGCTCTACATCGCGCTGATCTTCGTCGGTTATCCGCTGGTGGCCGGCAGCGCGCTCGCCATGCGCTTCGATCTCATCTCATCCCGCCTGCAAGGATATCCGCGCGACGTGTGCGAGATGGTCAGCCACGGCATCGTGATCCATGCCTCGCTGCTGCTTGTCGCGAGCGGTCTCGCGCTCATCGGCGAGACCGGCGGCGTTTCCCCGGTGCTGGGCTGGCCCGAATGGTGGCGCTACGGGCTGGCGCCCGCGGCGGGGCTCCTAGGCGGCGCGGTCGTCCTGCTACGCCTTGTCGCCGAAGGTCGCCACCCGCGGCTCATTGCCGGCAGCCTGGCGGTCGGCATCGCGCTGTTCCTTTTCAGCGAGCAGCGTGAGGTCGCCTCTTTCGCCATGCCGAGCCTCGTCGCGGGGCTTGCGGGCTTCCTGGGGCTGCTGCTCGGCGCCCCCCTGCCCCATGCCCTGCTGTCGGCATTGTCGCTCGTGGTGCCGCTGGGCAGCCTCCTGCCACAGACGGGAGTTCTCCAGACTGCGGTATCGGGCGTCAGCTCCTTTCTGCTCCTTGCAATTCCCTTCTTCCTGCTCGCCGGGACACTCATGCTCGTGGGCGGGCTCGCAGGCAGACTCGTCGCGCTGGCGGATGCTCTCGTCGGTCACAGGCGCGGCGGATTGGCGCAAACCACGTTGCTCACCAACGTCTTTTTCTCGGGCATCTCGGGCTCCTCCCTGGCGGACGCGGCCTTCGGCGCGAAGGTTCTCGCCCCCGGCCTCGTGGCGCGCGGCTATCGGCCGGAACTCGCCGCGGCGATCGTCGCCACCACGGCGGTCCTCCCGAACATCCTGCCGCCATCGGTCGCGTTCCTGATGCTCGCCGTGGCGACGAATCTTTCCATCGGCTCGCTTTTCGTCGGCGGCCTTGTGGGAGGGCTCTTCATCGCGCTCGTGCTTGCGCTGACACTGCGCCTCGTCGCGCCGGAGACGGCAAGCGGCGTTGCCGCCTCAGGGCAGCAGCGCTGGAGTGCGCTCGCAAGCGCGTCGCCGGTGCTGGGCCTCGGCGTCATCATCCTGCTCGGCATTCGCCTCGGCGTCGTCACGACGACGGAGGCGAGCGCGCTTGCGGCCGGCTACGCCCTGCTTCTGGCTTCGTTCTACATCCACCGCTCCAAGGGTGTCGCGGCGGCGCTGGCGGGCGCCTTCACGCAGGCAGCAAGGGAAGCCGCTGCCGTTGGCCTGCTCATCGCCTCAACGGCGCCCTTCACTTTCCTGCTGGCGGTGGATCAGATACCGGCGGCACTGGATGCCACGCTGCAGAGCGTGAGCGGCGATCCTTTTACCTTCCTGCTCGCCGCCAATATCCTCCTTCTGATCGTGGGATGCCCGCTGGAGATCGGCGTGGCGATCCTGCTGTTAGGGCCACTCCTGCTTCCGGCGGCGGTGTCGGCCGGCATCGATCCCATCCACTTCGGCGTGATCATCGTCGTCAATCTCATGATCGGGAGCCTGACGCCGCCGGTGGGGTCGCTGGTGTTCATCGCCGCGGGTATCGCCGGCCTGCCCGCCGGCAAGGTGTTCCGCGCGGTCCTGCCGCTTGTCGGTGCGCTCATACTCGGCTTGCTGGCCATGTCGATCGCGGCCGGCTTATGGGCAATCGTCTAGTTCCATCAGATATTTGCTCCAGAAAGGACCATTACATGAGTTCCATTACGAGACGTCAGGCAACGGCCTTCATCGGCACCGGCGTGGCGGCGGCGTTCGGACTGCCCCGCGGCGCGCAGGCGGCCGGGCGCACGGTGACGATTGCCTCCCTGCTCGGCAACGACAAGCCTGAGACGCTGGTTTGGCATCGCATTCGCGACATCGTGGAGAACAAGCTTCCCGGTCGCTTCCAGTTCCGTATCGTGCCGAACGGGGCGCTGGGCGGCGGCGAGAAGGAAGTCGCCGAAGGCATCCGGCTGGGCTCGATCCAGGGCAGCGTGTCAACGACCTCGGTTTTCGCCGGCTGGGTGCCGCAGGCGCAGATCCTGGACCTGCCCTTCCTGTTCCGGGATCGCGAACACCTGCAACGCGTCCTCGATGGACAGGTGGGGCAGGACCTCAAGTCCGCCATCGCCGAGCAGGGGTTCGTCGCCCTCGGCTACATCAACTACGGCGCCCGCCACCTGCTGGCGAAGGAAGCCATTCTCACGCCGGAGGGCCTCGCCGGCAAGCGCGTGCGGGCGGTTCCGAACCCCGTCCACACGGAACTCTGGAAGGCGCTCAAGGCGCAGCCGATCGCCCTGCCCATCGCGGAGACCTACAACGCTCTAAAAACGGGTGTCGCCGACGCGATGGACCTGACGAAATCGGCATATGCCGGATTGAAGCTGTATGAGGTCGTGCCCTTCCTCATCGAGACGGCGCACATCTGGGCGAGCGGAACGGTATATCTCTCGGCGAAGTTCTGGAACTCCCTCAACGACGAGGAAAAGCAGGCGTTTTCGGAAGCCGCCGCCGAAGGCGCCACCTATTTCAACGAACTCATCATCAAGGACGAGGACGTCTCCGTCGCGCAGTCGAAGAGTGCGGGCGGCCAGATTCTGGCGGTGACGGACAGGACTGCCTGGGAGAATGCCGCGCAGCAAGTCTGGACGCTCTTCGCGCCGAAGCTCGGTGGCATCGAATTCGTCAACGCGGTCCACGCCTCCTGACGCGATATCCACGCCGGACGTCCCGGTTCAGGCAGGAATTCCGGATCTGCTACGCTTGTCCCAGCGCGACTGCCTGTTCATCCGCCATGATCTTGCCGTTGTGCCAGCTTTCGACTGTCTGTCCCAGTCCTCCGGCCCGGCAAAGCCGTGGAGGCTGGCCGCGCGGTCCAAGAGCTATCAGCGTCCACGCATTGCGTAGCCAATACCTGTCGTATTGGCTACGCAATTCTCCTTGTATCCGATCAGTTTTATCTCGGCCATATCCTATCTATGTCCAATAACAGCCGCTAGAAACAGCATAAATCGCAATCGTAAAAATAACCAATACTACTCCGCTGCAGCAGAGAGCTGAATGGCTGGATAGCGACAGGCGCGCCCTTTTTGTTGACAAAAGCTATTGATTATGTGATTATATCGACGATTCGCAGATATCGAATGAACTGAACCTGATAGCTCTACGTTCCTGCGTCTCTGTTAGAAACTCACTTACGGCCCTTATCTGCGATGTCGTTCAAGAACAGGCTTGCCGGCGCGGTATCGGACACAACCGTCATCTGGCGATCGATACCGCTGATCTTCCTTCTCGGCCTTTGGCAATATCTCGTTCAGGTATATCGGTTCGGCGACGGGTTCATCCCCTCTCCGGTCGAGGTCGTGCAAGCGATGACCGAGTGGGTTTTCGGCGACGGCGGACGCTATTCCGGCACTTGGGCTGCTTCGTTGCGCGACAGTGCCGGAAGGGTCATCTGTGGTTTTCTGGTAGCGTTGGCCATCGGCGCTCCCTTGGGCATCCTGATGGGATCCTACAGGGTCGCGGCCAATCTGGTGGACCCCGTCCTGCAATTGATCCGGCCGATTCCGACCGTAGCGTGGATCCCCTTCTGCCTGATCTTTTTCGGCATCGGCAACTCGGCAGCCATTGCGTTGGTGGCTGTCGGCGCGTTTTTCCCCATCGTCCTGAATGCCATGGCGGGCGCGCGGCAGGTTTCTCCCCTGCACCTGCGCAGCGCGCTCATGCTTGGCGCGACTCGCTTCCAGATACTCAGCCGTGTCGTCGTTCCTTCAGCGTTGCCATCGCTGCTGGTGGGAGCGCGGGTTGCCATCGGGCTGGCGTGGATGCTGGTCGTGATCTCCGAGATGGTGGCCGTGAAATCGGGACTGGGCTACGAATTGTGGGACGCCTATTACTACAACCGGATGGACGTCGTCGTCGCGGCGATGGCGACGGTCGGCCTGTTCGGCTTCCTGTCCGACCTCATCGTGCAGCGCGTGGTCAGGCGCTATCTGTTCTGGCATCAGGGGACGTTCCGATGAACGCTCCTTTCGGGCACGCTCCGTCCGCGGCACGGATTGACGTCCACGGCCTCGCCAAAACCTACCCGGGTCCGGGTGGCGGCGTCCTCGCCATCAAGAACGTGGATATCTTCGTCGAGGCCGGGGAGTTCGTCACGATTCTCGGCCCGTCCGGCTGTGGGAAAAGCTCACTGCTGAACATTCTGGCCGGTTTTGAACAGGCTACGGGCGGCACCGCACTGATCGGCGGAAGAGAGATCCACGGCCCCCGGCACGGTCAGGGCGTCGTGTTTCAGGATACAGCCGCCCTGTTTCCCTGGCTGTCGGTGCACGATAACGTCGCCTTCGGGCTGATGAACACGCGGCTTACGCGACGCGAGCGCGACGCGAAGGTGCGCGCGGCGCTGGCCACGGTGGGGCTTGAGCAGTTCAGCGGCAGCTGGCCGCACCAGCTTTCCGGCGGCATGCGCCAGCTGGCTTCCATCGCGCGCGTCCTCGTGACCGAAAGCCGCGTGCTGCTGATGGACGAGCCCTTCGCCGCGCTGGATGCCCTGACCCGACAGCAGATGCAGCAGAAGCTGCTCCATATCTGGCAGGCGACAGGCGTTTCCATCGTGCTGATCACCCACAGCGTCGACGAGGCGATCTATCTCGGCAACCGTGTCTACATCCTGACGCGCCGACCGGCCGAGGTCGCCGCCGAACTGTCCGTCGATCTGCCCTATCCGCGCGAAGTCACCGACAGCGCCTTCAACCGGCTCAAATCGATCGCACTGAAAACACTCGGGCTATAGCAAACAGGAGTTCATGATGAAGTTTCATGTCATTGCCGCGCTGGCGCTCGCAATATCGGGTGTCGCGACGGGCCTGCGCCCGGCCGAGGCCGCCGACAAGCCGACAGTCAAGGTGGGTTATTTCTCCCAGCTGCATGACGCGGCCATCCTCGATCTTCCCTTTGGCGATCTCAAGGACAAGGTCAATTTCGAGTACGTCAAGTTTCAGCGCTATGCAGACGCGGCTATCGCGCTGGTCCGCGGCGACATCGACATCTCGTCGCTGGGTTACGCCAATCTGATCACCGAGGCGGCGAAGAATACCGATCCGAACTTCAAATTCATCACCGGTCTGGCGCGCGGTGCAATCAACCTGGTCTGCAGCAACGACGTCAAGATCGCGGATTGGCCGGACCTCAAGGGCAAGACGGTCGGCGTCGTCTCCGGATTTCCCGAGATCTTCATCGACGATGCGTTGAGGACCCACGGCCAGAGCGAAAAAGACATCACGAAGGTCAACTTCGCCGTGGCGGGTCCTCCCGTGTTGCAGGCACTGAAGGATAAGACGGTCGAATGCGTGTCGGTTTTCGAGCCCTTCGGAGCGACCGCCGTCGGCGGCAAGTATGCCTATTATCCGCCCACCAACATCGGCGACAATTCCTTCAAGGGGCTGAACAACGGCATCGCCGCCAGCACGGCCTTCATCGAGAAGCACGGCGACCTGGTGGGAGACATCCGGAACGCCGCCAACAAATCGACGGCCAAGTTCCGTGAGGATGAAGGAAAGTGGGTCGATTTCATCATTTCATCGCAGGGTTTCCCGAAAGATATCGTGGAAATCGGCGTCAAGCGCGTCACGCTCGACTCGACGCTCTACCCTGCCGAAGCCGTGACCCTGTCGGCCAACATGGCAGCCTTGGGACTCCTGAAGGCGAAGCCTTCGACCGAACAGCTCCAGCGTTTCTTCCTCCAGCAGTAACAGCCTGAACCGGGTGCCGTCATGTCCCAGAACAGTCCCACGCTTCCCGGCCCGGTCGTGACCGTCGACTGGCTTGCGCAAAATCTGCACCGTGATGATGTCGTCGTTTTCGACAGCAGCACGAGCATCATCAGCGAAGCCGGTGTCGAACGCATCGTCCCCGGGATCGCCGCCTACGAGGAAGCGCACATTCCGGGTGCGCGCTTCATTGATCTCCAGCGGGACCTGTCCGATCCCGACAGCAGCTATCCGTTCACCGTGCCTTCCAAAGAGGCCTTCGCGGAAGGGTTGCAAAAACTGGGCGTGAAGCAGCATGACACGCTCGTGGTCTACAGCACCGCCAGTCCGTGGTGGGCGACACGCATATGGTGGCTTTTCCAGCTTCATGGGCTGAAGAACATTGCCGTTCTCGATGGCGGGCTGAAAGAATGGCGCAGGCGCGGGCATCCCGTCGAAACAGGCCCCGCCCCCGTTCCGCCGCCCGGCGACATCGTCGTCGCGACGCGGCTCGACCGCGTCATCGACGCCGACACGCTCCGGGAACGGCTCGGCGCCCCGGACCTGCTGCTGGTCAACGCGCTTTCTCCCGACAGGTTTTCAGGAGAAACCCCCGTCCACGGCGGCCGGCCAGGGCATATCCCCGGCAGCCTGAACCTGCCGGCAGCCTCGCTGATCGACCCGCAAACCAACCTTTTCCTCGACAGGGAGCGCATCATCGGCCTTTTGCGCGACAAAGGCCTGCTGACCCATGAAGGCGATATCGTCGCCTATTGCGGCGGCGGCATCTCCGCGACGTTGGTGCTGTTCGCCCTCGCCCTGGCCGGGCGGGAAGACACGACCCTGTACGACGCGTCGCTGTACGAATGGGGCCATCGCGAAGACCTTCCCATCGAAACCGGACCCGGGACAAGGTAACGTGACACAGACTTATGACGTCGTCGTCGTGGGAACCGGCCCCTCCGGCCTGACCCTGGCGAACATATTGGGCAGGCTTGCTGTCAGGGTCCTGGTACTGGAAAAGGACCCCGCCCTGTCGCCGCTGCCCAAGGCGCTCAACATCGATGACGAGTTCTTCCGCCTGCTCAGCACTCTTGGTCTGGGCAAGGCCGTGGCGGAACACGCGAAATATCCCATTTCCTACGACTACGTTTCGCCGCTCGGACTGACGCTCGCGCATGTCGACGGACGGCTGACGGAACACAACTTCCCCAACCGCGCCGCCATCTTCCAGCCGCGCTTCGAGGAAATCCTGTATGAGGGGGCGCTCGCGACCGGGTATGTGGATGTCCGGTTCGGCACCGAGGTCACCGGCTTCACACAAGACGGCGACGGCGTGCATGTCACCAGCACGCATGCGGACGGCAGCGTCACGCATGACACCGGACGCTTTCTGGTCGGCGCGGACGGCGCGCACAGCGTTTGCCGGAAGCAGCTCGGCATCCCGCTGGATGAGGTCGATGGCTTCAACATACGCCATGTCGTCATCGACGTTCTCGACGACATCGATGACAGCCCCCTCGCCCTGACCAGGATGGGCTGGCGACGCAACTTCTTCAGCATGCCGGCGCCGAACGGCCGGCGGTTCGAATTTTCTCTGCGTCCCGAGGAAACCGCCGATCAGCTGCTTGATGACACGACCTTACGGAAGCTGTTCAAACCCTATCGCGACTACGACAGCCTGAAGATCATCCGCAAGGTCGTCCACACGTTCCGTTCGCTTCTCGCGGCGCGCCTGGGCAAGGGACGCGCCTTCCTGATCGGCGATGCCGCCCATCTTATGCCGGTGTTCGGCTCGCAAGGTATGAACAGCGGCGCGCGTGACGCCGGCAACCTGGGCTGGAAACTGGCGCGCGTCATTCGCGGCGGGGCGCCCCCTGCATTGCTCGACACCTATCACGACGAGCGGTGGGAAGCCGTGCGCAGAACCATTCGCATGGCGACGGTGAACGGCAAGCTGCAAGCCGTTCATTCACCGGTCGTCTCTCTGCTGCGGGATCTGTTCTTCGGGCTGCTGAGGCTCGTCCCGCCCGCGCGGCGCTACATCGCCAACATGAAATACGTCCCCAAGCCCTTTCTGCGCTCGCGCCTGATCGAGCAGGGCGCGGAAACCGGGGCCGATCATGAAGTCGTCGGACGCCTGCTGCCCAATCCGACCATCCGGACGCAGGACGGGGAACGGAAGCTCGATGACGTGATCGGCCTGCGCTTCGCAATCGTGGGCGTCGATACAAGCCAGGTTCCGCCGGATATCCTTTCATTCGCAAGGACGCTCGACGCCCGCGTCGTCAGCGTTAGCCCGCGGGAGGCGACGCCGTCGGTAAAAAACGCTTCCGAACCGGATGCCGGGGCCGTTACCGTTAATGTCGTCGATGACCGGCTCGACGCGATATTGGCCGGCTATCACGGGCAATGGCTGTTGGTCAGGCCGGACAGAATCGTCAGCACCGCCGGAACGGCAGAGCAGTTCACCAGCCGAGCCGGAACTATCGTCGCCGCCGTCGGTACGACATAAACCGAACTGTACTGGTTATGACCTGGACCCCTTAACTTCCTCCAGATTTTGGTAGAGTCCGTTGTATTAGAGCGAGGCTCTGGCGCATGCTGCCGAGCGCGAGCGACAGGCCCTCGACGCTTCCCCTGTCGCCGCCCTTGCCCGAACGGCTATGATGGTCGGTTCAATCTTACAGAGTCAGCGTGTACCATGACGGCTCAAGGCTTTTTTGTTTTTCACGAATGAGCTTGCGGCTGATGGAGATCAGTTGCCGCTCTGCTTTAGAGAGTTCGCGGTCTCGCGTATGAACCATGGATAAGGGACGGACGATATCCGGCTCGATAATTGGGCGGACATCGAAGTCGCCCATCACACGCAGTCGCTTGATCAGCGCGGCAGGCAGAATGGTCGCTCCGTAACGTCGAGCGACAAAGTCGATGGCAGTATGAATTGATTGCATCTCGAAAAGAATGTTGAGCGTCAGCCCCAAGCTCGATGCCGCTCGGTCGATGGCCTGACGCACTGAGTCACTGCCACCTGGCAATATCATGTTGCCCGATGCGATCTCCGAAAGTGTAATCGAGCGGTAGTTTGGTGCGTCGCCACTTGCCGCCACGTAGCAAAGCCGCTCATTCAGAAGTATCTGCGCATCGAATGTTTTATGCCTGACTGTGCCAAATACGAAAGCCAGGTCAATACGGTTGAGGTCAAGCCATTCGAGTGTAACGGCGCTCGAATTCTCCACGAACTTTAGCTTGACATCAGGCATAGCCGCCGATGCGACCGTGATAAGATCCATCGCGAGAAGGAGGCTGGCGCTTGGCGACATCCCGACCCGGATAGTGCCATGAGGCCGTTCGGCCATGTCCATGACCTCGATCCGCACACGGTCTGTGAGCGAGAGGATCTCCTTCGCACGTGAGGCAAGATGACGGCCGGCGGTGCTGAGGTGTACGCCGCGTGAGTGGCGTTCAAGCAGCTTGACGCCCAGCGCTTCCTCAAGCGCGCTAAGCTGCATGCCGAGGGCTGGCTGCGAGATGCCAAGCTGCTCTGCGGCGCGGGTAATATTGCTCCACCGCTCCACGGCGATCAGTGCCCGCAGCTGTTTCAGCTCCAACCCACTCTCCAGTCAAAAGGAAAACTTATTGCTAGTCTAATGCCTTTGATTTGGACAGGCAATGCCGGGGGCTTTATGAATGATGTCAATCGGCGGCGTGTTGGCGCGCAGGTCGCTGCAACGAGAGGCGTGAGGGAGGTGTGCATGCAGTTTGACGCGGTCATTATCGGTGCTGGTCACCATGGCCTTATCCTTGGCACTTACATGGCCAAGGCCGGCCTCAGGGTATTATTGACGGAACGGCGCCTCATGTACGGTGGCGGGCTAAACACGAGCGAAGTCACGCTGCCCGGATTTTACCATAACCTCCATTCCATCAATCATTTTCATATCTCGCACACACCATGGTACCAGGACCTGCAACTCAACGAGAGCGTACCCTACATCACGCCGCGCTATGAATTCGGCCAAGCGCATTCGGATGGCAGCGCGCTGGTTTTCGGGCGGGATCTTGAGGAGACGCTCGCCAACATCGCGCGCTTCTCGAAAAAGGATGCCGGGACGTTCCGCGAGTGGAACCGCAAGGCTGAACTGATCACGGAACGGATTTTCCTGCCCGAACGTTATGCCGAGCCACTCACCCACGCAGAGCGGGAAGAGCTTCTGTCGGCAAGTGCGCTGGGGCGCGATTTCCTTGCGGTATGCTCGCGGCAGCCATTCGAACTCGTCAACGAGCTATTCGAATGCGAACAGGTCAAATTGCTCTTCCTGTTCAAGGTCTCCCTGTTCGGGACCTGGCTAACCGATACGCTCAACAAAACAAGCCCGATGGGTTCAGTGATCCGTGCTTTCGACCTGCAGTCGGGATACCAACTGTGCAAGGGTGGTAGCTTCAACCTGGCGCGTGGCCTGATGGAGCGCTTCATCCAAGCCGGCGGCACTTTCTGGAACCAGTGCGAAACGGACAGGATCATCATCGAGAACGGACGTGCGGTCGGCGTCGACTTTACCGACGGCCGCAGCGCCAGAGCCACGAGCTTCGTTGCCTCGACGCTCGACGTGCATCAGACTTTCGAAAAGTTCATCGGGCGCGATCAACTTCCGCAGCGGATGGCGGAAAAGATGGACGGATTCAAGTATACAGGATGGACACTGTTCGGCCTCCACCTTGCACTCGAAGAGACGCCCCGCTTCTCGGCAGCCGCATTCGATCCAAACATTCAACTTTCACAAAAATGGAGCATCGGTGCCGAGACGCTCTCGGATCTCACCAGTGCGTTCGATGATGTGAAGAACAACCGCGTTCCCGAGATCATCCAGTTCGGATCGGGGCCGCTCTCGGCGCTTGATCCGACGCTGGCGCCTCCGGGCAAACACAATACGTATGCATGGCATGTGATGCCGCTCAATCCAGATATCGGCGGAAAGGACTACTCCGAGTGGAAGGAGGAGTTCGCAGACCGGATCATGGAAACCTGGGCAAAATACTGCCCGAATATGAGAAATTCCAATGTTTTGGGCCGCAGTATCTACACAGCCAAGGAGTATACTAAGGAGCTTGTCAATATGCGCCACGGCGACATCTTTATGGGAGCGCTTAGCGCCGATCAGGTGATGGACCGTCATTTCGGCTACCGCACTGGCATCGAAGGGCTCTACATGGTCGGCTCCCCCGCCCATCCCGGCGGGGCGATCTCTGGCGGCGCCGGCTATATCGGTGCCGGTGTTATTGCCGAAGACATCGGCCTCAAGCCTTGGTGGAACCGCGGCGACCTTCGCGCCAAGCTCAGGTCATTCGCATGAAAGAGCTGGATCTTGAAGGACGGGTCGTCCTTGTCACCGGGGCAGCGCAGGGAATCGGCCGGACGCTCTCGGCTGCTTTCACCGATGCGGGAGCGGCCGTGGCCGTCGCCGATATCAATCTGGAGAAGGCGCAGAAAGCTGCAGAGGAACTGGTTTCGGCCGGCGGGCGCGCGCGCGCGATCAAAGTGGATGTCGGCGATGCCTCATCAGTCGATGCGATGGTGGCGGAAATTGAACACGTGCTCGGCCATGTCGACATTCTGATCAACAACGCCGCGATCTTCTCCACGTTGAAGATGCAGCCCTTCGAGGACATACCGCTCGATGTCTGGGAGCGTGTCCAGCGTGTCAACGTTACTGGCCCGTTCCTGTGCGCGAGGGCAGTCATGCCGGCAATGCGGCGGCGAGGTTTCGGCCGCATCGTCAATATCTCATCGGGCGCGGTAACGCTCGGTCGCCCAAACTACCTGCACTACACCACCTCCAAGGCCGCGCTGATCGGGATGACGCGCTCGATGGCGCGTGAGGTGGGCGCGCACGGGATCACCGTGAACGCGGTGCTGCCTGGGTCCGTCGAGACGGAAATCGACCGCGAGACGGTCACGAGCGCATCCGGGCAGCGGATCGTGGAAATGCAGTGCATCCCCCGCAGGCAGGTCCCCGATGACCTGGTTGGGGTGATGCTCTTCCTCGCCAGCCGAAGGTCGGACTTCATCACCGGCCAGTCGATCACGGTTGATGGTGGGGCAACACATCCTTGAGGAGCCAATTGTCGATGACCCTTCCTCTGACTATTGCATGTGGCGAATACGATCGCACCCGGGCTCTCTTCGAAGGCAGTGTGGCGATTGAGGGTTGCGCGGCGAACTTTATTCCCTTGGCGCCCGAGGAGATCTTCTATCGCGCCTTCACCGGCGGGGAGTTTGACGTCGCCGAACTATCCCTGAGCACATACCTTATCCAGACGGCGCGCGGCGAATGCGAATATATCGGCATCCCGGCCTTTGTGTCCCGCTCGTTCCGCCATTCCGCATTCTACGTCCGCTCCGACCGCGTCGGCTCACCGTCGGATCTCGTGCAGGCCCGGGTCGGCGTGCCGGAATATCAGGTTACAGCGGCGGTATGGGCACGCGGTATTCTGGAGGACGAATATGGCGTAAAGCCGCGCGATATCAACTGGGTGACTGGCGGCGTGGAAGATCTCGGCCGGCATGAAAAGGTACCGATAGAGCTGCCTCCGGAGATACGGGTCAAGACCGCGCCGCGTCCACTAGCGCAAATGCTTGCCGATGGGGAAATCGACGCCATTCTCGCGCCGCGTGCACCCTCGTGCTTCATAAACCGCGTGCCGAACGTAAAGCGGTTGTTCGAGGATTATCGTGCCGTCGAGGCGGATTACTTCCGCAAAACCGGCATCTTCCCGATCATGCATCTGATCGGCGTGAGGAAGAGCGCGGTGGGGGTAAATCCCTGGCTGCCGGGCAGTCTTCTCAAGGCATTCGAACACGCGCGCCGCGCGTCGCTGCCGACGCTCAGCGACGCCACCGCGCTTCACGTCTCACTGCCGTGGTTGATTGCGGAGGCCGAGTGGACACGTTCCGTCATGGGACCTGAACCGTGGCCTTACGGCGTCGAGGCAAATCGGCGGACGATCGATGTTCTGTTGCGCTACCACTTCGATCAGGGCCTGTCCTGCCGCCTGCTGACGGTCGAGGACATATTCGCGGAAGGCACCCATGACCATTTCCGGATCTGACACCGAGAGGGCCGGGCGGCATCGTCCGGTCAGCGTCGTAGCCAGGGCTGTGTAACCGCGAGCAGTAAAAAGGGGTGAACGCTCCGAACACCGAGTCTGAACTAACGATGGCGGGGAAAAAAATGAAACGGCTAATGTTATCCTTTGCGGTCGCGGCCGCTGTGTCGACCGGAGCCTCGGCTCAGGACCCTATCAAAATCGGCTTTATTTCCACGTTCTCCGGCCCAAGCGGCCAGTTGGGCCACGAATTGCTCGACGGCTTCAATCTTGGCCTCAAGAGCGTCGGCGGCAAGCTTGCCGGGCGTCCGGTCGATGTCATCCAAGGTGACGACCAAGCCAAGCCGGACATCGGCCGGCAACTGGCCGACAGGATGATTGAGCGTGACGGCGCCCAACTGATCACCGGCATCAACTTCTCGAACGTCATGCTCGCGATAGCAAAGCCGGTGCTCGACGCTGGCGCGTTCATCGTCAGCGTGAACGCCGGACCCTCCCAATATGCCGGAAAGCTGTGCCACCCCCGGTTTTTCGTGGCCTCGTTTCAGACTGATACGGCATCCGAGACGATGGGCATCTATCTGCAGAAGCAAGGGGTGCAGCGCGTGTACCTGATGGCTCCGAACTATCCGGCCGGAAGGGACATGCTCACTGGCTTCAAACGCTACTTCAAGGGCGAGATCGCCGGAGAGGTCTACACCACCTTCGGCCAACTCGACTACGCCGCGGAAATTGCCCAGTTGCGGGCGGCTCGACCCGATGCCGTGTTCTTCTTCTACCCCGGCGGCATGGGGATCAACTTCGTGAAGCAGTATGCGCAGGCTGGCCTGGCGCAGCAGATCCCACTCTACGCCCCGTCATTCTCGCTCGATCAGACAGTCCTGCCCGGCATCGGTGATGCGGCGATCGGCGCCTTCGCATCAACCTTCTGGCCCGAGGATTTCGATAATCCCGCCAGCAAGAAATTCAGGGACGATTTCGAGGCGGCCTACGGCCGCATCCCGTCGCCGAATGCGGCCAATGCCTACGACACGGTGAGAATGCTGGATGCCGCGCTGAAGACGATCGACGGCAAGATCGAGGACAAACCCGCATTCCAGAAGGCTCTGGGGGCTGTATCCTTCGAGTCGATCCGCGGCAACTTCAGGTTCGGGGCGAACAACATGCCGATCATCGACTACTATCTGGCAGAGGTAGCGAAGGACGGGAAGGGCCGTGCGCTTCTGTCGAAGCGCGACCTGATCGTATCCAGCCACACTGATTCCTATTCGCAGGACTGCGACATGAAGGCCGCGGGCAACTGAAGCTTCGCAGAATCTGCGAAAGGCAAGAGATGCAATGACGTTCGCATGTTCTGCACCCGCAGTCATGTCGACAGGTACTAGTGAACGGCACTTCGGCCAAAGAGAAAGCAGCAGGGAGAGCCCGGCCCCAACCGCCGGGCGTCCCCATCCGGAGCCTACCATGATCAATCGCCTGCAGCCCTCGGTAACCGAGCGTCTTCGTCTTCCGATAAACAGGGGCCTCTACTACGGTGGCTCGTGGCACGAGCCGGAAGACGGTGTTTACGTCGAGACGAGAAGTCCCGCCTCCGGCGAGAGCCTCGGCGAAACGGCCTGGGCTGATTCTGTCGATGTCGACCACGCAGTGGAGGCGGCCCGCGAGGGGTTTCGGGTCTGGAGGGAGACCACGCCTGTCGCCCGCGGCGCACTTCTGCGGGAGGCCGCGCGACTGGTGCGCCAGCACGCGGAAGAACTCGCGCTGCTCGATGCGGCCGATTGCGGCAATCCGATCAGGGAGATGATCAAGGATGCCGAAATCGGAGCGACCGCCCTTGAGTATTTCGCCGGCCTCGCCACCGAGGTGAAGGGTTACACCGTCCCCTTGGGGCCGGACCACCTCAATTTCACGATCCGCGAGCCGCTTGGTGTCATCGCCCGCATCAACGCCTACAATCATCCTTTCATGTTCGCCGTAAGCCGCGCCGGCGCCCCGCTCGCAGCCGGAAACGCGCTGATCATCAAGTCGCCGGAGCAGGCTCCACTCTCCAGCCTGCGGCTGGCGGAGCTTATCGGCCCGCTGTTCCCTCCGGGGGTCTTCAACGTCGTTTCCGGAGGGCGGACTTGTGGCGAGGCACTGGTGGCCCATCCCCACATCGCCAAGGTCGGCCTGATAGGATCGGTTCCGACCGGTAAGGCGATCCTGCGCGGGGCAGTAGACAGCATGAAGAAGGTGACGCTCGAACTCGGCGGCAAAAATGCCCTGATCGCCTATCCCGACGCAGATCCCGACAAGGTGGCGGTCGGGGCAGTCCGCGGTATGAACTTCAGCTGGTGTGGCCAGTCCTGCGGATCGACGTCGCGCGTGTTCCTGCACGACAGCATTCACGACGCCGTGCTCGACGCGATCGTCGAGCAGGTGAAGGCATTCGTGCCGGGCATTCCGACCGATCCAGCCACCACGATGGGATCGCTGGTGAGCGAGGCCCAGTTCAACAAGGTAATGAGGTTCATCACGCTGGGCCAGAGTGAGGGCGCCCGGCTCGTCACTGGCGGAAATTCGGCGGACGATCCGCATCTCGGCAATGGCTATTTCATTAAGCCAACCGTTTTCGCCGACGTGACACCGGCCATGCGTCTTGCACGCGAGGAAATATTTGGCCCGGTTCTGTCAGTGTTCAAATGGAGTGACGAGGTGGAGATGTTGCGGGCCGTCAATGATGTCGACTACGGGCTTACTGCCTCAATCTGGACCCAGGATATCAATAAGGCGCTTCGGACCGCCACACAGGTCGAGGCTGGTTATATATGGATTAATGGCTCGGGTAAGCATTTTGTTGGCACACCCTTCGGCGGCTGCAAACAATCGGGCCTCGGTCGCGAGGAATCGATCGAGGAGCTGCTCGACTGCACCCAGCTCAAGAACGTGAACATTTCGCTAGAATAGGTCCGGGAACTGCCTTCGGCGATGACGGTGAAGATAACCGGAAAGGTGCGCGCGAGATTGCCTAACTCCTTTTGGCGCCCAATGCCTAAAGAGGTGACACGCCAGCCGAACTGCGTGTCGCTATAGCCGCCCCATATGCCGCTTCGCTCACAATTATGAGCCGACAGATGCCGCCCTTGGTGTGATGATCAATCGTCCGCCACTGCCGTGCCCTCGCGCTGCGGCAGACGCAGCGGTGCCCGTGCCCGCTTGTTGCCGGCGGCGGTGGCCTTGTCCATCAGCGCGAGGAACGTCGCGCGCTCGGCCGGTGTCAGAGGGGCGAGGATGTCCTCCTGCGCCCGGCGGACGGCGGGCAATACCGTGGTCACCAGCGCACGTCCCTTTTCGGTCAGGCTCAGGGCGCGCGCGCGCCGGTCCACCCGGCTGACCTCGCGCCGCAGATAGCCCCGCCGCTCAAGCCTTTCCACCACCCCGCCGAGAGTCGCCCTGTCGTGCGCGATAAGGCCGGCGAGCGTGTTCTGGTCGACATCGGGATGGCCGGCGAGCGCGCTGAGAGCCGCATACTGCACCGGCGTCAGGTCGAAACCCGAATGCGCCATCTCCTCCGCGAAGATCGAGGTCGAAATCTGGTGCAGCCGTCGGATCAGGTGTCCGGGCATGTCGAGGAAATCCATCATAAGGCCGCGATACCCGCAGACACGTGGGATTGCAAGATGGGTATTGATATGCATACTTATCTTCATTATACTGCGCAAAAGCTTCGATCACAGAAGCACCCAGGAGGACGCCATGGATACCTTGTCGCACAACGCGATGCAGCCCGCAGACACGCCCGCGCTTCGCCAGCTCTATGCGGATTTCAAGACCAATCATCTCAACCCGCTGTGGACCCAGATCGGTGATCTGATGCCGCGCCACCCGAAGCCCCGGGCGGTTCCGCACGTGTGGCAGTGGGCGACGTTGGGAAAGCTTGCTGCGGCGTCCGGTGAGCTGGTGCCGGTCGGACGGGGCGGTGAGCGCCGGGCCATCGGCCTTGCCAACCCCGGCCTCGGCGGCGAGGCTTATATTTCGCCGACGCTGTGGTGCGCCATTCAGTATCTTGGCCCGCGCGAGACCGCGCCGGAGCATCGCCATTCGCAGAACGCCTTCCGCTTCGTGGTCGAGGGCGAGGGCGTCTGGACGGTCGTCAACGGCGATCCCGTGCGCATGAGCCGTGGCGATTTTCTGCTGACCCCGGGCTGGTGTTTCCACGGTCATCACAACCAGACCGATGCGCCAATGATGTGGATCGACGGCCTCGACATTCCCTTCAGTTTCATGAACGACGTCGGCTTCTTCGAATTCGGCGCGGATCGGGTGACCGACTATTCCACGCCGAACTTCTCGCGGGGCGAGCGCCTGTGGAGCCATCCGGGCTTGCGTCCGCTCTCGGGACTGCAGAACACGGTCTCCTCGCCCATCGGCGCATACCGCTGGGAGCACACGGATCGCGCTCTCACCGAGCAGCTGCTGCTGGAGGAAGAGGGCGTTCCCGCGACGGTCGGCCAGGGTCACGCGGCAGTGCGCTATATCAATCCGACGACGGGCGGCGACGTCATGCCGACCATCCGGGCGGAGTTTCACCGCCTGCGTGCAGGCGTGCAGACGCCCGTCCGGCGTGAGGTCGGGTCGACCGTTTTCCAGGTCTTCTCCGGTCGCGGCGCAGTCGTGCTCGGCGGCATTACCCACAAGCTCGATAAGGGCGACATCTTCGTTGCCCCAAGCTGGGTGTCGTGGTCGCTGCAGGCTGAGACGCCGTTCGACCTGTTCCGCTTTTCCGATGCGCCGATCATGGAGCGTCTGCACTTCGATCGTACGATGATCGACGGGGTCGAGTCATGAACGGGGAACGCGATGCTGCACCCCGCCCCGGTCCGGCCGGCATGGCTATGGGTACGGCTCCGGGCGCGGACGAGTTGGCGGGAGCGCGCGTCGCCCTGCGCGCACGTCAAGGGAGCGGCGCGCGCTACGATGCGTCGGCCGCGCCGGCCCGGGAGCTTTATTGGGCGCGGCTTGGAACAGCCTATTTTGCCCGCCAGCTCAACGAGCTGAGCGATGCCGCGCTGTGGGCCGCGTCATCGCGCTCTGGCTGGACGCGGCGGCGCGTGATCGCGGCGGTCGGGCTTGAGGGGCGCGCCATCGCACAGGCGATCGCCCTGGCGACGAGCGGTCCGAGCGAGGAATTCGCCGACGTCGGTGCTGGCGCTCTCGACCTCGCCGAAACGCTGCCAGCTACCGCGCTGCGCCATCTCGTCACGCATGCCGCCATCCATCTCGACGTGACTTGGCGCGACCTGACCGATGAGCAGTGGGATCTGCCGATCGAGGGCGTATCCTGCACGATCGCCCGGGAGAGCGTGTTCGCGCGTGCCCGCTCACTGTGGGCCAGCGCGCTTGATCTGCGCGCGAGCGGGCGCCTTGCCGACGCACCGCCCGACTTCGTTGCGGCGCTGGAAGTCTGAGCGATGCAGGAACTGGTGTTTCCCCCGCCTGTCGCCCCGACCCTGCCCGTGCGCGGGCTGAGCGCGCGGCTGCCCGTCCGCCGCATTTTCTGCGCCGGGCGCAACTACGCCGCCCATGCACTCGAACTCGGCGCGGAGGCCGGGCGTTCGGCTCCCTTTTTCTTCACCAAATCGCCGAGCGCGCTCGCGCAATCGGGCGAGACTATCCCCTATCCGCCCGGGACGCGGAACTACCAGTACGAACTCGAACTCGTGCTGTGTCTGGGCTCCCATGCGTTCCGGGTTTCGGAGAGCGAAGCGGTCGCGGCCGTCTACGGCTATGCCTGCGGGCTCGACATGACGCGGCGCGACCTCCAGCGCGCTTTGCGCGCGGCGGGACAGCCATGGGATCTCGGCAAGGACGTCGAGGCATCAGCTGTCGTCGCCGAAATCACGCCCGCAGCCGATTTCGGTGTGCCGGATGGTCAACGCATCTGGCTCAGCGTCGACGACGAGCTGCGCCAGGATGCACACCTGTCGGACATGCTCTGCTCGCCGATGGCGCTCATCGCCGAGCTGTCGAAATTCTATCATCTGGCGCCTGGCGACCTGATCTTCACCGGCACGCCGGCGGGCGTGGCGCCGCTCGCCCCCGGCGCGCGGATCCGCGGTCAGATCGAGGGGCTCACGCCTGTGGAAGTCACTATCGGGGAGCCGGAATGATGCGCTTTCATGGATTTTTTCGTTCAAGTTCTTCTTACCGTTGTCGTATTGCCTTCAATCTGAAGAGGCTGAGCTACGCATTCGTCTCGACCCCTCTGCGCGAGGGGGCGCACAGGACGGCAGCCTTCCGCGCCCTGAACCCGCAGGCGTTGGTTCCGGCGCTAGAGGATGGCGGAGAGGTTTTCACCCAGTCGCTCGCTATCATCGAATGGCTGGACGAGACCCATCCGACGCCTCCGCTGCTGCCGGCCGATCCGGCGACAAGGGCCCACGTGCGTGCCTTCGCCCAGGTGATCGCCTGCGAGGTTCATCCGCTGCAGAATCTGCGCGTGCTCGACTATCTGCGCCAGGAGCTTGGTCAGGACGACGCCGGCGTGAACCGCTGGCTGACGCGCTGGATCGGCGAGGGGCTGGCAGCCTGCGAGGCCCTGCTGTCCCGCCGCCCGGAGAGCCCCTTCTGCTTCGGCGAGGCACCGGGTCTCGCGGACATCTGCCTCGTGCCGCAGATGTTCTCGGCCGACCGCTTCGGTATCGATACCGCGGCTTTCCCGCGCTTGCGGGCCGTCAGGATTGCCTGCGAGGCGCTGCCTGCCTTCGCGGAGGCAGCGCCCGGCCGCCAGCCAGACGCTGCCTGACACCTTTTCCGGCAACCCGCCTGCAAGCAGGCCACATGGACAACCGCTCATGACCGCTTACGTTTTCCCTCCGCCGCCCCAGCCCTCGCTTGCCGTCGCCGGTGACAGCGCACGCTTTCCCATCCGCCGCATTTTCTGCGTCGGCCGCAACTATGCGGCGCACGCGCGCGAGATGGGCAGGGACCCGGATCGCGAGCCGCCGTTCTTCTTCATGAAGCCGGCCGATGTCGCCCTCGATACTCCGACGCAGATTCCCTATCCTCCGGATACCGGCAACCTCCATTACGAGATCGAGCTGGTCGTCGCGATCGGCAAGGGCGGCACCGACATCCCGCTCGACGAGGCGCGCGATCACGTCTGGGGCTATGGCGTTGGTATCGACCTGACCCGGCGCGACCTTCAGCTGGCGGCGCGCGACGCCGGCCGTCCCTGGTCCTGGGGCAAGTCGTTCGACCGGTCGGCGCCGATCGCGCCCCTGCGTCCCGCGGCCGATGTCGGCCACCCGGCGAGCGGGCGCATCTGGCTCGCGGTCAATGGCACGGTGAAGCAGGATCAGGATATTGCCGATCTGATCTGGAGCGTGCCGGAAATCATCTCGATCATCTCGCGATCCATCGAGTTGCGGCCGGGGGATCTCATCATGACCGGCACACCCGCCGGTGTTGGCCCTATCGTTGCCGGCGACAACGTGACCGGCGGCGTCGAGGGTGTGGGCGAAATCGAAGTGACGATCACCTAGAGCGCTTTCCGATCAGAATTCGCTCAATGAAAGAATCGCAGAGCATTTGGCGATCATGAGTGATCGAAAAATGCTCTAGCGCGACGCTCCGGGATGACGGACGTCCTGGATCGGGCACGCGCGGCAAAGAACGCATAGGAGCAGGGACGCGCTTCAGACACGCGGTTCCTTGTTCCCTGACAAGTGCTTCAGGGACAACGCTTCCGCGCAGAAGACCGCGAGGAGGAAACATAATGGCTCAGGACAGTTTATCCGCTCCGTTTTTGATCGTGGGCGGCGGCATCGGGGGGCTGGCGGCGGCGCTGGCGCTGGTGCAGCGCGGCTTTCGCGTCACGATCTTCGAGCAGGCCCCGCAGATCGGCGAGATCGGCGCGGGCATTCAGCTCGGCCCCAACGCCTTCAATGCGTGCGATGCGCTGGGCGTTGGTGAGAAGATGCGCCGGCGCGCGGTCTACACCGAAGCACTGGTGATGCACGACGCCATCGACGCCTCGCTCGTCGGCCGCATCGAGACGGGCGAAGCCTTCCGCCAGCGCTTCGGCAATCCTTATGCGGTCATTCATCGCGTCGATCTGCACTTGTCGCTGCTGGAGGGCGTACGCGATAGCGGCAATGCCCGTTTCGTCACCGCAACGCGGATCGTGCGCGTGGAGCAGGACGAGACCGGCGTCACCGTCTACGATCAGCACGGCGAGGCGCATCGCGGCATCGGCCTGATCGCCGCGGATGGCGGCAAGTCCGTGGTGCGGGAGCAGTATGTCGGCGATCCGCCGATGGTGACCGGGCACGTCGTCTATCGGGCAGTCGTCGACAAGCAGGACTTTCCCGCCGACCTGCAATGGAACGCCGCCTCTATCTGGGTCGGCCCCCATTGTCACCTCGTCCACTATCCGCTGCGCGGAGGCGAGCAATACAACGTCGTCGTCACCTTCCACAGCCGCGACAAGGAGGAGTGGAGCGTGCGGGACGGCTCGAAAGAGGAAGTGGAAAGCTATTTCACGGAGGTCTGCCACAAGGCGCGGCGCCTCATCGAGCTGCCCAAGAGCTGGAAGCGCTGGGCAACCGCCGATCGAGAGCCCATCGGCCAATGGACGTTCGGCCGTGTGACGCTGCTGGGCGACGCCGCGCATCCGACCACGCAATACATGGCGCAGGGCGCCTGCATGGCGATGGAGGATGCGGTCACGCTCGGCCAGTCGCTGCGTGTCTGCGACAACGACATTCCGCGCGCCTTCGATCTCTATCAGCGCTCGCGCGTGACGCGCACGGCACGCATCGTGCTGTCGGCCCGCGAGATGGGGCGCATCTACCACGCCAAGGACGTGGAGCGCCTGGTGCGCAACTCGCTCTGGAAGGGGCAGAGCCAGCAGCGCTTCTACGATGCGATCGAGTGGCTCTACGGCTGGAACGTCGGCAACTGTCTGGCCGAGGACGCTGTCGTTCCCGGCGTTGCATCGTGAGGCCACCGGGGCCGCGATGCCGGTCGGGATCAGTGAACAATGAGAAAGCGCAGGTAGCAGCGCGATGATGGGAGGAATAGTGATGAAGAAAGTCGCATTGATGTTCGCCGCGAGCCTGCTGGCCGCAAGCGCGCATGCCGAGGAGCCGATCAAGATCGGCTTCATCTCCACCTTCTCCGGTCCGCAGGGCGTGCTGGGCAGGGAGTTGCTAGAAGGTTTCAAGCTCGGCCTAGAGAGTTCCGGCGGCAAGCTGGGCGGGCGAGCGGTTGAACTGATCCAGGCGGATGATCAGGGCAAGCCGGATGCCGGGCGCCAGGCCGCCGACAAGCTGGTCGAGCGCGACGGCGTCCAGATCGTCACCGGCATCAACTTTTCCAACGTCATGCTGGCTGTCGCGAAACCCGTGCTCGATGCCGGCGTCTTCGTCTACAGCATCAATGCCGGGCCGTCGCAGTATGCCGGGCAGTTGTGCAATCCGAACTACTTCAACGTCTCGTTCCAGAACGACACGCCGTCCGAGGCGATGGGCATCTACCTGACCCAGAAAGGCGTGAAGCGTGTTTATCTGATGGCGCCGAACTATCCGGCGGGCAAGGACTTCCTGGCGGGCTTCAAGCGCACGTTCAAGGGCGACGTCATCGGCGAGGTCTACACGGCGTTCGGTCAGCTCGACTATGCCGCCGAAATCGCCCAGCTGCGCGCGGCCAAACCCGATGCGGTGTTCTTCTTCTATCCGGGCGGCATGGGCATCAACTTCGTCAAGCAGTATTCCCAGGCCGGCCTCAAGGCGGAAATCCCGCTCTACGGGCCGCCCTTCTCGCTCGACCAGACAGTTCTGCCGGCCATGGGCGACGCAGCCGTTGGTGCCTTCGCCTCCACGTTCTGGAGCGAGAGCTTCGACAATCCGGCGAGCAAGAAGTTCGTGACCGACTTCGAGGCGGCGTATAACCGCATCCCGTCGCCTTCCGCCGCGCAGGCTTATGATGGCGCCCGGCTGCTCGATGCGGCACTGACCAGCATCGGCGGCAAGATCGAGGACAAGGATGCCTTCCGCAAGGCCCTGCAGACCGTCAGCTTCGATTCTGTGCGCCCCGGTTTCCGGCTCAACACCAACCACCATCCGATCCAGGACTTCTACCTGACGCAGATCGAGAACGACGACAGGGGCCGCCCGATCATGGCGCTGCGCGAGGTAATCGTGAAGCAGCATCCCGACTCCTTCGTCGAGAAGTGCAAGCTGCCCCTCTGACGGGCATGGGGGCGGCCGCGCGACCCGTGCCGCCGCCTTTCATCGTCTATCAATATAGGACATGCCGACGGCGGGCCCTCATCCCGGTCCGCATCGGCCGCTTTCAGGATGCGAGGCGACGATGGGCCTTCCTCTTCTGCTCGAACAAGCGATCAACGGTGTACAGTTCGGCGTGATGCTGTTCCTCATGTCCGCGGGACTGACGCTTGTCTTCGGTATCATGAACCTGATCAACCTCGCTCATGGCTCGCTCTACATGATCGGGGCCTATCTGGCGGCGACCCTTTACCAGATGACGGGGCAGTTCGTGCTGTCGTTTCTTGCCGCGATGCTGCTGACGGCGCTCGTCGGCGCGGTGCTGGAGCGGGTCCTGTTGCGGCGCTTCTACGACCGGTCGCATCTCGACCAGGTGCTCGTGACTTTCGGCCTCATCCTCGTCTTCAACGACCTCGTGCGCATGCTGTGGGGGCCCGTCTCGGTGCCGCTGCCGCTGCCGTCCCTGCTTGCGGGCTCCGTCCAGCTGATGCCCGGCCTGCAGTATCCCACCTTCCGCCTGGCGATCCTGGCGGTCGGCGTTCTCGTCGCCGGCGGGCTCTACGTGCTGATCTCCCATACCCGGGTCGGCATGTGGGTGCGTGCGGGCGCGAGCGACAGGCCGATGGCGTCCGCCATGGGCGTGAATGTCGAGACGATCTTCGTCCTGGTGTTCGCGCTGGGGGCGGCGCTCGCGGGCCTCGCCGGTATGATGGCCGGGCCGATCACCGCCGTGCAGATCGGCATGGGCGAGCCGGTGCTCATCCTTGCCCTGGTCGTCACGGTGATCGGCGGCATCGGCTCGGTGCGCGGCGCCTTCGTGGCGGCGCTGCTGATCGGCGTCGTCGACACGCTCGGCCGCATCCTGCTCCCGCCGGCGCTGGGCAGCATGGTCATCTTCATTCTCATGGCGACCATCCTGGCGTGGCGCCCCAAAGGATTGTTTTCCGTCCATGGCTGACCTCTCGCTCATCAATCCGGATCGGCAGTCGCGGCTGCTTGCCTCCGCGCAGCGGTTCGTGCCCGCCCTCGTCCTGGTCGTGGCGCTCGTGGGGATCCTCGCCTATGCCCAAAGCGCCGGCGACACCTTTCTGATCCGCGTCTTCACACGCATCATGATCTTCGGCATCGTCGCGGTGGCGCTGAATTTCGTGCTTGGTTTCGGCGGCATGGTCAGCCTGATGCATGCCTCGTTCATCGGCGTGGGCGGCTATGTCGTCGCCATCCTCGCCTATCACGACGCCAATCTCGAACCGCTGATGATAGGCCCGTTCGCCTTCACGGGCACGTCGGATCTCGCGATCCTGCTGCCGCTGGCCATCGTTGTGACCGTACCGTTCGCGGCGCTGACCGGCCTCATCTCGCTGCGCACCAGCGGTACCTACTTCATCATGATCACCCTGGCCTTCAACCAGATGGCCTATTACTTCTTCGTCGCCCTTCAGGCCTACGGGGGCGAGGACGGCCTCCAGATCATCAATCCGATCACCTTCGGCGGACTGGATCTGTCGCAGCGCTCGACCTTCTACCTCTTCACCCTCTCCGTCCTTGCGCTGACGCTCGTGCTCGTGACGCTGCTCGTCGACAGCAAGTTCGGCATCGTGCTGCGGGCGGCCGCGCAGAACGAGCGGCGACTTTCGGCGATCGGCATAGCGCCGCTTCGCTACAAGCTTCTCGCCTTCGTCATCTCGGGCACGCTGACAGGCATGGCCGGCGTGCTGCTGGCGACCGGCCAGCAGTTCATCAGCCCGGCAGACATGTCCTGGTCGCGCTCCGGCGAACTGGTGGTGATGGTGGTGATGGGCGGACTTGGCAGCGTCAGCGGTCCGCTTGTCGGCGCCGCCGTCTATCTCGGCCTCGAACTCATTCTCGAATCGTGGACGGAATACTGGCACCTCGCCTTCGGATTGCTGATCGTAGCCATGGTGACGCTTCTGCGTGGCGGTATCGCCGATCTCGGGGCGCTGGTTCCCTGGCTTGGCCGCAACGTGTCGGGAGGGAAGAATTGAGCAAGCCGTTCCTCGAGGTGCGTAACCTCGTCAAGCGCTTCGGCGGCCTGGCGGCCACCAACAACTGCAGCCTGGAGGTCATGCGCGGCGAGACGCATGCCCTGATCGGCCCCAACGGCGCCGGCAAGACTACGTTGATCTCGCAGCTTCAGGGACAGATCAGGCCCGACGAAGGCCACATCTTTCTTGATGGACAGGACATCACCGAGACCTCCATGGAGCGTCGCGCGCTCTCCGGAATGGCGCGCTCGTTCCAGATCTCGTCGGTGTTCCCGAAGTTCACGGCCATCGCCAATGCGGCGCTGGCCGTGCAGGCGCGCAAGGGGGATTCCTTTCGCTTCCTGGGGGCTGCATGGCTCGACCGGGCGATGATGGACGAGGCGCGGGAGGCTATCGAACTCGTCGGCCTGGGCGATCGCGCCGAGGTGCTCGCGCAGGATCTGTCCCACGGCGAACGGCGCCAGCTCGAACTGGCGATGGTGCTCGCCATGCGCCCGTCGCTGCTGCTCCTCGACGAGCCGATGGCGGGAATGGGCAAGCAGGATTCGGCGCGCATGACCCGGCTGCTCGCCGATCTGAAGAAGAACTACACCATCCTGCTTGTCGAGCACGACATGAACGCCGTCTTCGCGCTTGCCGACCGGGTCAGCGTCCTCGTGGCCGGGCGCACCATCGCCACCGGCTCGCCGGCGGACATCCGCGCCAACGACGACGTCAAGGCCGCGTATCTGGGCCACAGGCAACACTAAAGCTGAGAGGAGCGGCCATCATGCTGGAAGTCGAGAATGTGGAGGCCTCCTACGGAAGCAGTCAGGTTCTTTTCGGAATGAGCTTTCACGTCAACCCCGGCGAGGTCGTGACCCTGATGGGCCGCAACGGCATGGGCAAGACGACGACCATCAGTTCCGTCATGGGCCTGCTGAAGCTGAAAGCAGGAACCGTCAGGCTGAACGGCGAGGTCGTCTCCGGCCTGCCGCCGCATCGCATCGCCCGTCTCGGTGTCGGCATCGTACCGGAAGGGCGGCGCATCTTCCCGAACCTCACCGTCCGGGAGAACCTGCTCATGGCGGCAGCCAATCATCGAAAGGTAAGGGAGCCGTGGACGCTCAACCGCGTCATCGACTTTTTCCCGCGCCTGGGCGAGCGCCTCCACAATGGCGGCAACCAGCTCTCGGGTGGCGAGCAGCAGATGCTGGCGATCGGCCGTGCGCTGATGACCAATCCGCAGTTGCTCGTCCTGGACGAGGCCATGGAAGGGCTCGCCCCGATCGTTCGCGACGAGATCTGGGCGCGGCTGCACGAGTTGAAGAAGACCGGGCTCACGCTCATTCTGGTCGACAAGGAAGTGGAGAGCCTCGCGGGCTTCGCGGATCGCCACTACATCGTCGAGAAGGGCGAAGTGGTATGGGAAGGCGACACCCCGCGGTTGCTGTCAGACGAAGAATCGCGCATGCGCTATCTCAGTGTGTAGCAGATATAGAATATATTATATTCAATATCTTACCGGCTACCTGCGGTAGCACCGTTTGGGCATCCCGCAAATGATTGACGTGCAGCTAGTCGCGCTTGAAGGTCTTCACGAGCGCCTCGGACATGCCGTCCGAACTCGGGACTTTTCACCGGCGTGACGCGGGGAACGAGGTTGGGCGACCGGCGACCGGCACAGGGGGAAGTGCTTCAGGTTCATTTTTGGTCTGGGTGATGATGGTTTGGAGATAGGCGAGGTTGAGATTTGCCTATTCTCGCCTGACCTTGAGCCTAGAATCTGTCCTGTTTACGTTGAAACAGGACAGATTTCAGATTCTTTATTTTGAGCGAATTCTGATCAATCAGATGATTCCATCTGATCGGAACGCGCTCTAAGGAAGTCTTTTGCACCTCTGATGAGGTTCATTGCCAAGTGTTAGACGACGACCATGTATTTTGGACCAAAACGATTCGCAAGCGTGCGAGATCGTCGTGGAATACGAAATCGGGCACGCGGTGGGAGCGATTTTCGATTCCCCAGTAGGCGCGGACGGCAGCAGCGAAGATTTTGGCGTCGAGCTTTGCGGATGATAGATAGTCGCGCCGCTCGCACTCGATTCTGCCGTTGCGCTCGGTCCGGCTATCGAAGACCCAGCAAGAGCGGGGTGCTTGGTGGAGCGCGTAGTCCTGCGAGTACCTGTCTCTGTGTTGAATTTCCCTGCTTTCCGCTAAAAACAGGGAAATTTCGATGGAATCGGCTTCCCTATGCCATTTCCAATGAGAATTACCCAGCAAGTTTCACGGGTTATAATGAGATTCCCTACGCATTAGAATAGGGAATTTTTTCGTGCCAGCAGGGAAGCAGCCAGAGAGAACAGGAAAGGATTTCGTTTGACTATTCGCGGGCAGTATAGGCGCCAGATTCGCTTGGGACCGTCGGACATCCGACACTTCCACGACGCCATAGTGACGCCCGATGATAAGCTGTGACGCGGCTTTGCAGAGATGCCGATTGAACCGGCGGCGCGGTTGTGCTTTGTTATCAGTCGTGTGTGCGGGCCCAAGTTCACTGTTGCAATTGTCATAGTGAGGTCACAGATGTCACCCACCAAAACCTCCCTACATCGTCTGCGTGACTTCAACCTTTCCCTTGCGGCCGAAGACCCTAAATTGGCCGAGGAGATCGCCGAGCATGGCGTGGTCACCGAGGCCTTCACGGCTAAAACCGAAGGCGCCGAGTTCGAAGCGGAACTCGCAGAGGAGAGTATCGTCCTCCGTCGTTTCCGCCCGGTGCTCCGAATCCTCGACAACACGACTGAACTCATCTTCCGAGAGGAGGAGGATAGCGCGCTCTGGCGGGCCCGCCTCAAAGCCGTGCGCGAGCCGCTCGACCGCGCGATCCGGAGCGTCGGGCGCATCAATCTCGAGGGCGATGGGGCACCGTTCGACTGGGCGGGTACTGGCTGGCTAGTGCGCGAGAATATCTTGGTCACGAACCGTCACGTCGCCGAACTCTTCGTGCAGAGCAAAGGTACGGGCTTAACGTTCATGACCGACGGGGGCGACATCCTGCCCGAGATCGACTTTCTGCAAGAGTTCGATAGCACGCAAGTCCGCGCCTTCAGCCTTGTGCGCCCGCTCTATGTGGTGCCGCATCCCGGCCCCGACATCGCCTTCTTCGAGGTCGAGCTTGAGCGCGGCGACGACCGGCTCTCCGTCCCGATCACCCTGGCCAGCAAGCCGCGCAAGACCGGGACGGCGGCAGTCATCGGCTACCCCGCCTATGATAGTCGCATCCCCGACGTCGCGCTCATGGAGCAGATCTACGGCCGGGAGTACAATAAGAAGCGGCTCGCCCCCGGCGCCGTCACCGGGATCGATGACGTCCGGCTGCTCCACAACTGCACCACGCTCGGCGGCAACTCGGGTTCGTCGGTGCTCGACCTCGAGAGCGGCGAGGCGCTGGGCCTGCATTTCAGCGGCGCGTTCCTGCGCTCCAACTACGCGGTGCGCGCGGACGTGGTGCGCCGCGCGCTCGACGAAGCGCTCGCCGGCCGCCGGCCCTATGCAGCGGGTGCCCGGCTGCCCGACGCCCACGCCGCCGTGGGGTATCATCGGCCCGCCGCCGACGGCGGCGCCACGGCCCAGGGCCGTCCGCTCGCCCCGGCGCACGGGGGGCCCGTCGCGGCGGGCGGCGGCGTGACCCTCACCGTGCCGCTCCACATTACCGTGAGCCTCGGCGCGCCCGTGGCCGGCGGCGCGGGTGCAGTGCCCACGGGAGCCAGCGCGGGGACCGCTCGGCGACCGGCGGATGATCCCGCGCCCATCAGCGCGCCGGCGCTTCTCATGGGCGGGGACGATGACGAGATCGACCTCGCCGACGAGAGCCGGCCGGAGGACTACCGCGACCGCGACGGCTACGATCACGCGTTCATCGGCGACACGGACGATCTGCGCTGTCCGCTGCCCCGGATCGTGCGCGACACGGACGATGTGCTTGCTTTCGATTTCGACGGCGAGACACTCACCGAGCTTCGTTACGAGCACTTCTCGGTCGTCATGAAGCCGAGCCGCCGCCTTCTCTACTTCAGCGCCGTTAACATCGACGGTTCGCGTCCGGTCGTGACCTCGCGCCCCGGTTGGCGGCTCGACCCGCGCATCCCGCAGGAGAGCCAGATCATCAAGGAGTGCTACGGCAATCCGCCCCGCTTCAGCCGTGGTCACATGACCCGGCGCAAGGACCCCGCCTGGGGCGGTCAGGCCGAGGGGCGGCGCGCGAACGCCGACACGATGCACGTGACGAATGCCGCGCCGCAGATGCAGGCCTTCAACTCTCCGATCTGGCTCGAACTCGAGGACTACGCGCTGGAAAACGCCATTGCCGACGACATGCGTATTTCAGTCTTCACGGGTCCGTTCTTCCGGGCGGACGACCCGGTCTTTTTCGGCGTCCAGGTCCCCGTCTCGTTCTGGAAGGTGATCGCCTTCGTGCACGACCGCACCCGCCGGCTCTCGGCGACGGGCTACCGGATGAACCAGCGCCGCTCGCTGCCGACGGAGGAGGAGTTCGTCTTCGGCGCGTTCACGTCGTCGCATCTGAGGATCGCGGCGCAAGTCTCGATCCGCTCGATCGAGGAAGAAGCGGGGCTCGACTTCGGCGGCCTCGCCGATCTCGACCCGCTCGGCCAGGAGGAGAGCGCGGGCGGCCCCGCCCCTGCCCACTCCATCATCGCCCGGAGCCAGATCCGCTACTTTTGAAGCCCACGGTAGCGTGGCCGCACGCCGCCCACTGCAATCGGAGAGCGCATGGCCTACCTGACAGAGGAAGAGATTTTCGAGCTCGTCGCGCTCGCGGCCCGGACGGGGCTCTTCAATCAGCGCGATGAGCTCCTGGGCGGCCTTGAACCGGGCTTTCTCGCGAGCCTACGCACCTATCCCTCGCCGCAGAGCCAGATCCTGCAAGACCTCCGCACCCTCTCCCGCACGCCCGTCATCCAGGGCGGCGTGGTGCCGCTCTTCGAATGGCTGCGCACGGCGGCCGCGCTGACGGCTTGGCGGGTCGAGGAACCGAAGCATCTGATGGCGCTGGCCGAGCGGGTGGCCGACGCGGCGGAAGACCCGCGCAAGGCGGCGATGGACGACGGCCTACGCAGCGCGGTGGAGGATTTCGCGGAGCAGGAAGAGAAGATCATCCTGCAAAACGACCTGCTGCCCTTCAGCTTCCTCGCGGGCGCCGTGAGGACGGGCAAGTCGGTCCTGCATCTGTCGGTCCCGCGCATCGAGGGAGGGGCCGCGCGGTCGAATCCGCACACCGGCAAGCCGATCGTCTATCACGGCACGGGCTGGCTCATCGGGCGGCGCCACATCATCACCAACCATCACGTCATCAACGCGCGCAGCCCCGGCGAGGCGGCGGCAGGCGAGACGGACTTTCGCGCGCAAGCGGGCCGCGCGGTCGGGCGGCTCGATTTCGACACGCCCGACGCCGCGGGGCGCCAGCTCGATGGCCTCAAACTCATCGCCGCGAGCGTCCCGCTCGACTACGCGATCCTCGAACTGCCCGACGCGCCCGGCCCCGACCCGCTGCCGCTGTGGTCCGGCCCGCTCACGCTGCCGAGCGACGGCGCGCTGCCGCTCAACATCGTCCAGCATCCCGGAGGGGCGGCGAAGCAGATCTGCCTGCGCAACAACGCGGCCTACCGCCTGAGGGAGCCGGAGATCAGCTACTTCACCGATACCGATGTCGGCTCCTCGGGTTCGCCCGTCTGCAACGATCTCTGGGCCGTCGTGGCGCTGCACCGGGCGAGCACCCGGGCCACCGGCGGCGTGCTGTATCAGGGCCGCAAGACCGCCTGGATCAACGTGGGCACCCGGATCGACCTGCTGATCGCCGACGTGCGGGAGGCGCATGCCGGTCTCTGGTCGGCGATCGAACCCGCGTTCGCGACGACATGATCTGCCGCGAAGGCGAAGAGAGGGCCTGATCCATGGCCATTATCCTTGCGAACATGCGTCCGAGCTTCCTGGTGGCCGACGACAGGGTAGCGGGCCTTCCCGCCACGGATGAGCCCTGGGCCGAGCTCGCCGAGGCCGAGGCGATCCTGACACCCGCCATCCGCGCGACCGGCCGGCTCGAGAGCCAGTCGCCGCATATTCCTTTCCTCGGCACGGCGTTCCTCGTCGCCCCCCGGCTCGCCGCGACCGCCCGCAGCGTCGCCGAGACGATTCGCACGAAGGACACGCCCGGACAGGAGCGGGTGCCCGCCTTCGAAGTCTCGATCGATTTCGCGCGCGAGCACGGCAGCGCCGCGGAGCGGCGTGTTCCCGTCGAGCGGATCGAACAGACCCACCCTTACTGGGATTTCGCCCTCCTTCGCCTCGCCGACGACCCCCCGGGCGTGGAGCCCCTGAGGCTCTCGGACCGGGAGCCGGCGTTCGATGATGCCGAGGGCTTACGGGTCTGCGCGATCGGCTACCCGGCCTTCGATCCGCGAAATGACCCGGAATTGCAGAAGATGCTCTTTGGCGACATGCTTGGGGTGAAGCGCGTGATGCCGGGACGGCTGCTGCCAGAAAACGGGGAGATCATGTCGTGGGGGCACCTGCTCAGCGCCCTCGCCCACGACTGCACCACCATGGGCGGCATGGGCGGCGCGCCCCTGATCGACATCGAGACGGGCCTCGTCCAAGGCATCAACTTCGCCGGCCGGGCATTCGTCGCGAACTACGCCACCCCCGCATTCGAGCTCGCGCGAGACCCTTATGTCCGTCTCGCGGGCTGCACCTTCGCGGGTGGCGGGCTGCCCGACTGGCTCGGCGCCTGGGACGGGATCGCTGACCGGAGCGTGCCGTCATCCCCGGCACGCCGGCTGAAGCCGGCCGAGGTCATCGCCGCGGAAGCAGGGGGGCCGCAGCCGCCCGCCCCTAGCGCCTCCGCGGCGCCGCCGACACTGGCGGCGCCGGTACAGATCTTCGCCGACGACCGGATCTACGCGCTCCACGACCTCCTGATCGACGCCGGCCTCGCGCAGAACCACCAGATCGCGCTTCTGTTCGGCGCGCTCTCGGTCGACTATATCTCGTACTTGCCCAGTGAGGGCAGCGGCAGCGAGGTCCTGCTCGCGCGGCTGCGCGAGATCAACCGGCACACCTTCCTTATCAGCGGGCGCGTGCCCATGTATCATGTGCTCAGATCCGCGCGGCAGCTGATCCGTATCAATCCGCCCTGGCTGGCCAGACTCGACCCGATCATCGCGGAGGTGGTCGAATTCGAGCGTGGACTTGACGTTACCGATGACAGAAGGCAAGTATGAATAAGGCGGTTGCCGGGGACTGATCGCACGCAGCCATCACGCCTGCCGTGGCGTCCCTGTGACCGGGCCGGGAACAGCGAGCGGACTTGGCACGTGATCGACCAGATACTTGAGCTCCTTCCCTCTCAATGCACCTTCGCCCAGGCGCAGGACTTCTTGCGCGCGCACGGCTTGCCCCATTCGGCGCCGAACTGGCGCTCGCTGATCGAGGAGCGCTTCCGCCCCGCCGTCGCCACGGAAGGCGGCGTCTCGGAAGCGGAGCTCCTCGCGTTCCTGCGTGAGATGGAGGAGCATGGCGGCCAGCACGTCCTTCTTTACGAGATGACGAATGCGACGCTCCTCCGTCGGCTCTTCCGGAGCAAGTTCGTCGAGACCCGCTTCGCGGGGCTTAATGGCATCCCCGCGCTCGGCGCGGTCGTGTTTCCGGAGGCGCATGAGAAGCCCCGGATCTTCGACATCCGGCGCGACCGGCGCGGCGCGCATGCGACGCTCGTCCTCAAACTGGCGCTGATGCGCGAGCGGCACGTCTTTATCGGCAACGAGGAACGCGGCGGCGGCCGCTACGCGCGCGTCTTCGAGAAACAGCCGTATCGGGCGGTCAACGTGGTGCGCTTCTGCGAGAGCGGCCTCTGCGAAGTGCGCATCCGCGCGCACGAGCGGAATTTCGGCTATGAGCACGAGGCGAATGCGATGCTCAGCCTCATTGGCGGGCTCGCGCCCCGCGAGGCGCTGTCCGAGCTCTCGCTCACGGGACTGAAGGACATGATCTTCGACAGCCATCTTCGCGAGGACTTCGACGGCGAGGTGATGCTCAAGACCTCGAAACACTCGGTGCCGGACGGGCCGGTGATGGCGCTCAGCATCGGTTCCGCCGAGAGCCATCTCCTCGAGCATCAGAACGCGATCGACGGCCTGCGCGCTTTCCGGACTGGCCATTCCGACGTGCGCGCCGACCGTGTCGGCTTCTGGGTTGTCCAAAGGATCGAGCCCGCCGACGATGAGGAACAGGAGGAACGCCGTTTTCTGAAGGTCGAGTTGGCAGATTCCCTCAATGAGTTTATACTGTCACAAAATATCGATCGCGCTGCCTACGAATCCATCTTCGCCGTGATCGCGGAGAATGCGCGCAAGGCAGTTGATAAGGCACGAACAGGACGTCACACCTCATGATTTCCGAGGCCCGGCAGAAGGATTGGCACCAAGATCTCGACCGGCTCATCTCACGTCTCGCGGCAACACGGCCGGGGCGCAACGTCGACTTGCGCTACTTCTACGACAAGCTCGCCCCGCCGTCCAAGCGCGCGCTCATGGAAGCATTGATGATGCACGTGCTCGAGGGCGACATGCGCGTCTGCTGGCGTGTGCTCGACCCCGAGACCGGCGACAACCTCGGGGAGTTCGACAGCTTCGAGAATGTTCCCGAGACGATTCAGGACCATTTCGGCCATTCCGTGGTGGTCGATCCCATGACCAACTTGCAGGAACTCTACCAGCCTGTGACCCGAAGCCCGGAGCTGTCTGGCACGGGAGGCTGAACTGGGCGGAAACGACGCGGAGGAAGCGCCGCGCGGGCTGGACGCCCTGGAGCAATTCGCCAGGAAACTTGCCGCCGATCTCCTGCTTGAGCCACCCGAGCGGCGCCTCGCCATGGCGCGTGCGCGTGTCAGCCACTTGCCCGAGCGGGAGCGGGCGGTCGTCGTCTCACTCATGCTGCTTGGCCAGCAGCTAGAAGGGGCTGAGCCGCCCGCCCCTCCGCCTGTCGCGGCGACGGCCCGTCTGCTCGGGGACGGGGAGATCGTGCAGCTCGCCAATCTCTTCGTCGAGGCGGGCTTCGGGCAGGATGGCATGGTCGACCTCCCCTTCGACGCGCTACCGCAAGGAATAGCCGCGACGCTGCCGGATGGACCGAGTCCGACGGTGAAGATCCTGAAACGGCTCCGCGCCCTCAATAACCCGGCCATCGTGGCCGACGACGGTACCGCGCTCGCGGCCGTGCTACGGAGCGCCTACCAAATAATCGCGAGCGGCATCGTCACCAGCCGGGCGCCTGCCGCCACGATCTGGACATTCCTCGAGAAGGTCGAGGCGGGGCCCAGGTGGTCAGCCTGATCGGTCACAGGAGGTGATGGTAGACGAGATCGCCAAGGTGCCGAAGTGTGCCAACGTCGACACTCGATCGAATGTCCACCCCGCCAAACCTAATCCTTACGGGGTCCAGTCCGCACCCATCCACCTGGAGCCCATATCAGACGTGACACAAGGGAGGCCGCACCGCGCTAATCTTTAGAGGCAGTTGGGGGCATTGACTTTCCTCCGGCCGACGGGACTATGCCCTTGGTTTGACTGACTCCTTCGGTGGTCAAGTTGATAGGATTGAAGATGGCCGAGCTGTCCGCTGTTGTCAGACTGCGCCCTGCCCGTATTGCCCTTCTGGTAAGTCCGAGGGACAAGGCAGCAATCATCAAGTTCATGCGTATCAGTGCCTGCATGTGGGGCGACAAATACAACCCAATCATCCCGGTTTTCCGCAAGCGGCCAAAGGCTTGGGCAGCGGAGTTCCCCGGGGACGTCACCGGACTGGAAATCGCAAGAGGCTATATCCAATTTTTCGAGCCTGATGCTTTCGTTGAGGCTCAGCCCGGACTAGTAGAGGCTGTTAGGGATCTGTAAACTAAGATTTCCGAGGCTTGCGAAATGATGACAGCTCGCAAACCTTACCCTTCTGATGTTTCGGATGAAGAATGGGCGCTGGTAGCGCCCTATCTGACGCTTTTGCCGGAAGATGCCGGCCAGCGGCGGTCATTCGCTGCGCGAAGTATTCAACGGCCTGCGCTATATCGTGAAGACGGGTGCGCCGTGGCGCTGGATGCCCAATGATCTGCCGCCGTGGGAGATCGTTTATCAGCAGGCGCAACGCTGGTTGCGTGCCAGCTGTTTCGAGGCGCTGGCCGAGGACCTGCGCATGCTTCTGCGGCTTGCCGCCGGCCGACCGGACCAGCCCACAGCCGCGATCATCGACAGCCGCACCCTGCGCTCGACGCCGGAAAGCGGAGCCCGAGCAGGCTATGACGGCGCCAAGCGCAAGAAGGGATCCAAGCTGCATATGGCTGTGGACACGCTCGGCCATATGCTTGCCATGCACGTCACCCCTGCCGATGTCGGAGACAGGGCCGAAGTTGGCCGCATGGCCGAAGCGATCCAAGCTGCCACCGACCAGAGTGTGGAGATTGCCTTTGTCGATCAGGGTTATACGGGCGAAAAACCCGAAAAGGCGGCAGCCGAACACGGTATTCAGCTCGAGGTCGTCAAGCTGCCGGAGGCCAAGCTCGGCTTTGTCCTTGTGCCCAGAAGATGGGTTGTCGAGCGATCCTTCGCCTGGGCGACACGCTTTCGACGCCTCGTCAAGGACTATGAACGATGCGCCCAGACCCTCGCCGATCTTCATCTCGTTGCCTTCACCTGTATCATGCTGAAAAACATCGCTACACTTGCCGCCAGTTCATAACAGCCTCTAGTTCCTCGGAGTGCGCCCTTGAAAGCTTATTGAGCGCTGCCAGCTGATGTTGACGTGGTCTGGAGTTCCACTATGCGATTTATGCCTGAAGACCTGCTTTCCGCCCTCCTTGAAGCCGCGCCGCGCCCAACCGCCGAGGCGCCACGGAATGCTCGCGGCCTCTATGGCCTTGTCGACCATTTTGGCGAGCTTCGCTACATCGGCTCGACCAGCTCGACAGATCAAACCTTCTACGAGCGGATCCACCAGCGGCATCGCACCGGCTCCGAAGGCATGAGCCATTACTTCTCGCAGATGTACAACACAGGCAGGATGTGGCGTGACCGAAACGATCCGACGACCAGGGCCGACGGCGACATCGCCAAGAAACTGCGCAATGAGTTTGTCGTCGACCATTGCCGCGCTGTGTGGATTACCCTGCCTGATGCGACGGATATCGCGCATCTGGAAAAGGAGGTGCTTGCCATCGCACCTGACCACGCCATCGCCTGGAACCGGCGCAGGATGGATGTCTATGACGAGCCTTCGGATCTCGTCGATACCACGCTTCGGCGTCTATCCTGGGACGCGCAGGAACTGGCGGCCATCGAGCGGCAGCGCCAGCGATTCATGGGCGCGGCGGTTAGCGCCGCCGGGACGGTTATCCGGCGGCCTGCACCCATTCCGCAGACACGCGTGACGCCCTTCCCCGAGGGGCCGTTCCGCTTTTTCGCGCTGGACGTTGAAACCGCGAACAACGACCGCGGAAGCATCTGCCAGATCGGTGTCGCCTGCGTGCGCCTCGACAATTCCATCGAGACTTGGGTGACCTATGTCGATCCGCGGACGGACGTCTGGATCTGGAGCGACCTGCACGGGATCACCGCACACACAGTGCGTGGCGCCCCGACATTCGCGGAGGTGCTACCGGTGCTGCATGATGCGTTGGTAGGTGGCACTGTCTATCAGCACTCGGGCTTCGATCGCAGCGCAATCGCCGCCGCCTGTAGCAATTCAAACCTGCTCATCCCGCTGTGGGACTGGCGCGACAGCGTCCATGTCGCTCGCACGGCCTGGCCCGAGTTGCGCGGGAACGGTGGCCATGGCCTCGCCAGCCTCAAGCGACACCTCGGGCTCGTATTCGATCACCACGATGCGGGCGAGGACGCCCGTGCGGCCGCAGAAGTGGTCTTGCGGGCAGAGGGCTTCCAGCCCGTCAGCCTGCAGCACCCGGTACAGCTGAGCGGGATTGGGTCAGCCAATCCGGGGGATTTTGATCTGATCGAAGATTACGGGGAAACCGCCCCTGACACGTCTGGAATTACGTCCGCGCTAACGATCACGCCTCAGCCTGCTACAAACCAGTATGCGCCACGCCCTATTGGCACGACGGAAATCACGCAGGGCAACATCGACAACGACCATATCTATCTCAGGAGCTTCTTCGAGAAGTTCCCGGCGGATGCAATTGGCGGATCAAACCGCGCCTCGGCGGCCCAGCGTGAGATTGCCGTCGATTGGGGTGGTGGGACCGTCGTCATGACAGACCTCGACGGTGTAAAGCGGTTCTTCCGCAAGCGCGGCTGGATCCGGGAGTTCTTCGAGCGGAACGGCGCAAGGGCGGGGGATATGGTTTCGGTAGAGGAGACTGCCCCCTACAGCTATCGCGTTGCCGTCCAACGTTGCCCTCGATAATAGGCCGCTAACGAACGGGGCAACCTATTATGAGAACGTTGCCAAGCACCTGGACGTGGACTGCCTGTCGATCCGCGCCCGCAGCGACATCGCCTTGAAGATCGGGATAAGCCGTGTCTTCGAAGAGAACTTCCGCGTCTACGGCGTGCGCGAGATCTGGCAGCAATTGAAGCGGGAAGGCTTCGACGTCGCCCGATGCACCTTCGCTTAGCTCATGAGAATGACGGGACTCAGGGTATCATCCGGGGCAAGTCGATCCGCCCCGCGTTCCCGGACAAGATGGTTACGAGCCAGCGTGATCGGGTGAACCACCAAGCTCAGGGCGTCTGCACCGAACAGGCTCCGGGTTTCAGATTTCGCGTATGTGACCACCTGGCAGGACTTCGTTTCCGTGGCTTTCGTCATCGACGCATTCGCCCACCCCATTTGTCGGCTGGCGAATGAAGCTGCTGGATCGAAGCCATCTTCGCCGGGCTGCGTTCAAGTTTCTGAGCCTCCCTCCCGTTGCCGCCATAGGTTCTGCTTCCCTCAGGCTTGGGTAACACGGTATGCAGTGTAACTTGTCGGCCAGCGGATGTGGTGATGGAACGCGATATGCGGGAAACAGAAGATGTTCTTGGTAGCACAGCTGCTGTGCACGTTAGCGAGAACGCACCATCGATTTCTGTCATTGCCGATATCGCCTCGGCCTTCACTTACGCTTCCTTCCAGAACGCGATACCCGTCATCCGCTCCCTGGCGATCGACAGCCCGACCAGCGACACGCTCAACAACTGCGTGCTGGAACTGTCATCGAGCCCACCCTTTTTGCGCCCTAAGCGGTGGGTCATCGACCGGATCGCGCCCTCGGAACAATTGCCTCTGGCGGACAGGAAAGTGGACCTCGACGCAGACTATCTCGCCGGCCTGAATGAGGCGGAACGGGGCACTCTGTCACTGGTCCTGAGCCGCGAGGGCAAGCAACTCGCCGAGAAGCAGTTGCCCGTCCGCCTGCTGGCGCGGGACGAATGGGGCGGAGTCGCGGACATGGCACAGCTGCTGCCGGCTTTCGTGCTGCCCAACGACCCCGGCGTACCGCCCGTCCTGCGTAGCGCCGCCGAGATCCTGGCTCGACATGGGCATCCCTCCGCTCTCAACGGTTATCAAACCATGGAGCCGCAACGGGCGTTCTTGCTGCTCGCCGCGGTCTATTCAGCAATCACCGGGCTTGGACTGTTCTACGCGGAGCCGCCAGCGAGTTTCGAGCAAAGAGGCCAGAAGGTCAGGCGTCCTGTGACGATCATCAATGACAGCCTGGCCACCTGCCTCGACATTAGTCTGCTGTTTGCCGCCTGCCTTGAGACGGCGGGCCTCAATCCCGTCATCCTGATGTTCGACGGCCATGCCGCCGTGGGTGTATGGATGGTGGACCGCACATTACCGCGCGCGGTAGAAACCGACCCGATCGAGATCAGGAAAGCGATTGCTGCGCGGGAACTCATCGTTTTCGAGACAACCGGTGTCACCCACCGTCCCGCGCTCGATCTGACGCAGGCTTGCACCGTCATCGCACAGCGCCTCGACGAGACGCAGGATCACGCGTTCGTCGCGGCCATCGATATCCGCCGTTCGCGCAGCGGCGGCATCACCCCGCTCGCCTCCCACACGCCGGCCAAATCCGACGTCGATATTGCACCGGAGCCGGCCACCGCCATATCCATGCCGAAGCCGCCAGCATGGGCCGAACTGCCGGTGGAAGAAGTCGAGCAGAAGCCGACCACAGCGCAGGGAAGGATCGACCGCTGGCAGCAGAAGCTGCTGGATCTTTCGTTGCGCAATCGCCTGCTGAACTTCGCCGAGACGAAAAAAGCCGTACCATTCCTGTGCCCGGATATCGGCAGTCTGGAAGACAGGCTGGCAGCCGGCAGCGCCGTGCGTCTCATCTCCCTGCCGGAACAGAATCCGCTGAACGGCCGCGATGCCGCTCTATTCCGGGAAACGCGCGGACGCGACATCCACCGGACCTTTGCCGCAGAGGCCCTGCAGCGGGATGAACTGCCCTCCCCGCTCGACAAGCAAGAGCTGGAGGCGAGGCTGACGGCGCTCTACCGGCAGGTCCGCAACGACCTGGCGGAAGGCGGCACCAACACGCTCTATCTGGCCGTCGGCTTCCTGCGCTGGAAGAAGAAACCGACCGACGATCGATCCTACCGTGCGCCTCTTTTGCTCGTTCCCGTCAAGCTCGAACGCCGCAGCGCCACCTCACGGTTTTCCCTCGCTCAGCACGAGGATGAGATCCGCTTCAACGCCACCTTGCTGCAATTCCTGCAACGTGACTTCGACCTTGCCGTCCCGGCTCTGCAAGGCGACCTGCCCCAGGATGCAAACGGCGTGGACGTTCCGCTCGTGTTGGAGATCATGCGCAGGGCGATACGCGACGCACCGGGCTTCGAGGTGGTCGACGAGGCCGCCCTCTCGACCTTCTCGTTCGCCAAATTCCTCATGTGGAAGGATCTGGTTGACCGGACCGACGCCCTACGCCAGAACCGCGTCGTCCGCCATCTGATCGACAATCCCGAGCAGCCCTTCGATACGCAGGGCGTGGGATTCCGCGACGAAGGGGAGATCGACCGTCATTATTCCCCGGCGGAGATTGTCCTGCCGCTGCCGGCCGATTCATCCCAGATCGCCGCTTGCATCGCCGCGGCGGAAGGCAAGGATTTCGTCATCATCGGCCCGCCTGGCACCGGCAAGAGCCAGACGATCGCCAACATGATTGCCAATTGCCTCGCCGCTGGGAAGACTGTCCTCTTCGTTGCCGAGAAGACGGCAGCGCTCGACGTGGTCTATCGCCGACTGCGCGAGAACGGACTTGGCGACCATTGCCTCGAACTCCATTCGAACAAAGCCGACAGGCGTCATTTCCTGCAGCAGCTCAAGGCGTCGTGGGAGCACGATGCAAGCAGCAATGAAAACGAATGGATCAGCATCAATGAGAAGCTGCGTCTCCGCCGTGACGAACTGAATGCCTACGTCGCCGCGCTGCACAAGCCGGGCAGCAACGGCTTCACGCCCTATCTCGCCATGGGCATCGCCCTGCACGGCAAGGACAAGTACGCGCCCACGCTTTCATGGCCCAGCAATGACGCGCACGATGAAACAGCTTTCCGGTCGCTGGAGGCACTTGCACGCGAACTTGGACATACGTTCGCTTCCATCGAGCACCGGCCCGTTCTCGGCCTTGTGAATGTCGCCGACTGGTCGGCAGCATGGCAGGAGAAACTGCTGGCATGTAGCATTGCCCTGCAAAAGGCCGCCGCCGACATGCAGTCGGCGCTTGCCGGATTCCGCTTGCAGACGGGCCTGTCGGACGACGCTGACACCAGCTTCGACGGATTGCGCTATCTGGCGCAGTTCGCCGAATCCGTTCAGCAGTGCGACGTCGGTAACTACACGGTCATTTTCGATGCCGACTTCGGCCAGTTAAAAGACGCTATCGGCGGCCTGGAGGGGGCCATCGCCGCATTCAGGCGCGACGAAGCGGCGCTGTCGGCACTTTATGATCGAGACGAACTGCTCCGCATTCCGATAGACGATATCGAGAACCAATGGCGCCAAGCCAATGCCGATATCTGGCCGAAGTCCGCCATTGGCAAACGTCGAGTCCGGAAACTGTTGCAACAATGGGCGCGCGCGGGATCGCCCGAGCCCGATCCTGCCATCGACCTGCCGCTCATCCGGAAATTGCAGACAGCTCACGGCCACATCTCCGCCAGCCCCTTGTCGGGAAAGGCAGTTCCCTTCGCCGGCCTTGAGACGGACATGGGCAGGATTGCCGCACATCTCGAGACAGCCGCCAACTTGCGCGGATCGCTGCTGCAACTGGCGCAATTTGCGGGAGAAGTCCAGAATATCGCGCGGGCTATCGCGCCGGCTATCAGCGAAACCAGCGCCCATCGCAGCCTGAGCAACAGCGCCATGATCTACCTGCAAGCCTACGCGCAGTTGAAACAGGCTGTCGAAGCGTATTCCAGTATAGCCGGCATCTCCATTCCGCTTGAGGGCGGCACGCTCGTGCTGAACACGATCCGCGAACAAATGGGTGCTCTCGTCGAGGCGCGCCCCTTGCTACGCAACTGGTCGAGCTGGTGTTCCGTACGCGAACGCGCAGTCGCGCATGGATTGCAGCCGCTCGTCGATGTTATCGAGAACGGCGCGATTGCCGCCCCCGATATCGGCGAGGCGTTCAGCCTCGCTTACACCCGCTGGTGGCTGCCTCTCGCAATCGACGCCGATCCCGTGTTGCGCGGCTTTCGTACGTTTCAGCAGGAGCAGTCGATCGAGGATTTTCGCACGCTGGACGACCTTGCCCGTCGCCACGCCGCCACACGCATTGCCCGGGCCATCGCTCACGGGCTTCCCTCACCTCAAGGCGTGCCGCGCAACTCGGAACTGGGCCTGTTGCGCCACCAGATGGAACTGCAACGGCCGAGCCGGTCGATCCGCGAGATGATCGGGCGCATGCCGCAAACTTTCTCCAGGCTGGCGCCCTGCGTGCTGATGTCGCCGCTGTCCATCGCCCAGTACCTGCCGTCCGATCAGGCATTGTTCGATGTCGTGATCTTCGACGAGGCCTCTCAGATCACGACATGGGATGCCGTTGGCGCGATCGCGCGCGGCCGGCAGACCATCATCGTGGGCGATCCGAAGCAGCTTCCGCCGACGAACTTTTTCGGCCGCTCGGAAGGTGGCGAGGATGAGGAAGTCGATGACTTCGAACGCGATCTCGAAAGCATCCTGGACGAGACGCGAGCATCGGGCCTGCCGGTGCGCTATCTGCGCTGGCACTACCGCAGTCGCCACGAATCCCTGATCGTATTTTCCAACTCGTATTATTACCAGAACAGGCTGATCACCTTTCCCTCCCCCGTCACTGAAGACAGGGCTGTTTCACTGCGGGCGGTCTCCGATGGCGTATACGACCGCGGCAAGAACCGGACGAACCGTGTGGAGGCACAAGCGATCGTCCGCGAAGTCGTCGAGCGGCTGCATCGTTGGCTGAATCTGCCGGTGACAGAGCGCCCGACAATCGGCGTCATCACCTTCAACGTCCAACAACAGAGCCTCATCCTCGATCTGCTTGATGGAGAGCGGCAAGCCTGCCCTGATATCGAGTGGTTCTTCTCCGACGACCGGATCGAGCCCGTCATCGTCAAGAACCTTGAGAACGTTCAGGGCGACGAGCGCGACGTCATGCTGTTCTCAATTACCTTCGCCAAGGATGCAGCAGGCAAGCTGACCATGGATTTCGGCGCTGTCAACCGCGATGGCGGCGAGCGGCGCCTCAATGTGGCCATCACCCGCGCGCGACAGGAACTCATCGTATTTTCCGGCATTACCGCGGACGATATCAACGCCACCGGCAAGAAGCTCGGCATACAGCATCTGAAGGCATTCCTCGACTATGCCGCGCGCGGCCCGATCGCCCTGCCCGCTCAGGATATCGGCTCGCAAGGCGGCTTCGAATCCCCGTTCGAGGAAGCTGTAGCAGCGGAACTCACCCGGCGTGGATGGCAGGTGATACCTCAGGTCGGCGTATCCGGCTTCCGCGTCGATATAGGCGTCAGGCACCCGGACAAGGCTGGCAGCTATCTCGCCGGCGTCGAATGCGACGGCGCGACGTATCATCGGTCGGCAACAGCGCGCGACCGGGACAAGGTACGCGAACAGGTGCTGCGCGGCCTCGGCTGGGAGATTATCCGTGTCTGGTCGACCGACTGGTGGTTCGATGCCGGAAAGGCCGCGGATGTTCTGCATCACCGTCTGGACGACTTGCTCATCGCCAGCCGCAGCAAACCCGCGGAGCTGGCGTCCGTCGAAACCGCAGAGGTTCCGCCGGAGACTGCGGGCGCCGATCAGGCGAGCGTCTTCCCCATCGCAGACATGGTAGCGGCGCTGGAAAATGCCCCGCCACCGGATGCCGGTAACGATCTCGCTGAACCCCAGATATCCAGCAACCCGGCGTCTGCCGACGTCTTGCGGGAGCCACGGACGTCGGCAGTGGACAAAATCTACAGTGCCACCGATCTCTCGGGCTTTCCCGTGGATGCGGAAGCATTCTACACCCCATCATACAGCGTCGTCCTGACCGGGATGATCGACGCGATACTGAATAACGAATCCCCCCTGCGGGAAGACACGTTCATGCAGCGCATCTCGCGCACGCACGGATGGCAACGTACAGGCCGGCGCATCCGGGACCATATTGCGGACCATCTTCATGAAGTGGAGTATACGGGGGAAAGTAGTGGCAATTTCATCTGGCGGAAGGGTGAAGTAGTGGCTCGGCTGCCTTTCAGGAAGTCCGTTAGCGACGAAGACGCACGAGACATACCGGAAATTCCGCTGGCGGAGCTGGTGGACGCCGTCCTCAACGCGCCAGCGGTCATCAAGCATGACGACCCGGCCCTCTCGCTCGCTCGCCATCTCGGCGTCCGGCGCCTGTCGGCGGTGTCCCGGGCGCGGCTGGATGAAGCGATCTCCGCAGCTATGCAGCAAGCCGAACAATAAGCAGACGGCAAATTGTGGAGCCTCGTGCCCACCTATATGGACAAGCTCAGGATTTCAAGAGACTTTACGTCTTGTTGCACTGTCGTCAGCCGGTTCCGAAACATCGTGGCTGGCTCGGTGAAAGAGGGATAGAGGCTGTCATCCTTGGACGCGCAAGCCTCGACGGCTTCTATCCGCTCAACCGAGCCGCCTATCGACGTTGAGACATCATCGAGCGTATGTTCGGAAAGTTCAAGAACTGGAAACGCATCGCAACCAGATACGGCCGCCTCGCCGTCAACTATCTCGCAGCAATCGCCCTCGTCGCTCATGCAACTCGATGGCTCAAATCTGCCCCTATCTAGTGCTGACATACAACCAGAGCTGAGAATAACTTCGCGCGATCAGCGATATCTGGTGGCTTGAGTGCCGGGACGCCGGGCTCACCGATCTTGAGCTTGACGCCCTGTGCTTCGAGAAAGCCCTGCACCACGCTCGCCTTGATCGCAAAATTCACATTTTGCGCAAGGTCTTCTGTCGCGGCAGCAACCTTTAACGCGTTGAGCTTCGCGACCACCACACCGACAACATGGCCGTTTTCATCAAGCAGCGGACCGCCGCTATTGCCAGGCTGCACGGGCGCAGAAATCTGCAGCATACGGGTGTCGTCTTTCAATCCCGCGAGCGCTGTCACGCTGCCTTGTGTGAAGTTGCCACCGGAGGTCAGCAGACCAGTCAGTGGATAGCCGAACACCGCGGCGTACTCACCCATTCTAACGCCCGGCCGGAACGCCGCGACTGCAGGAGCAGGCTTATCGGTAGCCAACAAGGCAAGATCATTTATCTTATCGCGGGCTACGATCCGAGCCTCTCTCGGGGGATCCTGTGCGTAACGCACGGTCGTCTGCACGCACGAGTCCACGACGTGGGCATTGGTGACCAACTGGCCCTCTTCCGAGACATAGAAACCCGTGCCGGTGAATGTCTGCCCGATCGAAGGAGCAGGAGCTGGCACTCTTGGCGCAGGCGTGGGAGCTGGAACAGGCGACGGTATCGGCGCAACTGGCGCCATGGCAGCGATGGTCGGTGGGACGGGAGGGGCCCGATGTTGCCCCAGTTCCACATTCGCGCGGAATAAATCCGACATTAGTGTCGATAAGCGGTCGCCGTGGAATGCGCTCGAGTTCCAGCTAATCGTAAAGCCAACGATCTCACCGTTAAGGGAAGCCATTCGCACATAGGTAGAGCGGTCACCCTCGGAAAAGCTCACGACGAAGAAGGTCGGCCGGAGAACCTTGAAATTGACCGTCGCAGGCGGTTGAACGCTCCCGACGACGGTATTGAAAAACGGTTGCAGCGCGGTGCTCGGATGGAAGCTGGTGACGATCTCCAATGATCCGTCATTCGCCTCATAGGCCATCCCGTTCGAGATCGGTCTCTGATTGAGTCCCAGACCCCGAGGTATCCAAAACGGCGTATTCGTCTGAAAAAGAATCGTGCTCGACAGCCCCCATCTTCTCAGTACATCAGCCGCGCGTTCACGTAGCTCCGCCAACTCCGGCTGCGTGAGAATTCCGTTCTGTGGTGCACCGATTTCGGATTGGAATGCCTGAACTGCCTGGAACAGGCGCTTACCGAATTGCTCGTTGCTCACCGCTGGCCAATGACCAGTTGCTATCATCATCATCTGGATATCGAGGCGGAGATTGATGGGGAGTGCTTCGAACGACCGTCTGGCGTCCTCGAATGAAGCCGTCGACTGATCGGTCGTCCCGCCAATGTAACCATTCTTGATCAGATGCGCCTTGAGCGTCTCCGGAAACGGAACGACCCGTTGCGCGCCATCCGGACATTTGTCGATCGGCCGGTTGAGTGTGCAGACCTTCTGCGCGAAATGCGAGTTCGGATCATAAAGCTGCAGCATTCGCGTCCAGGCTTCGTCGAACTCGCCGACCTGCGCTTTCACTGCAACCCACCCGCCAAGAAACCCATTGCCTCGCCAGACAGAGGGCTCCTCGCTGGCATTGCGCTCCATCCATGCCAGCCGCTGGCGCAAATACCGCTGGTATCGAGGCTCCCTGGTTACATCCTGGAGGCTCGTCCCGACCAGCCGTTCGATCCGCGGCGGTGCTGATGAACCGGCATATGAATCGAACGCGTAAAGAAAGCTGTTATCGATGCTGAGGAACTCAACGTTCCCATCACCATCGACGTCCTCGATAGCGTAGCCGTCTCCATCGAGCGTTTGACCACGAGCGATCTGCCACCGGCCGCCGTTGAACGAGAGCACTTGCGTGACGGTGCAGCAATGCGCTCCGCCCCAGTAGTAATCGAACACGATCAGCGGCATCTGACTGCCGCTCCCGCCACGGATCACACGCACGGTCGACTGTACTCTCTCGCTCGCGCCCTCCGAAATGACGGCTTGCACCGTTGGTACTCCACCACCCTGCACGGTAAGGCGCGCTGCCTTCATGCCATCGCGCTGCGGAACGGCATCCAGAGTGAGTGTTAGTTGCTGGTGTCGGAGAACGGTCGGCGCTTCGCCGTCATATTTCTCGAAGGCGAGAAGAGGTGCAGGTGGTGCCTTCCAGAGGATCTCGACGAACCGCTCGCCGCGCGTGGCGAAGGCATCTGATGGCGCCCCGATCGAGCTGCTCAGACTATCCTTGATTGCCTGGACCTTCGCAGCAGCCAGGGGGCCCACCACAACCGCAAAGCGTCCATTCGCGGCCTTGATGACCTGGACACCGCTCAGGCGCTGAGCATATGGCCTTGCTGCGCCAATCGCTTCTTCCAGGTCGAGCCGCGAGGCCAAGACCAGCCATCGATCCGCCGGCGGCAGGAGAAGAGACTGGGCAGAAGACGAGCCGGCTGCGAAGACGCCAATATTCCACAGCCACAGCACAGCAATAAAACGCCATCCGAAACGCACAGCACGCCCCCCGAAAAACCCGTTTAATTGTCGTCGAATCCAGTCGGTTCGACAAGGGTTGCGAGGCCTTCAGGGGAAATCAAGCTTAAGTTCCGTGGATTCTTCACCATAAACCTGCCCGCTAGGCTCCCTTCGGGGACCAGCTTTATCATGCAGCTCCTATCCCTGTTTCATCAAACACCCGGTTACTGAGTGATGACCGAGATCCCTTCCTTTCCTGCCCTGTTTTCAGCAAGGCGCGCTGGCGCTACCGCGAGGTGCGTGCTATATAACTGACTATCTGACCAGGTGCAAAACAATGGGCAAACAGACGGAACTGACGAAAGCAAAACGGGCTGGAACCCGGCCGGTAACGGGGCGGTGGAAGCTCGAGGACGCGAAGGCGCGCTTCAGCGAGGTGGTGCGGCATGCCCGCGAGGAGGGGCCGCAGCGCGTGAGTGTAAGGGGCCATGATGCGGTTGTGGTGATGAGCGTCGAGGAATTTGAGCGCCTCGTGCCAGAGAAGCCTCGGGTGCCCTTCGTCCAGTTCATGGAAAGCTTGCATCTCGATGGGCTCGATCTCGAACGCGAGGCCGATCGCGGGCGGGATGTCGAACTGTGAGGGGCTGGCTGCTCGACACCAATGTCGTGGCTGCCCTGATCAATCCGCGGGGGGCGCCATCAGTGAAGCGCTGGGCCGAGGAACAGGACGAGGAAACCTTCCACATCAGTGTTCTCACCCTGGCCGAATACGACAAGGGCATTCACAATCTGCCAGATCAAGACGCGGACCGGTCGCGCTACATGGCAGCCCGCGATGCGCTGGCGGAACGGTTCGGCAACCGCATGCTTTCGCTCAGCGACGAGATCGTCCGGCGGTGGGGGCAGATGTCCGGAGAGGGCAAACGCTCAAGTGGCCATGCGCCGCCGGTGATCGACACGATGCTCGCAGCAACGGCGATCGAATATGACCTCTATCTGGTCACGCGCAACGTGAAGGACACACGGCCGTCAGGAGCAATCGTGTTCGATCCTTGGAACGACGACGCACAGAAATTTCTGCTGGGGTCGCGCAGTAAACGACCGAGATAGCGATATGACAAACGGTGCTTCACGCGTGAATGCCTGTCGTCGCCGTCGAAGTGGATTGCCGCAAGGGAGACGATTCAGTCATTTTGTGCCCCTTGCTATTCGTCAAAATTGGACATCATCAGTGCCGTGATCAAAGTTCGCTGCATCTCTCTCGATTAAGCTTGGCATTGAACGACCCTCTCCATTATAGCGCATTGCACTTGGGGGTAGAAATGGGTGTCAATCTGCCGAAGGGCATAACCTTGGCCGGGTTTCGACTGACACAGGTCAAGCAGGCATTGAAGGTGTATGCGCAAACTGACCAAGAGGAGAACTTCTTCGAGGTAGAGTCATTCGCGTCCTCGCGGCTGGAGGCAGCCGCGCTTTACGAGGAGTTGCTCGAGCGAAAGCTTATCGACCCAAAGGCCATATCGCACGAACAGCATTTGACTGAGGACGGGCTCGCGATTGCGGGAGGGAAAGCGCGCCGTAGCCCGCTGCGCACGGCCCACCGGATCCTGGATGATCTACTGGCGCGTATTGAGCATATGAACGAGGAGGCTGCGCCGCTCAACCTTGTGGAGCGGGTCTGGCTATTCGGATCGGTCATGTGTGGGCAGGAAACAGTCGGTGATATCGACCTCGCAATCGAAACCGTACATAATCCGGCATTTGGAGACGACGCATCGCGCTCGACTCGACTTCGTGAGTTGGTTAACCAAGCATCGGATCATCTCCTCTATTTTTAAAAGCTCAACTGGCATGAGGAGCGAAGCATCTTTGGCAAACGTCGGCATCCGCTCCTCGCCGGCGCGCACATCGATTCGAGCGAACTCCGGCGACTGGGGGTGCCTTGTAAGCTGATCTTTGACCGAAGCAGGGGTGGCAGGGTTAACGACGAAGTAATCCCCCGGCATCCAGACTCTCCCGGACGTAGCAACGAGATGGGCGCTCCACGGGAATTGCCCGATCTCGCGCCACTTTCCTCTGTACCTCGACCGATGGATGCTCGTTGGATGTCCGCACACAAGGTGGATGGGCGCATCTCTCCCCATCGACTATCTACTGAGCCGCGGACAGTTCCGGGTTCGGGCTCCTACGTGATGACGGATGGCACCGAGCTCCGCTGGCACGACTGGTGCCCGCCCTCGTTGAAGGCCAGCGGCTATGACGGAGTGTCGAAAGTTCTTTTAAAGTATCACGATACCTGGTCAGACCGGAAGGGGCGAGATGCGGCGTCGATGGTGCTACGAAGGGAAATTCGGGACCACGAAACGAAGATCGAACTGCATGTCGAGCTTTCTGATTTTGAGCGCTCGCGTCGGCTGAAGCCAAGACTAGATCATCCATTTTTTCAGCTTTGTGGGATGGCGGCTATGCTTGTATTCGGTGACATCCATCGCCAGACTATGCGTTTGAGCGAATGCCAAGTGCACAAGATGATCTCTATCGATATTGATACCAGCGGACTACCCGACGAGCTCGGAGAGACCGCACCGATCTGGATCGAAAGTCTGCTCAAGGAATTGGCACCTCCGGCAGGCTACTGCCAAGACCGACCTTATGTCGACCGAGCGGGTATCCCTTAGGAGAAAGCCTGTTCCCAAGCCACTTCCAGTAGCTTCGCATCCATTTTCTCCGCTCAAGGCACTTGCGGCCATGCCTCAGCGGGAACGCAATCGTGGATTGCCCGATCAAATCCGGGCCATCACCGGGAAGACGCAGACCCACCTGTGCGCCAAGTTCCGCCGTCTGGCCGCGCCGGCAAGCACGCGGCGAAGATCGTAGCGGTGATCGTACGTGAGTTGGCGGGCTTCATCCAGGACATTGCCGGCTATACGCCGGCGGACAGTCTCAAGGCAGGTCTAACGCTCGCTGGAGTGAGCCGCCCACTGAGAGGACGAACGGACAATAGGAAATCGGATCGTTGACTCACGGTCTGGCTAGCCTGCTGCGCGCCCTGATTGACGCGGACAATCCCAAACAGGGGGCAGCCAGCAACGCACTGGATAGTGATCGTCCGGATAAGCTTAGATCTCAGCCTTGCGCCCGAAGCAGGCTCTTACGCCAGTTCGTCGCGCTGTCGACGATCATTGGCTGTCACCGTAGAATAGGCGTTTCTCCAAATCGATCTGCGTGGGCACAATTCCCTCATCAATCATCCGAATGAGAGCGTTTCGCAGGATAACAAAACTCTGCACCAAAACAGCAACCTCCGCATCTTGGGCCGAATGTGCTGCCTTCGAGCGCGCGTTGTATAGGTCAGCGACGGTTTTGAATAGTTCGAGTCGCTTTGGCCCCGCTGCTTCAAGGTATGCAGCGATGTGGGCGGATACCCGGAAACGAAGTTCGGCTCGCGACGGCGCGAATAGTTCTTCCAGCGCACCCCACACTGTCAGCAGCGCCGAGGCCGGTCTTCCTCTGACCGTACAAGCATCCGCCGCCCGAAGCGCCATGTTCAAGGGGGAGCATGTCCTCAGCAATTCCGCTGTGCGAGGCCAGACGGACTTCACCCACGACAGATCTTCAATTTTGAGGCTCGACAGTTCCTTCTTTCCCGCAGAAAGGATACGAGGTTCGATCTCGAATGGTCGGAGCAATGGTTCCTGCTTCGACGTTGCGGCGGAGTCAAATGGGACATCAGAGATGACCGGAACCATGAGATACGCATACTTCACCAGCCTCAGTAATGCAGCGATCAGCCACACGACATCCTCGCCACTCAGTCCTCCCGGCAGCCTCTGTCCTGTGGGGACCGCCAGTTCGACTTCAAAGTCGTAACTAAACCCGCCTCGCGCGGCGCGCCAAGGTAAAGAGTGAGGATTCTCCTCTGTCGTTTTAGCGAATGCCATCATGTTAGCGGCGAAAAGACGAGCATAGGCCGCTCTCAGCACGATACCATGGCCTAGTTCAAACGAATCGCCATCGTAGGTGACATGAGACAACCCCGCGTATATTTTCGGCTGCGATTCGATCATTACTAGTCTTTCAAGGTATGCTGAACCAATATGAAACTCGCCAAGAACGCTAGACTTTAGCATAGAATCGGCGATTTACCATGTTGCTAGCTGAGTGTGGAGAGCGGCGAGAATAGTTGGCTATCGGCAATAAATGGAGAGGCATGCGAGATTCGAACGTCACCTTCCTGCAAGATAGTTACTGTATTCGTATTTGTCGCAAATGATCGCATCTTACCCTTGCGTTCGCAAGCTAACGGACCTTACGGCCCGGTATCGCTAGGTTATTCCCTGCCGCTGCTTCATCACATTGATATCCTGCAGCGAATCGATCGCACGGATGCTTGCGCCGAGCGCCTTTCTCGACAAGGCACGCCGCAAGCCAATGCCGAGGGCATTCACAGCGAGCGCCGGAGTGTCCGACTGCCCTAATGCCCTGAATATTCGCTATAAAACCATCGCTGAGCCATGTCAGGGCTAACGACACAATCACTCTTAATTAGTGACGTTGTATGGCGACATGAAATAATCCATCTTGCTCCCAGACGAATAAGGTGGATTGACGCAATGACGATTCCCGGGAAACGTGGCCGCCCAATGGGCACGGCCCCGAACCGCAAACACGACGAACGCCTGCTCCAGCAGGCAGCGCGGAACCTGCTCTTTGGGCTGTCCCCTAACGCGACGGCAGCCTTCCGCTCGCTGCTTGACGAAGATGATCCCCAATTTCCCGCGGTGCTTCGCCGTCTGCAGCGCCAGTGGCAACAGCACGGCGACCGCTATCTGGAAGAGACACGCCGTAACGCCTTTGCGCAGCGATGGCGGTTCGACGCCGATCGGCTTGAGAAGGCTTCGCCCGAATTCTCGCAGGTCGTCGACACCTTCGCCGCCTCTTCGGTCGGCCAGGCCGTTCTCCGTAAATATGGCCAGAATGGCATCCCTGCCGATCCCCTGTCGTTAGGCATCGTCACACTCTGGGACGAGATCGTCCGTAACAGCGCGATTGGCCCACTGCGCGCCGAGGAGCTGTTCAAACAGGTCCATGCCGATTGGTCGGCGACCGGGCTGGAACCGGACGAGGCATTTCTCAGGCGGTTCGCCGAGCTTTGCCTTGCCCAGGCCGACAGGCTGAAGGCGCATGTCGGCGCGGGCACCGGCGACGGCAACGCCGGCCGCGAGCATGACCATGACGACGGTGCCCTTTAAGCGGAGGGCGACGACGATGGACGCTGAGCAGCTACTGAGTAAGCGTATCCGGGACCTCACGCCTTATCCCCGCAATGCGCGTACCCATTCGAAAAAGCAGATCCGCCAGATCGCCGACAGCATCAAACGGTTCGGCTTCACCAATCCCGTGCTGATCGACGAGCATGACCGCATCCTGGCGGGGCACGGCCGCGTCGAGGCGGCGAGACTCCTCGGCATGGATCAGGTGCCCTGCCGGTTGATCGCATCGCTATCGGAGGCGGAAAAGCGCGCCTATATCGTGGCGGACAACAAGCTTGCCCTCAATGCCGGCTGGGATGAGGAAATTCTGGCCATCGAGCTGCAGTTCCTCATCGAGCAGGCGCCAGAGATCGACATCGGCCTAACCGGCTTCTCGGTGTCCGAAATCGACGATCTCGTCGACATCGGCGGTACCCGCAACGACACCGATCCGCGGGATGATCGTGTGCCGGCCATCGACATCGGCACCGCAGCCACGACCGAGGCGGGCGATGTCTGGCTGCTCGGTGATCACCGGCTTGTCTGCGGTGATGCGCGGGAGGCCGACAACTACCGGCTTCTGATGACGGCAGGCGACCGGATCGAGCAGGCGCAGATGGTATTCACCGATCCGCCCTACAACGTCCTGATCGACGGCCATGTCGGCGGGTCGGGAAAAATTCGCCACCGCGAGTTCGCCATGGCCTCGGGGGAGATGTCGCGGGACGGCTTCACCGCCTTCCTGTCCACGGTCATCGGCCATCTGGTCGCCTTCAGCGCGGACGGCTCGATCCATTTCCTTTGTATCGACTGGCGCCATCTCACCGAAATGCAGCAGGCGGGCGAGGCACATTATTTCGAGCTCAAGAACCTGATCGTGTGGGTGAAGGACAACGGCGGCATGGGGAGCTTTTATCGCTCCCGGCATGAGCTGATCTTTGCCTGGAAGGCAGGGACCGCGCCGCATATAAACTCCTTCGAGCTCGGCCAGAAAGGCCGCTACCGGACGAATGTCTGGAATTATCGCGGCATCAGCTCGGGCGGCAGAACCGCGAGGAAGGAGCTTGCCCTGCACCCCACGGTTAAGCCGGTCGCTATGGTGGTCGATGCGATGAAGGACTGCTCGAGCCGGGGCGGCATCGTGCTCGACCCCTTCTGCGGCTCCGGCACGATCCTGATCGCCGCGCAAAAAGTCGGGCGCCGCGCGCGGACGATGGAGATCGATCCCCTTTATTGCGATACGGCGATCCTTCGCTGGCAACAGTTTGCGAAGGACGACGCCGTGCTGACGGCGACGGGCGAGACGTTTACGGCCGTGCGCGCCCGGCGCGCAGCGGAGCGGTCTCAGCATCGGGCTTCCGACGAATTGCCGGATACGATAGCCCCGACACCGGGCTCGAATGACAAGAGGCTCGTTTCTCATGAATGATCACCCTGTGGATGACAATGCCGAAGGGCCGGCGGGAGAAACGACCGCATCGGCGCCGGCCTATGAGGTGGGCTACGGCAGCCCGCCGAAACATAGCCGTTTCAAGCTAGGCCAATCCGGAAACCCTAAAGGTCGTAAGAAGGGTACCAAGAACACGGGCACGCTCTTGCAGGAAATTCTGGACGAGAAGATCATCGTCCGGGAAGGAGACCGGGAGAAGAAGATCACCCGGAAGGAGGCCTGGTTTCGTCAACTGACCAACAAGGCCCTCAAGGGTGATGCCAAGGCAACAACGGCACTTTTCGGTATGCTGAGGAACCTCGGCCATATAGAGCCGCAACCGAACGGCTCGAATAACGACGCCCGCAGGCAGCTCAACGAATCGGATCAAGCAATCTTCAAGCGACTGTTCCCGAACGGCATGATTCCGGAGGACAGCGAATGAGGTCAGCGCATTTGCAAGTCGCGGGTGAGCCGCCGGAACTCACCTATCACGATATGCAGGTGATCCAGCGGCAGAACCTGGGCGCCTTCATCGAAAAATCGTTCCGGGAGCTTTATTCCGCCCTGCCCTATCTGCATAACTGGCACATCGATGCCTTTGCTTGGCATCTGTCGGAGGTAATGCACGGGCGCATCAAGCGCTTGCTGATCACAGTTCCGCCCCGCAGCCTGAAGTCGCATTCCGCATCCGTCGCCTTTCCGGCCTGGGTTCTGGGCCGTGAGCCTCACCGACGGATCATCACAGTAAGCTACGGCAATGATCTCGCGGTCGAGCACGCCAATGCCTTCCGCAAACTGATGAAGGCAGACTGGTATCGGGATCTGTTTCCGTTCACCCGGGTCGACCCCGGGAAGGACCGGGAGCGCGAGGTCCGCACCACGGACGGCGGTTACCGGCTGACCACGACGGTGGGCGGGCCGCTCACGGGACGCGGCGGCGGCATTATCATCATCGACGACCCGATGAAAGCGGTGGACGCGGAGTCGCAGGCGGCCCGTGATTCCGTCAAACGCTGGTTCGACGAAACGCTGCTGACCCGGCTCGACGACCGCAGAAGCGACGCCATCATCCTGATCATGCAGCGGCTGCACGTCGACGATCTCGCCGGTCATGTGCTCACCAAGGGCGGCTGGGTTCACCTCAATCTCCCCGCTATTGCCGAAGAAGAACGCCGTATCCCGATCGGGTACGGGCGCTTCCACCTGATCAAGCCCGGAGATGTCCTCCACCCCGGCCGCGACACCGTTACCGATCTCGACCGACTGAAGCGCGAGATGGGTTCGGCCGCCTTCTCTGCGCAATATCAGCAATCGCCGGTGCCGGCCGGCGGCAACATGATCAAATGGGCCTGGTTCGGTCAATACGGCGCCATGCCCGAGGCGAAGTGGCCGGCGATGATCGCGCAGAGCTGGGACACGGCCTCGAAGGCGGGTGAGCTCAACGATTACTCGGTGGGCATTACCGCCCTTGTCGTGCAGGACACGGTCTACATCGTCGATGTCATCCGGGCTCGGCTCGACTATCCGAGCCTCAAGAACCGCATCTTGCAGGCCAAACAGCGCTGGAAGGCGCAAATCATTCTGATCGAGGACAAGGGCAGCGGCACGAGCCTGATTCAGGACCTCAAGCGTGACGGTTGTCACACGATTGCGGTCAAGGCGGAATCCGACAAGGTCGTCAGGATGTCGGCCTGCTCGGCCCGCATCGAGGCCGGCGCGGTGCTGTTGCCGTCGACCGCTTCCTGGCTCGATAACTTCCGGGACGAGATTCTTGCTTTCCCTGACGGCCGTCATGACGATCAGGCCGATGCCTTGTCGCAGCTCCTCAATTGGCGGCGGCATGGGTATTATACGCTCGATGGTGTGAGGTAAGGTGATGGCGTCGACGCGATCTGCAGAATACCAAGGGCCTAAAAATATAAGGCGTTGATTGTGCAAATATCTATGTAACCGACTGAATTTTTCCACATTTTAACCGGACGCCCAACGTAAACGGGAAGGCTCAAGGACACCCTTGAAGACAGGCGTATGTCGGAGGACTATCAGCGTATCGAGGTGATCGCGGGCGTCGCTCGCGATCACCTCCGCCTCAAGCCCGAGATGGATTTTATTTGTTAATTAATATTTTGTACCAGAGGCAGGAAGAAGCCAAAGTAAACAGTGGGTCTCGAAAATCAGTACGGCGACAGAAGAAATTGAAACTAAGAGAGCGGATGTCGAAACCAACAGGGTGCTCACAAGGCGTATTTCAGCGCCACTCTTCTCTTGTGACTTGTACAACAGGCCAGAAAATCTGCTCCTGGGTTCCAGCGCCCATTTCACCCATGATTTCAACACCGGCATAGCCGGCCACATAGGCCAGCCAGACCATACCGCCTATGACAACAGCGTGCATGCACAGATGGACTGCCGCTTCGGACTTCAGGTGTCGCCCCATTGTCTTCCACAGTTTTACCGCGCTCTCCACCAACCGACCCGGACGGAGCCCGCGAGGCGGCAGCGGGTCTATCACTTCCCGTAAGTCGGCCGCCTGGCTGTGAACAGGATGGAACGCTGTCCGGCCGCGTACCTGCCAGCCCGGTAACGGACCGCGCGACCCGTGCAAGCTCGCACAGGCAGGAAGATCGCCATCTATTCCGAAGACGTATTGTCCTGCCATGCACGAGAAACGGTTAAAGCAAATGAGCGTTTTGTGCTCACCGCTGCCGATGTGGACGCTCGCCTTCCCCACGAGATTCGCAAAGACAGCGAAACGATTTGTATCGATCAGTTCCGTTTGAACCGTCCACCCTCGATCCGTCCACATCGCCTCATTTGCCTGCATCCGCATGGGCATGGGCATGTTGAGCGCGCCTGCGACCTTGAAGACCGGGATGGTTCGCGACATGGAGAAATAGAGAGAAGAACGTGACATTGGAAGGAACTCCGCGATACTAACACTGAAGCAAGGGTGTTGGCGTTTACCGAATACTTTCCAGAGCAGTTCGTGCAATATTCCCCAATTACACATTGAAATTAATGTCATTGTTTCAATATATACTATTATATTCTCACAATGTTATTTATTAATATCGTTATAATTAATTCTAAAATTTGTATTTTCTATTTTAAATTAACAATTGGAATGTCATTATAAGCAGATAATTTCACTTTATCATGTGCATGATATGCAGTATGTACATAATATTATATTCAGATTAGTTTATAGACTCGGCAAATTTGTACATGAGAAATCGGCGAAGGAAGCCGCCGGAAGTGGGCCGGCAGTCAGGAGGATGAAATCAAAAGGCGCACGGACATCCGCACCCAGTACATACTGTCGATGTATCCGCAAAAGGTCGCTCCTGATATTCCGATAGCGTTCGGGAAAAAGCATATGCTTTATGCGGATACTGATGATGCGCGGTTGAACCACCTCGGCATGGCCAGTAAGTTTCGTGACGCAGGATTTGTAGAAATGTATGGCGTCCGTCCGACACTGGACTTCGAACCACACTATTCCTTTCGCCCGTGCGATTGCTCCGACCCTCCTCCGCAGCGCAACAGCGCGGCGAAGCAACGCAACCTGCAGGATCGCCCCTCCGAGCGTTACAAAGATAACGCGCTTTCCTTCGAAAAGCTGCGGTTCCCTCTCCAACAGCATACCAATCACGTGGACTGCGATGCTGGAACCCATGCTGTGGGAACTGATCACATACTCGTCAGCCTCCTCGGCAAGAGCCTTCCGCACCAAGGCCATGCGGTCCTCAAGCCACCGGTTGAGACGGTCTTCGTCCAGACTGGCCAGCGATACGGCCAGTTCCCAGTCGGAAAAAAGATGCAAGGTGTACAAATTTTTCGACCATGGAATAAATATATGAAGAAAGAAAGCAATAGCGCATATGATACTCAAAATATAATGAACCGGGTGCATGTCAAAAAAGTATGGATATGCGGTAAACCCAATACTAATTGCAATAGCTAAAACAACGAGGATGAATGGGAATATAAAAAACAGGCCGAAGCGCCACGCATGGATGAAATAGGCGGTGGCGCCGCCCTGAAAGACAACACTCAACGCGCTGCGAAAGCCTGAGAGCAGTCGCTTATAGAGCGGCCTGCTCTCGAGGTGCGCAACAAGATCGCTGTGGTCGAAAACGTGAACACGACTTACCGTCTGCCACTCGGACCCTCTGCTATAGGTGGCGAAGCAGTTTGAATGCCCCGCTGACTGTAGCGAACCGACCATTATTCCGATATTCCATAACTTTCCGGTCTGCTGAGCGGAGCGCTCATAGCGTGCATGATGTGCACAGGCGTCCAAAGCTTCAAAGCCGGGAAAATGCAGCACGATGCGCTTCTTGACCGCTTTCATTGTAGTCGCTTCGCTCATCTTGAATCCTCGAAAAGCATAAAATTGGATCTCGCCGTTCGCGGCAAGACATGCGGCCTCACCCGTTGGGGGTCCTGGTTACTTTCCCACCACGCGCCAAGAGCAGCAGAATTGAACGGACGCGGCTAGGCATGGTGTGAAGGGCAGTCCGTCGACCGCCGCGCCTGGATCCTCTCCTCAGAGCGGAGCACGGGGACATCCGGCACGGTTGGCGAACACCAACCGATCATCGCGTCCGTAACGCTGCCCCCATACTTCAACCCACGCCGACGTCACCCGATGAACCTGGGGGTAGAGAAGCCCCGCCCGACGCGCCTGCAGCATGGCGTCCTCCGGCTCACACACATCTCTGCCCGGGAGTCGCGGTTTCCTGATTTCCTGTGGAAATAGTGTGTCGTCAGAAGCGAGGAGAAGCGCGCAAGACTCCCACCGGCCCACACCCGTCAGATCCAACGGCGTTCCTTCGGAAGCCGACTGCTGGCTGTCAGATGGACACGGCCGCGCGATGTCCGGTGAGGAATGGGCGGCCGTGGCGCCGACAAAGGCCAACAGGATCGCAGCCATGATTCTCGTGATAAAACTCATAGTGTTCCAACTCACGCGACCTACCGCTTCGAGAAAACGGGAATCTGATTCATTTAAAGTCTTCAGTATCGAATATATCCATCACGGCTTTTCGATAGTGTTTCGAGATGTTAAAAAATATTGCAGTGTTGATTTTCTTTGAGGACACATGCATATCGGCGTCCGTCGCAAATTGTGGGAGAGCCACCCGGGCCACATAACGTCGAAACAAAACTTAACAAAACAGAACGTCAATTCACCCAAACCTGGTTACCAAGGAATCGAAGTCACCAAGAATGAGGACGACTGCAATGCGCATGACCGCTCCTGTGCACGAACAGGTGCTGATCTGTTTGCCGGGCGAACAGGAAGCCTTGGCGTTTCTGAATGACGTGCTGACAAGCTCGGGCTTTTCGGTAACCAGCACAGCCTCCCTGCCCGAGTTCGAAGACGCAATTCAAACTGGTGGCCATTGCGCGGTCATCACTGTCGCAGCGATGACCGGCCCCATCCGGGCGATATCGGATCTGCCGCTCGTCGACATCCATCTCTTCAGCCGCGGGTGGCAAAGATCCGGGACAAGGCCGCGTCACGAGCTTTTCGACAGGGAAGCGTTCCTGAAAAGCGTCCGCTTCATCGCCAGGGGATGTTGACGAGGGATATCGAGATTGAGCTGCTCTCTTGTGCCGAACTAAGGGAGCTGGACATTTTCGCGCCATTCGGCTGTGGAAAGGAAAGAACCATGCTCTCTCTCGTCAGGGTGCATCGCTCGACGGAGGTTCTGGCGGATTTGTGACTCCGCCCATCCCGATAGGTCGTCTTTCAGTTTCGTTATCACCGGAATCGGATACAAGTCATGCCAATCCACGAAGAGTGCGCACTGCCGACAGGCCCCTCTATATCGTTACGCGACGTCGCGCGTCATTTCGGTATCGCGCTTGCCGACGGGGCCAACCTCGACTTTCACCTGTCCGGCGCTGCTGCGCTCCGCAACGCGACAGCAACCGATTTCGCCTATATGGATCATGCGCGCTATGTTGAGGAGCTTCGACAGACCCATGCTGGGGCCTGTTTCGTCAGCGAGCGCTTCAAGGATCAGGTGCCGAGGGGAACGGTGGCCCTGCTGGTTCCCCAACCTTATGTGGCCTTTGCCCGGCTTCTCGCTCAGCTGTATCCTGACGAACTGCGGCCCCAGGCCATTCACGCCGAGGGCGAAATCTCCTCCCGCGCGACTGTCCACGCGACCGCCAGTCTGGGCGCGAGTGTCGTCATCGACCCTGGCGTCGTCATCGGCAAGGGGGCCCGTATCGGGGCCGGAAGCACGATCGCCGCGAATGCCGTGATCGGAGCGGGCGTGGTCATTGGCGAGAATGCCTCCATCGGTCCTCACGTTTCGATCACTCATGCCGTTGTCGGCACGGGCGTCATCGTCCATCCGGGTGTTCAGATCGGGCAGGACGGCTTCGGGTTTGCCCCGACCGAGCGCGGGCATATCAAGGTCGTCCAGTTGGGAAAGGTTATCATCGGGGATGACGTCGAGATCGGGGCGAACGCCACCATCGACCGCGGCAGCAGCCGCGACACGGTGATTGGCAACGGGACGAAAATCGATAACCTCGTCCAGATCGCCCATAACGTCGAGATTGGGCGTCATTGCCTGATCGCCGCGCAAGCCGGCATTGCCGGATCCACAACCATTGAGGATTTCGTCGCGATCGGAGGCCAGAGCGCAATCGCTGGCCATCTCCACATCGGCCGGGGCGCACAACTGGCGGCGGCATCGGGCGTCATGCGCGACGTGCCAGCCGGCGAACGTTGGGGCGGATGCCCTGCGAAGCCGATCAGAACCTTCTTTCGCGAGCAGACCATGGTCAAGAGGCTGGCGGCGCGGGACGCGGGCCCCATTCCCACATTTCACTTTTGATGAAATTGAGGCGCCAGCTGGCGTTGTTTTTACAAATGAAATCAACGCCATGGTTCACTCGCTTCGATCTTCTAGACTTGTGCCTCGCTGCTTTGTAGTCGACGAGGTATGGTAGTAATGTCCGGATGTTATGCATGATGGAGTTTGGTAGGCAACAATGCAGGGCGCGCTTGCAACGCATAAGACGGCCGCTTCGACCACGGCGCATATCCTCGTCATCGAGGACGATGGAGATATCGCCAACATGCTGGTCGAACTGATCACCGAAGGAGGTTTTCAGGCCACTGCGGTCAAGTCGGGTACGGAGATGGACCGCTTTATGCGCCGTCACGGCGTCGACCTGATCGTACTGGATGCGATGCTGCCTGGCGAAGACGGCTTCAGCATTTGCCGGCGGCTGCGCGCCTCCACGATCACACCCATCCTGATGCTGACGGCTCTGGGAGAGGACATCGACCGAATTCTCGGCCTGGAACTTGGTGCAGACGATTACGTCACCAAGCCCTTCAACTCGCGCGAGCTTCTGGCGCGTATCAAAAGCCTGTTACGCAGGGCTTCCTATGGCAATCGCACCAGCGACCGGCCGACCGCCATGACCTTCGCAGGCTGGCGGATCGATCCCGTGAGCCGCAAGCTCCACGATCCGCAAGGCGTGGAGATCTTTATGACGACAGCGGAGTTCGATATTCTACTGGCGTTCTGTGCCAACCCCGGAGAAGTCATGACGCGCGAGCACCTGCTCTCGCTGACTCATGCCGGCACGGCCGGACCCGTCCAGCGCAGTGTAGATGTCCATGTCAGCCGCGTGCGCCAGAAGATCGAGCCAAACGCAAAGGAGCCGTCGCTCATCAAGACGGTCCGCCTCGGCGGCTATCTGTTCACGCCCACCGTCGAGAAAGCATGATGCTCCGGCGTTCCGGGCTGGTGTCTGAACTGAGATCCTCAAAATCGACGATGCTGGCAAAGGCCCCAGCTTGAAAACGTTGAAGGACATCGACGCCTGACTCGGCAACTGCATGGCGTCGAACAAAAGAGATCCTGATACGCGAAGCGTTCCGATCCTTTCGATCCGCTTCGTGCAACAACAATTCCTTAGAAATCTCACTTAGGGCTTGAAGCAAGATGTCTCAGGACTCCAATCTATAATACGCCATCAGCTTGTTTCTACGATATGACAATGTTCATTTGACCTGCGTTTGGTCGATCGGCCACGACCTCAATCGGAATCAAGCCAAGTAGCTTAGGTGAAGATCCGCATCAGGGAACAGTGGCGCTCGTGGCCGACTGCTGCATAGTTCATGCAATTGCACTTTCGTACACAAATCTCGAAATTGCTTTAATGCGACAGTGTCTCTGAGCTAGTGTAACAATTCTTAACACGAGAAAATCCAATCCAACACCAAAATGAGGATTAATGCTTCTGGATACTCTCAAATAAGGATTGGACCATGAAATCCAAAAATCTACAAATTCGATCTACATCTTGGGCAATCAGGATTTTTATCGTAAGATTTATTCGCAGAATACTACTTCGCGACCGGTGAACATTTCAATGCCTCGTGAGAACAGCAGGCTGAGGCAATAGCCCCGCCCTCTATCATCCAACAGGAAAACGAAATGTCACATTCCCGCATCGGTCCTGCAGACGTTCGGCCGCGTCATCATCTGATTAAATCAGCTCTCCTCTCATCATCGCTTTTGTCAGTCGTTGGTGGCTGCGCCTCGGTGCCGCTGGAACAGGCGAACTCATTGAAATCCTACGAGGGTTTGACGCCAGGCGAAGGGCAATTGACGAAAGCGAAATACAAGGTCGTTTCCGAAGATCTCACGTCGACCAAAACCATCTATATCGAACCAACGACGATATCAGCCGTTGCCGCGCAATCCATCAAGAAATCCTCCGATCAAGCCCTGGTGGCAAATGTGATCAGCCGCGCCCTCTGCATTGGCGTCAGCGATCGTTTCGTCGTCGTAGACAAAAAAGAAAATGCCGATCTCGTCGTTCGCGCAACCGTTACCCGGATCGTACCAACCGACCCTGCAGTCGCTGGTTTGTCGTTTGCGATATCGCAAGGGGCGTCATTCGTGGTTCCCGTGCCTGTCCCGAGACTGCCGATGGGACTTGGAGGGCTTTCCGTAGAGGCCGAAGCCACCACAAGGGACGGGAAGCAGTTGGGTGCCATGGTATGGGCCAAGGGCGCTAACGTCCTGACCACGAGTCCGCGCGTTTCGCAGATTGGGGACGCCTATTCGCTTGCGGCCAGCTTCGGCGATGACTTCTCCAAGATGCTGGTTGCGGGCAACACACCGTTCAAGGGCCTCCCAAAGCTTCCGTCCTCCCAGAAGCTGCAATCCAACCTTGGCGGCAAACACAAATATCAGGCTTGCGAAAGGTTCGGTCGAGCGCCCGGACTGAAGGACCTGGCAGCGTCGCAACTCGGCATGCCGCCGTCCTGGACCGACAAGCCAGCTCCAGAGCAGAACCAGCAGAGCCCGCGGCAGACATCGCTCAACGATCGCACGAGGGGCCGGTGATGCCGATGTCCGATAACGCGATTCAGGAAGTGACGAAGTCCACACCCTATAAGACGCTCATTGCCGGCAAGCTTGCTTTCTTACAATTTACAGCGACCGTCCATTACATGATTATTGCATTGGCCAACGCAATAATCATGCAGGGACCGTTTGGCGGCATTCCCGGATCGGCGATCCTTCCTGTCGCCATTGATCTTTTGCGATCCGACTTGTGCGGTCGCGTGGCGCGTGTAATCCGGGCGGCTTTCGCCTCCGGCCAGATATCGGGTCTCCATGCGGGACTCTGTCTGTCGAACCGCTGGGCGTGGCAAAGGAAAAGTCACGCCGATGATTGAAATGGTCAAGAACGGCGTCGCATTGCCACTCGAAGACTCGGGGAAAGCGGATGCACGGGCGTCTTCCAGCCGGACGGGCCAACGCGGATCATGGTGGCGAAAACTGCTGCTGGCCGGATCGTCGCTTGGCCTGGGCGCGGTTGCCGGCATGTATTTGCAGCAATCTGCCCTGCTCACCATCCTTGAGCTTGCAGGGCTTGATCCTGTCCAACCCTCAACCGTGGCGGTCCTGAAGCACGAGGAGAGCCAACCAACGATCGACGCGTCAGCGCGCGATGTCGTCGCGCTCGGCCGCCTTGTGCCGGAAGGCGGCATTCTGGCGGTGGCGCTTCCCAATGGCGCGGGCGACGCGCGCATCGCGCGGCTGATGGTGTCCGAAGGCCAACAGGTGGAAGAGGGAGAAATCATTGCGGAACTGGACAACATGGCGGCACTTCTCGCCGCAAAGGTCTCGGCAGAGTCCAACCTCGCCGTCCAGCAGGCCGCACTGGAACAGGTTCGCGCAACGATGCTGACGAGCCTTGCGGAGTCCCGAGCCAATCATCTGGCGGCCGAAGCGACGCTGACACTCGCGAACCAGGAGCTCGAGCGGCAGAACAGGCTTGCCACCCGCAGTTCCACGACCCAGGTGCTGATCGAGCAGGCGCGAGCGAACGCCGTCAAGGCGCGGGCCGAGTTCGACCGGAGCGGCGCCCTTGTCGAGCGTTTCAGCGGAGCCGAGACAGGCAGCCAGTCCGACATCGTGCTGGCGGCGCGCAACCTCGATCTGGCCCGCGCCAACCTGGCCCGCGCCAACGAAGATCTCACCTCCGCACGGGTCGTCGCGCCGCGAGCGGGAACCGTGCTGGAACTCCACGCCCGCGTAAGCGAGAAGCCATCGGACATCGGCGTCATGACGATCGGCGACATCTCGCAGATGACGGCGGAACTGGAAGTCTATCAGACCGACGTGAAAGAGGTCGCACTCGGCCAGATCGTCAGCATGACGGCACAGGCGCTGCCGGCCCCCCTGACGGGCAAGGTCACGCAGATCAGGCAGATCGTCGGGCGCCAGTCGGTGATGTCGTCGGAGCCCGCCGCCAACGCGGATGCGCGCGTCGTGCGGGTGACTGTCTCTCTCGATGCCGAATCCTCGGCCCGCGCCCGTTCCTACACCAATCTCGAGGTCATCGGCAGGATAAGGATGGAAGCCGAATGACGCGGCTGTTGCACCTCCTGCTCCGGCGCACGCCCATCGGCTGGCTGCAACTCACCCACAACCGCATGCGGCTGGTGGCGGCCGTGGCGGGAATAGCCTTCGCCAATCTCCTTGTCTTCGTCCAGCTTGGTGTGGTGGCGTCGATGACCAGCGTCATCCACCTGACCTATACGCCCTTCCGCGCCGATATCATCATCTCGCCGCCGGGTGCGCAACTCTTCAGCGCCGCGCTCTTGCCGCGGCGGGTCATGTACATGGCCCTTGCCGACCCGGGCGTGGCCGATGCCACCCCGCTTTATCTCGACAACATGGAGTGGAAGCGGCCGGATGGCATTTCCAAGGCGCTGATCGTCTATGGCATGGCGACTGATACGAGCGCCTTCGCGGGTGAGACGATCGGGCATCAACTGGCAATGCTTTCGCTGCCCAACCGCGTGCTGCTCGACGGCACGTTCCAGAATATCGATCAGAATGCGGACGCCGTGGGCATCGGGCAGGTATCGCCCGAAACGCCGCTGACATTCGAGATCAATGGGCGTGCCGTTTCGGCGGTGGGCAGTTTCAAACTCGGCAGCGGCTTCGGCTACGATGGCGCGCTCTTCATGTCGGACCAGACATTCCAGCGGCTCGTCCCCCAGCGGACGTCCGGCACGCCGAGCCATGTCCTCGTCCGTGTGAAGCCGGGTCAGGACACGGCAGCCGTGGTCGGCCGGCTGAAGCAGCGCCTCGCCTCGGAGCATGTCCAGGTCCGCACGACCGCGCAGGTGATCGCCGACGACCTGAACTATATGAATACCGAGGCGCCCATGGGCATCATATTCGGGATCGGCGTTCTTATCGGCATTTTTGTCGGTCTGGTCATCGTCTATCAGGTTCTCGCGACAGATGTCGCCGCTCATATGAAGGAATATGCCACGTTCAAGGCCATGGGCTATCCGCACCGCTTCCTTCTCGGCATCGTCTTCGAGGAAGCGCTGATCATTGCCTTCCTGGGCTTCGTGCCCGGCGTCGTGCTCGGAAGCGGGATCTATGAGGTGATGGCGATGGCAACCGACCTGCCGCTCGGCATGACGCCGGGCCGGGCCCTGGCGGTCCTTGCGGGCACGTTCGTCGCCTGTGCGCTGTCGGGCTGGCTCGCGACCCTTCGCCTCAGGCGGGCGGAACCGGCGGAGTTGTTCTGATGATGAACCCTGGCGAACCACCCATCCAGCTTCAAGGCGTCAATCATTGGTTCGGCGCTGGCGAAACCCGGATTCAGGCGATCTTCGACGTGTCGCTGTCGATCGAACGCGGCACCTTGACCATCCTGCGCGGCCCCTCCGGCTCGGGCAAGACGACCTTGCTGACTCTCATGGGGTGCCTGCGCAACGTGCAGGACGGTTCGATCCGTCTGTTGGGTCAGGAGACGCGTGGCACAAGCCAGGCCAGCCAGGAGGTATTGCGTCGCCGGCTCGGCTTCATCTTCCAGGCCCATAACCTGCACGAAAGCCTGACCGCCCGGCAGAACATACTGATGGGGCTACAGGTACATGGCCCGGGCGGCGACATGGCCAAGCAAAACGCCGCGGCGGTTCACATTCTGGAATCGCTCGGTCTGGGAGAGCGTATCGACTACCTGCCCGAAAAACTCTCCGGCGGGCAGAAGCAGCGCGTGGCCATCGCCCGCGCCCTTGTATCCAACCCGGAAATCGTCTTCGCCGACGAACCGACCGCCGCGCTGGACAAGGATGCGGGACTCTATGTGGTGCAGATGCTCAAGGTGCTTGGGGAGACGCGTGGCACGTCGACGGTGATGGTAACGCACGACACGCGCATTATCGATCTTGCCGACAGGATTATCACCTTTGAGGATGGACGCCTGGTATCGGACTGAAGACGCTTTAAGAGGCTGCATGTTGACCCCGAAAGTCGAGGTTTTCTGATGTTTACACCCTTACGGCTTGGATCGATCCGCCGACAAATCACGGCTTTGGCCATTGGCCCCGTCATCGGCCTCGTCATCCTGGGTTCCCTTGCCGAACTCGTACTGCGCGATGATTTTGAAAGTGTTTCCTATGCCCGGACGACGGCCTTGAAAATTGAGATGGTCATCGACCAGATCCGGGCTTCCGTTTCAGCGGAGCAGGAGGCCGCGATCCTGGACGCCATGTCCAGAACCTGGCTTCAAGTCGAGGCTGTGTCGGCAGCGGAACTTGTGCAGAAGGTCGAGGCGGAAATCCCCGCTGACGATGTTCGTCGGCACGTCCGGGATAACTTGCCTGCAACATTCACAATGGCTTTCCGTGCGGAAACCTCCTCCGGGGAATTGCACAATGTGCTTCTCGTCGGGTTCAGCGATGATCGGGCCTTGGCGTTTCTACCCTCGCCGGCTCCTCCTGATACATGGATTACCGACCGTCAAGTCAGTTTTGCACTACAGGTGATGAGCGTTGTCTTGCCGGTGGTTCTGCTTTCTCTGTATGCGGCAAGCATGATTACGGCTCCCCTGCTTGAATTCGCTAAAGCTGCGGAAACATTGAAGCCCGACGAAGGGCCAGACCGACCTTTCGACGAGGGTGGGATCACCGAAATTCGAACGCTGGCCAAATCACTGAATGACATGCGCAGCCGCGTGCGACACATGATCGATGATCGCACGCGTATGTTGCGCGCCGTAAGCCACGACCTCCGTACACCGCTGACGCGTTTACGTCTGCGCGCGGAGCGCTCGACTCAGCCGGAGTTGAAAGCGGCGCTTTTGAAAGATATTTCCGCTCTCAGCGGCATGCTCAACGATACGCTCGCTTATTTCAGCAAGGAAATGGCAACCGAGAAGCCCGTCAACGCTGACTTGCCCAGCCTGCTGACAACCGTATGTTCCGACTTTGCCGACGTAGGTTTCAATGTGAAGTACGCCGGACCGGAACGCTTTTCCTACCGCTGCAAACCACGATCGCTTGCACGTGCGATCAGTAACCTTGTCGAGAACAGCACCAAGTTTGCCCAGGAGATTTCGGTAGAGCTGTCGGCCGTCGAAAAGGGGACCGTGCGAATATGCGTTGTTGATGACGGCCCGGGCCTTCCCGACGATTTACGTACCCGCGTGCTCGAACCCTTTTTCAAGGTCGATGCAGCACGAACATCGGCCGGCCGCAGTGGATTCGGACTGGGACTCTCGATTGTCGATGACATCGTGCGGGCACATGGCGGTACGATCGAACTCCTGAACAAAGCACCGCATGGCCTCATGGCGCAGATGGATTTTCCTGCCGAAATACTTGCAGCGGGAGGTGCAATACGGACCAGATCGGCAGACAACGTCGCCGGCATTAGCTGATGCGCAACCGCACAGACCCGTCGCGTGCGCAAATCACCTGACAAGGGCGCTGTCATCTCATTCTAATCATGAAACACACATACGTCTTGCAATTATAGAAATTAAATATATGCAATATCAAAACAAAATATTTTATTATAAAAACTCAATTATATTGATATATAAACAAATATATTTTGAAAGAAAAACTTGAAAACACGACTTCAAAAGAGAGAATGTATTTGGTAAATATGAAATAAAATATTATAAATGATAAATTTTATTTCTATACTTCGGTGATAAACGAAGCAAAGATAGCATTGACAGTAAAGGGAGATCGCCCAATCGCCTTCCCTCTGCTGAGACTCACAGTCAGCCCGGATCGCGGGCTTTCGTCAGTACAGGCGCCGGTTGGTCCGGTAGCTGAACCGACGGAGAGCAAATATGACATTGATCGATATCATCAGGTCCGCCCCTGCTAGCAGAGAGGACGCCGTTGCGGATGACGGACAGGCGTTGCAGAAACAAGCAGGAGCAAGCCAGGAAGCCGGGAACGAAAGCAGCCCGGAGGCCGCGCATCCGTAGCGGGAAAGTCGGCTACCAGAAAGCCCAAGCCTGAGAAGCGAAGGTCTGACTCGCGGACGGGCACTGCTGAGGAGCGAGGAACGGCCGTCGCCGCAGCGGCAAGTGACGGCCGAACCCAGCGGCCTCAAAGGGCCGTTGTCCCTGCCCAGAGAAAGACCGATATAGTCCTCAAGAAGCTGCGTCTGGTCAGGGGCGTGACGATCGCCCAGCTTGCCGAGGCCACAGGCTGGCAGCTCCATTCGGTGCGCGGCTTCCTGTCGGGAACGGTCAGGAAGAAGTTCGGCCTGAGGCTGATCTCCGAAACCGGCAAGGACGGTATCCGCCGATACCGGATCGAGGACGAGGCCGGCAGCGCGAGCGGCAAGGCCGGGTGATTGCCATGAGAAAGGTTCTTGCACTGGACGAGGAGGTCGCCGCTATCGGCGAGCTCCCGCGGGAGGAATTGGTTAACCGCTGGATCAAGGCTCATGGCCATCCGCCGCCCATCGGCGTGCGCAACGGTCTCCTGATCTATTCGGCGACATGGCAGTTGCAGGCAAGGCGGCTCGGTGGTTTCAAGCCGGAGACGAAGCGGCGTTTGAAGGAGGCGATGAGGCAGCTTGAAGATAGAATCGGGGGCAAGCAGGCAGGTGCAGCGGACCCGATCGATGATGGCAGTACTGCTGCGGACGATACGCCGCCGATCATTTTATCAGCGTCTCCCACCCGGAAACGCCAGATCCTGCGACCCGGTGCCCGGTTGCTGCGCGAGTGGAATGGCCAGACCCACGTCGTCGATGTCATCGAGAACGGCTTCGTCCATGAGGCGAAGGTCTATCGTTCACTGACGGCGATCGCCCGTGCGATCACCGGCACGCATTGGTCCGGGCCGAGGTTCTTCGGGATATGAGGAGGAATGGCAGAACGAGGAGCTCCACCAATAATGGCGGCAGGAATGACACCAACGGAAACGGCTCCCCCCGCTCGTCGCAGCCCCGGCAGCGCTGCGCGATCTATACCCGCAAATCGAGCGAGGAAGGGCTCGATCAGGAGTTCAACTCGCTCGACGCCCAGTATGAAGCCTGTGCCGCCTTCATCGCCTCACAATCCGGCCTCGGCTGGAAGCTGGTTCCCGGCCGCTATGACGATGGCGGCATCTCCGGCGGCACCATGGAGCGGCCGTCCCTGCAGCGCCTGCTGCAGGATATCCGGAACGGCAAGATCGATGTGGTGGTGGTCTACAAGATCGACCGGCTCACCCGCTCGCTGATAGATTTCGCCAGGATCGTCGAGATTTTTGATGCGAGCGGTGTCTCATTCGTTTCCGTCACCCAGCAGTTCAACACCACCACGTCCATGGGCCGGCTGACGCTCAACGTCCTGCTTTCCTTCGCCCAGTTCGAGCGCGAGGTGACGGCGGAGCGCATCCGCGACAAGATCGCGGCCTCGCGCAGGAAGGGCATCTGGATGGGCGGTACGGTGCCGCTCGGCTATCGTGTCGAGAACCGCAAGCTGGTCGTCGACGAGGCCGGGTCGGAAAAGGTGCGGCATCTGTTTAGCCGCTATCTCGAACTGGGATCGGCGGTGGATCTCGCCAAGGAGGTCGATGGTTAGGGCGACAAGCTCGCTCCGCAACGCACACCCATGAGCCGGGGCCGGCTTCATCGCTTGCTGTCGAACCCGGTCTATATCGGCAAGGCCCGCTATCATGGCGATGTCTATGAGGGAGAACATGAGGGGATCATCGAGCCTGCCGTGTTCGAGGCGGCGCAATCCCTGCTCGCGGACAAGTCCCGGAACAGAAAGTACCGATCATACAGCCCGGATATCCATCTGCTGACCGGCCTCGTGGTCGACGAGACCGGCGACCGCCTCGGTCCGACCCACGCCTACAATCACGGCAAGCGCTACCGTTATTATGTCTCCCGTCGTCTCCGGCATGACCCGTCCAGCAAGGAAGGAAGCTGGCGCATCGCGGCGGGCGAACTCGAAGGGATTGTCCGGAGGCAGGCCTGCGAGCTCTTGCAGGATCGAACCCTGATCGCAGACTGGTTGCAGGAGCGCGCCGTCCCCGCCGATCGCATGGAGGGGGCGCTGTCGGCTGCTTCGGCAATGGCAGCCACCTTGGAGGGGGATGCGGTTTCCGAACCACGGAAAAAGATCCTCCATGAGCTTTTCCGGAAGATCACCCTCTCACCCCAAAAGATCAGCTTCGAGGTCCGGAAACAGGCGCTGGTCCGCCAGCTGCTTGCGTCGATGGGTCGGGAACCCGTCGACTGTTGGGATCAACTATCCCAAGATCCGACACCCGAAGATGCGGCGGAACCATGCGTGATCGATCGGCCGGTCGCGATCAAGCGGCGGGGGTTGGAGGCGCGCATCGTCATCAACGGAATCGCGCGGGAGCCCGAGGCGTCGCTGATCGATCTGCTGGCACGCGCCCATCTCTATCTTGTAAGGCTCACGGACGGGTCGGTATCGTCGATCGTGGAACTGGCGCGTGAGCTTGGCGTCTATCGTGCCGACATCAGCCGCGTCCTGCCCCTCGCCTTCCTGTCGCCGGCGATCACCGAAGCTATTCTGACCGGCCGGCAGCCGGCAGATCTCACCGCCCGCGCGCTGGCACGATCCGTTGATGTCCCGTATCTCTGGTCGGAACAGGCCAACGCGCTTGGAATGTAAGCGAGGGGCATCGGCCGAATCAGTCAGCTTGCCCGAGGCCCGGCATCCAAGAGCGATCCATCGGGACAGTCCGCCACATCCAGGCGATCCGCCAGCATCATGCGGCAGGTGAAGTGGTCACGGAAATAGCTCGACAGAGACGAAGGCTGAAGAGAGGGCGGGAACGGGGCAGAAAGCCCCCGCAGCAACCACTCGGACAGAGACTATCCCCGCTAACCTGCGGAAATGTCGTATCCATTGGGAACGGGACACGAAAAACCCAGCAAGAGCGGGGTGCCTGGTGGTGGGCGTAGTCCAGCGAGTACCGGTCTCTGTATGGGATTTCCCTGCTTTCCGGGAAAAAGCAGGGAAATTTCGACTGAATCGGGTTCCGAGTGCTGTTTTCGATGTGAGTTTATCCGCTAATTCAGTTGGTTACGACGAATTTCCCTGAACGTCCGAACAGGGAATTTTCTCGTGCCAGCAGGGAGCTGGCCGGCATGAACATGGAAGGGTTTCATCTGACCAGCTTTAGAACTCCTAACAAAACCTCCGGGGTGAGGCTGGCTGAGGGATTTTGGTCATCCTGCGAGGAGCCGAACGCAGTCGATGCTGGTTGCATCGGCGAGGATCGGCGACATGGCAGGGGGCCAAAAGACCCGGCCGGCCGACCCCGCGAGGTTTTGTTAGGGGTTCTTAGTAGGCGGCATAGGCGCCAAGATCTTTCGGGCCTGTCGGATCGTATATCCTGGGGCACGCGGGACGTGACCCGAACGTTCCTTTACACCCATGTCGAGGGGCGGGTCAGCCGGGTAGCGAGCAGGAAGACACGCCGGCCAGCCTGGAACCGCGCTTACAACCGGAGGACGGTGTCGCGGACATACGGCGTGGCGATCCTGACCCCGCCCCTCTCCAGCGTCGCATCGCGGAGTACCTTGCGCGTCACCAACCTGACCGGCTCGCTACGATCCAGAAGCGCGAGTCACTGTCGACCCGACGCAGCCAGCCTCTCTAAGGATGATATACACGACGGCTCTCCCTCCGCTCCGCACGGCGAGGGTTATCCGGAAAGATCCGCCCCCGCTCAGACAATCAAGAGCTCATGCCTCGGTCCTCTCCTGGCGTTCCTGTCCGGTTCACGCCGCATTGCGGCAACGCCTCGAAGTAGCGACTCGCACCTCCCGGGTCGGTGACTTCGCGCCCTCGACCAATTGCGCTTAAGCGGCTAATACTATCCTCAAGACAGTTTGCCACGAGCGCGAGGAAAGCAGCATGGTGTACAGTACGGATTTTTCGACATCTGCCCGCCGCCACCTGCGTGCTGCCCGCGAATTGTACGAGGCCGCCACCGCGGGTGCCCAGCCGGGATGCCGTGCAGTCGCTGGTTACCTGTTCGGCCTCAGTGGCGAATTGGCCGTGAAGGAAATTATGCGCGATAGCGGTATGAAGCCAATGGCAGAAAATCAACGCCGGGATGATCCATTCTATGCTCATTTCGAGTCGCTGAAGACCAGCTTGCGCGACACGATTCATGGCAGGCGGTCAGGGGAACTGCGAGTAATTGCTGAGGATGCGTCGCTCTTTCAGCACTGGAACACCGACATGCGTTATGCGCCAACCGCCGAAATCCTGGATGCTCGTATAGATGCCTGGCGGAGAAGCGCGAATGACCTCGTGGCTCGGATGGATGCGATCTGATGACCGGTATCATGTTTGACGATGCGTTGTCCCTGTTGGTCGCCACATTGGCTAGGCTGGCGGGTTCCGATTTTGTCGAAGCTGGTATCGTGCTGCGGGACTCATCGGGGCGTCTCGGCTTCGTGGCAGATCGTACGCCAAGGGATGAGAATGAGCGCGGCGAGCTTGGCCACGCGGTGATCGAAGCTCTCGGCGTCTACGCGCGCAGCGATCGCCCAGTCAGATTTCGTGGGGACGGCGGAGCTGAAACCCTGCTTTCTGAGCCCCTCGCGCTGCCGGTGCAGATCGGCGAGACGTTCTGCCGTCTCGTGGATCGCCGCGTCGTCGGCGCAGGCTGGCTTGATGCACCGGCGACCGGGCCAGTCTCTCCGCCGAGGGTGGTATTCGCCGCGCTGAAGGGCGGTGTCGGACGCTCGACGGCGCTTGCTGTTGCAGCGGCTGATCTTGCGCGGGCTAATCGCAACGTACTGGTCGTGGACCTCGACCTAGAGGCGCCGGGTCTTGGCGATCTTCTGCTGGATTCCAGCCGCATCCCGGAACTGGGTGTCATCGACTATTTGGTCGAGAATGGCCTAGGGGGCGTGCCCGATGCCGATATGCACCACTATATTGGTACAAGCGAACTGACATCCGCCGATGGAGGACGGGTCGACGTCTTTCCGGCGCTTGGCCGCCGTTCGCTAAGCCATCCCGAGAACATATTGCCCAAGCTGGCGAGAGCGATGATAGAGGATGTCGTCGACGGGAGTTCCATATCGGTCGCCAAGCAGATTTCAATGATGATCTCGGCGACCACCAAGAGCGAACAATATGACGTCGTCCTGATCGACAGTCGCGCGGGTTTGGCCGAACTGGCAGCGCCAGCAGTTCTGGGACTGGGTGCGACGGTCCTGCTTTTTGGTACAGCCCAGAAGCAGACGGTTGAAGGTTACCGGGCACTTTTTGCAGCGCTTCAATTGCTAGCACAGCGCGATCGGGCGCAGAATAGGGACACCGAATGGCGCACTATGCTCCGACCGGTCTACGCCAAGGCCAGCGCCGGCAATGACGTGGCGGAACAGTTCTTCATCGACGAGATGTTCGAACTCTATTCGGCACATATTTACGATGCCGAGGAACCAGACGATGCTTCGGCAGAATTCCTACGTTTTGTGCGAGATGACAAGACTGCCCCGCATTGGCCACTGATTGTTCCGTTCAATTCAGCTTTCATCGATTTCGATCCGAGCCGCACCCCGGGGCAATTGACCCAGTCCTTCTACGAACAGACATTCCGCCCGTTCCTATCTGAACTCTGGTCCGCAATAAATCTGACTAGGGCAGAGGAGGGCTTACAATAATGACTTATGCAAGCCCCGACTTTTCTGTGATACGTGCAGCAATGGCTGAATTCGATCCGTCACCGAATATTCAGCCCAACGAATCCATCGCTTTGGATAAGGCATTCTTTCCGGAAGGTCATCGCGGTGTGCTTGACCTGCGTCGCCAGCTTGTGGTCGGCAATCGCGGAATGGGGAAAAGCTTTTGGACCCATGCGCTGACAAACCAAACGGTGCGAGATAGAGTCGCCGAAGAATACGGTCACCGCATTCTAAAGCAGTCCGATGTCGTCATCGGCTTCAATGGTTCGGCAAAGACAAGTCCAACAGCCCCAACGATCGATGAGATTGCTGCTCTCCTTGACCGTCGAATCACCCCAGATCTGATATGGCGGGCGGTACTAGTCCGTATCGTTCAGCGAACCGTCCCATGCGAATCGCTGAACCGAATTATAGAACGGCTCAAGAGCGATCCGATGCTCTACTCTCGCGAATTGTCGATAGCGGATGACACTTTTTTGCAAAGCAACAGGAATCTTCTGATTGTATTCGATGCGCTTGATCGGCTTGGTCGCGATTGGAATGATATCCGCAAGCTCACCCGAGCGCTGCTCGCGTTGGCGGTTGGATTGCAGTCCTTCCGTGCCATACGCACGAAGATTTTTATGCGCGTCGATCAATTTGCGGATCATGACCTGTTCCGCTTTCCCGACAGTTCTAAGATCCGCAACGATCATGTAAACTTAATATGGCGCCCGAACGAGCTCTATGGATTGCTCCTATTCGAACTGATCCGCAACCCCTCATCACAGGCGCAACTGGATCTGATTGCCCAGAATGAGAAACTACCCCACCGAAGCTCAAGAGGATGGTCGCAAGCCGGCGATCAGGAGCAGATTATAAAGGTGATTGCGGGCGAGTTTATGGGAAGCAATAAGAAGCGGGGTCGGGTCTACACTTGGGTGCCCCTCCACTTGAGCGATGCTGCAGATACCTGTTCCCCGCGCAGTTTCCTGATTGCATGGAAAAAGGCCGCCGAGCACAGGCCCGCGCCTACAGACCGCTCTGTTGATCATCTGGGACTCTCGGATGGTGTGCGTTCAGCATCTAGCAGCCGCCTAGTGGAGCTTTACGAGGACTACCCTTGGATTAAGCCGGCGCTTGAGGCGCTGCGTCGGCAGTTTGTTCCGCTGGAACGCGAGCGTCTTTTCGAGTTCTGGCAGGAGGCGGACGTGGTCAAGGCTATCCGAGACGGCGGTTCTTCCGACCCGAAGTCCATGCCGGTGAAATTCCTTGAGGGTGATGATCTGGCCGCCCTGTTGTCGGCGATGCGCGATGTCGGGGTAATGGAGGAGCGGTCCAACGGAAAGGTCAACGTGCCCGACATCTTCCGTGTTGAGGCCGAGATCCTGCGCAAAGGTGGGGTCGCCGTTCCCAAGCGGCAGAGCTAAGGCTCGCGCCCAGCTCGCCTAACCGTCTGATCAGCGCAGGCTGATCAGAGGCTTGTTATGTTGCGCATGAGTGAGTCGCCCGTGAAGAATTCCCAACCCCTTGAATTATTGCGCTTATCCTGCCGCCTGAAATATTGTTGTTTGCAAGATCGCGCGGTGTTTTCCGGTGCAACCTTGCAAATTGCGTCGACGATGCAATCGTGATTCAGAGGTGGTTCCGGAAAACTGAACATCCGGGATAAGTGGATTTTCCGCGCAACAGCAGCATGATGCTGCGAGCGAGGAGAAGACCATGACGAGACGACCGCGCCGGAACCATAGCCCGGCATTTAAGGCAAAAGTGGGGGTGGCTGCGATCAAGGGCGAGAAGACGCTGATCGAACTGGCGCAGGATTTTGATGTTCATCCGAACCAGATCAAGCAGTGGCGTGACCAGCTGCTCGAGGGCGCGACCGGAGTGTTCGGGGAAGCCCCGAAGACTGAACCGGAACCGGTGATCGATGTGAAGGCCCTGCATGCGAAGATCGGGGAACTGACGCTGGAGAACGATTTTTTGTCCGGCGCGCTCGGCAAGGCGGGTCTGTTGCCAAGCGCAAAAAGATGATCGATCCCACAGCCAGGCTGAGCGTCAGCCGTCAGGCGGTTGTGCTGGGTATCAGCCGGGGGGCCTTCTATTACAAGCCTCGCCCTGTGTCAGATGCCGATCTGAAGCTGATGCACCGGATCGACAAGCTGCACATGGAATTCCCGTTCGCGGGCAGCCGGATGTTGCAGGGGCTGATGGTCCAGGAAGGGTTCAAGGTTGGACGGCGGCACGTTGCCACGCTGATGAAACGCATGGGGATCGAGGCGCTTTACCGTCGGCCGAACACCTCGAAACCGGCGCCGGGGCACAAAGTCTACCCCTATCTGCTCAGGAAGCTGCCCATCACCCGGCCCAATCAGGTCTGGGCAATGGACATCACCTACATCCCCATGGCCCGTGGGTTCATCTATCTGGCCGCCGTGCTGGACTGGTTCACGCGGCGCGTTCTGGCATGGCGGGTGTCTATCACGCTGGAAGCCGATTTTTGCATAGAAGCTGTGGAAGAGGCGCTGGCGCGACATGGCACGCCCGAGATCTTCAACACGGACCAGGGCAGCCAGTTCACCTCGACAGACTTCATCAAGGTGCTGGCGGTGCGCGAAATCAAGATCAGCATGGATGGCAAGGGGGCCTGGCGTGACAACGTCTTCGTCGAACGCCTGTGGCGGACCATCAAATACGAGGAGGTTTACCTGCGGGCCTATGCCAGCGTGTCCGAGGCTCGCGCCGGAATAGGTCGATATCTGAACTTCTACAACAGCCGCCGCCCGCATTCATCGCTTGACGGGAAAACCCCACATCAGGCCTACTTCACCCCGCCAATGCCCGAAGCGGCAGCGGCATAACCAAGGCGGAAAACCACTTAGAAAACGCCCGGAACCTGTTCAAACAAATCGAACCACCTCTCTCGCCCACGACATTAAACTTTAGCATAGAATCGGCGATTTACCATGTCGCTTGCTGGGATGCGGAGAGCAGCGACAATAGCGAACCATCGACGAAAAATGGCGGGACATGCGGGATTCGAACGTCACCTTCCTGCAAGATAGTTACTGTATTCGCATTTGCCGCGAATGACTGCATCCCGCCCTTTTGCGTTCGAAGCTAACTAACAGACCTTACGGATCGGTATCGCCAGGTTATTCTCGCTGCTTCATCGCATCGATATCCTGCAGCGAATCGATCGCACAATGTTTACGCTGAGCGCCATTCTCGACAAGGCTTGTAACAAGCCAATCGTCATCGGCATTCACAGTGAGCGTCGGAGTCTCCGAATCCTCTAATGAGTTGAATTTTCAGAATAAAAAACAAGATTCAGGCGACATTAGGAGACAGTGACACAATTGCATTTAATTAATGACGTTGCGATACGTCATTAATTAATCCATCTTGTTCCCGGATGACCAAGATGGATCGAGGCCATGACGATTCCCAGGAAACGCGGCCGCCCAATGGGCACGGCACCGAATCGCGAACACGACCAGCGCCTGCTGCGGCAAGCAGTGCGGAACCTGATTTTCGGCCTGTCGCCGAACGCAACAGGAGCCTTCCGCTCACTGCTCGATGAGGACGATCCGGAGTTTCCCGCGGTGCTCCGCCGTCTGCAGCGCCAGTGGCAACAGCATGGCGAACAATATTTGGAAGAGGCACGCCGTGACGCCTTTGCGCAGCGATGGCTGTTCGACGCTGATCAGCTCGAGAAGGCTTCGCCTGAATTCTCCCGCGTTGTCGACACCTTCGCCGCCTCGTCGATCGGCCAAGCCGTTCTCCGGAGATATGGCCAGGATGGCATGCCTGCCGATCCCCTATCGTTGGGCATCGTCACCCTCTGGGACGAGATCGTCCGCCACAGCGCGATTGGTCCGCTTCACGCCGAGGAATTGTTCAAGCAGGCTTATGCCGGCTGGTCGGCGACCGGACTGGAACCCGACGAGGCATTCCTCCGGCGGTTCGCCGAGCTTTGCCTTGCACAGGCCGACAGGTTGAAGACCCATGCCGACGCGAGCGCGGGCAACGGGAACTCAAAGCAAGATCATGTCAGCGCAGCCGTTCAGCGGGAGGTCCATGACGATGGACGCTGAACGGCTCCTGAACAAGGGTATCCGGGACCTGACGCCTTATCCCCGCAATGCGCGGACGCATTCGAAAAAGCAGATCCGTCAGATCGCCGACAGCATCAAAAAGTTCGGCTTCACCAATCCCGTGCTGATCGACGAGCATGACCGCATCCTGGCAGGGCATGGCCGCGTCGAGGCGGCGAAACTCCTCGGCATGGATCAAGTGCCGTGCCGGCTGATCGCATCGCTGTCGGAGGCCGAGAAGCGCGCCTACATCCTGGCGGACAACAAACTCGCCCTCAATGCCGGCTGGGACGAGGAAATTCTGGCCATCGAGCTGCAGTTTCTCATCGAGCAGGCGCCGGAGATCGACATCGGCCTCACCGGCTTTTCGATATCCGAGATCGACGATCTCATCGACATCGGCGGCACCCGCGACGACTCTGATCCGCGGGATGATCGTGTGCCGGCCATCGACAGCGGCGCCGTGGCGACGACCGAGGCGGGTGATGTCTGGCTGCTCGGCGATCACCGACTTGTCTGCGGCGATGCGCAGGAGGCCGACAGCTATCGGCTACTGATGACGGCGGGCGACCGGATCGAGCGGGCGCAGATGGTGTTCACTGATCCGCCCTACAACGTCCCGATCGACGGCCATGTCGGCGGGGCGGGAAAAATCCGCCACCGTGAGTTCGCCATGGCCTCAGGGGAAATGTCGCGGGACGGCTTCACCGCCTTCCTGTCCACGGTCATCGGCCACCTGGCCTCCTTCAGCGTGGACGGCTCGATCCACTTCCTCTGTATGGACTGGCGCCACCTCATGGAAATGCAGCGGGCGGGCGAGGCGCATTATTCCGACCTCAAGAACCTGATCGTGTGGGTGAAGGACAACGGCGGTATGGGGAGTTTCTACCGTTCCCGGCATGAGCTGATTTTTGCCTGGAAGGCGGGCACCGCGCCGCATATCAATTCCTTCGAGCTCGGCCAGAAGGGTCGCTACCGGACCAATATCTGGAATTATCGCGGCATCAGCTCGGGTGGCAGAACCGCGAGGGAGGAGCTTGCCCTTCACCCCACGGTCAAGCCGGTCGCGATGGTGGCCGATGCGATGAAGGACTGCTCGAGCCGGGGCGGCATCGTGCTCGACCCCTTCTGCGGCTCCGGCACGATCCTGATCGCCGCCCAGAAGGTCGGGCGCCGCGCGCGGGCAATGGAGATCGATCCTCATTATTGCGATACGGCGATCCTTCGCTGGCAACAGTTTGCGAAGGATGACGCCGTGCTGGCGGCGACGGGCGAGACGTTTGCGGCCGTGCGTGCCCGGCGCGCGGCGGAGCGGCTTCAGCATCAGATTCCTGACGAATTGCCGGATACGGCGGCTCCGACACCAGGCTCGAACGGCGAGAGACTCATTTCCCATGAATGATCACCCCGTGGAAGACAATGTCGAGGGGCTGGAAGCGGAGGCTGCCTCGCCGGCGCCGGCCTATGAGGTAGGTTACGGCAGGCCGCCACGCCACAGCCGCTTCAAGCCCGGCCAATCCGGAAACCCGAAGGGCCGTAAAAGAGGCACCAGGAACACGGGCACGCTCCTGCAGGAGATTCTGGATGAGAAGATCGTCGTCCGGGAAGGAGACCGGGAGAAGAAGATCACCCGGAAGGAGGCCTGGTTTCGTCAGCTGACCAACAAGGCCCTCAAGGGTGATGCCAGGGCAACAACGGCACTTTTCGGTATTCTAAGGGACCTCGGCCATATGGAGCGAGAACCGAACGCCCCGAATGACGACGCCCGCAAGCAGCTCAACGAATCGGATCGAGCGATCATGCAGCGGTTGTTCCCCAACGGCGTGCTTCCGGAGGGCGGCGAATGAGGCAAGCGCATTTGCAAGTCGCGGGTGATCCGCCGGAACTCACCTATCACGATATGCAGGTGATCCTGCGACAGAACCTGGGCGCCTTCATCGAAAAATCGTTCCGGGAGCTTTATCCCGCCCTGCCCTATCTGCATAATTGGCATATCGATGCCTTTGCCTGGCACCTGTCGAAGGTGATGCATGGCCGCATCAAGCGATTGCTGATCACGGTCCCGCCCCGCAGCCTGAAGTCGCATTCCGCATCCGTCGCCTTTCCGGCGTGGGTTCTCGGACATGAGCCCGGCCGGAGGATCATCACGGTGAGCTACGGCAATGATCTCGCGGTCGAGCACGCCAATGCCTTCCGCAAGGTGATGAAGGCCGACTGGTATCGTGATCTGTTTCCGTACACCCGGATCGACCCAGGGAAGGATAGGGAGCGCGAGGTCCGCACCACGGACGGCGGCTACCGGCTGACCACCACGGTGGGAGGACCGCTCACGGGACGCGGGGGCGGCATTATCATCATCGACGACCCGATGAAAGCGGTGGACGCCGAGTCGCAGGCGGCCCGCGATTCCGTCAAACGCTGGTTCGACGAAACGCTACTGACCCGGCTCGATGACCGCAGAAGCGACGTCATCATCCTGATCATGCAGCGGCTGCATGTCGACGATCTCGCAGGCCATGTGCTCGCCAAAGGTACTCTGGCGGAGAGCGGCTGGGTTCACCTCAATCTCCCGGCGATTGCCGAAGAAGAACTCCGTATCCCGATCGGTTACGGGCGCTTCCACCTGATCAAGCCCGGCGACGTCCTTCACCCTGGCCGCGACACTGTTGCCGATCTCGGCCGTCTGAAGCGCGATATGGGCTCGGCAGCCTTCTCCGCGCAATATCAGCAATCGCCGGTGCCGGCCGGCGGCAACATGATCAAATGGGCCTGGTTCGGCCAATATAGCGCCTTGCCCGAGGCGAAGTGGCCGGCGATGATGGTACAGAGCTGGGATACGGCCTCGAAGGCGGGTGAGTTGAACGATTATTCGGTAGGTATTACCGCTCTTGTCGTTCAGGACACGGTCTACATCGTCGACGTCATCCGGGAAAAGCTCGACTATCCCAGCCTCAAGAATCGCATCTTGCGGGCCAGGGAGCGCTGGAAGGCGCAAACCATTCTGATCGAGGACAAGGGCAGCGGCACGAGCCTGATTCAGGACCTCAAGCGTGACCGTTGTCACACGATTGCGATCAAGCCGGAATCCGACAAGGTCGTCAGGATGTCTGCCTGTTCGGCGCGCATCGAGGCCGGCGCGGTGCTGCTGCCGTCGGCCGCCTCCTGGCTCGATGAATTCCGGGACGAGATCCTCGCGTTTCCCGACGGCCGTCACGACGATCAGGCCGATGCCTTGTCGCAGCTCCTCAATTGGCGCAGGCGGGGGTTCTATACGCTTGATGGCGTGGGATAAGGGGATGGACCTCAGTGATATCCAAGGCTCATAAGCCATGTTTAAGTAAAGAATAACTTTTCAGTTGACAGACCGGAACAGAAGAAAGAAATGCCTAATACTCTGTTGTAATTAAATAATCACGGTCAATACCGCTTCCAATATCATATAATACCAAGTCTCGGAGCTGGACACCCGTATTAACCCCGCAGATCGAGCAGCCGATTGGACTTGAAGCGCAGCAGGCTGGGTTTCCGATCCGTTGAAGGGCGCATTTGACCGTCGGAATGCGCCGCCGAGACCGAATATTGGGGCCCGGTTCCCCGACGCCAGACGGATTCAGCCCCTGGCTTTTGCCCGTTCATGGAAGATGAGACGGTCGAAGTTGTAGGCGATATTGGCCAAGGTGAGTTTCGCTTCGGCCCGCGCCAGCCCGATGGTGCGGATAAACAGGCCGAAGCGGTTCTTCTGGTGGGCGAAGACGTGTTCGACATGGGCACGGATCGACGATTTCGCGGCATTGGCCCGCGCGATATTCTGCGGCATCGGCTTGCCCGCCGGCTTGCGACGATGGATGCGGCTGACCAGCATCTTTGAAGCCAGCCATTTCTCGTTCTTCTGCGAGCGATAGGCGCTGTCGGCCCAGACCTCCGATGAGGTATTCTCCGTATTCACCAACTTGGGGAGCATCCGCCCATCGGCGTGCGCGGCCGAGGTCACCGCCCCCTCCCGGATGAAGCCGAAGCGCCGGTCGATGGCAATGTGGGATTTGTAGCCGAAGACCGGCAGTGCGATTTGAGGCAGCGGCGTGCCGTCCGGCCGATACCGGATCTTGCCGCCAATCTTGAGCGTCCAACGCGCATCGGTGTCTTTCTGAGCCGCCTTGTTCGGTTCGTTTGGCCAGATCTCGTTCGCCGTCTTGCCGGCTTTGATCGCCTCCTTCTCCGCATCCGTGTTCCGCTGCTTCGGCGCGGGCACGAGGGATGCGTCGACGATCTGGCCCGACATCGGGATGTAGCCCTTCTTCTGCAATTGCCAGTCGAACGCCTTCATCACCCGCTGCAGCGCCCCGGTCTCCGTCAATTTATTGCGGAACAGCCGGATCGTGTTCTCATCCGGCGTCGGCCCGCCAAGGTCGAAGCCCAGGAACCGCATCCAGGACAGGCGGTCCCGGATCATGAACTCCATCTTGGCATCGCTCAGATTGTGCTGGGCCTGAAGGATCAGGGCCTTGAACATCGATACCGGATCGAAGGGAGGGCGCCCGCCCTTGGCTCCGTCGCCATAGCCCAACCCTTCCACCAGCCAGCCGCGGAAATACTCGAAATCGACCGTCGCCTCCAGAACCTCCAGTGGGTCGCCGATTTTGCTCAGCCGCTCAAGATGCTCCGACAGCCCAAATAGCGACCTCTGTTCCATCGTCCGGCCTCCAAATCATGAGGGCCAGATTGAATCATGAAATCATCAGCCGCGCGAGGTTAATGCGGGCGTCCAGCTCATGACTCTTCTGGTCTTCCCCGATCAGCGCTTTTCTGATTCATTTGTGAGAACGCATGAGGTTTGCGATGCCGATTCCTCTTCGGGCTGATTTTGATGCGCCGATGATCCGGGCCGTTGCGAGGCGGCCCAAGGACGGACCGCAAGCCCGGCGGCTGCTGGCTTTGGCGGCGATTTACGAGGGCGCGCGCCGGGGCGAAGCCGCGCGGATCGGCGGCGTGACAGTGCAGATCGTTCGCGGCTGGGTCTTGAAGTTCAACGCGCTCGGTCCTGATGGACTGATCGACCGCAAGGCGCCGGGCCAACCGTCTCGGCTCGACGACGAGCATCGCAAGGCGCTGGCCGCGATCATCGACAGTGGGCCGACGCCGGCGATCCATGGCGTCGTGCGCTGGCGGATCATCGATCTGTGCCAATGGCTTCACGACGAGTTCAGGGTATCCGTTTCCAGGCCGACGCTGAGCCGGGAACTGCGGGCCATGGGCTAAAGCATTTTTCGATCGGTCATGATCGTAAAATGCTCTGCGATTCTTTCATTGAGCGCTTTCCGCCCGGCCGCGCCATCACGCGCAGGCCGAAGAGGCGATCGAGGATTTTAAAAAAGCTTTCCCGACCGTGTAGCAGAGGTCGCCAGAGATAAAGGCCTCGACCCCGCCGATGTGGAAATCTGGTTCGCTGACGAGGCGCGTATCGGTCAGAAGAACAAGATCACGCGACACTGGGCCAGGCGCGGAACCAGACCGTCGGCGCCGCACGACCAGCGCACGGCCTCGACCTGCATCTTCGGCGCGATCTGTGCGAAGGACGGCAAAGGCGCCGCTCTCGTCCTGCCCGTCTGCGACACCCCGGCGATGAGCCCGCATCTGGCCGGGATCGCCACCCAGGTCGCGCCGGGCAGGCACGCCATCCTCCTGCTCGATCAGGCCGGCTGGCATCTGTCGAGCCGGCTGATCATCCCGCCGAACATCACCCTCTTGCACCTGCAGGCCAAGTGCCCCCGAACTCAACCCGCAGGAAAATGTCTGGCAGTTCATGCGCGACAACTGGCTGTCAAACCGGGTCTTCTACTCCTACGTCGATATCATCGATCACTGCTGCTACGCATGGAACAAACTCATCGACCAACCGTCGCGCATCATGACTATCGGAATGCGGCAGTGGATATAGAGGTTCAGATCAATGAGAATTGGTATAATATATTGATTTATAATGTCAATACTGCCAGTGCGAGAGGATCAGGGGCGGCGCCGATCCTGACTTCACTAGGGAGTGAGATTTGTCAGGGGCAGAAGCCTGAATGTGATCAAGGAGGCGGGACATATGCGTGCGGATCGCGCTGGTACTACCCGACATGGTTCTGATCTAACAGCTGCTGGTCCGGGAGACAGCGCCCAGTCGTCGTCACCGACCTCGTGGGGCAGTGAGGCGACAACCGGTGTTGTCGTGCCGTCCGGCCCCTCATGTACGTCGGCGGTGCCGAGAGTCACTTGGTGCTGTTAGCTTCAATCAGCTTCACCTTGTCCGGCCTCAACCGCATTTGCAGGACATGCCGCCGTCAACGGGCAACAGGACGCCGGTCACGTATGACGCATCGTCCGACGCCAGAAAAAGAGAAGCGTGCGCAACGTCCCAGGCATCGCCCATTTTTCCAGTCGGAACCATAGCATCGCGCCGCGCGATCATGTCGTCGACGTCCTGATAGACGTACTTGTAGGGTTCGACGATCATCGGCGTATTCATGAGCCCTGGCAGAACCGCGTTGCAACGTACACCCCGCGTCGCATATTCGATGGCCACCGCCTGGGTGAATTGGTTCACTGCCGCCTTCGAGGCATAATAGGAAGCCATCGGAACACCGATGATCCTGATCGAGGCGAGAGAGGACACGTTGACGACCGCACCCCCGCGCCTCCTCGCCATCTCGGGCATGATGCGCCGGCAGGTCAGGAAGATGCTCTTGATGTTGACGTCCATCACCCGGTCCCAGCTCGCCTCGGATACTGCTTCGGTGGCGCAGACGGTGTCGGCGATGCCCACGTTGTTCTGCAGCACATCGATGTGGCCGAAATCCGACAGCACGTCCTTCGTCACGCGGTCGATATGTTCCGCCGAGGTCACATCGGCCCGCATGGCGACAGCCTTGCCGCCTTCAGCGCGAATGATGTCGACCGTAGCTTCCGCCGACTCGAGGTTGTGATCGATGCAGACCACCCTTGCGCCCTCGCGAGCGAAAAGCACAGCCGTCGCCTTGCCGTTGCCCCATCCCTCACCCGCGCACCCTGCGCCCATGACGACAGCCACTTTGTCCTGCAAACGTCCAACCATGATGTCCTCCCCCTATCTGTTAAAAAATGCGGACATCCACCCTATCCCGTGCGACAAGGTCTCCCGCGGCCGGGGCTTGAACAAGATCCGCGGCAACCCCGGCCAGATCACGGTATTGTTACTCGCCGATATCGATAATGGCTTCGCAACCGGAGACTTCGCCGAGCCAATCGATGAACTGCACTGCCGCCTCACTGTCGGTGAGGATGTACGACAGTTCCCAAGGATGGAGCTTGGCATTGACTGGCACCACCACTCGGCTGGCGGCTCAGATGCCGAACAGGATTTCTAGAGACTCGGGCCGGTTCGCCATGTAGATCGCAACGCGCGGCAGACGCGAGTCCGAGTGCCGCAAGGCCCACAGCGACGGTCGCGCTGCGGGCGCGCAATGACGCACAAGTATGGACAACGACGGCGCCTTGACAAACGGCCGGAAGCCCCCCGAACACGATTGCCGACTGTTGAAGAAGCGTGGCGACGTTCATCATCCTTTTTCGTCTAGATGTTCCGGACCTGCCCGCGCCAGAACGAATCCCGGATGTCCTTCTTGCGCACCTTGCCGACCGGGCTGCGCGGCAGAGCTTCCCAGACCTCCACCGACTTCGGTGCCTTGATGCTGCCGAGTTCCGCCTTGCAGAGTGCGACGATCTCCTCGGGATCGACGCTGGCACCGGGCTTGAGCTCGATCACGGCCTTGACGGCCTCACCCCATTTTTCGTCGGGAATGCCGATGACGGCGCAATCCTGCACGGAGGGATGCGCCCAGATCACCTGCTCGACCTCGCTCGGATAGACGTTGAAGCCGCCCGAGATGATCATGTCCTTCTTGCGGTCGATGATGTAGACATAGCCGTCCCCGTCGATGAAGCCGATGTCGCCGGTATGGTGCCAGCCGAACTGCGACACCTCGGCGGTGGCGGTCTCGTTCTTGTAGTAGCCCTTCATCACGAGATCGCCACGCACCACGATTTCCCCGCGCTCGTCTGCGGGCAGCAGGTTGCCATCGCCATCCATGATGGCGACACGGGTCAGCAGTGCCGGCCTGCCGCAACTTGCCAGACGCTTTTCCCGCAAAGGATCTCCGATGACCAGATGGTCCTCGGGCGGCAGGACTGTGCAGAACATCGGTGCTTCGGCCTGGCCAAAGCTCTGGGTCATGACCGGTCCGAAGATCGCCAGGCAGTGCCGCAGCTTATCGACGGCCATCGGCGCGGCCGCGTAGATGAAGTGGCGCAGACTCGAAAAGTTGCGCCCTTCGATGCCCGGATGCGACAGCAGCATGTAGATCGCGGTCGGCGGCAGGAACAGGTGCGTGACGCCTTCCGCCTCGATCGCGTCGAGCACAGCCGCCGCATCGAAACGGGGAAGGATAACGTTGGTGGCGCCGACAGCCGCCAGAACCACACCCAGCAACCCGGCGGCATGAGTCATAGGCGCGATGACCAGATGCACCGGCTCAGGCCCGACCTGCAATGCGGCACAAAAATTGGCGACCATGGTCGTCCAGTTGAGCTGCGTCAGCAGGATGCCCTTGGGCTGCCCCGTTGTGCCACCGGAAGAGAGGATGCCCACCAGATCATCGGGACCAAGCGGCACGTCCGGATCGGTCTCCGGCGCATCCTTCATCCAATCTTCCAGCGACGGCACCGCGTCCGTTCTCCGATCAAGGCAGATGTAGTGGCCAATCTTCGGACAGGCAGAGCGAATCTGGCCAATCAGTGGTTCGAACTCACTGTGATAAAACAGGATTTCGACGTCGCAATTGTCGAGAATATAACAGTTCTCGCCGATGGCGTTCTTTGCGTTGACCGGCACCCAGGCGACTCCCGACCGGAACAGGCCCAGCATCACCTCGAAGCCGATAACGCAGTTGGGACTGTAAACCGCCGCCTTCTGGCCCGGTGTGAACCCGGTCGCGGCGAGGACGTTGGCGAAGCGGAAGGTTCGTAATTGCACGTCGCGGAACGTCCGGCTTATGTCGGCATCCTTCAGGCAGACGCGGTCAGGGGCGATAGCGACGCCGCGGTCGAAAAGATCGATTAAACGCATGGCCTTGTCCTAACGCTGAAGCAAAGTGATGACGGCGGTGGCCTCTTCGTATCCGTAGAAGCCGCCACCGTTCTCGGCCAGGCCGACACGCGCGCCGGAAACCTGACGGCCCCCGGCCTCGCCGCGCAATTGCATGACGAGTTCGTAGATCTGCGCCAATCCCGTAGCACCGATCGGATGCCCGCGTGACTCAAGACCGCCCGACACATTGATAGGGATGCGCCCGCCAAGCGATGTCGCCCCGGAACGCGCCAGCGGGCCACCCTCACCCATCGGGCACAGCCGCATCAGTTCCGCCTGCTGCAATTCGGCAAAGGCGGAAGCATCGTGAACCTCGACAACAGAGACGTCCTGCGGGCCGAGGCCAGCGACCTCGTAGGCTCGGTCGACGGCGCGTCGACATAGATGCCGCTCGATATCATCCGGGGCACGATCCGACCCCGACGCCTGCACGCTGGCGGCAACGCGAACGGCGCGGGACAGACCCAACTGCCGTGCCCTCGCTTCCGACACGACGATGGCCGCAGCGGCGCCATCGCTGATCGGCGCGCACATCGGCAGGGTCAGCGGCCACGACACCTCCCGCGCCGCCAGCACCTCGTCGACGGTCATGGGCGTCTGGTAATGGGCCTTGGGATTCAGCACCGAATGCTTGTGGTTCTTGGCCGAAACGGCGGCGATATCAGCCTGTGTGGTGCCGAACCGACCCATGTGATAGCGCGCAAGCGCAGCATAAATATCCATGAAAACGCTGCGCTGGCCGGTCTCGACCTTGCGTTCCGGCGGCTCAACGGCCGAGCCGAACTGCGCGAGACGGCGGATGGAGGCCTCCTCGTCGCCCACATCCCATGCCCCGTCGAAAACCGCGAAGGACCTAGCGCGATCGGCCGCATTCATCTTGTCCGCACCCAGCGCCATGGCAACATCGCCCTGACCCGAGATGACGTAGGCGCAGGCGGCGTTCAGCGCCGTGCTGGCGCTCGCGCACGCGTTCTCCAGATTAGTAACCGGAATGCCCGGCAGACCAAGCTTGCGCAGCAGGATCTGCCCGCGCACGAGATGTTGTCCTTCGACGATGCCCTGGGTGGCGTTGGCGAAGAAGACGGCCTGAAGATCAGCCCGCTCCAGCTCGCTGTCCGCAATGGCTTCGGTGACGGCCTCGGCCGCGATATCGGCCAACGAGCGGTCGAGAAATCGCCCGAACCGCGACATCCCTACTCCGACGATATATGCATGTCCCATGGTTCACCTCAAACACTGATCAGGGATTCGATCCGGTCGCGATTGGCTTGCAGATCGCTTGTCGTTCCACTCCACAGCATGGCGCCGTGGTCGATGACGAATTGCCGGTGCGCAAGTTTCAGCGGCACGCGCAGGTTCTGCTCCACCAGCAGGATGGCCATTCCCTCGCCGTTGATGACACGCATCGCTTCGACGAGGAGATCGACGATGAGCGGCGCGAGGCCCTCGGTCGGCTCGTCCAGCAACAGGACGTCAGGGTTCGTCAGCAGGCCACGCCCGATGGCGAGCATCTGCTGTTCGCCGCCGGAGAGAGTGTTGCCCGGTTGCATGCCGCGCACCTTCAGTACCGGAAAGAGTTCCCACACCCGCTCTATGGTCCAGCGGCCTGTGCGCCCCATGACTGTTGCGATACGCAGGTTTTCCTCCACCGACAGGTTGGAAAAGATGCGGCGGGTATCGGGCACGAAGGCGATACCTCGCCGGCCGAGCTGATACGGGCGCAGCGCTGTCACGTCGTCGCCATGCAACCGGCGCTGGCCGGAGGCGATGGAGCAGAGACCGATCAGCGCCTTGAGCAAGGTACTTTTGCCCGCGCCGTTGCGGCCGATCAGCGATACGACCTCGCCTTGCGACACGTCGATCGACACCCGATGCAAGGCTTGGGCCTTGCCATAGAAGACATCGCAGGATTGCAGCGCGAGCACCGTCATGGCTCTTCCCCCAGATAGGCCCTGCGCACGGCTGCGTTGGCGCGGATGTCCTTCGGCAGGCCGGAAGCCAGAATCTGGCCCTGCACCATCACGATGATCTCGTCCGAGATCTCCATCACCGCATCCATGTTGTGCTCGATCAACAACACGGTCCGGTTCTTGACGATGCGCCCGAGCAGGCCGATGGCCCGTTCCACCTGATCGTGGCCGACGCCGGCGAGGGGCTCGTCGAGCAGCAGCACGCGCGGTTCGCCGAGCAGCGTCAGCCCGACTTCCAGAGCCCGTTGATCACCGTGCGACAGGTTCTCCGCCGGCGCGTGCGCAAGCCGCGCGAGACCGACCTCGTCCAGCACCCGCTCCGCCGCCTCGCGCACGCCGCGGAAGCGGCCGACGGGCAGCCAGAACGGCTGGACCCGGTAGCGATGCGCGAAGGCGGCGAGTTCGAGATTTTCCAGCACCGACATTCCGGCGAAGATCTTGGTGATCTGGAAACTCCGCCCCAGGCCGCCGCGTGCACGGGCGTGGACCGGCAGGTCGGTCACGTCCGTTCCATCCAGATGCACGCGGCCTGCGCTCACTGTCACATGGCCCGAAAGTGCATTCATCAGCGTGGTCTTACCGGCACCGTTCGGGCCGATGAGGCCGTATAGCCGGCCCGGCAGGAAATCGTGGCTCACGCCATTCACCGCCTTCAGCCCGCCGAACGCGACCTGAACGTTCTCGCAGCGTAGCAATCCGCCTGCTAGCGATCCGCCGCTCATGGGGAACCTCCTTCGCGACCGCCGCCGCGCGGCTGGAACAGACCCGCGATGCCGTTCTGCAAGTAGATGGTCGCGACGATGAAAACCAGGCCGAGAATACCGTACCAGTACTGGGTGAACTGGCTCAGTTCCTCCTTCAGCACCTCGAACACCGCCACCCCAAGGATCGGCCCGAGCAGCGTACCCTTGCCGCCGAGCACGGTCATGATCAGAACGTCGCCGGAAGTCGTCCAGTGGAGCATCTGCGGGCTGATGTAGAACATCAGCGAAGCCAGCAGCGCGCCCGACACGCCCGCATAGGCCCCCGAAACGATGAACGCGACCTGCCGCAGGCGGTGAACATTGTAGCCGAGTTGCGCGGCACGCACCGCGTTGGCCTGCACGGCCCTGAGCGACCGCCCGAAGGGCGAGGCGCGCAGCAGCGCCATGAGGCCGAGGCCAAGCAGGAACACGACGAGCAGGAAAATGTAGAAATTGTGGTTGTCGTAGAAATCGATCCCGAACAGTTCGGGACGCGGCACACCGGGGATGCCGTCAAGCCCGCCGGTGAACTCCCGCAGCCGGGTGGACGCCAGAATGTAGACCATCTGGGCGAGCGCCAGTGTCAGCAGCGAGAAGAACAGCCCCGACACCCTGAGCGCGAAGATGCTGAGGCCGAAAGCCAGAGCCGCCCCTACGGCCGCGGCCACCAGCAGCGCCGGCAGGAAGCCGACGCCGTGGCCGACGGTCAGGAAAGTGAGTGCGTAACCACCGCTCCCGAACAACGCCGCATGCCCGAAGGATAACAGACCGGCCATGCCGAAGATCAGGTCGAAACCGATGGCGAATAGCGCCCAGATCAGGATCAGGCTGACGAGGTTGACCCCCTCGCCCCCGGACAGGAAGAACGGGCTGACGATCATGGCGGCCATGAGAGCGCCCGTCAGGAACGGGCTGCGGAGCAGGTTGTTCATGCCGAGCGTCCCTTGTAGCTAAACAGGCCGGCGGGGCGGAACATCAGCGTTACGATCAGCAGCGCGAAGGTCGTGAGTTCGACCCATTCGGTGGCGTAGGCATAGCCGGCCGCTCGCGTCATCCCGATCACGAGCGAGGCGAGGATGGCACCGCGGATGTTGCCGAGACCGCCGATGATGACGACGATGAAGCAGTCAATGATGATGCTGAAGCCCATTCCGAGCTCGATCGGCACCAACGGGGCAGTGATCGCGCCCCCGACGGCCGCAAGGCCCGCGCCCAGCGCGAAGACCCCCGTGCGCACCTTCGACACGTCGATGCCGAGCGCCTGCGCCATGTCGGAATCGGAACTCGCGGCGCGGATGACCATGCCCCATTTGCTACGGTCGAGCACCAGGAATAGGCCGATCGAGACCGCCGTCCCGAAAAGGATAACGAACACGCGATAGGAAGGAATCAGGCTGCCGAACATCTCGATCGGCTGCGAGAAGATTTCCGGCGTAGGCACCTGCTTGTAGTCGAGGCCCCAGACGATCTTCGTCACATCGTCGAAGACCAGGATAAAGCCGAATGTAAGCAGAAGCTGGTAGATATGATCGCGATCGTAGACACGCCGGAGCGTCAGCGTTTCCATCAGCGCGCCGACGGCGGCAACGACCAGCGGAGCGACTAGCAGACCGCCCCAGAAAGACCCCGTCGCCACGCCGACGCTATAGCAGACGTAGGCACCGAGCATATAGAGAGCGCCGTGGGCGAAATTGATGACGCCCAGCATCCCGAAGATCAGGGTAAGGCCTGCAGCCAGGAGAAACAGCAGGAAGCTGAGACTAAGACCGATAATGACAATGGACATTCGTTTGATTTCCGATCACGGGCATGGCGGTGAGCGGGCGAGAGGCCGGCGGCTTTGTCACCCCTACCGGCCGATTGAGCGGGCCATCAGCAGGCATCGAACAGCTTGTCGGCCGGGAAAACGTTCGTGATCTTCATGGTCAGCTCCGGCAACGGCGCCTCACCACGCACGACCTCGCCCCACAGGCCGGCCTGGGCGGCCTGATGGTCGCATGGGCGCATTTCCTTGCGCCCCTCGAGCGAATTTTCCCGGACGCTGGTTTCGAAGGCATTCACCCACGCCTCGATGTCCCACTTGTCGGTCGATTCGACGACGTCCAGCCACCAGCTCAGGCCGTCATAGGCCTCGCCCGCGAAACTCGACGGGAAGCTGCCGTGGATGGCGCGGTATGCATCGACGAATTTCCCGTTCTGCGGATTGTCGATGCTGAAGTGGTAGCGCACGCCCGACTGAACGCCCAGCGCCGCCGGTCCGGTCGCCGCGGCGAATGTTTCGTCCTGCAGCACGGGACCGAAGATTGTCTTGCTCTTGCCGAGACCGACCTGGCCCGCCTGCTTGACGAAGGTCACGCCGTCGTTGCCGGTGGCGACGACGATGATCCCCTCGGCATTTGTCTTCGCGATCTTGTCGATGATGACGGAATAGTCGCGGTTGCCGAGGGAGGCGAAATCGCCGCCGACAATTTCCACGCCGATGTTGGCAGCGAGCACCGAAAATTGTTCCCACGCTTCGCGGGTGGCCTGATAGTCGGCCGTCACACCGTAGATCTTCTTCAGCCCCGCCGTCTTCACGAACTCGACGCACATCCTGATTTCCATGCCGAGCGTATTGGACGTGCGGAAGGTGTAACGCGAGCCGTTACGCTTAGTGATCGCGTCATCGGCCGAAATGGTAACCAGAAGCGGCACCTTGCGCTGGTTGGCAAGGCTCTGCAGCGCGAGCGTCGAGGCCGATCCTACGGCACCGAAAATAGTCTGCGCGCCTCCGGCCAGCAGTCGGGTTGCCTTCTGCACCGCCGGTTGCGGCTTCGTTTCGTCATCCTCCCAACTGAAACGGATCGACTTCCCCAGCACCTTTCCCCCTCGATGCGCGACGGCGAGCTCGGCCCCCTTGCGCATGTCGGTGCCGATCAACCCGTAGGGACCGGAAAACGCCAGGATCGCTGCAATATGGAATTCGTCCGGCTCTCTGGCGCGCAATATCTGCGCGGGAAATACACCCGCCAATGCGGTGGCGCCCGCCATTTTCAGTAATGTCCGACGTTTCATGTTCTTCCCTCTTGATGATGCAATGGAACCCGTCCTGGAACGAAAGTCACAGGCAGCCATCTGGTCCGGGAATAGCCCCGGAACAGCATTCAGATGTTGGAGATGAATTGCGTCGCACGATCCCGCACGAAGCATCCGTGATGTGGAATGCTGCCGATGCAAACGCGGTCCGCGCTAAAGCTCGCTGATTTGGTTAGAATCCCGATCGTCGCAAGAGAATTGGCATCACGCGGGATGCCCCGATCGCACAGGCTGCGGTCATTGCTGTCTCCTCCTCGGGTCCTCTGGAGGGACCCTTCATTGAGGAATACTCGCAAACAAAATGTCGTTCGAGAATGTTCGCAACTGCCAACAATTTGACTTTAACTGCCACGATGCCGATAGTGAGAGCCCGGTCAGCAGGGAGACCTCCGACATGCAGGTAGACCGTCTCGATAGCATTCGGCTGCCCAATCAGAGCCTCCGGATCATGTGCGAGGTACTCATCGAATTCGGACTGGATCCCATTCCTCTGATTACCGCGGCGGGCATTGATCCGAACGTGCTCGACGACCCATGGAGCACGCTGAACGGACATCAGGAACTTCGCTTCGAGAAGTTCTTTTTGCAGACCACCGGTCACGTCGCAGGAGCAGCGTTCCACGCGGGCTTGCGCTACAGTCTCGTCACCTACGGACCGCTCGGGCTGGCCGTATTGGTTTCCGCAAACGTGACCGAAGGATTGCGCCTTTTCACCAAGATGCAGGCACTCGGCTATTCGATGCTGGAGTACCGGCTCGTGGAGCGGGACGGCATCGGCATCGCCTTCACGGCGAACGACCAGTTCACTCCGGCGGACATGCGTGAGTTCATGCATGAGCGTGCACTTGGCTCGGTGCCGACTTTCTTCTGGGACCTGCGACAGCAGCGATTGCCGCTGAAATACGTGGAGAGCCCCCTCGACCGTCCGAAGAACTGGATGAACCTTGACAGCCGCTGGGAGACCGAATTCATCTATCGGTCGTCCCGAACCGCCTTTCACTTCGAGGCCGGCGCGGGGGCATTGCCGCTCCCGATGACAAATCCGGTTCTCGCAGCCAGCTACCGTCGGCTTTGCGAGAACATGCTCGAAACCAGCCCCAATTTCGACGGCATCGTGAACGGGGTCTACCAGGTGCTGATGCAGTCACGGACCGAATTTCCCAGCGCGGTCGAGGTCGCTGGCAGGCTACATGTATCCGAGCGTACGCTGCATCGCCGCCTTGCTCAGTGCGGATCGAGTTACGGCGCAATCCTCGATAACGTGAGGCTGCGACGTGCGCGCGAGCTTCTGGAGGATTCGTCTCTTGCGATCGCCGCGATAGGCGAGAGACTAGGCTATGCGGAAACGGCGAGTTTTTCGCGCTTCTTCCGGCGTGTGGCCGGGGTTTCGCCTGCGACATACCGGAAGACGAGCCGCGGCATCTTTGCTTCCGCGCTTCCCATGCAGACTTGACGGCAAGCGCGCTGTAGCCGCCGCCGGCGCCGTTCCGTCTCTACCGGGAACCGGCGGAGACGCGGGCGGACAGGGCAGGCGGCGTTTCGCGCCGGACGTCCGTCTCCAACATCCGGCGGTAGGCGCCCGGCGCGCTGCCTGTCCAGGTCTTGAAGGCGCGCTGGAAAGCCGCGCAATCGGCGAATCCGAGCTCTGCCGCCAGCACCGAAAGCGGCTCCGTGCTGGTCACGAGCCGCATGATGGCGAGGTCGCGGCGTAGCTGGTCCTTCAGCATCTGGAATGACTTCCCCTCGGCATTCAGGCGTCGCTGAAGGGTGCTGACCGACATGTTGAGGCTCTTCGCCGCCGCCGGCAGGTCGGGCCAGACAGGACATGTTCGCTGCAGGAGGGCGTGGACCTGCGCGCCTGCCGTTCGTTCCCCGAGCCAGGGCAGCACCACGTTGGCAGGAGAGGACGCGAGGAACGCCTCGAGGTCGTTCGCGTCACGCCGCACGGGTCCGCGCAATGCCGCGCTATCGAGCCAGACCGCCGCAGTCGGTTGATCGAAGCGCACGGGCGCCCGGAAGATGTCGCCGTAAATGTCGGCATAGTCAGGCCGGGGAAAGCAGAAATCGAACCGGCTGGCGGGCAATCGCCCTCCCCGCAGCCACGCGAGCAGGCGCCAGCACACCCGCAGCAGCAGCTCGAAGAAGAAGTTGCGCGGCTGCGGCATGCCGGGTCGCGGGCACAGGACAAGGCCGGTGAGGGAATTGTCATGGACCACGGCGAAAGTCACGTCATCGATCAGCAGCCCGAAACCACGGCCGATGCGGTCGAGCGCCACGGCGAGGGACGGCGCGCTGGGCGCCGAGCGCGCCACGAGGGCGAACCCTCCCCGGCGCAGCGGCCGGGAGAGAAGGCCGAGGCACTCGTCGTCGAGCCGGTTCATCAGCGTCGTGAACAGCTTCACATACTGGTCGCCGGTCACGCGCGCGTCTTTCTCCGCCAGCAGACTGCGCGGGATGCCGGCCTCATCGACGAGGACACCAAGCCAGCGGTCCTCTTGCTGGGCCGCGACGCCGGACAGCATGCCCGTTACGGCCGCGATCGGGACAGTAACGGGTGGATGCACGACACAGCGGTGACGCTGACGTGATGAGGCGCGAAGTGACGCGTTTTGCAATCCAAACGACCTGACTGGCAATCGCCGCCTCCTACCCCACGCGTCATTATCCGCCAAGAACCGCAGCATGCAATGCCTGCGGAAGGAGGAAACATACGGTTCCCGCGACGAGCTCGAATGAGCCGGCTTCCCCGCCGGAGCTAACCCTCGTCGGAGAGGCATCCTTGCCCGGCACGCTGTTGCGTCTGCCGGCATGACCGCACGCCGCCTGTTCCAGTGCGTCCTCCTTTCGCAGTCGAGCATGAACTGCGTACCCCGGGTCGACCGATTGAAACAGGAGTTGCACCGTGTCGCAAGATGTTTACGTGGCGGGGGTCGGCATGATCCCGTTCACCAAGCCAGGGGCCAACGCCCCCTATCCGCAGATGGCCGCCGAAGCCGTCCGGCATGCCCTCGCGGACGCCGAAATAGATTATGACAAGGTGCAGCAAGCCTATGCCGGCTATGTCTATGGCGACTCAACTGCCGGGCAGCGGGCGCTCTATGAAGTCGGGATGACGGGTATCCCCATCATCAACGTCAACAACAACTGCTCCACCGGATCGACGGCACTGTTCCTGGCACGTCAGGCCGTGGCGAGCGGTGCGGCGGATGTCGCGCTGGCGCTCGGCTTCGAGCACATGAGTTCCGGCGCGATCGGTAACACGTTCACGGACCGGCCGTCGCCGTTCGACCGCTTCGATACCGCGACCGATGAACTGGTGGGACACGGCGAGATACCGCTCGCTCTGCGCTACTTCGGAGGCGCCGGGATCGCCCACATGCAGCAGTATGGCACCCGCCTCGAAACCTTCGCCAAGGTGCGCGCCAAGGCGAGCCGCCATGCGGCCAACAATCCCCTCGCACTGTTCCGCAAGGTGATGACGGAGGAGGAGGTACTGGCGTCCCCGACCATCTGGCCCGGTGTCCTGACACGGCTGATGGCATGCCCGCCTACCTGCGGCGCCGCCGCTGCGGTCCTGTGTTCCGCCGGCGCCCTGCAGCGTCTCGGCCTCACGCCGCAGGTGCGCATCCGGGCTCAGGCGATGGAAACGGACCGGCCTGAGACCTTCGAGGCACGCGACATGCGGGAAGTCGTCGGTTACGGCATGGCCAAGGCGGCTGCGCGCAAAGTCTACGACGCCGCGGGCGTCGACCCGCGCGACATCAGGCTGGTCGAGCTGCACGACTGCTTCGCCCAGAACGAACTCATCAGCTATGAAGCTTTGGGGCTCTGCGCCGAGGGAGATGCAGAGAAATTCGTGGAGGACGGGGACAATACCTACGGCGGCCGCGTCGTTACCAATCCGTCCGGCGGCCTGCTCTCCAAGGGCCACCCGCTCGGCGCGACTGGCCTTGCCCAGTGCACCGAACTCGTCCAGCAACTGCGCGGCCAGTCTGGCGTGCGGCAGGTGGATGATGCGCGCCTCGGTCTTCAACACAATGTCGGCCTCGGCGGCGCCTGCGTCGTGACGCTCTACGAGCGCGTGTGAGACCGCCATGAACGCTTCCGCCACGAACACTTCCGGGATGACCGCTCCACAACCGATCGACCCCAAATGGATCGGCCATGAACTGCCGCCCTCCGTCCTGCCGATCGAGCGCACGCGCATCCGTTTTTTCGCCAAGGCCATCGGCGCCACCGATCCGATCTACACAGACGTGGGTGCCGCGCAGGCTGCGGGCTATCCCGACCTGGTCGCCCCGCCCACATTCCTCTTCGCGGCGGAACTCGATTCCGGCGCCATCGACAGCCTGCTTGATGACCTCGGCATCCCGCTCCCCAAGCTGCTCCACGGCGAGCAGGGCTTCACCTGGTACAAGTCCGTATGCGCGGGAGATACTGTCACCGTCCATTCGCGCATCACCGACATCTACGCGAAGAAGGGCGGCGCGCTTGAATTCGTCGTCAAGCAATCCCGCGTCGTCGACCAGAACGACAAGCTTGTGGCCGAGCTACGCTCGATCCTCGTCGTGCGCCACTGAACCGGAGAGGATCGATCATGACGATACCCGATTTCGACGCCGTGCAAGTCGGCGACGCCCTGCCACCGCTTGATCTGCCGCCAGTGAGCCGCAAGACGCTCGCGCTTTTCGCCGGCGCATCCGGCGACCACAACGACGTTCACATTGACATCGAATACGCGCGCCGCGCCGGCATGCCAGACGTCTTCGCGCATGGCATGTTGGGGATGGCGTGGATCGGCCGGCTGCTCATCGGCTGGGCGCCGCAATCGAGCCTCCGGCGGCTCGACGTGCGCTTCCAGGCCATCACCCATCTCGGCAACGCCATCCGCTGCACGGGCCGCATCGTGGAGAAGCTGGAACACGATGGCGAAAGTTGCGTGCGCGTCGAGGTGGCGAGCGCCAATCAGTACGGACAAACCAAGATCGTCGGCGATGCGCTCATCGCCCTGCGCTGAGACCAACACTGGGGGAGGACATTCCATGACACGGAAACTCGAGGGCAAGATCGCCCTGATCAGCGGGTCTGGCCGCGGCATCGGCCGCGCCATCGCTCTCAAACTCGCCGCCGACGGTGCGCGCATCGTCGTCAACGACCTCGACGAGGCGCCCGCCGAGGAAACGGTGGCGGCCATCCGCGACGCCGGCGGCGAGGCGGTAGCCTGCCCCGGCAGCGTCACCGCGCCCGATTTCGCCGAACGCTTCGTCGGCACGGCGACGCAAACCTATGGCGGCCTCGACATCCTGGTGAACAACGCCGGCTACACATGGGACAACGTCATCCAGAAGATGTCCGACGAGCAGTGGTACGCCATGATCGACTGCCACCTGACGGCGCCGTTCCGCATCCTGCGCGCTGCCCAGCCGGTGATCCGTGCGTTGGCGAAGGCCGAGACGGAGGCGGGCCGGCGTATCGTGCGCAAGGTGGTCAATATCTCGTCGGTCGCCGGCCTCTTCGGCAATGCGGGTCAGATCAACTATTCGGCCGCGAAAGCCGGCATCACCGGTGTCACCAAGACGCTGGCCAAGGAATGGGGGCGGCTCAACGTCACCGTCAATTGCGTCGCTTACGGCCTCATCAGGACCCGCCTCACAGGCAACTCCGCCGACCAGGGCACGGAGCGCATCGACGGCCGCGACATCAAAGTGGGTGTCAACCCGGATCTGCTGGCAGCGATGGAGCGCACCATTCCGCTCGGCCGCGGCGGCACGCCCGAGGAGGCCGCGGGCGCGGTCTATCTCTTCTGCATTCCGGAGTCGGATTACGTCAGCGGCGAAACCCTGCTGTGCTCCGGCGGCCTCACCGGCATCTGAAAGGAGACCATCGCATGCTGCCCCAACTCCACCGCCACCCCTGGATGGATGATTCCATCGAGGCGTTTCGCGGGCAAGTCCAGCGCTATGTCGCCAACGAGTTCTCCCCGCACCTCGATGGCTGGCGTCGTCAGGGCTTCATTCCCCGCGAGGTCTGGCGCGGCTTCGGCGCCATGGGCTTCCTGCTGCCGGAAATCGACGAGAACTACGGCGGCGCCGGCGCCTCTCCCGCCTACCAGCTCGTGGTGCAGGATGAACTGGCCCGGGCAGAAATGCCGGTCAATATTTCCGTGCACAGCATCGCCACCCACTATATCGCCGACTACGGCACCGAGGAGCAGAAAAAACGCTGGCTGCCCAGGCTCACCAGCGGGGAGATGCTGGCCGGTATAGCCATGACGGAACCCGGCTGCGGTTCCGATCTCAAGGCCATCAAAACCCGCGCGCGCCGTGATGGCGACCGTTATATCATCGACGGCGCCAAGACCTTCATCACCAACGGCCGCACCGGCAACCTGCTGATCGTGGTCGCCCGCACCGGCGAGGAAGGCAGCCGCGGTATCTCGCTTATCGTGCTCGAAACCGAGAACCTGCAGGGGTTCCACGTTGGTCGACTGCTGGAGAAGATCGGACAGCATGCTTCCGATACGGCCGAGCTGTCGTTCGAGAGCGTCAACGTGCCGGTCGGGAATCTGCTCGGCGGCGAGGAAGGCCGGGGCTTCGCCCAGCTCATGGGGCAACTGCCCTACGAGCGCCTTCTCATCGCGGTGCCGGCGGCGGCGGCGATCGAGCGGGCGCTGGCGGTAACGCTGGAGTACACCAAGGAGCGCAAAGCGTTCGGTAAGACGCTCTACGACCTCCAGAATACCCGCTTCGTGCTGGCGGAAGTCGCGACGATCGCACACGTCGTGCGCACCTTCGTCAATGACTGCATCCAGCGCCTGGTCGACGGCAAGCTCGACGACGAAGCGGCCTATATGGCCAAGTGGTGGTGCACGGAACAGCAATGCAAGGTGATGGATGCCTGCCTGCAGCTCTTCGGAGGCTATGGCTACATCACCGAGTATCCCATCGCCCGGCTCTATGCGGACGCGCGGGTCCAGAAAATCTACGGAGGCGCGACGGAGGTCATGAAAGACCTGATCGCGCGCAAGCTGTGACAAGCGCTCTCGCATCGCCCGCTCTCGCATCGCCACTTCGCGGCATCGGCATCGTCGAGTTCGAGGGCCTCGGCCCCGGCCCGCTGGCGGGGCGGATTCTTGCTGACATGGGCGCCGACATCACATTGATCGTGCGCCCCGGCGCCGCTTCGACGACCGAAAAAGACGACACCGACCTGCTTCGTCGCGGCAAGCGGGTGGAAACGCTCGATCTCAAGTCCCCGGACGGGCGCGCAAGGGCGCGGGCACTGGTGGAAGAAGCCGACGGCCTGATCGAAGGCTTCCGGCCTGGCGTGATGGAACGTCTTGGCCTCGGCCCCTCCGACTTCGCGTCCGGCAATCCGCACCTCGTTTACGGGCGCATGACCGGCTGGGGACAGGATGGACCCTTGGCACAGACTGCCGGGCACGACCTCAACTACGTTGCCCTGACCGGTCTCCTCCCCCTCTCTTCCCGCGACGGCGCGGCGCCGATCGTTCCACCGACCATAGTGGGGGATGCTTCGGGCGCGCTCGGCCTGGCTTTCGGCATGGTCGCGGCGCTGCTCGACGTGGGTCGCGGCGCCCCTGGACGGGTGGTCGATGCGGCGATTGTCGACATCGTCGCCATGCTTGGCACGCTGGTGCAATGGCTAAAGGCGAACGGACAGCTCGCAGCCGGACGGCCAAGCGCCTTCCACGATTCGCCCTTCTACGATGTCTATCCCTGCGCCGACGGCTTCATCACTGTTGGCGCTCTGGAGCCGCAGTTCTACGCGCTGCTTCTGGAACGGCTCGGATTGACCGATGTCGACCCCGCCGCCCAGTACGACACAGCGCAATGGCCTGCGCTGAAAGCGCACATGGCGGCGCTCTTCGCCGGTCGCACGCGGGCGGAATGGTCCCTTCTGCTGGAAGGCAGCGACGTCTGCTTCGCTCCGGTGCTGGACCATGACGAGGCGGCGCGACATCCTCATATCGTTTCGCGCCGCGCTTACGCATCTGACAGGAATGGAGTGGTCCGGCCGCTTGCGGCCCCGCGTTTTCGTCCGCTCGATGACAATGCGCCCAAGGATATACCCGGCCCACAAAGCCACGACAGTGATTAAAGGCCGATACAATTACCGGAGACAAGAAAAATGACCAAAGCGAAACGCCCATACCGGATCATCCAGGGCTGCCCCTCCACCATGGGCGACGATTACCAGCTCAACACCACGTCCCTGATCCGGCACACTGCCAGGACCCATCCCGAGCAGGAGATCGTCTATCGCACCGGGGACGACGGTTGGGACCGCTACACCTACGATGCATGCTACCGGCGTATCAAGCGCGGCGCCAATGCGCTCGCGGGCATCGGCGTCACCCCCGGCGACCGCGTCGGCGTGCTCGACTGGAACACCCGCCGCCATTTCGAGCTTTACTACTCGGTTCCCGGCCTCGGCGCCGTCATGCTCCAGCTCAACCAGCGGCTTGGCCCGGAAGACCTCGCCTATGTCGTCACGCATAGCGACACGCGCTTCATCGCCGTCGACGAAAGCCTGCTGCCGATCGCCGAGACGCTGGCCCCCCTCGCCCCAAACGTCAGGGGATGGATCGTGATGAGCGACACGCCGCTTGCCGAGATCACGACCAGTCTTTCTCCCGTCTACCACTACGAAGATCTGTTGGCCAACGCAGACGAAGCGATCGAATGGCCGATGATCGACGAGCGCTCCGCCTGGGGCGCCTGCTACACCACGGGAACGACGGGCAGGCCCAAAGGCGTCTACTACTCACACAGGTCTGTCTACCTTCACGCCATGATGCTGGCGACGACGCTCGAAATGACTCTCGACGACTGCACTATGCTGATCACACCGATGTTCCACGGGCAATGTTGGGGCCTGCCGCAGGCGGCGACCTTCACCGCCAACAAGATCGTGCTGCCGGGCCGCTACGTCATGGAGGACACCGCGCCGCTGACGGATGCGATGATCGCAGAAGGCGTGACCGTGACCAACGGCGCCCCTGCCATCTTCCTGCCCATGCTGCGCTATATCGAAACGCTGCCGGAAAAGCCCGACCTCAGGCGTCTGCGCATGCTTTCCGGCGCCACAGAGCCGCCATTGTCGATGATGCGCGGCTTCCACGACCTGACAGGCGCGGAGATCGTGCATGCTTACGGCGCAACGGAAACGTCACCCATCATCGCCCTGAACCGGTTCAAGCCCTCCGTGAAGCGGCGTCTCAGTGCCGAGGAACGCTGGAACCTCAAGCGCAAGCAAGGACTGATGGCCCCGGGTGTCGACTTCCTGATCCTGGACGCGGACAACCGCGCCCTTCCCCACGACGGCGTCACCGTTGGCGAAATCTGTGTGCGCGGTCCCTGGATCACCGCCCGTTACCACGACATGCCGGATGACGGAGACCGTTTCATCGACGGCTACTGGCGCAGCGGCGACGTCGGCACGATCGATTCCGACGGTTACGTGAAGGTCACGGACCGCATCAAGGATGTCGTGAAGTCGGGCGGCGAATGGATATCGTCGATCGACATGGAAAACGCCCTGGTCGGGCACCCGGCGGTGCTCGAGGCCGCGGTGATCGGCGTCCAGCACCCTAAATGGCAGGAGCGGCCACTGGCGCTCGTGGTGCTCAAACCGGGGGAGGAAGCGAGCGCCGAAGACTTGCGGGAACACCTTCTGGGCAGCTTTGCAAAATGGCAGTTGCCGGACGAGATCCTGTTCCTCGACAGGATTCCGCGCACCAGTGTGGGCAAGTTCGATAAAAAGGTGATCCGGACGGTCTACGCCGATCGCTATACGGCCGATCCGGCGCAGAAGGGTTGACCCACACGGTCCGCATCGCGTCGAGATGCGTCTCTCCAGCTGTAAACAACGCCGTAAAGCCGGAACCGCCCTCACATCGGATCCCTGCCGGTCAGCGGGTGGTTCCGCAGGGCTGTCATGAAATGCTGCATCGGGCGGGTCGGGGTCCAGCGGGCGCGCGACGCTGCGGCGAGCGGCATGGGTTCGCCGAGTTCGAAAGGCAGGATCGCGAAATGCTTCCGGAACGTCCGGGTTTCCGCGTAATCGGCGCTGACGATGCCGATCGCATCCGTCGAGGCCACGATGCCGGCCACCAGCGGATAGTTCTCGAGAATATGCACCTGCTGCATCACCGACCCCTTCTGCGGATCGAGTAGCCCGAACACACGCTCCATGTAGACACGGACAGCTTGTGCGCGAGACAACCGGCCACTGATAACGCCGACGGCCATTTCCTCTCGACGCAAGGGCGTCAGTCGGGCATTCTTGTGTATGTTCATTCGGAGCGATCCTGGAAAACTGAGGTGTGGTAACTCCAGTCTCCGAAATCCGCTCCGAATGGACAACCTCCTGAAAGCTCACAGCTAGCTTGGTAGCCGCTGGACTTTGGTGCACAAGCGAGCATAATGTCGTGCTAACAGTAACGGGGTCGCTGAAGCGCCCCCTGCCGCTGAAGCTCACGGCCGGCCCGGATAGCGGGCTTTCGTCAGTACAGGCGCTGGATGATCCGGTGGCTGTACTGACGGAGAGCCAACATGGCATTGATCAACACCATCACATCCGCCCTTGCAAATGACGAAGATGCTGTTCCGGATGGCGGGCGGGTCTTGCAGAAACAAGCGGAAGCAAGCCTGAAAACCAGGCAAAAAACCGGGCACGAGAGAAACCCGGAAACCATCGCATCGGCAGCGGGGAAGTCGGCCCCCATGAAGGCCGAGCCCGAGAAGCGGAGCCCAGCCCCTCGAACGAGCGTCGCTCAAGGGCAAGGAATAGCCGTTGCCACAGCGGTGAATTCTAACCGGGCCAGATGGCCCCATAGGGCCACTACCCCCGCCCAAAAAAAGACCGATATCGTCCTTAAAAAACTGCGTCTGGCGAGGGGCGTGACGATCGCCCAGCTTGCCGAGGTCACAGGCTGGCAGCTCCATTCGGTACGTGGCTTCTTGTCGGGAACGGTCAGGAAGAAGCTCGGCCTGAGGCTGATCTCCGATACCGGTAGGGACGGCATCCGCCGATACCGAATCGACGACGGCGGCACAAGCGGCAAGGCCGGGTGATCCTCATGAGAAAGATTTTTGCGCTGGACGAGGAGGTCGGCGCGATCGGCGACCTCTCGCGGGAGGAACTGGCTGCACGTTGGATCAAGGCCCATGGCCATCCGCCACCCGTCGGCGTGCGGAACGCTCTTCTGATCCACTCGGCGACGTGGCATCTGCAGGCAAGGCGGCTGGGTGGTTTCAAGCCTGAGACGAGGCGACGTTTGAAGGAGGCGATGCGGCAACGTGAAGAGCGGATCGCAGGAAAGAAGGAAGGCGCCGCAGGCCCGATCGATGATGCCGATCTTGGTCCGACCGATGTGCTGCCGCTGGTAACCAGCCTGGAGATCACCACCCGGAAACGCCAGATCCTGCGCCCCGGTGCCCGGTTGTTGCGTGAGTGGAATGGCCGCACTCACATCGTCGACGTCATCGAGAATGGTTTCGTCCATGAGGCGAAGATCTATCGTTCGCTGACGGCGATCGCCCGTGCGATAACCGGCACGCATTGGTCCGGGCCGAGGTTCTTCGGGTTATGAGGGGAAATGGCACAACGAGGAGCCCCGCCAGTAGTAGCGGCAGGAACAACACCAATGGAAATGGCTCCCCCCGCTCATCGCAGCCCCGGCAGCGCTGCGCGATCTATACCCGCAAATCGAGCGAGGAAGGGCTCGATCAGGAGTTCAACTCGCTCGATGCCCAGCACGAAGCCTGCGCCGCCTTCATCGCCTCGCAATCCGGCCTCGGCTGGAAGCTGGTCCCCGACCGCTATGATGATGGCGGTATCTCGGGCGGCACGATGGAACGACCGTCCTTGCAGCGCCTGCTGCAGAACATCCGGGAGCGGAAGGTCGACGTAGTGGTGGTCTACAAGATCGACCGGCTCACCCGCTCGCTGATGGATTTCGCCAGGATCGTCGAGATTTTTGACGCGAGCGGCGTCTCCTTCGTTTCCGTCACCCAGCAGTTCAACACCACCACGTCCATGGGCAGGCTGACGCTCAACGTCCTGCTCTCCTTCGCCCAGTTCGAACGCGAGGTAACGGCGGAGCGCATCCGCGACAAGATCGCCGCCTCGCGCAGGAAGGGCATCTGGATGGGTGGTACGGTACCGCTCGGTTATCGCGTCGAGAACCGCAAGCTGATCGTCGATGAGGGCGGGGCAGAAAAGGTGCGGCATCTGTTCAGCCGCTATCTCGAAGTGGGATCGGTGGTGGAACTTGCCAAGGAGGTCGATGGTCAGGGCGACAAGCTCGCTCCGCAACACGCACCCATGAGCAGGGGCCGGCTCCATCGGTTGCTGTCGAACCCGGTCTATATCGGCAAGGCACGCTATCATGGCGAGGTCTATGAGGGAGAGCACGAGGGGATCATCGATCCGGCCATGTTCGAGGCGGCACAACCCCTGCTCGCAGACAAGTCCCGGAAAAGAAAATACCGATCATACAGCCTGGACATCCATCTGCTGACCGGTCTCGTGGTCGATGACACCGGCGACGGGCTCGGTCCGACCCACGCCTATAATCACGGCAAGCGCTACCGTTATTATGTCTCGCGCCGTCTCAGGCACGATCCGTCCAGCAAGGAAGGGAGCTGGCGCATCGCGGCCGGCGAACTGGAAGGGATTGTCCTGAGGCAGGCCTGTGAAATTTTGCTGGATCGAACCCTGATTGCAATCTGGTTGCAGGAGTACGCTGTCCCCGCCGATCGCATCGAGGGGGCATTGTCGGCCGCTTCGGCAATGGCAGCCGCCCTGCAGAACGATGCGGTGTCTGAACCGCGGAAGAAGATTCTCCATGCGCTTTTCCGAAGGATCGCGCTTTCGCCCCACAAGATCAGCTTCGAGGTCCGTAAACAGACGCTGGTCAGCCACCTGCTTGCGTCGACGGGTCGGGAACCCGTCGACTGTCGGGATCAACTATCCCAAGATCCGACAACCGAAGATGCGGCGGAAACATGCGTGATCGATCGGCCGGTTGCGATCAAGCGGCGGGGACTGGAGGCGCGCATCGTCATCAACGGAACCGCGCGGGAACCTGAGGCGTCGCTGATCGATTTGCTGGCGCGCGCCCATCTCTATCTCGCCCGGCTCACGGATGGTTCGGTATCATCGATTGTGGAACTGGCGCGTGAGCTCGGCGTTTATCGTGCCGACATCAGCCGTATCCTGCCCCTCGCCTTCCTGTCGCCGGCGATCACCGATGCGATTCTGACTGGGCGTCAACCGGCAGACCTCACCGCCCGCACCCTGGCGCGGTCCATCGATGTCCCGTATCTCTGGTCGGAACAGGCCGACACGCTCGGAATGTAAACGAAGGCATCGGCCGAATCAGTCGGCTCGCCCGACGCCCGGCACCCATAATCGATCCCTCCGGACAGCCCGCTACATCCCGGCGATCACCTAGCATCGTGTGGCAGGCCAAGTGGTCACGGAAATGGCCCGGCAGAGACGGAGCCTGAGGAGAGGGTGGAAACAGGGCAGGAAGGCCCCGCAACGGCCACCCGGGCAGAGACCATCCCGGCTAACCTACGGAAATGTCGTATCCATTGGGAACGGGACACGAAAAACCCCGCAAGGGCGGGGTGACTGGTGGAGCTGATGAGATTCGAACTCACGACCTCTGCAGTGCGATTGCAGCGCTCTCCCAACTGAGCTACAGCCCCAAGGTGCTGGCCTTGTATGTCCCGGCCGGCGCGCTGTCAATCGGTTCCTTGCCCGGATCGGTCGATTTGTGCACAGGCATCGCCGCGCGGCCGCCGGTCGCCGTTGTGCGCCGCGCCCGAACACATCTGGCTCTTACATCTGGCTCTTGGCCGAAGTGAAGGCTATAAGGTGTGGCGACATTTGCTTCGGCGGCCTTGAAGCCTGCCCCGGAAGACTGCCCCAGGAGACGACATGCAATCGGTGCTCGACGTCGTTCAGCTCGTGCTGAACCTCTATACATACGTCATTATCGCCAGCGCCATTCTGAGCTGGCTGATCGCCTTCGACGTCGTGAACACCCGCAACGGCTTCGTCCATTCGGCGGTGAACTTCCTCTACCAGTTGACGGAACCGCTGCTGCGCCCCATCCGCAGCGTGCTGCCCAATCTCGGCGGCATCGATATCTCGCCGGTGATTCTGCTGCTCGGCGTGTTCTTCCTGCAAAGCTTCATCGACCGTTACCTGCGGCCGTTGCTGCCCTGACGGCGCGGCTTCGATGGACGCCGGAAAAACGGAACCGTGGCGGGCGGAGCGCGAGGGCCTCATCCTCACCGTGCGGCTCACGCCCAGGGGCGGACGTGATTCGATCGACGGACGGGGCATCCTGTCGGACGGGCGGCACGTGATATTGGCGCGCGTGCGCCAGGTGCCGGAGGACGGCGCGGCCAATGCCGCGCTGCTGAAGCTGGTGGCGAAGAGCGCGGGCCTGCCGGCGTCCGCTGCGGAAGTGATCGCCGGCCATACCTCGCGCTTGAAATCCGTCCGCCTGTCGGGAGACGCGGACAGAATCGCCGCGGCCCTTGCCGACTGCCTCGACGCGACCGACAGTGGCGCTGCCGGAAAATCCGCCCGCCGCAAATGACGGGTGCAGGGGCTGGGCCGAGGCGCAGCCAGCCCCCGCACAGGCAAGCCCTCCCCGCCCCGGAACGGCGCAGTGACAGACGGAAAATTTTGTCACCGGGGATTCGGCGCAATACGTTGCTAACGTGCGACATATTGGATACGAAGCATTGCAACTTCGAGTAGCTCTAGACTGTAAGAGCGTGCTCCGGTTTACCGTCCGTGCCCGCCAGGGGCACCGCGGTCATGGAGGAGACCTGAGATCATGGCCGAGGCGAAAGCCCCCACCACCCCGCGCGCAGTGGCTCGTCCGCTGTCCCCCCACCTGCAGATCTACAAGCTGACATGGACAATGGCCATGTCGGTCATCCACCGCGCCACCGGCGTCGCCCTTTATGCCGGCACGCTGCTGCTGGTGTACTGGCTGGTCTCGCTGGCGGCGGGGCCGGACGCCTTCGCCACGGCCCAGGCCGTGTTCGGTTCGGCCATCGGCCGTTTCGTGCTGTTCGGCTACACCTGGGCGCTGCTGCACCACCTCGCGGGCGGGCTGCGGCACTTCGTCTGGGATCTCGGCTACGGCTACGACCTCAAGACGCGCATGGGAATGGCGCGCGCCACGCTGATCGTTTCCGGCATCCTGACGGTGGTTCTGTGGGCCATCGGCCTGAGCGTCGGCTAACCGGGCATCGGACAGGAGGCTGCAATGGGACAGTTTGATTTCTCCATCCGCACGCCGGTCAAGGGCGTTCGCGGTCTTGGCTCGGCGAAGTCGGGCACCGGGCATTTCTGGCAGCAGCGGCTGACCGCCGTGGCGCTGGTGCCGCTGGTTCTCGCGTTCATCGCCATCGTCATCTGCGCCTCGGGGCGCGACTACGAGGCGGCGCGGGCGCTGGTCGGCCATCCGCTCACCGCCATCATCCTGCTGCTGTTCGTCGTCACCGGTGCGATCCACGGCCGCCTCGGCCTGCAGGTCGTGATCGAGGACTATGTCCATCACGAGGGATGTAAGGTCGCGGCGGTGATCGCCAACACGCTGTTCACCGCGGCCGTCGCCATTGCGGCGATCTTCGCCGTTCTCAAGATTTCGTTCGGGGTTTAACGATGGCCACGCTTTCCTCTCCCGCCGTCATCGGCAACGCCTATCCGATCACCGATCACACGTTCGATGTGGTGGTGGTGGGCGCGGGCGGCGCGGGTCTTCGCGCCACCGTCGGCTGTTCGCAGGCCGGTCTGCGCACGGCGTGCGTCACGAAGGTGTTCCCCACCCGCTCGCACACCGTCGCGGCGCAGGGCGGCATCTCGGCCTCGCTCGGCAACATGGGCGAGGATAACTGGCAGTGGCATATGTACGACACCGTCAAGGGGTCGGACTGGCTCGGCGATCAGGACGCCATCGAATATCTGGTGCGCAACGCGCCCGCAGCCGTCTACGAGCTGGAGCACTGGGGCGTGCCGTTCTCGCGCACCGAAGAGGGCAAGATCTACCAGCGCCCCTTTGGCGGCATGACGACGCATTTCGGCAAGGGCACCGCGCAGCGCACCTGCGCGGCCGCCGACCGCACCGGCCATGCCATGCTGCATACGCTTTACGGGCAGGCGGTCCGGAACAACACGGAATTCTTCATCGAGTATTTCGCCATCGACCTGATCATGGACGATGAGGGCCGCTGCCGGGGCGTCGTGGCGCTGAAGCTCGACGATGGCACCCTGCATCGCTTCCGGGCGCAGCTCGTCATTCTGGCCACCGGCGGCTACGGCCGCACCTACTTCTCGGCCACCTCCGCCCACACCTGCACGGGCGACGGCAACGCCATGGTGTTGCGTGCCGGCCTGCCGCTGCAGGACATGGAGTTCGTGCAGTTCCACCCCACCGGCATCTACGGGGCGGGTTGCCTGATCACCGAGGGCGCGCGCGGCGAAGGCGGCTACCTCACCAATTCCGAGGGCGAGCGCTTCATGGAGCGATACGCGCCCTCCGCCAAGGACCTCGCCTCGCGCGACGTGGTGTCGCGTTCGATGACGATCGAGATTCGCGAAGGCCGCGGTGTGGGCAAGAACAAGGACCACATCTACCTGCACCTCGATCACCTCGATCCGGCCATCCTGGCGGAGCGCCTGCCGGGCATTTCCGAATCGGCTCACATCTTCGCCGGCGTCGACGTGACGAAGGAGCCTATTCCGGTGTTGCCGACCGTCCATTACAACATGGGCGGCATCCCGACGAACTACCACGGCGAGGTGGTGACGAAGCGCGGCGGCGACCCCGACTCGATCGTCCCCGGCCTGATGGCGCTCGGTGAGGCGGCTTGCGTGTCGGTGCACGGCGCGAATCGCCTGGGATCTAACTCGCTGATCGACCTTGTCGTGTTCGGCCGCGCGGCTGGCCTGCGTGCCGCCGAAATCGTCAACCCGGGCGAGAAGCAGCCGGAGCTGCCGAAGAACTCGGCCGAACTGGCGCTGTCGCGTCTCGACCACTTCCGCCATGCGTCGGGCTCCACGCCGACGGCGCAACTGCGTCTCAACATGCAGCGCACGATGCAGTCCAACTGCGCCGTGTTCCGCACCGGCGAGGTGCTGGAAGAGGGCGTGAAGCTGATCCACGAGGTGTGGTCGTCCGCTGCGGATGTCCACGTCACCGACCGCTCGCTGATCTGGAATTCGGACCTCGTCGAGACGCTGGAGTTCGACAATCTCATCACGCAGGCCGTGGTGACGATGGAGGGCGCGCTCAACCGGCTGGAGAGCCGCGGCGCCCACGCCCGCGAGGACTATCCGAACCGCGACGACGCCAACTGGATGAAGCACACGCTGGCGTGGCTCGACACCAGTTCGCAAAAGGTGACGCTCGATTACCGTCCGGTGCACACCTACACGATGTCCAACGAAATCCAGTACATCGAGCCGAAGGCGCGCGTCTACTGATACGGCCCCCGCAAGGATGAGCGAAGAGAGCAAAGACAATGGCTGAGTTCAGGCTTCCGAAGAATTCGCGGGTGACGTCCGGCAAGGTCTGGCCGGCTCCGGCTGGGGCCACGCGGACCACGCTGTTCAACATCTACCGCTACGATCCCGACACGGGTAACAACCCGCGCATGGACAGCTATCACGTCGACCGCGACGATTGCGGCCCGATGGTGCTCGACGCGCTGATCTGGATCAAGAACAACGTCGACGCGACGCTGACCTTCCGCCGCTCCTGCCGCGAGGGCATCTGCGGCTCGTGCGCGATGAACATCTCGGGTTCGAACACCCTCGCCTGCACGCGCGGCATCGACGAGGTGGCGCAGAACGGCATCGTCAACATCTATCCGCTGCCGCACATGCCTGTGGTGAAGGATCTGGTGCCCGACCTCACCCGCTTCTACGCTCAGCATGCCTCGGTGGAGCCGTGGCTGCACACGGTGACGCCCGCGCCTGAGAAGGAATGGCGCCAGAGCCATGAGGATCGCCAGAAGCTCGACGGGCTTTACGAGTGCATCCTCTGCGCCTGCTGCTCGACGTCGTGCCCGAGCTACTGGTGGAACGGCGACCGTTATCTCGGCCCCGCCGCCCTTCTGCAGGCCTACCGCTGGCTGATCGACAGCCGGGACGAGGCGACGGGCGAGCGGCTCGACGGCCTTGAGGATCCGTTCCGGCTCTACCGCTGCCACACCATCATGAACTGTGCCAACGCCTGCCCGAAGGGGCTCAATCCGGCCAAGGCGATCGCCGAAATCAAGCAGATGATGGTGGTGCGGCAGGTATGACGCCGGCCGGGTAGCGTGGCCATTTATCACAACTTCTTGCAAAATATGGCGCATTCTGTTGCAGGAATGCGCCATATTTCATTGAGATGATCCCTTGCTGCGAAAATCTTCTCCCGATTTGTCCGTATTCATGGCACAAGGACAAAAGGGCGGATTGACGCTGTTGCTCGTCAACAGGTCATGATTGAGCTGCGGACACAAGATATGGATAACATCACAGCTTTATCCATTTGTTAGCGCATCGAACCGGTCGTTGCAGTGCGTTTGCTATCGCGAGGGAATGAGATGAACTCCGGCATGATCAGGGTCGCGGAAGGGACGATTGGCGTTGTCGCCGCGCGTCTTCAGGCTTCGACGCCCCGGGCCGCGAACCGGCGCTGGCGACGCGCCATGCGCTTCGCGCCGGCGCTGGGTGGCGCGCTGCTTCTCGGCGCGTGCGCCGATTCCGCCCGCTTCTCGACGTCCGGTCCCTATGGCGGTCCCGTCGGCGGTGGTCCCCGCGTCATCGCCGCGCCGGTTGACGATATCGAGCCCGCACCCCGCCGCGCGCCCGCAGCCCCGGTGGTTTCCACGCCGCTGCCGCCGCCGCCCGGCTCGCAAGCCGCGCCGGAGCCAACCCTCACACCCATGCCGTCGGCCACCACGCCGCCGCCGGGAGCCGACCTGTCGCAGGGGGCGGACCCGAATGCCGCGCTGGACAACAATCCGCCGCCCGGCCCCGTCGCCTCCCTGCCCGCGTCTCCGCCGCCGGCAGCGCCGCCGCCGGCTGTCGCTCCCTCGCGCACGTCGGTAACAGGAAGCTGGCGGGCGAGCGAGGCTGCCGGCAGTTCCTGCCGGGTCACGCTGTCGAGCGCGCCTTCGCTCGATCTCTACCGGGCCTCGTCCAGCGGCTGCGCCTCGCAGGACCTGAAGAGCGTCAACGCCTGGGACCTGCGCGGCAACGAGGTTTATCTCTACGCGCGCGGCAATGTGGTCGCGCGGCTGCGCGGCGGCGGCGGCAACTTCAACGGCGTGCTGGCCAAGTCCGGCGCACCGGTATCGCTGTCACGCTGAAGCTGTTCGGCGCCAGAATTCGCGCAAGAGAGAGAATTGCAGCGCATTTTCCGGTCTGGTGTGATCGGAAAATGCGCTGAATCAGGCCGACCGTTCTGCGAGAGGGCATCCGGATGCGCGACCGAATGCGCCTTGCGGTCAGTAAATTCCGTGCCGCGCCTTAAAGGCCTGCAGCGTATTGCGCAGCAGGCAGGCGATGGTCATGGGCCCCACGCCGCCCGGCACGGGCGTGATCGCGCCCGCGACCGCCCTCGCCTCCTCGAACGCGACATCGCCGACGAGGCGCCCTTTCGCCGCGCCAGGCGCGGGCGGCAGGCGGTTGATGCCGACATCGATCACCGTCGCACCGGGCCTGATCCAGTCGCCGCGCACCATTTCCGGACGACCGACCGCCGCCACCAGGATATCCGCGCCACGGCAGACGGCCGGCAGATCGCGGGTGCGGGAATGGGCTATCGTGACGGTGGCATTCTGCTGCAGCAGGAGTTGCGCCAGCGGCTTGCCGACGATGTTCGAACGCCCGACAACCACCGCAGACAGACCGGAAAGGTCGTGATGCACGCTCTGCAGCAACAGCAGCGAGCCAAGCGGCGTGCAGGGAACGAGGCCGGGCAGGCCGATCAGCAGCCGCCCGGCGTTGACCGGGTGAAACCCATCAACGTCCTTGTCCGGGTCGATTGCCTCGATCACGCGGTTGGCGTCGACGTGGCTCGGCAGCGGCAGCTGCACCAGGATGCCGTCGACGGCGTCATCGCGGTTCAGCCGGTCGACCAGCGCCAGCAGGTCTGCTTCCGGCACGTCGGCGGGCAGGCGATACTCGAACGAGCGCATGCCGACGGCGACTGTCTGGCGCGCCTTCGAGCCGACGTAGACCTCGCTCGCGGGGTCATTGCCGACAAGCACGACGGCGAGCCCGGGCTGCCCGCCGCCACGCGCCGCGATGCCCGCCACTTCCGCCACTATGGCGTCGCGCAACTCCTGCGCGATGGCCTTGCCGTCGATAATCCTTGCACTCATCGCTCAATCCCTGAATACGACGGTCTTGCGGCCGTTCAGAATGACGCGCCCGTCGAGATGCCACGCAAGGGCGCGCGACAGCACGCGCCGCTCGATGTCGCGGCCCTTGCGCACCAGCGCATCCGGCGTGTCCTGATGCGTCACGCGCTCCACGTCCTGCTCGATGATCGGGCCTTCGTCGAGGTCGCCGGTGACGTAGTGGGCCGTGGCGCCGATGAGCTTCACCCCACGCTCGTGGGCCTGATGATAGGGCCGCGCGCCCTTGAAGCCGGGCAGGAACGAGTGGTGGATGTTGATGCATCGCCCGGCGAGCCGCGACGCCAGTTCCGGCGACAGGATCTGCATATAGCGCGCGAGGATGACGAGGTCGACCTGTCGTTCCTCGACGATGCGCCACAGTTGCGCTTCCTGCTCTGCCCTAGTTTCCCGCGTCACGGGCAGATAGTCGAAGGGGATGCCGTCGAAGTCGTGGTGCTGGTAGGTCTCGCGCGGATAGTTGGCGACGATGCCGGCGATGGTCATGTTGAGTTCGCCGATGCGCCAGCGATACAGGATGTCGGCGAGGCAATGGTCGAAGCGCGAAACCAGCACGAGTACCCGTTGCGGGAGGGAGACGGGACGCATGTACCACGTCATGCCGAACTCCTCGCCAACGGCGGCGAAGGCACGGCGCATGTCGTCGAGATCGCCGCCTCTGACGAAATTGAAGCCGATGCGCGAGAAGAAGGTCCCGGTCTCGACGTCGTCATGCTGGTGCGCCTCGCGGATGTTGGCGCCTCCCTCGAACAGACAGCGCGCCACCGCGGCGACAATTCCGGGGCGGTTACGGCACGACAGGCTTAGAAAGTACTTCTCTTCCGGCATCACTTGCTCCCGCCGCGTGGCGGGTCCTCGTCGGGAGGCCCGCATTCCGCGGGCCCCGTGTCTCGTGGCTCGAAGCGGCCCTCGCGCGGGCGGCGCCGTGGCGGCGCATCACGCCGAAGCAGCCGCGCCCGAAAGACGGCGCGACATGCGCGTAGCACTTTTCACGGGGAATCCAAAGCCGGTTTCACCACATATGACGCCGGCCCCGCTTTCATGACAGGGGCAAAGGTCCGCGTCACATGATATTCATCCGGAACCGCCTAGATTGAAAAAACTATAAACTGAAACGCGACAGGCCGCGTTACCATGAGCGACGAACCATGAGCAAAGCAGAAGATCGCCGCCGCCCCACCGCCGCCGATTCGGAGCGGGACCGTGCGGGGGCGCCGGACAGTCTCGCGAATCTTGCCGACATCCTGCTGGAGTTTTCCCGCCTGGGCGTCACCTCCTTCGGCGGCCCCATTGCCCACTTCGGCTATTTTCGCGAGCGCTTCGTGGTGCGCCGCGGCTGGCTGTCGGAGCGTGAGTTCACCGATCTCGTCGCACTCTGCCAGTTCCTGCCGGGGCCGGCTTCGAGCCAGACGGGCTTTGCCGTGGGCGTGATGCGGGGCGGGCTCGCCGGCGGCCTGGTGGCGTGGGCGGGCTTCACGCTGCCCTCCGTGCTGCTGCTGCTCGCCTTCGCGCAGGGCGCCGCATTCCTGACGGGCACCGTGGCAACCGGCATCCTGCACGGCCTCAAGGTCGTTGCGGTCGCGGTAGTCGCGCAGGCCGTGTGGGGCATGGCGCGCAGCTTCTGCACGGATCGCCTCCACGCAACGCTCGCGATCGCCGCCGTCATCGTCACCATCGTGCCGGGAGGGCCGGCGGGCCAACTGCTCGCCATCGTCCTCGGCGCCGTTGTCGGGCTGCTCGCCGGCGCCGACAGCACCGGGCGGGCGGAGAGCGATGCGCCGCCCGCCCCCGTGCGCGTATCGCCGCAGGCCGGGCGCGTCGCGCTGGCGCTGGCGGCCCTGCTGCTGGCGGCGGCCTTCGTGCCGTGGGCGTCGGCGACGGCCTCCCTGTTCTCCGCGTTCTACAAAGCCGGCGCGCTGGTGTTCGGCGGCGGCCACGTGATCCTGCCGCTGCTTGAGGAATCAATGGTCGAAAGCGGCCGCGTGAGCGCCGATGCCTTCCTCGCCGGCTACGGCGCGGCGCAGGCCGTGCCGGGTCCGCTCTTCACCTTCGCCGCCTATCTGGGCGCGGTGGACACCTTGCCGCCATCCGGCCTTGCGGGCGCGGTCATCGCGCTTGCCGGCATCTTCCTGCCCGGCCTGCTTCTCGTCTACGGGGTGCTGCCGTTCTGGTCGCAACTGAAGGAGCGCCCCACGGCGCGCGCCGCGCTGTCGGGCATCAACGCGGCGGTGGTCGGCATCCTGCTGTCGGCGCTCTACCACCCCGTATGGACGAGCGCCGTCAAGGACGAGCGCGACTTCGCCCTCGTCTGTGTCTCGATCCTGCTGCTCATGGTGTGGCGGGCGCCGGCGTGGCTCGTCGTGCTGCTCACGGCGCTCGGCGGCGCGGGCATCGCCTTGCTGCGCTGATTGCCGCCGGGAAACAAAAACACGTCCGCCGCTGTGGAAAAATAAAATCCATAGACATTCTGTGTGGAATATGGCCACATTCGAGGCACAGGTCCGGCGCGCCGCGCCGGATCGCAGCTTTTCTCAGGAGACGGCAATGTCAAGGATTACCCGCAGGATCGCGACGCTGACCATCGGCGCGGTGCTCGCCGGCGTAGCGGCCCTTTCGTCCGCGCAGGCGGCGGACAAGATCAAGCTCGGCGTCATCGGCGGCGAGGAAGAGGAGATCGCGGAGGTCGTGAAGAAGGTCGCGGCGACCAAGGGCCTCGACGTCGAACTCGTGACCTTCGCCGACTACTCGCTGCCGAACGAGGCGCTGGCGCGCGGCGATCTCGACGCCAACGCCTTCCAGCACAAGCCCTATCTCGATGCGCAGATCGCCGCGCGCGGCTACAAGATCGTCCCGATCGGCTACACCATCGTCCAGCCCATCGGCTTCTATTCGAAGAAGCACAAGACGTTCGCGGACCTGCCCGAAGGCGCATCCATCGGCATCCCCAACGATCCCAGCAACGGCGCGCGCGCCCTCAAGCTGCTGGCCGCCAACGGCCTGATCAAGCTGAAGGATCCGGCGAAAGCCGACGCCTCGCCGCTCGACGTTTCGGAGAACCCGAAGAAGGTGTCCTTCAAGGAACTCGACGCCGCACTGATCACCAAGCAGCTCGACGATCTCGACGGCGCCGTGATCAACACCACCTACGCCCTCGGCGCCGGGCTGAACCCCGTCTCCGACGCCCTCGTGCAGGAAAGTCGCACCAACAACCCCTACGGCAACTTCATCGCCGTGCGCACGGAAGACAAGGACAAGCCCGCGCTGAAGACGCTCGTCGAGGCCTACCAGTCGAAGGAAGTCTCGGACTTCCTCGAAACCCGCTTCAAGGGCTCGATCCTGCCGGCGTGGTGAGCCGATCCCTATGCCATGAAACAACAAAGCCGGTTCCCGCGGGAGCCGGCTTTCGTCTGACTGCAGGACGATGCGACGAGACCATTTCTACGTTTCGTGGAAACGCTGCAATGGTCTATCTTTTTCTTCTTGCGCAACTCCGGTCGCAAAAGCGGCGCCGCTCTTGCTGAAGTTGCCGGAGGCGCCATCCATGCGTGGCGCCGCAGCGGCGTGCAGTGATCTTAATTCTTCTTGCCGAAGGTGATGCCGGCGAACTTGTTGTTGAAGCGCGACACGCGGCCGCCGCGGTCGAGGAGCTGCTGCGAACCGCCGGTCCACGCCGGATGGCTCGACGGATCGATGTCGAGGTTCAGCGTGCCGTTCGCCTGCCCATACGTGGACCGGGTGAGGTATTCCGTGCCGTTGGTCAACACGACCTTGATGAAGTGGTAGTCGGGATGGATATCGGCCTTCATGGCGCAGCCCTCGAAAAAAGTCTCCGTCGAGGCCAACCATATGCCGGCGACCTTTGACGACTGTCAGTGAAAAAGGTGAAGTCGCGACCCTATAGCGCAAGATGGCGCACAACACAAGCCGGCAATTCATGCGTTGCCGCGCCCGCGCCGTCCGGCAGCGACAAGCCGCCACCCGGCGGGCGACACCTCGTCGCAGTTTATAACGGTTGCAACGGACGCCTTGCGGAACCGTTCCCGTCTATCTATAGCGATGTTCCATCGTGATCCGGCAACAATGGAGCGGACGGGTGCTGACCAGAGCGCAGAAGGGAGACAACGCGGCCGGCGAGTCGGCCGGCGACGGCGGCTCCCGCGGCGCGGATTCCGGCCGTCCGCCGCTCGGCGCGCTTGCGACCCTGATGCCCTATGCATGGCGCTATCGCGGCCATGTCCTCGTCGCCCTCGTCGCGCTGATTGTTGCCGCCGGCGCCACCCTCGCGCTGCCGCTCGCGGTGCGGCGCGTCATCGACTACGGGTTTTCCGGCGTCGACAGCCGGCTGATCAACGCCTATTTCCTGATGCTCACCATCGTGGTGCTGGTGCTCGCGCTCGCGAGCGCCACCCGCTATTATTTCGTGACGACGCTTGGCGAACGGGTGGTCGCGGACCTGCGCGCCGACACCTTCCGCCATCTGACGACGCTCGACCAGTCCTTTTATGATACGGCGCGCACGGGTGAGCTGACCTCGCGCCTCGCCGCCGACACCACGCAGATCAAGTCGGCGTTCGGCTCCAGTATCTCGCAGGCACTGCGCAACTTCGTGATCTTCGTCGGCGCGAGCGCAATGATGGTCTATTCGAGCCCGCGTCTGTCGGGGCTGGTGCTGGCTGCGATCCCGCTCATCGTGCTGCCGCTGGTCTTCTCCGGGCGGGGGGTGCGCAAGCGCTCGCGCGCGGCACAGGACAGGCTCGCGATGGCCAACGCCTATGCCACGGAGGCCATCGGCGCCGTGCGGACCATGCAATCCTTCAACGCGGAGGCGCATGCGGCAGAGCATTTCCGCGCCGCAGCGGAGGAAGCCTATACGGCGGCGCGTCTTTCCGCCCGCGCCCGCGCCTTCCTCACCGCGATCGCGCTGTTCCTCGTCAGCGCCAGCGTGGTGGCCGTGCTGTGGTACGGCGCGCAGGATGTGCTGGCCGGACGGATGACGGGCGGCCGGCTGTCTCAGTTCGTGCTCTATGCGGTGTTCGCCGCCTCGTCGCTCGGCGAGCTGAGCCAGGTCTGGGGCGAGGTATCGCAGACGGCCGGTGCAGCCGGACGGCTCAGCGAGATCCTGTCGACGCGGCCGGGCATCGTGTCGCCGCCCGCGCCCGTGCCGCTGCCGGAACCGCCGCTGGCGACGGTCGCGTTCGAGAACGTCTCCTTCTCCTATCCGACGCGCGCCGGCACCCGGACGCTGGACGGGCTCGACCTGCATGTGGCGCGAGGGGAGCGGGTGGCACTCGTCGGTCCGTCGGGCGCCGGCAAGAGCACCGTCCTGCAACTGCTGCAGCGGTTCTACGATCCCGCGCAAGGGCGGGTGCTGATCGACGGCGTCGATGCGCGGGAGGTCGACCTCGCGCGGCTGCGGCAACGATTCGCCATCGTGCCGCAGGATCCGGTGATCTTCGGCGCCACCGTCACCGAGAATATCCGTTACGGCACGCCCGATGCCGACTTCGTGAAGGTGGAGGAGGCGGCGCGGCTCGCCGCCGCGCACGACTTCGTCGCCGGGCTGCCGCAGGGCTACGACACGCTCATCGGCGAGCGCGGCGTCACGCTGTCCGGCGGCCAGCGCCAGCGCCTCGCCATCGCTCGCGCCATCCTGCGCGATGCGCCGATCCTGCTGCTCGACGAGGCGACCTCGGCGCTCGATGCCGAGAACGAACGGCTGGTGCAAGAGGCGCTCGACCGCCTGATGCTGGGCCGCACGACGCTCGTCATCGCTCACCGCCTCGCCACCGTGCTGTCGGCGGACCGCATCCTCGTCATGGATCAGGGGCGGATCGTGGAGGAAGGAACCCATGAAGGCCTGGTGGCGCGCGGCGGGCTTTACGCCCGTCTGGCGCAGCTCCAGTTCGGCACCTGAAGCGCGGGTGTGTCTTCGCGCTGCCGCACCGGCAAGTAAAAGTGGCCGCGCCCTTTTGCAATCGGGCGGAAAACGATATACCCGCTCTTGCGGTCGCGGGATGGTTGCGGCATGCCTTGAGCGGCCGGTTGGCCGCTCACGCGAATTCTGTCCCGATGGGGCGAGCAACGGAGGTCGATATCGTGGTCATGGCGGCGCCTCTCGCAGACAGGCCGGCGGAACGGGGCGGGATCGAGGCTCTGGTCTCGCTCGTCGCCGACGACATGGAGCGGGTCAACAGCTTCATCCTGTCGCGCACGGGCTCTGACGTCACGCTGATTCCGGAGGTGGCAAGCCATCTCATTTCCTCGGGTGGCAAGCGGCTGCGGCCGATGCTGACGCTGGCCTTCTCCCGGCTGTCGGACTACGAGGGCGACGGTGGCGTGCGGCTCGCCGCGAGCGTCGAGTTCATGCACACGGCCACCCTGCTGCACGACGACGTCGTCGACGAGAGCGACATGCGCCGAGGGAAGCTCGCGGCGCGCATGCTGTGGGGGAACGAGGCGAGCGTGCTCGTCGGCGACTTCCTGCTGGGGCAGGCCTTCAAGATGATGGTGGAGGTCGGCTCGCTGCCGGCGCTCGACGTGCTCGCCAGCGCCGCCGCTATCATCGCCGAGGGCGAGGTGTGGCAATTATCCGCCGCCAAGGACCTTTCCACTGACGAGCAGGCCTATCTCGGCGTCATCACGGCGAAAACCGCCGCGCTGTTCGCCGCCGCCGCCGAAGTCGGCCCCATCCTGGGCGGGCTGGGCGAGCGGGAGCGGCAGGCGGCGCGCGCCTACGGCAACGCGCTCGGCATCGCCTTCCAGCTCGTCGACGACGCGCTGGACTACGGCGGCGTGTCGGAACTGCTCGGCAAGAATGTCGGCGACGACTTCCGCGAGGGCAAGATCACGCTGCCCGTGGTTCTCGCGCTGCAGCGGGCGGACGAGGCCGAGCGCGCCTTCTGGTCGCGGACGCTGGAGAACGGCGACATCGCCGAAAGCGATCTGGAGATAGCCGTCGGCATCCTGCGCCGCCACGGCACGCTGGAGGCGACAGTGGCGCGCGCGCGCCACTACGGCGACATCGCCGTCGAGGCGCTCGATGCCTTTCCGGACAGCCCCCTGCGGCGGGCGCTCATCGAAACCGTGGCTTTCTGCATCGGCCGGGCCTACTGACGGCGCCGGCCGTCTACCTTGTCGCCCTGTTCCGGCACGATCCGGCAACAGTGTAACGGACGGACAAAACTCAATTGCCGGATGCGGATTTCTGGATGGTGGCCGTGCTCGCGGCCGTCGGGGTCGTCGCGGGCTTCATCGACGCCATCGCCGGCGGCGGTGGGCTGCTGACGGTGCCGGCGCTGCTCTCGGCGGGGCTGGACCCCGTCGCCGCGCTCGCCACCAACAAGTTGCAGAGCAGCTTCGGCTCCTTCTCCGCGGCCCTCACCTTCGCCCGCGCGGGCAAGATGAACTGGCGGGAGGCGGCGCCGATGGCGGGCGCCTCCTTCGCCGGTGCAGTCGCCGGCGCCTCGCTCATCAAGGCGATGCCCGCCAATCTGCTCGCCGGCATCATGCCCCTGCTGCTGATCGCGGTAGCCATCTATTTCATGGCCTCTCCGCGCGTATCGACCGAAGAGGGCCGGGCGCGCGTATCGCCGCGCACCTTCACCTTCACGGTCGCGCTGGGCGTGGGCTTCTACGACGGCTGCTTCGGCCCGGGCACAGGCTCGTTTTTCATGATCGGGTTCGTCTCGCTGCTCGGCCTGTCGATCATGCGCGCGGTCGCGCACACCAAGCTGCTGAACTTCGCCAGCAACATCGGCGCCCTGCTTTTCTTCGCTTTTACCGGCGGCATCCACCTCATCATCGGCGTGGCGATGGGGCTCGGGCAGTATGCGGGCGCGCGGCTCGGGGCGCGGATGGCGCTGCGCAACGGCGCGCGCATCATCCGCCCGCTGCTCGTCACCGTGAGCTGCGCGATGGCGGCGCGGCTGCTGCTCGATCCCGCTAACCCCCTGCGCAATGCCGTCATGTCGGCGATCGGCACGCTGTTCGCCGCGCCGAGCCCGTGACGCAGGCGGGATGATCAACGCAAGTCGATCCGGACATGCGTTGGGCATTGACGACCGGCGCGGGAAGCACTATAAGCGCGCCTTCATAAAGGTTTTGCATTTCAGGGCGTCCGCCTTCGCGCAGATGTCCGACTCGACCGAACATCTGAAGCTGAGTTCAACACCCAAGCCGATCCCGGTTGCGCGGCCAGTCGTTCGCGTGGCGTCGATAGGGACGATAAGAGGATAACATGGCCAATACTGCGTCCGCGAAGAAGGCGGTGCGTAAAATCGCTCAAAGGACTGCTGTCAACAAGTCCCGCAAGAGCCGTATGCGGACGTTCGTGCGCAAGGTGGAAGACGCCATCCGCGCCGGTGACCACACGGTCGCGCTGGCTGCCCTGCGTCAGGCGGAGCCGGAGATCGTCCGCGCCGCCCAGAAGGGCGTCCTGCACAAGAACACTGCCTCGCGGAAGGTCTCCCGCCTCGCAAGCCGCGTGAAGACGCTGCAGGCCTGATAGCGCCCGATATCCGGCAGACAGATATGGCGAGCAAGCCCGGCCGAGAGCCGGGCTTTTTCGTTGTTTCCGTGCCCCCTCCCGGCTGTCGTCATCCATCGCCTGCGGCGACGCACCTGAACGGGCAGGATTTCATCCCGCTGTGGGTAGATGACGGAAGTCGGCAAAATGGACTTGACGCGGCTGCGGGAGCGCGACGGATGTGGCACCTGCCGGAGCCGGCGGAAGGGTGCCGCGAGCGCCGCCCGAACCGCTATTTCGGCCATCGGCGTTGCGAGAAACACCTTGACAAGCCCTTCATTGCAACGAGAACAGAACCTGACGGTGGCCTGCGGGACCGCGCAAATAATCCATCGGCAAAACAAACTGTTAGGGGGCAAAGGTCTCGACCGCCCGCGAATCTGCTTCGGAACCCGCGGGAAAACGAGCGTCACGGAGAGCCTGAATGCGCAAATGTGAGTACGCCGGCAAAAAACATCCAACGGAAAATCCCGCCGCTCCGACAAGGCGTTGTGACCCCGGTCAGGGCCGCGGCTCCCCTTGCGAATCGCCCGTTCGGGCTCTTCGGGCTGGCGCAAGCCTTTTGAGCAGTTGCGCGCCCCCTGCCGGATGAAGTAAGGTCTGGATGTCTTCGGGAAATCTTCTGCCCGTTCCAAACTGAAGGGCAGCGGCCGGGAAGTCCCCTCGTTCGGGGGGCTTTTTGCAGTCAAGACGCGCTCGACCGAAGGCACCGGCAATACTCCTGCCGGACAGCTTACGAGCAGCGTTTTGTATGCCGAGTGTGCGTAGTTGTGTTTGCGAGGTAGTTATTATTTTTTGAGAATATATCTATACTTGCACTTACTAATATCTGATACGCCACCGGTTCTGCATTTCATCTGATCTCACCATGGACTGCAGGTTTTCGACAGAAGGTTCTTCTGAGCCGGCTGGTGGAACATATTTTCCAGACGGATGACGCCTGGATGTAAGATGATTGACATAGTCGCATGACCGTCCCCGTTCTCGGATGGTCAGGCGGGCAGATGGCGGCGCAGGCGTCGGCATGAACGTCCGGTGGGCGGGTAACCGCAATGCCGGCTGTTGACCCGGTGTGCCGGCAGGAGCGTATTCAGGGGCGTCGGTTGCCGCAAGGCGGCGGCGTCCCGTTCGGGAATATATGGAGGGGCATCGGCCCGGCGCTTGGCGTCGGCTGGTGCGGCGACAATAAACTGTGCCTCCGGTCAGGGCAGGCCGCCGTTCAGGGCGGCGGTTCCGGCTGGCGAGGGCATGCGGGATGAGGCAACCGGAGCGTGATGCGATGCGTCAGGCTCCGTTTTCAAGGCGGAGCGGCCAGACAATGTACAAAACGGATGACAATGCGAAATACGCCCGTGGCCTTCAGGACGGCGAGAGCGCGTCGTCCTTTCGCGCCATGGATGCATTGTCACGTTCCGGGAACGGCGGTTCCGACGACGACAACGCGGACGACACCCCTCCCCGCGACACCGACACGCCGGAGGCCGCGTGGCCCCGCGTCAAGCGCCGCCTGCGCGCGGAGCTTGGCGAGGATGTCTTCGCGAGCTGGTTCGGGCGCCTTGAACTCGAATCCGTCAGCCGGCAGACCGCTCATCTGACCGTCCCCACCCGCTTCCTGAAGAGCTGGATCGAGTCTCACTACGCCGACCGCGTGCTCACGCTGTTCAAGGCGGAGTATCCGGGCGTTGCCCGCGTTTCCTTCGCCGTGCGCGATTCCGTCGGCCGCGAGGGCAGCGTCCATACGGCGGCCCAGCCGCGTGCCGTCGAGGCGCTGCGCCCGGCCGCCACCGCGTTGACCGCCTCGCAGGGTGCTGCCGCGCAGCCGGTGGCAAGCCGGGCAGCAGCGGCGCCCGCCGCGACATTCACGGCGCAGGAGGCGGCCACGGTGAGCGACTTCGGTGGCAACCCGCTCGACAGCCGCCTGACCTTCACGAGCTTCATCATCGGCAACTCGAATGCGCTCGCCCATGCGGCGGCCGAGCGCGTCGCCCGCCACGCCACGGGCCCCGCACTCTATAATCCGCTCTACCTCCACGCCGGGGTGGGGCTCGGCAAGACGCACCTGCTGCAGGCGGTGGCGCACGAGGCGCGCATCCAGGGCAAGAAGATCATCTATCTCACGGCCGACCGCTTCATGTATGGCTTCGTCGCCGCGCTGAAGTCGCAGACCGCGCTCGCCTTCAAGGAGAAGCTCCGCGGCATCGACCTGCTCATCATCGATGACGTGCAGTTCCTGCAGGGCAAGTCGATCCAGCAGGAATTCGGCCACACCATCAATTCGCTGATCGACGCCGGCCGCCAGATCGTCGTGGCCGCCGACCGCCCGCCGTCCGACCTCGACGCGCTCGACGAGCGGGTATGCTCGCGGCTCGCCGGCGGGCTCGTCGTGGAGGTCAACGCGCTCGACGAGGACCTGCGCGGGCGCATCCTCGCCGCCCGCATCGAGGCGGTGCGCGCCGTCAACCCCACCTTCCAGGTGCCGGACACCGTCGTCGCCTACGTGGCGCGCGTCATCGCCACCAACGGGCGCGATCTCGACGGCGCGGTCAACCGGCTGCTGGCGCACACCACGCTGACCGGCACCCCGCTGACGCTGGAGACGGCGGAGGCCGCGATCCGCGATCTCATCCGCACGCGCGAACCGCGCCGGGTCAAGATCGAGGACATCCAGAAGCTGGTCGCCAGCCGTTACAACGTCTCGCGCGCCGATATCCTCTCCGAGCGGCGCACGGCGGCGGTGGTGAAGCCGCGCCAGATCGCGATGTATCTGTCGAAGATCCTCACCCTGCGCTCGCTGCCGGAGATCGGCCGGCGTTTCGGCGGGCGCGACCATACCACGGTGCTGCACGCGGTGCGCAAGATCGAGAAGATGGTCGGCGACGACGCGGCGCTGCGCGAGGAAATCGAGCTGCTCAAGCGCATGCTGCAGGAATGACCCCTGCCCGCTGTCCCGGCTTTCCCCAGGGTGGCGGGGAAAGTGCGTGTCAGGGCGGCTCCCCTCTTGCGCTTCAGCGCGTTAAACGCCATTGTGCCGTCCCTGCCTGTCGGATCATGCCGGGCGGGGCGTGTGTGGCGTTGCAGTTGAATGGAAGTGTCGATGAAGGTTACCGTCGAGCGGGCCGCGCTCCTGAAATCGCTCGGCCATGTCCACCGGGTCGTGGAACGGCGCAATACGATCCCGATCCTGTCCAACGTGCTCCTGCGGGCCGAGGGCGGGACGCTGCGGCTGCGCGCCACCGACCTCGATCTGGAGGTGACGGAAACGCTTCCCGCCGACGTCGCGCTCGAAGGCGCGACCACCGTGCCGGCCTACGTTATCTATGACATCATCCGCAAACTGCCGGACGGCGCGCAGATATCGCTCGAATCGGCGCAGGACGGCGCGCAGGTCGTCATCCGGGCCGGGCGTTCGCGCTTCACGCTGCAGGCGCTGCCCGAAAGCGATTTCCCGGACCTCGCCGCCGGCGAGCTGCCGCACACGTTCACCGTGCAGGCGGCCGAATTCAAGAAGCTGATCGACAAGACCCAGTTCGCGATCTCCACCGAGGAGACGCGCTATTACCTGAACGGCATCTACTTCCACGCCTTCGAGAACGACGGCACCGTCAAGCTGCGCGCCGTGGCGACCGATGGCCACCGCCTCGCGCGCGTCGAAATGGATTCGCCCTCCGGCGCGCAGGACATCCCCGGCGTGATCGTGCCGCGCAAGGCGGTGACCGAAATCCACAAACTGCTCGACGGCATCGATGGCGAGGCGCAGGTCGAACTGTCCGCGAACAAAATCCGCCTCACCGCCGGCACCGTGGTGCTGACGTCGAAGCTGATCGACGGCACCTTCCCGGACTACCAGCGCGTCATTCCGCAGGGCAACGACAAGCGCCTCGTGGTCGACCGTGCCGAGTTCGCCACCGCCGTCGACCGCGTGTCCACCATCTCGTCGGAACGCGGGCGCGCCGTCAAGCTCTCGCTGACCGAAGGCCGCATGACGCTTTCCGTCACCAATCCGGATTCCGGCAGCGCGACGGAAGAGCTTGAGGTGGAGTACGATTCGGCGCCGCTCGATATCGGTTTCAACGCCCGCTATCTGCTCGACATCGCCGCCCAGCTCGATGGCGACACCGCCGTGCTGCTGCTCGCCGACCCGGGATCGCCGACCCTCATCCAGGACCGCGAGGGCGCGGCCGCGCTCTATGTCCTGATGCCGATGCGTGTCTGACTCACTGCCCGCGCCGCGCCGGGTGACGCGGCTTTCGTTCGCGGATTTTCGCAGCTACGCGGCGCTCGACCTCGATACCGATGCGCGGATCGTGGCGCTCGTGGGCGAAAACGGCGCCGGCAAGACCAACCTGCTCGAAGCGCTGTCGCTGTTCACGCCGGGGCGCGGCCTGCGCCGTGCGCCGTTCGCGGACATGGCGCGCAAGGGCGGCAGCGGTGGCTTTGCCGTATCCGTTACGCTCGATCGGGCAACCGGCGGCGCGCGGCTCGGCACGGGGCTGGAGCCGTCCGCGACGGGCCGCAAATGCCGGATCGACGGCGCGCCCGTCCCCTCTCCCGCGGCATTTGCCGAATATCTGCGCATCGTCTGGCTGACGCCGGCGCTCGACGGGTTGTTCCTCGGCCCGGCCGGCGACCGACGCCGGTTTCTCGACCGTCTGGTGCTCGCCATCGATGCCGCTCACGGCACACGCACCAGCGCCTACGAACGGGCGCTGTCGTCGCGCAACCGCATCCTCGACGAGGCGCCCACGAATGCCCGCTGGCTCGATTCCATCGAGCACGAGGTCGCGGAACTCGGCGTCGCCGTGGCTGCCGCGCGCCTTGAAACGGTGGCGCGGCTGCAGGCGTTGATCGACGCCGGCCACGACAGCGCCTCGCCGTTTCCCTCCGCGCGGATCGCCCTCGCCGGCACACTGGAGGACGAACTCGGCGCGCTGCCCGCCGTGGAGGTGGAGGACCGTTTCCGCCGCGGGCTGCGCGAGGGCCGCGCGCGCGATCGCGCCGCCGGCCGCGCGCTCGCCGGCCCGCAGACCAGCGACCTCGCCATCCGCCATGCGGCGAAGGACATGGCCGCCGCCCTGTGCTCCACGGGCGAGCAGAAGGCGCTGCTGATCGGCCTCGTGCTTGCGCATGCGCGCCTCGTCGCGGACATGAGCGGCATCGCGCCGCTCGTCCTGCTCGACGAGGTCGCCGCCCATCTCGATCCGCGCCGACGTGCGGCGCTGTTCGCGGCGCTGGAGCGGCTCGGGAGCCAGATCTTCATGACCGGCGCCGACCCTGCGCTGTTCGCGGACCTGCCCGCCTCGGCCGTCACTTGCCTCGTCACGCCCGGACAGGCTATCCATTTCAACGCATGATTTCCCGGCGCGGGCGGATTCGCGCCGCGTATTCTTTTCGCTGTCAGGAGCCTCCCGTGCATGGCATCGACATCACCGCGCTCGCGATATTCGCCAGCGCGCTCGCCATTGCCGCCGCCGTGCCGGGGCCGGCCGTCGCCGCCATCGTGGCGCGGGTGCTGGCACGCGGCACGCGGGGGCTCGCGCCCTTCCTGCTCGGCATCATCATCAGCGATGTCCTCTGGCTGACGGTCGCCGTTTCCGGCCTCGCCGTGCTGGCGCAGACCTTCCAGGGCGTGTTCATCGTCATCAAATACCTCGGCGCCGCCTATCTGCTCTGGCTGGCGTGGCATTTCTGGACGGCACCGGCGACGTCTATCGCCTCCGCACCGCTGGAGGTGGGCGAGGGCGGGCCCGCTGCCTTCCTCGGCGGCCTGATGGTCGGCCTGTCGAACCCGAAGGCGATGATGTTCTATCTGGCGCTGCTGCCGGGCTTCATCCCGCTCGACGCCGTCACACCCGTGACCTTCGCGGAGCTTGCGGCAGTCACCTTCGCCGTGCTGGCGGTGATCTTCTCGGCCTACGTCCTCGCCGCCGCCCGCGCGCGCCGCCTTTTCTCCAGCCCGCGGGCGCTCGCCTTCATCAACCGCGCCACCGGGACGGTGATGGTGGGCACGGCGGTCGCGGTCGCCACCCGCTCATGACACAGGCCGGCGCAGCACAGGTTCAGCCGGTCAGCCCCGCACTCGCGCAGCGTGCGCGGGCTGTGCTGAAGTCGGTGTTCGGCTACGACGATTTCCGCCCGGGGCAGGACGAGGTGATCGCCGCCGTGCTCAACGGCGAGAACGTCTTCGCGGTGATGCCGACCGGCAGCGGCAAATCGATGTGCTACCAGTTGCCCGCCATGACGGACGATGGCGGCATGACCTTGGTCGTCTCGCCGCTGGTCGCGCTGATGCGCGACCAGGTCGGGCAGCTCACGGCCCTCGGCGTGCCGGCGGCCACCATCAATTCCGCCAACACCGACGACGGGAATCGCGAGGCGTGGCGGATGATGCGCCGCGGCGAGCTGAAGCTTCTGTTCGTCTCACCCGAGAAACTCGCGGGCGACAACATGCTGTCAGCCCTGCGCGACATCGGCATTCGCCGCCTCGCCATCGATGAGGCGCATTGCGTATCGCAATGGGGCCACGATTTCCGCCCCGATTACCGCAATCTGCGGCAGGTGCGCGAGCAACTGGGCTCACCGCAGACCATCGCGCTCACCGCCACCGCCGACCGCACCACCCGCGCCGACATCGTTCAGCAGCTTTTTCCGGAGGAGCCGCGCGTCGTCGTGCACAGCTTCGACCGGCCCAACCTCGATCTGCGTTTCGCGGCGAAGGAGCGTCCCGCGAGCCAGCTTGCGGAATTCGTCCTCTCGCACAAGGGGGCGAGCGGCATTATCTACACCTCGGCCCGCAAGCGCACGGAAGAAATCGCGGAAAGCCTGTCGCAAAAGGGCGTGCGCGCGCTCGCCTACCATGCCGGGCTCGATCAGGCGCTGCGCGGCGAGCGGCAGGACCGCTTCCTGCAGGAAAACGACATCGTCATGGTGGCCACGGTCGCCTTCGGCATGGGCATCAACAAGCCGGACGTGCGCTTCGTCGCCCATGCCGACATGCCCGGCAGCATCGAGGGCTACTATCAGGAGATCGGCCGCGCCGGGCGCGACGGCCTGCCGGCGTGGACGCTCACGCTCTACGGCGCCTCCGACATGGCGCTGCGCAGGCGGCAGATCGACGAGAAGGACATCGACGACGAGCGCCGCCGCATCGAGCACCGCAGGCTCAATGCCATGATCGAGCTGTGCGAAACCGCGACCTGCCGGCGGCAGGCGCTGCTCGCCTATTTCGGTGAGGCGAGCGAGCCCTGCGGCGGCTGCGACCTTTGCCGGGGTGGCGTCAGCCTCTACGACGCCACCATCGATGCGCAGAAGGTGCTGTCCGCCATCGCCCGCACCGGCCAGCGCTTCGGCGCGGCGCATATCGCCGACATCCTCACCGGCACGGAGAACGAGGCGGTGTCCCGCCTTGGCCACGACAAGCTCAAGACATTCGGCGTTGGCGCGGACAAGGGCAAGCGGACGTGGCTCACCATCATCCGGCAGTTGTTCGCCACCGGCGCCGTCGGCGAGACGGGCGAAGCCTATTCGGGCTACCGTCTGACACAGAAGGGCGAGGACATCCTGTTCGGCCGCGAGAAGCTGACGCTGCGCGCCGTCGCGGAGGAACCGCGTCGCAGGCGCGACAGCCCGCGCACAGGGGAGGCGGCGTCCCTGCTCACGGAGGCGGAAAACGCCCTGTTCCAGCATCTGCGCAGCCTGCGCCTCGAACTCGCGAAGGCCGAGAACGCCGCCGCCTACATGGTTTTCCCCGACCGCACCCTGGTCGACATGGCCCGCCTCAAACCAACCGACCTGTATGCCATGCGCATGGTGCAGGGCGTGGGCGAGCACAAGCTGGAACGCTACGGCCAGACCTTCGCGGACGCCATCGCCGCCTTCCTGCGCGAGAACCGCTGACTGATACCGGCGCTCCCGTTCTGCGGCCACTCACGTGCGTGCCTTGCCAGGCCCCGCATGGGCTTGACCATCTCCCGATGAGTGGGGCTCAGGTATCAGCCCAGCAGCGCCGCCGCGAGACGGCGGAACGCCCGGGCGCGGTGAGACAATCCTTGCGGATGCGACCAGCCGTGCTTCTGCTCCGACGACATCTCGCCGAAAGTGATGTCGTACCCTTCCGGCTGGAAGATCGGATCGTAGCCGAAACCCCTGTCGCCACGCGCGGGAAACACCAGCTTGCCGAATACGCGGCCTTCGAACAGTTCCTCGTGCCCGTCCGGCCATGCCACCACGAGCGCGGAAACGAAATGCGCCCGGCGCCCGGCGTCGTCCAGCGCGCCGCGCCGTTCGAGTTCCCGCTCGATGCGAGCGATAGCGGCGGGGAAGTCCTTGTCGGGGCCGGCCCAGCGGGCGGAAAAGATACCCGGCGCACCGTCGAGCGCCTCGACGCACAGGCCGGAATCGTCGGCAAAGGCGGGCAGGCCGGTGGCCGTCGCCGCAGCATGCGCCTTCAGCGCCGCGTTCTCGGCGAAGGTGGTTCCGGTCTCGTCCGGCTCCGGCAGGTGGAGTTCACCCGCCGACACGGCCTCGATGTGATAGGGCGCGAGCAGCTCACGCATCTCGCGCAACTTGCCCGGGTTGTGCGAGGCGACGACGAGCCGCCCTTCCAGCTTGCGCACCATCACGATACCGCCAGTTTCTGCAGGCTGACGAGCTTTTCCGTCCCGGCCCTTGCCAGTGCCAGCAGGCGCAGCAGCTCCTCCTCGCTGAAGGGAGCGCCCTCCGCCGTGCCCTGCACCTCGACGATGCCGCCCGTGCCGGTCAGCACAAAATTGGCATCGGTCTCGGCCGCCGAGTCCTCGGCGTAATCGAGGTCGAGCACCGGCGTGCCTCTGTAGATGCCGCAGGAGACAGCGGCGACGTGGTCCTTCAGCGCCTTGGCAGACAGCATGGAGCGCGCCTGCATCCATTGCAGGCAATCGTGCAGCGCGACCCACGCGCCGGTGATGGCGGCGGTGCGCGTGCCGCCGTCCGCCTGCAGCACGTCGCAGTCGACCACGATCTGCCGTTCGCCGATCGCATGCAGGTCCACGACCGCGCGCAGGCTGCGCCCGATGAGGCGCTGGATTTCCTGCGTGCGGCCGGAGGGTTTGCCGGATGTCACCTCGCGGCGCGTGCGCTCCAGCGTGGCGCGCGGCAGCATGGCGTATTCCGCTGTCACCCAGCCGCGGCCCTGTCCGCGCAGCCACGGCGGCGGCCTGTCTTCCAGCGAGGCCGTGCACAGCACGTGCGTCTCGCCGAATTTCACCAGGCAGGAGCCTTCCGCGTAACGCGCCACGGCGCGTTCGAGGGTTACCTTGCGCAGCTCTTCCGGAGCGCGCCCTGAGGGGCGGATGGAGGTATTCACCGAACTTGTCCCTGGAATAATGATCGTCCTGCGCGGCTTGTAGCATCTCGCGCGCCGCCGACAAGCCGATTCCGCAAGGCCTGCCTGCTCCCCCTCTTGAAGCAGCCCCCCCTGTTGCCCTAATCAGGGAGAGGCAAGTCAGGAGCCAAAAACCATACCGTGATGACTGTTTTCTGATGACCATGCCGTATCGAACCGTCCCGACTGCGGACAGCGCGCGCCTCTTTGCGGACCTTGACGAGCGGTCGCGCGAGGTTTTCCGCCATGTGGTAGAGGGTTATCTCGCCACGGGCGAGCCCGTCGGCTCGCGCAATCTCGCGCGCCTTCTCTCCATGCCGCTCTCGCCCGCCTCCGTGCGCAACGTGATGGCGGACCTTGAGCTGGCGGGCCTGCTTTACGCACCCCACATCAGCGCCGGGCGCATGCCAACCGAGCGCGGCCTGCGCTTCTTCGTCGATGCAATGCTGGAAATCGGCGACCTCGATTCGGAAGAGACCAGCCGCATCGAATCGCAGGTGGCCGCGGCGGCCACGGGCACCTCGCTCGACAGCCTGCTGTCGGAGGCCACCGTGATGCTGTCGGGCCTCACGCGCGGCGCGGGCGTCGTCGTCACCGGCAAGCAGAACCCGCCGCTGAAGCACATCGAATTCGTTCGCCTCGATGCCGCGAAGGCGCTCGTGGTGCTGGTGGGCGAGGACGGCGCAGTCGAGAACCGCCTGCTCGACCTGCCGCCCGGCCTGCCGTCGAGTGCCCTGATCGAGGCCGGCAACTACCTCAACGCGCATTTGCGCGGCCTCACCCTGGCGGAGCTGCGCGCGCAGGTTGAGCAGCGCCGCGCCAGTATGGAGCAGGAACTCGACGCGCTCGTCACCGGCCTCATCGACGCGGGCCTCGCCGTCAGCGTCGGCCCCTCGGACGGGCGCCAGCTCATCGTGCGCGGACAGGCGAACCTTCTCGACGATCTCAAGGCGGCGGAGGACGTCGAGCGCATCCGCCTGCTGTTCGCCGATCTGGAGACGCAGAAGGACGTCATCGACCTGCTGTCGCGCGCCGAGGGCGGCGAGGGCGTGCGCATCTTCATCGGCTCGGAAAACAAGCTGTTCTCGCTGTCCGGCTCGTCGATGATCGCCGCGCCCTTCCGCGACTCGCGCCAGACGATCCTCGGGGTCGTCGGCGTCATCGGCCCGACGCGGCTCAACTATTCGCGCATCGTGCCCATGGTGGACTACACCGCCCGCGTCGTCTCGCGCATTCTGGAACGCAAGCGCTGAAGCACGGGCGGAGCGGGATCGAATAGCCCGGGGATCAGGCGGCGTGCCGGTCGGCGGTGGCGCCGAAGTGACCGATGTACCGCGGGTTGATCGCCTTCACCGGCAGCATCACCAGCACGTCCGTGGTGCCGAACTGCCGATCGATCACCGCGCCCTCGCCCACGGTGCCGCCAAGACGCAGATAGCCCTTGATCAGCGGCGGCAGGCTGTGCAGCGCGGCGCGGGCATCGATGCCCTCCTTGCTCATCAGGTCCATGCGCACGAAACGGTCCGGCAGGGCCTTCACGTTCCATTCCTCGGGCGCGCGGGCATAGTGATGCAGGAAGCTCAGCGGCAGCGCCATCTTCGCGGGGTCGGTGCCCTCAAGGCTCGCGCAGCCGAACATCACGTCGATGCGGTGATGCAGCACATAGGTCCAGATGCCATGCCAGAGCAGTTCGACGGTGCGCTTGTTGCGGTAGGGCTTGAGCACGCAGGAGCGGCCGAGTTCCAGAAAGCGCAGTTGCGGGTTGGCGTCGATCACCGGCTGCACGTCGAATTCGCCGGCCGTGTAGAAGCCGAAGGAGCGATCCGCCACCTCCTGCCGCAGCAGCCGGTAGGTGCCCACCACCTTCGGCTTGTTGGGGCGGAACGGCTTGCGCGGCGCGTCGTGATCGAGCACCAGCAGATGGTCGCAGATGGCGTCGTATTCGTCCATGTCGCGCTGCGCGAGCATGCAGGCGGCGTTGGGCACCGCCGACATCTCGTTGTAGAACACGCGGTAGCGCAGGCGCTGCGCCCGGCGAATATCGCGCTTGGTGGTCGCGAGCCGCACTTCGAGGGAGCCGATGCGGCCGAGAACGGGGTCGAGGCCGCCGGTGTCGAGCGGCAGGCCGAACTTGAAGCCGCCGCCGAACTTGCCGTTCTGCACCCAGTTCCACGCCTTGGGGTTGCCCCAGACCTTGGGCTGCAGGAATGCAGGCATCCGCCCGCCCCGCGCCCCGATGAACGCATCCTCCCCGAAAATTCTGGCGCCGGCCGCACTCTTGGCACCCGTATGATTCCTGGCACCCATATAAATTCCCACCCCCGCCCCTCGCGTGACGAACCCGGGCGCACCGCGCGCACCTTGCTCTTTGGCTTCAGGGCCTTACGGATTCGCCCGCCTTATCATCCCGCAAGCAGAGCATAGGCTTTCAACAGTTCGATGACAATGGTGACGTACGGGCGGGAGATGCGCAAGATGTCACCGGAACGAATCACGCAAGCCAGCCGCATGACCGACACCCCGCCTGCCCTGCCCATCGACGAAGTGCTCGCGCCCCTGCGCGGGACGTTGGCGCGCGGCCGCAACGCTGTGCTCGTCGCCCCGCCCGGCGCGGGCAAGACGACGCGCGTGCCGCTCGCCCTGCTCGGCGAGCCCTGGGTCGGCGGGCGCAGGATCGTCATGCTGGAGCCCCGCCGCCTCGCCGCCCAGGGCGCCGCCGCGCGCATGGCGGAAACCCTGTCGGAGCCGGTCGGCGAGACCGTGGGCCTGCGCGTGCGTCTCGGTTCGAAAGTGAGCGCGCGCACGCGCATCGAGGTCGTGACGGAAGGCGTTTTCGCCCGCATGATCCTCGACGATCCGGAACTCGCCGGCATAGCCGTCGTCATCTTCGACGAGTTTCACGAGCGCTCGCTCGACGCCGATTTCGCACTCGCCCTCGCACTCGACGCGCAGGCGGGCCTGCGCGAGGACTTGCGCATCCTCGTCATGTCCGCCACCCTTGATGGCGCGCGCGTCGCCGGCCTGCTCGGCGCGCCGGGCGCTCCAGCTCCCGTCATCGAATCCGAAGGCCGCGCCTTCCCGGTCGAGACGCGCTATCGCGGCCGCGATCCCGCCCGCCGGCTGGAGGAGGAGGTGGCCGCCGCCGTGCGCACGGCGCTCGCGTCGGAGCCCGGCTCCATCCTCGTTTTCCTGCCCGGGCAGGGCGAGATCCGCCGCACGGAGGCGCTGCTGGAGGAGCGGTTCAGCCAGGCGTCCGCCGGTGGACAGGCTGTGGATATCGCCCCCCTCTACGGCCAGCTCGACCGCGCCGCGCAGAACCTCGCCATCCGGCCGAGCCCCGCCGGGCGGCGCAAGGTGGTGCTCGCCACCTCCATCGCCGAAACCTCGCTCACCATCGATGGCGTGCGCGTGGTGATCGATTCGGGTCTTGCTCGCGTACCGCGTTTCGAGCCCGACATCGGTATCACGCGCCTTGAAACGGTGCGCGCCTCGCGCGCCGCCGCGGACCAGCGCCGGGGCCGCGCCGGGCGCACGGAGCCGGGCGTGTGCATCCGCCTGTGGGAGGAAGCCGCCACCGGCGCGCTGGCGCCCTTTTCTACGCCCGAAATCCTCTCCGCCGACCTCGCGCCCCTGCTGCTCGACTGCGCCGCCTGGGGTATCGACGATCCGGCCCGCCTCCCCTTTCTCGATCCGCCGCCGGCCGCCGCCGTGATCGAGGCGCGCAAGCTCCTGCAAGGCATCGGCGCACTCGATGCCCGCCATCGCCTCACCGATACCGGCCGGGCGCTGCAGGCACTGCCGCTGCCGCCACGCCTCGCCCGCATGGTGGTCGAGGCGCGTCGCGGCGGTCGTGGCGCCGAAGCCGCCGAGATCGCCGCCGTGCTGGTGGAGCGGGGGTTGGGCGGCAACGCCGTCGACATCACGGAGCGCGTCGGCCAGTTCCGCCGCGACCGCTCGCCGCGCGCCGGCGACATGCGCAGGCTGGCGCGCAACTGGGCAGGCCCCGCCGCCGACGCGACGCGCGCCCCGGACCCCGGCCCCCTGCTCGCGCTCGCCTTTCCGGACCGCATCGCCCGTGCCCGCGCGGGCGACGGCGCGCGAGACGGCATCTATGTCCTTGCCAACGGCCGCGGCGCGACGCTCGATCCCGCCGATCCTCTTGCGCGTGAAACTTGGCTTGCGGTCGCTGAAATCACCGGCTCGGCCGCATCGGCACGCATCGTCTCCGCCGCCCCCCTCACGCCCGAGGATGTGGAGACGCTTGCCGGTGATATGATCGTCGAGGCGGCGGAGACGACTTTCGACACCAGCGCAAAGGCGCTGCGCAGCCGTCGCACGCGCCGGCTCGGCGCCATCGTGCTCGACCGGCAGCCGCTGCCGGTGAAGCCCGATGAAGCGGCCGCCACCATCCTCGCGCGGGGCATCGCGGGGCTCGGCGTCGCCGCCCTGCCGTGGACGAAGGCGCTCACGCAATGGCGCACGCGCGTCGCCTTTCTGCGCAAGGCGGAAGGCGCGGACTTCTGGCCCGACCTTTCGGACGAGGCGCTCGCGGCCACGGTCGAGACATGGCTCACGCCCCATCTCGTCGGCCTCACCGGCCTCGCGCAGATCGATACCGGCACGCTCGACGCGGCGCTCAAGGCCCTGCTGCCGTGGGATCGGCAGCAGCAGCTCGAACGCGACGCTCCGACCCACTTCACCGCCTCGACGGGATCGCGCATTCCTGTGGATTATAGCGGGGATAACCCTTCCGTCGCCGTGCGGGTGCAGGAACTGTTCGGCCACGCCGGACACCCGGCCATCGCGAACGGCCGATTGCCGCTCACGCTCGAACTGCTGTCCCCGGCGCACCGCCCGATCCAGATCACGCGCGATCTCCCCGGCTTCTGGCGCGGCTCATGGACCGCGGTGCGCGCCGAGATGCGCGGGCGCTATCCCAGGCACGTCTGGCCCGAGGACCCTGCCAGTGCCACCGCCACCACGCGCGCCAAACCGCGCGGGACATGAGGTCAAAATAGCCCTGTGTCAGCCACCTGATTGCTCTCCCCGGTCATGTACCCGGAAAGCCAAGAAAAAACCCGCAGCCGTGAAGCTGCGGGTTTTGCTTTTCGCTCGTTTCAGCGGATCATACATCCGGCTGGGATGTTTCCGAAAACGACGGCGTGGACGCCAGCGGTTCCGGCAGCCCCTGCCCCACGGCCTTCGCCGCCTGCGCGCTTTCGCGCGCACGCTGGCCGAGGATGAGTTCGTCGCGCCGCACCGCGATCTCGCGCAGCTTGGCGGCGACCGCGCCCGTGCCGGCCGGGATCAGGCTGCCGACGATGACGTTCTCCTTCAGCCCTTCCAGGGTGTCCGACTTGCCGTTGACGGCTGCTTCCGTCAGCACGCGCGTCGTCTCCTGGAAGGATGCCGCCGAAATGAACGACTTCGTCTGCAGGCTCGCCTTGGTGATGCCGAGCAGCACCGGCGTGCCCTGCGCGGGACGCTTGTTCTCCGCGATGAGCCGGTCGTTGGCGTCGCGGAAGTCCGTGCGGTCGACCTGCTCGCCATGCAGGAACTCGGAGTCGCCCGGGTCCGTTATATCGACCTTCTGCAGCATCTGGCGAACGATCACCTCGATGTGCTTGTCGTTGATATGCACGCCCTGCAGACGGTAGACCTCCTGAATCTCGTTGACGAGATAGGCGGCCAGTTCCTCCACGCCCTTGATGGCGAGGATGTCGTGCGGCGCGGGGTTGCCGTCGACGATGAAGTCACCGACCTCGATGACGTCGCCATCCTGCAGATGGATGTGCTTGCCCTTCGGGATCAGGTACTCCACCGGCTCCGAGCCGTCGTGCGGCGCCAGCGTCAGCCGGCGCTTGTTCTTGTAGTCGCGCCCGAACTGGATCGTGCCAGACTTCTCGGCGATGATCGCGGCGTCCTTCGGACGGCGGGCCTCGAAAAGTTCCGCCACGCGCGGCAGACCGCCGGTGATGTCGCGCGTCTTGGCGCTTTCCAGCGGGATACGCGCCAGCGCGTCGCCGGCCTTCACCTTCGCGCCCGGATCGACGGCGATGATGCCCTCCACCGGCAGCAGGTAGCGCGCGTCGCCACCGCGCGGCAGCTTGGCGACCTTGCCGTCCGGACCGAGAATGACGATCGCCGGGCGCAGATCGGCCGTGCGGGCGGAGCCGCGCCAGTCGATCACCACGCGCTTGGCGATGCCGGTCGCCTCGTCGATGGTTTCCGACATCGACATGTTCTCGATCAGGTCCTCGAAGCCGATGGTGCCATCGATCTCGGTCAGCACCGGACGGGTATAGGGGTCCCATTCCGCCACACGCTGGCCGCGCTTGATCTGGTCGCCGTCGTCCACCTTCAGCCGCGCACCGTACTGCACGCGGTGCACCGCGCGCTCCTTGCCATCCGGCCCCAGGATGATGACGCCGACGTTGCGGCCCATGACCACGAGATCGCCGTCGGAGTTGCGCGCCACGTTGCGGTTGCGCAGCTTCACCTCGCCCTCGAAGTTGGTTTCGAGGAACGACTGGTCGGCGATGGTCGCCGCGCCGCCGATGTGGAACGTGCGCATCGTGAGCTGGGTGCCCGGCTCGCCGATCGACTGCGCCGCGATGACGCCCACCGCCTCGCCATGGTTGACGGGCGTGCCGCGCGCCAGATCGCGGCCGTAGCAGGTGGCGCATACGCCGTTACGCGACTCGCAGGTCAGCACCGAGCGGATCTTCACCTGCTGGACGCCCGCCGCGTTGATCGCCGGGATGTCCTTTTCCTCGATCATAATGCCGGTCGGCACGATCACATTGCCTTCCGCATCGACGACATCCTCGGCCGCCGTACGGCCCAGGATGCGCGAGGCGAGCGTCGCCACGACCTGCCCGGCGTCGATGATCGCCCGCATCGAGATACCGCGATCCGTGCCGCAATCCGTCTCGCGGATGACCGCGTCCTGCGCCACGTCGACGAGACGGCGCGTCAGGTAACCCGAGTTCGCGGTCTTCAACGCGGTATCCGCGAGGCCCTTGCGGGCGCCGTGGGTCGAGTTGAAGTATTCGAGAACGTCGAGGCCTTCCTTGAAGTTCGAGATGATCGGGCTTTCGATGATCTCGCCCGAGGGCTTGGCCATCAGGCCGCGCATGGCGGCGAGCTGCTTCATCTGCGCAGGCGAGCCGCGCGCGCCGGAGTGCGCCATCATGTAAATGGAGTTCACCGGCTTGTCGCGACCGTTGTCGTCCTTCCGGACGGCGGAGATGCGCGCCATCATCTCGCCGGCGAGCTTGTCGGAGCACTTCGCCCAGGCGTCGACGACCTTGTTGTACTTCTCGCCCTGCGTGATCAGGCCGTCGTTGTACTGCTGCTCGTAGTCCTTCACCAGCAGGCGCGTCTGGTCGACGATCTCCCACTTGTTCTCCGGAACGACCATGTCGTCCTTGCCGAACGAGATGCCGGCCTTGAAGGCGTGGTAGAAGCCCAGCGACATGATGCGGTCGCAGAAGATCACCGATTCCTTCTGACCGCAGTTGCGGTAGACGGCATCGATCATGTTGGAGATTTCCTTCTTCGTCATCAGCTTGTTGACGACGTCGTAGGTGATCTTCGGGTGCTTCGGCAGCAGGCGCGACAGGAACACGCGCCCGGGCGTGGTGTCGTGGATCTTCGAGACCGGCGCGCCGTCCTCGTCCACACCCACCCAGCGGTAGCGAATCTTGCTGTGATACGTGATCACGCCCGCGTTCAGCGCATGCTCGATCTCGTTCTGGTCCGCATAGGCCTTGCCCTGGCCGGGCTCGCCATCGGCCATAATCGACAGGTAATAGAGCCCCAGAACCATGTCCTGCGACGGAACGATGATCGGCTGGCCGTTGGCGGGGTGCAGGATGTTGTTCGTCGACATCATCAGCACACGCGCCTCAAGCTGCGCTTCAAGCGACAGCGGCACGTGCACGGCCATCTGGTCACCGTCGAAGTCGGCGTTGAACGCCGAGCAGACGAGCGGGTGGAGCTGGATCGCCTTGCCCTCGATCAGCACCGGCTCGAAGGCCTGGATGCCGAGGCGGTGCAGCGTCGGCGCGCGGTTCAACATCACCGGATGCTCGCGGATAACCTCGTCGAGGATATCCCACACTTCCGGCTTTTCCTTCTCCACGAGCTTCTTGGCCTGCTTGACGGTGGCCGACAGGCCCTTGGCGTCGAGCCGCGCGTAGATGAACGGCTTGAACAGCTCCAGCGCCATCTTCTTCGGCAGGCCGCACTGGTGCAGCTTCATCTCCGGGCCGACGACGATCACCGAGCGGCCGGAATAGTCCACGCGCTTGCCGAGCAGGTTCTGGCGGAAGCGGCCCTGCTTGCCCTTCAGCATGTCGGCAAGCGACTTCAGCGGCCGCTTGTTGGCGCCCGTGATCACGCGGCCGCGCCGACCGTTGTCGAACAGCGCGTCGACCGCCTCCTGAAGCATGCGCTTCTCGTTGCGGATAATGATGTCGGGTGCGCGCAGCTCGATCAGCCGCTTCAGGCGGTTGTTGCGGTTGATGACGCGCCGGTACAGATCGTTGAGGTCGGACGTGGCGAAACGGCCACCATCAAGCGGCACCAGCGGGCGCAAATCCGGGGGAATGACGGGGACGACCGTCATGATCATCCATTCCGGCTTGTTGCCCGACTGCTGGAACGCCTCGATGATCTTGAGGCGCTTCATCAGCTTCTTGGGCTTCAGCTCGGACGTGGTGGTCGCGATCTCTTCCTTGATTTCCTGCGCGGTCTTCTCAAGGTCGAGGTTGCGCAGGATCTCGCGGATGGCCTCCGCGCCGATCAGCGCGGTGAAGCTGTCGTCGCCATATTCCTCCTGCGCGCGCAGATGCTCTTCCTCCGTGAGGAGCTGAAGCATCTTCAGCGGCGTGAGGCCGGGCTCCAGCACCACGTAGGACTCGAAATACAGGATGCGCTCAAGATCCTTGAGCGTCATGTCGAGCAGCAGGCCGATGCGCGAGGGCAGCGACTTGAGGAACCAGATGTGCGCGACCGGCGCCGCCAGTTCGATGTGGCCCATGCGCTCGCGCCGTACGCGCGCAAGCGTCACCTCGACGCCGCACTTCTCGCAGATGACGCCCTTGTACTTCATGCGCTTGTACTTGCCGCACAAGCATTCGTAGTCCTTGATCGGGCCGAAGATACGCGCGCAGAACAGGCCGTCGCGTTCCGGCTTGAACGTACGATAGTTGATGGTCTCCGGCTTCTTGATTTCACCGTAGGACCATGACAGAATTTTCTCAGGGCTCGCGATCGAAATCTTGATCTGATCGAACGTCTGTGCGGGAGCCTGAGTATTGAAGAGATTCATCACCTCTTGATTCATCGCCGTCTCCTCAAGTCTGCGTGAGTCCCGCGCCTCCGGGTGAACTCCCGCCGGCACCTGCCCTGCCGCCCGCAGCGCGATGCCTTGAAACTGGAAATATATCGGCGACACCCGGCTGTTTTATGGCCGGATGCCGCCTTGATCTTCAATGCCGCGTATGGATGCGCGCACCCCGCCCGCTCATTCGGCCGCCTCCGCGGGGAAGTCATCCTCAGGTACCTGCTTGGACGACAGCAGCTCCACGTTGAGGCCGAGCGACCGCATTTCCTTGACCAGCACGTTGAAGCTCTCCGGCACGCCGGATTCGAATGTGTCGTCGCCGCGCACGATGGCCTCGTAGACCTTGGTGCGGCCGGCGACGTCGTCCGACTTCACCGTCAGCATCTCCTGCAGGGTATAGGCCGCGCCATAGGCTTCGAGCGCCCACACCTCCATCTCGCCGAAGCGCTGGCCGCCGAACTGCGCCTTGCCGCCCAGCGGCTGCTGGGTGACGAGCGAGTACGGGCCGATGGAACGCGCATGGATCTTGTCGTCGACCAGGTGGTGCAACTTGAGCATGTAGATGATGCCCACGGTCACCTTGCGGTCAAACGGCTCGCCCGTGCGTCCGTCATAGAGCGTGGACTGGCCGGACGGGTGAAGCCCCGCCTCCTCCAGCATGTCCTCGATATCGCTCTCCTTGGCGCCGTCGAACACCGGCGTCGCGATCGGCACACCGCGCCGCAGGCTCTCGCCCAGATCGATGAGATCCTCCGGCGTCAGTTCGTCCGAGACCGCATCCTCGCCATAGACCTGGTTCAGAGCCTGCTTCAGCTGCGCCGTGTCGTGCGCCCGGCGGTAGACATCCACCGCCTGCCCGATCTGCCGGCCGAGGTTGGCGCAGGCCCATCCCAGATGCGTTTCGAGAATCTGCCCGACGTTCATGCGGCTCGGCACGCCGAGCGGGTTGAGCACGATGTCGGCGTGCGTACCGTCCTCCAGGAACGGCATGTCCTCGATGGGCACGATGCGCGACACGACACCCTTGTTGCCGTGGCGGCCGGCCATCTTGTCGCCCGGCTGAATCTTGCGCTTCACCGCGACGAAGACCTTGACCATCTTCATCACGCCGGGCGGCAGCTCGTCGCCGCGCTGCAGCTTCTCGACCTTGTCGAGGAAGCGCTGTTCGAGCCGCTTCTTCGATTCGTCGTACTGCTTGCGCATCGCCTCCAGCTCCGCCGTCACGGCATCGTCGGCGACGGCAAACTGCCACCACTGCGAACGCGGGATGTCCGCCAGCACCTGGCGTGTCAGCTCCGTGTCCTTGCGGAAGCCCTTGGGGCCGGCGATCGCCGTCTGGCCGATCAGCACGTCCGCGAGGCGCGCGTAGGCGTTGCGGTCGAGGATCGCCTGCTCGTCGTCGCGGTCCTTGGCGAGGCGCTCGATCTCCTCGCGCTCGATGGCCTGGGCGCGCTCGTCCTTGTCGATGCCGTGGCGGTTGAACACGCGCACCTCGACGATGGTGCCCGTCACTCCCGGCGGCACGCGCAGCGACGTGTCGCGCACGTCAGAGGCCTTCTCGCCGAAGATGGCGCGCAGCAGCTTCTCTTCCGGAGTCATCGGGCTTTCGCCCTTGGGCGTGATCTTGCCCACCAGAATGTCACCCGCCTGCACCTCGGCGCCGATGTAGACGATGCCCGCCTCGTCGAGGTTCTTCAGCGCTTCTTCCGAGACGTTCGGAATATCGCGCGTGATTTCCTCCGGCCCGAGCTTGGTGTCGCGGGCGGAGACCTCGAACTCCTCGATGTGGATCGAAGTGAACACGTCTTCCTTCACGATCCGCTCGGAGAGCAGGATGGAGTCCTCATAGTTGTAGCCGTTCCACGGCATGAACGCGACGAGCACGTTGCGTCCGAGCGCGAGTTCGCCCAGCTCCGTCGAGGGACCGTCGGCGACGATGTCGCCCTTCTTCACGAAGTCGCCCACCTTCACCAGCGGCCGCTGGTTGATGCAGGTCGACTGGTTGGAGCGCTGGAACTTCATCAGCCGGTAGATATCGACGCCCGACTTGGTCGGGTCGAGATCTTCCGTCGCGCGGATAACGATACGTGTGGCGTCCACCTGGTCGACGATGCCCGTGCGCCGCGCCGCGATAGCGGCGCCCGAGTCGCGCGCGACCACCGCCTCCATGCCCGTGCCGACGAAGGGCGCATCCGCCTTCACCAGCGGCACGGCCTGGCGCTGCATGTTCGAGCCCATCAGCGCGCGGTTGGCGTCGTCGTTCTCAAGGAACGGGATGAGCGCCGCCGCCACCGACACGAGCTGCTTCGGCGACACGTCCATATAGTCCACGCGCTCCGGCGGCACCACGACCACGTCGCCGGCCTGGCGGCAGACGACGAGGTCCTCGGTCAGCCGGCCTTCCGTGTCGATCGCCGCGTTGGCCTGCGCCACGGCATACTTCATTTCCTCGGTCGCCGAGAGGTAGTTCACCTCGTTCGTTACCTTGCCGTCGCGCACCCGCCGGTACGGCGCCTCGATGAAGCCATACTTGTTGACGCGCGCGAAGGTGGCGAGCGAGTTGATCAGGCCGATGTTCGGCCCTTCCGGTGTCTCGATGGGGCAGATGCGGCCGTAGTGCGTGGGGTGCACGTCGCGCACCTCGAAGCCGGCGCGCTCGCGCGTCAGGCCGCCCGGGCCAAGCGCGGAGAGGCGCCGCTTGTGCGTCACTTCCGACAGCGGGTTCGTCTGGTCCATGAACTGCGAGAGCTGCGACGAGCCGAAGAACTCGCGCACGGCCGCCGCCGCCGGCTTGGCGTTGATCAGATCCTGCGGCATCACGGTGTCGATGTCCACGGAGGACATGCGCTCCTTGATTGCGCGCTCCATGCGCAGCAGGCCAAGCCGGTACTGGTTCTCCATCAGCTCGCCGACGGAACGCACGCGGCGGTTGCCGAGATGGTCGATGTCGTCGATCTCGCCACGGCCGTCGCGCAGGCCGACCAGCGCCTTGACGACCGCGAGCATGTCTTCGCGGCGCAGGATACGCACGGTATCCGCCGCGTCGAGGTCGAGGCGCATGTTCATCTTCACGCGGCCGACAGCCGAAAGGTCGTAACGCTCGGGATCGAAGAACAGCGAGTGGAACATCGCCTCCGCCGTATCCAGCGTCGGCGGCTCGCCCGGGCGCATCACACGATAGATGTCGAACAGCGCCGATTCGCGCGCGCTGTTCTTGTCGATCGCCAGCGTGTTGCGGATATAGGGACCGATGTTGACGTGGTTGATGTCGAGAACGGGGATCTCGAAGACGCCGGCCTCATCGAGTTCCTTCAGCACCTTCTCGGTGATTTCCTCGCCAGCCTCGGCATAGATCTCGCCCGTCTGCGGGTTGACGACGTCCTCGCCGATATACTGGCCGAACAGGTCCTCGTCCGCCGCCCGCAGCGCCTTGACGCCGGCTTCCACGAGCTGGCGCGCGCCGCGCACCGTCAGCTTCTTGCCGGCCTCCAGCACGACCTCGCCCGAATCGGCGTCGATCACGTCGGCGCTTGCCTTGAAGCCCTTGTAGCGCTCGGGGTCGAAGGGCACGCGCCAGCCGTGGTCGTCGCGCGTGTAGGGCACCTTGTTATAGAACGTGTCGAGGATTTCCTCGGAGTCGAGGCCCAGGGCATAGAGCAGTGTCGTCACCGGCAGCTTGCGGCGGCGGTCGATACGCGCGTAGACGATGTCCTTCGCGTCGAACTCGATATCGAGCCACGAACCGCGATAGGGGATGATGCGCGCGGCGAACAGGATCTTGCCGGAGGAGTGCGTCTTGCCGCGGTCGTGGTCGAAGAAGACGCCCGGTGAGCGGTGCATCTGAGACACGATCACGCGCTCGGTGCCATTGACGATGAAGGTGCCGTTGTCGGTCATGAGCGGCATGTCGCCCATGTACACGTCCTGCTCCTTGATGTCCTTGACGGAGCGCGCGCCGGTGTCCTCGTCCACATCAAACACGATGAGACGCAGCGTCACCTTCAGCGGCGCGGAAAAGGTCATGCCGCGCTGCCGGCACTCGTCGACATCATACTTCGGCGGCTCGAACGTGTACTTCACGAATTCCAGAAGCGAAGTACCGGAGAAGTCCGAAATCGGGAATACCGACTTGAACACGGACTGCAGCCCCTCGTCAGGCCGTCCGCCTTCCGGCTCATCGATCAGCAGGAACTGGTCATAGGACGCCTTCTGAACCTCGATCAGGTTCGGCATCTCCGCAACTTCCCGGATCTTGCCGAAGAACTTGCGAACACGCTTGCGGCTGGTGATCGTCTGGGCCATGTGGACTCTTGCTCCTCAACGCACGCCTGACCGGGCGGTCCTCGGGCGCCACTCCGGCAAGGGTTGCTCGGAGGGCCGCCGGGTCAGGCGGGCCGCTATCCCGCGGCAAGGTCAGCGAACGGTTCCGCCGCTCAACGGCCGAAAAGGCGACCGCCACGAACGGCGATGGCGTTTTCGGACGACGATGCGGTCCCGGGAGAAATCTCCCGGAACCGCAATTTCTTCAGATTAGGTTAACGGTGCGCGCGCTCAAAGACCTGCTCAGAGTTTCGATCCGTCCAGCAGCATGCGATCAGCCTGTCCGAAAAAACACCGCCAGGGCCGGGCGACTCCGGCCCCGCCGATCCATCCGAACTTACTTGAGTTCGACCTTGGCGCCGGCCTTCTCAAGCTGCTCCTTGAGCTTGTTGGCCTCGTCCTTCGGAATGCCTTCCTTGACAGGCTTGGGAGCGCCCTCGACGAGGTCCTTCGCTTCCTTGAGGCCAAGGCCGGTGATGGCGCGGACTTCCTTGATGACTTCGATCTTCTTGTCGCCGATGGCGGCCAGAACAACCGTGAATTCGGTCTGCTCCTCGGCAGCCGGGGCAGCGGCGCCACCACCTGCCGGAGCGGCGGCAACGGCGACAGCGGCAGCAGCGGAAACGCCCCACTTCTCTTCGAGAAGCTTGGCGAGTTCGGCAGCCTCGAGAACGGTAAGGCTCGACAGTTCGTCGACGAGCTTGGTCAAATCAGCCATGATAATAATCCCTGTATCGGTTCGTCAGTTTGTTGGTAATCGGCCTTACGCCGCATCTCTGTTGGCATAGGCTCCGAACACGCGGGCCACCTTGGCGGCGGGCGCGGTGACAACCTGGGCGATCTTCGTCGCGGGAGCCTGGACAAGGCCCACGAGCTTGGCGCGCAGTTCGTCGAGCGACGGCAGCGAGGCGAGCGCCTTCACACCGTCGACGTTCAGAGTGGACTTGCCCGACGCGCCACCGAGAATGACGAGCTTGTCATTCGTCTTGGCGAAATCGGTCACGACCTTGGCCGCTGCGATGGGGTCGCTGGAATAGGCCAGCAACGTCGGCCCCTTCAGAAGGGGCGCGATTCCGGCAACGTCCGTGCCTTCGAGAGCGATCTTGGCGATGCGGTTCTTTGCGACCTGCACCTTGGCGCCTGCCTGCTTCGCTTCCTGACGGAGCTTCTGCATTTCAGCGACCCTCAGGCCGGCATAATGAGCAACAACGACGACGCCTGAAGTGCCGAACACTTCGCCAAGCGACGCCGCAAGCTCAGCTTTCGCCGTTCTATCCACGGGGCTCTCTCCAATAGACGGATAGACAGATGCCCATCCGCCAGCTACACATACCGCCCTCGCGATACCGACTACCATCAGGCCCGGCACCGAAAGGCGGCGCTTGTGAGCCCTGTCCCCGCTCCACGGCAGAAGCCGCGACGCGGATGCGAAGGTACGAACCAATCCCGTTTCACCGGCGATACCGACGGCTACCGACATCAGCCTTACCCGTCTATGCAGGCCCCAGGACGGGATTAGACCCGGCGCATATCGCCGGGCACCTGCAGTCTCGGACAGGACACCGACGGCCCCGAGGCGTCGCCCGGCGGAGATTTTCCCCGCTGGGCACACCCTGGAACCGCCATCTTCACGATCGTCAGATCGGAATTCCAGAAAAGTCTTGACCCGGCTTCCCGGATCAACCAACCTACATAATCTCCCTGCGCCCAAAACGCAAGGGCTGAGCCGCATGGCAGTCCGCCACGCGGCTACATCCGGGATTACGCTGCGCTGGCCACCGCGAACACCGACGAGGGATCGACCTTCACGCCCGGGCCCATCGTCGAGGAAATGGCGATGCGCTGGATGTAGGTGCCCTTGGCGCCCGACGGCTTGGCCCTCGCCACCGCATCGGCGAAGGCACGGATGTTCTCGATCAGCTTCTGCTCATCGAACGAAGCCTTGCCGATGCCGGCGTGGACGATGCCGGCCTTCTCGACGCGAAACTCCACAGCGCCGCCCTTGGCCGCCGAAACGGCGCCAGTGACGTCCATCGTCACCGTGCCGACCTTCGGGTTCGGCATCAGGCCGCGCGGGCCAAGGATCTTGCCGAGACGGCCGACGAGCGGCATCAGGTCCGGCGTCGCGATGCAGCGGTCGAAGTTGATGTTGCCGCTCTGGATCTGCTCCATCAGGTCCTCGGCGCCCACCACCTCGGCACCGGCTTTCTTCGCCTCATCGGCCTTCGGGCCACGGGCGAACACGGCCACGCGCACCGAACGGCCGGAGCCGTTGGGGAGCTGGCAGACGCCGCGCACCATCTGGTCCGCGTGACGCGGATCGACGCCGAGATTGATGGAGACCTCGACCGTCTCGTCGAACTTCGCCGTGGCGCGTTCCTTGATGGTCTTCACGGCCTCGTCGATGCCGTAGAGCTTCTTGCGATCGATGCCTTCGCGAGAGGCGATGACGCGCTTTCCAACATGTGCCATGCGTGCCTCCCTCAGCCCACGACCTCAATGCCCATCGAACGGGCAGAACCTTCGATCATCGTCGCAGCCGCCTCGATCGTGTCCGTGTTGAGATCGGACATCTTCGCCTGGGCGATTTCGACAACCTGCGCGCGCGTGACCTTGCCGACGGAGCCACCCTTGCCGGGCGTCTTCGAGGCGCTCTTGAGGCCAGCGGCCTTCTTCAGATAGTACGAAACCGGCGGCTGACGGGTCTCGAACGTGAAGGAGCGGTCCTGATAGGCGGTGATGATCACCGGAATCGGGGTGCCCTTCTCCATCTGCGCCGTCTTGGCGTTGAACGCCTTGCAGAATTCCATGATATTCAGACCGCGCTGACCGAGCGCGGGACCGATCGGCGGCGACGGATTGGCCGCGCCCGCCGGAACCTGAAGCTTCACGTAGCCCGTGATCTTCTTTGCCATGATGGCTGCTCCCAAACAGAACGGCAACCGGGAGCGCCGGCTGCCATAGTTGCAGTCCGCGGTTCGAGCCGTTCTCCCGGCAGGCTGGCCGGGCGGGTCTCCCGCGTTCGTGAATCGTCATATAAAATAAACGAAGGCGCTTCTTTACAGCATGCCGATGTCACATGCAAGAGGCGCCTGATGCAAATGGCGCGCCAGCCCGCCGCTGCAGACAGGCGGGCAGGACCCTTCCCACAGCCTCAGATCTTGGCGACCTGCCCGTACTCCAGCTCCACCGGCGTGGCGCGGCCGAAGATCGACACCGCGACCTTGACCCGGGCGCGGGCGTCGTCGACCTCTTCCACGATGCCGTTGAAGGAAGCGAACGGCCCGTCGGACACGCGCACCTGCTCGCCCACCTCGAAGCTGACCGACGGCTTGGGATGTTCGACGCCTTCCGCCACCTGGCCCTTGATCCGCTCCGCCTCGTAGTCCGGGATTGGCAGCGGCTTCGACTTGTCGGCGCCCAGGAAGCCCGTCACCTTCGGCGTGTTCTTGATCAGATGATAGACATCGTCCGTCAGGTCGCATTTCACGAGGACATAGCCGGGGAAGAACTTGCGCTCCGTATCGACCTTGCGCCCGCGGCGCACCTCGACCACCTTCTCGGTCGGCACCAGAATTTCGTCGAACTTGTCCTCAAGCCCGCGCTGCGCCGCCTGGTCCCGCAGCGACTGGGCCACCTTGTTCTCGAAGTTCGAATAGGCGTGGACAATGTACCAACGCTTGGCCATCAACGACTCTCCCCATGGCCCGCGGCGCCGCATGAGCCAGCCGGACCGGATAACCTTCACATGAAATCAGCCCCCGCGCCCGCGCGGCGGCGGCGCCTCAGCCGAGGCCCAGCAGGGCGCCGATGCCGAGCTGGATGAGCTGGTCGACGACGAAGAAGAAAATACTCGCCACAAGCACCATCACGAAGACCATGGCCGTGGTGACCAGCGTCTCCTTGCGGGTGGGCCATGTCACCTTCTTCGTCTCGGCACGGACCTGCTGAAGAAACTCGACCGGATTCGTCTTCGCCATCGTTGCTCCAAGGCCCGGTTCAGCGGGCCGCCCTTGCTGGATATCGCCGGGAACTCAGCCGCGCCCGTCGCGAATCGCGCGCCCGAGGCTTTCTGAATTCAACCAGCACAAAGCATGCCCGCGCCTTCGGAAGCACGGACACTGAACTTCCTCATTACTTGTCCACAACGGGAAACGCAAGTCCCCCCGCGCCGCGCGTTCTCCCGCATGCGGCATTTCCTGGATGCATTCACAGCCCGGCTTAAGATATACCGGCGCCGGAATTCATTATAGGGTATGATCCCGCAGGGTGGCGGGGTGCATCGTAACATGCGGGTTATATGGCCATACGTCGACGCTATATCATCTTCGCGCTTGTCGCTCTGGTCCTGATCGCCGCCGGTTCCTTCCACTGGCCCGTGACGCATTTGCCGCTCACGCAGCAACTGGTCGGGCGCATCGGCGAGGCGACGGGTCTCGCGATCCGCGTCGAGCGAGCCTCGCTGCGTCTGCTGCCGACACCGCGCATCAAGATGTCGCGGGTGTCGCTGGACGCGCACCCCGATGCCGCGCCGGAGACAGCCCTGCTGAGCGCACGCGAGGTCCGGGTCGGCCTCGGCCTGCTGCCGCTTCTGCTTGGCCGCGCCGAGCCGGTGAGCATCACGCTCGTCAATCCCAACATCCGCTGGTTCGGGCCGGAACAGCCCCGCCAGCTCTGGACGCTGGCGCGCCGGCATCTCACCGCGTTGATAGAGGCCAGAAACATGGAAGGGGAACCGGCGCCTGGCGACACGACCATCCCCCACCACGTGCAGGTGTTGGCGCAGTCGCTGCCCGGCCGCCTCGTCATCAGCGAAGGCGCGGTCCTCTACCGCAACGGCAACCGCCGCCTGCTGCACCGGCTGAACGCGACTGTCGACTGGCCGTCCACGGGCCGGCCGCTCGATCTCGCCGCGTCGGCGCTGTGGCGTGGCGAGCCCGTCGACCTGCGCATCGAGAAACTGCGGCCGGCATCCCTCGCCGCCGGTTTCGACTCCCCGCTCGCGCTGCGCCTGTCGGCCCGCCCCGCAACCTTTTCATTCATCGGGCGGATTTCGGCGGACGAGGTGCCGGAACTCAGTGGTGACATGAGCTTCCGAACGAGTTCGCTGCGGCAGACGGCCGCATGGCTGCGCACGCCGCTCGCCTTCGCCGACGCCGTGGGGCCAGTGACGCTCAAGGGCGGCGTCAGCCTTTCCGGCCAGGGCCTTTCGGTTCCCGATGCCCGCATCGATGCCGGCGGCGGCGTGCTCGAAGGGGCGCTCTCCGCGCGGATCGCCGACAACGGGCGCATGCGCGTCTCCGCCACGCTCGATGCCGCAACGCTCGACTTCAATCGTTTTCTCGCCGCCGACCGTCGCATCGGGCCGGCCAGGCCGCCCGGTGGCGTATCGGAATGGTCGCGCGCGCCGCTCGTGCGCCGGCCGGGCGAGGCCGACTTCCCCCGCAACGATCTCGATATCCGCCTGTCCGTCGCCAGGGCCGCCATCGGCCCGCTGTTACTTTCCGACGTCGCGGCGGGCATCCTGACCTCGGGCGGCAGGCTGGAAATCGCCCTCAACCAGGCGAAGCTGGACGATGGTCTCGTCAGGGGGCGCCTGCAGCTCCTTCCGGAGCAGGACGACCTTTCCGCCCAGCTCACGGGAACGATCGACGGAGTCGACGCGCGCAAGACGCTGCGCAGCCTCACTAGCGCGCCCCTCATCTCCGGACGCGCCGGCGGGCAGGTCACGCTCAGGGGCAACGGCAACTCCCTCAACGCCATCATGCGAAACCTCGCGGGCGTCGTATCGGCGCGAATCACGGACGGGGAGCTGTCGGCGGTGGACCTGAACAACGTCGTGGAGCGTATGGAGCAGCGTCCGCTCGCCACCGCGCTCGACTGGCGGGGCGGGCGCACACCCTTCGACACGATCGACGCGACGTTGAAGATCGAGCGCGGCTCCGGCGAGCTGGAAGGGGAACTGCGCGCCGGAAACGGGCTTTACGGCGTCATGTCCGGTGTCATCGACATCGCCCACAGGACGCTCGCCCTGCGCGCGCTCGCCATGACGTCCGAGCCGAACGCGGACGCGGCCGGCTCGCAGGGCTCCGACGGCGAATCGCCAGCCGCCTTCCCGATCGAGATCGAGGGTTCGTGGGACTATCCGGTGGTGACGCCGGACATCCGCTCGCTGATCGAACGATCGAGCGCCGCCGTGCCGCTTGCTCCCGCCCACACGCCCGCCTCCTCCCGGCCGGACGCGCCGTAATGGCGCGCATGAAAAACCCCGGCACAGCGGCCGGGGTTCTGTTTCCGTATAAAAAGCCCGAGCGAGACTTGCGCGCCCGGCCAAGTAGTCGGGCGCGCAGGCATTGCCGCTGCCTTTACTGCTGCGCGGGAGCAGCGGGTGCCGCCGGAGCGCCGCCCTGCCCAGGCTGTCCGGAGCGCTGGCGCAGCTCTTCCGAGCGCTTCTGGAGCGCTTCCTGAAGCTGCCGCTGCTGCGCCTCCAGCGCCTGCGGGTCGATCGGCTTGCCGTCGAAGCCCTTGGTGAAGCCGGCGAGCGGCACGGCGAACGTCACTTCGCGGCCCATCTGGTTCTGCGCGCTGACGTTGAGGATGTTGCCGCGCTTGAGCGAGTTGATGAAGGCGTCCGGCACCGGCGCCTCGGCGAAGCAGCCGTTCGGGAAGCAGATAGCGTACTGCCCGGCGACAGGGTCGTTCTTGTCCACGAAGAAGCGCAGGCCCGGCCGCAGCAGCAGGCCGAGCGGCATCAGGAAGCGGACGATTTTCGTCGCGTCGCCCTTCACGTCGTAGATGGCGACCGCCAGCACGGGCTGGCCCTGCTCGCTGACGAAGTCGCGCGTGGTGTAGCAGATTTCCTTGTTGGCGCCTTCGTCGCGGCCACAGACCTTGGTCCAGTCCGCCTGCGACGGCTCGGCCTTCAACTGCACGAGGGAGGGGCCGGCCGGCGGCTGCTGGCCCTGCGCGGGGGCCGTCTGGGCCGGGGCATTCTGGGCATATGCGGCGACCGGCGCCAGCGCGCTTATCCCGGCCACCAACGCCATCGCTATTCCGCTGGCAGCCCGCAGCGGCGCCGATTGTTTCACGCGGCTCATCGACTGATCCTCTTTCCTGATTGGCAGATACACGACTATTCTACCCCGACCTTCTGGCAACAGACGCCCGTAAACCCGCTGGTCCCCCGACGCAAGCATGCCGTCCGCAAAAACTGCGGTCATCCCGCAATCCGCAATTTTTCCGCCCTGCCGCCCGCTTCATCCACGCGGCCGGCCAGAGTCTGCGGCGCCCCCGGAAACGGGGGCGATGCGGATGCGGGCTGCGCGCACCGGCGGCCTCCCCGGCAGGAAAAGCTTACCGTGCTGGCGCGAAAGGGAAAACGTCCGGCGGCATCGAACCCGACCAATTCCCTCTCCCTGATTCGCGTCACGCAAGACGTCGGGGTGACGCCACCCGGCCCGGTGTTTACCTTGTCTCGCGGCTGCTTTCCAGCATCGTTCACGAATTGGTGCGGTTCTCGGGCGATAAGTGTCCTGCGCGCCCGACCGGGGATCGCATAAACTTCACCGCGAATCGCCAGAACCCGCGCCATGACAGGCGCCAATGGCAAGCGCCATGATAGAGACCATGTCAGGATCGTCCGTGCCCATGATGTCCCTTGCATCGTTCGCCGTCCCGGCGGCCCGCGCATGCCGCGGCGCTCTCGCCGCGCTGCTCGTCGTGGGCCTCTGCGCGCTGCCCGCCCTCGCCGGGCAGGAAGACTGGCAGAGCCTGCCGCGCCGCGAGGCGCTCGCCATGCACGGCGAGCCGCGGCTGCCCGCGGGCTTCGCGTCGCTGCCCTATGTCAATCCGGATGCGCCGAAGGGCGGCCGCCTCATCCAGAGCATCATCGGCACGTTCGACAACCTCAACCCCTTCGTGCCAAAGGGCATCGCCGCACAGGGCATCACCACGCTCGTGTTCCAGCCGCTGATGGCGCGCTCTGCCGACGAGCCCTTCTCGGTCTATGGCCTCATCGCCGACGCCGTGCGCATGCCGGAGGACCGCAGTTTCGTCGTGTTCCACCTCGATCCCCGCGCGCGTTTCTCGGACGGGCATCCCGTCACCGCCGCGGATGTGCTGTTCAGCTTCGAGCTGCTGCGCGAGAAGGGGCAGCTCTACTATCGCAGCTACCTCGGCCAGGTGGAGCGGGCGCAGGCGCTCGATCCGCTCACGGTGCGTTTCGACCTGAAACCCGGCAACCGGGAGACGCCGCTGACTCTCGCCCAGCTGCCGGTGCTGCCCGCCCACCTCATCGACCGCGACACGTTCGAGCAGACGACCTTCCGGACGCCCGTCGGCTCCGGTCCCTATGTCGTGGCGGCCGTGGATGCCGGACGCAGCATCACCTTCCGCCGCAATCCCGATTTCTGGGCGAAGGATCTGCCGGCGACGCGCGGCCTCTACAATTTCGACGAAATCCGCTTCGACTATTACCGCGACGTCAACACGCAGTTCGAGGCGTTCAAGGCCGGCCTCTATGACGTGCGCGTCGAGACGAGCGCCTCGCGCTGGGCCATCGGCTACGACTTCCCCGCCGTCCACAGCGGCGCCGTCCTGCGCGAAACGCTGCCCGTGGGCACGCCGCGCCCCATGTACGGCTTTGCCCTCAACAGCCGCCGGCCGCCGCTCGCCGACGTGCGGGTGCGAGAGGCGCTGGGCTACTTCCTCGACTTTCCGTGGGTCAACCGCAACCTGTTCTACGATCTCTACAGGCGTACGGGCAGCTATTTCGCCGGTTCGTCGCTATCGTCGGCAGGCCGGCCGGCCTCGGCTGGCGAGCGGGCGCTGCTCGCGCCCTTCCCCGGCGCGGTGCGCGCCGACATTCTGGAAGGCACCTGGCGCCCGCCCGAGGCCGATGGCTCCGGGCGCGACAGGGCGATGGCCCGCAAGGGACTCGACCTGCTGGAATCAGCCGGCTTCGCCCTGCGCGACGGTGTGTTGCGCCACGATGGCGGCGCGCCGCTCGTCTTCGAGATCATGGTGGTGTCGCGCGATCAGGAGAGGCTGGCACTCAATTTCGCCCAGTCCCTCAAGCCCGCCGGCATCGTGGCGGACGTGCGCCTCGTCGACGAGGCGCAATACTGGAAGCGGTTGCTGGCGGCGGATTTCGACGTCATACTCTACACTTGGAACGTATCCGCGTCGCCCGGCTCGGAACAGTCGAACCGCTGGTCCTCGGCCGCCGCCGACCGGCCCGGATCGCTGAACATCACCGGCGCGAAGTCGCCCGCCGTCGACGCCACCATCGACGCGCTGCTTGCCGCCCGTACCATGGAGCAGTTCACCGATGCCACGCGCGCCTTCGACCGCGCGCTGCTGTCCGGCTTCTACGTCGTACCGCTGTTCCATGCCGACGGGCAGTGGGTGGCGCGGCGGGCGGAGATCGACCGGCCGGAAAAGGTGCCACTGTTCGGCCCGGTCATCGACAGTTGGTGGCGAAAGCCGTAAACGTCGATGCAGGACAACCGCACGTAAGCCGGAACCTTGCCCATGACCACAGCGCCTATGACGACAGCGCCCACGAACGCTACTGACAGCACCGCCCGCAGGCCCATCACCGTCGATATCGTCTCCGATGTCGTGTGTCCGTGGTGCTACCTCGGCTCGGCCCGCTTGGCGCACGCCATCGCCGCGCGGCCGGCGCTCGATGTCGCCGTCCATTGGCGACCGTTTCAGCTCGACCCGACCGTCCCGGCCGGCGGGCTCGACCGCGCCGCCTACATGCTGCAAAAATTCGGCGGCGATCAGGCGCGTCTCGACGCCATCCACGCGCACCTCGTCGACCTCGGCCGCGAAGAAGGCATCGACTTCCGCTTCGACCGCATCACCCGCGCCCCCAACACGCTCGATGCGCATCGCCTGATTCGCTGGGCACAGCCGTCCGGTGCGCAGGGGGACGTCGCGCGGCGCCTGTTCGCGCTCTACTTCACCGAAGGGGCCGACATCGGCGACGCCGCCGTGCTGCGGCAGGTGGCGGAGGACGCGGGGCTCGACGGCGAGGTCGTCGCCAACCGTCTCGCGGGCGACTGGGACAAGCAGGACGTCATCGACGAGATCGCGGTCGCCGCCCGTCTCGGCGTCACCGGCGTGCCGTTCTTCATCCTCGACGGACGCTACGGCATCGCCGGCGCGCAGTCGGCCGAGGTGCTGGCCGACGCCCTCGACAAAGCCGTGAACGATCCGGTTGCGGATGACCCGGCCGCGCGTGCCTGACAGGGATGCGGCATTCTCTCCCCTGGCGGCGCTTCCTGAAGACCTTCCTGCTGGCCCTCGTGCTGGCGGGAGCGGCGCTCGCCGGCTTCGTCGCCACGGTCGATCCCTATGGCATCCGTGTCAGGGCGGGCGATGCGCCGCGTCCCGTCGTGGATATCAACCAGCGGTACATGTATCCGCAAATTGCCCGCTCGCGCCGCTACGACGCCGCCATCTTCGGCACCTCCTCATTGCGCCTGCTCGATCCGGAGGAACTCGATCGCCTTTTTGGCACGCCGGAGAAGCCCGTGCATTTCGCCAATCTGGCGATGAACGCCGCCACGCCCTGGGAGCAGATGCAGCTTGCGCGCCTGTTCGTGAAGGTGGAACCCGCGCCGCGCGTGCTCGTCTTCGGGCTCGACCGGGGCTGGTGCGACGCCGATGCCGACGCACCGGAAAGGCGACTCACCTTCCGCGCCTTCCCAGTCCGCTTCTACGACGACGACCCCTGGAACGACTGGCGTGACGCCTTCAGCCTGAACACGCTGGAGATCGCGGGCCGCCTCGTCTCCCACCGGCTTGGCCTGCGGGGCGTGAACCTGCGCGACGACGGTTACGGCGTCTTCGTGCCACCTGACGCCGCCTACGACCTTGAGCGCGCCCGCGCGCACATCTGGCACGAGAACCTTGCCGCCGGGCTGCCCGCCGCCGTCGTGCCCGTGGAGCCGCCCGCCGTTCCCACCGCCGCGGACAGGGCCGCATGGCACTTTCCCGCCGGCCAATGGCTCGACGGCCTGCTCGCCGCGCTGCCCGCAGACACGCAGACCTTCCTCGTGTTCCCGCCCGCGCACGTCGCCGCCCAGCCCCGCCCAGGCTCGCTGGCCGAGGCGATGGAGCAGGCCTGCAAGCGGCATTTCGCGGAACTTGGCGCACGCCACAACGCGACCGTGCTCGACTTTCGCCGCCCCTCCGCCGTCACGCGCGAGGACGCCAATTTCTGGGACCCGCTGCACTACCGCCTGCCGTTCGCAAGCCGCATCGGGGAGGCGCTGGCGAACCCGCAGCCCTCAGACGACTTCTACGTCGTCATGCATCGCCGCGCGCCCAGCCTTCCTTCGTCCGGGCAATGAAGTTGTCGAGCCTGCCCGCGGCTATCGCCGCCCGCAGTCCCGCCATCAGTTCCTGATAATAGGCCAGGTTGATGCCGGTCAGCAGCATCATGCCCAGAATCTCGCCCGACTTGACGAGATGGTGCAGGTAGGCGCGCGAATAGGTGCGCGTCGGTTCCCACGGCGACGCCTCGTCGATGGGGCGCGGATCGTCCGCGTGGCGGGCGTTGCGCATGTTGATCTTGCCGAAGCGGGAAAACACCTGTCCGTGCCGCCCCGCCCGCGTCGGCATGACGCAGTCGAACATGTCGACGCCACGCCGCACCGATTCCACGATGTCATCCGGCGTGCCCACGCCCATCAGGTAATGCGGCTTGCCGTCCGGAAGATGCGGCATCACGGTATCGATCATGGCGAGCATCACGTCCTGCGGCTCGCCCACCGCGAGCCCGCCGATGGAATAGCCCTCGAAATCCATGCCGGCGAGCGTGCGCGCGCTCTCCACCCTCAGGTCCCGGTTCGCGCCGCCCTGCACGATGCCGAACAGCGCCCGGCCGTGCTCCACACGCCCCGGCTGGTCGCCGAACGCCGTCCGGCAGCGCTCCGCCCAGCGCAAACTGAGCCGCATGGCGCGCGCGGCTTCGGCGTCGGTGCATGGCAACTTCACGCATTCATCGAGCTGCATCTGGATGTCCGAACCCAGCAGCCCCTGAATCTCGATGGCGCGTTCGGGCGTCAATTCATGACGCGCACCGTCGATGTGCGACTGGAAGGTCACGCCCCTCTCGTCGATCTGCCGCAGCTTGGCGAGCGACATCACCTGAAAGCCGCCTGAATCGGTTAGGATGGGGTGCGGCCAGTTCATCAGCCTGTGCAGGCCGCCGAGCCGCGCCACCCGCTCCGCGCCCGGGCGCAGCATCAGGTGGTAGGTATTCCCGAGCAGCACGTCGGCGCCGAGCGCCTTCACCTCGTGCGTGTGCATGGCCTTGACAGTCGCCGCCGTGCCCACCGGCATGAAGGCCGGCGTGCGGATCGTGCCGCGCGGCAGCCTGATCTCGCCGGTGCGCGCCGCGCCGTCGCGGGCCGCGATGTGAAAGGAGAACGCTGCCATCACGCCGCCCCGTCATTGCGGAACAACAGGCTTGAGTCGCCATAGGAATAGAAGCGGTAACCGGCCGCCACCGCATGAGCATAGGCCGCCTGCATGGTGTCGAGCCCCGCGAATGCGCTCACCAGCATGAACAGCGTGGAGCGCGGCAGGTGAAAATTGGTCATCAGCACATCAACCGCCCTGAAGCGATAGCCGGGGGTAATGAAGATCGACGTGTCGCCGGAAAACGGCGCGACGGTGCCGTCCTCGCGCGCCGCGCTTTCCAGCAGCCTCAGCGCCGTGGTGCCGGTGGCGACGATGCGCCCGCCCGCCGCCCGCGCCGCGTTGAGCGCCTGCGCCGTCTGGGCGTCTATCTCGCCCCATTCCGCATGCATCGCATGGTCGCGCGTGTCTTCCGTCTTCACGGGCAGAAAGGTTCCCGCGCCCACATGCAGCGTCACGAAATGGCGCTCGATGCCCGCAGCCCGCAGCCGGGCGACGAGATCGTCTGTGAAGTGCAGCCCTGCCGTGGGCGCGGCGACGGCGCCGTCCCGCTTCGCGTAGATCGTCTGGTAATCGGTAAGGTCGGCCGCATCCTCCGCCCGTTTCGAGGCGATATAGGGCGGCAGCGGCATGTGGCCGAGCCGCGCGACGGCCTCATCCAGCGCCGGGCCGGAAAAGGCGAAGCGCAGCAGCACCTCCCCGCCATCGCCCTTCTCGACAATCTCGGCGTCGAGCGAGGCGAGTTCGCAGGCATGGCTTTCGTTCCCGTCGCCGAAGCGAATGCGCTCGCCCGCACGCAGCCGCTTGCCGGGCCGCGCGAACGCGCGCCACGAATCAGCCGATTCGCGCTTGTGCAGCATCACCTCGACGTGCGTCACCGCTTCCCCGCGCACGCGGATGCCGTAAAGGCGCGCCGGGATGACGCGGGTATCGTTGTGCACCAGTACGTCGCCGGGCCGCAGCAACGACGGCAGATCGCGCACCGTGCGGTCCGCGAGGCTCTCACCGGCCGCGGCCTGCGGCCGCACCACCAGCAGGCGTGCGCTGTCGCGCGGGGAGGCCGGACGCAGGGCGATGGAAGCTTCCGGCAAGGCGAAATCGAACAGGGAAACGTCCATCGCGGAAAGAGCTTAAGCCTCGATATCGGCGGCGATGCGCGCCGTGACGATGGAATCGGGATCGCGCACAGGTTCGCCGCGCTTGATCTTGTCGACGTTCTCCATGCCCTCGATCACCTTGCCCCACACCGTATACTGCTTGTCGAGGAAGCGGGCGTCGGCGAAGCAGATGAAGAACTGCGAGTTGGCGGAATTGGGGTTCTGCGCCCGCGCCATGGAAACGGTGCCACGCACGTGCGGCTCGGCGTTGAATTCCGCCTTGAGGTCGGGCAGGTCGGAGCCGCCGGTGCCGGTGCCGCGCGGGCATCCGGTCTGCGCCATGAAGCCCTCGATGACGCGGTGGAACACGATGCCATCATAGAACTTCGCCCGCACCAGCTCCTTGATGCGCGCCACGTGCAGGGGCGCGAGGTCCGGGCGCAGCGCGATGACCACGCGGCCCTTGGTCGTTTCGAGAACGAGTGTGTTTTCCGCGTCGACGGTGGCCGTCATGATGATTCCTTTCTCTATGGCATGTTCCCGGAAGGCGGATGCCCGATCGGATGGATGGACGGGGACAGTCGCCCCGATCCGGGAAGCGCGTGCAGGACAATACGAAACAGGCGTCGGATATGGGCTCACTTGCCGTCGGAAGCAAGGCGCATCCGGGTGATCTTGTCGGGATTCGTGACCGCGCCGTTGTTGGCGCTGGTGCCGGCCTTGATCTTGTCGACCGCATTCATGCCCGAGATCACCTCGCCGATGACCGTATACTGACCGTTGAGAAACGAGGCGTCGTCGAAGCAGATGAAGAACTGCGAATTGGCGGAATCGGGATCCTGCGCCCGCGCCATGCCGACAGTGCCGCGTTTGAACGGCGCGTCGGAGAATTCGGCTGGCAGGTCCGGCAGGTCGGAGCCGCCGCGCCCGGTGCCCGTCGGGTCGCCGGTCTGTGCCATGAAACCGGGAATGACGCGGTGGAACACCACGCCATCATAAAAGCCCTTGCTCGCCAGCGCGCGGATGCGCTCGGCATGCCGGGGCGCGAGGTCGGGACGCAGCCGGATGGTGACGCGGCCATGAGCCGTATCGAGCAGCACGACATTCTGCGGATCAGCCTGCTGTGCCTGCGCGACCAGCACCGGCCGGTCGGCGGAAGCCACCGCGGCGGGCTGCGCGAGGGCCGGCAGCGCGCAGGAGGCGAGGATACAGGATGCAAGCATCAGGGAGCGCATGAACAATCTCCGCGAGCGCCGGGGCAGGACAACTTGCGCGGCCTTGCCCGCCAGCCCGCCCGGCCTGTGTTGGATGCAAGGCCTCGAGGGACGCTGGATAGCATCTTGTACGCGAATGCTCCAGAGCGCGCCGCCCGAAATGCGGATGCCGGCCTGTGGACGACGCGGCGTCTCGCCGCAGCCCGGCTCAATCCGTCACGCGCAGCTCTTCGTAGGAGACCATGACATGCTCGCGGAATGCGGGTCGCGTCGTGAGCGTGTCGTAATAGCGGCGCAGCACCGGGCGGTCCTGCCGCTCGATCGGGATATCGAAATAGCGGTACAGGACATGGCCGAGCTGGATATCCGCCAGCGTGAAGTGGTCTCCGGCAAGGAAGGCGCCGCGGGAGAGTTGCGCCTCGGCGATGTCGAGCAGTCTGTCGAGCGCGACGATGGCCTGGGCGATGGCGGCGGGATCCTGCTTCGACGGAGCCGTCCGCACCACCCGCGAGAAAATGGGCCCTGAAAACGCCAGCGTGACGTTGATCTTCGCCCATTCGGCCCATTTGTCGACCCGCGCCCGCGCCAACCCCTCGGCAGGCCAGAACGGCGCGCTGCCGTAGCGGCCGGCCAGATAGCGCAGGATGGCGCCGGTTTCCCACAACGGCTCGCTGTCGCCGTCGCGCAGGACGGGCACGGTGCCGTTGGGGTTCATGGCGAGAAATTCCGCCGTGTCGTTGCCGCCGTAGCGATGGCCGACATCGTGCCGCTCGTAAGGCAGGCCGAGTTCCCCGACGCACCACATCAGGGCCTGCACGTTGGATGAGTTTTTCCGTCCCCAGATGGTCAGCATGCGATCACGATCCCTTGTATCCTGCCGTTCCGGTGGCCCGCGCCTGGGCCTGGGCGGAGGCGGGCGACGGGCTTTCCCCCGCCGGCTTCGCGCCCGCCTTGGGGCGGCGGGTGCGGAACTGGCCCCGGGTGATGGCGGCGAAGGAAATGACGACGACGGCAAGCGTCGTCATCCACCACGGAAACGCCATGCCCACGCCAAGCACCGACAGCGTGAAAGCCGACGCGACGGCGGCCGTCAGACCCGGCACGAGCTGCCCGGAACCAGCCGGCCCTGCCGACGTCTCGTCGAGCCGCCGCACCACGAAATAGAGCACCAGCGCCGCCAGCGCGGCGCCCACCGCGCCGAGTTCGTACCAGATCTCGAACGGAAAGCCGTAAGGGGTCGCGGCCGGAATCGTGCCGGCCACGCGCGCCGCCAGCGCCGTGTCGAGCCCATGACCGATGAGGAAACTGCCGGGCGCGGCCAACACGAGCGCATGCCACGCCGCGATTGCCTCGCGCACCACGCTGCCCTCGACGAACAGCAGCGCGACCGCCGGCGACAGCAACACCGCGAACAGCGGCGCGCCGAGCAGGATGCCCGCCGTTCCCCAGGCCGTGACCCGGTTGCCTGCAACCGGACGCCAGGCCGTCAGGCCGTAGATCGCCGCCGCGACCGCGAAACCGATCAGCGGCGTCCAGACGCGGGCCGCCACGAGCGCGGCCGCCGTCGCCGCGCCGAGTGCCGCCGCAAGCCCCCTGCGGCTGCGCGATTCGAGCCAGGCGATGGCCGGCCACACGACAAGGGCGAGCGCCGTGAGGCCGCGTTCGAAGATCGCCGTATCGTTCAGCAGCGCATCGCGCGAGCGCGTGGCCAGCAGCGCCAGCGCCAACAGCGCGGCCAGCGCGGCGCCGATGCCGGTCAGATAAAGGTTCGAGGCCCGGACGCGCTCGGGCAGGGTGGTGACGCCGAGCAGCGCGAGCAGGACAGCCTGCACGATGTTGAACAGCTTGTCGCCCGCCTCCCCGCGATCCGGCGACCAGAAGACCGACAGCGCCGACCACACCAGCAACAGGATGCCGGCAATGCCCGCGGGGCTCCTTGCCAGGGCGGCGAACACCCGCGCGAGGCCGCGCGGAGGCGCCTCGATGACGCTCGACAGAATCAGCAGCGCCACACCGATGGGCGCCAGCACGATGGTCGCCCTGCGGGACAGGAATGTTGCAACGGGCAGCACGACGACCAGCAGCGCGAAGCCGAGACGGCGCAGCAGCGCCGCCGCATCGGCGGCGGGGTCGAGCGGGGATGTTTGAGGGCGCGTGACCATTCCCGTGGCGCTTCTTCCGGTACAAGCGCGCCCGATGCACGCCCAACGCACGTACCCTAGCCTGTGCCGGGCGCGGATACTGTAGAAGGAATGCAACACTTACCAAGATGTAACATTTCCAGAATTGCGGGTTGCCGCACGACGCTTTCACGAAAACGTCACGCGGAAGGCGCAGAGAGGGGCGATGTGGACGACGTTCGCCTGTCGTCCGACCAACGGATGATCGCCGCCGTATCCGATGACGCCTGAACTCCCCGCATATCCCGATTTTCTCATGCCTGAACTCGCCCATGCTTGAACTGTCGCACGTCAGTCGTCGCTACGACGCCGTCGTCGCGCTCGACGACGTGAGCCTCACGGTGGCGGACGGCGCCTTCCTGGCGCTGCTCGGACCCTCGGGCTGCGGCAAAACGACGCTGCTGCGGCTGATCGCCGGCTTCGAGAAAGTATCGTCCGGCACCATCGCCTTCAACGGCCGCACCGTCGCCGGCCCCGGCCTGCACGTGCCGCCGGAGGACCGGCAGGTGGCGATGGTATTCCAGTCCTATGCCCTGTGGCCGCATATGAGCGTGGCGGAGAACATCGCCTTTCCGCTGTCGGTCGCCGGCGTGCGGCAGGGCGAAATGGCCCGGCGCGTCGGCGAAGCGCTCGAAGCGGTCGGCCTCGCCGGGCTCGCCGCGCGCCGGCCGGAGGCGCTTTCGGGCGGCCAGCGCCAGCGCGTGGCACTCGCCCGGGCGCTGGTGCAGGATGCACCGGTCATCCTGTGCGATGAGCCGCTCGCCAATCTCGACATCCACCTGCGCGCCGCCATGCTGGAGGAGTTCCGCCGCCTGCACCGCGACACCGGCCGCACCTTCATCTACGTCACCCACGACCAGGCGGAGGCACTGGCGCTCGCCACGGACGTCGCGGTGCTGGATCGCGGCCGCCTGTCGCAGCGGGCGGCGCCCGAGGTTGTGTATAGCGAGCCGGCGAACATCTCGGTGGCGAAGTTCGTCGGCGAGGGCGCGATCGTCGACGCCGTGGCCGAGGCGCCTCCTGCCGGCGGCAAGGTCCGGGTGCGGCTTGCCGGCCGCGCGCCGGTTTTCCGCGCCCACGCCGGCGTCAGCGCCGGCCCCGTGCATGTGCTGGTGCGGCCGGAGGCGGTCGGCATCGGAAACGCTTTCGAAGCGTGCGTCCTGTCGACGATCTACAAGGGCGCGTTCCACACGGTGACGGCGGAGCTGGCGGACGGCCAGCAGCTGCAACTCCATCTCCCGTCCGCCCCCGCGCCCGGCACCGCCCTCGGGCTGACCATCCACGACGGCTGGGTCATTCCCGCCACGGCAGAATCCCCGGCGGCAGGCGGCGGGCGCTGACGTCGAGCAGCCCCATGATCACCGCCACAGCCACCACCGCCGTCAGCGCCACGGCGGCGGCGGGCGAGGCGAAACCGGCTTCCTCAAGGCTGAACAGCGCCACGCCAATCGTCTCCGTGCCGGATGACCACAGCAGCGCCGACACCGTCAATTCATTGAAGGCAATGAGGAAAACCATCAGGCCGCCGGCCATCGCCGCCGGCAGCACGATGGGCAGCACAATGCTGCGCAACCGGCGCGAGAACCCGGCGCCACAGGCGCGCGCCGCTTCCTCCAGCTCGACGGGCAATTGCGCCACCGCCGCGCCCGGCGCCTTCAGCGCCACCGGCAGGAAGCGCGCCATATAGGCGAACAGGATGATGAACGGCGTGCCGTAGATGCTGACGCCGATAAGCGGCAAAGGCTTCAGGAACAGCAGGATGCAGGCGATTGCCAGCACGACGCCGGGCAGCGCATAGGGAATTTCCAGCACCAGTTCCAGCGCGCCGCGAAACCGGCCGGACCGCCGGTCAAGCGCATAGGCCAGCGGCACCGCGCCCAACGCCAGCAGCACGGAGGCCGCGAGCGCAAACAGGAAGGAGTTGCGGAAGGCGCGAACCGTAACATCCTGACGGACAAGGACTTCCACGAAATTATCGAGCGTCGCCGTCGCCCACGACAGCGGCACCCCATAGGAAGGCACGAGCGCGGAAGCGAGCAGGGCGGTGAGCGGCAGGGCCAACACCACGGCGACCACGAGCCAAAGCACAGCTTCCACAAGCGCACGGCGCTTCAGAGACCACACCACACCGATGGCCCTGCCACGGCTGAAGCGCGCCGACCGGCCGCCCAGCATCCAGGCGCCCAGAAGAACGCCCGAGCCGGCGATAAATGCCACCAGCACGGACAGCGCCGCCGCGTCCGCAATGACGGAAGGGCCGAAGCTCACCATGCGGCGATAGATCAGCGTCGGCAAGGTCAAGTAATTCACCGGCACGCCGAGCAGCGCGGGAATGCCGAAGTTGCCCACCGCCGCCACGAAGGCGAGCGCGGCGGAGGCCACGAAATAGGGCCGCAGCAGCGGCAGGATCACGGTGCGCAACACCCGCAGCGGACGTGCGCCCGCCACCAGTGCCGCCTCGGCAAGATCGGCCGGGACGGTACGCAGCCCCGCGCGCATGGTGACGAACACCAGTGGCGCGTGGTGCAGCGCGAGCACGGCGATGATGCCTTCCCGGCTCATCAGCGGATTGTCGCTGCCGGGCGGCGGCGCGAGGCCGAAGGCGTTCAGCAGCGGCGACGACGGGCCGGCCAGCGTGAAATAGGCGAGTGCCACCACCTGCGGCGCGATCATCATCGACAGCAGGAAACAGAACGCGATGACGCGCTTGCCCCGCACGTCCGTCAAGGTCAGCGCCAAGGCCATGCCCGTGCCGAGCGCCAGCGCGAGAAACGCGGAAACCACGCCGGTTTCGAGACTGTGCCACGTCGCCCTAAGCGCCGTCCGCCCGCCGATCTCGGCCAGCGCCGGCGCGAGATCGAACGCCCCGCCGGGAGCAACCGCCGCAAGCACCAGCCGCCCGAACGGCAGCGCGGCGAACAGCAGAACGGCCGCCGCCAGCAGCACCAGCACCCACCATCCATCCGGCAGGCGGCGCGGCCGTGCCGCGTCGCCCTTGTCGGCTATCCGTTCACGGATGACGTCCGTCATTCAGACCGTCGGTCACTGGCCGAAAATGTCGGCGAACGCCTTCTTGTTCTTCGCCTCGTCCTCAAGCGCCTTCGCGGCGTCGAAGCTCAGCACCTTGATCTTGCTGCGGTCGGGGAAGCCTTCCGGCGGAGCGACTTCCGGATGCGCCGGCAGGTAGCCCTGCTTGCTGGCGAGTTCCTGGCCGTCCTTCGAGAGGATGAAGTCGACGAAAGCCTTCGCGGCATCGGGGTTCTTCGTCGTCTTCAGGATAGCGACCGGCTCGGTGACGGCGGAGACGCCTTCCGTCGGGAACACGAACTCGACCGGCGCGCCCTTGGCCTTCTCGCGGATCGGCATGTAGTCGACGATCACGCCGTAGAGCTTCTCGCCGCCGGCGACCGACTTGAGCACGGCGCCGTTGCCGCCGCCGGCAATCGCGTCGTTCTTCTTCAGCGCCTCATAGTAGCCCCAGCCTTCCGGCAGGTTCCCGGTGAGGGTGGCGGCGTGGATGAGGGCAGCGCCTGACGACAGCGGGCTCGGCATGGTGAGCTGGCCCTTGACCTCCGGCTTCGTCAGATCTTCCCACGACTGCGGCTTGAAGCCGGCCTTGGTATTGTACGTGATGCCGGTGGTGATCAGCTTCGTCGAGAACCAGTACTTCTGCGGGTCGTGCGTGCCGGCCGGGTAGGCGGAAACGTCCGCGCCCTCGTGGGCGGCCAGACGGCCTTCCTTCTTGAGCCCTTCCATGGTGACGCTGTCGGCGATCAGTAGCACGTCGGGCTGCGGCTGGCCGGCCTCGAACTCGGCGCGCAGCTTCGCGAGCAGCGGCGGCGTGCCGTCGCGCACAAAGCTGATGTCCACGGCAGGATGCTTCGCCTTGAACGCATCGATGGTCTGCTGCGCGTCGGTGTTGGGCTGGCTGGTATAGAGCACGAGCTTGCCGGACACATCGGCGGCGAGAGCGGCTGCCGGCGCAAGGGTCGTGGCGAGAATGGCGGCGAGGATACGTTTCATGGAACAGCGCTCCTGAACGGGACGGAGACGGACCGGACGACGGATCCGCCGTCGCGCGGACCGTCGAAAATGATGAACCTGTTGCCTAGACTTCCGCCGTGACGCTGATATGACGCACGGGGCGCGGGACCATCCCGCCGGGGCGGGTTCGGCCCGTTTTACGGGTACTTGCGCCTTTTGCGGACACTTGCGACTTTTGTGGACACTTGCGCCTTGCACTGACGCAACGTCCGTGGTCCAAACGACTGACGCGGGCAAACGCCGCGCACGGATCGGGAAACGGGCCGATGCGCCCGAGAGGAAAGCCTGGGGAAAGACGATGCCGACGAAACTCGATCAGTTGAAAGCCGTCACCGTTGTCGTCGCCGACACCGGCGATATCGAGACCGTGCGCCGCCTTCAGCCGCAGGACTGCACCACCAACCCCACGTTGCTGCTGCGCGCGGTGCAGTCGGGCAGCCATGCCGCCGTCGTCGACGAGGCGCTCGCCTTCGGTCGCACGCTCGGCGGCTCGCGCGACACGATCGTCTCCCGCGTGGCGGACCGGCTCGCGGTAAACTTCGGCACCGAACTCGCGCGCATCGTGCCGGGCCGCGTCTCGACGGAGGTGGACGCCGACCTGTCCTTCGACAAGGACGCGACGGTCGCCAAGGCCCGCGCGTTCATCCGCGACTACGAGGAGCGCGGCATCGGCCGCGAGCGCATCCTCATCAAGATCGCCGCGACGTGGGAAGGCATTCGTGCCGCCGAGATTCTGCAGAACGAGGGTATCGACACGAACCTGACGCTGCTCTTTTCGCTGGCGCAGGCGGCCGCCTGCGCGGACGCGGGCGTGTTCCTGATCTCGCCCTTCGTCGGCCGCATTCTCGACTGGCACGTCAGGAACGGCGGCGGCCCCTACACGGGCGAGACCGATCCCGGCGTATTCTCCGTGCGCACCATCTATGCCTATTACAAGCGCCACGGCATCGGCACCGTCGTGATGGGCGCCTCCTTCCGCAACCTCGGCGAGATCGAGGCCCTTGCGGGCTGCGACCGGCTCACCATCTCCCCGGCGTTCATCGATGAACTCGCCGCGAGCGAGGGCGGGCTGCCGCGCGCCCTGTCGCCGGACGACACCGGCCATGCGCCCGAGCGCCTGCATCTCGACGAGAAGGCGTTCCGCTTCGCCCTCAATGAGGATGCAATGGCGACTGAAAAGCTCGCCGAGGGCATCCGCGCGTTCGTGAAGGATCTGCGCACACTGCGCGCGCTGGTCGACGACCGCCTGGCCGCGGGAGGCAACGCATGACGGACATCGCCACCCGGGTCTACAACCATAGCTGGAAGATAGACCCGATCGTGCGCTCGCTGCTCGATACGGATTTCTACAAGCTGCTGATGGCGCAGATGATTTTCCGCCGCCAGCGGGACGCGCGTGTCACGTTCTCCATCATCAACCGTTCGAAGCACGTGCGGCTCGCCGACCTCATCGACGTCGTGGAGCTGCGCGAGCAGCTCGATCATGTGCGCACGCTGTCGCTGACGCGCGGGGAATCGACCTGGCTGCGCGGCAACATGTTCTACGGCCGCCGGCAGATGTTCGAGCCGGACTTCATCGCCTGGCTGGAGAGCTTCCGCCTGCCGCCCTACGAGCTGGAGGAGAAGGACGGCCAGTACGAGCTGACCTTCGAGGGGCCGTGGGTCGAAACCACGTTCTGGGAAATCCCGGCGCTCGCCATCATCACCGAACTGCGCTCGCGCGCCTCCCTTAAGCATATGGGACGTTTCGAGCTGCAGGTGCTTTATGCGCGCGCCATGGCGCGGCTGTGGGAGAAGGTGGAGGAACTCAAGACCCTCCCCGATCTCCAGATCGCCGATTTCGGCACGCGCCGCCGGCACGGCTTCCTGTGGCAGGACTGGTGCGTGCAGGCCCTGCAGGAGGGCCTCGGCGGCGCCTTCACCGGCACCTCGAACTGCCTCATCGCCCTGCGGCGCGAGGTGGAAGCCGTCGGCACCAACGCGCACGAGCTGCCGATGGTCTACGCCGCCCTCGCGTCCGACGACGAGAAGCTGCGGCAGGCGCCCTATCAGGTGCTGAACGACTGGCAGGAGGACTACGACGGCAATCTGCTCGTCATCCTGCCCGACACCTACGGCACGACGGGCTTCCTGCGGAACGCGCCGCCGTGGCTGTCGACATGGACGGGCATCCGCATCGATTCCAAGGACCCCATCAAGGGCGGCGAAGAGGCCATCGCCTGGTGGCAGGCACGCGGCGCCGACCCACGGGACAAGCTGATCGTCTTTTCCGACGCGCTCGACGTGCCGGTGATCCAGCAGATCCATGCCCACTTCCGGGGGCGCGTGCGCTTCGCCTTCGGCTGGGGCACACTGCTGACCAACGATTTCCGCGGCTTCGCGCCCGATGCCCTGCTCGATCCCTTCTCCATCGTCTGCAAGGTGGTGTCGGCCAACGGCCGGCCGACCGTCAAGCTGTCGGACAACCCCGCCAAGGCGCTCGGACCGCCGGAGGAAATCGAGCGCTACAAGCGGATTTTCGAGGTGGGCGAGCAGACCGTGCGTGAGGTGATTGTGTGATGTCGGAAGGTAGCGGGAAGAAAGACCAGTCGAACGCGATGTGGGGCGGGCGTTTCGCCGCCTCCCCCGCCGCGCTGATGGAAGCGATCAACGCCTCCATCGGCTTCGACAAGCGGCTGGCGGACCAGGACATCCGCGGCTCGCTCGCACACAGCGACATGCTCGCGGCGCAAGGCATCATCGGGCACGACGACCGCGACGCGATCCACGCCGGGCTCCGGAAGGTGCAAGCCGAGATCGAGGCAGGCACCTTCGATTTCAGGACGGCGCTGGAAGACATTCACATGAATGTCGAATCGCGGCTGAAGGAGATCGCCGGGGAACCGGCCGGGCGCCTGCATACCGCGCGCAGCCGCAACGACCAGGTGGCGACCGACGTGCGCCTGTGGGTGCGCGAGGCACACGACCGCGCCGTCGCCCAGATCACCGGCCTGATGCGCGCGCTCGTCACGCAGGCGGAGCGAAACACGGATACCGTGATGCCGGGCTTCACGCATCTGCAGAGCGCCCAGCCCGTCACCTTCGGCCATCATCTTCTCGCCTATGTCGAGATGCTGGGGCGCGACCGCAGCCGTTTCCGCGATTCCCGCAGCCGGCTGAACGAATGCCCGCTCGGCGCGGCCGCTCTTGCGGGCACCTCGTTTCCCATCGACCGCCACGCGACAGCGCTGGCGCTTGGCTTCGACGGGCCGACGCGCAACTCGCTCGATTCGGTATCGGATCGCGACTTCATTCTGGAATATCTGTCCGCCGCCTCGATCTGCGCGATGCACCTGTCACGCTTCGCCGAGGAAATCGTGCTGTGGATGACGGCCCAGTTCGGTTTCGTGCGCCTGTCTGACCGTTGGACCACCGGCTCCAGCATCATGCCGCAGAAGAAGAACCCGGATGCGGCCGAGCTGGTGCGCGGCAAGACGGGGCGCGTCTTCGGCTCGCTCGTCGCGCTGCTCACCGTGATGAAGGGCCTGCCGCTGACCTATTCCAAGGACATGCAGGAGGACAAGGAGCAACTGTTCGACGCCGCCGATACGCTCGAACTGGTGCTCGCCGCCACGACCGGCATGGTGGAGGATCTGCAGCCGGTGCCCGCGCGCATGGCCGCCGCCGCCGGCGCCGGCTTCTCCACAGCCACCGACCTCGCCGACTGGCTGGTGCGCAGCCTTAACATGCCGTTCCGGGAGGCGCACCACGTCACCGGGCGGCTCGTCGCGGAAGCGGAGCGGCGCGGCGTCGGCCTGGAGGAACTGCCGCTCGACGCATTCCAGGCGGTGGAAGCCGGCATCACGGCGGATGTCCGTGAGGTACTGGGCGTGCAGAACTCGGTGCGCTCGCGCAGGAGCTTTGGCGGCACCGCTCCGGAGCAGGTGGCGGCGCAGGTCGCGTGGTGGAAAGACCGTTTATGAGCCCCGCCCTCGCGCGCGCCGTTCCGGCGTTCTTCGTCGTCATCTGGGCGACGGGCTTTATCGTTGCCCGGCTCGTGGCGCCGCATGCCGATCCGATGACGTTCCTCGCGTTGCGCTGTGCGCTGGCGGCGGCGGTATTCATACTGATCGCGCTCGCGGTCGGCGCCAGATGGCCGACGACGCCACGCCACTGGTTCAACGCCTTCGTCGCCGGCGTGCTGATGCAGGGCTGCTATCTGGGTGCGACGTTCTGGGCCACCAAGCACGGCCTGCCCGCCGGCATCGTGGCGCTGATCATGGGGCTGCAGCCGCTGCTCACGGGTATCCTGTCCGTGCCGCTGTTGGGGGAGCGGGTTTCCGGCCAGCGCTGGTTCGGCATCGTACTGGGCTTCGCCGGCGCGCTGCTGGTGCTGTTTCCCCGCATCGGGGAGGCCTCCGCCCTGCCGCCTGCGGCAATGCTGGTGGCCCTCGCCGGCATGGTCTCGATGACGCTCGGCACCGTCTGGCAGAAGCGCACCGCCGCGTCGTCGGACCTGCGCACCAACGCCGCGGTCCAGTTCATCGGCGGTGTCGCGTTTCTGCTGCCGCTGGCGCTGCTGACCGAGGATTTGCGCCTCGACGGCACGACGGAGATGTGGATCGGCCTTGTGTGGGCAGTGCTGGGCCTTTCCGTGGGCGCCATCACGCTGCTGCTCTTCCTGATCAGGCAGGGCGCGGTCGCGGGCGTCGCCGCCCTGCTCTATCTGGTGCCGCCAGTGTCGGCGCTGATGGCGTTCTTCCTGTTCGGGGAAACGCTGGAGACCGTCCAGATCGCCGGCATGGCGATATCCGCCGTGGGCGTCGCCATCGCCAACCGGCCCTGAACCCAGCAGTGCGGGGCTAGAATCTGTCCTGTTTACGTTGAAACAGGACAGATTCTCGATTCCTTATTTTGAGCGAGTTCTGATCGATCAGATGAGTCCATCTGATCGGAGCGCGCTCTCAGAGGCCGAGGCCGGGCGTGAAGGAGGTGCCGCCGCCGCGGAACAATTGGCCGAGGAAGCTCTGCTCGGAGCCGCTGGTCGGCGTGGTGCGGCTGATGAAATCGAAGACGACGCCATCCTTCAGGCCGTAGTGGGCGACGCGCTCCACCTTGAACGCCTGGTTGAAGTAGATCGCCACCACACGCTGGTCGACGATGCGCGGCTCGATGAACTGCACGGTGCGCTGCAGCTTCTGGCTGATGTAGTAGAATGTCTTGTTGCCGACGGTCGAGACGGTCGAGGGCGTGCCGAGAATGGTGAGCACCTGCTCGACGCTGGTGCCGGGCGTGATGCGGGCCAGCGCGCTTTCGTCGATGACATAGCCGCGCGAGATCGTCTCGCTGCTGCCGCAGGCGGCAAGCCCGCCTGCCAGGGAAAGGGCCAGCACCGCCGCCGACAGGTGCATCAGCCGCAGGCGACGCTTCGCCGGGACACCGCCTGCGGCCGCAGCGCGCGCGGTCGTCGAACCGTTGGACTCGGAATCTCGGGACACGGAATCTCGGGACACGGAATCTTGGGACGCGAAATCTTGGGCCGAAGAGTTGCTCACCCGATGGTCTCCTGACTGTTACGCGGCTGACGCCGGATGCCCCCGCTCGACCGCACCGTCCCTGTGGACCGCGCGCGGGTGCGGCGCAAACCGCGCGGGAGGCGCGTTGCCCCGGCGCGAGGCATGCGGCATTGTGCTTGCATAATACCTCGCACATGCCGTAACCCGCGTGTTGAGGATTTGCAAGGCAGGATGAAACTGCGGGGGGAGATGTTTTTCGGATTGTTCGGCCGCAAGCGCGACGCCGGCGCCGTTGAGGCGCTTTACCGGCGCATCTCGGACGCTTCCCGCGCGCCCTTCCTCTACACGCATTTCGGGGTGCCGGATACGCTGGAAGGGCGATTCGATTCGCTGACCCTGCACACGGTGCTGACCATGCGCCGGCTGCGCGGCCTGCCTCCGCCGGCCGCCGACGTGGCGCAGGATCTTGTTGATATCCTGTTCCGGGAAATCGATCGCAGCCTGCGCGAAATCGGCATCGGCGACCTGTCCGTTCCAAAGAAAATGAAAGTCTTTGCCGAGACTTTCTACGGCCGCGCACGGGTTTTCGAGAAGGCGCTGGCGGCGGCGGACGACGAGGCGCTGCACGCGGCGCTCTCGCGTCCGGCAGGGGAAAAGGCGGGAAATCTCGCTGACTTCGCCCGCCATATCCGCCATGCTGATGCAACAATGACCACCTACGATCTGGCGTATATTATGTCCGGTGCGCCCCTTTTCCCAGACGCACCCCGAAGCTGATCAGCCGGCGCCCGCGACTGCCGGCGCCACCGGGCCGCCACGGCGGCCGTTTCCCGATGGAGGTCCACGATGACGGACACCGAATCATTCCCCCTGCAGCGCGTGTTCAACGTGGCCGACCTCAAGCCGGAGGGTGTGGACTTTACCGTGGAGACGACCCCGGAAGAGCGCGCGGCGCTTGCAGCGTTCCTTGATCTTCCCGCCATCCATGCGCTGACGGGCGCCTTCCACCTCTCCGGCAACGACCGGCGCGTGACGGTGCGGGGCGACGTGCGCGCGGCGATCGTGCAGACCTGCACGGTCTCGCTGGAGCCCTTCGATGCCTCCGTGCATGAAGAGGTGGAGGTCATGTTCGCCGATCCGGAATTGCCCCAGGCCGAACCGCGCGAGCCGCGCGATCCCGAATCGGAACTCGACGCTCCCGACGACCTGATCGACGGACAGATCGATCTCGGCGCCCTGACGGCGGAGTTTCTGGCTCTGGGGCTCGATCCCTACCCCCGCAAACCTGGCGTGGAATTCTTGTATGACGACGGCGTTGCGGGGAACGAATCGCCCTTTGCCGCCCTCTCGGGCTTGAAGCAGGCCGTTTCCGGCAATAAGGAATAGAGCTGCGGCGCATGATGGGTTCTGGCGCGCCAGCGCGCATCCCTTCGCCGCCGCCGGCCGTGCTTCCCGGTCGGCTGCGGCAACTCGGCTTTTGTGGTCGCCATTCTGGAGTTTGACACGTTCATTATGCCTGCATCGATCACGATTGCGCTTGACGCCATGGGCGGTGACTTCGGCGCTGCCGTTGTCGTTCCCGGCGCGGCCATCGCGCTGGAGCGGCGGCCGGACGTCCGCTTCCTGCTCTACGGCGACGAGAACGTCATCGCGCCGCTGCTGGCCAAGCATCCCGCGCTGCGGGCGGCGTCCGAAATCCGCCACACCGACGTCTTCGTCCGCATGGACGACAAGCCTAGCCAGGCGCTGCGGGCCGGGCGGTACAAATCTTCGATGTGGCAAGCCATCGAGGCGGTGAAGAACGGCGAAGCGCGCGCGGCGGTCTCGGCCGGCAACACCGGCGCGCTGATGGCGATGGCGATGTTCTGCCTGAAAACCATGGCGCCGGTGGACCGCCCGGCGATCGCCGGCATCTGGCCTACACTGCGCGGCGAGAGCATCGTGCTCGACATCGGCGCGACCATCGGCGCGGATGCCCGCCAGCTCGTCAACCTCGCCGTGATGGGCGCGGCCCTTGCGCGCGCCGTTTTCGACATCGAGCAGCCGACAGTCGGCCTCCTCAATGTCGGCGTGGAGGAAATCAAGGGCAACGAGGCGGTGAAAGAGGCCGGCCGCATCCTGCGCGAGAGCGCATCGGAGCAGTTCGCCTATCACGGTTTCGTCGAGGGCGACGACCTGGGCAAGGGCACAGTCGACGTCGTGGTAACGGAAGGTTTTGCTGGCAACATCGCGCTCAAGGCCGCGGAAGGAACGGCGCGGCAGGTGTCGGCTTATCTGCGCAGCGCTATCGAGCGCTCGCTGATGGCGCGCATCGGCTATCTGTTCGCGCGCGGCGCGTTCCGCGCGCTGCGGGAAAAGCTCGATCCACGCCGCTCCAACGGCGGAATTTTCCTCGGCCTGAACGGCATCGTCATCAAGAGCCACGGCGGCACCGATGCGTTCGGATTTGCGGCTGCGGTGGAACTTGCTTACGACATGTCGCGTTTCGGCCTGATCGATCGTATTCGTGACAGCGTGACACAGACACGGCCAATCGCGGCGCCAGCGCTTTCCGAGTCGGACGGAATCGTCTGACCGGCCTGAATCCGTTCCAGGCATGAATGGCGGAACATTCGACGATTCGGCCCCGGCCGGTGAATGGTCCAATACATAATCCGGCGCCCCGAAGCGCCCAGTGAGGGAGTTTTTTCGTTGCATCTCGCCAATCTGAGATCTGTCGTGCGCGGTTGCGGCGCCTACCTGCCGGAGCGCGTCCTGAGCAACGACGAATTGTCTCGCATGGTTGATACGTCCGATGACTGGATCGTCAAGCGCACCGGAATCCACCAGCGTCACATCGCGGCGGAGGGCGAGACGACGTCGCAGCTCGGCACGAAGGCGGCGCAGGCTGCGCTCAATGCGGCGGGACTGACCGGTAGCGACATCGACCTCATTATCTGTGCCACGTCGACGCCCGATTACACCTTCCCCGCCACCGCGACCCAGATCCAGCACGCTCTCGGCATCGATCACGGAGTCGCCTTCGACCTGCAGGCGGTCTGCTCCGGCTTCGTTTTCGCGGTGGCGACAGCGGACAAGTTCCTGACCTCCGGCTCGCACAAGCGCGCGCTGGTCATCGGCGCGGAAACCTTCTCGCGCATCCTTGACTGGGAGGACCGCGGCACCTGCGTGCTGTTCGGCGACGGCGCCGGCGCGATCGTGCTGGAGGCGCAGAACGGCACCCAATCCATCATGGACCGCGGCGTGCTGACATCGCATCTGCGTTCCGACGGACAGCACCGCTCAAAGCTGTTCGTGGACGGCGGGCCGGGGTCCACGCGCACCGTCGGGCACCTGCGCATGGAAGGGCGCGAGGTCTTCCGTTTCGCTGTCGGCATGATTACCGACGTCATCGAGGATGCGCTGAACGCGCTCGGCATCAGCGCGAGCGACATCGACTGGTTCGTGCCGCATCAGGCCAACCGGCGCATCATCGACGCCAGCGCGCAAAAGCTCGGCATCGCGCCCGAGAAAGTTGTGGTTACCGTCGACCGGCACGGCAACACTTCGGCCGCGTCCATCCCGCTTGCCTTGTCTGTCGCCGTGGCGGACGGGCGCATCCGGGAGGGCGACCTCGTGCTGATCGAATCGCTCGGCGGCGGCTTCACATGGGGCAGCGCCGTCATCCGCTGGTAGATGCCGCCGGCAGACGGGCCGCGATACGCGGCGCAAGATCGTGATCCTTGATCGTTACTGTCGTCATATGGCCGTAACATTGTCCGATTGCATCCATAAACTGCTATAGGCAACAGGCGATTGAGTTGATTTGCGCCATTGACCGGCGCTGGCGATATGAATAGCGTGAAAAATCATGGTTGAAGCGACGCGCCCGGTTTTGCCGGGCGGATTGCTGCTTTCGCCGTGCAGTGGGCCGGTTCGATAAAGGCGTGCCTGCGGCAGGCGGCGTGCGAAACGGCGTGTATCGATGGATTGCGGGCGGGCGGCCTGCTGCACAGGGGGCGTGCGGTTGACGCGCGAAGGAAGACGATGGCAGGACGGACAGTAACACGAGCGGATCTTTGCGAGGTCGTCTATCAGAAGATAGGCCTGTCGCGGACGGAATCGGCGGCACTGGTGGAATCCGTGCTGACCGAAATCTCGGACACCCTCGCCCGGGGCGAGACGGTGAAGCTGTCCTCTTTCGGGTCGTTCATCGTCCGCGACAAGGGCCAGCGCATCGGCCGCAACCCGAAGACCGGCGTCGAGGTACCGATCGAGCCGCGCCGCGTGATGATCTTCCGCCCGTCCAACGTCCTGCGCGCCCGCATCAACGGCGAGGAGCCGGGAGTGAAGGATAAGGACTGATCGCAGCCGGCCCGCCGCGACGACGCGCCGTGGCGGATGCCGCCGGGACGGGCTTAGGACAGCCTGGCGACAGTTTCGCGTGTCATATCGGATTTACGCAACTCCCGAGCAGCGCAATACTGATGCGCGGGGCGATCCCGGGCAGGCGGCCCTGGATTCGGATTGTTGCGTGAAGGAGTGACAGGTGACCAAGGGACCGGACGCCTTCCGCACCATCAGCGAAGTCGCGGAAGAGTTGAATATTCCCCAACATGTGCTGCGTTTCTGGGAAACGCGGTTTGCGCAGATTCGGCCTGTGAAGCGCGGCGGCGGCCGGCGCTTCTATCGGCCGGAAGATGTCGCGTTGCTGCGCGGCATCCGCCATCTCCTGTATGGGGCGGGATACACCATTCGCGGCGTGCAGCGCATCCTCAGGGAACAGGGCGTCGCCCACGTTCAGGGGCTGGTCGCGCAGGCGCAGGGCTCGTCACGGCCAGTTTCGGATGCCCTCGCAGCAACGCCGGCCGGGCATGCGGCGGGGTCTCACCTTACCGGCGAGGGGTTCACGGCGGACGGGCACGATCCCGGCGCGCCCTCCTTCACCGGCGGCGAGGACGATGCGGATGCGCAGGCATGGCGGCCCGCCGACGACCCGGATGACCAGGTCGATGCCGCCGGCGATATCGTTGACGACGATCCCCCGGCACCGACCGATGACGCTGATTTCGCCGGCCACGCCGCCCGGATACCGGAGGCGGACGAGGCGGAGTTCAATGCGGGCGCATCGGCGCAAATCGATGCCGTCATAGACCGTTACGCCCCCGGGCCGCTGTCGCTGCGTGCGCGCAGGAACAATCCACAGGGAAGCCCGGCGGTGATCAACCGGATGATCGAGCCGAGCTATCAGCTAGCGGGCAGCACGCGCGAGCAGCTTCAGGCCGTTGTCGACGAGCTGCGCGAGTGCCGCCGCCTGCTCGCCAGCGCGCTGAACCGCCAGTCCGAGTAACGGCGGCGCGTTGCCACGCCACAGGGAGCGTGACGGGGCGGGGATGACAGCACCGCGGGCCGCACCTATATCGCATACGACCGGGCGCCGGAACGGTTCATGTCTTCGCGGAATCGCCCGGCGGCACGCTGCCCGTTCCGCGCCATTCCGGAGGGAAGCGGGCTTCGCGCTTTTCCGGGAGCGGTTTGATACGATGGTGGGGAGGCATTCATGACTCAGGTTCCGGCACCGTTGCGGCCGAGATTCGACACGCGAGGCGTGCTGACGGGGCGGTTTTTCGCCTACCTCGTCGATGCCGTGATTATCTTCATGCTAACGATCGCGCTCGGCTGGGTCATCGCGCTTCTCGGCATCGTGACCTTCGGCGTCGCCTGGCTGCTGTTCCCGTTGCTGGCGGGCACCGGCGTCATTTATAGCGCGATCACCGTAGGGGGCGAGGCACAGGCGACCATCGGCATGCGCTGGCTGGGGCTGCGTGTCGTCGGGCCGGACGGCGCGCGCGTCGACTTCCTCATCGCCGCCGTCCACGCCATCTTTTTCTATATCGCGATCGGGACGTGCATCCTTTTCGTGCTCGACGTGCTGACCGCCCTCGTGCGCGACGACCGGCGCATGCTGCACGACGTCCTTACCGGCGTCACGGTCACCCGGTCCTGACGCGACGTGTGGGATGCGCCCGCGCGCCCCTTGAGTTGCGCGGGCGGCATGCTATCCTTGTCCGAAGGGTCATATGACCGCATCGACCGGGTATGATGCACTTTCCGGACAAACCTGTCGCCCCCGAAACCCGATATCGGTGATCTCCCGCCGTGACGACGCAACCGCGCAATGCTCCGCAATTCTATCTGACGGCGCCGGCGCCATGCCCCTACCTGCCGGCGCAGCAGGAGCGGAAGGTGTTCACCCACCTCATTGGCCGGCGCGCGGGGGAAATCAACGATGTGCTGACCCAGGGCGGCTTTCGCCGCTCGCAGACCATCGCCTATCGTCCCGCATGCGAGGGCTGCCGCAGTTGCGTCTCCGTCCGGGTGGTCGCGGACGATTTCCGTACCACGCGCAGCTTCCGGCGCGTCATCAACCAGAACCGCGATCTCGCCGGGACGATGGTGCTGCCGCATGCATCGTCGGAGCAGTACGGGCTCTTCCGCGCCTATCTCGACGCCCGCCACGCGGACGGCGGCATGGCGGATATGAGCGTTCTCGACTATTCCGTGATGGTGGAAGATACGCACGTTACCACGCGCCTTATCGAGTACCGGCGCGAGAACGACGAACTCGTCGCCGTGGCGCTGACCGATATCCTGAGCGACGGACTGTCGATGGTCTATTCGTTCTACGAGCCCGATGCTCCGCATCGCAGCCTCGGCACCTATCTCATCCTCGACCATATCGCCCGGGCGCAGATCCTCGGCCTGCCTTACGTCTATCTGGGATATTGGGTCGATGGCTCGCGGCGCATGGGCTACAAGAGCCGCTTCCATCCGCAGGAGCGCCTGCTGCCGGAGGGGTGGGTGCGCTACGACGGCGAATAGCGCCGCCGGACCGGCGGTCCGGTTCCGCCAGGCGCCTCCTCTTGTTTACACGCCGACGTTTACTATTTCTCCGACAGGAGACCTTGTGCCGCGCGGCACGGCGCTGATCGCCGGGCGTGTCACGGCTCCCGGAGACGACTATGACGCAACATGATCATCGTTCAGTGCTGCGTGACTGGCGCCCCGCCGAGCTGGCGGCGCTCGTCATCGGCTTCATCATCTACTGGCCGCTGGGTCTCGTGGTGCTGGCGTGGAAATACTGGAACGACCGCTCGCGTTCTCCCCGCAGCCTTGATGACGTGGTGACGGAAGGCTTCTGCCGGGTGCGCGCCGGGCTGCGCGACGTGTTCGGCGGCGGGACGCCCGCCAGCAGTGCGGACGAGGACTTTTTCGCGCCTACCGGCAACGATCGGTTCGACACGCACGTGAGCACGGAATTGCAGCGCATCAATAACGACCGCGGCAAGCTGGCGGACGAGGTGCGGGCCTTCCGCGCCTTCCTCGATCAGGAACGGGCCGGCGGCGCGGACGTTTATGAGCGTTTCCGCCGGCAGCGCGGCGACGCCGATCCGACGCCATAACATCATTCCTCGATGAGCCTGCTCATCGAGGAATGCTCAAGCCAACGCGGCGCTTAAGCGAAACCCGCACGGGAGCGGCCGAAGACCGGGAGCGTTGGCATGACGCCCCGCCGTTCACCGGCCCGGCGCGATGAACGAAAGCTCGACCGAATCCCCGACGGCGGCGCCAATGCGTGCCGCCGTTCCCGCGTTCAGCTCGATTACCGCGCGCACCGGCCCTCCCGAGGGAATGATGCGGCGCGACAGCGGCTCCGTCCGCTCGGCGATGCGCACAATCCGGCCCTGTGCGTCGACGAACAGCATGTCGAGCGAAATGAACGTGTTTTCCATCCACATCGCCACGGGCTGCGCGTCAGTATAATCGAAGATCATGCCGCGATCGGCGGGCAGGTAGCGCCGGCCCATCAGGCCACGGGCCTGTTCCTCCTGCGAGCGTGCCACTTCCACCACGAAGCTGTGCCGCCCGGAGGCGGTCACGATGGTCAGCGGCTCCGTGGGGAGAATCGATGGCGCCCGCGCGACTGCGGCGGGCGACAGCGCAAGACCAACCGTCATCAACAGGCCGGCCAGAAAAGCCCCCGCATCCCGTCTGCTCAGTTTCGTGGTGCTCATTCCTGGCCGGACCATGTTCTGCAAGTTGCGGTAAAATATAAAAATTGGAGCGCACGATCTGATTCCATCAGAACACGCTCAAAATAAGGAATCGAGAATCTGTCCTGTTTCAACGTAAACAGGACAGATTCTAGTGCGAAACCGGCGCATGGCTGATGTCCGGCAGGCGCACCTCCGCCACCATCCGGCCCTTGGGGCCATCGCCATAGCGCACGAGCAGCGCCTGCCCCGGCACGAGTTCCATCAGGCCGTAGCGGCGCATGGTCTCCATGTGGATGAAGATGTCCGGCGTGCCCTCGCCGCAGGTCACGAAGCCGAAGCCGCGCTGGCGGTTGAACCACTTGACGACCACCATCTGGAAGCCGCCTGTCGGCACCACGGAAACGTGGGTGCGCACCGGCAGCTCGGACGGGTGAGGCGCGGTGGAGACATCAATGGAGCGGATGCGGAAGACCTGCAGCCCGCGGTCGCGGCGCATGGCGTCGCAGACAATCGTCGCCCCTTCCACCGCCGTCTCGTAACCGTCGCGCTTGAGGCAGGTGATGTGCAACAGCACATCCGACATGCCGTTGTCGGGGACAACGAAGCCGAAGCCGCGCGACGTATCGAACCATTTGATCCGGCCTCTGATCTCTATCAAATCACAGGAAACGCCGTCCGCCTCGCCGCGCTCGGCCGCCACGCGCGCACCAGAATGCGTCTCATCCGTCATGGTTCACTGCACCCGAAAAATACGAATCCGATATGGTTAACGATAACACCAACAAAAGTCGAAAACAGGCGCGAATCTGCCATCTTTGTGATTCACGCACAGCCTTTGTGGCCGCAACTGCATCGACGCCGACAGCAACGCCTCCCCCGCGCTTGCGGCCGCGACCGCCGGCACACGCCCTGATCCGGTCAAGGTGCGATTGCCGCATCGTGCACCTCGCCGTCCGTACCTTTGTTTCACGCCACGCTTGCGAGTCTAGTCCGAATGCCGTTACTTCGGAATCGAAAACGTCTTCTCCCATACCATGCGAAGATGAAGGTCACGCTGCATGACAGGCCGACGCCCCGCTCCGTCCGGTGAACGCGCGCCCGGGCGCATCCCCGCGCTCGACGTTGCACGCGGGCTCGCGATTGCGGCGATGATCTCCTACCATCTCGCGTGGGACCTGTACTTCACCGGCTTTTCCGATATCAACGCCGCCACCGATCCATGGCTGCGCCTTTACGCGAAGACGATCGCCGGCTCCTTTCTCGCGATTTCCGGGATCGGACTGGTACTGGCGCATGGCGGCGGCATCCGCTGGTCAACGTTCCTGCGTCGCCTCGCGGTGATCGCCGGCGCGGCGCTCGCCGTCACCGTGGGGTCGTGGTTCGCCTTTCCGCAAAGCTTCATCTTCTTCGGCATTCTGCATTGCATCGCGCTTTGCAGCGTGCTTGCCCTGCCGTTCCTGCGCGCACCGCTGTGGCTGGTGGCCGCCGCCGCGCTGGCGGCGCTCACCCTGCCGTGGGCCGTCGCCTCACCCGCCTTCGAGGCGTGGTGGCTGTCGTGGCTCGGCCTCGGCGTCATCCCGCCCCTCAGCAACGACTATGTGCCGGTGTTTCCCTGGTTCGCCTTCGTGCTCGCCGGCATCGCGGTCTGGCGATGGCTGGCGCCCTATATCCCCGAGGAGGGGGGCGCATGGCGTGCAGAAGGTGCCATCGGGCGCCTTCTCGTGTTCGCCGGCCGCAACAGCCTCGTCATTTACCTGACGCACCAGATCGTGCTGCTCGGCGCCCTCACCGGCCTTGCCTATCTGCTGAACAGCCTCACGCCGCCTTGATCGCGCGCTCCGCGATGCGCACCAGATTCTTCAGGATCGTGGAAGCGCCCTTCAGCCGCTGTTCGGCGTTGTCGAACGAATCGATGAACACGACGCGCATGTCCGGCCGCACCTTGGCGAGCGACCCGTGCCCGGCCACGTAGGACACGAGTCCAGCCGGGTTGGCGAAAGCGTTGTTACGGAACGACACGATCACGCCCTTGGGGCCTGCCTCGATCTTCTCGACATTCGCGCGACGGCACAGTGCCTTGATGGCGACGATGCGCAACAGTTGTTCCACCTCCTCCGGCAGCGGGCCGAACCGGTCGACGAGTTCCGCGCCGAACGCCTCGATCTCGCGGTCCTCGTCGATGGTGGAGAGGCGGCGATAGATGTCGAGGCGCAATTGCAGGTCGGCGACGTAATTTTCCGGGATCATCACCGGCGTGCCGATGGTGATCGTCGGCGACCACTGGTCCTCCGCCTCCTCGTCCGCGGCGCCAGACTTCAACTGCGCCACGGCCTCCTCCAGCATCTGCTGGTAAAGCTCGTAACCGACCTCGCGGATATGGCCGGACTGCTCGTCGCCCAGCAGGTTGCCGGCGCCGCGAATGTCGAGATCGTGGCTTGCCAGCATAAAGCCCGCGCCCAGCGTGTCGAGCGACTGCAGCACTTCGAGGCGCTTCTCGGCGGTCGCCGTGATGCGCCGCTTGGCGGGAACGGTGAACAGCGCGTAGGCGCGCGTCTTGGAGCGTCCGACACGCCCCCGCAACTGGTAGAGCTGCGCCAGACCGAACATATCGGCGCGATGCACCACCAGCGTGTTGGCGCGCGGGATGTCGAGGCCCGATTCGACGATGGTCGTCGACAGCAGAATGTCGAACCTGCCCTCGTAGAAGGCGGTCATGATGTCCTCAAGCTGGCCCGCCGGCATCTGCCCGTGCGCCACCGCGACCTTGGCCTCCGGCACCTCCCTGTCGAGGAACGTCTTGACCTCGGCAAGATCGTCGATGCGCGGGCAGACGTAGAAGGACTGCCCGCCGCGATAGCGCTCGCGCAGCAGCGCCTCGCGGATCGATAGCCCGTCGAACGGCATCACGAAGGTGCGCACGGCGAGGCGGTCCACCGGCGGCGTGGCGATGATCGACAGCTCGCGCACGCCGGTGAGCGCCAGCTGCAGCGTGCGCGGGATCGGCGTCGCCGAGAGCGTGAGCACGTGCACCTCCGCCCGCCACTGTTTCAGCCGCTCCTTGTGGGCAACGCCGAAATGCTGCTCCTCATCGATGATGATGAGGCCCAGGTCATTGAAGCGGATGGTTTTCGACAGCACGGCGTGGGTGCCGACCACGATGTCGACGGTTCCGTCCGCGAGCCCGGCCTTCACCTTCTTCAGCTCCGGAGCGGAAACGAAGCGCGACATCTGCGCGATGCGCACCGGGAGCCCCTGGAAGCGCTCCGCGAAACCGTTGTAATGCTGGCGCGCGAGCAGCGTCGTCGGCACAACGACCGCCACCTGGTGGCCGGATAGCGCGACGGCAAAGGCGGCGCGCAGCGCGACCTCCGTCTTGCCGAAGCCGACGTCGCCGCACACCAGCCTGTCCATCGGACGGCCGGCGGCCAGATCGTCGAGCACCGCGTCGATGGCGCTCTGCTGGTCGTCCGTCTCCTCATACGGGAAGCGGGCGGCGAATTCGTCGTAAAGGCCGGCCGGCACCTCGATCCGCGGCGCCTCGCGCATGGCGCGGTCGGCGGCGACCTTGATCAGCTCGCCCGCCATCATGCGGATACGCTGCTTGAGCTTGGCCTTGCGGGCCTGCCAGGCGCCGCCGCCGAGCTTGTCGAGCGGCACCTCGGTATCCTCGGAGCCGTAGCGCGACAGCAGTTCGATGTTGACCACCGGCAGGAACAGCTTGTCGCCGCCCGCATAGTGGATTTCGAGGCAGTCCAGCGGCGCGCCGGCGGCCGTAATCGTCTTCAGGTCCACGAAACGGCCGATGCCGTGGTCGACATGCACGACGAGATCGCCCGCCGAAAGGCCGGCCGCCTCGGTGATGACATCCTGCGCACGGCGCGCCTTGCGCTTCTGGCGTACGAGGCGGTCGCCCAGAATGTCCTGCTCGCCGATGACGGCGAGATTCGCCGTCTCGAAACCGGCCTCCAGCCCCCAGACGGCGAGCGCCACCTCGTTACGCGGCAGCGCCAGCGCGACATCGAAACGCCCGACGTTCGTCAGCGGCTTCAGGCCGTGGTCGGCCAGCACGTGCGACAGGCGCTCACGCGAGCCGTCCGACCACGCCGCGATCACCACGCGCTTCTTCGCCTGCGTGAGGTCGCGCACATGATCGACGGCGGCCTTGAACACGTTGGCCGTGTCGTCCACCCGCTCGGGCGCGAAGTTGCGGCCAGGCTTCGCCCCCGCGTCGATGACCATGCGCGCCGCGTCGTCCGGCTCGTGAAAGGGCGTGAGCCGCGCCAGCGGAAGCGTCGCCTGCCGCTCGGCCCATTCGCTCTCCGTGAGGTAGAGCTGCCCGGGCGGCAGCGGATTGTAGGGCGTGCCGGCGCCGGCACGCGCCGGATCACCGGCCGCCGCCCTGCGCGCCTCGTAGTAGTCGCGCACCTGCGCGAAGCGCTCGACTGCCGCTTCGCCCGACAGCGAATCGAGCACCAGCGGCACGCCGGGCAGGTAGTCGAACAGGGTGTCGAGACGGTCGTGCAGCAGCGGCAGCCAGTGTTCGAGACCGGGATGGCGGCGCCCCTCCGACACGGCTTCATATAATGTGTCGTCGCGGGTCGCCGCCCCGAAGGCCTTGACGTAACCCTGCCTGAAACGCCGGATCGTCTCGGTGGTGATCTTCGCCTCGCTCATCGGCACGAGATCGAGCGAACGCAACTGATGGGTGGTGCGCTGGGTCTCGGGATCGAAGGCGCGGATCGATTCGAGCGTATCACCGAAGAAGTCGAGGCGAATCGGTTCGGCCAGGCCCGGCGCGAAAAGATCGACGATGCCGCCGCGCACGGCATATTCGCCCGTGTCGCGCACGGTCGGCGTGCGCGCGAAGCCGTTCACCTCCAGCCACTCGACCAGCCTGTCCATATCGATGGCGTTGCCGGGCGCGGCCGAGAACGTCTCCGTCGCCACCTGCCGCAGAGGCGGCACCCTTTGCAGGAGCGCATTGACGGTGGTGAGCACGACGCGCGGTTTCTGCTCCGACGAGCGCGTACGCGCGAGCCGCGCCAGCGTCATCATGCGCCGCGCCGTCACCGCCGAGGTGGGCGACACGCGGTCGTAGGGCTGGCAGTCCCAGCCGGGGAACGACAGCACCTCGATCTCGGGCGCGGCGAAAGCGAGCCCGGCTTCGAGCGCCGCCATGCGGCGGTCGTCGCGCGCCACGTGCACGAGGACGGCGGGCAGTTCCTTCTCGCGCAGGCCGCGCGCCAGCTCCGCCACGACGATGACATCGTAGCCGTCCGGAACGCTGGCGATGGTGGGACTGTCGCCCCGCGCAAGGGCATCGACGGCGCGTTTCAACTGGGACATGCGTCAGGCCGGCAGCAACTCAGACGTTGATCGGGGATTGGTGCGTGTGGAACGCCTTGATTCGCCGGAAGATCGGCGTGTCGTTCGCGGGCGGCACCTCGCCCGTGCTGAACCACGTGAAGAGGTCGCGGTCGGGAAGCGCCATCAGGCGCTCCAGCTCCGCCACCGTCTCCTCGTCGAGCGCGTCGAGTTCCGCGTCGACGAAGGGGCCGAGCACCATGTCCATCTCGCGCGTGCCGCGATGCCAGGCGCGAAAACGGATGCGCCTGCGCCGCGCGTCGAGCGCAAGCCCGCCCGAGAGATCGGCCCCCTGGGCATCGCCATCTGCCTCTGAAAAACTGTTCATGATTTGTCCCTTGAAAGACATATGGTCGCCACGGGCGTTCGGCTGGACTATATAGCGTGTACGTTCGCTTCTGTCACCAGCGTCTCGCCGACCTCAACGCCCGGATCGCCGCCCGCATGCGCCCTGCCCTGCTCGACCCGCTGTTTGCGCCCGTCACGGTGTTGCCGGGGGTGGGGCCGCGTCTGGGCGCGCTGTTCGACCGGCTGCTCGGGACGGCGGAAAGACCCGCGCGGGTCGTCGACCTGCTGTTTCACCTGCCCCATTCCGTCATCGACCGCAGCCGCCGCCCCCCGATCCGCGACACGCAAGAGGGCGATATCGTGACGCTCACGGTGCGCGTGGCGGAGCATCGCCCGCCGCCGACCGGCCGGGCGCGTGCGCCGTTCCGCGTGCTGGTGGAGGATGGCACCGGCGACGTCACGCTGGTATTCTTCTCCACCACGCAAGCACGCATCGACAAGATGCTGCCGCTAGGCGCGACCCGCGTGGTTTCCGGCCGGATCGAGTTCTGGGAAGGGTTCCGCCAGATGGTGCACCCCGACCGGATCATGACGGAGGAGGAGGCGCGCGACCAGCCGCTGATAGAGCCCGTCTACGGCCAGACGGAGGGGCTCGCCTCACGCACCATCGCCCGAATCGCGCAGGCGGCGCTGGCCGACCGCCTGCCGCACCTGCCGGAATGGCAGGACGCGGCCTGGCTCGCCCGACAGCAGTATCCCGATTTCGCCACGGCGCTCACAGCGCTGCACAGGCCCGAATCGGCCGCGGCTCTCGCGCCCGAAAGCCGGACGCGCAAGCGCCTCGCCTATGACGAACTGCTCGCCTCGCAACTGGCGCTGGCGCTGATGCGCGCCACGCACCGGAAGGCGGCCGGGCGGGTGACTGTCGGCGACGGTCGTCTCGTCGATGCGCTCACGAAGGCGCTGCCCTTCCGGCTCACCGGCGGGCAGCAGCAGGCGGTCGCGGATATCCGCCGCGATCTGGCGGAGCCACAGCGCATGCTGCGTCTGCTGCAGGGCGATGTCGGATCGGGCAAGACGGTGGTCGCGCTGCTGGCCATGGCGGGCGTGGTCGAAGCCGGGCGGCAGGCGGCGCTGATGGCTCCCACGGATATTCTGGCCCGCCAGCATTTCGCCCGCCTGGAACCGCTGGCGCGCGCCGCCGGCATCAACGTCGCGCTGCTGACGGGCCGCGAGAAGGGCACGGCACGCGCGGCGACGCTTGCCGCGCTCGAATCGGGCGAGGCGCAGATCGTCATCGGCACTCATGCGTTGTTTCAGGACGCCGTCGCCTTCCACGATCTCGCGCTTGCCGTCATCGACGAACAGCACCGTTTCGGCGTCCATCAGCGCTTTGCACTGAGCCGCAAGGGCGACGGCGTCGACATGCTGGTGATGACCGCGACCCCGATTCCGCGCACGCTGACGCTCACCTGCTTCGGCGACATGGACGTATCGCTGCTGAAGGAGAAGCCCGCAGGCCGCCAGCCCATCGACACGCGCGCCCTGCCGCTGGAGCGTCTGCACGAGGTGATCGACGGCCTGCACCGGGCGCTGGCGCGCGGCGCGCGGGTCTACTGGGTCTGCCCGCTCGTGGCCGAATCGGAAACCATCGATGTCGCCGCCGCGCAGGAGCGCTTCGAGGATCTGCAGCGCATCTTCGGCCCGGTCGTGGGCCTGCTGCATGGCAAGATGAACGGGCGCGACAAGGATGCCGCCATGAGCGCCTTCCAGCGCGGCGAAACGCGGATTCTCGTCGCCACAACGGTGATCGAGGTCGGCGTCGACGTGCCGGAGGCCACCATCATGGTGATCGAGCACGCGGAGCGCTTCGGGCTCGCGCAGCTTCACCAGCTCCGCGGGCGCATCGGGCGCGGCAGCGGCGCCTCCACCTGCCTGCTGGTCTACAAGGCGCCGCTCGGCGAGGTGGCGAAGGCGCGCATCGCCATCATGCGCGAGACGGAGGACGGCTTCCGCATCGCCGAGGAAGATCTGAAACTGCGGGGCGAGGGCGAAATTCTCGGCACCCGGCAGTCCGGCGCGCCCGTCTTCCATCTGGCGCGCCTTGACGACGACGCGGACCTGCTGCGCATCGCCCGCGACGACGCGCGCCTCGTGCTGGAGCGCGACCCCGGCCTCGCGTCCGAGCGCGGGCAGGCGTTGCGCGTCCTGCTCTATCTCTTCGAACGCGACGAGGCCATCCGCCTGCTACGGGCCGGCTGACTCACCACAACGGAAAAAACACCATGCTGCGCATCGCTACCTGGAACATCAATTCCGTCCGCCTGCGGATCGACCACCTGACCGCGTTCCTCGACGAGGCGAAGCCGGACATTCTCTGCCTGCAGGAAATCAAATGCGTCGATGACGCCTTCCCGCGCGCGCAGATCGAGGACAAGGGCTACAGCGTGGCGGTGAACGGGCAGAAGACCTTCAACGGTGTCGCCATCGTCTCCCGCCTGCCGCTGGAGGACGTGACGCGCGGCCTGCCCGGCGACGACGGCGACGAACAGGCCCGCTATATCGAGGCCGTGGTTTCCGTGAAAACCGGCGCGGTGCGCGTAGCCTCGCTCTACCTGCCCAACGGCAACCCGCCCGACAGCGAAAAGTATCCCTACAAGCTGAAATGGCTCGACCGCCTCGCCGACCACGCACGCACGCTGCTGGCTCTGGAGGAGCCCTTCGCGCTTGCCGGCGACTACAACGTCATCCCCCAGGCACGCGACGCCGCCCATCCCGAGCAATGGACGGGCGATGCGCTGTACCTGCCGCAGAGCCGCGCGAAGTTCCAGTCGCTTCTCAATCTCGGCCTCACGGAAGCCGTGCGCGCCTGCGACGACCGGGACGGGCTCTATACCTTCTGGGACTATCAGGCTGGCGCGTGGCAGAAGAACAACGGCATCCGCATCGACCACCTGCTGCTGTCGCCGCAGGCGGCCGACCACCTCAAGGCCGCACACATCCACAAGCAGATGCGCGCGCACGAGAAACCGTCCGACCACGTGCCGGTTTCGATCGACCTCGACCTCTGAACACGGGCTGCGGGCGATCACGGAAGGGAAAAGCGATATCCACCTGTATCCACTTTTCCCGCCGAGGCCTTAGGGAAATGTTTACTGCTTTTTACGAATGTATTGCTCAAGGTAGGAAAGGGCCTGCTTCCGATCCGCCTCGCTTGCCGCGGCAAAGTTCTTGTCGTGGAGTTCGGCGATCCACGCATCCTTGTCGGCGTCGGAGCCGTCGCGCGCCAGCGTCAGCCACATGAGGCCCAGTCCCGGCTGGCGCGGCACGCCCTGGCCCGACACCAGCAGATTGCCGAGCAGCGCCTGGGCCTGCCTGTGCCCTTTTTCAGCGGCCAGCTTCAGCCAGCGCGCCGCCTGGCGCGGGTCCTTCGGCACGCCCTGCCCGTCCAGATAGAGGCGCGCGAGCGCGTATTGCCCGTCCGGGTCGCCGTAGTAGGACGCAGCGTACTGGAACATGTCCACGGCGCGGCTGACATCGGCCTTGACGTAGCTGCCCGCAATACCGTCCAGAAAGTAGCCGCCGAGTGCCACGAACGCGCTCGACACGAACGGCGCTTGCCGTGTGCCGGGGCTTTCGTCGGCATAGCGGTCCGCGATCTGGGAGAAATACTCGAAGGCCTTCAAATCGTCGTGGTCGACGCCGTCGCCTTCCGCGAACATGCGTCCGAGCTTCCACAGCGACACCGTATGCCCCTGCATAGCGGCATATTGCAGCGCGCGCACCGCGCCGGTCTTGTCGCCCGCATTGTAGTCACGAATGCCGCTGCGGAACGCATCGCCCACGGATTTGAAGCCGCCCTGCGGCTGGGACTGGAGAGGATTGGCCGCCTCGATCGGATTGGCGGCGCCCTCGTTCGTTTTCACGGGTGCGAGAGCCGCCTGGGCGAGATTGTCCGCGCGCGCCGGGAACGAAAACACACCTGCGGCAAGACAAGACGCCACGCAATACAGTACGACCGAGCCATTCCGAGCGTATTTCATTTATTTCAGCGCTCGCATCGAAAAGCACGCCAACATCACTGCACCCGCTCTACCCGTCCCCACCTGCCGCGACACCGTTCATGCCAGCCAACTGGCACGCGAACGAAACCGGTATACTGCGAAGCCGGCTTCCGTTTCATCGCAGCCTATGAAGCGCGCCCTTTATGGCGGCATCGCGGCAATACAGGTATTTGGCACATGCCGATACACCCCCGATGCAACAAAGCCGCAGGCGTGGCAGAAAAGCCACGCCTGCCGGCGGGCACCCTCATCCCAGCGCCGCAAGCTGCTCCAGCGCCGCCGCGATCTGCCTGTGGCGCGCTTCGGCCTCGGCGCGGCGCTCGTGCTGCTCGTCGACTATTTCCTCCGGCGCGCGGGCGATGAAGTCCGCATTGCCGAGCTTGGCGTCGATACGGGCGATGTCCGCCACCAGCTTCTCGGCCTCCTTCTTCAGACGCGCGCGCTCGGCGTCGAGGTCGATAATGCCGGCGAGCGGCAGCGCGGCCACCTCGCCATAGACGATGAGCTGGACCGCGCCCGCCGGGGCGGCGTCCACGAAGTCGATGCCCGACAGGCGTGCAAGCCGCGCCACGATCTCGCGCCAGCGCTGCGCGCGCTCCAGCGTCTGCGGCGAGGCGGCGACGAGCGCCAGCGGAATCTGCGCGCCGGCCGGCACGTTCATCTCCGAGCGCACGGACCGGATCGCGGAAACGAGTTCGATCACCCAGCCGATCTCGGCCTCCGCCGCCTCCCCGCCGATCGCGACGGGAACGGGCCAGGAGCTGAGCGTGAGCAGACCGTCGCGCGCCGGGCCTTCCGCGCCCTTGATCGCCCACAGCTCCTCGGTGAGGAACGGCATGAAGGGATGCAGCAGCTTGGCGATCTCGTCGATCACCCAGGCGACGGTAGCGCGCGTTTCGTCCTTCGCAAGTCCGTCCTCTCCTTGCAGGACGGGCTTCGCCAGTTCGAGATACCAGTCGCAGAACAGGTTCCAGACGAAGCGATACGCCCCGCCCGCGGCCTCGTTGAAGCGGAATTCCTCCAGCGCCGTCGTGATCTCCGCGGTCGCCCGCCCCGCCGCCGAGACGATCCAGCGATTGAGCGTTTCCGTCACGCCGGCCGGATCGAAGCCCGCCACGCGCACGCAGCCGTTCATCTCGGCGAAGCGGGCGGCGTTCCACAGCTTGGTGGCGAAGTTCCGGTAGCCCTCGACGCGCTGTGTGGACAGTTTGATGTCCCGCCCCTGTGCAGCCATGGCCGCGAGGGTGAAGCGCAGCGCATCCGCGCCGTAGCGATCGACGAGATCGAGCGGATCGATGACGTTGCCCTTCGACTTCGACATCTTCGCGCCGCGCTCGTCACGCACCAGCGCATGGATGTAGACGTTGCGGAACGGCACCTCATCCAGAATGTGCAGCCCCATCATCATCATGCGGGCCACCCAGAAGAAGATGATGTCGAAGCCCGTCACCAGCGTGCTGGTGGGGTAGAAGCGCTTCAGCTCGGGCGTCTCGTCCGGCCAGCCGAGCGTCGAGAACGGCCACAGCGCCGACGAGAACCACGTATCGAGCACGTCCTCGTCGCGGGTGAGCGTGACGTCGCTGTTGCCGTAGTGGCGGATGGCCGCGTCGCGCGCCTCCTCCTCCGTCCCGGCGACGAAGGCGTGGCCGTCCGGCCCATACCACGCCGGGATCTGGTGGCCCCACCACAATTGCCGCGAGATGCACCACGGCTCGATGTTCTCCAGCCAGTCGAAGAAGGTCTTTTCCCAGTTGCGCGGAATGAAGACGGTGCGCTCGTCGCGCACGGCCTTCAACGCCTTTTCCGCCAGCGGCTTGACGTTGACGTACCACTGATCCGTGAGCCACGGCTCGATGACGACGCCCGAACGGTCGCCGTGCGGCACCATGTGCGTGTGCGGCTCGATCGTCTCGACGAGTTCCCGCTCCTCCAGCAGGGCGACGACGGCCTTGCGGGCCTTGGCGCGGTCCACGCCCTCCAGCGCCAGCACCGCGTCGAGATCCGGGCCGGGCGTGGCGCCGCGCAGGAAATCCTCGTTGCCGACGATGCGCACCTCCGCCTCCGGCCCGAGCACGTTGATGAGCCGCAGGCCGTGGCGCTTGCCGACCTCGAAGTCGTTGAAATCGTGCGCGGGCGTGATCTTGACCGCGCCGGTGCCCTTCTCGGGATCGGAATAGCTGTCGGCGACGACCGGAATGCGCCGGCCGACGAGCGGCAGCAGCACATCCTTGCCGACGAGATCGCGGTAGCGCTCGTCGTCCGGATGCACGGCCACGGCCACGTCGCCCAACATGGTCTCGGGGCGCGTGGTGGCCACGACGATGAAGCGGCCCGGCTCGTCCGCAACCGGATAGCGCAGGTGCCACAGATGGCCCTTCACTTCCACCTGCTGCACCTCGATGTCGGAGATCGCCGTCTGGAAGCGCGGATCCCAGTTGACGAGGCGCTTGTCCTTATAGATCAGGCCGTCGCGGTGGAGCTGCACGAAGACCTTGCGCACCGCCCGCGACAGGCCCTCGTCCATGGTGAAGCGCTCGCGCGACCAGTCGCAGGAAGCGCCGAGGCGGCGCAACTGGCGGCCGATGGTGCCGCCCGACTCTGCCTTCCATTCCCACACGCGCGCGACGAAGGCTTCCCGCCCCATCTCGCGCCGGCCGGGCTGCTGGCGCTCGGCGAGCTGACGCTCCACCACCATCTGCGTGGCGATGCCCGCGTGGTCCATGCCCGGCTGCCAGAGCACGTCCTTGCCGCGCATGCGCTCGAACCGGCACAGGATGTCCTGCAACGTATTGTTGAGCGCATGGCCCATGTGCAGGGAGCCGGTGACGTTGGGCGGCGGAATGACGATGGAATAAGGCGCCGCCGCCCTGCGGTCCGGCCGGCCGGCACGGAAAGCGCCCGCCTCTTCCCAGGAACTCGAAATGCGCGCCTCGACGGCCGCGGGCTCGAAAGTCTTTTCCATCGCACTCAACTTGCATACTCGTCTTCTGGCGCGCCGGGGCGCGACACCACGGGAGCGCGCCGCGCGGCACGCTTCTTTCCGCAGGAGATGAAACGGACGGGAACGCGCCTGTCAAGGCGCATCGGCCCGACGCCCGCGGTGCCAGGAGCCCGTTAAAGCGCCTGCGCCGCCTTCAGCACGGCCTCGGCATGGCCGGGAACCTTGACATTGCGCCACACCTGCGCGATGCGCCCCTCGCCGTCGATCAGGAACGTGGCCCGTTCGATGCCGAAATACTTGCGCCCGTACATGCTCTTCTCGACCCACACGCCGTAGGCCTCGATGACCTCTTTCTTCTCGTCCGAGGCGAGCGGAATGGTGAGATCGTATTTCTCGCGAAAGGAATCGTGGCTCTTCACGCTATCGGCCGACACGCCGACGATCTCCGCGCCGGCGTCCGCGAAGGCCTGACGCAGGCCGTTGAAGGCTATGGCCTCCTTGGTGCAGCCGCTGGTATCATCCTTCGGATAGAAGTAGAGCACCACCTTGCGCCCCAGCAACCCGGCGAGCGAATATGTCTCGCCGCCGCTGCCGGCCAGCGTGAAATCGGGGGCGATGTCACCCGCTTCAAGACTCATAGCGTCCTCCATCGTCATAAAAGCGCCAAACCAGGCAGCAAAACGCGCAATATATAAATATGAAAAGCTAGCAGGATTCGCGCGTGCCGCGCAGCAGTGTAGTCCGACAGGAGAACTTTTTGTGGGAAAAGGACGATTTTGGACGGGATTTCGCGTCTGACGCGATTCGCCGGACAGGCGTTCGCGTTACACTGGTATAGCCTGAAGGCTCGCCCGCGCGCCTGCATCGGCGCCCCGGCGGACAATGCCTATGCGAGCCCGGTGGAGAATCGGGCGTCGACAGTTTCCACGCCGGGCGTTTCGCGCGGACTTCGCAACCGGCAGACCAACGGTAGGGCATGATCAGGCCACGACAGATTCGCAGCAAACGGCGCAGGCGCATCAGGCGCCGGAGCGCGGCCGGCAGAGCGCTGGCCAGCCTGCTGCGCAGCGGCCTGTGGACGGCGGCGATACTGGTCTTCTGCGTCGTCGCCATCGTCACGCGGATGTCCTTCGGCTCGCTGTCGACCCAGTCGCTGGCCGAGCCGATCGCCAGGGCGCTCACCGACCAGCTCTCCCCCGGCTGGAGCGCGCGCATCTCGGAAACCGGTATCGCACTCACCGACCACGGCCCGGCGCTGCTCGCCGAGAACATCGAGATCGTGCAGCCGGACGGCACCGTCTTCCTGCGCGCGCGCGCAGGCGAGATCGCCGTCGATCCGTGGCGGTTCGCCTATGGCGAGATCGGCCTGACGTCCGTCGCCTTCTCGGGCCTCGACGCACGCCTCACCATGATGCCCGACGGCAGTCTGCACCCCGGCGACGCAGCGAACGTTCTGCCACCGCCCGCCGGGACGCCGCAGCAACAACAGCCCGCCGTTTCCTTTGACGAGGCCGTGGTCGGCATCGCCAACCTGCTGGCCGACCAGACGGGGCTCACACGCTCCCTCGACCGGGTCGCGCTCTCCGACGCGCGGGTGACGGTCATCGACGTCCACGGCGCGGAGCGTCTCACCTTCGCCGACGTCACCGCCGACCTGACGCGCGAGGCCTCCGGCAGCCTCGCCGTTTCCCTCGCCCTGCAGGGCCCTTCCGGACGGTGGACGGCACGCGGCGACGTCACCGGCGGCAGCGGACAGGAACGGACCGTGGCACTGGCGCTCGACGGCGCGCCGATGACGGACCTGCTGATGCTGGCGGGCGCGCATGGCGGGCTCGTCGAGGGCGACCTCACCTTTTCGGCGAGGCTCAAGGTCGCGATCACCGCGGACAACAAGCTCGCGGCGCTCTCCGGCAAGCTCGAATCGTCACCCGGCACGGTGATCTATCACGACCGGGACCAGCCGTCTTTCGAGGTCTCCGCATTCCGGCTGGAGGCGGAGCGGGAAGAGGGAAGCAGTGGCATCCGCATCCCCTCCCTCCTGCTGGAGACGAACGGCTCCCGCTTCACGCTCGGCGGGCGCGTCGCTTTCGACGATCCGGACAGCTCCTGGCGCTTGCAGCTCGACGGCCGCGACGCCGTCCTGCCGCCGCTCTCGCCGCGCGAGGCTCCCCTCGCCATCGACGCCGTGGAAGTCATGGCAGCGGGCATGCGGGGCGGTGGCCTGCGCATCGAACGGGTGGCGGTCTCCGGCGCGGGCTTCGGTGTCGCGCTCAACGGCGAGATCGGCGGTCCCGGCAACGAGGACGGCGTTCGCCTCGGCATCCAGACAGCGCGCTCGAACGCGCGGTCGATCCTGCGTTTCTGGCCGCCGTTCGTCACGCCGGAACCGCGCCGCTACCTGATCGACAACCTGTCCGCCGGCATCGTTGATTCCCTCAATGTCGCGGTCAATCTCACGGCCGAACAGCTCGCGGCCTCCCGCCGCCGCGAACCGTTGCCGGCGGATTCGGTCCGCACGCAGTTCTCCGCCTCGCAGGTCACGCTCACGGCCGCGCCCGGCTTTCCGCCCCTGGAGCAGGCGACCGTCAGCGGCCTCGTGACCGGCGCCACCGCATCCGTCACCGCCTCGTCCGCGAAGGCGGAGGTCGCGCCGGGGGCGATCCTCGACCTGAGCGAGGGGCGCATGGACGTCCCGCGGCTGACGCCCCCCATCGAAGCCAACATCGGCTTCCGCCTGCGCGGCAGCACGGCGGCACTGGCGCATCTGCTGCGGCGCGAGGCGCTGAAGGACATGTTCAATGTCGATGTATCGCCGGAATCGGTCGGCGGCGACGCGGACCTCGCCGTTTCCATCACCCTGCCGATGGTAAACCACCTGCGGCCGGAGCAGGTCGTCACGCAGGCTGCAGGGCGCATCGAGCGTCTGGCAATCGATCTCGACGGCGGCAAGGACCGGCTGACGAACGCCAGCCTGCAGCTCAATCTCGACTCGAAGAATCTGTCGCTGTCCGGAAACGGCCAGCTCGGCGGCATGCCGGCAGAACTCAGCCTGCGCCAGCCGCTGCGCAAGCGCGACGGCAGCGCGCAGGCCGATATCACCCTCACTCTCGACGATGCCGCGAGAGCCGCGCGGGGCATCAACCTCGGCAAGCGCCTGACGGGGCCGGTCGTCGCGCGCGTCAGCACGTCGTTCAGCACGGGCGCCGCCAAGCCGTCGGCGCCCGCCAAGGTCGATGTCGATCTGACGCGCGCGCGCATCGACAACCTTCTGCCCGGCTGGACGAAGGCCGCCGGCAAGCCGGGCCGGCTGACGTTCTCCGCCCTCGACGACAACGGCTATGCCCTGTCGGACATTGTCCTGAACGCAGGCTCCGTCAGCGCCCGGGGCGCCGCACGGCTCAACGCCGACGGCGCGCTGAAGAGCGCCAGCCTCACGCAGGTCAGGCTGTCCCCCAACGACGATTTCGCGGTCGACGCCGATCAGGGCAACGGTGTCCTCCGGCTTGCCGTGCAGGGCAACCTGCTCGACGCGCGCTCCTTCCTGCGCATTTTCCGCGAGGGCGCGAGCAGGCAGGGCGGCGGACAGGCAGGCGGCGGCTCCGGGCTCAACCTCGATGTCAATGTCGCGGTGAACATCATCGCCGGCTTCAACAACGAGACGATCTCGAAAGCGGCCCTCAAGCTCGGGCTGCGTGGCGGCGAGCCGGAGAGACTGCGGCTGACCGGCAGCTTCAGCGGCGCGCCGCTGTCGGCCGAGATGAGCGGGAACACGGGGATTTCGCTCGCCACGAAGAACGCCGGCGCGGCGCTGCGCTTCGCCGACATCTACGCGCACATGGCGGGCGGCGACATGCAGATGCACGTCGATCTGGCGCAGGGCGGCGCCGGAAAGGTGCTGATTCGCGATTTCGCGATTCGCAACGAGCCGACGATGGAGCGCATCCTCACGGAAAGCCCGAAAAAAATCGCCGTCGACCCCGGCAATGTGCCTTTCACCAAGCTCCGGGTGAGTTTCACCCGCGCACCCGGCCGCATCAACATCCAGGAAGGCGTGCTGTGGGGGCCGGGCGTCGGTGTCACCATCGAGGGCAACGTCGACACGCGCAACGAGCGCATCGATGTGTCGGGCACCTACGTGCCGGCCTATGCTCTCAACAACATCTTCAGCCAGGTGCCCCTGCTCGGCCCGCTGCTGGGGGGCGGGCAGTACGAGGGCCTCTTCGCCATCAACTTCCGTGCGACGGGGGCGCTCGATTCGCCGGCGCTCACCGTCAACCCGCTTTCCGCGATCGCACCGGGCATCTTCCGCAAGTTCTTCGATCTCGGCCGCGCCGACAGCGGGCAGCAGCAGCCGGCACAACCGCCGCCCCCCGGCCAGTAGGGCACGCCCGGGGGAGCGGGATGACGCTCCGGAAAGGTCATCCCGCAGCATGCATCATCGACTCACGCCGCAGACGGGCCCGGATCGTCGTCGCCCGCCGCACTTGCGTCCTGCCGGCGCGCGGCACGGGCTCCCGCGAGATCGACGACGCCCTCCTCCGGCGCGGATTCCCCGCCGTTGTCGACGGAAAGGACGGTGAGCCGCTGCTCGCGCCCGTCCCGCGCCGTCCAGTTGATGGACTGGCCTTCGGAGAGCCCGATCAGGGCCGTGCCGATCGGTGTGAGAATCGAAATGCGGCCGGCCGAGATATCGGCCTCGCCCGGATAGACGAGCGTCACGCGCCGGCGCTGGCCGTCGTCCGATTCGAACTCGACCCGCGAATTCATCCGCACGACGCCCGCCGGCATCTTGTCCGGCCTCACGACGCGCGCGCGCTCCATTTCTCCCTGAAGCTCCTCGGCAAGTTCCGGGTTGCGGGCGCTGATGGAGGCAGCCAGCGCGGACAGGCGCTCCTGCTCCTCTTCGCTAACGACAATCCTCGGCAGGCGGGTGCCTGATTTTGTCATGGTAGTCACCTTCGTGAAATTCGGCGCCCCGGCCTTCGTGCCGTGGGGCGCGATCTGTGAAAACGTTGTGCCGCGGGCCTCGCCGGCGCGGCCATCAGGAAAATCCGAGAAGAAGTCTCTATCGACGCCGGGAGCGCGACGCTTTCCGGGTGGCGGCGCGGGAAAGGGGCGGCAGGGGTGAACCGGCCGTCAGAGCCCGGTATCCGGCAAGGCCGGCTGCCACCCCGCATGGCGCGCGGCCGCCATCCTGCGGGACGGCTGCCACCATGTCCGGCGAGAACACAGGTCCGGCTTCGCGGAGAAGACAATCTCCACGTTCGCGGACACACCTTCCGGCATTATTCCGCGCGGCATGACGTGCCATATGCAAGCCTTTGTTCCCATGGGCTCATGCTCGCCGCAATCACGGATTTTGTCAATTGAGCGCCGGCACGGCAGCCGGACGATCCGCCAGGTCCGCATAAACGAACAGCCTGCGGACCGGTCAGTCCGCAGGCTGTTTATAAACTGGCTCCCCGAGCAGGACTCGAACCTGCGACCCAGCGATTAACAGTCGCTTGCTCTACCGGCTGAGCTATCGAGGATCAATGAAGAGGGGATTACATGAAGCTTTTAGCCGATGCAAGTACTTTTCCGTTCGCCCCGCTTTGAGAGGCCAACATGTGGATAACCTGACGGGCGGAGCACCCCGGCACCGTCACATATCATCAACGTGATGGATAAATCCCCGGCAACCGGTGACAAAGCCGCACAGGGCAGTTGCCATTCCGCGTGGCTTTGCTATGAAGCACCGGGTGAGGCCTCGTGGCGGAGTGGTTACGCAGAGGACTGCAAATCCTTGCACCCCGGTTCGATTCCGGGCGAGGCCTCCAGCGGCAAGCCATGCGGGCCGAACCTCGCAGGGATTGCCTTGTCCCGGATGCGTCGTCAGCAAGCAAAAGGTCCACCCGATGTTCGATTTTTCCGTTGCCCGGCGCAGGATGGTTGACTGTCAGGTGCGCACCTTCGACGTGACCGACAGGGCGTTGCTCGCGGTTCTGGAAGATCTGCCGCGCGAGCGATTCGTCCCTGAGGACCGACAGGTCCTGGCCTTCAGCGACCAGCATCTCGTCGTTTCGCCCGATATCGAACACGGCCGCTTTCTGCTGGCACCGCTGATCTTTGCCCGCATGGCGCAGGAACTCGGCGCCGGCGCCGGCAAGCGCGTGCTCGATGTGGGCGCCGCGACGGGGTACGGCTCTGTCGTGTTGGCGCGGCTCGGCGCAAATGTCACCGCCCTCGAATCGGACGGGACGATCGCCGCGCATGCCCGCGATCTGGCGGCCGAGTTCGGCGAAGGCCGAATCAACGTCGTCACCGGCCCGCTGGAAGCGGGTTGGAAAGCCGGCGCCCCCTATGACGCGATCCTGATCAACGGCGCTTTCGAGGCAGAGCCCGCCGAGCTGCTCTCCCAACTGGCGGAGAATGGCCATCTGGTCGGCATCGACCATGATTCGGGCGCGCCAAAGGCCGTCATCATCCAGCGCGCGGGAACAGCGTTCGGCTCCCGCACGCTGTTCAACGCACCGGCACCGGTACTGGACGGCTTCAGGGCCCCCTCGGGTTTCGTTTTCTGACATCCTCGCGGACCAGCGTGCCATTCCTCCTGCCGCCGGGCGCGGAACGCCTTGTATTTCAAAGGCTGAGGGATGCCGTCAGGGTGTCGTATTTTTGCTGCACCTTGCCTCAAACGGTGTGGCCGGGCGAAAGCGCTGTTCCAGCTTGTCGGGAAGCAAACTAGAATAGCCCTACGCGGGGGCGTCACTTTGTTAACTGGATTCGGGTAACCGGATCGGGCGGTTCGGCCGTCTTTTATGTGTTGAGCGAGTCGAACAAGTCATGAGCAAGTCGGGAAGGTGAACGTGAAACGCAACGGCAGAACCACCCGCGCGGCGGTATTCAGCGGTTTCTTCCTGATGGCGACGGCCCTGTCCGCGCCGGCTCAGGCGGAAACCATGCTAGGCGCGCTGGCCAAGGCCTACGCGGCCAATCCGACCCTGAACGCACAGCGCGCCACTCTGCGCGCCACCGATGAAAACCTGCCGCAGGCGCTGGCAGGCTATCGCCCCACTGTCAACGCCTCCGGCAGCACCTCGGTGGCCCGCACGGATACCCGCGTTCCCGGCAACAGAACGACCCACACCCTCTACCCGAGTTCGTTGGGCATCCAGATCGACCAGAACATCTTCGACGGCAATCGGACCCGCAACTCCGTGCGCGCAGCCGAATCGCAGGTCCTCGGCGGACGTGAGCAGCTTCGCAACACCGAGCAGTCCATCCTGCTGAACGGTGCCGCCGCATACATGAATGTGCTGCGCGACACCGCTGTCCTCAACCTCCAGCGCAACAACGTCGAGGTGCTCGTGGAGCAGCTCCGGCAGACGGAAGATCGCTTCAGTGTCGGCGAGGTGACGCGCACGGACGTCGCGCAGGCCGAGGCGCAACTCGCCAGCAGCCGGGCGCAGGCGAGCCTTGCCGAGGCGAACCTGCGCACGAGCATCGCCATCTACCGCCAGTACATCGGCGAGACGCCGCGCCAGCTCGGCCCCGGCGTGGCCGCGGAGCGGCACCTGCCGAAATCCCTCGAACAGGCGATCCGCATCGGCCTTGCCGAGCATCCCGCCATCATCGCCGCGCTGCATGGCGTGGACGTGGCGGAGTTTCAGGTCAAGGTCGTCGAGAGCGCGCTCTATCCTCAGCTCGGCGTGAGTGCCGCCGTCACGCGCAACTTCGACGGCTCGGGCACGCGCGACAGCGTGATCACTTCCGGCACCCTCGTGGCGCAGCTTCGCGTTCCGATCTACGAAGGCGGCCTCGTCTACTCCCAGACGCGGCAAGCCAAGGAACAGGCGGGACAGCAGCGTCTGCAGGTGGACATCACCCGCGATCAGGTGCAGCAGGCCGTCGTTTCCGCCTGGGCCAATCTGGAAGCGGCGAAGCAGCGCATCACCGCCGCGCAGGCGGCCGTGGGGGCCAACGAGATCGCGCTTTCCGGCACGCGCGAGGAAGCCAAGGTCGGCCAGCGTACGACACTCGACGTGCTGAACGCGCAGCAGACGCTGCTGAGTTCGCGCGTGTCGCTGGTGACGGCGCAGCGCGACCGCATCGTGGCCTCCTACGAGGTGCTGAACGCCATCGGCCGGCTTTCGGCGGAGGGGCTTGGCCTCAAGGTCGCGCGTTATGACGCGAAGCGCCACTTCGAGCAGGTCAAGACCAAGTGGATCGGCACGAGCACGCCGGACGGACGCTGACCGGCCGCCCGCATCGCTCTCCGGCACCACCGGCATAAACCACGGCATCGCCGTGGTTTTTCATTTCAGGCGTCATGCCGCCGCGCCGGATGAAAAATGCCGTTCCGAAGAGAGGTATCAACGTTAAACTTTCGTTAACCTCTGTGCAGCCGAATCCTCGCAAGGTATTCTGCACGCAGCATGAGTATGATGAGGCCGTCCGGTCGGACGCGAACGCACCGGACGTGGACAGAACAGGCAGGTCGGTCGATGAGCGCAGCAACAAGCCAGAGGCTTCAGCCGGTCCCGCGGGAGGTGCCCCGGGCCGGGAACGACAGGTTGGGTGTTGAGCCATCCATGGAGGAAATTCTCGCCTCGATCCGCCGCATCATCGCGGACGATCAGGCGCACTCCCTGCCCCCGCTCCAGCCCGACTCCCTCGGCCTCGACAGCAGCAGCATCACGTTCGACGACGATGTTTCGCCGGAGACGGAGGAGTTGGAGCAGGTCGTCGCGCCCCAACCTGCCCCCGCGGCCAGAACCGACAAACCTGCCCGCGCCTCCGGCAACGAGGCCAGAGCGGCGGAGACGATGAGCCCGCCGCCCGCCGCGCCTCCGGCAAGCCCGCCGCAGACAGCTGCGGCGCCCGCGAGCCGGCAGGCGGAAGAGCGCCTCGCCAGCGCGGATGACGCTGCCCGCCCTGCGCAGGACGACGAGCCGCTCCTGTCCACATCGGCCAATGCGACAGCGGCGTCCGCCTTCGAATCCCTGTCATCAGTCGTGCTCAGCCGCAATCCGCGCACACTGGACGATCTCGTACAGGACATGCTGCGGCCGTTGCTGAAAACCTGGCTCGACGAGAATCTGCCGCCGCTGGTCGAGAAACTCGTCCGGGCCGAGATCGAGCGCATTACCCGCGGCACCCGCCGATAACGCCGGCACCGTTCCGTCAAACGCTGCGCGTGCGCGCTTCGGGCTCCGCTTCGCCCGCGATGGCGGTGGCGACGAGATCGAGCACACCGCAGATGACGAAATAGACGAACGCCACGAACAGGAAAATCTCGGCCGGATACACCATCGCGCGGTTATTCACCTGCGTCGCCACGAACGACAGCTCCGGCACGCCGATCACATAGGCAAGCGACGTATCCTTGATCAGCGAAATCCACTGATTGACGAAGGAAGGCGCCATGCGGCGCAGCGACTGCGGCAGGACGATCAGCCACAGCACGCGCCAGCGGCCGAGGCCGAGCGAAATGCCGGCTTCCCATTGCCCTCCGCCAACGCTGCGCAGCCCCGCCGCGACACTGTGCGCCAGATAGGCACCGCCGATGAGCGCCAGCGCGCAGACCACCGTCGTCAGTTCCGGCACCGAGAAGCCCAGCACGACGGGCAGCAGGAAGTAGGTCCAGAAAATCAGCATCAGCACGGGGATCGCGCGGAAGAACCCCAGAAACAGGATCAGCACGGAATGGACTGCGCCGCGCGACATGTACAGCCAGATGCCGAGCACGAGCCCGATTACCGCCGAAGCGACGCCCGACAGCAGGCTGAGCCACACCGTGAGCGCCGCCCCGCCGATGGGGCCTTGCGGCCACGCACCCCACAGAAGATAGGGCAGGTTGTTAAGGACAACGTCGAAATTCACGACAGCGCTCCCCGCCCGTATTTCTTTTCGCGCCGGCGCTGCACCAGCTCCCCCGTACCCTCGATCACGGCCACGGCCAGAATGTAGAGCACGGTCGCGATGCCGAAGGCCTCGAACGTCTGGAAGGTTTCCGTCTCGACCTGCCGCGAGGCGTAGGACAATTCCGCCACGCCGATGGCCATCGTCAGCGACGAGTTCTTCACCGCGTTCATGTACTGGCCGAGCAGCGGCGCGAAGGCGTGGCGCGCGGCCTGCGGCACGACGACGAGGAAGAACACGAGCGCGGGAGAGAGGCCGAGTGAAAGGCCGCCCTCGCGCTGGCCCGCCGGCACTGCGCGCAGGCCGGCGCGAAACTCCTCGGCGATGAAGGCAGTCGTATAGAACGTGAGCGCGGTGAAGCCGGCCCAGAATTCGAACGACGGCAGCCTGAACGACAACCAAGTCTGCCCGCCAAAGCCCAGCACGACCGTATGCGGATTGTTGAACCAGTCGAGCAGCGGAGTCGGGAAGATTGCCGAACCGGCGAAATACCAGAAGAAGATTTGCACCAGCAGCGGCGTGTTACGGAACACGCCGAGATAGATGCGGGCAGGGACGTGAAGCACGGCGAGCGGGCTGATGCGCGCGGCGCAGAGCAGCACGCCGCCGAGCGTCGCCGCCACGCAGGCCGACGCCGACAGCAGAAGCGTGACGGCGAAACCCCACAACAGCCACTCAACGTAGATCGGTGCCAGTCCAAATGCAGCGAGGCTCATCGCAAATGCTTCTGTTCATGCCGCCACGCGCAACGGTGCGGCACGATGCCGGGACGATATGCGCCATCAGTATCGCAGGAGGATGAAGCCCGGAAGCCGGCATCGCGGCCCGGAGGCCGGAGACGCCGCCGCCCAAGCGCGCGGCCGCGCGGAAAAATCTCCACGCGGCCGGATCGGCAGGGCGGGACGATGGTCAATTGGTCTGCTTGTCGCCGATCTTGAACAGGCGCGGCAACGGCGTCTTGGTGTCGGGGCCGAACCAGGCGTCATAGATTGCCTGTGCCTTGCCGGCGGTTTCGAGTTCCGTCAGGGTCTCGTTCACGAACTCCACCAGCCGCTTTTCGCCCTTCGGGATGCCCACGCCGATGTAGTCGTTGGAGATGGTGAACTCGGGAATCTCGTAGTTTTCCTTGTCGGGCACGTTGGCGAGCAGGCCGACCAGCTTGGGGCCGTCCTGCGTGATGGCCTGCACGTTGCCGTTGCGCAGCGCCGTGAAGGCGAACGGCGTGTCGTCGTAGGAAATGATCGTGGCGCCCGGGAAGTCGCGGCGCAGCACGATTTCGTTCGTGGTGCCCTTGTCCGCGCCGATGCGCAGGCTGTTCAACTGGTCCGGGGACTTCAGCACGCCCTTCTTGGCGAGGAACTGCTGGCCGGAGGAGAAGTAGGGAACGCTGAAATCGACCTGCTTGGCGCGCTCCTCGGTGATGGTGAAGTTCGCCAGCACGAGATCGACGTTGCCGGAAGTCAGCAGCGGGATGCGGTTGGCGGGGTTCGTCGGGCGCAGCTCAAGCTTCACGCCGAGCTTGTCGGCAAACGCCTTGGCATAGTCCACATCGAGCCCGACGATCTGGCGGGACTTCTCGTCGACGTAGCCGAAGGGCGGATTGCTGTCGAAGGCCGCCACGCGCAGGACGCCGGCCTTCTTGATATCGTCCAGGCGGTCAGCATGCGCGGCGCCGCCGACAAACACGGCGGCCAGCAGAACAAGTGCACCAAGCTTCATGATACTTCCCTCGAAATGGCCGGCGCGGCGAGGCAGGGGCCGTAGCGCCTCCGTTCTCGCTACGCGGCAATAAACTTCATAGATAATGTAGGCTACAGATAAAAAGTCAATTATCCGATGGTATTTAAAATATATTACATTTTATTTTTGTTATTTATGTCCGGCAGATTTTACAAGCCCACGTCGTAGAACATCTGGTTCATGGCCTGCGACGGCTCTTCCGCGCCCGCTGAACCGACGACGCGGGCGGGACTGCCGGCCACGGTTGTGCGCGGCGGCACGGACGACAGCACGACGGCCCCCGCGCCGACACGCGCGCGCTCGCCCACCTCGATGTTGCCGAGAATTTTCGCGCCCGCGCCGATCAGCACGCCGCTGCGCACCTTGGGGTGGCGGTCGCCGAGCCCTTTGCCGGTGCCGCCCAGGGTGACCCCTTGCAGGATGGAGACATTATCGGCGATCTCGGCCGTTTCACCGACCACGAAGCCCGTGGCGTGATCGAGGAAAATGCCCCGGCCCATGCGCACGGCGGGGTGGATGTCGGTCTGGAACACCTCGGAGGAAACGCTCTGCAGATGACGGGCGAAGTCGCGCCGGCCGCTCCTCCACAGCCAGTGCGCCAGCCGGTGTGCCTCGATGGCGTGGAAACCCTTGAAGTACAGCATCGCGTCAATGTAACGCCCCACAGCCGGGTCACGCTCGATGACCGCCACCAGATCGGAACGAAAGGCCGTCTTGATATCGGGGTCGGCGCGCAGCGCCTCCGTATAGGCGGCGCGAATCAGTTCCGCGGACACGATGCCGCGATCGAGCCGCTGCGCGATGCGATAGGCCAGCGCATCCTCAAGCGTCTGGTGGCCGAGAATGGAGGCGTAGACGATGGTGGCGAGTTCCGGCTCCCGCCGGACGACGTCATGCGCCTCGGCCTGCACCTTGCGCCATAGCCAGTCCGTCACGCGCGGGCCGCTTTCTCTCGCTTCGACGCTCATGCCCGAATGCCCTTGCCCGAAGCGACCGCCGCGACAATAGCCATGTCAATCCGCCCTTTCAGATAATTCCACAAACTGGCTCGAATTTTTGTCTGTAGATTTTATATACTAATAAGGCAACAGACAATGGCGTTCTGACACGCCGGGCGAAATGTTCGCCATATCCGCCCGGCGCGGGAAAGCGCTTCAGATGATAACGGAATGCAGCGCGGCAGGCTGCCGCTCAGTCGTCGTGCTCCTCATGGGCGTTGGCGACGCCGCGCTTCCAGTAGCCGGAGGCCTTCAGCCATGCCTTGGGATGGCCGCGCTCCCTGAGGAAGTGCTCCCGCAGCCGCCGCGCGACGGTGGATTCGCCCGCGATCCATACGTAGCCCTCGCCCGCCGGCAGGGTGAGGGCCGCGGCGGCGGTCTCCAGCACCGCGCCCGCCGCCCGGCCATCGCGGTAAAGCCAGTGCAGGTCAAGCCCGATCCGCTGCGGCACAGCCTGCTCCTCGCCCGCATCCGCCACCTCCGCGAGCACGATGGCGGGGGCAGCCGGACGCAGTTCCTCCAGCCGCCGGGCGATGGCGGGCCATGCGGTCTCGTCGCCGATGAACAGGTACCAGTCGAAATCGTCGGGCACGACAAACGACCCCCGTGGCCCCGCGACGCCGATGCGCTGGCCGGGGGCCGCCGCCCGCGCCCAGTCGCTGGCCGGGCCGGTTTCGTGCAGGGCGAAATCGATGTCGAGTTCGCCGGCCGCGGCATCGAAGCGCCGCGGCGTGTAGTCGCGCGCCGTGGGGCGTGCGTTCTCGTCCACGAGCACGCGCCCCTCCGCCGTTATGGTCGGCAGAATCGGCAGCGCTTCCCCGTCGCGCGGGAAGAACAGCTTGACGTGATCGTCATGCGCCGCGCTGAGGAAGCCGGCAAGCTCGTCGCCCGCCAGCGTGACGCGCACCATGTTGGGCGTCAGATGCCGCGCGGCGCGCACAGTGGCCAGGCGGACGCGCAGCGAATGACGGACGCGCTCGACCTGATGGCGCCCTGGCGCCTGATCGGTGGAATTCATTTCCCGACACTGCCTTTCATGTCTCAAATCCCTGCCGGACACTCTCGCCCGGCGGGCGCCCTCAGCGCTCCAGGCGAGCGATGAGGCTCGACGTGTCCCAGCGGCTCCCGCCGAGCGACTGCACCTCGGAATAGAACTGGTCGACCAGCGCCGTCAGCGGCAGGTGCGCACCGTTGCGGCGCGCCTCGTCGAGGCAGATCGCGAGGTCCTTGCGCATCCAGTCCACCGCGAAACCGAAGTCGAATTCGCCCTTCGCCATGGTGCCGGCGCGGTTTTCCATCTGCCACGACTGCGCGGCGCCCTTCGAGATGGTGGCGATGACGGCGTCGATGTCGAGACCCGCGCGCTTGCCGAAGTGGACGGCTTCCGCCAGCCCCTGCACGACGCCGGCGATGCAGATCTGGTTGACCATCTTGGCGAGCTGCCCGCTGCCGACGGGGCCGAGCAGCCGCACGGCCTGCGCATAGGCGCCGATCACGGGTTCGGCACGGGCGAAATCGTCGGGTGCGCCACCGCACATCACGGTGAGCACGCCCTTCTCCGCACCGGATTGCCCCCCCGACACGGGCGCATCGATGAAGCCGATGCCGCGCTCCTCCGCGATAGCCGCGAGTTCCCGCGCCACGGCGGCGGAGGCCGTCGTATGGTCGACGAACAGGGCGCCCGGCGCGAGGCCGGCAAAGGCACCGCCCTCGCCGATCGTCACGGCGCGCAGGTCGTCGTCGTTGCCCACGCAGGAGAACACGATATCGCGGCCCTGCGCGGCTTCTTCGGGCGTCGGCGCGGCGCGGCCGCCGTTCTCGGCCAGCCATGCATCGGCCCTGGCCGGCGAGCGGTTGTAGACGACGACATCATAGCCCGCCGCCGCCAGGTGGCGCGCCATCGGAAAGCCCATGACGCCAAGGCCGAGGAAGGCCACCTTCACCGAGGAGATCCCGGTGTGCGCATCGCTTGCTACTGTTGCCTGCGTCATTGGTCTGTTCTCCTGTCGTGGACCTCAGGTGCCGATACACCGTAAACCGGCGGGAGGGAAGCGGCGGCTTGCATGCGATCGCCGTCCGTGCTTCGAGAGATGCCAGCCTGGAAAGATGATGAACTTGCCGGCCCGTCGTTCCCTGTTATCGTCGGCTTGCCGCGAAATCGCAACAGCGAGGACAGGCCCGGCCGAAGCAGCACCGCAGAACGGAATGGAAGCAGAAGATGGTGACACAGGACCCGACGACGGACAGGATACTCGCCGCGCTTGCGGCGGTGCCCGGGCCCGACGGCCGCACGCCCCTTCCCCGTTCGGACGCGCTGTCGGAAATCGTCGTCCATAAGGGCACGGTGTACTTCGCCATCCACGTCGACGCAGCGCGCGCCGCCCAGTTCGAGCCGTTGCGGCTGGCGGCGGAGAATGCCGTGCGCGCCATCCCCGGCGTGGCGGGCGTGCTCGTGTCGCTGACCGGCGAGAAGCCCGCCGGCGGCGAGCCCCCCGCCCCCGGGGAGCGGCAACCGGGGCCGCGCGCCCGCGCTGCCACCACGAAGGCCGGAGTGCCCGGCGTCCGGCACATCGTCGCGGTGGCGAGCGGCAAGGGCGGTGTCGGCAAGTCGACGACAGCCGCCAATCTGGCGCTGGCGCTGGCACGCCTCGGCCACAGGGTCGGCATACTGGATGCCGATATCTACGGCCCATCGCTGCCCAAGCTGTTCGCCCTCGCGGACAGCAAGCCCGAGGTCGAGGAGGGGCGCATCCTGAAGCCGCTGGAGGCGCACGGCCTGCGGCTGATGTCGATCGGCTTCCTCGTGGATCAGGAAGCGGCCATGATCTGGCGCGGACCGATGGTGATGTCCGCCCTGCAGCAGATGCTGCGCGAGGTCGCCTGGGGCGATCTCGACATTCTCGTCGTCGACATGCCGCCCGGCACGGGCGACGCGCAGCTCACCATGGCGCAGACGGTGCCGCTGTCCGGCGCGGTCATTGTTTCCACCCCGCAGGACCTCGCGCTGATCGATGCGCGCCGGGGCGTCACCATGTTCGAGCAGGTCGCGGTGCCGGTGCTGGGCATCGTCGAGAACATGTCTTACTTCATCTGCCCGCACTGCGGCGAGCGTTCCGACATCTTCGGCCACGGCGGCGCGCGGGCGGAAGCGCAGCGGCGCGGCGTGCCCTTCCTTGGCGAGATAGCCCTCGACATGACGATCCGCGCCACCTCGGACAGCGGCTCCCCGGTGGTCGTGTCCGCGCCGGACGGCCCCCACGCGCAGGCCTATCTCGCCATCGCCCGCCGCATCGTCGACGGCCTGGAAACGGCCGGCCGGCCGGCGCCGCGAATCGTCATCGAGCGCTGAACGACGCCCCGCCGCGCGGGCCGTTCACTCAGGGTTAGAAACTGCCTGCTATGGCTGTCCGCACGGGCATGGTCCGGCGCCGCGCCGGGCGGAACAGACGGGAGACGAAAGCCATGAAGCGACGCCAGTTTCTGCGGGTCGGCGGCCTCGCCGCCGCGGCGGGTGCGGTTGCTCCCGCCTTGGCATCCGCACAGACGCCGGACGCCAAGGCCGACACTCCCGTTATCTGGCAACTGGCGTCGGATTTCCCGGATGCCCTCGACATTCCCCGCTCGGGCGTGGAGACGCTGGCGTCCGCGCTCGCCGACATCACCGACGGCGCTTTCCGCATCGAGCCGGCGCGGGACGACAAGCGCAAAACCCCCGCGCTCGACGCCGCACGCGAGGGCCGGGTGCAGATCGCCTATACGACGACCGCGCTCTACGTGGAGCGCGATCCCGTGTTCGCCATCGGCGCAGGCCTGCCCTTCGGGCCGAACGCGCGCCAGTTCAACGCCTGGCTGCTGCACCAGCATGGGCTCGACCTCCTCAACGACAGCTATCGCCCGCACGGCCTGCGCGTGCTGCCCGGCGGGAACACCGGCGCGCTCACCGGCGGCTGGTTCACGAAGGAGATCGGCAGCGTGGCCGATTTCGCCGGCCTTCGGGTCAGCGTGCCGGGCCTCGGCGGGCCGATGCTCGCGCGCTTCGGCGCGTTGCCGCAGACCCTGTTCCCGACCGATCTCGCCGCCGCGTTTCAGCAGTCGCGCCTCGATGTCGCCCTGTGGAGCGGCCCCCACGATGACGAAAGGCTGAGGCTGCACAAGTCCGCACCCTTCTACTACTATCCGGGCTGGCAGGGTGCCTCTCAACTGAGCTTCCTCGTGAATGCCGATGCCTGGAACGCGCTGGCGAAGCCACATCAGGCGGCGCTGACGGCCGCCGCCGCCCGCACGCACGACATGGTGCAGGCGGCCTACGACGCGCGTAACTCCCCCGCGATCAAGCGGCTGGTCGCAGGTGGCGCGAAGCTGAAGCCGATGCCGCAGACGGTGCTGACGGAACTCCTCAAGGCGACCGATTCTCTCGCCGAAAATCTCGGCGCCAGCAATGCCGCCTTCCGCACGCTTTACGACTCGGTCAGGCTTTTCCGCACCGATACCTATTTGTGGTGGCAGGTGGCGGAGTATACATATGACAATTTCATGATCCGCGCCCGCGCGCAGGGATAGAGCAGCCTGCCCCGGCAACAGGGAGAAACGGTCCATGCCAAGCCACTGGCCCAGCGAATTGCGCCTTTCCCGCGACCGCGCGATGCTGACCGTGACGTTCGACGACGCCGCGTTCCGCCTCCCGGCGGAATATCTCCGGGTATCGAGCCCCTCGGCGGAGGTGCGCGGCCACGGCCCGGGACAGGCTGTCACCGTCTCCGGCAAGCGGGAAGTCGCCATCCTCGGCGTGGAGCCCGTCGGCCGCTACGCCGTCAAGCTGGTGTTCGACGACATGCACGCCAGCGGCATCTACACGTGGGACTACCTCCACGAACTCGGCCGCGACCAGACGGCGCGGTGGGAGGCCTATCTCGCGGAACTCGCCACGAAAAACCTCTCGCGCGATCCGCCCGTGCGCGGGAGCACACCGCGAGCGCCGCGCTGAGCGCCCGCCATGCGCATGCGCGGCAAGCCCTTCTCCGGAGTTCCTGAAGCGGCATCTGAAAATGCGTCCCGTTCGTCAATCAAGACAAAAAGATTACATTAAAGAACGTTGTCGGAAACGCACGGGGTCGTTATATAGACGCAGCCATGGAATGGTCCTGGCGCTGTCGAATGTGAAGAGCATTAGCTGCGCATGTCTGATACGCTGATTGACGAAGGCTATCGCCCGACCGAAGACGAGCCGTTCATGAACGATCGGCAACGTGAGTATTTCAGACGCAAATTGATGGCATGGAAAGAGGATATTCTGCGCGAGAGCCGGGAAACTCTTGCAGCGTTACAGAGCGAGAACGAGAACCACCCCGACATCGCCGACCGCGCTTCCTCCGAAACCGACCGTTCCATTGAGTTGCGTGCCCGCGATCGCCAGCGTAAGCTCATTTCGAAGATCGATGCCGCCCTGGGGCGCATCGACGACGGCACCTATGGCTATTGCGAGGAAACGGGCGAACCTATCTCGCTCAAGCGTCTCGAAGCCCGCCCCATCGCCACCCTGTCCATCGAGGCCCAGGAACGTCACGAGCGCAACGAGCGCGTCTACCGCGACGACTGAGCAACCGCGAGCACCGGAGCAACCATGGCGACAAATCAGCACACCTCCGCGAAGCTCGTGCACGCGATGGTGCGCGTGCTTGACGAGAGCCGCTCGCTGGCCTTCTACGAGAAGGCATTCGACCTCAAGCCCGCCGATCGCATCCAGTTCGACGATTTCACGCTGATCTACCTGCGCAATGCCGCCAGCCCCTTTGAACTCGAACTGACGGTCAACCACGATCGCACGGCGCCCTACACGCCCGGTGACGGCTACGGGCATCTCGCGGTCGTGGTGGAGGACCTCGACGCCGAACGCGCGCGTCTAGACGAAGCCGGGCTTGCGCCGGGCCCGATCCGCGCGCTGAACCACGCCGGCACGCCGCTTGCGCGCTTCTTCTTCATTCAGGACCCCGACGGCTACAAGATCGAGGTCATCGAGCGAGCCGGGCGCTTCGCCTGAACGGCCGGCTCGATCTCCGGAAGCGGACGCCGCTAGAGACAGGGCGGGATGGCGCTTCAGCCGGAAGCCGCCTCGTTCCCGCACCAGTCGCCGAGCACCGCCTGCACAACGGCAAGAGCGGCCACTGCCGCCGTATCCGCGCGCAGGATGCGCGGGCCGAGCGACAGCCGCACCGTATCGGGACGCGCGAGAATCAGATCGCGCTCCGCCTCGTCGAACCCGCCTTCCGGACCGATCAGCACGGCTATTCCGGCGTGCGCCCCCTCCTCCCGGGCCTGCGCAAGTGCCGCGACGGCATTCGCCACCGGCGCGCCCTCATCGCAGAACACGAGCAGCCGCCCCGGTTCGAGCCGCGCCAGCGCATCGTCGAGGCGCGCCGGCTCGCGCACGGCGGGAATGGCGAGGATGCCGCACTGCTCGGCCGCCTCGACGGCATTGGCCTCCATGCGTTCCAGATTGACGCGGGAGACCTGCGTGCGGCGCGTCAGCACCGGCGCCAGCACGCTGGCGCCCATTTCCACCGCCTTCTGCACCATGTAATCGAGCCGCGCGTGCTTCAGCGGGGCGAACAGGCAGAGGAGATCGGGCCCTGGCGGCTGCGGGCGCGTCTGCTTTTCCGGCATCAATCCCGCGACCCTGCGCCCGCCCTGCTCGACGCGCGCGAGCCACTCGCCGTCGCGTCCGTTGAAGATCAGCACCCCGTCGCCGGAAGACAGGCGCAAGACGTTGCCCAGATAGTTGGCCTGCGCCTTGTCGAGCGCAATCGCCTCGCCCGCGGCAATCGCTGCCTGGACGAAAAGCCGCGGCGCCGAAAAATCGTAATCGCTCAAGATGTCTCCCTGCCGTATGCGGCGGACATGTGGACTGCGCGTCCGCCTGACTATCGCCGGCCCGGTACGGCGTCAAACCGAAAAGCCCCCGCCCGACCGGCCTTCGTCTCCGGTGAGGGAATAGCGATACCCGTCCGCCGCATCAAATTTTCCCGCTGGCCGCGAACTCGCGCAACAGTGTATTGTGAGACGGCGTGCATTGCCTATGTTACAGGACGGAAGTGCCGCTGAAGGAACTGGCGACGGATGTTCCGGTGCGGTAAACTTGCATAATCGCATTTGCCCGCCGCGGAAAGCAGGGTATGACAACTGCAGTGGATCGGCGTCGGGGGCGCGGTTTGTCTATTGGTTGTTTTCGTCATGATCGGAGAGGGTGGAATATGAAGCGAGCCGCTATCCTTTGCGTGCGGATCGGGGCGGTCGTTGCAGTGGTGCTGTCCTCAGCCTCTCTCGTCGGGGGAACCGTGCAGGTCGCGCATGCACAGGCATCGAGCTGCCAGAAGATTTCGACCTATCTGGAGGATCGCAAGGCACTCGTCGCGCGGATCAACAAGCTCGGCAAGCGCCCCAACCCCAAAGCGGCCTGTTCGCTGTTCGGCAGTCTGGTGTCGAACGGCAGCGCCACGCTGAAATGGCTTGAGAGCAACAAGGACTGGTGCCAGATTCCCGACCAGTTCATCCAGGGTTTCAAGGCCGACAACGCCAAGGCCGTGCAGATCCGGGGGCAGGCCTGCAAGGCGGCCACCCAGCAGGCCACCATGGAAAAGCGCGCGCGCGAAGTCCAGCGGCAACAGCAGCAGCAGAGCCAGTCGCCCATGCTGGGCGGCAGCGCCGGCGACCCTGTGACCGGCCAGATAAGAATTCCGCAAGGCGCGCTGTGACATGACCCGCGCCGACCAGCCGTTGCCGGACGCCCGGCCCGACAACTGGGTTGACAGGCACGCGCCGGTTCAGTGGCGCCCCTACCTGCGTCTCGCGCGGATCGAGCGGCCCATCGGCAGTTGGCTGCTGTTGCTGCCGTGCTGGTGGTCGTCGGCGCTCGCCTCGGGAGCCTTCGGCCTTTATCCGGATGTCTGGCACCTGATGCTGTTCATCGTCGGCACGGTCGCCATGCGCGGCGCGGGCACGACCTACAACGACATCGTCGACCGCGATCTCGACGCGCAGGTGGCGCGCTCGCGCCATCGCCCCCTGCCTGCGGGGCAGGTGAGCGCGAAGCAGGCGCTCCTGTTCCTCATCGGGCTCTGCCTGCTCGGGCTGTGCGTGCTGCTGCAATTCAACCGCCCCACCATCATTCTCGGCTTTTCCTCGCTCATTATTGTCGCCGCCTATCCGTTCATGAAGCGCATCATGCCGATCCCGCAGCTCGTGCTCGGCCTCGCCTTCGCCTGGGGCGGCCTCGTGGGATGGTCGGCGATAGCGGGCAGCGTCGACACGCCCGCCATCCTGACCTATGCCGCCGCGATTCTGTGGACCATCGGCTACGACACGATCTACGCGCTGCAGGACATCGAGGACGACGCCATCGTCGGTATCAAGTCCTCCGCCCGGCTGTTCGGCGCGCGCGTGCGTCAGGGGATAGCGGCCTGCTACGCTGCGGCCGCCGTGCTGGTGTTCGGCGCGCTGATCTCCGCCGGAGCGGGCCTCGCCGCCTATGTCGGGCTGGCGCTGTTCGCCGCGCATCTCGCCTGGCAGGTCAAATCCCTTGATCCGGCCAACGGCGATCTGGCACTGACGCTGTTCAAATCGAACCGCGACGCCGGCCTTCTCCTCTTCGCCGGCATTGCCGCCGACGCCATCCTGCGCGCGGGCTGAGCGACAGCACGGATCGGCCTCAAGACATCGGCACCCGTCCACGCCGGCCGGCAAGAAGCTGGGCGGGGATGCTGGCTTTTGTGCGTTGCGCAGGATGGTAACGGGCTTCAAACGCCCGCTCCAGCGCGCGCAGCCAACGCCTCAGGAAATTTTATATCTGCAGGCTTTGGATGGTGGGCGGTACAGGGTTTGAACCTGTGACCCCTGCCGTGTGAAAGCAGTGCTCTACCGCTGAGCTAACCGCCCATCCAGATCATGCTGCCGTCCCGCTGCCGATGACGAGCATCGCGTCATCCAGCGAGGCATCGGGTATAAAGCATGAAGCTCCCCGCCTGTTTGCTGCGCGGAGCGTGTGACATGCCTTCTAAGAAGCTCCGCGCCTTCCGTCAAGCGGTCTCGTTCATGAAAGCGTCGTTTTCGGCTGCTTTTGGCCGTAACCGGTGATTTCCACCGCCGCTGTCCACAGATCGTCGAAATGGTTGATCAGCCGGTCGGGCGCCAGTTCGGCCACCGGGATGTCGCTGTAGCCGAAAGGCACGGCCACGACCGGGATGCCGGCAGCGCGCGCGGTCTTGATGTCGGTCTGCGAATCGCCCACCATGATCGCCTGTCGCGGCGATCCCCCGGCGCGTTCGATCGTGAGCGTCAGGTGGCGCGGGTCGGGCTTGAAATAGGGGAAGGTGTCGCGGCCGCAGATGGCCGTGAAGCGGTCTGCGATGCCGAGCAGGTCGAGCAACTGCAGCGAGTGATTCTCGTATTTGTTGGTGCAGACGGCCAGTATCCAGCCCGCATCGGCGAACCTGTCGAGCGATTCCGTGACGCCGGGAAACAGCGTCGTGTGGTCGTTGAGGTGCTCGCCGTAGTGGGCGAGGAAGGAGCGGAACATCCTCTCCAGCCGGGCGTCGTCGATCGTGGCGTGGCCGGCCACCTGCAGGCCGCGCTGGATGAGCGAACGCGCACCCGCGCCGATCAGGTCGCGCGCCTCCGCGACGCCGAGCGGCGGCACGTCCTCTTCAGTCAGCACCGCGTTGAGGGCCGCGATGAGATCGGGCGCCGTATCGGCAAGCGTGCCATCGAGGTCGAATACGGCAATCGGGCGCTCATTGTCGGACATGGTCGGATTTCGTCGCTGTATGAGGGAAGGAACGTCGCGCGGACTATAGGCGCTGCGCGGGCGGCCGGCAACAGCGCGAAACCGGCGCCGATGCTGCCGTCATCCTGTGGAATCCGCGTCCGGTGGCTGACGGCGGAGGCGAGGAATGCTATGAACGGCCGGTCGGGCCGCCGGGCGTTCACGGGCGAACGTGCCATGACGGACATCTTCTTGAGAGGCACCTTCATGACGGACACTTGTCGATCGTCCACTTATCGATCGCTGCCCATAGAGACGGCATCCCCGGCGGATGGCCGCCGCCGCGCCTCAGCCTGTCTGCCGTTGGCATCCAGGGTCCTGGGCGGCGTCTTCGCGCTCGTCCTGCTGAGCGGTGCGGCGCCTTTCGCCTTCGCGCCCGCGCCGCAGGCGGACCTGAACCGCATCTACCGCGTCAACACGGCGACGGGAGAGGTCGGCGCCTGCCAGTACGGCCTGAAGGAAGGCACGATCGGCGTCACCTTCTGTTTCCCGGCCGGCGAGGGCGCGGGGCCGCAGGCACTCGGCGAATACGGGCTGGTTCCCTCCAACCACACGCGCGAGAGCGGCGTTTTCCGGGTGAACTACCGCACGGGCGAGATCAGCAGCTGCTATGTGTTCAACATCCACGTGGTCTGCACGCCCCAGTTGAGCGCCGCCGACAAGTCCGGCCCTGCCGCCCCCGGCCAGGCCGGAACGCAGTCGCAGACGGACATCTCCAACGGCAACCACGCGCCGCAGCCCCCCACCACCCCGGCCCAGTAACCGCAGGAGGATGCCGAGTGAGCGAAACCTTGAAGCGCGAGGCCGCCGCGCGCGCCATCGAACTCGTGGAACCGGGCATGCGGCTGGGGCTTGGCACCGGTTCGACCGCGCGCCATTTCGTCGCACTGCTGGGCGATCGCGTCCGCCAGGGCCTTCATGTCGTCGGCGTTCCCACCTCGGAGGAGACCCGCGCCCAGGCGGAGGCGGAGGGCATCCGCCTGACCACGCTCGACGAGACGCCGCGGCTCGACCTCACCGTTGACGGCGCGGACGAGTTCGACGACCGCCTGCGCCTCATCAAGGGCGGCGGCGGCGCGCTGCTGCGCGAAAAGATCGTGGCCGCCGCCAGTGCCCGCATGGTGGTCATAGCCGATGCCTCGAAGCGCGTCGCCGGCCTCGGCCGCTTCCCGCTGCCCGTCGAGGTCGTGCCCTTCGGCCTCGCGGCGACGCAGGCGGCGGTGGAAAAGATCGCGGCGCACTTCGGCAGCCAGGGCGCCGTGACGTTGCGCCGCGCGGGCGCCGTCCCCTTCGTCACCGACGGCGGCCATTACATCCTCGACATCGCGTTCGGCGTCATCCACGAGCCAGAGACGCTCGCGACCGCGCTCAATGCCGTCCCGGGCGTCATGGAGCACGGTCTCTTCATCGGGATGTGCTCGACGGCGTTTCTCGCGACGGAAGGGGGCGTCGTCGTCATCGAGAACAGCGCCGGCTGATCACGCATCCGCACGCAGATCGGGCCATCATCGGGCCTTACCGATCTGGAAAAATTCTGATAAGCCCGCCTGACGCATCGAACCCCGGAACGGATACCCTTCTTGGCTCCATTCAACGCACAGGCAAAGAGGTAGAGCGGCGGATTTGTTTTCGTCCGGCACGGCCGCTGTTCTGCACTCAGGAGATCCCAATGAAAAGTCCCGTCTTCAACCGTCTTTCCGCACGACATCTTTTTCTGGGCGCGGCCGCGTCCTGCGCCCTTGCCGCCGGCGTCGCGGCCTCGGCGCTCCCGGCGCGTGCGCAGCAGCAGCAGCCGGCGACCAGCCTGCCGTCCTCTCCGGCACTCTCGCAGAGCCACGTCGATGTGGCCCGCGACGTCGTCATCCTGTCCGGTATCGCGCGCACGTTCGACGGCATGCTGCCGACCTTCGCCGACCAGGTCCGCCAGACATACATCACCCGGCCGGAGATTTCCGCCGACCTCAACGCCGTGCTGGAGCAGCTGAAGCCCGAGCTGGAGGCGCGCAAGCAGGATATCCTGACTGCCTCGGCGCGCATCCTGGCCAACCGCATCAACGAGCAGAACCTGACCGAAATCCGCGCGTTCTTCCAGTCGACGGCCGGGCAGCAGTATGTCGCCACCCAGCCGCTGGTGCTGGAGGATCTGTTCGGCGCGATGAACACGTGGGTCGGGGATGTGTCGGCCTTCATCGTCAGCCGGGCGCGCGAGGAAATGCGCAAGAAGGGTCACGATATTTGACACGGTCGCGATATCTGACGACGGTGCGATGCTGACAGGGCGGCGCGCTCGCCCGCCGCGCGCTGCCTGGGAGATTGGGTCATGGATACGTTCGACGTCGATCTGTTCGTCATCGGAGGCGGCTCCGGGGGAGTGCGGGCAGCCCGCATCGCGGCGAATCACGGCGCGAGGGTCATGCTCGCGGAAGAGTTCCGCTACGGCGGCACCTGCGTCATCCGCGGCTGCGTGCCGAAGAAGCTTCTCGTCTACGCAAGCCGCTTCGCGGGCGAGTTCGCGGATGCGGCCGGCTTCGGCTGGCACGTGGGCGAAACGTCGTTCGACTGGGCGACGCTGATCCGCAACAAGGACGCCGAGATCACGCGGCTGGAGAATATCTACGCGGCGAATCTCGAATCGGCGGGCGTGTCGATTGTCCGGAGCCGGGCCGTGATCGAGGATGCGCATACGGTGCGCGTGCTCTCCACGGGTGCACGCATCCGCGCCACGACCATTCTCGTCGCGACCGGCGCCACGCCCGTGCGCGACGCCTCCATTCCGGGGATCGAACTTGCCATCACCTCGAACGAGGCGTTCAATCTCGACACGCTGCCGCAGCGGGTGCTGGTGATCGGCGCGGGCTATATCGCGGTCGAGTTCGCCGGCATCTTCGCCGGGCTCGGCGCGCGGACGTCGCTCGTCTATCGCGGCGAGAAGCTGCTGCGCGGCTTTGACGAGGATGTGCGCACGGCGCTGGAGACGGCCTATACGGCACGGGGCATCGGCCTGCTCGCGGGGCGCACCGTGAGCGGCCTGGGCCGGGCGCAGGACGGATCGGCGATCGAGGTCAGCCTTTCGGACGGCACGACGATGACGGTCGACGCCGTGCTGTCGGCCATCGGCCGCCGGCCGAACGTCGGGGGCCTCGGGCTCGACGCGGCGGGCGTCGCGTTGAAGCCCAACGGCGCCATCCCGGTCGACGGCTTTTCCCGCACCAATGTCCCTTCCATCTATGCCGTCGGCGACGTCACGGACCGTGTGAACCTGACGCCCGTCGCCATCCGGGAGGGACACGCCTTCGCCGACACCGTGTTCGGCGGCAAGAGCTGGCAGGTCGATCACTCCGTCATCCCCACGGCCGTTTTCTCCACGCCGGAGATCGGCACCGTCGGGCTCACGGAGGCACAGGCGCGAGAGAAGCATGCGGATGTCGCGATTTTCCGCACGTCTTTCCGTGCCATGAAGGCGACGCTTTCGGGCGGGCCCGAACGGGTGCTGATGAAGATCGTCGTGGACCGGGCGAGCGACAGGGTGCTCGGCGTGCATATCGTGGGCGAGGCGGCGGGCGAGATGATCCAGCTCGCGGGCATCGCCGTTACCATGGGCGCGACCAAGGCCGACTTCGACCGCACCATCGCCGTGCACCCGTCGGCGGCGGAGGAACTGGTGACGCTGCGCACGCCCGTCGCCTGAACGCGCGGGCATCCCGGCGCCGAATTGCCGCTCGCAATTTGTTCCCAATCCGTATATACGTGGCAATCCTGTTTCGGGGCGGCGTCTTGCTGCGTATCGCCCCGCAATTCGACTGAATACGTGTGGGAGAGTCTGTCATGACCGAGCGTTGGACACCGTCGAGCTGGAGATCGAAGCCCATCCAGCAGGTGCCGACCTATCCGGACGTCGATACGCTGGCGGCAGTCGAGAAGCAGCTCGCCTCCTTTCCCCCCCTCGTTTTTGCAGGCGAGGCCCGCCAGTTGAAGCGCCAGCTCGCGAAGGTGGCGGAAGGCAAGGCCTTCCTGCTGCAGGGCGGCGATTGCGCCGAGAGCTTCGCTGAACATTCGGCCGATACCATCCGCGATTTCCTGCGGCTCTTCCTGCAGATGGCCGTGGTGCTGACCTATGCCGGCGGCCTGCCGGTGGTGAAGGTCGGCCGCGTCGCCGGCCAGTTCGCCAAGCCGCGGTCCTCGCCCACGGAGACCGTCGACGGCGTGACGCTGCCGAGCTACCGCGGCGACATCGTCAATGGCATCGGCTTCACGGAAGAAGCACGCACGCCTGATCCGCACCGCCAGCTCAAGGCGTTCCGCCAGTCGGCGGCGACGCTGAACCTGTTGCGCGCCTTCACGAACGGTGGCTACGCCAACCTCGACAACGCCCATCGCTGGATGCTCGGCTTCGTCAAGGACAGCCCGCTGTCGAACCGCTACCGTGAGATCGCCGACCGCATCACGGAAGCGCTCGACTTCATGCGCGCGTGCGGCATCGACCCGGAATCAAACCCGGAGATGCGTGCCACCCAGCTCTACACCAGCCACGAGGCGCTGCTGCTCGGCTATGAGGAGGCGCTGACGCGCGTCGACTCCACCTCCGGCGACTGGTACGCGACGTCCGGCCACATGATCTGGATCGGCGACCGCACGCGCCAGCTCGACCACGCGCACGTGGAGTATTTCCGGGGCATCAGGAACCCCGTCGGCCTCAAGTGCGGCCCCTCGCTCAAGGCTGACGACCTGCTGCGCCTCATCGACGCACTCAACCCTGACAACGAGCCCGGCCGCCTGACGCTGATCGCTCGCTTCGGCTCCGACAAGGTGCAGGACCACCTGCCCCCGCTGGTACGCGCGGTGAAGGCGGAGGGGCGCGCGGTCGTGTGGTCGTGCGACCCGATGCACGGCAACACCATCACCGCGAGCGGCTACAAGACGCGGCCGTTCGAGCGGATCGTGAGCGAGATCGACAGCTTCTTCAACATCCACCATGCGGAAGGCACGCATGCGGGCGGCATCCATCTGGAGATGACCGGCCGCAACGTGACCGAATGCACCGGCGGCGGCCGCCCGCTGACGGAAGATCAGCTTTCGGACCGCTACCATACCCATTGCGACCCGCGCCTCAATGCCGAACAGGCGCTCGACGTCACCTTCCTCGTGGCGGAGCGGCTCAAGCAGGAACGCCTGCTGAAGGGGCGGCCCGCCTTCCCGGAGGCGGCGGAGTAAACGCCAACTGCGCTCAGGGCCGGCGAAAGCCGGCCCTTTTCAGTTGATCATGCCTTTCAGGGCGGACAGGTTGCCCCCGCCGGCACCGAAGTACCGGTCGATCAGCGCCTTCCGCGTTTCGGGATCGAGCGCGGCGAGCATCCTTCCCGCCTCGACGGCAAGGGCCTCGACCTCGTCACGCGAGGCGCCGTCCCGCGTGCTCAGGCCGGTGAGCGCGGCCAGCACCTCGGCGGCCCGCTCCCGCTCCTGCCGCATCTCGTAGCCCGCGCGATAGCCCGCGGGCTCCGGCGCGAACCAGTAGACAATGCCGATACAAACCGCAAACCGCGCCAGAAACCCCATCCTCACCCATCCCGATGGCTGTCGCCGGCAGGATGCGCGGGAAAGGTGAAGATGCGGCTAACGCGCGCCTTCCGCCGCAAGCAACGGGAGGCGGCCGAATACGACGTCGATGACGGCCGCATCCACGTTAAACCAATACTCCCCGTCCCCGACCGGGAGTATCGGGCTTTGCGGCGTCAAGATGGTTCTTGCGCCGCACGGGTTTGACCGTGTCTCGACGAGGCAAGCTCGTTGAGATGCGTATTACGGCGTCGTGGCGTGCGCGTGGGTGCGCGCGCCCCTTGCCCGCAGGCGGTTCAGGGCCGAGAGATAGGCGCGAGCGGAGGCGACCAGCGTATCGGGATCGGCGCCACGGCCGGTGGTTTCGCCGCTCGCGGTTCGCAGCCGCACGGAAACTTCCGCCTGCGCGTCGGTGCCGCCGGTCACGGCATGCACCTGATAGAGTTCCAGCGTGGCGTCATGCGGCACGAGCGCCTTGATGACGTTGAACACCGCATCGACCGGGCCGTTGCCCTCGCCTTCCGCCTCGTGCTCCACGCCATCGATGTCGAGGGTGATCGCGGCCGTCTGCGGCCCGCTCGTGCCGGCGACGACCGATAGCGACACCAGCCTGATCCTGTCCTGCGACGTCAGGATTTCGTCGCCGACGAGCGCCTCGATGTCCTCGTCGTAGACGTCCTTCTTGCGGTCGGCCAGATCCTTGAAGCGCTTGAAGGCATCCTCCAGCGCGTTCTCGCCGAGGTTGAAGCCGAGGTCCTTCAGCTTCTCGCGGAAGGCGTGGCGGCCGGAGTGCTTGCCCATGACGAGCGCGTTCTTGCTGACGCCGACCGATTCGGGCGTCATGATCTCGTAGGTCTGGGCGTTCTTCAGCACGCCGTCCTGGTGGATGCCGCTCTCGTGGGCGAAGGCGTTGCGGCCGACGATGGCCTTGTTGTACTGGACGGGGAAGGACGTCACCGTCGAGACCAGTTTCGAGGCACGCATCAGGTGCGTGGTGTCGACGCCGGTCTCGTAGGGCAGGATGTCGCCGCGCGTGCGGATCGCCAGCACCACTTCCTCCAGCGCCGCGTTGCCGGCGCGCTCGCCGAGGCCGTTGATGGTGCATTCGATCTGACGCGCGCCGGCGCGCACGCCCGCCAGCGAGTTCGCGACCGCGAGGCCGAGATCGTCATGGCAGTGGGTGGAGAAGATCGCCTTGTCGGCGTTCGGCACCCGCTCGATCAGCATGCGGATGAGTTCGTAATATTCTTCCGGCGTCGCATAGCCGACCGTGTCGGGAATGTTGATCGTGGTCGCGCCCGCGTCGATGGCCGCCTCGACGATGCGGCAGAGGTAGTCATGCTCCGTGCGCGTCGCATCCATGGGCGACCACTCGACGTCATCGGTGAAGTTGCGGGCGCGCTTCACCGAAGCGACGGCGCGCTCGTAGACCTGCTCCTGGTCGAGCTGCAACTGGTACTGACGGTGCAGGGGCGAGGTGCCGATGAAGGTGTGGATGCGCCCGCGCGCGGCCGGCCTGATGGCCTCGCCCGCCCGGTCGATATCGTTGGGGTTGGCGCGCGCCAGCCCGCAGACGACGGAGCGCTTCAGGGTTCTGGCGATCTCGCGTACCGATTCGAAATCGCCTTCGGAGGCGATGGGAAAGCCCGCCTCGATGACATCGACGCCCATCTCGTCGAGGACGGTCGCGACCTGCAGCTTTTCCTCGAAAGTCATCGAGGCGCCGGGGCATTGCTCACCGTCGCGCAGGGTGGTGTCGAAAATAACGATGTGCTCCTTGGCGCTCGTCGTTGCCGTGCTCATTGGCCGGTCTCCTTTGAATGGGGCCGCCTTCAGGCGGAAAATGCATGAATCCGGAAAAGCGTCATTGCCCAGAGCGCACGCAACCGTGCGCCGGGCGGAAGGCGATCATCCCCTGAAGGCCCAGGCGAAGCCCAGCCGGCCCTCAGGGGCAGCTAAGGAGGAGGCCGGAAAGAAGAAGCACGGAGGTGAAGGGGCTGACACGCGCATCGGCGCGGCGGGACATACCGTCCGCGGCCGACCGGCCTTTTGTGTCCTTGGAGCGGGAAATGCCCACGCTCACGCCCTCCCTGATGTCGCGGCTATGTGCCCGACGATGACCCCTTGTAACAACCGTGAAGACGGCTGACAACCCCGCGCAACAAAATGTCGGCGATTTTGGCGGAAGCAGCGATCGGCCGTCAGCGCTTCAGCCAGTCTGCGCAGCGCGGCGCATCAGCCGCGCCCCACGGCATGATGGGCACGCCGGAGGTGGAGTTCTTCGGCGACCCCTCGATCAGCTTGTCGGAATAGACGAGGTAGACGAGAACGTTGCGCTTCTCGTCGCAGCCGCGCACGATCTGCATGCGCTTGAAGATCAGCGAGCGGCGTTCGCTGAACACTTCGTCACCCTGCGCGAACTTTTCGTTGAAGGTGATCGGGCCGACCTGATGGCAGGAGAGCGAGATGTCCGACACCTCCTCCGCGACACCCAGCATGCCCTTGACGCCACCGCGCTCCGGCGTGGTGTAATGGCAGGAAACGCCGGACACGACCGGATCGTCGATGCCGTAGACCGCGAGTTTGTCGTCGGGCGTCAGCATCTTCCACACCGTGGACTTCCTGAAGATGAGGTCCGGCCCGTCGGCACGCGCCTGCGCAATGCCGGGGCCGCCCGCCGCGGCAAGAACACCCACGAGAGCGGCGGCGGCAAGACGGGAAACGAAGGACATCGAAAACTCCGGAGCAGATCGCGACGGACAATATATAGCGTATTGCGCGGAAAACGGGGCGTTTTGTTGGCCGGCCGAACATTTTCGCGGTTGCCAGCGGATTTGTCGCAAGCAGCGATTGCCGCGACGTCGGGATCGCTGTATGCCATTGCTGGCTGTCCCGCCTGAAACAATCGGGCGGGGTTTGTTCCCTTATTACCTGCGAGATCCGGCAGCATGACGGACACCCCCGCAGAACCGCTGGCGCTGAGCCGCTTTCTGCCCTACCGCCTGAATGTCCTCGCGCACGTCGTCGCGGGCGGGCTCGACCGCATCTATACCGAACGTTTCGGCTTCGGCATTCCCGAGTGGCGCCTGATCGCGACACTGGGCGAGTTCGGCCCCATGACCGCGCGCGACATCGGCGCCCACAGCCAGATGCACAAGACGAAAGTGTCGCGCGCCGTCGCGACGCTGGAAGAACGCGGGCTGCTCCTGCGCCGTCCCAACGAGCGCGACCGGCGCGAGGCGTTCCTGTCCCTCACCGAGAAGGGCGCCAGCACTTATGCCATGATCGTGCCCACGGCGCTCGAATACTCGCAGCAACTCACGGAAGGGCTTCCCGAGGCCGATCTGGAGGCTTTCGAGCGAATCATCGCCCATCTCATGGAGCGCGCCGGCATCGACAGCGCCGAGCCCCTCGACGGCGCGGGCGATCCTGACCCGTCGGCGCGGCGAAGCGCCGCGTCATAAACAATTTTTGATCGGCCGCCGCCTCCGGCCCACGGCTGGTTCTTTCCTTCGCCCCAACGGGATCGCGCGGCCGGCTCAACCCCGGCGCTGCCGCCGGCGCCGACGAAAGCGCTGGAAAAGCTGGCCGCGACTATAGTAACGATGCTACCAGATGGTTTCAGCCAACGGTTCGTCGGGCCCCTGCGGCAGACAGGATGCGGTTGGCCCGGCGCCGGCCGGGCAGGTCGAGCAAGTGGTCACGCAACGTATGAAAAAAGCTATGCGGGCATCGCTTGCCCTGGCCGGTTTCGGCATCATGACGGGTTGGGGCATCACGGGCGCCGTGGCGCAGGCCGTCGACTGCGCGGCCTACCGGGCCGAACTCGCCGGCATCTCCCGGTCCGTCGATCCGCGCGCGCAGGAGTACACCGTCGCCGCCCAGCGGCAGCGGGCCGAGCTTGAGCGCACGCGCGCCTACTTCGACCAGATCGGCTGCACGCGCACGGACATCTACCGACCGCCGGCCGAGTGCTCCTCGCTGCGCACCCACATGCGGCAGATGCAGGCCAACCTCAACGAAATGCTCGCCTACGCCGACAGGCTGGGCGGCGGACAGCGGAGCCAGGCGCGGCGGCGCGAACTGCAGGCCGCGCTGGACCGTTATTGCGCCAACGAGCCGGCGCGCCCGCGCGGCTTTCTGGAGCGGCTTTTCGGCGGCGGGCAACCGGCGCCAGCGGACGAGCCCCCGCCCACCGCGCCCGCGCCCGAACGCGCGACCGCGCCGGCAACCGAGAAACCGGCAGGCGGCGAGCGCGGGCTCGGCGGCTCGCAGCCCGTGTGCGTGCGCCTGGCCGACGGCTACTTCTTCCCGCTCGGCGCACGGTATCGTGGACGGGAGCAGGCACAGCAGATGTGCCAGGCGCAATGCCCGGCCACCCGCACCGAACTGTTTTTCATGTCGGAAGGCGGCAAGATCGAGCGGGCGCAGAGCGCTTCCGGCGTGCCCTACAGCACCCTGCCGACCGCCCTCGTCTACCAGAAACGCCTCGTGCCCGAAGCCGCCTGCCTGCCGGCGGGCCAGAGCTGGGCCGATGCGCTGCAGGGCGCGGAAACCCTGATCGGGCGCAACGACGACGATATCATCGTCACCGCCGAAAAGGCGGACGAACTCTCCCGCCCCGGCGCCGCCCGCGCCGCACGGCAGGCCGCGGTACAGCCCGCCGCGGCCGGCGACGCGGAGGAGATCCCCGACACGGCGGCGGTCCCGACGGCGAGCGGCGAATCCGCCGGCATCGGCCCCGCCATCGCCGGCGAAGACCGGCCGCTCTCCCGCAAGGACGGGCGCACGATCGTCTCGTCCGGTCCCGACGGTTCGCGGCGCAGCGTCCGGATTGTCGCGCCCTATCTCGTTCCCGTGCAGGAGCCGCTGCACGGGAACTGAGCACGCCGGTCGTTCGCAAACGGCGTGGCGCCGGAGGAACGTGTATAGTTTGGTTTTCTTTTGTAGCGGCATTTCGTATACATGAAATTTTCTTCATCTATACCTGTTAACGATATATTTCCACGTCGACGACTAATTCTGGCCACGGGATTGCAACAATTCATCTGCAACCTGCAAGCGTAAACGGTTCGAGCAGCCGGCCGGAAAACGGGACGGGGAGACGGGCGGCCGGCACAGGCCGACGTCACCCCGCGACCGGCCGGGCAAATTGCAGCGACTCACCTCCCAAGGAGTGGCATGATGGTTTCAAGACGACATTTTCTGAGCGCCCTGCTCGTCGCCGGCGTTGCGGCGCCGCTGGCCGGCATGGCCGCCATTGGCGAAGCGCAGGCCCAGCAGCGCCCCGACCAGTGGCATAACGGCCGCCCCGGCGGGAACAGGCCGCCGCCGCCGCATCAGCCCAACCGCGCGCCGCCGCGTCCGCGCCAGGAGCGCAGGCCCCCGCCGCGCCCCGGTTATGTGTGGGTTCCGGGTTTCTGGGAGTGGAACCCGCGCCGCCGCGACTACGTGTGGAGATCGGGCCAGTGGGTGCGCAACCGTCCCGGCTTCCGGCATCGCGATCCCCGCTGGGTGCGCAGCCACAACGGCTGGACGTTCGATCCCGGCGGCTGGCATCGCTGACGCATCCGCCAGCAGCCTGTCGTCAAAAAACAAGGGAGCGCGGTTATCGCGCTCCCTTTTTCGTTCTCCGGCCGGCGCCTTCCGGCAGCACGCAACGAACCGCCCCAGAAACACTGTTCGCGCCCTGGTCCGATACAGCGGCGTCCGTCAGCGTTTCTCGACCTCGGCGCCCGTCTCCTGCCCAGCGCCCGGCTGCGTCACCGAAGGCGCATCGCTGGCGGGAAAGGTCTCCACCAGTTCCTCGTCCAAGCGGCGGTCGACGCGCGCCTCCTGCTCTTCCAGTTCCTTCCGCCGGGCCGCGTCGTCCTGTCCGGCTTTTCCGGGAGCGCCGGATTGCGTGTTCGTCATGCCAACCTCCATACGCAGGCCTTCACGTCGTCCTGCAATATATCAGGAACGGCGCCGGTTGTCGCCCGACGGCGCGGTCGCGGCACCTCGCATCATGTACGGGATCTGGATAATGATGGTTTTGACATCATAAATAATAGATGATATAGGATCGTTCATGTTTCAGATCGGGTCTATAGCGTGATTACCGCCGCTCAAATGCGCGCCGCGCGGGCTTTGCTGGGGATTGACCAGCGACAGCTCGCCGAGCTTTCAGGCGTCTCCCTGCCCACCATCCAGCGGATGGAAGCGAGCGAGGGGAATGTGCGCGGCGTCGTGGATACGCTGACCAAGGTCATCGAGGCTTTCGATCGGGCGGGCGTGATGCTGCTTGGCGAGAACGCGCCAAGCCAGGGCGGCGGGCGCGGTGTGCGGCTCAAGGAGCCTTCGCCGCCGGTGACGTCCGGCTCGGCCTGAGCCTGTTTTCCGACCGGCGGGTGCCACAGGCGTCCACCAGTCTGGTTCATGTTTGACGCCGCGTAACGGCGACCGCCGCCTCCCACCCCGGCAGCCCATCGCTTCCGGGGGCGCATTCTGGGTCCGACGATCCCGCCACGCTGCGACAATCCGGCGTGTGGTCGCGGCGTGCGAAGGAAGCTTCAGCCGCGCACATGGCCGGCCCTGCGTCCAGAGTGCGCGGCGCCCCCTTGACGGACGCCGCGCGTTGAGGTGTCACGATGTCCCGTTCGCCGACAGCTACCCGCGCCAGCAACGCGCCGACGTTTGTCGAACTGTTTACGCCCAAGCTCATCACCGTCCTGCGCGAGGGTTATACCTTCGCCCATTTCAAGGCCGACGTGGTCGCCGGCCTCACGGTGGCGATCGTTGCGCTGCCGCTGTCGATGGCCATCGCCATCGCGTCCGGCGTCGGGCCGGACCGGGGCCTCTACACGGCGATCGTCGGCGGTTTCCTTGTCTCGCTGCTCGGCGGCAGCCGGTTCCAGATCGGCGGGCCGGCCGGTGCCTTCATCGTGCTCGTCGCGACCACCGTCAGTACGCAGGGCGTGGACGGACTGATCCTGGCGACGCTGCTGTCGGGCGTGCTGCTGCTGCTGATCGGCTTCCTGCAGCTCGGCACCTTCATCAAATACATTCCCTACCCTGTCACCGTCGGCTTCTCGGCGGGCATCGCGGTCATCATCTTCTCAAGCCAGATCAAGGACCTGTTCGGCCTGACGCTCAGCGGCCCGGAGCCCGGACCGATCTTCGAGAAACTCGCCGCGCTGGCGGATGCGTTGCCCACCTTCAACCTCGCGGCGTTCATGCTGGCGGCCGCGACCATCGTCGTCATCATTGGCCTGCGCGAATACCGCCCGCGCCTGCCCGGCCTGCTGATCGCAGTGACGCTCGCGGCGCTGGCCACCTTCGCGCTAGACCTGCCGGTCGAGACCATCGGCACGAAGTTCGGCGGCATTCCGCAGTCGCTGCCCGCGCCGCGCCTGCCGGACATGAGCTTCGAAAAAGTCATCGCGGTGCTGCCTGCGGCCGTCAGCTTCGCGCTGCTCGGCAGCATCGAGAGCCTGCTGTCCGCCGTCGTCGCCGACAGCATGACGGGCCGCCGGCACCGGTCGAATTGCGAGCTGGTCGCGCAGGGCGCGGCGAACATCGGCTCGGCCCTGTTCGGCGGCTTCTGCGTGACAGGCACCATTGCCCGCACCGCCACCAACGTGCGCTCCGGCGCGCACGGGCCGGTGGCGGGCATACTGCATTCGCTGTTCCTGCTGCTGTTCATCCTGATCGCGGCGCCGCTCGCGTCCTATATCCCGCTCGCCGCGCTTGCCGGCGTGCTAGCGACGGTGGCGTGGAACATGGTCGAGAAGCACGCCGTCGCCACTCTGCTGCGCGCCTCGCGCGGCGACGCCGTGGTGCTGGCGGCGACGTTCCTGCTCACGGTCTTCCGCGACCTCATCGAAGGCATCGTCGTCGGCTTCACACTGAGCGCGCTGCTGTTCCTGCATCGCATGGCGCAATCTGTGGAGGTGGAAAACGCCGCCCTCACCCCGCACATCCCGTCCGACACGTCGGATACCGACGAGCGCGACCCGCTGCTGCCATATGACGCAGCCGAGGCGAGCGATCCGGACGTGGTGGTCTCGCGGATTTCGGGCGCGTTCTTCTTCGGCGCGGCCGCGACCGTCGCCACGACGCTCGACCAGATCGCGCGCCAGCCCAAGGCTTACGTCATCGACTTCTCGGCCGTGCCGTTCCTCGATTCCACCGCCGCCGCGACCATCGAGGGCTTCGTGCGCAAGGCGCACGCGCGCGGCGCCATCATCTCCATCACCGGCGCGCGGCCCGGCGTGCGCCGCACGCTGCTGTTGCACGGGGTGCGCCACCCGCTGGTGCACTTCAAGGCCAATGTCCGCGACGCGGTGAACGACGCGCACGCCGCCATCAGGTCGCGACCGGCGGCGCCGGCCGCGACCTGATCCCGAACATGTGAACAGCCGACGCGCGCCGGCCGTCGCTCCGTTTCACCGCATGGCGGCCAGGCCGATGCCCGCGTGGTGCGGCGCCCGCTGCCCGGGGTGGAAATCGCATCCGCCGACGGCTTCTCCGCGACCGGTGACAGAAATTTTACCATCCCGTGTCATGGCTTGGACAAGGTCATGGCCGAAACGAGCCGCAAGTCGGCATCTGCGGTCCGGTCAAACGGCGCGGCGGGTGGCATCCACCGCGGATGACGTGATAGATGTAATGCGACGTCCGGCGACACCGCCGGCTGGAAAGGGTATGATGCGACCATGATTCGATTGACTTCGGCACGCCCCCTCAAGGGTCTTCTCGCAGCCTCGATCCTCGCGTTCGTACTGACGGGCGCGGCAGCACAGGCGCAGCAGCAGGCCGGATCGCGGCTCGCCGGCACCTTCTCCGACTGGAGCGTCTATACCTCCGGACAGGGGGGCGCGAAGGTGTGCTACGCCGTCACCCAGCCGAAGACGCGCCTGCCCGCCGGTCTCAACCGCGACCCGGCCTATCTGTTCGTTTCCTCGCGCCCGGCCGAGAAGGTGCGCAACGAGATCAGCCTCGTGCTGGGTTTCCCGGCGCGCCCTGGCCAGGATGCGCAGGCCGTCATCGACGGCAAGTCCTTCCCCCTCGTCACCAAGGCCGAGAACGCCTGGGTGAAGGACACGGCGCAGGAGGCCGCAGTGCTGGCCGCATTCCGCTCGGGCTCGAAACTGAGCATCAGGTCCACCTCCGCGCGCGGCTCCAGCCTGACCGACGAATATTCCCTTTCCGGCGTCAGCGCGGCCCTGCAGCAGCTCGCGCGCGAGTGCCCCTGAGGGCCGCGACGCCACGACCGGCGATCTCCCTCTGGTTATTCGGGTGAAGACGTGCTATAGGGCCGCTTTCCTGAACAATTCGGATCGGCAGTTGGGGTCGGTATGACAATGGCGGCGGTTGCGCTGGACATCGCGAATGATCATTCCACGGCGAGGAAACCCGCCGCGGACGGCGCGCGCGCCTTGGCTGCCGGGCGCTCTTCTCTTCTCGGTCTGACCCGCGCGGGACTGCGCGACGCGCTGGTGGCGATCGGCGTGCCCGAGCGCGAGCTGAAGATGCGCGTCACCCAGTTGTGGCACTGGATCTATTCGCGCGGCGTGACCGAATTCGACGCGATGACGAACATCGCCAAGGGCCTGCGCACGCAGCTTTCGGCGTATTACACGCTTGCGCGTCCCGAGGTCGTCACCGAGCAGGTTTCCTCCGACGGCACCCGCAAATGGCTCATGCGCATGGCCCCCACCGGCCCGCACGACCGCGGGGCGGAAATCGAGTGCGTCTATATTCCCGAAGTAGACCGGGGTACGCTGTGCGTCTCCAGCCAGGTCGGCTGCACGCTTAACTGTACATTCTGCCACACCGGCACGCAGCGTCTCGTGCGCAACCTCACCGTGGCCGAGATCGTCGCGCAGGTCATTGTCGCGCGCGACCGGCTGGGCGACTGGCCGGAGGCCGTCCCGCCGGCAGAAGGCTTCGTGCCGACGGACGGCGGGCGCTATGTCTCCAACATCGTGCTGATGGGCATGGGCGAGCCGCTCTACAATTTCGACAACGTCCGCGATGCCATGGACGTGGTGAGCGACGGCGAGGGGCTTTCCATCGGCCGACGGCGCATCACGCTGTCGACGTCCGGCGTCGTGCCGATGATCGAGCGCGCGGGTGACGAAATCGGCTCCATGCTGGCCATATCGCTCCATGCCGTGCGTGACGATCTGCGCAACCAGCTCGTGCCGCTCAACAAGAAATACCCGATCGCGCAGCTTCTCGACGCCTGCCGCGCCTATCCCGGCCTCTCCAATGCCAAGCGCATCACCTTCGAATACGTGATGCTGAAGGGTGTGAACGACACGCCGGCCGACGCGCGCGAACTCGTACGGCTGCTGAAGGGCATCCCGGCAAAGATCAACCTCATCCCCTTCAATCCGTGGCCCGGCACGAGCTACGAATGCTCGGACTGGGAGAGCATCGAGCGTTTCTCGGACATCGTGTTCCGGGCCGGCTACGCGAGCCCGGTGCGCACCCCGCGCGGGCGCGACATCCTGGCCGCATGCGGGCAGCTGAAGAGCGAGACGGAAAAGATGCGCGCCCGGGCCCGCCTGATGCTGGAAGGCGAAGCCGCCGGGCGGAACCTTGAGGAAAACCCCGCCGCCTAACAGCGCCGGCCTTGTATGTGACGGAGATTCGGCCTTTATTGAAATCGGTTGTTCGATGAAGCGCCACTCCGCGAAGATAACGGACACAGAGATTTGGTAAGCCAGACTCACAGGATCTCAGGTATGGGGGCTCCCTCCCGCAGCCGCGTCTTTGTCGTGGTTGGCGTGATCCTTGTTCTTGCGCTCGCCTTTGTCGGCGCGCGCTTCATGAACGTACCGCAGGTGCAAAGCCGCGCGACGAGCGCCTGGGGCGAGGTGGAGCGGCAGTTCAAGCTGCGCGCCTATCTGACGCAGGATGTGATTGACGCCGTGCGCGCGGTCAATCCCGCGCAGCTCGACCTGATCGCGGCCCTTGAGAACAAGCGGCAGCAGGTCATCAACTACGCGGCGGATGCGCGCACGCCCTACTCGGCCGATCTGTTCCGCGCCTTCATGACGACGCAGGACGCGCTTTCCGTGGAACTCGGCAAGGTGCTCGACATGATGCAGCTCTATCCGGAGCGGCGGGCGCAGCCACCGGTCAGCACGGTGCTCGGGCGGCTCGCGCAGAGCGAAAGCCGCATCGTCGTCGCGCGCAGCGATTATGCCCGCGCTGCGGAAGCCTACAACCGTCTTGTGACCAAGGTTCCAACCCGCTGGCTCGCCGGGCTGGTGGAGCCCGCAGCCAGGCCGATGATCACGAGCTTCGACCCGGCGGCGCTTCCGAAAACCTAGAGCGCGTTCCGATCAGATGGAAACATCTGATCGATGAGAATCGCTCAAAATAAGGAATCGAGAATCTGTCCTGTTTCAACGTAGACAGAACAGAGTCTGAAGTAGTTTGCATTCAAGTCGATCCAGCGGGTTGGATGCAAGTTGCGCCAACATATAGAATTTTGAGTGCGCGGTCTGATTCCGTCAGAACGGTTGGCCCTCTGGCGCATTGAACCGGGAAATCGGCTTTTCGGGCAAATTGATGCGGAAGAATGGATAGAGCGACGGCGCGATCCTGACTGTCTGGCCGCCGTCTCAAATGCCCGCCCACGGCCCGCTGCGGCATGCCGGGCAACGATCGGAGACGTAAGGTGATGACGGAAGGCATCGAGGCGGCAGCAAAGCCGGCGACGATAACGGCGGCGGTGCTGATCATCGGCGACGAAATCCTCTCCGGCCGGACGAAGGACCGCAACGGCGGCTATATCGCGGAATATCTGACGGCGATCGGCATCGATCTTCGCGAGGTGCGCGTCGTTCCGGATGTTGAGGACGAGATCGTCGATGCCGTCAACGCGCTGCGCGCCCGCTATACCTATGTGTTCACCACGGGTGGCATCGGCCCGACGCACGACGACATCACGGCGGACGCCATCGCGCGCGCTTTCGGCGTGTCGATCGACGAGGATCCGCGGGCGATCGCCATGCTGCTCGAATACATCCGCCCCGAGGACATGAACGCCGCGCGCCGGCGGATGGCGCGCATTCCCGCCGGTGCCCGGCTGGTCGTCAACCCCATCTCGAAGGCGCCCGGCTTCTGGATCGGCAATGTCATCGTGATGGCCGGCATTCCCGCCATCATGCAGGTGATGCTCGACAATGTCGCCCCGCAGCTTGCCACCGGTGTGCCGATGATGTCCCGCACAGTGCGCGCGGCATGCCGGGAGGGCGACGTCGCCGCCGATCTGGCGACGATCGCGGCAAACCACGGGACGGTGTCGATCGGCAGCTACCCGTTCATGGAAAACGGGCAGTATGGCACGCATCTCGTGCTCCGCTCGCGCGACGCGCAGGCGCTGGAAGCCGCGCACAACGAGGTGATCGCGCTCGCCGCGCGGATGACGCTTGCCGCCGGCTAACCTGCCGCCGGGCGGCAGTCGCCCAGATAATATGCGTTCAGACAGCCGTCACGTGAGGCCGTGCATCAGGACTATGGACAATTGCCGGAAGGCGCGCTAACGGCATCTCCTCCTCCCGATTCAGCAAAAGGCATTTTTCACATGACTGCGCCTTCCCGGAAAGCATTCCCGGTTTCGTGGGACCAGTTTCACCGCGACGCCCGCGCGCTGGCGTGGCGCCTGCATGAAGCGGGACCGTTCGAAGCGTTGGTATGCATCACGCGCGGCGGCCTCGTGCCGGCGGCGATCATCGCCCGCGAGCTTGAAATCCGGCTGATCGAAACCGTATGCATCGCCAGTTACCATGACTATGCGAACCAGGGCGAACTGAGGCTGATCAAGGATATCGCGCCGTCCATCAGCCAGAACGCGGGGCGGGGCGTGCTCGTCGTCGACGACCTCGTCGACACCGGCAAGACGCTCGCGCTGGTGCACACGCTGCTGCCAGAGGCCCACTACGCGGCGATCTACGCCAAGCCGCAGGGCCGGCCGCTGGTCGACACCTTCATCACGGAAGTATCGCAGGACACCTGGATCTACTTCCCCTGGGACATGGGCCTGACCTTCCAGCCACCGATCCGCGACGGCGCGGCAGGCTGAACGGCAGCATCGGCGGGCGGGGCTAGATATGTGCAAAAACCGCCCTTCTGCCCGGGAAGCCCGCTTTGCGTATTGACCCGGCGACCGCGACTCCGTATCTGATTACGCAATCCGATGACAGGCAGGTCACAATCGGCCCGAAACGTTCCTTCATCCACTGAGGCTTGACGGGAAACGAAGAAACGGATACGCGGCAATATATGCCGCCATTGGTGAGTGAGCGCGTAGCTCAGCCGGTAGAGCAACTGACTTTTAATCAGTAGGTCCTGGGTTCGAGCCCCAGCGCGCTCACCAAATAAATCAAGCATTTAGCAGGAAGAGAAGACCGGCACTCGGCCTTCGGGGTAACGCTCCGGGTAACGGCGGCAGAGCCGGAAGTGCGGCCATCGCTGCGACAACCTACCGCACCATAAGAACCGTGGCCGTCATCCGACCGAACCGCACACTTTTCGCTGCGCTGGCAGTTTGAAGCGAACCGCCCCCAGCGGAACCGCGAGACATCCATTTTTGAGGCAAAATTTCCCCGCGCCGTTACCCCATCGTTACCCTCGACTAGCGCATGCAGGAAAAAACACGAACAACAAATTGATATATAAAGAAATAATTTTATAGAGCCGCTGATACTATATCAGCGGATTGCGTTTTCGTGCGCCGGAAACCGCAGCACGGCCGAACACGAAGCACAATGCGCGCCAACGTCACCGACCTTTCGTCCTAAAAATTCGCCCCGGTTTTATTTCCATGATCCACGCCGCCCCGCGTGGTGAATTGTGCTCACGTTCGATAACGCGGGGATAGCGATATGACGATTACGGCGACGCGGGCGGAGGATCGGGAGTATCTGCCGACGCGCGATGTTCTGGCCCGGTATTCCACAACGGCCATGACTTTGTGGCGGTGGGAGAGAGACCCGCGCATGAGTTTCCCTGCCCCGGTCTTTTTCGGACGCCGGAGGTACTGGCGACGGGCTGATCTGGAAAAATGGGAGCGCGAGCGCGCGGCACGCCGGGACTGACGGCCACGTCCTGACGAGTAGAAAAATGGCCGCACGGGGAAAAGCGCGGCCCGCATTCATCAAACAAGGAACAAAGCAGATGACGAAACGTATCAAGTCGCGCGACGAGGCGCAATTCCACGTTAGCGTGAATGATGTTGAGCACAGGCGGAACGTTGGACGGGCGCTCACGCTGTTCAAGGCGCTGCGCGACAGCGCAATTGATTTGGGGCGCGGGCGACGCGAGGCCATTACCGCCGCCGCCGCTGCCGTGACCCGAATGTTCCCCGGTGTGAACTTGTTGTCCGCGCTCGGCGTCGAACCCAAAGACCCACCGGACGGGGTGGAGCGGCCCGAAGCCGGGGATTTCGGGAACGTCGTGTTTCCCGACTTGATCGCCCCGGAGCCGGGACCGTCCGGCGAGAATTTCGACCCGGCCGCAAGCGATGCGTTCATGGACCTTGTTCGTATCATCGACGGACTTTTGGCGGCGGACCTTGGCCCGGTGCTGATCCCCGGCTTTGCCGGTGGCGGCGAAGTAGCAACGGTTGATTGTGAACCGGTTGTGGCGGCGCACGCCGCAAGTCGAGGCTGGTCCGTGCGCGCCGATGCGCAGAACATCGCGGCGACATTCGCGGTGCGACTGGCGGCCGGTCTGCCGCTTGGAACCCGACGTTCAGGCGAGGAACCGAATGTTGCGGATCGGCCCTTGCGCATCGTGATCTGGACCCCGTGGGGTGCTGACGGACTGCGTAAAGCTATCGGCGGCGCACGATGGGCGGGCCGCATCGGCGGCGGCGAACTGCTGGCACTTGCCGGCGATCACGGGCACGGCGTTACGCTGGACGAAGCATACAAGATCGCGGACGACGGGCACGACGCGCTTATCGTTGCGCATGCAAGCGTCGAGGATGCGATTTCGCTTGAAGGGCCGGGCCGGGTGGCGGTGGTCGCTGTCGGGGGAGCTCTTTGCTATACCGGCAGCGGCGCATGGCTGTTCGCTGACACAAAGTACGCTGATCGCCGCGCGGACGCCCGCTTGAGCTTCTTCGTTTTTCGCGGCGATGAAGACGACATCGTGGAAGCGGATTTCATCGTGCACGCCTGCGGCACAGGCAGCGGCAGTCATATTCCGGAGCTTCATTGGGGGGTGACGATGGAACCACCCGCGCACCGGGACGCTGCGCGCGCAGTCTGAACACCCCCGACACCAATCCCCCGCGCCCGCATTACGGCCGCTATCCCCATGGGCACGGGGCAAGATCAAAACCAGACCAATTTAATCGAACAGAAGGAGGATCAATCCCGATCCAGACGGCTTAGCCGTTCTCGAAAATAAAATCCCGCCGTTCGGCAATTCCCGGCGGGTTCGAGATAGTCGAGCAATCACAATGAACAGTGATTTTATGCATGAAAACTTTGATAATGTCAATAGACATACACATGAAACTGGTGAAAAATCTAGGGATAAGCGCCACAAACCTTTCCACGACATCGCGCTAGACCTGTTCCGGCGCGGCTACCGCCCGATCCCGCAACACGCGGGCGAGAAGAAGCCGCATATCAAGGGGTTTCAGAACTACGCGCATGAAGCGCCGTCCGAAGACATCCTCCGATATTGGATTGAAACGTTCGGCGACGGCAGCTCATTCCGGCCCGCCGACGTGTCGGTCGTGAACGGGTCTACGCTATTGACCGTCGATATCGACGTTGACGGCGCGCCGGACGTTGTGAACGCCGTTCGGGCCGCGCTTCCCATCACCCCATCAGGCAAGCGCGGGCGGCCGGATCGGCTTTCGCTGTTCTTCCGTGGGCACCCGACGTTGCGTAAAGGCGTTATCACGCTGACGCGGGGCAAAACCACCGACGTGACAACCGGCGAAGTTGTTCCCAAGGTCATCGGGCATGTCGAGCTGTTGGCAGAGCGTAACCTGACCACGTTGCCGGCGTCGTGGCACGGGCCGGCCGGCCGGCGTTATTCATGGGATGGCACGCCGTTGACGGATATCGACGCGGCGGACCTGCCGGAGTTGGTTCCGGCGGACGTGGAAAGTTGGGACGCCGTTTCCGACGCCATTCGCGGGGCGCTGGGGCCTTTGGGCGTGACGGCGGAATTGGTGATGCGTGGGACCGGATCGGGCACCGGCGGGGGTGATGGGCCGCACGACGCTGCCCCGGAACTGATTGCCCTTATCAGGAAGATGCTGGCCGGCGTGCCCTACGGCCACCGCGACAACTGGATCAAGCTTGGCTTTGCGCTGAAGGCGTACGGCGGCGACGAGATGTTCGATGTTTGGGACGAATGGTCGGAACGTGTCCGTACCGACCCCGACCAGCTCATGGAAGACCGTGACACCCGTTGGGCCGGGTTCAACCCGGAGGGCGGGCCGGGGCTGTTGATCGCGTGGTTCAAGAAAAACGGCATTCCCGACGCCGGCGCAAGGCTGGCGAAGCTGGACGGCTTCAAATCCGAACAGGCGTCGGCAAGCGATTTCGACGGATCGACGGCCATCCCCGACGATGACGCCGACGCGGACGACGCGCTTATGCGCGAGCTTCTGGACCTGTTGACGTGGGACGGTGCGCCGGAGACGGTGGTCTTCGAGGAAGCCTATATCGAGGCGCTGGCGCGCATCAGGGGCCGCGACGAGGCGGCGTATCAACGCTGGCGCGGCTTGTTGAAGGACGCGGGCGTGAGCTACGCCACCCTGCGGGCGTTGGACCGGGCCACGGACGAGCGCGTGAAAACTGCCCGCGAGGTAAAGAAGGCGACGGCCGGTGCCGAGCGGGCGGAGCGTATGAGAGCATCGGCGGACCGGCGCAACCGTGACGCGGCGGAACCTTCAGACTTCAATGACCCCGATACGTGCGTCGAGTGGTTCAATGATCGGTGCGCAATAGTCAACGTGTCGGGGCAAACGGCGGTAGCATACGACTGGCGGCCGGTGGTCGAGTTTGCCGGCGAACGCTCTGCCGAGCTTCGGTTCCGCGACAAGCGCGTGCTTGTGGTGGATGATGACGGCGACGCGGACATGGTGCCGGCTTTCCGCTTCTGGGCGCAGAGCCCAAAGCGGCGGCTCTTTGACGGCGTTGCGTTCGTTCCCGCGCGCTACGGCAGCAACGATCCCGGAGATGATGGCGTGTATAATCTTTGGCGGGGATGGGGCGCGCCACCGGCGGATTGCTCTGCCGAGGAAGCAGCCGAAGGGTGCAAGCTGATACGCGCCCATATGCGCACCATCGTTTGCAGCGGGAACGAAGATCACTACCGTTATCTCGTTCGATGGCTGGCGCACCTTGTGCAACGGCCATGGGAGAAACCCGGCGTGGCCGTGGTGACGCGAGGCAAGAAACGCATCGGCAAGGATACGTTGGGCACGTATATAAGCCGCATGGTCGGATCGGCTCACAGCCTTCATCTTGCGGGCAGTGACCGCCTCGTTGATCGCTTCAACGGTGACTTCAAGCAGGCACTGTTTACGCACGTCGAGGAAGGCAGTTGGGGCGGGGATCGCAAAGCCGAGAACGTCTTGAAGTCGCTTATTTCCGCACCCACGATGACCGTCGAGGACAAGTTCATGCCGCGCCTGAAGATCAGGAACGCAACGCGGTTCTTTCTGTCATCAAACGAAAGTTGGGTTATCCCGGCATCCGACGACGAGGCGCGGTATTTCGTTCTTGACGTGTCCGAAGCACGGCGGTCGGATCATGACTACTTCCGCGCGATCAATGCCGAGATGGACGACGACGGGCCTGCCATGTTGCACCGTTGGCTGTTGGAACAGGACATCAGCGACTTTGAGGTCCGGGACGTACCGCGCACCGACGCCTTGCGGGATCAAGCCATCGAGGGCTACAGGGATGTTCACGCCTTCATATTCGACATCCTGAACGGCGGCCACGGCTTCGACCACTGGACGGAAGCCGAGCCGCTGGAAATAGCGCCCAAAGACCTTCACGCACGGTATCTTCGGGCGGCCGAAAAGCAGCGCAACCGCTTCAACAGCAGCATTGGACCGCAACAGTTCACGCGACGATTGAGAGACGTGCTCCCCATCGCGATGGGCACCGGCCGCATGGTGCGAAGGAACGCAAAAGCCTCGTGGTCGTTCCGACTGGACCTTGCGCAATGCCGGGCGGAGTTCGAGGCGCAGGCGGGGACTATCGAGTGGGAAGACACCGGGGGCGAAACCGTCGTTGGTGAAGGCTTCGATTAAGCGAAAGGGGCGGCCGATGGGCCGCCCTTCTTCGTTAAACCGCCGCGCGGATCGGGCATGACGGCCAGCGGGTGGGGGATTTTGGCGGCAATCTTTGCGCAAACCTCAATCTTTGCACCAATCTTTGCGCTGAAAAACCCTTATATATCAATGACTACGCCAAGACAGCCAAGAATGCCAAGATTTTTATATACATTAAAGGGAAAATGGATTCGTGTGCGTTTGGTGTTTGTATCTTTATAGATACGGTAAAAGGTTATAACCTGCATATAGCCCGAACTCACACACCATGGTTTTTCTATAATAGATTGCTCAAAAATCTCTGCGGTCTTTGCGTCTTTGCGTAGTCATTGATATATAAGAGTTTTTCGGTGCAAAGACGGATGGCTGCGCAAAGATTATCTTTGCGCAGCCGGTTCCAGCCCGCAGGATGGCCGTCACCCACCCAATTGCGGCCAAGCCGGCGCGTGTCGGCTGCGCCCGATCAGGGCGCGCCAATGGACGCGCGAAGGATATGCCGCCTCGCGTTCTGCTTTACGGTGGCGACCATTGTCTGTTCTGGGGTGGTTTGCGGACTGGCGGCTTCTGGGCGGGCTTTCGCAAAAATGGACATTAGGCGATCGTCAGGTTTGGGGCCGTCAGCGCACCAACTGCTTATGGCAGGAATCCGAAAGCGGCCGCGTTTGTCTCCACGCAGCCGCGCCACTGACAAACGCGAAATAGTTACGCAGGCATGGCACAATCACGGTTCGTCACGTTTGCGCCGCTGGCTTCAAGGTCATTACCAGTGCATCGATTTCACCTATCAGTGACCTGCCTACACCTCTTACTTCGGTAACACAAATAGCCAGACCTTCTCTCCCCGCCTCTCGCTGAATGCAGTCGAACAAGGAATTGCGTTGATAGCTACCATCGTCCTCTTTCTTTAACGACATGTAGGACCCATTGCTAATGGGCTTAAGCGTCCAATAGTTTTCTAGCTCGAAAAACTGCCCATGCATTTCAACCATATCCAAGTACCGGGATTTGAGTACAGCGATACCCTCACTTGCCATCATTGACATGATCGTGGGGAGATCGAAAAATTCTGGCTGTTCCTGCCTCATAAACAACGCTGTCGCAACGCTTGTCGGGTCTATGTGTAGATCGCTGAGGCTATAGGCGGCGAGACACCATGTCAGCTTGTCCGCTCCTGCCTGTCTTAGCATCTCCAGTTGCTCGTCGGCCCACTTAGCCAGAGAACTCGCGCTTGCCCTAGTTTCTGCCGAAGTATCTCTCTTGGCGGACTGCGCATTATAGTCAAGGTAGCCAACGTATGAGTGGGAACCTCGAGAGTGTATGGTGGTCGCTAAGCCTCCCACAGAACGAACTGATAGGAAATTGCTATCCTTGTGAAGATGCGTTGAAAGAGCAGCCAGCCCACAAATAGCACCTTCGTCGTCATGTAGGTATCTCAAGCGCTCCGCGTAAACTCCAACGTCTATAGCGACGTCTGCATTGGGATTACTGCCAGAGAAAGACAATTGGCCCAGCCAAGCACTACGTTTTTGCGGTGTGTCAATATGCTGGATGCTTTCGTGTACAGTGCGGGTCCCGTGGTCATCCGATAGTTGCACGTCTACATCCAGACCTGCCGTCAAAGCGGCCAAATAATCACCGAACGGCACTACGAAGTTCTGGCTTCGTATATTGTCAGCTGTGATGTTGGGATTGTCTATGTCGCTATGAGCATTCAGAAGCCGCATTGACACCTTCGTGGACGAACCACTTTCGAACGCTGCTGGTCTACCCGAGGACAGAGTTGGGCGCATTGTTAGCCCATTCGGAAACGACAGAGTTCGGCATTCTGCTAAGCCCTCATCGGGACGCCGAGACGACACCAAGACCTTATCTGCGGCCATGAAGATAGAATAGAAGCCTACGCCAAAACGACCTATCGATCGGAATGAAGAAGAGACTAATCCTGGCAACTCTTCCCGAGCCAAATCTGATGCCCAAAATGAACTACCAAAATCCAAAAGCGGGCCAGTCAGAACCCGTTCCGACATCCCCATGCCGTCATCTTGCACATCGAGCCAAACTTCGGCTCCTTCGTGCCTTAGACCAATACTGATTGAACCATGATAGCTCGGCTCGACTGAGCGTCTAGCAACAATCGCGTCACGTGCGTTCTGTATGATCTCACGTAACGCTATCTCGACTTTATCGGATTGAACTCCGTACAAATTTTCGCCGCCAAGGCTCTTAATGAGATTCTCGATGTTGCTCACGTGCAACTTTGCAGAGCAAGGTTTCCAGCCCACAACTTTTACATGCGCACTCAACGTTTCTGGTGAGCTAGAGCCGGTAATGCGCTTTACGGCGAAGGGCGGACTGATGTTGTGCAATGTACGCTCTGCAAGCGCGGCATTAGACGATGCAACTTCATTTGCTAGAACAGAAATGGCATCGAAAGCGACCCACCATGCGTCAACATCGTCTGGTCCAAAGGTTTTGTTGGACGTAAAAAGCAATGAACTACGGCTTGGGTCAGACTGGTCTAGATCGACCCTTGCAAGCCAGTTCTGCGCCTTCCAATGGTCTGCAGAAATTCCCACCCGCCGGGCCAGCGCATAGAAGAAATCCGGCGCTCGTCTGTCGTCAATATGAGCGGCGTCTGCACAGCGCAGGAGCAGAGCGAGCTTCACTGGATCAATTCGCCACTCACGAGGAAGAAAACCCGGTGCGTTAACTTGCGGCGGTAGAGTGGCTAGAACTTTTTCGACAGGCCAGTGGTGACTGGCTGCGATATCGCCTATCAACGGGCCGAAACGCTGTCTCAGTTCGCTATCTTCAATGAGATGGAGCTGTTCGCCAGTCATATTGGTCCACGCTCTGGTTCCTAAGGCACCTGCTTGCTTTGCATGAAGCGTGCGAAGGGTAGTGAAGTCTGCTCGCTCGGCTAGTTGCGTCTCACCGATGCCTGATGTCGTTTTCCGAAGTCCTTCATATGCATCTTTCCATTCCACTGTCTGTCTTAGTCCCTCAGCGCCCCCTTCATAGGCTTCAAAACAAAGTGCAGCATCGTGCAGCAGAATGGCTCCACCTAGGACAAAGCCCTCAAGTGGATTGAGGGGATAGTCAGGGCCTGCCACCAAATCGGCGGTTTCCCAAAGGGCATCTAGGTGGGTGACATCGTGTATGGTCAGTTGCGGCAGAGCCTTGGAAATCTGTGCTGTTAGTACTGCGGCTCTGTCTCGCATGACATTGTGTGTGCTTAGCAGCCGCAGCTGCGAGGCATTGTTACTGTCTACGCTAATGCTGCCCATCGAGCGCAGCCATAGGCCAGTTCCTTGATACTGATGCGGCATAGCGTTCCCCCCACACGATTGGTACAGAGTCTTGGTATGCCCCTCATTCGTCAAGTGGCAGTCACCGAACTGAACGTGTTGCCCGTGAGGAGCGCCATGGCAGGTTTTGGGGTCTTGCAAACCGGTGCTAAACGCCCGAAATGGGGTCGCAAGCGGACATAAGGAGGATATTCGAGAGAAACGCTACCGGCGCAAGAAGCGCAAGCACGAAGATTGTCAGTAGTTAAGGTGCTGGTATCCGGCGGGCCGCCAGATATGCGGCGTCGGGGCGGCGGCCGGGGCGGTTGTCGTGATGTTGACGTTCACCGGCCGGTTCATGGCGTCTATCATTTGCTGGCGCTGCATTGCGGCACTGGCAGCTTGAAGGCTGGCCCCTAGCTGCGCCGACGCCGCTGCCCGGTTGCGATCAATTTCGGCGTCGATGTTGGATGCGACCGAAACAAGAAGCAGCTTCGCTTCCGCGTCCGTGATAGCGCCCTGTTTCCACTTTTCTTGTATGGCGTCACCGGCGGCAATGTACGTCGTCTTGTAGCGGTTCGGCGCTGCTTTCGCCACGGTCGCGGCTCTTGTGCAACTCCAAACCTTCCCGAAGTCTCCCCCGGTGTCGCAATTCGAGTACAAACCGGACGCGGTGACGCAACCAGCGGCAGGGGCCGCGAGGGCCGTCACGAAAAGCAAATCGCGAATTTTCATTTCCCGTCCCTGTTCCTACGCAACCATTCGTACGCAGCTATGTAAATCGACACCCCGACGGCAACCGCCGCGATGCTTTCAACCGTGAAGATCATGTGAGCCGATCTTTTTCGTTTCGCCATATGGTTTCGACCGCTTTTTCTCCGACATTTGCAAGACCTTTTTCCCCAACAAGTTCCGCCACGAGGCTGCACGCGGAGACGGCGTTGTCGTTGCTTCGCGTCAAATTAATGCCATGCCGCAGCGCGATATTGACGGTTTCGGCAATCACGGTATCCCGAAACCCCGCCTTGGCCGGCTTCGCCCCGTCGCCCCTGACAGCAGCGGCCGCGAACGCCCGGATAGGTGACGGGACGGGGCGGCCTCGCTCAAGGCAGAAAGCGGCGACCCGGCGCGCGATAGGTTCCCCCGCCGTGCCCTCGCTTCGGATCGTGACCGCGATCCTGTCAAGCCCGTGTTCGACGTGAACCCCTTCGCCGCGCTGCAATGCTTCGCTCTCGGCTTCCAGAACCCGTTGCGCGGCCAGAAGTTCGGCCGCCAGTGTACCCCTGTCCGGCATTTTGCAGAGCGGAACCGTTTGATCCAGAAAGTCGCGGATTTCAGCTTTGGCGGCAACGATGGCCGTGGTGGCGACAATCGTTCCTCGGCGACCACGACGCCGCGCCGGCAGCGACGGGAACATTTCAAACAGGGTGCGGTCACTGCTCATGACTGCGCCCCCGCAGCCTTCGGATGAAGTGCCACCACGTTGTCGCCGGGCTTTTGGTTGACGATCCGGTCAACCCGCACCGCCCACGCTTGAAGGGCCGCGCGCTTTTCATCAGCGAAGTCGTGGCGCTGGTAAACGCCCGTCACGCCGCCGAAAGTCCCCGAAACGTGGTTCAACACCTTTTCGACAACGTGGATGGGGGCACCGTTCTTCGCCATGCCCGTCGCTACAGTCCGCCGAATGTCATGCAACCGCCAAGGCGCGAGCGTGATGACTTCTGGATCGCCGCCGTTCTCGGCCGCCTGCTTGCGCAGGGCTTTCAGCATCTCGGCGTCAAGCGTTCGCTTAGCGCGGGAGAAGCCCGACACCGGCGTGGTGCCGGTGGTCGTGAACACGATATCGCCCGTCTGATGAGCATGCGAGAGGGCGTCGCGGGTCGCATCGCTCAAGGGCACAAGGTGGGTTGTGTCATTCTTGGCGCGCTCGCGCGGTATGGTCCATAAATCGCCGCTCACTTCCTCCCACCGCATGCCCGCGACTTCATCGCGGCGCTGGCCGGTTAGCACGAGAAGCTTGACCAGCGGGCCGAACGGCCACCCGATAGCATCGCACGCAATCCACAAGGCGCGGGTTTCGTCGTCGCTCAATACGCGGTCACGGGACTTTTCGGCTGTCGGCGGCTTCAAGCCTTCGCATGGGGATGCAGCCAACAAGGTGCGCTCCACCGTCCAGTTGAACAGCTTGCGCAGCGCGGCGAACGCCCGGTTCGCCTGCACGCCCGCCCCGCGATCCACGATGCTGTCGAGATGGGCGAGGACATCAGCGCGATCGATGGTCGTCACCGGGCGGTGCCCCCACTTGTCGATAGGACTGCCCTTGAGAACCGCGAACAGCGCGGGATCGTTCGCGAGCGCGTCGGCCACCTTCGTGTCGGCCGCCGCCGCGATCTTTCCCTTGTCGGGCGCAAGGCCAAGCTGTCGGGCGGTTTCCTTCCACGAGCGGTTCTTGGGCGCTGCATAGCGGGCGAGAAAGGAACGCACAACGGTATCGAAGCGCCGCAGGTCCGCCGTCTCACGCTCGTGCTGCTTCGCCGCCGCCGGGTCCGCGCCTTCCTGCACCGCCCGGAGCGCGGTACGGGCCGCATCACGCGCGCCGGCGAGGTCAAGCGCCGGGAATGCGCCCAAGGTGAGTTTCTTCGGTTTGCCATGCGACCTATAGCGGGCGGCCCATGATTTCTTGCCGGAGGGCTGGACCACGAGATACAGCCCGACCACAAAGCCATCGGGGATTTCAATGCGCTTTTCGGGATCGGCCTTGATCTTTTCGACCGCAGCGGCGGTGAGGGCCTTCGCCATCGGGGTATCTCCGGGGTAACGAAACGTGCGTGTTATGCGCTGTTATCCCGTGTTATCATCAGTTGCTCACAACTGCAATTTATGCATTAATTATCAACTATATCGTACGATACAAAGTTATTGAATGTTACCCCACGTTACGGTGTATCCAGCGACTTTTAATCAGTAGGTCCTGGGTTCGAGCCCCAGCGCGCTCACCAAGAAATTATGTCAATCAATGCGTTGTACATTCCACGGATTGGCTGATCATTCCGCTGCGGCAAATCGCGGGCGGCTCGCTTCGGCCAGCGTCCAGGCATCTTGAATGTCGGAGGCGGCAGGAAGCTTATCCGCCGCCAATAAGCACCCCCGCGGCGAAGACCAACGCGCCGCCCAGCACGACCTGAAACGCGGCGCGGAGGAATGGCGTTTCCATGTAGCGGTTCTGGATCCAGGCGATAGTCCAAAGCTCGATGAAGACCACGAGGACGGCGATCGCAGTCGCGGTCCAGAAATCGGGGATCAGGTAGGGCAGCGCGTGCCCCAGTCCTCCCAGCGCGGTCATCACCCCGGAGGCAAGGCCGCGCTTCCACGGGCTACCGCGGCCTGACAGAACGCCGTCGTCGTGCGCCGCCTCGGTGAAGCCCATCGAGATCCCCGCCCCAACGCTGGCGGCAAGGCCGACCAGGAAGGTCGTCCCGCTGTCCTGGGTGGCGAAGGCGGTGGCGAAAATCGGCGCCAGCGTCGAGACCGAACCATCCATCAGCCCTGCCAGTCCCGGTTGCACCCAGGTCAGGATGAACTGCCGCCTCTCGGTGAAGTCCTCGGCGGCTTTGGCATCCGCGCCCAGATGGGCAATCTCCAGAGCCTCGGCCGTTTTCTCGTGGCCGGCTTCGGCCGCGGCCAGATCGCCCAGCAGCTTGCGCGTCGCTGCATCCGTGGTCCGGCCAGCGGCGTGGATGTAGAAGGCTTCGGCTTCCTTCTCCATGGCCGCCGCCTCGCCGCGGATCGTGTCCAGAGAGAGATTGGCCGACAGCCAGACCGGCTTGCGCGTGTAGTAGCCCGCCACATGTTCGCGCCGGATCAGCGGGATGACCGGGCCGAACCTCACCTCGTGCAGGTCGATCAGGCTGCGGCGGTGGTCGTCCTCCTCGGCGGCCATGCCCTCGAAGATCGCCGCGGTGTCGGGATAGTCGCCCCGCAGCTTTTCGGCATACTGGCGGTAGATGCGGGCATCGTCCTCCTCGGAGGATATGGCGAGCGCAAGAATCTCCTGCTCGTTCAGGTCCGAGAAACGACGACGGGAAGACAGGGCGGTCAGCACGACAGGCTCCATTTTAGAATTATTCTATAATAGGCGAGAGCACCGCAATTGCCAAGCTGCTTGTGCACGGCACAATAGAGCCTTCGCGAAAGCGGTTGAAAGCCGCACGCTTTCGGACAATACCGGTGTGGAGGTCGAGGCAGTCGGTCTACGGCGTCACCCGGAACGACAGACTCGTCGGCTAACTCAGCATATCTCCCGGATACTCTCGGCAAGCTGGACGTCGACCCCGTCGCCGGAACAGGGGCGCACACCACAACCTTCCGCGAAGCGCGGTGTCATACGGGTCGCACAGGAAGCCCGTACACGGTGACGGCTGCCCGCGCCGGATCGGACTGGCGGGGGCGCCGATATCGCGGAGAGTTCGCATGCTGGAGTCGGGCATCAAGCGTTTGCTGTTTGCAAGCCGGTGGCTGCTGGTGCCGTTCTACCTGGCGCTGGTCGTCGCCCTGATCGCGTTGCTGATCACGACGATCAAGGAACTGCTGGACTTCTTGCCTCTCATCTTGTCCTTGCCGCCGTCATACATGGTGCTGCGCGTCCTCACGATCATCGATCTGGCCTTTATCGGCGCGCTGGTCGTCATCGTCATCTTCTCGGGCTACAAGAACTTTGTCTCCACCAGAGCTGCGGACGAGCGGAACAGCTCTCCGGAGTGGATGGGCCAGATCGATTTCACCGGCCTCAAACTGAAGCTGATGTCATCCATCGTGGCTATTTCGTCCATTCAGTTGCTGAAGAACTTCATGGATGTGAGTCTTTACTCGGACAGGGAACTGGCCTGGATGGTGGGGCTGCACTTCGTGTTCGTTTTGACCGGTCCACTGCTGGCCGTGATCGAACGGTTATCGGGCGGCGACCGGAACGGGACCTGAAACAAGGCACGCCGCGGCACAGAACACCCCGCCGCAGTTCTGCGTTTTCGGGAATCGCGGCCGGCTGCCCTCTGCCGCCTGTCCCGGCAGCACTTCCCGATCCAACATGGTGAGCGGCGATTACAGTAGCGCCGGCCTCGGCCTCTGGTCTGAGCGAATTACAACCAAATTCCAGAATGCTCGTTATAGTTGTACCGCTCCATTGGGCGTTGTTGGCTTTTTAATAAAGTATTCACCATCGCGGATATGCATACTCTATTCTTTATCAGCCATGCTATGCGCTCCTGGATTCATTTTTTGCTTTGACATACTGAAAGAATCAGGCAGCATTCTCTTGGGGGCCAATCAACGAGATTGCTATGATACCCGAAAATCACAGGAGACCTTGGACCGATGCAGAAAAAAAGCGACTTCAAGACCTCGCCGCCGCCAACACCCCTACCCGCATGATCAGCATCGAACTGGGCCGGTCCGAAGATTCGATACGTGTGAAAGCGGCTGCGGAAGGTATCCCCTTGAAAAGGACAAACCGAAAATCAGGCGAGACAACAACCTGACAACGGTTCCGTTCTAGATCCGGAATACAGGCGGCCAGCCCTGACCGGCCGTCGTTTTCTCCGGGACAGGCTTCGGACACCGGTAAACCCCGCGCAGTGCGGGGTTGAAGCACACACAGCGGCGCCGGCTTCGCATCGGCCGCCCTGTGGTCATGGCGCGGAGATCTGCGGCCCTGCCATGCTGACTGAATGCTGGACTCTCGTCGCGGTTCGATTACGCTCCCGGCGTCAATCGATCAGGAGTAACCGAATGAGCGATCAGAACAGCAAGATTTCCCATCTCTTCACCGAACTGACTGCACTCCGCATTGTGGTTCAGGGGCTTGTCGGCAGAAGAGCTCTTGAAACCAATGATCCGCGGCTCTTCATCGAGAATCTGAAAGCCGCCTCCATAGACGATCTTTCGCGCGCCAGCTTTTCAGAAGCGGTCGCAGAACACGACAATGCAATCAGGGATGGCGTTCGCGAAGAGATTGAACGCTTCCTCGGCGCACTGAATTTTCCGCAGAGAGCGGGGAACCCGTAAGCCGCGCCCACACACCGGGGCCTTTTCATCAACAGATCCCGGCTTCGAGATCAGGCGCATTCATCAAGCAAAGCAATGACGCTTCTCGACAAGAGCAACTCCAGCAAAAGCAGACGCTGCGCTTGCGCCCGGAAATATGTAAAAACAAAATGACAGGCTATTTTTGCGTTTCGGCGAAACGTAGAAGTGGCCAGGCGTAACCTGTCGAGAAGCGTCCCGGTCTGCTCGCCTCCGCTTGCGGAAACAACAGTCCCTGGCGACAGCTCCATCCTCGCCCGTGCCTTTGCTGCGCGGGGCCGGATGTCAGGGCGGCCATGCCTCGCGGTGTTGGCCGCCCCTATATCGCCATAGAAGGGCTGTTCACTCACCGGATAAGGAGAGGGAGGAGGCTCGCCATGAGATTTCCACGTCTTCTGCGCAGCATGGCTGTCATCGTCGCCGGTGTACTGCTATCCGGATGCGTCTCGTATGGATACGGCCCGGGGCCGGTCTATCATGACGGCTATGGCAGAGTTTATAGCGAGCGGTATGCCTACCCGGCACCCCGCGTCGTCCCGGCACCGCGATATCGTTACCAGCGCCAAGACTACAGGCCACGGCCGGGCTACTATTATCAGCCGCGCGTCTACCGCGCTCGTCCTGTATATGGGCCGCGGCCAGGCTACTACTATCGAGGCCATTACGGGTATTGGCGCTGAACGGCGAGAACCATGACGCGGCCGTGCGGACGGCGGCGCGCCCCGCATAAGGGCCGCCGGCCGCGGCAGCGAGGCACGTTCAGCGAACGTCGATATTGATATCGTCGAGCGAGGGCGCCTTCCCGATCAGCCCCTGCTCAACGAGAAACGTGCCGAAGCGTTCGTAGCGGCGCCGGTCGAGCGCGGCGGGACGCCTAGCGAAACGCGGCAGCGTATCGAACCACGCCCGGCGGTTAAGCTCGTTATCGAGGTCCGGATAGGCGGCAACGAACAGTTTCCACGCTTCCTCCGGATGATTGGTCAGATAGAGCGTTGCATCCTCGACCGCGGCAAGAAAGCGGGGCAGGCGGTCGTCCCCCTCCAGCGCCCGGCGCGTGACGAGGATGAGTTCGTCATAGGTCGGCACACCGTGCTCTTCGGGATAGAATATCCGGCCTTCACGCCCCTCCAGCCGCATTTGCGTCAGCTCGAAATTGCGGTAGCTGCCAACGGTCGCATCCACCTTGCCGCCGATGAGCGCCGGGGTAAGCGCGAAGTTGACGTTGACCAGTTCGACATCATCCATGACAACGCCGGCGCTGGAGAGCATCCTGCCGAGAAGCGCTGTCTCGAAGCCCGACACCGAATAGCCGATTTTCCTGCCCTTGAGATCGGCCAGCGTCCTGACCGGGCCATCGGCAAGGACGGTTATACCGTTCAGGGGCGTTTCCACGAGCGTCGCGAAGCGGACGATGGGCAGGCCGGCCGCATGGTCGAGATAGAGCGACGGCTGGTAATGAACGCCGACGTCGGCCTGGCCAGCGGCCACGAGACGCGGCACGGACGACGGATCGGAGGGAGCAACGAGTTCGACATCGAGCCCGGCCTTTTCGAACAGCCCCAGACGGTCAGCGACAACGAGGGGCGCGTGGTCCGGATTGACGAACCATTCGAGCAGGACTGTCAGCTTGTCCGCCGCACGGGTGGGGGTACTCACGGCCAGCGCCAGAGCGCCGAGCGCGATGGCGAGCAGGGGGATTTTTCTCATCGGTTCCTCCTTTGATGCGAAAACGGGTCGACGGGGCGCTCCAACAGCTGGCGCCCGGGCTTCAGGGACCAGAGCGTCACGGCTCCTGCTCATGCGCCCACGGCGCGACGCGGCGGGCCACCTCGTCGACAAGCGCACGCAGCGCGAGACTGAGCGCCGCGATGATCGCCATCGCAGCGAAGGCTGTCGCCGTCTGCATACGGGCATTCGCCTGCCCCATCACGAAACCGAGGCCGGCCGAGGCTCCCACCCATTCGCCGACGACCGCGCCGAGCGGGGCAAGCGGCGCCGCAACGCGCAGGCCCGTCATCAGCGCCGGCAGGGCGAGCGGCACGCGGATATCGACCAGCGTCCGCCAATGGCTGGCGCCAGTGAGCGCCGTTGCATCGAGAATGTCGCGATCGACGCGGCGCAGGCCATCGGCAAAGGCCGAGGCGACGGGGAAGAAGATGATGATCGTCGTCATAACCACTTTCGACAGCATGCCGAAACCGAACCAGACGACCAGCAGGGGGGCGATGACGAAAACCGGCAGGGCCTGCAGCACGAGCAGCATCGGCCATACAAGCCGCCCGAGTCTTGGCACCGCGGCGACAAAGAACGCCGCCAGCACGCCGAAGCTCGTGCCGAAAACGAAGCCGAGCGCGATTTCCGTCACCGTCGTCAGGCTGTGACGGGCAAGATAACCCGCTTGTGCGCCGAACACGGCAGCGACGTCGGCCACGGACGGCAGGATGTAACGGGGAGGCTGGAACACCCAGACCGCGCCCTGCCAGACGAGAATCAGCGCGATCAGGGTGCGCAACGCCGCGCCGGTCCGCGCCATGCCGTTCAACGCCTCGCGCGCGGGTGGCCGGGGTCGGCGAAGGGGCGAAAAGACAGAAAAACCACGACATTCGACTCCGCATCAGCCGCGCGGCGCGAACCGGCCAGAGCCTTGCCGCGCCAGTGACGATCCGGATTGTCCAATGCCAGGAAAAGGATATGGGCCGCCGCTTGTGCAGAGCGGGGCTTTCCGTTCCTACGCCGGTACGAACCGGATCAGGTTCAAGGGTCCGGCTCGCCGCCATCTCAGCACCGTTCGGTGCACCCCTCGGATAAGCAGAGCATTGGGTCAGGGCATGAAGGAAGTCAAGCCCCGCCCGCACGAAAGCGTTGGCACCAACCACCTGAGCGATCATGACAATTTTGGGGAAAGTGGCGCCGCTTGCGTGACCGCTGACCGCGCGGCCAAGGGCTTGATATCGTGAATGCCCGAGACGGGGAGCAGGACAGCACGATGTCCCGCTTGTGCCTGGAGCGCGTTCCGATCAGAATTCGCTCAAAATTCGGCAGCCCATAAACGCGGACGCATTGCCGTACACGCGCAACTTGACAATCAAGGAACATAACATGCTGATCCGAAACGAAATCGCCAGTGACATCCCGGCGATCCGTGCGGTTGTGACCGAGGCCATGCGGATGCTGCCGCAATCCACCGGAACCGAGGCGACCATCGTTGACAGGCTGCGGGCAGAGGATGCCCTTACCCTGTCGCTCGTGGCCGAAGACGGTGGTGAGGTGGTCGGCTATCTCGCCGCCTCGAAGGCGCGGATTGGATCGCAGGACGGCTGGGGCCTGATCGGCCCCCTTGCGGTCTTGCCGTCGAGGCACCGGCAGGGGATCGGCAGCGCCCTGATGGCCGAGGCGATCCTTCGATTGAGGGCGACCTGCCCGGGCGCGACCTTGGTAGGCGACCCCGGATATTATGGTCGTTTCGGCTTCAGGGCGTTTCCGGGGTTGCGGATAGATGGCTGCCCGCCAGAGGTAGTTCAGGCCTTGCCGTTCGATGCCACTGAACCGAGCGGCGAAGTGATCCATCACGCCGCATTCGGTCTGGATCAACAAGGTTGACAGCAGCCAGGGCCGCACATTTGACAGCGTGGCTCCGGCGCCCGCATTTCATCGCACACCCGGCTATTAGGCCTGAACTCTGATGAAGGCCATGCCAATAACCGCGCGGTGACCGCCCGGGATTGGCGCGAAAGACTTGCCGGGCTCACATAACTTTGGCGTTCAGCTTCGTTCGCCAGTGGAGCGCTCGCTCCTTCAGGTTCTTGTCGCGTATATAAGGAGACTCATCGGTTTCGATTTTTTCAATGACCTCGAAACTGAAATGAGCTTCGCCGTATTGACGCCACGCGGCCAGCAAATCCGGTCTTGGATGAGTACCTTGCCGAAGTGCGAACCATATGCGTGTCTGGATGGTTTCTATATCGGGCCATTGGCCGATCCAGATATCACCAGAGACGGCAGAGCGAATGGCATAAACACCACCCACCACCTTGCGCTCCTTGTAGGCGGCAACTGCCGCCTTCCTCTTTTCGCTGTTCATCTTAATACCCCGATCAATTCCCGATTCCGCAAACGGCCTCGCCGAGAAGCGCACCGGCAGCGATAATATTATCCGGGTTATATTGACGCAAGAATTTTATCCGGGTATTTAATGCCCGTGATCATATGGAGTTGACCAGTGCCTGACTATCTCTCGAAACCCTGCACCGCATTCGACGGTTATCGGCTGCTGTTGTCCGGGCCGTTGATCGAGGTCGCCCTCGCTGTAAAAGCGACGATCGAAACCGACGCCACGCGCGCAGTTCTGGTGTTCGACGATTTGACGGGACGTGTAATTGATCTTGATCTGCGCGGCTCCAAGGCCGAGATCATTGAAAGGCTATCGCGTTCCGCGCAGCAATCTGCCGAGCATTCTGCGGCTCGATCGAGCGAACCATCAGAGTTGCCAAAGGCAGACGCTTCGGAACCACGAGGGCGGGGGCGGCCAAAATTAGGCGTCGTGGCCCGTGAGGTGACCTTGCTGCCGCGACAGTGGGATTGGCTGGCGGCGCAACCGGGCGGCGCCTCCGCCGTTCTCCGGCGGCTCGTTGATGAAGCCAAACGAAATGGCGGTTCCCGGCAACGACGAATTGCGCAGGAGGCTGCCTACCAATTCATGTTAGGGATCGCCGGCGACTTGCCAAATTACGATGAGGCTGCTCGTGCCCTTTTCGCAGATGATCGCAAGATGCTGGAGCATTGTGTCGCTGAGTGGCCGGGAGATATCGCAACCCATCTCATTCGCCTCGCCTTCGAAGCGCGCCCGTAGCTGGCGTCGCTTCGGCGATTCGTCGCCCAACACCGTGTTGCATCTCGTCTACCTGAAGCGGGGCAACCTTCATCCCCTGAAGGGCCCTACCGGCGTTACAACGAGCGCGATGGCTATCTATCGGAATTTTTTCGGGAGTTTTGGTGCCGCTTAGGTGACTCGAACACCTGACCCCATCATTACGAATGATGTGCTCTACCAACTGAGCTAAAGCGGCCAACCATTCCGATAACGGCACAGTACGCCTACGGCGCATCCGTCATCGCTATGTATGTTGTGCTTTTACCTTTCCTGTGCTGCGGGTCAAGCGGGAAATATCGTTTTCCACACCTGACTGGCTGCATTCCACGCGAGTCACCCTTCCCGTGGCGGCCGGCGCTCCTTGTCGGCGAGATACCGGCGCGCGTAGAGCGTGAAGACGGCCGCAAGCGTCACGGCGAGCCCGAACCACGTGAAGGCATAGTCGAGATGGTTGTTCGGAAAGCTGACCACCGTCAGCCCGCCGCGTGGCCAGGCCGCAGTGCCCTCGCCGGTTGCCTCGACGGCGTCGATCAGGAAAGGCGCCACGCGCGTCATCCCCGTGGCGCGGGCGATGGCCTGCGGATCGCGCGTGAACCACTCACCTGCCTCCGGCACGTCCGCCGGCACGAACCAGCCGCGCTCCTGTGGCGCGCGCAGCAGACCTGTCACTGTGACCGCGCCGTCACGGCGGTCGCCGTCGGACCACTGGCGGAATGCCGCCGCGTCCTGCTTCAGCTCCACCGGTATGAAACCGCGGTTGACGATGATGATGCTGCCGTCGGCCTGCTTCAGCGGTGTCAGCACGAAATAGCCCATCAGCGCGCTGCCGCCGCCGCGTCTGTCGAGCTGCGCATTGCCGTGGACATAGACCTGCAGGTCGTAAAGATACCCGCCCGTCGCGGTGATTGGGCGGTACTCCGCCTCGTCGCGCTGCCACGCCGCCCATTCGGCCTCCGCCGGCGCGGGAACGGGCGCGGCATGCGTGCGCGCCTCGATGCGGGCGATCAGCGCCTCTTTCCACGCCAGCCTCTGAAGCTGCCAGACACCGAGCACGACGAGGATGATCACGCCGGCGAGCGTGAAGATGCCAGGCGCCAGCAGGGCCCGCCACGCCGGCCCGTCCGAAGCCGCGCTGCCGGCGGCGGATGGTTGCCGTTTCTCCGTCCGCCGCTCGTCCATGGTCGGCCGACGGTCTCAGTGGCCGCCGCTGCCGCCGGAACCCCACACGTAGATCGCCACGAACAGGAACAGCCACACCACGTCGACGAAGTGCCAGTACCACGCCGCAAACTCGAAACCGAGATGCTGCGTCCGCGTGAAATGTCCGAGATAGACCCGCAGCAGGCAGACCGCGAGGAAAATCGTGCCGATGATTACGTGCGCGCCGTGGAAGCCCGTCGCCATGAAGAACGTCGCGCCGTAGATGTTGCCGGAAAAGCCGAACGTCGCGTGGCCGTACTCATAGGCCTGCACGAACGTGAACAGCACCGCGAGCGCGACCGTCAGCCACAGTGCCTGCTTCAGTCCCTCGCGGTCGTCCTCCAGCAGCGCGTGGTGCGCCCACGTCACCGTGGTGCCGGAAGTGAGCAGGATGAGGGTGTTGAACAGCGGCAGGTGCCAGGGATCGAGCGTCTCGATGCCCTGCGGCGGCCAGTGCCCGCCGGTCACCTCCGCGCGCTGGAACTGGATGGCCTCGCCCGGGAACAGGCTGGCATCGAAGAAGGCCCAGAACCACGCCACGAAGAACATCACCTCGGAGAGGATGAACAGGATCATGCCGTAGCGGTGATGGATCTGCACCACGCGGGTATGGTCGCCACGCTGCGCTTCGGTGATCACGTCTGTCCACCACGCGGCCATCGTATACAGCACGCCGATGATGCCCGCGCCGAACACGTAGGGGCCGATGTGCAGCCCGCCGAGCGCCAGGCTCTTCATGGTCATGATGCCGCCCACCGCGAGGATGAACGCGCTGAAAGAACCGATGACCGGCCAGGGGCTCGGGTCGACGAGATGGTAATCGTGATGTTTCGCGTGAGCCTGAGCCATGATTTTCCGGTCTCCGAATTCGTCGCTGGCGCCTCGCGGCATCACAGCCTTTTCCGCCCTGCAGAATCGTTGATGGATGCCGACGATGACAGGGGTTTGCCGTCCTTAACCGGGAACATGGTGTAGGAAAGCGTGATCGAGTCGAGCCCCTTCAGGTCACGCTCGTTGTCGAGATCGGCATCAATAAAGAATACCACCGGGGCGATGATCGTCTCGCCCGGCCCCAGCGTCTGTTCCTCGAAGCAGAAACAGTCGAGCTTCACGAAATACTGCCCTACCTGATCGGGCTGCACGTTGTAGGTGGCGACGCCGGTCACCGGCTTGTCGCTCCTGTTCGTCAGCTCGTAGAACACGGTGTGCGTTTCCCCGAGCCGCACCGTCACCACGGGCGTCTCCGGCACGATCCGCCACGGAATGGAGGGCGACACGTTGGCGTCGAACCGCACCGCGATGCGCCTGTCGGACACGCTGCCGTCGGACTTGACGCCCGCCACAGGCGTGCCGGCGAAGCCCGTCACCTGGCAGAACAGCCGGTAGAGCGGCACCGACGCGAACGCGAGGCCCAGCATGCCCGCGACCACGCCCACGCAGACGAGCGCCGTGCGGCGCGCCCTGACGGAAAGTTCGCGATGCGTTTGCGGCTCCTGTTCGCTCATGTCCCCTCGCAGGCCGTCACAGCGGCCGGTTGAAAACGTTTGAACCCAGCCGGGCAATGGTCAGGATATAGAACAGCACGAACAGCCCGCCCAGCGCGAGGCCGATGGCGACGTTGCGCGCGCGCTGGCGGCGGCGCTCCTCCGGAGACAGCCGCACACCCTCCGGCGCGCCTGCCGGCACTGTCTTGTCCGCACCCTGCTTGCCATGCGTCGCTCCGCCATTCACAGCAGATGCCCTCCCGAAATGGCGCCAAGGCCCGGAACCAGCCTGCCCAGCGCATGCTCCGCGAGCAGGGCGGCGAACAACAGGAAAAGATAAAGGATCGAGAAGCCGAACAGGCGCCACGCCGTCCTCACGCCGATGGCGTTCAGACTGGCGGCATCCCCCCCGCGCCGCCAGAGCCGGAACGCCAGCCATAGCATGCCCGCGCCGCCGAAGCCCGCCACCGCGGCGTAGAGCGCATGGCCCGAACCGAGCCACACAGGCAGCGTCGCCACCGGCACCAGCACCAGCGTGTAGAGCAGGATCTGCAGCCGCGTCGACGCCTGCCCGACGACGTTCGGCATCATCGGCACGCCGGCGCGCGCGTAGTCTTCCGACTTGACGAGCGCCAGCGCCCAGAAATGCGGCGGCGTCCACAGCAGGATGATCAGGAACAGCACCAGACCGTCCACGCTCACCGAGCCGGTGACGGCCGCCTCGCCGATCATGGGCGGAAACGCCCCCGCCGCACCGCCGATCACGATGTTCTGCGGCGTCGAGCGCTTCAGCCAAACGGAGTAGATCACCGCATAGAAGAAGATGGTGAAGGCGAGAAACGCCGCGGCGAACCAGTTGGTGGCGATGCCGAGCACGAAGACGGCGCCGCACGCCAGGATCATGCCGAAGGTGAAGGCCTCATCCGGCGTGATGCGCCCGGCCGGGATAGGCCGGTTGCGCGTGCGCATCATCACCGCGTCGATATCGGCGTCCCACCACATGTTGAGGCAGCCGGAGGCGCCGGCCCCGACCGCGATGGCGAGCAGCGCGATCGCCCCCACCACCGGATGCACGGTTCCCGGCGCCACCAGCATGCCGACGAGCGCCGTGAACACCACCAGCGACATGACGCGCGGCTTCAGCAGCGAAACGAAGTCGCCGACGCTCCCCGTCGAGACAAGCGGGGGCTGGACGGGCGACGCCATCGCCCGTTCCTGCTGCGGCCATCCATCCGTTACAACCGTCATCATCAACTATCCGCCAAACCGCAACCGTCTGCCCGTTCAGTGACCGCCGCCCGAGATGCGCGGCAGCGTCTCGAACTGGTGGAACGGAGGCGGCGACGACAGCGTCCATTCCAGCGTCGTCGCACCCTCGCCCCACGGATTGTCCGCCGCGCGCTCCTTGCGAGCATACGCGACCCACAGCCCGTAGAAGAAGACGCCGAGGCTGAGGGCGAAGATGTAGGAGCCGAGCGAGGCCACAAAGTGCCATCCCGCGAAGGCGTCCGGGTAGTCGACATAGTGGCGCGGCATGCCGGCGAGCCCGAGGAAGTGCATCGGGAAGAACAGCACGTTGGCGCCGATGAAGGCCATCCAGAAGTGCAGCCTGCCAATCCAGTCCGGGATGACGTAGCCGAACATCTTCGGGAACCAGTAGTACCAGGCGGCGAAGATGCCGAACACCGCGCCGAGCGACAGCACGTAGTGGAAGTGCGCGATCACGTAGTAGGTGTTGTGAAGCTCGCGATCGATGCCCGCGTTCGCCAGCACGACGCCGGTCACGCCGCCCACCGTGAACAGGAAGATGAAGCCGATCGCCCACACCATCGGCGCGGTGAAGCGGATGGAGCCGCCCCACATCGTGGCTATCCACGAGAAGACCTTGATGCCCGTCGGCACCGCGATCACCATGGTCGCGAACACGAAGTAGCGCTGCGTGTCGAGCGACAGGCCGACCGTATACATGTGGTGCGCCCAGACGATGAAGCCGACGACGCCGATCGCCACCATCGCGTAGGCCATGCCGAGATAGCCGAAGATCGGCTTGCGCGAGAAGGTCGACACGATGTGCGAGATCACGCCGAAGGCCGGCAGGATCATGATGTACACTTCGGGGTGTCCGAAGAACCAGAACAGATGCTGGTAGAGCACCGGGTCGCCGCCACCCGCGGGGTCGAAGAACGTCGTGCCGAAGTTGCGGTCGGTGAGCAACATGGTGATGGCGCCCGCCAGCACCGGCAGCGAGATGAGCAGCAGGAAGGCCGTCACCAGCATGCCCCAGGCGAAGAGCGGCATCTTGTGCAGCGTCATGCCCGGCGCGCGCATGTTCAGGATCGTGGTGATGAAGTTGATCGCGCCCAGGATCGACGACGCGCCCGCGATATGCAGCGCGAGGATGCCGAAGTCAAACGACGGACCCGGATGGCCGGACACGGAGAGCGGCGGATAGGCCGTCCAGCCGCCGCCGAAGCCAAGGCTGCCCGGAGCACCCGGCACGAACATGGAGATGACGAGCAGCGAGAACGCAGCCACCAGCAGCCAGAACGAGATGTTGTTGAGGCGCGGGAAGGCCATGTCGGGCGCGCCGATCATGATCGGGATGAACCAGTTGCCGAAGCCGCCGATCAGCGCCGGCATGACGACGAAGAACACCATGATCAGCCCGTGGCCAGTCACGACCACGTTGAAAAGCTGCCCGTTGGAAAAGAGCTGCAGGCCGGGGGACTGCAATTCGATACGCATCAGGATGGACAGCGCCCCACCGACGAGCCCCGCGCTGAGCGCGAAGATGAGGTACAGCGTGCCGATGTCCTTGTGGTTGGTCGAGAGCACCCAGCGCCGCCAGCCCGTCGGATGCGCGTGCTCATGCGCGTCATGCGCCGTTACTGTAGAAGCCATGGTCAAGCTCCTCCTTGGTATGTTCCGCCCGCGGCGTTCCTGGATGGTTTCAGTCTATCGTGAAGCCAGCCGGCTGGCGACCATCGTCGGCCGGCCGTTATTATCGTTGGCCGCGAATTTCGTCTTCGCCTCCGCCAGCCATTCCGCATAGCGCTCCTCGCTGACGATGCGGATGGCGATCGGCATGAAGGCGTGGTTCTGGCCGCAGATCAGCGAGCACTGTCCGTAGTAGATGCCTTCCTTCTCCGCCTTGAACCAGGTTTCGTTCAGGCGCCCGGGAATGGCGTCGATCTTGAGCCCGAAGGACGGCATCGCGAAGGCGTGGATCACGTCGGCGGCCGTCACCTGCACGCGGACGGTCTTGTTGACCGGCAACACCAGCTCGTTGTCAACGGCGAGCAGGCGCGGCTGTCCGGCCTGAAGCTGGTCCGCGGGAATGTAATTGGAATCGAAGCCGAAGCCGCCGCCCTGGTCCTCGGGATAGTCGTAGGTCCAGTACCACTGATGCGCCGTCACCTTGACGGTGATGTCGCTCGGCGGAAGGATGAGCTGCTGGCGCAGGAGCTTGAAGGACGGCACGGCGATCACGACGAGGATCAGCACCGGCACCACGGTCCACGCCACCTCCAGAAGCGAGTTGTGCGAGAACCGCGACGGGGTGGGGTTGGCCTTCTCGTTGTAACGCAGGATCACGATCAGCAGCAGCGCCGCCACGAAGGCCACAATCAGGCCGATGATCCACAACAGAAGGTTATGGAAATCATGCATGGCGTGCGCGACTTCCGTCACCGGCGTCTGCAGGCTGATCTGCCACGGCGAAGGCTGGCCCTCGGCCGCTTGCGCCTGCCCGGCCACAGCCCCGACACCCGCGATCAGCGCCGTCAGCGACCGCAAACGAAAAAACGTCTTGCCCATCGTTCGTCCGATGCTCCCGTTAGCGGTGAGGCGAGCGATCCTCATCCCTTGTCCCTTGGGCCGGTTAACGCCGGACCGGTTATCCCGGCTGCCCGATTAAACAGCCTTCGACGCACGGGCAAGCGAGAATACCATCTCCCCTCCCCTGCTACTACTTTTGAGCTTTATCAAAGATCACAACAAAGCGCCCGGTGCAACAGGGATAAAGCGCCTTCGCGCGCCCTTAGCCGGCGCTTCCACGGCTTCCCACTCTGGAATGCTTGAAAAACATGAGCCTGGCCGTTCGGCCCGTCCGTCGGGCAGGAAGCGCTCCGGCGGCGGAGACGCCCGGCAAGGCCGGATGGCGGGCGATAACCGTGGTTAACCAGCCCCGAATCATATACCGATGCGAAGCAGTCCGGCGGATATGTGGTGGCGCGACACGATTTCCGCCTGAAATTCGGGCCAGGCGACGATTTCCTGAATTTACGCGGACGGGAAATGGTTCTATCTCTTCGCGTTCTCCCGGTGCGCCGGATGCGGCGACGCTCCGCATGCGGCGCGCCTTCACGCATGATCGTCCGTGCATCGAATCTTTTTCGGAGGGCGGATGCCGCCCTCCGGCAACGTGACCCAGACCCCAGGGAAGTGAGCGCATGTTGGAAGTGAAGCGCATGTTCCGCCCCATCGTCTCCGCCGTCGCGCTCGCCGGGCTCGTCTGCGCCGCCGGCACGCCGGCCGCCGCGCAGGGCGTGGTGCGCGCCACGCACGGCGAGTGGCAGCTACGGTGCGAGACGCCGCCCGGCGCATCGGCCGAACAATGCGCCCTGGTTCAAAATGTCGCAGCCGAGGACCGGCCCAATATCACCCTGCTGGTGATCGTGCTCAAGACCGCCGACAACAAGAGCCGCCTGCTGCGCGTCGTGGCGCCCCTCGGCGTGCTGCTGCCCGCCGGGCTCGGCCTGAAGATCGACCAGACGGATGTCGGCCGCGCGGGCTTCGTGCGCTGCCTCAACACCGGATGCATCGCCGAAGTGGTGATGGACGACACCCTCCTCGGCCAGCTCAAGGCCGGCAAGACGGCCACCTTCATCGTGTTCCAGACGCCGGAGGAGGGCGTCGGCATCCCGGTCGCGCTCCAGGGCTTCAACGCCGGCTTCGACGCCCTGCCCTGATCCCCCCGCACGGGCGGCGGCATGCGGCCGACCGGGAACACGCTTCGCGCCGGACATCCGTTGCGCGGCAATTTTATCCGCACCAGGGCGTGCGCCTTTCAGGTCCATGCCGCACAGTCGACGAGGCGACCATGATTGACACCGGATCACGCATCACCTCCCGCGGCACGAAAGCCGGCGTGCCGGTCCTGCGCCGGCTGCTGCCGGCCGCGGCGGTCGGCGCGGCGCTGCTGCTCGCCGGCTGCCAGTCCTCGGGAAGCGGCGCGGACGGCGGCGGTTCCAGCCTGAAGAACTTCCTGCTCTATGGCGGCGCCACCGTGCCGCCGGAAATGCCGCCGGATCCGGAGGTCATCGCCTGCCCGCGTTTTGACGTCTTCGAGGGCGGCTCGGCCGTGCGCTCGGGCGAGGGACGGTCGCTGCGCTATCAGCTCGCGATCCGGACGACGGCGCGCGAGTGCATTCCGCAGCCGGACGGCAGGCACACGGTGAACGTGGGCGTGGAGGTGCTGGCGCTGCTCGGCCCTACAGGCGGGCCCGGCACCTATTCCGCGCCGTTGCGCATCTCGATCAAGCGGGACAACACTGTTCTCTCCACCCGCACGCGGCAGGTCTCGATCACCATTCCGGCGGGCGAGGCGCAGGCCATGACGCGCATCGTGGAGGAAGGCTTCCCGCTGCCGGAGGATACGTCCAATGTGCTGATCGAGATCGGCCTCGGCGCGCCCCGGCGATAGGGCCCGTCGGCAGCCGGTATCAAAAAAGGGGGAACCATGGCGACCGACGATTTGCTGACCACTCCGATCTTCGCGCGTCACGAGGCGCTCGGCGCGCGCATCGTACCGTTCGCGGGCTACGCGCTGCCGGTCCAGTATCCGGACGGCATCCTCGCCGAGCATCGCCACACGCGCCAGGCGGCGAGCCTCTTCGACGTCTCGCACATGGGGCAGGCCACGCTCGCCGGCCCGGACCACGAGACGACGGCCCGCGCCCTGGAGGCCTGCGTGCCCGCCGACATCCTCGGCCTCGCGCCCGGCCGGCAGCGCTACACGCAGCTGCTCAACGAGCAGGGCGGCATCATTGATGACCTGATGGTAAGCCGCTCGGCCGATCCGTCCTCGGAAGGGCGCCTTTATCTTGTCGTCAATGCAGCGCGCAAGGAGGTCGACTTCCGCCACCTCGCGCTCAACCTGCCGGCGGCCGTGCGGCTCGTTCCCCACCCCGGCCGGGCGCTGCTGGCGCTGCAGGGGCCGCTTGCCGTGGAGGTGATCGCGCGTTTCGCGCCCGCGCTGCGGGAGCAGCCGTTCATGGGCATGGCGGCGGCGCGTATCGGCGATATAGAGGTGTCGGCGACGCGCTCGGGCTACACGGGCGAGGACGGCTTCGAGCTTTCGGTCGTCGCCGACCGGGCGGCGGCGCTGTGGGACCTGCTGCTCAATGAGCCGGAGGTGAAGCCCGCCGGGCTCGGCGCGCGCGATTCCTTGCGCCTTGAGGCCGGCCTCTGCCTCTACGGACACGACATCAACGAGGAAACCTCGCCCGTCGAGGCCGGCCTCGCCTGGTCGATCCAGAAACGCCGGCGCGAGGAAGGCGGCTTTCCCGGCCACCGCCGCATTCTGTCGGAGCTGCAAAACGGCACGTTGCGCAAGCGCGTCGGCATCCTGCCGCAGGGCCGCACGCCGGCGCGGGAAGGCACCGCCATCCACGACAGCAAGGGGGAACTCGTCGGCGAGGTCACCTCGGGCGGCTTCGGCCCCACCGTCAACGGGCCGATCGCCATGGGCTACGTCGTCAGCGATTGCGCGCGCGTCGGCACCCCGCTGGGGCTGGACGTGCGGGGCAAGACCATCGCCGGCACCGTCGTCCCGCTGCCGTTCGTCGCGCACAGCTACCGCCGATAAACAACGAAGAGCCGCACAGGCATCCGCCAACATGAGCTTCCGGAGAAAAGCATGACCGACATCCGTTACACCAAGGATCACGAATACATCCGCATCGACGACGGAGCCGTGGCGACGGTGGGCATCAGCGACCACGCCCAGTCCGCGCTCGGCGACGTGGTGTTCGTCGAGCTGCCCGAGATCGGGCGGGTGCTCAAGGCAGGCGAGGAAGCGGCCGTCGTCGAGAGCGTGAAGGCGGCAAGCGAGATCTTCGCGCCGGCTTCCGGCAAGGTCGTCGCCATCAACACGGCGCTGGAGGAAAATCCCGCCATCGTCAACGAGGACCCGTTCGGCAACGGCTGGTTCTTCAAGATCGAGCTGGCCGACGCGGGCGAACTGGCGCAACTGCTCGACGAGGCCGCCTACGCGGACTACATCCGCGATCTGGCCTGAACCCGCGATCGCGAAACCGCGTCCGGCGCGCGGTCTCCCGCCGACAGGTTCCCGCCAGAAAGGCTGTTTCCCATGCGTTACCTTCCGCTGTCAGACGCCGACCGCGCCGAGATGCTGGCGCGCATCGGCATCGATTCCATCGACGCCCTGTTCGCGGACATCCCGCAGGAGAACCGCCTGAGCGGCGACCTGCCGCTGCCGCGCCATCAGGGAGAGCTCGCCGTCGAGCGTCACCTGCGGGCGCTTGCCGGCCGCAACGTGCCGGCCGCCTCGGTGCCGTTCTTCGTGGGTGCGGGCGCCTACCGCCATCACGTGCCGGCCACGGTCGACCATCTCATCCAGCGGTCGGAATTCCTGACGAGCTACACGCCCTATCAGCCCGAGATCGCGCAGGGTACCCTGCAGATGCTGTTCGAGTTCCAGACGCAGGTGGCCGCGCTCACCGGCATGGAGGTCGCCAACGCCTCGATGTACGACGGCTCGACCGCGGCGGCCGAGGCCGTGCTGATGGCCCACCGCCTCACCCGCCGCGGCAAGGCGGTGCTGTCGGGCGGGCTGCATCCCCATTATGCGCAGGTCGTGCGCACCGTCTCGTCGCTGGGCGGCCACGCGACCGTCACGCTGCCGCCGGATGTCGCCGCGGGCGAGGATCTCGCGGCGCATATCGATGACGACACCTCCTGCGTCGTTGTGCAGACGCCCGATGTGTTCGGCAACCTGCGCGACCTGCGGGCGGTGGCGGAAGCCGCGCATGCACGCGGCGCGCTGCTCGTCGCCGTGTTCACGGAGGCGGTGTCCCTCGGGCTTGTCACGCCGCCCGGCGCGATGGGCGCGGATATCGTCGTCGGCGAGGGACAGTCGATCGGCAACGCGCTCAACTTCGGCGGCCCCTATGTCGGCCTGTTCGCCACGCGGACGAAGTACCTGCGCCAGATGCCGGGCCGCCTTGCCGGGCAGACGCTCGACGCCGACGGCCGGCGCGGCTTCGTGCTGACGTTGTCGGCGCGCGAACAGCATATCCGGCGCGAGAAGGCGACATCGAACATCTGCACCAACTCGGGCCTGTGCGCGCTCGCCTTCTCCATCCACGCCACGCTGCTGGGGTCGGAGGGGCTGCGGCGGCTTGCGCTCGTCAACCACGCCAACGCGGTCGCGCTCGCCGAGGCGCTCGCCACCGTCGGCGGCGTCGCGGTGCTGAACGGCACCTTCTTCAACGAATTCACCGTGCGCCTGCCGCGCGCGGCCGCCGATGTCGTGGAGGAACTCGCCGGGCGCGGCATCCTCGCGGGCGTGCCGGTGTCGCGCCTGCTGCCGGACGCGGGGCTCGACGACCTGCTGCTCGTCGCCTCGACCGAACTCAACACGGCGGACGACCGCGCCGCGCTCGCGGACGGCCTCAGGGAGGTATTGTGATGCTGAACGATCAGGGCCGCCCCACTGCTCCCGTGCGGAACGGCGACAACAGCGACACGCGCGGCACCTTCACCGGCAACCGCGCGCTGGCGCAGGAGGAAGCGCTGATCTTCGAGATCGGCCGCGTCGGGACGACCGGTGTCGATATCGAGGAGCCCACCGCCTTCGCGCCGCGGCTGGGCGGGCTGGCGCGGCAGGACGGCATCGGCCTGCCGGGCCTCTCGGAGCCGGAGGCCGTGCGCCACTACGTGCGCCTCAGCCAGCAGAACTACGGCATCGATACGGGCCTCTTCCCGCTCGGCTCCTGCACGATGAAGCACAATCCACGCCTCAACGAGGCGCTGGCACGGCTGCCCGGCTTCGCCGACATTCACCCCCTGCAGCCGCTTTCCACCGTGCAGGGAGCACTGGCGCTGTTCGACGAGCTGTCCCGCTGGCTGCGGGAGCTGACGGGCGCCGAGGCCATCGCGCTGCCGCCCAAGGCAGGCGCGCACGGCGAGTTCTGTGGCATGGCCGCGATCAAGGCGGCAATCGCGGCGCGTGGCGAGGCGGCGACCCGCACTGTCGTGCTGGTGCCCGATTCCGCCCACGGCACCAATCCGGCGACGGCCGCGCTGCTCGGCTTCTCCGTGCGCCCCGTGCCGGCACGCGCGGACGGCACGGTGGATGCGGCAGCTGTCGCCGCGGCACTGGGGCCGGACGTGGCCGCCATCATGCTGACGAACCCCAACACCTGCGGCCTGTTCGAGCGCGACGTCCGGGCCATCGCCCATGCCGTGCACGAGGCCAGCGCCTTCTTCTATTGCGACGGAGCGAATTTCAACGCCATCATGGGCAAGGTGCGGCCGATGGACCTCGGCGTCGACGCCATGCACCTCAACCTGCACAAGACGTTTTCGACACCCCACGGCGGCGGCGGCCCGGGCGCGGGGCCGGTCGCGCTTTCCGGCCGGCTTGCGGCCTTCGCGCCCCTGCCCTACCTGAAACAGGACGGAGAGACGTTCACGCTGGTGGAGGATGAGGCGTCGGCGCGCGAGGCGGGTGCGGCGCCGCTCGGCCGCCTCACCGCCTTCCACGGGCAGGCGGGCGTGTTCGTGCGCGCGCTCGCCTTCATGCTGTCCCATGGTGCCGACGGCCTCCGGCAGGCGTCGGAAGACGCGGTGCTGAACGCCAACTACATCCGCGCCAGCCTCGGCAACCTGATGTCCGTCGCCTTCGACCGGCCAACGATGCACGAAGTGCTGTTCGACGACGCCTGGCTGAAGGGGACCGGTGTCACCACGCTCGATTTCGCCAAGGCGCTGATCGACGAGGGTTACCACCCGATGACGGTCTACTTCCCGCTCGTGGTTCACGGCGCGATGCTGGTGGAGCCGACGGAGAGCGAGTCGAAGGCCTCTCTCGACCTGTTCATCGCCACGCTGCGCGATCTCGCCCACAGCGCGCTGGCGGGCGAGACAGAGCGTTTCACCGGCGCCCCCCACTACGCGCCGCGCAGCCGGCTCGACGAAACCCGGGCGGCGCGCCAGCCCGTGCTGCGCTGGGCGCCCCCGCCCTGACGCCCGTGACGGAACCGCCGCAGCGCCGGCCCCGCCCGGCGCTGCCCGCAGATGTCCACATTCGTCAACGAATGATTCGTCTGTGTGCGGCGCGTCAACCTTTCATTTACCGCTGTCGTTAAGAATATCCCCCGACGCGGCTGACGCGGCCCATGCGACGTCCTGTCGGACGACCCATGGAGCGCGACGGCGGTGAAGTAATGAATCAATAGAATCGGTTAGCCCGATTCAGAACCTTGAAACGTCATGAAGCTCATTCGTGCCCATTTTTCCCGCATAGAGATTTACACCGAAAGAGTGAACCTCCCGCGTAAATAACTTGCCAGCACGAATCAGGGTTTGTTAACCATTACAGCATAGCGTTTCGGGTTGAAGTGGGATGAGACTGCGCGACGCCGCCGGGGACACCCGTCATTGGCGCCGATTGTCTCAGGGCCAACAGCACAGGGAGCCTCGGCAACGAGGTTAAGGACGAGGCCATGCGCGTATTGCTCATTGAGGACGACAGCGCTACCGCGCAAAGCATTGAATTGATGCTGAAGTCCGAAAATTTCAACGCCTATACGACTGATCTTGGCGAGGAAGGCGTCGACCTTGGCAAGCTCTACGACTACGACATCATCCTGCTCGATCTAAACCTTCCGGACATGTCGGGATACGAAGTCCTGCGCAGCCTGCGTGTCGCGAAGGTCAAGACGCCGATCCTGATCCTCTCCGGCCTCGCCGGCATCGAGGACAAGGTGAAGGGCCTGGGCTTCGGCGCCGACGACTATCTCACCAAGCCGTTCCACAAGGACGAACTCGTCGCGCGCATCCACGCCATCGTGCGCCGGTCGAAGGGTCACGCGCAATCCGTCATCACCACCGGCGATCTCGTCATCAACCTCGATGCCAAGACCGTCGAGGTCAGCGGCGCGCGGGTGCACCTGACGGGCAAGGAATACCAGATGCTGGAGCTGCTTTCCCTGCGCAAGGGAACGACGCTCACCAAGGAGATGTTCCTCAACCATCTCTACGGCGGCATGGACGAGCCCGAGCTGAAGATCATCGACGTGTTCATTTGCAAGCTGCGCAAGAAGCTCGCCAATGCTTCGGAGGGCACGAACTACATCGAGACGGTGTGGGGGCGCGGCTACGTGCTGCGGGACATCAGCCCGACGGAAGCGCGGATGGCCGGCTGAGTGGCGCGCCGGACAGGGGGCGCGATCGGTTCCGGCAACCGGAACATGCTGTTTTTAAGTATGAGTCTATCGGGAATATGAAGCAGTCCGGCGCAAATGCCGGCATCTCCGGAATCTTACTTGTCGCCTGAAAGTCCCAGCGCGCCGAGAACACGCAGGAACAGGCTCTTCCCGGCGTTGCGGTCGGGCGCCTCCGGCCGGACATCCCCGCTATCAGCCGATGGCTCCGCCGTCTCCGGACGTTGCGGCGCTTCATCCTTTTGCCCCCCGGCGCTTGCCTGCGCCGTGGGCAAGGGCACCGCGAGAGCCACGGGGAGAGCCACAGCCGCCGCCGGCGGCTCGGGTGGGGGCAGCGCTGTCGGCGCAGCCTCCTCCGGCGGCGCGGCGACGGCGGGTTCGCCCGCCGCCTGTTCCGCCTCGTGACGGCGCCCGGCTGCTCCGCCTTCCCGCAAGCGCAGCACGCGCGCGCCCTTGCCCCGCCTGCTACGCGAGGCAGGCAAAGCCGCCGAAGCGGCTGCGGGATGGCCGGCGACCTGCCGCTTGCCGCCGTCTGCGACCACGTGCGCGGGTTCCTCCAGCAGGCCGAAGAAGCGGGCAATTTCTTCCGTTGCAGAGAGGCCGATATCGGCGAAATGCGGCCCTGGCTGCTCATGGATGTCGGTGCGTCCGGCATCGATCGGCACGGCATGGCCGAGGTGCTCGATGGCCACTGCCTCGATCAGGATCTGCCCCTCGGCGCCACGCCAGCGCAACCGCCTGTTGCCCTTGATCTCGTCCTCATCGCTCGCCAGCTCGTCGAGGCCGTGCACGTTGGCCCATTGCTTGACGATCTCCATGGCGTTCGAGGGCCTCACCACATCGTCGGCGAGCCCTTGCCAGACGGCGATGCGCGGCCACTCCACGGCAATGCGGCTCTCCGTCAGGTCGCCAATCGGCGATGCCCGGCGAACGTCGTCGCCCCGCTCCTCCGGCGTGCGGCTGCTGCCCTCCATCATCACCTGCAGCGCCTCGTGCACCGTGGTAGCCGAGCGGTAGGGAAGCCCGGCAACGACGGCGCCGGCGGCGAACACTTCCGGATAGGCCGACAGCATGACATTCGTCATGCCGCCGCCCGCGGAGAGGCCGGTGACGAATATCCGCTGGAGATCGATCTGATGCGCCTTCGTCATGAAGGTCACCATCTGCCTGACGGACGCGGCTTCCCCCGCGTCGCGCTCGATATCGCTCACACGGAACCAGTTGAAGCAGCGGCGGGGGTTGTTCTCGTTGCGCTGCTGCGCGAAAAGCACGGCGAAGCCCTCCCGCTCCGCCAGATACGACCAGCCGGAACCGCGGTCGTAACCCGCCGCGGTCTGGGTGCAGCCGTGCAGCACCACGACCAGCGGCGCGCCGGGCGGGAGATCGTGCGGGACATACTGAAACATACGCAGGTTGCCGGGATTGTCGCCGAAATGTTCGACTTCGGAGATGCGACAGCCTTCGTCGCTGCCGACCTCGCCATCATCCAGAAGATGCGGCAGCGAGAACAGCGTATCCCACTGCATCCGCCACAGGGCGAGATTGGCGGTCGTCGATGCAATTCCCGTCATGTTGCTCCATCTTTCTTGTTGCCGAACTGTGGGGATGTCAGGGAAGCGACGAAAGAAAACGCGACGTCACCCCGGGACCCTGGCACCGCTGTTCCACCGTTCTCGAAGCGGGCCCTCTTGCACCAATGCTACCGCATTGCAGCAAAACCATGTCAACAAACTCAAAATATGCTCTTCAAAACATCGTTCAAGATAAGCCGAAACATGTGAAGTGAAAATAACAACCCTGCCACTACCCTTGAAAATACATCGCGATTCCGCCCGGGGCGAGCCGGCGGGCGGTGCGGAATCCACAGCGCAGAGCAGAGGACGCGGGCGCGCCCGTCAGCCAAATACCATGAGCCCGGCAAGGCCCGCCGTGCCCACGATGATGCGCCACCACGCGAACACGCCCAGACCGTGGCGGGCCACGAAGACGAGCAGCGAGCGCACTACCAAGAGGCCTGACAGGAACGCCGCGATGAAACCGACCGTGATCAACAGGCCGTCGTTGGCGTCCAGGTTCTTGTAGTTCTTCAGCAGGTCATAGGCGAAAGCCGCCGCCATGGTCGGCATGGCGAGGAAGAAGGAGAACTCCGTCGCCGCCCGCTTGTCGGCCCCGTTGAGCATGGCGCCGACGATGGTCGCGCCCGAGCGCGACACGCCGGGGATCATCGCCACGCACTGGCACAGCCCGATGATGAGGCACGTGCGCAGCGGAAACTGCGTCGCGTCGTGCAGGCGCGGCGAGAGCTTGACGTTATCCACCATGATCAGCACGAGCCCGCCCGTGATCAGCGACAGGCACACGATCCACGGATCGAACAGCACGTTCTTGATGAAGCCATGGGCAAGCGCGCCGACCACCACCGCCGGCAGAAACGCGACCAGCACGCCGAGCGCGAAGCGCTGCACGGCCGGATCGGTGCGGATGTCGCGCGCCATCGCGAACAGCCGGTGGAAATACACCAGCATGATGGCGAGGATGGAGCCGAGCTGCACCAGCACCTCGAATGTCTTGCCGTTCGATTCGAAGCCGATGAAATGGCCGAGCAGCAGCAGATGGCCCGTGGAGGAGACGGGAATGAACTCCGTCAGCCCCTCGACCACGCCCAGCGCCACCGCTTCCAGCAGATCGCCGATCACCATGATATTTCCCTTTTCGCGGATGTCTCGCCCGCCCGACGGTCCGTGCCGCCGCCCTCAGTTGTCCCGCGCCCCACCGGTTTTCGGGCGCACGATCCCTGCCGGAAAGCGGCGTCCATCTTCCGGGATCATGCGCTAACGTTCTGCCGGTGTAGCGTTAGCGAACCTTTAATGACATACTCGCTTAGGCCGGCAGCAGCGCATAAAATCGGTTGTTCACACCGCGAGCCGGCTCTATGAGTGGGCTGACAACCCGGATGGCTGACATCGTCTTGCAGGATTCCCCCGCGCATGTGTTGATCTGTCGACACCGCACGCGCGGTGCGGCACCGCAGCTTCCACCCCAGGGCTCGTTTGGCTGAATCGATGGCGACATTATTCCACTACCCCTTCTGCCCCCATTCGCGCTTCATTCGCCTCGTCATGGCCGAGATGGGCCTCGAATCCGCCCTGATCGAGGAAAAACCGTGGGAACGCCGCCATGAATTCCTGATCATGAACCCGGCCGGGAATCTGCCGGTGTTTCTGGAGGAACAGGGCTTTGCGGTGCCCGGCCCGGCCGTCATCGCGGAATATCTGGACGAGACGCGCGGCCTCGGCCTCGAAAACCGGCGCCTGCTGCCCGAGCAGTCCGCCGCGCGGGTGGAAGTGCGCCGGCTGATGGACTGGTTCCTGACCAAGTTTCACGCGGAAGTGTCGGACTATCTCGTGACGGAGAAGATCTACAAGCGCTTCATCAGCGTGGCCAACGGCGGCGGCCCGCCCGACATGAGCGCCATCCGCGCCGCGCGCGCCAACGTGCGCTATCACCTGAAGTACATCGGCTTCCTCATCGCCAAGCGCAACTGGCTGGCCGGGCCGGAACTCACCTACGCCGACCTCGCCGCCGCCGCCCACCTGTCGAGCGTCGACTATCTGGGCGACGTGCCGTGGGAGGAGGACGAAACCGCCCGCGCCTGGTATGCGCGGGTCAAGTCGCGCCCCTCATTCCGCCCCCTGCTGGCAGACCGCGTGCCGGGCATGCCGCCGGCCGCCCACTATGCCGATCTCGATTTCTGACAGGGTGTGATATAGATGGGGCCGCCCCTTCGGCCGCCTGTCGCGAAAGCCCGTCGATTGCACATCCGCCCCTCGCCCGTTCCGGCCACCTCCCGATCTGCCGATGCCCGTCCGGCCGGCGGCGGGGCCGCGTTGAAGCAGGCACTTGTAGCGCGGGCGCGGGCGGAGGGTTTCGACGTCGTCCGCGTCACGCGCGCGGATGCAATCCCGGAGGCGGGCGCGCGTCTCGAAAGCTGGCTTGCAGCCGGGCACCACGCCTCGATGGACTGGATGGCCCAGACCGCGGACAGGCGCGCCTCGCCGCACGCCTTGTGGCCGGAGGTACGCTCCGTCATTGTGCTCGCGATGAACTACGGCCCGGCCGACGACCCGATGGCGCTGCTCGCCCGCAGAAGCCACGGCGTCATCGCCGCCTACGCGCGCAACCGCGACTATCACGACATCATCAAGGGCAAACTCAAGCAGGTCGCCGGCTTTCTCGCCTCGCGCGCGGGGGAGGAGGTGAAGGTGTTCGTCGACACCGCCCCCGTCATGGAAAAGCCGCTCGCGCAGGCCGCCGGGCTCGGCTGGCAGGGCAAGCATTCGGTCATCGTCTCGCGCGACCATGGCGGCTGGCTGCTGCTTGGCATCATCTTCACAACCGCCGACCTGCCGCCCGACACGCCGGAGCGGGACCATTGCGGCTCGTGCACGCGATGCCTCGACATCTGCCCCACCGGCGCCTTTCCTGCCCCTTACCAGCTCGACGCGCGCCGCTGCATCTCCTACCTCACCATCGAGCACAAGGGCGCGATCCCGCGCGCGTTCCGCGCCGCCATCGGCAACCGGGTGTTCGGCTGCGACGATTGCCTCGCCGTCTGCCCGTGGAACAAGTTCGCCGCAGTCGCGCGCGAGGCGAAGCTCATCGCGTGCGAAGAAAACGTGGCGCCACCGCTGGCGGAACTCGCTCGCCTCACGGATGCCGCCTTCCGCCTGCGCTTCGCCGGGTCGCCCGTGAAGCGCACGGGCCGCGAGCGCTTCGTGCGCAACGTTCTCATCGCCATCGGCAATTCCGGCAATGCCGCCCTCCTGGACGAGGCACGCGCGCTCATCGACGATCCCTCGCCCGTGGTGCGCGCCGCCGCCGTGTGGGCGCTCGCACAGCTCCTGCCGGCGCGGGATTTCACCGCTCTCGCCCACACGCACCACCCGCGCGAGAGCGACGCGGAGGTAGCCGCCGAGTGGCAGGTGGCGCTCGACGAAAGGGGTGCGGCATGAGGCTGTTCATTTTCGGCGTCGGCTACACGGCGCAAGCCCTGATCGAGGCGCACCGGCCGCTCTTTTCCCGCATCGGCGGCACGGTCAGAACGGACGACAAGGCGCGCGCGCTGAGGGGGCGGGGCGTCGCCGCGCACGTCCTCAACGGCACCGCCGTCAGCGATTCGCTGCTGCGCGACATCTCGGACGCAGACGCGATTCTCGCCGGCATCCCGCCGGGTGAAGCGGGCGACCCGGCGCTCTCGCTGCTGCTCTCCGGCGGCGTCGAGATGCATGCGCGGTGGGTCGGCTACCTGTCCACGGTCGGCGTTTACGGCGATCACGGCGGCGCGTGGGTCGACGAAATGTCGCCTGCCGTCACCCGTGTTCCGCGCTCGATGCGCCGGCTGGCCGCCGAGGAAAGCTGGCGGGCCCTTGCCGCCGCCGCCGGCGCGCGCGGCCTCGTCTTCCGGCTTCCCGGCATATACGGACCGGGCCGCAACACCTTACGCGACCTCGCCACCGGCACGGCGCGCAACATCGTGAAGGATGGACAGGTGTTCAACCGTGCCCATGCCGCCGACATCGCCGCCGCCATCGCCGCCGCGATACGGGACGAGACGGCCGACGGCATTTACAATGTGGCAGACGACGAGCCGGCCGCGCAGGGCGAGGTCGTGGCCTTCGCCGCCGGGCTACTCGGCGTTACGCCGCCCGCGCCGGTCGATTTCGCCACGGCGGAGCTGTCGGACATGGTGCGCAGCTTCCATCTGGAAAACAAGCGGGTCGCGAACGCGCGACTCAAGACGCTGCCGGGCTTCCGGCTCACCTACCCCACATACCGCGAGGGGCTCGCCGCTCTCCACGCACAGGGTGAAGGCCGCACCGCTACCGCGACGCTTTCCCGGATCACGCCCTGACGGCGACGCGCGCCTCGCCACGATTGACGGCCTGCATCTGCGCCGTGAACGCCCCCTGCGCCGTGTGCAGCGTGAGTTGCGGCAGGATGCATAGCGGCGCACGCGATCCCTTGACGCCCGCGATCAGCAGGCGCGTGGCGGGCGCGTCGGCACGCGGATGGACGGGACGCACGGTAAGGCCGCCGAACCGGCCCTCCAGGGCCGCAAGCAGGCCCTGCAGCGCATCCGCCCGGTGGATGGCGACGATCCATCCGCCCGGCCGCGTCACGTCGGTGCAGGCCCGCAGCCAATCGTCCAGCGTGCCACCTTCCAGCACATGGGCGGAACGTCTGGCGGCGTCCGGCGAGCGACGCACGGCGTTTTCATCGTGAAAGGGCGGATTCGTCAGCACCAGATCGGCCGTTTCCCGCAATCCGGCCGCCTGCCGGGCGGCGGCGGCGAACAGATCGACGGCGGCGAGGCGCACACGCTCCTCCAGCGCGTTCAGCGCGATGTTCCGCTGCGCCAGCGCCGCCGCGCCGACATCGCGCTCGACGAGCGTCACGGTCGCAAGCGGATTGAGCGCCGCGGCCGCGAGCCCCACGGTGCCCACTCCCGCCCCGAGATCGGCGATATGCCCGTCGAAATCCGCCGGCACCGCCGCAGCGAGCAGCACGGCGTCCGTTCCTGCCCGGTGGCCGCGGCGCGGCTGGAGAAGCCGCAGCCGCTCGGCGAACAGGCGATCCTCGACGACATCGGCGCGATCGTCTGCCATCGTCACGTCGCCGTCGGTCATTCGCCCTCGAACGAGACCAGCGTGCGCACGGTGACCCCTTTCGCGCGCAGCTTTTCCGCTCCCCCGAGATCGGGCAGGTCAACGACGAAGACAGCGGCCACCACCTCGGCGCCGATCCGCCGCAGCAGATCGACTGCCGCAGTCGCCGTGCCGCCGGTCGCGATCAGGTCATCGACGAGGATGACCCGCTCGCCGGCGTCGATGGCGTCACGGTGCATCTCGATGGCATCGAGGCCGTATTCAAGCGAGTAAGGGAGCGAGACGGTGTCGCGCGGCAGCTTGCCCTTTTTCCGGATCGGCACGAAGCCGGCGGAAAGCTGGTGCGCGACCGCGCCGCCGAGAATGAAGCCGCGCGCCTCGATGCCGGCTACCTTGTCGATCTTGGCACCGGGCCAGGGCTGCACGAGTTCGTCCACTGCCCGCCGGAACGCCCGCGCGTTGCCGAGCAGGGTGGTGATGTCGCGAAACATCACCCCGGGACGCGGATAGTCGGGAATGGAGCGGATCGCCGCCCTGAGATCAGCCGTCGGATTGCTGCTCATGTCAAATCACCTTCGGCATTGTCGCGGGCCAGGTTCGCGGGCCGGAACATGATTCGAGAATAATGCCTTCCCGGCACGTGCCAAGCAGGAAAACCCCCTTGCGGGGGTTTTTCGTCAGCGTTCACGCTTATGCGTGGTGTTCTTCCGCGTGGGTGCTGGCCCAGATCTTCTTCTTGGTGAAGTAGAGCAGCGCCGCGAACACGGCCAGGAAGATGATGACCCTGAAGCCCATCGCCTTGCGCGCTTCGAGATGCGGCTCGGCGGCCCACATCATGAAGGCGGTCACGTCGCGGGCGTATTGATCCACGGTCTCCGGCACCAGGGCGCGGCCGTCCTCGCCCCTCGGAAACTCCACCTGTTCGTTGGAAAGCGGCGGCGGCATCGCGATGAGGTGGCCGGGAAAGAACTTGTTGTAGTACTGCCCGGGCTGCACCGTCACGCCTTCCGGCGCGTCCTCGTAGCCGGTGAGGATGGCGTGGATCAGGTCTGGCCCCTGCTCCTGATAGAGGGTGACGATGTCGAACAGGAAGGTGGGGAAGCCGCGCGTGTAGGTGCGGGCCTTGGCCAGCAGCGAGAAATCGGGCGGATAGGCGCCGCCGTTGGCCGAACGCGCCGCCTGCTCGTTGGGGAACGGCGAAGGGAAGCGGTCGGAAGCAACGCCGGGGCGCTCGAAATAGTCACCCGCGTCATTCGGCCCGTCCTGCACCTGGTAGGTGGCGGCGAGGGCCTTCACCTGATCCTCGGTGAAACCCGGCCCGCCCGGCTCGGAGAGGTTGCGGAACGCCACCCGGCTCAGCGCGTGGCAGCTCGAACAGACCTCGCGATAGATCTTGAAGCCGCGCTGGAGCTGCGCGCGGTCGTAGCTGCCGAATGGGCCGGCGAACGACCACGACACCGCCGGCGGATGAATGGCCTCGGCCGCCCGCGCCGGGGCGGCACCGGGCAGGGACAGCCCCGCCAGAAGGCCCGCGGCGGCGCCGAGCGTCAGGAGGAAGCCCCGCAGCCCGCGCCCGATGGAGGACGCCGCCGAGGCGACGGCGCCGACACGCTTGTTCTGGCTCATGTCCTGCTTTCCCTGCGCAACCAGGCAGCTTTCGTCGCTTGCGACAGTCGTCAACATATCTGCCCTCCTGTCAAACGTTACTGCCTGCGGCTGCAACCGCCGCGCCTTGCGGCTTCGCCAGCACCGACTCCGCGATCGAATTCGGGAGCGGCTTCGTCTTTTCGAAGAGCCCCAGCAGCGGCAGGATGACCAAGAAGTGGGCGAAGTAGTAGACCGTCAGAATACGGGAGGCGATGACGTATCCGCCTTCGGCCGGCATGGCGCCCAGATAGCCGAGGCCGATCGCCACCAGCACGAACACCCAGAACAGCTGCCGGTAGAGCGGGCGATAGACGGCGGAGCGCACCTTCGACGTATCGAGCCACGGCAGGAAGGCCAGCACGGCGATGGAGCCGAACATTGCGATGACGCCGCCGAGCTTGGAGGGGATGGCGCGCAGGATGGCGTAGAACGGCAGGAAGTACCATTCCGGCACAATGTGCGCGGGCGTCACCAGCGGGTTGGCCTGGGTATAGTTGTCGGCGTGGCCAAGGTAGTTCGGCGTGTAGAACACGAACCACGAGAAGAAGATGAAGAAGACGATGACGCCGAACATGTCCTTGATCGTCGCGTGCGGCGTGAAGGGCACCGAGTCCTTTCGGATATCCTTGATCTCGACGCCGGTCGGGTTGTTCTGCCCGACGTGGTGCAGCGCCCAGATGTGGAGCACGACCACGCCCGCGATCATGAACGGCAGCAGATAGTGCAGGGAGAAGAAGCGGTTCAGCGTCGGGTTGTCGACCGAGAAGCCGCCCCACAGCCACGTCACGATCGGATCGCCCACGAACGGCAGCGCCGAGAAGAGGTTGGTGATCACGGTCGCGCCCCAGAAGCTCATCTGGCCCCACGGCAGCACGTAGCCCATGAACGCGGTGGCCATCATCAGCAGGAAGATCACGACGCCCAGAATCCAGAGCACCTCACGCGGCGCCTTGTAGGAGCCGTAGTAGAGGCCGCGGAAGATGTGGATGTAGACCGCGATGAAGAACATCGACGCGCCGTTGGCGTGCAGATAGCGCAGCAGCCAGCCGAAGTTCACGTCGCGCATGATGTGCTCGACCGACGAGAAGGCCAGCGTGACATGCGGCGTGTAGTGCATCACCAGCACGACGCCGGTGAGGATCTGCGCGATCAGCATGAAGGAGAGGATCGCGCCGAACGTCCACAGGTAGTTGAGGTTCCGCGGCGTGGGAAAGGCGACGAACGACGAATGGACGAGGCTGATGATCGGCAGCCGGCTTTCCAGCCACTTCGTCAGGCCGGTCTGGGGAACGTAGGTCGAATGTCCGTGCATGGCTCTTCTCGGCTTCAGCGCATCAGGGGTCGCTGTTCTGGATGCGGTCTACCCGAGTAACGGTCTACCCAAGTCAACCGGTACGCATGTCAACCGATACGGATCGCCGTATCGGAGACGAACTGATAGGCCGGAATGTGCATGTTCTCCGGCGCGGGCCCGCGCCGGATGCGCCCGGCCGAATCGTAGTGCGAACCATGGCAGGGGCAGAACCAGCCATCGTAGTCGCCCTGGCTGCCGAGGGGGACGCACCCGAGATGCGTGCAGATGCCGATCATGACGAGCCAGGCTTCCTTGCCCTCGGCGGCGCGGTTGGTGTCGCTCGCCGGCGCGTCGGCGGGCAGGTTGCCGTTACGGGCCAGGGGGTCGACGAGGTCGCTGATCTGGACGGCCTTCGCTTCCTCGATCTCCTTGGGCGTGCGGTGGCGGATGAACACGGGCTTGCCGCGCCATTTCACCGTGATGCTCTGCCCTTCGGCGACCTGCCCGACGTCGACCTCCACCGAACTCAGCGCCAGCGTTGAGGCGTCCGGGTTCATCTGGTTGATAAACGGCCAGGCAAGCGCGGCAGCGCCCACTGCGCCCATGGCGCCCGTCGCGATGTAGAGAAAGTCTCGCCGTGTCGGCTCTACGCTCGCAGTCTCTGCCACGTTGCCCCCCAAATCGTTCTCCGCCGCACAGCCGCCGTGCCCGGCAACCACCGCCGGACCGGAAAACCGCGCGAACCACCTGCGTTACCACGACATACGCCGCTTGCCGGCGCATCGAGCGCACGACGGATACCCCCCGGCCGGGCGGCCGGGATTTCCATCCTTCGGCTCTTTGGCATGGTTCCAGAACCATGTCCAGAGTTACACTACAACAGTCTTAAAATGCAACGGCGATTCGCCACGGCCAAGCAAGGCCCGGCCTTGCGGCGCGAGGCTGGCGGCAAAACCGCGCAGGGCGCTTGCGCTGTTAGCCGTAAACCTGTCACATGGGCCTGCTAAAGCGTTTTTCGGGCGTGCTAAAGCGTTTTCCGGTTCGGAAGGTTGCCCGGCTCGCGGTTCGGCGCGCTTGTGGTGGGGTGCTTCTCGCTCCACCAGAAAGCGCACAGTTCATCGGTCTTTTGTGCCATCTCGTTGGGAGGAGACAGACATGAGTTTCACCGTTGGCGACGTTGTCATGCTCAAATCGGGCGGTCCGGCACTCACGGTCACGGCAGTCGACGACAAGGGCGTTTCCGTTGTCTGGTACGCCGACAGCGAGGACAACTTCCGCAACACCGTGCTTCCGCCCGAAACCCTCATCCTGTTCGACGACGAGGACGACATCGACGTCGAGGAAGAGGATGACGAGGAAGAGGAAGACGACGAAGACGACATAGCGTAACAGCCCGTTACGCGAATCAGGCGTCACCGTTTTCCGGGACCGCGAGGGCGGTCCCGGAATTGTGGTGTTTGTATTGATGCTGGCGCCGGGCAGGCCTGCGCGCGATGCGTTACAGGGTCGCTTGCGTCACATCATCGCAGGCCGTGCGCACACGCCTCGGCCCGCCTCGACGGGCCGCCGTCAGTCGGCGGGAACGCGGCGGACGATGAATTCGATTCGCCCGTCTCCCAGTTCGCGCCAGCTCTCGACCTCGGTCACATAGGCGGACCGCCGCAAGCGGTCCATCCATTCGCGCGCCTTCATGCGCGCCTTCTCACGCGGCAGAATGTAGGTTTCCCGCCAGCAGCACAGGGTGGTGCCGGCAGCATCGCGCTGCCGCGCGACCACGTCGCGGCGCCAGGCGAGACGCCGGGCAATCTGGTCGGGCAGATAGACGTTGCGGGCCATCGTTGATTCCCTGCGGGTCAGGTCAACCCTGACGACCCGGCAACTGTAGCCGCCCGCCAGAGACCTGACGATACCCGCGCAGAACTTGCGATATTATTTTATTCTCCTGCCGACGGCGTGCCGTTCTCCGGGCGTGCGCGCGGACGCTTGCCATCCGGCTTCCGGCTGGCGCATAAGATGGAGAAACGGCGGTCGGTTCCCCGCCGGCCTATCGGGGAGAGTGAGGGCGATGCAGACCTTTTTTGTCGAGATCAAGTGCCTGCTCGGACAGACCTACGCCGTCGCCAGCGCGCTGGCGGATCGGGAAATCGCGTCCGAGATCTATTCCATCGCCGGCGACTATGACATTCTCGCCAAGTTCCATGTCGATGCCGGTGTCGATGTCGGCCATTTCGTGGGTGAGAAGGTGCAGACCATCGACGGCATCTCCGACACACGCACGATCATCACCTTCAAGGCCTTCTGAGCAGCCGTGCGTCCTTCCGCGAATGTCCGTCCCTCCATGAAAAAGCGTATCCCATGCACGGGCTGAAGAGCGCACTCCTCACCATCTGGCGGCTCATCCTGCCCTATGCCACGACGCGCGACGCGGGCGAGATGACCATTCCGCTCATCGGTCGCGTGCGCCTGCAGGAGAGATGGATCGGGATCGGGCTTTTCATCTCGCTCATCCTGATCAACCTGTTCCAGGTCGCCCTGAACGTGCGTCTCAGCTACTTCTCGCGCGATCTCTACAACGCCCTGCAGGAGATGGATGCGGCAGCCTTCTGGCACCAGCTTCTGGCCGTCTTCTCGCCGCTCGCCGCCGTCTGGATCGCGATCGCGATCCTTGAGATCGTCGTGCAGTACATCTTCCACATCCGCTGGCGGGCGTGGATGACGCGCCGCTATATCGACAACTGGCTCTCCGGCAGCGCGCACTACAAGATGCAGCTTTCGGGCGCGGAGGCCGACAATCCGGACCAGCGCATCGCGGAAGACATCAACCTGTTCATCGCCAACACGCGCACGCTCAGCCTCGGGCTGCTGTCGCAGGTCGCGACACTCGCCTCCTTCGCGGCTATCCTGTGGTCGCTGTCCGAGAACTTCACCCTGCCGGGCACCGATATCGCCGTGCCGGGGCTCCTGCTGTGGGTGGCGCTGATCTATGCGGTGCTCGGCACGTGGCTCACGCATATCATCGGCCGGAAGCTGATCGGCCTGAACTTCGCCCAGCAGCGCTACGAGGCCGATTTCCGCTTCTCCCTGGCGCGCCTGCGCGAATACGGCGAGCAGGTGGCGCTGCTGTCGGGCGAGAACGCGGAGAAGGAGCAGCTCGGCCAGAAGTTCGGCCGCGTGATCGACAACTTCATGGCGATCCTCAACCGGCAGAAGAAGCTGACGCTGTTCACCGCCTCCTTCTTCCAGGCCAGCGTCGTCATCCCCTATCTCTTCGTGGCGCCCTACCTGTTCCTGAAGAAGGTGACGCTCGGGCAGATGATGCAGACGGTGGATGCCTTCTCTCGCGTGCAGGGCGCACTGACCTTCTTCATCTCCGCCTATACCACGGTCGCCGACTACAAGGCGGTGGTCGACCGCCTGTCGAGCTTCGAACATGCCATCAACGCCACGCGCCGGCAGGAACAGCGGCCGGGCGTACAGTCCCTGCTAGACCATCCGGTCCGGCCCACGTCCGATAACGGCGCCATCGTCATCTCGTCGGTCGACCTGCGCCTGCCCTCGGGCCGCACAGTGCTGTCGATCCCGGATCTCGTGCTGAACAAGGGCGAGCGTGCGCTCGTCACCGGTCGTTCCGGCGTCGGCAAGTCGACGCTGTTTCGCGCAATCGCCGGCATCTGGCCCTTCGGCGCGGGCCGCATCGCCCTGCCGAAAGGCGCCAGCGTGATGCTGCTGCCGCAGCGGCCCTACATTCCGATCGGCACCCTGCTCGACGCCGTCTCCTATCCGTCGACGAGCGACATCTACCCGAAGGAGGAGGTCGCGCACGCGCTCCAGGCGGTACATCTCGGCCATCTCGCCCCTCACCTCGACGACGAGGGGCTCTGGGGGCTCACACTGTCGCTCGGCGAGCAGCAACGCCTCTCGGTGGCGCGCGCCCTGCTCGCGAAGCCCGACTGGCTGCTGCTCGACGAGGCAACCGCCGCGCTCGACGAACCGATGGAAAAGGAAATGTACGCGCTGCTCGCCGAAAGGCTGCCGCACACGACAATCGTCTCCATCGGGCACCGTTCCACGCTCGATGCCTTCCACGACCGGCGCATCGAACTCACGGCCGCCGGCGTCGGGAAGGATACCGCGCTCACGCCCGCATAAAGCGGCTCAACGAAAAACACCCCGGCGCGAGCCGGGGTGTCGAAAAAGCCGTCCGGAAGAACAGCGGTCGCGAATCAGACCCAGTCGTCGCCGCCGCCGCCGAAGTCGTCGAAACCGCCGTCGGCGCTTTCGTCATAGCTGGCGTCCTGATAGGTGGCGTCGTTGCCAGCGTCGGCCGTATCCTGAGCCGAAGTGTCCTGAGCCGAGGCATCCTGAGCCGAGGCATCCTGCGCCGAAGCGTCGTTGGCGGACGAGGCCGCCCCGGCATCGGCGGCCTGCGCCCCGCCGTTGAGGCCGAAGGCGTTGGCGAGCACGTTGCCGATCAGCAGGCCGCCGGCGACGCCGGCCGCCGTCGTCATGGCAGAAGCGAGGAAGCCGCCGCCGCCGGCCCCGCCGCGATTGCCCCACGGGCCGGGTTGGGCACCCTGCGCGCCCCACGGCCCCTGCTGACCATCCTGCCCGTTCCTTGGCCCGTTACCCTGTTGCGGGTTGTTGGGCCGCGCGGCGGCGGGACGCGCCTGCTGCGCGGGCGGCGTCGAGGCGCCGAAAAGGCTCGACAGGAAGCCGCCGCTGGCGGCGGGCGCCGCCTTGACCTGCGCGACCTCATCTTCCAGCGCGTTGACGCGGTCGTTGAGCGTGGTGAGCGCCTGCTCCTGCACGTGCACGATCTGCGCCAGCAGATAGGCGGCGCCGGGCTGACCGGCGAGACGGTTGGCGATCAACGCCTCGGCTTCAGGGTCACGCGGCTGGCCTTCGGCCTGCTTCAGCCGGTCGAAAATTCCATTGATAACGTCACGTTCCTGCGGATTCATTGCATGGCCCTCTTGAAGCAAGATTCCAGATTCCGGACGCTCCTCGCGAAGCGTCGGATGCCGCAGAAGTAGGAAGCCGCGGCGCGTTCGCCAATGGGGGGACGGCAATAACAAATCCGTGACCGGCGATCGCGCCTCGCGCGGCCTTGACAGACAGGGCCGATGACCTGTAGCGCCAGAACATCGCACCGAGATATCGCATCAGGATGGCGCCGCGCGGCCATCCGCACCCCGGGACGGCATTGCCCATGACCTCACCGAACGACAACGCCACGGAAGTAATCGCCGGCCTCGGCACCATCGCCGACCGTTACGACGTGCTGCTGTGCGACGTCTGGGGCGTACTGCACAACGGCGTCGCGGCCTTTCCGGAAGCGGGCGAGGCGCTGGCGCGGTTTCGCGCGCGCGGCGGCACCGTCGTCCTCATCACCAACGCGCCGCGCCCGCACGGCGTCGTGCGCGTGATGCTCGACGGCCTGAACGCCCGCAGCGACGCCTATGACGCCATCGTCACCTCGGGCGACGTCACGCGGGGCGAGATCGCGGCCCGGCATGGCCTACCGGTCTGGCATCTGGGCCCGGCGCGCGACCTGCCGGTCTTCGAGGGGCTCGACGTTTCGCTCGCCGCGCTGGAGGATGCCGCCTATGTCGTGTGCACCGGCCTCTTCGACGACGACACCGAAACGCCCGACGACTACGCCGACAGGCTGCGGGCCATGGCTGAGCGGCGGCTGACGATGGTCTGCGCGAACCCGGATCTCGTGGTGGAGCGGGGCCATGAGCTGATCTACTGCGCCGGCGCCATCGCGGCCGCCTATGAAGCCATCGGCGGGCGATCGATCTATGCCGGCAAGCCGCACCTGCCGATCTACGCCCGGGCGATCGAACGCGCCGTCGCCGTTCGCGGAGCGGCGCCGGACGCGCGGCGCGTGCTCGCCATTGGCGACGCCCTGCGCACCGATATCGCCGGCGCGCGGGCGGCCGGCTTCGACTCGCTGTTTGTCGCGCGCGGCATTCACGCCGCCGAGACGCTCGACGACCGGGGGCATATCGACGAAACCCGCCTCTCCAGCCTCATCGCCGGCCGGCAACCGTCGCCGACGGTGGCGATCGAGCGGCTGGTCTGGTAGAGAAGTCCGCCGGAAACGGAAGCACGATTCCCGAAAACGGATGCCCCTTTCCGGAAAAGATCGTGCATAAACAACCGGAGCGGGCGGGTGGCGATTCGCGGAAAAGTCGTCCCGCTCAAGTCACGCGAAACCGCATCGAACCGAGCATGACCGCACCCCTGCCGCATCTTCCCCTCTCCCCGCCCCGCATCGTGCGCGGTTTCGATCCGCTGCCGGAGGGGTTTGAGCGGCCGGTGATCGCCATCGGCAATTTCGACGGCGTGCATCGTGGGCATCAGGCCGTGATCGGTGCGGCGCACGCACTTGCCCGCGACCTCGGCAGACCGGCAATTGTGCTGACGTTCGAGCCGCATCCGCGCCGCTTCTTCGCGCCGGCGAAGCCGATGTTCCGCATCACGCCCGTGCCGCTGAAGGCGGCCGTCACCGTCGCGTTCGGCGTGGACGCCGTCATCGAATTCGTCTTCGACGCCGCCTTCGCCGGCCTGACGGCGGCGGAGTTCGTGGACGACGTGCTCATCACGCGCTACGCCGCCTCGGGCGTCGTTGTCGGCCACGATTTCCATTTCGGCAAAGGCCGCGAGGGTTCGCCCGCTTTCCTCCAGCATCACGCCCACCGCCACGACCTGCCGGTCGTCGTCGTGGAACCTGTGCTGGAGGCGGATACGCCCGTCTCGTCGAGCGCCATCCGTGACGCGCTCGTGGCAGGCGACATCGCCACGGCGAACCATCTGCTCGGCTATCGCTGGCTCGTGCAGGCGGAGGTGGTGCACGGCGATGCGCGCGGGCGCACGCTCGGCTATCCCACCGCGAACATGCGCCTCGACGCTGCCTGCGGCCTGCGCCACGGCATCTACGCCGTGCGGGTGCGGGTGGACGGCATCATGCGCGCGGGCGTCGCCAGCTTCGGCCGCCGCCCCACCTTCGACGACGGCGCGCCGCTGCTCGAAACCCATCTGTTCGACTTCTCGGGCGATCTCTACGGCAAGCAGCCGGAGGTCGAGTTTCTGGCCTGGCTGCGCCCGGAGCTGAAGTTCGACGACGTCGACGCGCTTGTCGTCCAGATGGACCGCGACAGCGCCGGGGCAAGGGCGATAGCGGCCCGGCCGCCCGATCCGCGCGCTCCCTCGCTGCTTGGCTGATCCGCGGCGGGGCTTTTGCGGCGCATTCCCCTTTACGTGCCGATCTTCCGGCTGCTAGAAGTCTGCCATGAAACATAGCGTCATGACATATCGCTGCATTTGCGACCCCATGGGCATGCCCACGTGCATGCCCATGCCCGCATGGGGCCAAAGGGGCAGCAGGCGAATTAACGGCCCGGCCCCGGTGACCGCCTCGCCTCTTCCGATGGCGATACGGGCCGGGTCCGGGAGGAGATGACCGCTAACTGCGGTCCTGGATTATATCGCCTTACTCCGGCGTTCTCTCGCCGTGTTTACCGAGACGTTGCCCTTCCATGACAAATACAGACAAGACGACTTCCGACAACGCCGCCCGCGACTACACGGACACCCTGTTCCTGCCGAAGACCGATTTTCCCATGCGTGCGGGCCTGCCGCAGCGCGAGCCGGAAATTCTCGCCCGCTGGCATAAGAACGGCCTCTACGGCCAGTTGCGCGAGGCCGGCAAGGGGCGCAAGCGCTTCGTGCTGCACGACGGCCCCCCCTACGCCAACGGCAATATCCATATCGGCCATGCCCTCAACAAGGTGCTGAAGGACATGATCGTGCGGGCCCAGTCCATGCTGGGCCACGATGCGAACTATGTGCCGGGCTGGGACTGCCACGGCCTGCCGATCGAATGGAAGATCGAGGAGCAGTATCGCGCCAAGGGCCGCGACAAGGACGAGGTGCCGGTCGTCGAGTTCCGCCGCGAATGCCGCGCTTTCGCCGGTCACTGGGTTGACGTGCAGCGGGAGGAATTCAAGCGTCTCGGCGTCGTGGGCGACTGGGAGCATCCCTACCTCACCATGGCGCTGCCCGCGGAGGCGCAGATCGCGCGCGAGATCATGAAGTTCTCCGCTTCCGGCCAGCTTTATCGCGGCTCGAAGCCGGTGATGTGGTCCGTCGTCGAGCGCACCGCGCTGGCCGAGGCGGAGGTCGAGTATCACGAGCACACCTCGCCGAGCATCTTCGTCGCCTTTCCCGTCGTCGACACGGACGACGCGGGCCTGAAGGACGCGCGCGTCGTCATCTGGACCACGACGCCGTGGACCATCCCGGCCAACCGCGCCATCGCCTATTCCCGCGACATCGCCTACGGCCTCTACGAGGTGACCGAGGCGCCCGCCGACAACTGGGTGCGCCCGGGCGCGAAGCTGCTGATCGCAGACAAGCTCGCGGAGGGCCTGTTCAAGGCCGCGCGCGTCGAGGCGTTCCGCAAGGTGCGCGCCGTCGATCCGGCGGCGATCCGCGCGGCGGCGCATCCCCTGCGCGGCAAGGGCTATGAGTTCGACGTGGTGCTCGTCGCCACCGACTATGTCACCGACGACGCCGGTACGGGCTTCGTCCACACCGCGCCAGGCCACGGCGCGGACGACTACAGCGCCTATCTCGCCAACCGCGCCCTCTTCGCCGCCGCCGGCACCGTGGAGCTGCCGCACACCGTGGGGCCGGACGGCACATACTATCCGCATGTGCCCCTGTTCGCGGGCGCGCGGGTGCTCGACGACAAGGGCAAGGAAGGCGACGCCAACGAGCGCGTCATCGCGGCGCTGCGGGAGGCGGACGCACTCGTGGCGCGCGGGCGCATCAAGCATCAATATCCGCATTCCTGGCGCTCCAAGGCGCCGGTCATCTACCGCAACACACCGCAATGGTTCATCGCCATGGACAAGCCCATCGATGGACCGAACGGCGCCACGCTGCGCGAGCGCGCGCTCAAAGCCATCACGCAGACGCAGTGGGTGCCAGCCTCCGGCGAGAATCGCATCACCGGCATGATCGCCAACCGGCCGGACTGGGTGGTGTCGCGCCAGCGCGCCTGGGGTGTGCCGATCACGGTTTTCGTGCGCGAGGACGATTCGGGCAACGTCACCGATATCGCCCCCGGCCACGGTTTCGCGCATAACGCGGAACTGGCGAAGCGCATCGCCGACGCCTTCGAGGCGGAGGGCGCCGACGCCTGGTTCAATGCCGATCCGCGCCGCTTCCTCGAAGGGCTCGTGGACGATCCGGCCGCCTGGGCGCCGGTCAACGACATTCTCGACGTGTGGTTCGACTCGGGCTCCACCCATGCCTTCACGCTGGAGGTGCGCGACGACCTCAGGACCAACCGCGTCATCGACGGCGGGCCGGACAGGGTGATGTATCTCGAAGGCTCCGACCAGCATCGCGGCTGGTTCCACTCGTCGCTGCTGGAAAGCTGCGGTACGCGCGGGCGCGCGCCCTACGACGTGGTGCTGACCCACGGCTTCGTGCTCGACGAGCGCGGCGAGAAGATGTCGAAGTCGAAGGGCAATGTCACCGCGCCGCAGGACGTGATCAAGACCTCCGGCGCGGACATCCTGCGCCTGTGGATCGCGGCCTCGGACTATTCGGACGACCTGCGCATCGGCCCGGAGATCGTGAAGACCTTCGCGGAGACATACCGCAAGCTGCGCAACACGATGCGCTGGATGCTGGGCTCGCTGCATCATTTCGACGGCAGCCGCCTCGTGGTCTACGAGGCACTGCCGGAACTCGAACAGCTCATCCTGCACCGCGTCGCGGAACTCGACGAGGAAGTGCGCGCCGCCTATGCGGCCTTCGATTACAAGCGCATCGTCGCCGCGCTGTCGGCGTTCATGAACACCGATCTGTCGGCATTCTACTTCGACATCCGCAAGGACACGCTCTATTGCGATCCGCGCTCCAGCAAGACGCGGCTCGCCGCGCTCACCGTCATCGATCAGGTGTTCCGCACCGTCACCACGTGGCTCGCGCCCATCCTCGCCTTCACGGCGGAGGAGGCGTGGCTGTCGCGTTTCCCCTCGGAGACGGGCTCCGTTCACCTTGAGCCTTTCCCGCAGATTCCGCCCACCTGGCGCAACGATGCGCTGAAGGCGAAATGGGAGAAGGTGCGCGACGTCCGCCGCGTCGTCACCGGCGCGCTTGAGATCGAACGCGCTGCCAAGCGCATCGGATCGAGCCTTGAAGCGGCGCCGCGCGTGTTCGTCGATGACGAGGCACTGCGCGCCGTCCTGAACGGGCTGCCGTTCGCCGACATCTGCATCACCTCCGGCATCCACGTCGAGGCGGGCGACGGGCCGGCGGACGCCTTCCGCCTGCCGGAAGTGCCCGGCGTCGCGGTCGTGTTCGAGCGCGCCGCGGGTCGCAAGTGTGCCCGCTCGTGGAAGATCCTGCCCGAAGTCGGCACCGACCCCGACTATCCCGACGTCACCCTGCGCGATGCCGAAGCGCTACGGGAATGGGACGCCGTCCACCAGGCGCGCTCCGCATGAACGACGTGACGCGCGGCGCCATCACCCCGCAGCAGGCCGGCATCATCGCGGCGCTGGCCACGCTCGTTCTCGACCAGGCGACGAAGCTGTGGGTCTATCACGTCCTCGACATCGCCACGCGCGGGGCCGTGGAGGTGACGCCGTTCTTCAACATCGTGCTGGTCTGGAACCGCGGCGTCTCCTACGGCCTGTTCCAGCAGGACAGCGACCTGGGCCGCTGGCTGCTTGTCGGCGTATCGGTGGGCGCGGCCATCGTGATGGCCGTCTGGGCGCGCCGGGCGCGGACGACGCTCGTCGGCGTCTCGCTCGGGCTGATTCTGGGCGGGGCCGTCGGCAACGCCATCGACCGCAGCGTCTATGGCGCGGTGCTCGACTTCCTGCACCTCCACGCCTTCGGCTTCAGCTGGTACGTGTTCAACGTGGCCGACGCCGCCATTGTTGCCGGGGTGGCCGGACTTCTGTATGATTCGCTCGTCATCGAGCGGCGAAAAGGGGCTTCGGACGGAAAATGAGCCGTTGCCCCATTATCGCCGCAGACAGCCGGGACGATAGGCGGCAGGATGCGGCGGCGCGGTTACGGCTCGCGGGCCGACGGATTGGGCGGGGCGGGCAAGCTCTGCGGCGGAACGGGATGGGACATGACGCGCGTTGATCTTAAAAAGGCCGGACTTGTCATTGGCACGGTTTGCGCCGGTCTGGCTTTCGGCATGGCGGCGGGATCGTCGGAAGCTCTGGCGCAGGAACGCGACACCACCGGCGTCTTCATGAAAGACGTGCTGGGCAAGCTCGGCATCATCGAGGGCGACGCCCCCACTATCGACTATCAGGAGCGCGCGCCGCTCGTGCTGCCGCCCAGTGCCGGCAACAACCTGCCGCCGCCTCGCGCGGCGGGCGGCGGCCATCCGAACTGGCCGACGGACCCGGATGTCGCCGCGCGCCGGCGGGCGATCGAAGCCGCCAACAAGCCTGTGCCAGTCAACCGCGACAACGAGGAAGCCCGCCCTCTGAGGCCGGACGAACTGCGCGCCGGGCGGCGTGTCGGCGGCGGCGGTGTGCCGGCGCCCACAGCCGACGATTGCCATGGCGACGCCTGCAGCGCACGGCCGCTCGACCCGCGCCAGCTGCGCGGCACTGCGTCGCAGAAGGAGAAAGAGCCGGCCGTCGCCTACGGGAAGGAGCCGGCACGCGCGACGTTGACCGAGCCGCCGAAAGGCTACCGCATGCCCTCCGACAAGGCGCGGATTCCGGAGCCGGAGGTCACGCCGGTGGATCGCCTCGATCCCGCGAGCCCCTACTTCTTCCTCAACAGCCAGAATCGCAATTGATGCGGGAGCGGGGCCGTCCGGATTCGGCGCGCCCCTTGTCACGGATCGCGCACCGGGCCGCATCGGCGGGCGGTTCCGTGCCGTCCGATCCTTCCCTCCGACGCGCCCTGAACAAGTGAGTTGTGCATGACCAGTCCATTTTCCGGCCCGGATTCCAGCGGCGCGAGTTCCACGGGTGAAGGCTCCATCTCCGCCGCCGGACAGGCCGCCGGCACCGGAACCAGCCTGAAGGCAGGGCCGGAAGTGGTGACCCGCACGCTCGCCAACGGCCTCGACGTCGTCGTGATTCCTGACAGGCGGGTGCCGGTCGTCACCCATATGGTGTGGTACCGCAACGGCTCGGGCGACGATCCGCTGCGCAAGTCCGGCATCGCGCATTTTCTCGAACATCTGATGTTCAAGGGCACGGCGACACACCCCGCCGGCGAGTTCTCGCACCTCGTGGCGAGTCTCGGCGGGCAGGAAAACGCCTTCACCTCCTATGACTACACCGCCTATTACCAGCGCATCGCGAAGGAGCATCTCGGCACGATGATGGCCTTCGAGTCCGACCGCATGACCGGCCTCACGCTGGACGACGCGGCCGTGGACCCGGAACGGCTCGTCGTGCTGGAGGAGCGGCGCATGCGCACGGACACCGATCCGTCGGCGCAACTGTCGGAGGCGCTCGCCGCCACGCTTTACACGCACAATCCCTACGGCACCCCGATCATCGGCTGGCAGCACGAGATCGAGACCCTCGACCGGCACGACGCGCTCGCCTACTACCGGCGTTTCTACACGCCGGAGAACGCGATACTGGTCGTTGCCGGCGACGTGGAGGCCGATGAGGTGATCGCGCTGGCCGAAAGCACCTATGGCCGGATCGCCGCACGCGGCGAACGGCCGCAGCGCCAGCGCCCGCGCGAGCCCCTTCCCGTTGCCATGAAGCGCGTTTCAGTCGCGGATGCGCGTGTTGAGCAGCCCTACCTGCAGCGCGCGTGGCTCGTCCCCTCCGTGCGCACCCAGACCGGGCAGGAGGCCTATGCGCTTGAGCTGCTGGCCGAAATTCTGGGCGGGGGGCCGACCTCCCTGCTCTACCGCCATCTGGTGCTCGACCAGGGCGTGGCGGTGAACGCCGGCGCGAGCTACCATGCCACGATGCTCGACGATTCCCGCTTCGACATCTATGCCGTGCCGGCATCAGGCGTCACGCTCGACGCGCTGGACGAGGCGGTGGGCAAGGTCGTGACGCGCCTCGTCGAGGACGGCGTGAACGAGGCGGAGCTGACGCGCGCGCGCACCCGTTTCGTCTCCGAGATGATTTATGCGCAGGACAGCCAGGTCCACATGGCCCACATCTACGGGTCGGCGCTCGCCATCGGCGAAACCGTGGCGGACGTTCAGCAGTGGACGGACCGCATCGAGGCGGTCGATGCGGGTGCCATTCAGGAGGCGGCGCGGCGTTTCCTGAGCCGGCCGCACACATCCGGCTTCCTGCTGCCCGCATGACGGCGCCGGCCGCCTTCCGCGCCTGATCCGGCGCTTTCCGTTTCTGTCGAGGTTTTCGCATGTCGCTTGTCGAGCCGGGTTCCGCAAACGCTTCCAGTCAGACGTCCGCTTCGCGCGCCATCCAGCGCGTCGTTTCGCCCGGCGGCATCGAGGCCTGGCTCGTTGAGGAATACGCTGTTCCCCTCATCGCGGTGGAGTTCGCATTCAGGGGCGGCGCGTCCCTCGACCCGGCGGACAGGGCCGGCGCCGCGAAGCTGTTCGCGAGCCTGCTCGACGAGGGCGCGGGCCCCTACGATTCCGAAGCCTTCCAGGAAAAGCTCGCGGAACACGCCATCGAGCTGCACTTCGCCGCCGACCGCGACACCTGGCGGGGTTCGCTGAAGACTCTGGCGCGCCACGCCGGGCAGGCGTTCGAGCTGCTGCGCCTCGCGCTGACGGAGCCGCGTTTCGACGACAGCGCCGTGGCGCGCGTGCGCGAGCAGCTGCTCGCCGGCCTGCGGCACGAGGCGAACGACCCGGACACGCTCGCGAGCCGCGCCCTGTTCGCACGGGCCTTCCCCGGCCACCCCTACGCGCAGCCCGTCAAGGGCAGCATCGATACCGTGCCGGCGCTCGACCGCGACATCTTCCTCGCCATCAAGCCCGCAGCGCTCACCCGGGCGAATCTCACCGTCAGCGTGGTCGGCGCCATTGACGCCGCGACGCTCTCGGCGCAGCTCGACGCCGTCTTCGGCGATCTGCCGGCAGGCGGGCAGGTGCCCGCCGTCGCGCCGGCGGCGCCGCTGGCGTCAGGCGCGCTTGAGGTCATCGATGTCGACGTGCCGCAGACGTCCCTGCGCTTCGCGGTGCCGGGCTTCCTGCGCAACGATCCGGATTTCATGGCTGGGATCGTGTTCAACCACATTCTGGGCGGCGGCGCGTTTACATCGCGGCTGTTCCAGGAGGTGCGCGAGAAGCGCGGACTGGCCTACGGCGTCTCCACCTCGCTCGTGCCGCTGCGCGCGGCCGGCCTTCTGGTGGGCGGCACCGCCACCAAGAATGAGCGCGCGGCCGAATCGCTCGCCGTCATTCGCGCGGAAATCGCCCGCCTGACGGCCGACGGCCCGGACACGGACGAACTCGCCAAGGCCAAGCAATACCTCATCGGCTCCTATCCGCTGCAGTTCGACAACTCGGCCAAGATCGCCCGTCAGTTGCTGCAGATCGCACTCGACGACCTTGGCATCGACTACATCGACCGGCGACGCGGCCTTGTCGAGGCGGTGACGCTCGCCGATGTCAGGCGTGTCGGCGAGCGGCTTTTCGGAACGAGCAAACTGCTTGTCATCGCGGCGGGGCGGCCGGAGGGGCTGGCCTGACATCCGCACAAACGGGGCGAGGAATTATGTCGGGAACCATCGCATTTCAGCAATCCATCGATCTGGCGCGCGCCTCCCGCATCGGCGGTAACGGCCTGCCGGACACGGCGATCGATGCGGCCTTCGCTGCCGTAGGGACCGCGCTCGCGCGCCTCAACGCCGCTGTAGAGAAGGGCGAGCTGCCGCTCGTCGACGTCGCCGGCGGGAGCGACGACCTGCCCGCCATCCACGGCGCGGCGACGCGGTTTCTGGGCGCCTCGCCCGTCACCGACATCGTCGTGCTCGGCACCGGCGGGTCGAGCCTCGGCGCGCAGGCGCTGGCGCAGCTTGCGTTCTATCAGGTGCCGGGCCTCGGCCGGCGCGACGAGCCGCGCCTGCATTTCTTCGACAACCTCGATCCCGTTACCTTCGGCATCACGCTGGAGCGCCTGCCGCTCGATACCACACGGGTGCTGGCGGTTTCCAAGTCCGGCGGCACGGGCGAGACGCTGATCCAGGCGATCACCCTGCTCGCGAAGCTGGACGAGGCGGGGCTGCGCGACCGCGCCGCAAGCCTCATCCTCGGCCTGTCCGAACCGCGTAAGGACGGCAAGGCGCATCCGCTGCGCGATCTGCTTGAGCCGGAGGGCGTCCAGTTCCTCGACCACCACACCGGCATTGGTGGCCGCTATTCCGTGCTGAGCAACGTCGGCCTGCTGCCCGCCGCCATTCTCGGTCTCGATATCGACGCCATTCGCGCCGGCGCGCGCGCGGTCGTCGCCTCGCTGAAGGATGGCGACGTGCATGCCATCCAGCCGGCGGTCGGCGCGGCGCTCAATGTCGCGGCCCATCTCGAAGGCAAGGGCATCGCCGTGCTGATGGCCTATACTGACCGGCTGGAGCGCTTCGCCAAGTGGTGGATCCAGCTCTGGGCCGAGAGCCTGGGCAAGAAGGGCCTCGGCTCGCAGCCCGTGGGCGCGCTCGGCCCCGTCGATCAGCACAGCCAGCAGCAGCTCTATCTCGACGGGCCGCGCGACAAGCTGTTCACGGTCATCACCCTCGACGTGAAGGGCACGGGCCCGCTCATCGACGCGGAACTGGCCGCGCGCGCCGGCCAGGCCGGTTTCGCCGGCAAGCACGTGGGCGATTTCGTGGCTGCACAAGGGCTTGCCATGACGGACACTTTCGCGGCCAACGGCCGGCCTGTGCGCCAGATCCGCCTGCAGCGCCTCGACGAGTACACTCTTGGCGCGCTGCTCGCGCAGTTCATGCTGGAGACGATCCTCACCGGCTTCGCGCTCGGCATCGATCCGTTCGACCAGCCGGCCGTCGAGGAAGCGAAGGTGCTCGCCAAGCAGTATCTGGCCGAGGGCCGGGGCTGACGGCGGAGCTGAATGGCATGGCAGCAGGCATCGCAGCTGGCTTGGCAGTCCGCCGTCTCGAACCTGTCCTGATCGATCGCATCGCCGCTGGCGAGGTGATCGAGCGGCCAGCCGCCGCCATCAAGGAGCTGGTCGAGAATGCGGTTGATGCCGGCGCCCGCACCATCGAGGTGGTCGTGGAGGCGGGCGGCAAACGGCTGATTCGCGTCACGGACGATGGCTGCGGCATGTCGGCCATCGACCTCGATCTCGCGGTGGAGCGCCACGCGACCTCCAAACTGCCCGAGGGCGATCTGTTCGACATCCGCTCGCTCGGCTTCCGGGGCGAGGCGCTGCCGTCCATCGGCGCTGTGGCGCACCTGTCCATCCTCACCCGCAACGGGACGGATCCCAACGGCTGGGCCATCGTGGTGGACGGCGGGCGCAAGGAGTCCGTCCGCCCGGCGCCGGCAGGCCGTGGCACGCGCATCGAGGTGACGGACCTGTTCTCCGCCACTCCGGCACGGCTGAAATTCCTGAAGAGCGACCGCGCCGAGGCCCAGGCCGCGGTCGAAGCCGTGAAAAGGCTGGCGCTGGCGCATCCGCAGGTGCGCTTCACGGTCGCGGGCGATCACCTTTCCACCGTCGACCTGCCGGCGGAAGGCGACGACGAGGCCGCGCTGCTGCGCCGTCTCGCACGCATTCTGGGCGCCGAGTTCGCGCCCAACGCCGTCCCCATCGACGCGGAGCGCGAGGGCGTGGCGGTGACGGGCTTTGCCGGCCTGCCGACCTATCACCGCGGCACCTCCACGCACATCCACGCCACCGTCAACGGCCGCCCGGTGCGCGACAAGCAGATACTGGGTGCGGTGCGTGCCGCCTACATGGATTTCCTGCCCAGCGACCGCCATCCGGCGCTGATGCTGCGCATCGCCTGCGATCCGCGCCTTGTCGATGTCAACGTGCATCCGGCCAAGTCTGAAGTGCGCTTCCGCGACCCCGGTCTGGTGCGCGGGCTGATCGTGGGCGCGCTCAAACAGGCCCTTGCGGGCGCGGGCCACCGTGCAACGACCACCGGCGGCTTGCGGACGCTGGCGGCGTTACGGCCGCAGTCCATACCGGAAGCGATGAGCCCGCCGATGCAGGGCGCGCCGCAGCCGGATCTGCACATCCACACCGGCCAGCCCTTCCCCTCCTCCGTTTTCGGCGGGCGGGCCCGCCCCGCGCCCGCCACCTTCGACAACTGGCAGGCGCCGACTGGCTTCGCGGATAGCCCGCAAACGGCGTTTCACGCCTTTGCCCCTCCAGCGGCGGATGCGCGCGCCAGCGAGACCACCGCCGTGGCGGAAGCCGTGGAGCAGCCTCTCGGCGCGGCCCGCGCGCAGGTGCACGAGAACTACATCATCAGCCAGACGCGCGACGGCATCGTCATTGTCGACCAGCACGCAGCTCACGAGCGGCTGGTGTACGAGCGGCTGAAGCGCGAGCGCGCCGCCAGCGGCATCGCGCGGCAACTCGTGCTTATTCCGGAAATCGTGGAACTCGACCCGTCCGAGGCCGACCGGCTGCTCGCCCATGGCGACACGCTCGCGGCGCTCGGCCTTGTCGTCGAGGGCTTCGGTGCGGGGGCGGTCGCCGTGCAGGAGGTGCCGGCAGCGCTCGTGGGCGGCGACATCCGGGCACTGGTGCGGGACGTCGCCGACACGCTGACCGAATGGGGCGATGCCCGCGCACTCGACGAACGGCTCGACCATGTCCTCGCGACCATGGCCTGCCACGGCTCCGTGCGTTCGGGCCGGCGGCTGCGCCCCGATGAAATGAACGCCCTGCTGCGCGAGATGGAGGCGACCCCCTTCTCTGGCCAATGCAACCACGGCCGCCCGACGTACGTCGAACTCAAACTATCCGACATCGAGCGCCTGTTCGGGCGCAGTTGAAAGCACCCTGCGCCCGACGGACAAGCGCGTGTCGCCGTAGTCGCGGGTTTCCAGCTTCTCGAAACCTTCGGGAAAGACGAAGGCGGCATCGCTCGCCTCTTCCACCACCACGAGCGCGTCGTCGGTGAGCCAGCCGCCTTCGCGGGCAGCGGTGAGCGCTTTCTCCGCCAGTCCGCGGCCGTAGGGCGGATCGCAGAACACCAGGGAGAACGGTTCCAGCGGCTTTGCCTCGCCGAGCTTTGTCGCATCGCGCCGGTAGATGCGCGTCAGGCCGCCGACGCCCAGCGCATCCGTATTGGTGCGGATGACGGCGCGCGCTTCCGCGCCGTCATCGACCAGCAGCGCGAAGGCCGCACCGCGCGAGATGGCCTCCAGCGCCATCGCGCCCGTGCCGGCGAACAGGTCCAGCACCCGCGCGCCGGTCACGGGATCGCCATAGGCGTGCGCCAGCACATTGAAGATGGTTTCGCGCACGCGATCCGACGTCGGACGGATGGCGTCCGACTTCGGCGTGGTCAGGGCGCGGCCCTTGAAACGGCCTGCGACGATACGCAACCGCTGCCTCCGTCACTCAAGCATTTAGGACTTGCGCGGCGGACGCGAGCCGCCTGGACGCGAACCGGAAGGTTTGCCGCCGAACGACTTTCCCGACGGCGGTTTGCCGGCGAAGCGATCACGCCCACCGAAATCCCGCCTGCCGCGTGACTGGCTATCATCCGCCGCTTGGCCACGAAACGGCTTTTTCTCAAACGATTTGCCGGCGAATTTCCGCTCCGGCCTCTTCTCGCCGGACGGGCGATCCCCGCGGAAACCTTCATCACGAAAACTCTTGCCACGCGGACGATCGTCAGACGGCCGGTCGCCCTGGGACCTGTCACCATGCGGCCGGAAACCCGGCCGGTCGCCGCGCGGGCGATCGCCGCCAAAACCTCCGTCACGAAAACTCTTGCCACGCGGACGATCGCCAGACGGCCGGTCGCCCTGGGGCCTGTCACCATGCGGCCGGAAACCCGGCCGGTCGCCGCGCGGGCGATCGCCGCCGAAACCTTCGTCACGGAAACTCTTGCCATGCGGACGATCACCAGACGGCCGGTCGCCCTGGGGCCTGTCACCATGCGGCCGGAAACCCGGCCGGTCGCCGCGCGGGCGATCGCCGCCGAAACCTCCGTCACGAAAACTCTTGCCATGCGGACGATCACCAGACGGCCGGTCGCCCTGGGGTCTGTCACCATGCGGCCGGAAGCCCGGCTTGTCGCCGCGCGGGCGGTCGTCGCGATCCCGTCGGAAGCCTTCGTCGGGGCGACCGGCCGGACGATTGGCGCGGTCGGCGAAAGTGCGCCGCTCATCGCCCTGCTCGTCCCGTCCGAACCGCCGGGCGGGACGCTGGGAGTCAGCGCTCGCAGGACCGCGCCTGTCGAAGCCATCCCGCTTTCTGAAGCCGCCCTCGCGCGCCTCATCCGGCAGGTCGGGCCTGACCTTGCGGGCCGACCGCTCGGCGAGCTTCGGCATCGGTACCAGCCGTTCGACCTTGACCGTACGGCCGCCCGGATCGGTGATCGCGCCAGCGCGAACGTGCTCGCGCTCTCCGCTGAGGGCGCGCGACTCGCGTGCGTCCGCGCCGCGGCGGGGCACCCGTGTGCCCTTGGGGCGCACGGCCTCGGTCTCTTCATCGCGCCAGACGGCACGTTCCTTGGAACGCTGCTCGTAGGCCTCGCGCTTGTAGGCGGGCGCGGGCGCAGCGGCAGCACGCGGTCCCCGGGCGAGAAAATCCTCGCGCGAGCGGAAGCGGCCTTCGCGCGCGGGCACCGCGTCCGTTCGTGCGGACAGCGGACGTGCGGAGGGCTGGCGCGCGGGCAACTCGTCAGCCTGGGCAAGGCCGGTCTCGAAATCGACCCCCGCCTCGCGTGCCAGCGCTTCGCCGAGCTGGTCCTTGAGGATGCGGGTGCGCACTTCCTCCAACGCGCCCTCGCCCAGATCGCCGAGCTGGAAGGGGCCGAAGGAAACGCGGATCAGGCGGTTCACGCGCAAGCCGAGATGTTCGAGGATGCGCTTGACCTCGCGGTTCTTGCCCTCGCGCAGGCCGAGCGTCAGCCAGACGTTGTCGCCCTGAGCGCGCTGGATCGCGGCCTCGACCGGGCCGTAATGCATACCGTCGATGGTGATGCCTTCGCGCAGCGCGTCGAGTTGCGCCTGATCCACGGCGCCGTAGGCGCGCACACGGTAGCGGCGCAGCCACGCGGTATCGGGATGCGCCAGCACGCGCGCGAGGCCGCCGTCGTTGGTGAGCAGCAGCAGGCCCTCGGTGTTGATGTCCAGCCGGCCCACGGCCACAACGCGCGGCAGGTCCGCCGGCAGGCTGTCGAACACCGTCGGGCGACCTTCCGGATCGCGGGCCGTGGTGACGAGGCCGCGCGGTTTGTGGAACAGCCACAGGCGCGTGCGCTCACGCGCCGGCATCGGCGCGCCATCGATCAACACCCGGTCGGCCGGGCCGACCAATGTCGCGGGCGTGTCGATGACCTTGCCGTTCACGGACACCCGGCCTTCCGCGATCATCACCTCGGCATCGCGGCGCGAGGCGACGCCCGCCCGCGCCATCACCTTGGCGATGCGCTCCGGGCCGGACGTCACGGCGACGGGTTCGCGGCGCTGCTCAACGGCGCGCGGCTTGCGGGCATCGGGGCCGCCGACATCGGCGAAGCGGCGCGCGGGCCGCTCCGGCCGCTCGCCGCCCCCGCGCATCCCGTCCTTACGCTTTTCTTCCTTACCCGCGCCGCCGGGGCGCGGCTTGCCATAGCCCGCGCGGGGGCGCTCGCCCTCGCCCTGGGGGCCGGCGAACTTGCGCGGGGCACTGAATTTTCTGACACCTTTTGACGACCGCGCGGTATCGCCGCCCGGCCGCCGAGCGGGGCGACGCTCGTCTTTCCATTTATTGGTCATTGCTTGCTCATATCAGAACGGATGCATTGACGCGAGAGGATCGACGCATAATATCCGCGCTCTCGCGCGAAATATTTCAATGCCGGAGACTGCTGCCGTCACAATGCCACCGCATTCCGCCCTCCCGCCGGACGACCCGATGTCCATCGCCTTCGACGAGGCGCGCCGCGCCGCGCTTGCCGGCGAGGTGCCCGTCGGCGCGGCCGTGGTCTGCGACGGCATCGTCATCGCGCGCGCCGGCAACCGCACCCGCACCGACAACGACCCCACCGCCCATGCCGAGATGCTGGCCATCCGCGCGGCGTGCCTGCGGCTCGGCAGCGACCGCCTGCCGGGCTGCGACCTCTATGTGACGCTGGAGCCTTGCCCGATGTGCGCGGCGGCGATCTCGTTCGCCCGCATCCGCCGGCTCTACTACGGGGCGGAGGACCCGAAGGGCGGCGCGGTCGACAACGGCGTGCGCTTCTTTCACGCGGACACCTGCCACCACGCGCCTGACGTCTACGGCGGCATCCGCGCGCAGGAGGCGGCGGACATGCTGCGCACCTTCTTCCGGGAGAGGCGGTGAGAGGGCATGCTCCTTATAAATAGAGCGGACGCCATCTTCATTATCGAGGATATCGCGAAGCGCGGCGGTAGCCGCTGTTGCCGTATCGCCTCCAATAAGTCGGCACTGTTGCCATAAGGGCAACAATCGGCCATAGTCGGCGGTCATGGACAGGATGGGCGATCTCGATGTCTTCGCGCAGGTGGTGACGGCCCGGAGCATGTCGGCTGCGGGGCGGGAGATGGGGCTGTCGACGGCCGTCATTTCCAAGCGCATCCGCCGGCTGGAGGAGCGGCTGGGCGTGCGCCTGCTGCAGCGCACCACGCGCCAGATCACACTGACCGAGGCGGGGCAGGGCCTTTACGAACGCGCCGTCGCCATTCTGGCCAGCGTGGAGGAGGCCGAGGCCTGGGTGGCGCGCGGCAGCGCCGAGGTGCGCGGCGTGCTGAAGGTTTCCGCGCCCACCTCCTTCGGCCGCCTGCACATCGCGCCGCGCCTGCTGCCGTTTTTGCGGCGCCACCCGAATCTGACCGTCGATCTGAACCTGTCGGACGAGTTCATCGATCTCGTCGGGGAAGGCTATGACGTCGCGGTGCGCATTGCCGATCTCGCCGATTCCAGCCTCGTTGCCCGCAGGCTTGCCCCCAACCATCGCCTGCTCGTCGCCGCCCCCGCCTATCTGGAGCGCACTGGCGTTCCCCAATCCGTCGACGACCTGCCCCAGCACACGCTCATCGCGCACAACAGCGATCACTGGCGGCTCGAAGGGCCGCACGGGCAGCATGTCGTGCGCATCAACGCGCCGCTGCGCACGAATTCGAGCGAGGTGGTGCGCGAGGCGGTGATCGCGGGCATGGGCATTGCCCTGCGCTCGACGTGGGACATCGGGCCGGAGCTGCGCAGCGGCCAGTTGCGCGCCGTGCTGCCCGGCTACGGCGCTTCCAACCGCGTCGCGGTGTACGCGGTCTATCCCAGCCGCCGCCATCTGGAGCAGAAGGTGCGGGTGTTCGTGGACCATCTCGCCGCGCTGTTCGGCCCGACGCCCTACTGGGATGACGGCCTGACGCTCTCCTGACCAGCGGCGAAAGGCGAGGCGGCGGAAAAGGCGATCTCGACCATCGTGCCTTCGTGCAGGGCGCTCGAAATGTGGAAGCGCCCGCCGCTTGCCTCCACCAACGCGCGCGTCAGCGGCAGGCCGAGGCCGGTGCCCGTGCCGTGGCCGAGCCGCGTCGTGGTGAGCTGCGCGAAGGGTTCCAGCGCTGCCGATACCTGCGCGCGTGTCATGCCGATGCCGGTGTCGCGGATGCGCAGCGTCGCGCCGCCGTCATCCGCGCGCGCAGTGGAAACGATGACCTGCCCGCCCGCGTCCGTGAACTTCACCGCGTTCGACAGCAGGTTGAGAATGATCTGCTGCAGCGCACGCTCATCGATACTGACCGGCGGCAGCGCGCGCGCGAGGCTGGTGCGCAGCACCACCTGCTGTCGCCCTGCCTGTGGCATCAGCAACCCGACGCAGCCCGACACCACGTCGTTGAGGGAAACGAGGGAGGGTGCAAGCTCCAGCCGCCCGGCCTCGATCCGCGCCAGGTCGAGAAGATCGTTGACGAGGCTGATCACCTGTCCGCCGGAGGCGTGGATGTCTCGCAGGTATTCGCGGTAGCGCTCCGAGCCGACGGGGCCGAACCGCTCCTCCAGCATGATCTCCGCAAAGCCGATGATGGCGTTGAGCGGGGTGCGGATTTCGTGGCTGACGCGCGCCAGAAACGCGGCATGGCCGCCCTGCGCCTCTCCGCCGGCCGCCTCCGGCAGCGCGTCTTCGCGCCGGGGAGCGCCGCTGACATCGCGCAGGATGGCGAAGAAACGCTCGCCGTCGCGGGTCGCCGGCGCGTCCGCGACGTCCGGCGCGAGCCGGCCCATGACCATCATCAGCTCGATGGTGCCGCCGCCGCGCGCACGCGCCGTCACCAGTTGCCCGTCGTTGAGAACGCTGGCGAGTCCGCCCTCGCGCAGCCCCTCGAAATAGGCCTTCGCCCCGGCGACGCTCTCCGCCGTCAGCAGTCGCCACAGAGGCGTGCCTACCACGTCGGTTTCCTCGCGTCCGAACAGCGCCTCCGCCGAGCGGTTGAGCGACAGCAGGCGGCCCGCGCCGTCGAGCGTGACGACGCCGTCTGTTGCCGTGTCGAGGATGGTGTCGAGCGCCCGCACGCGCGATTCCTGATAGCGCAGTTCGCGTTCGAGATCGCGCAGGTGCGCTTCCATGCGGGGTTCGAGCGCGCGGCGGAACGACATCAGCGTCGCCGGCCCGCCCTCCCATGGCACGCTGACCATGCGCGCGTCGGCGGAAAGAGGCGTGCCCTGTGCAGTGCGCAACGCCAACGGCGCATCTCCGCCGCCCGGCGTGTTCGTGAACAGCGCCTGCAACCCCCCCGCTGCGGCGAAGGCGGCGGCATCCGTATAGCCAAGCAGATCAAGCAGGCCACGGCTCGCGAACAGCACCGAGCTGCCGCGTGTCACCAGCAGGCCGAGCGGCAGGCGGTCGGCGATTCGCCTGAAGACGGCGACGGAATCCTGCTCCGCGTCTTCCGGCCGGATGACGCCGGCTGCAGCTTCCCGATGCGCGTCGCCTGCCTCTTCCAGCGCGCGCGGCACAGCCGGGCGGGCTTCCGCCGGCAATGCCGCCGCCGGCGTGACGATATCCGCCACGGGGCGCGGTCCCGGTTTAGCATGCGGCGCTGTTTCGGGACGTCCGGCGGCGGGAATGTCCGGCGCGGGCTCACTGGCCGCGCCGCCGTCAGGCTCCCGGTCGTCGTGCGGCATAATGTCGCCGATGCGGGAGATGCCCAGCGCGCGGGCGATATCGCGGAACGCCTGTTTCTCGCTGTCCGTCAGCCGCGAGCGCTGCGGCGCCTCGGCCGGCTCAATCATCGGTTCGGCGACCGGAGCGACCGGAGCGGCCGGCGCGGCGGGAGCGGAGACGGCCGGCGCGGCAGGCGCAGCCGGGGCGGCAGCGCCGCCTCCCGCATCGCGCAGGCGGGCGATGCGGCAGAGGCCGAAGCCGCGGAATCCCTGAAAGCGGCGCTTCGCATCGTGCATCGGAATGCCGGCGAGTTCCACCGGCAGCAGCGGTATGGCCACGTCGTCACCGACGCGCCACAGCACCTCCCGGCCGCTCCATGTATCGTGGTGCGACAGGGCGGCCGCGACGCCGTCCGGATCGTGGACGATGCCTTCCGCCACGAGATCGCGCCAGCTTCGCCCCTCGATGTCGCCGGATTGCCGCCCCACGAGCCCCGCAAGCTCCTGCGAGACACGCGCGAACCTGCCCTGCGCGTCCGTCTCCCAGATGAAGCGCACGGTCGACCGGTTGCCGGCATAGACGAGCAGGCGGTCGAGCGCACTTTGGCGAGCGGCCTCCGCGTTCCCGTCCTCAACAATGTCGCCGCCGCGCGGCGCGGATGGTGCGGCGACGGCTTGCATCGCTGCGCCGTCGTCCGGGCCGCGATGAACGAAGCCGTCCTCCACCACGCGCGGCAGGCGCGGCAACGGCCCGCGCAGGATGGTGAGCAGGAACTCGCCCTCCCCCGTGGCGACGCGGTGGCATTCGAGCAGCAGGCGGGCGATGCCGTAGCCCTGCGGAAGCGTGATGCGTTCGAGCCGGACCCCGCTGCCAGCGGAAAGCGCCGCCGCGATGCGGCGCAGGCGCCCGCGCAGATTCTCGCCGCCGGCCGCCCGCAACGCGGGCGCGAGCCCGGCGGTGCCAACCGAGGCGCCAATGACGCGGTTGCCGTCAAGCGACCACAGCACCGCAGCCGCCTCCTGCTCCACGAGCGCGGCAAGCGCGGGATCTCCCCAGATACCTGTCTTCGATGCGTCCGGTCGCCTCGACATCCGAATCACCCGCCTCACTGTCACATTAGGACCGCGACATATGACTAATAAAATGTTAATATATCTTTGTCCTCAGAGCGTCACGGAATCTGCGTAGATTGCCGGCGCAATCCGGCATCAACGTTAACGTTGCGTCAGGAACGCCAAAATGTAGGTTTGACGGAATAAGCCCCCTTGCATTGCTGCGATGCAGCATATATGCATTGCAGTGCACAATCCGTCAGTGTATGTCCCTTTCGTCCAGCGTTTCCAAGGAGATTACGATGAGCAACAACCTCCCGACCTACGAGATCCCCGCCGAGCTGCGTGAGTTCGCTGAGAAGAGCGTCGACCAGGCCCGCAAGGCGTTTGATGGCTTCCTCGGCGCTGCCCACAAGGCGATCGCCACCTTTGAGAACCAGACGACGGCTGTCCCCTTCAACTCGCACGAAGTCGCCCGCCGCACGCTTTCCTACGCCGAGAGCAACATCGCTGCTGCCTTCGACCTCGCCGAGAAGCTCGTCCGCGCCAAGGACCTGCGTGAAGTGACGCAGTTCCAGAGCGAGTACCTGAAGAACCAGTTCGCTGCGCTTCAGGAGCAGGCCCGCGACTTCGGCGCCACCGTGCAGAAGACCGCCACGGAAGCCACGCAGCAGGTCCAGAACGCTGTGAAGGAAGCCACCCAGAACGCGACCGAAGCCGCCAAGGAAGCCGCGCAGGCCGCCAAGGACGCGACCAAGACCGGCGCGTGACATACGCGAGACCGGCCGCAACCATGCGGCCGGTTGCCCGACGTGATGCCGGATTGCACTGCGGCGCGGGGCGACTGTCCCGGCCGCGACCTTACTGCGCCGCAGCAGCCCCTTGTCCGATGCTACCGCTGACTGGCATGATACGTGGCGCGGTTTCCGGCAGTACAGGCGTCCGTTCAGGCGAGAACAGTTCGGGTATCAGGTCCAGTGATATAGAGACGGAGCAGAATTTCCATGACGACACGTAAGGTAACCGGCACTCCGGCAGGCGGAAGAAGAAGGACAACTTCCGCGAAAAGCACGACGACGGCCGAGGACGTGAGCGTTACGGATACGACTGCGCAGCCCGCCGCCACCGCCGCAGACAAGACGCAGGCAGCATCGGCTCCCCAAGCAGCATCGGCTCCCGCTGCTGCCCCGGCCCCCAGACAGGCCACCGCTCCCGTGGCCACGCCTTCTCCGTCCGTCAAGGCCGCCCCGGCTGCAGCCGTAAAGCCCGCTGAAGCTCCTGCCAAGGAAGCCCCCGCCAAGGCAGACAGCCCGGCGACCGAAACCAAGCCGGAGCCCGCCAAATCCGCGCCGGCCCAGCCTGAGGCGGTGAAGCCCGCTGAAGCCGCCAAGCCTGTCGAGACCATCGAGGCTGCGAAGCCTGTTGAGACCGCCAAGCCCGCCGAGGTCGCAAAGCCTGTCGAGGTCGCAAAGCCTGTCGAGGTCGCAAAGCCTGTCGAGGCTGCAAAGCCCGTAGAGACGGCAACGCCGGTCGAGCCCGCCAAGCCAGCTGAAACTGCTGAGGCCGCCAAGCCGTCCCAGCCAGCCGAACCCGCCGAGCAGCCTGCCCCCCGCAAGGTCGCCGCACCGGCTGCGAGCGCGGCGCCTGCTGCTCCAGGACTGTTCGACAAGCCGCTCGCGCCTCCGCGCACCCCTGCGGCGCCGGTTGCCCCCAAGGAGGAGGCTCCGGTCGTGACGGCAACGGTCGCTCCGGCGGCACCGGACGTGCAGCCCGCCGCAGCGCCGGCGGCTGCGGAAACGACGCCGGCGTCCGTCGTGGAAAGCGCGGTCGCACAGGCTGCCCCCGCCACCATCACCGCTGTTTCGACCACGACGCAGGTCGGCCTGCGCTACGCGCGCCAGGGCTACAGCAGTCTGCATGAGCAGAGCGAGCTGTGGACGAAGAATTTCTCGACCGGCGTCTCGCTCGCCTCGCGCGGCGTCACGGAACTGAACAGCAAGATGTTCGATCTCGTGCGCAGCCAAACGGACGGCACGCTCGACCTCTGGCGCCAGCTCCTGACTGTCAGTTCGCTCGCCGAGGCTGTGGAGCTGCAGACGCGGGAACTGCGTCGCCAGTTTGAGTCCACGTCGAGCCAGTTGAAGGATATCGCGCAGACGTCTAACCGGCTGCTGAGCGAGGCCTTCAGCCAGGTCCAGGCGCGGCAGTCCAAGTCCAACGACCGGTCCTGATCGCGGCGCCCGGCTTCCCGGGCCGCCATGCGGCATTTGAGACGCGACGGGCATTCACGGACGCCCGTCTGCCGTTCCCTCACGAGACCCCTGTGGACTCGATGCGCCGACAATGTGTCGCGGTTCTTGCATCAATCGCGCGAAGCCGCTATGTAGTGGCGTCTGATTCTCCAAACGGGCCGCTGCGGTTTCCGTTTGCGGGATGCAATACCGTTCTGACGGTAGAAGACCTGCCTCCGGCAGCACCGTGCAGCTGTAGCTCAGTTGGTTAGAGCGCTTGATTGTGGATCAAGAGGTCGCCCGTTCGAACCGGGCCAGCTGTACCATTCAAATCAATCACTTAGCTGATACGTTAAATGCCTCACCTCTTGCCGTGTCAGCGCCATGTCAGCAAGCCGTGAAGAAAGGGCCTATTTCGCATTCTCGGTTGTATATATAATTAATATACATAAATAATATGTATTATTATTTAAAATTGGACTTAAGCGACACTTGCGACAGATAGCGCGAGCTTAAAACCCTGCGACATTGCGACAAATGGCATAACACGCTGATATAAAAAGAAAAAACTGTCGCAATTTGATTTGCGACAGCTTGCGACACTTTTCTTTGAGCATTGAAAAATAACGGTTTTCCTGTCGCAGCATTAATCCGCTGTCGCACTGGCCTTCCGATAGAAGCCCTTCCGGTCGGGACATTCCTCGATATGCCCGTGATCGATCAGGATTTTCGACAGCTTGTCCGCCAACTCCTTTGAGCCGCGACAGCTCGCAGGCCCCGAGCGCATCACGTCACGGATGTTGAACGCCCCCCGCTTCAGCGCCCACTGGCTCAGCTCGGCGGCCTTCTTGATATTCTCGTCCGCGACGCTCTCGCCCAGCAGCCGCAATGCCTCGTCGATGTACCAATGCAGGATGGTTATGGCCTTCTCCATCATCGCCGCGCTGATCTCGATGCTCCCGAGGTCGCCGGCTTGCGACACGAATGCATCGTACACGGTCAGTACCCCGGCCAAGCGTGCAGCCATCTCCGCCGCCTTGCACACCAGCGGCTTGATCGGTCGCAGCCCGCCGCCATCATCCAGCTCGCGCTCGATCTCGTTGGAAAAGGTCTCCCACGCCGATTTCGCCTGGTCGCTCATCCGTAGCGCCGGCGGCGCCAGCTGGTTACGCGCACCCTCCGCGAGCGGCCAGCCGGCCTCCATCATCCGCCGCAGCCTTATCCGCAAACTGCCGATCGCCGCCAGATCATCCTGTAGAGGTTCCTGCCGCATTCGGGTGCCGGCCAGGGAGCGAGGGTAGGCGATCAGGAACCGCGCCGTTAGCCCTTGATCTCGCAGCGTAGGGTTGTTGATGAAGGCCAACGTGGCCGCCGGCTGCGCCATGAGGTGACACGAAAGGCGGCGGCCGGACGCGATGGTAGTGCGCTCGTCCTTGTCCGCCCTGATTCGCTTCAGCGCCGCTCCATCCCATGCCTTCGACAACAACCCGCCGGATCGCCCCGCATGGTCCTTCGACATGGAGTATCCGCCGAAAAAAACAGCTCCTTCGTCGCCGAACAGTCCGAGGCTCGCGTGATAGCGCGGCATGTTCTTTATCAGCCCGTCGATGCTCACATCGGACGCGACGACGAACGGATCCAGCGGCTCGTCTGGCTCCGGCCCCAGCGCCATCAGCTCCGCTGTCATAGCGGCCGCATCTTTTTTCTTGTCACCGATGATTTTCCGCCGTGCAGCTGCCCATGCCTCACGGCGCGCGTCCGCGCCCATCTTTTCATTTTTGTGCTCGGTGCGCAGATCGGCTTCAAAGTCGTTGATGCCGGCAAGCGCCTCGTGATCCGCGCCGCTTTTGCGGTCGCCAGATTCCGCGACGGTGATGAAGAACAGCGATAGCGGCTTCGGCCGCTCGTCCGGGATGTCAACGTCGGCATGCGCCTGTGCAGCCAGCGCGGCAGCCGCCAGCACGCTGTTCGCCGCCATTGCATGCGGAACCTGAACCTTACGTGCTATAGCCTCAGCAGCCGCCTGCAACGGCCCCAGCGCCTCCATAGGGAACGGAGCCGGGTCCGGGACTTCGGGCAGCAGCGGCAGCGCGGTCGACGGCAGTTCCCGCTTCCTATGCGTGTAGGAGGCTTTGGCTTTCTCTAGGTCGATTGTCACCATTTTGCCGCCCCCTTCAGCACGTCGTTCATGTCGCCGCGAATGTTGGGAACTTCCTCGACAACCTCCCGCCCCGCCGCCAGCCAGCGATCAGCCAGTTCGTCGCACGCTTTGGCGTTCGCGCCGTTGTCGTCTGTCTCACCCAGGATCGTGATCGCCTCGATGGCCTCGTGGAGCACCGGGAACGCCCCCAGCATCCCCGCGCTACCCAGCGCCCACGCGGGCCGATGTCCAAGGACGCGCCCGCTCAGCGCCGTTTCGCACCCCTCCGCGACGGTAATGCCGCCCGTCACCTCGGCGTCAGGGTCCAGCTTGATCGCCGCACCCTTCACTGGCCCGAACATTTCACGGTCGATCTTCTCCGCGAGCGGCGACAGATAGGTCTTCTGGATCGCAGCCGGCGCATCCGTGAAAATGTCGCGGTAGAGCGCAATCATTGCCGGGTGCCTGTCGCCGCCGGACGTGAAGACAGACGGATGGAAGCGCAGCGCCCCATGCGCAAGATCGTCGTCGTCAAGAACGACGGCGCGGCTGCGCAAATAGGAGGCCGCCAAGGTGCCCCGGATCGGAATGGCTTCTGACCAGATGTCGAGCGCCCGCTTCTGATTTCGATTCGGCTCCGGGGAAGGAACTGGTCTCCGCCGCTCCCGTGGCCTCTCATCTTCGCGGCCCTGCCCCGGTCTCCACGGCGTCAACCCGAGCGCAGCGCGAACGTAGTCACGGCACTCGCGCCAGTCGTCGTTGCAATGGCTCTTTACGACGAAGCCGTCTGGATCGCTGGCGCTAATCGTGACGGACAGCGATCGGTCCTTCCTGCTATGGCCTGGGCCAGGGACAACGGCGTTATTGCCCCGCGCCTCCCCGCCCAACGCCCGCGCGATATCGTGCGCGGAAAATGCTTGCCCGGAACGGGCAGGTTTGCTATACGGATAGTGCATAAAATTTGTTCTCCTTAGAACAACAACCCGGCTAATGTTGGCGCATTGCCGGGTTTTACTTTTCCTGCGAACTATTCTCGATAAGCTCTCCTAAGTATTGTGTTGCGAATGCGTCCAGTTCATCAACCGGATACAGCACGCTTTTGCCGGCTTTATGCAGTTTCGGCCCTGTTCCCTCGCTATGCTTCTTCGCCAGCGTGCTCGGCTTCAACTGAATATCCCACCGCTCCCGAAAATAGATCGACGCCTCCTTACGCGTGAGGCGCTTTTTCTTGAAAACAACATCGGACATCCGTTCTTCCTTTTTCGTAGATACGCGCCATGCAGTCACCCCGGTGTTTTATTTTTGTTCTATTTGTTTACCATATGTAGGATGCGGCTGCGAAAGGGGCGCTACATGCGGTACCCCTGTTATCCCCGGTTTCCACTGTAAGCAGCTTCATAGATCGCCAGAGGATGGAACGCGTTGTCACCGGTGATGTATTGCAGCGAGGCCGTCACGCGCTCGAATACGGCGCTTGCGTTGACCGTGATGAAGCCATCGGCATCGCCCAGCCGCCTGCTGGCCTCGGCAACGTCCAGGTGCGGATTGGCGGGTAAAATGGCCGAATTCCCCCCTGCCACGACGATGTACGTGGTGCCGTCACGTTCCGCGAAGGGCAGCCCTACGGCCCGCTCCGGGTTAACCTCTCCGGCGTCCCAGCCGACGTGAGCGAAACGGTTCGCAGCCTTCAAAGCATCCGCAGCCGAACCGGCGCCGGCGTCGATGATAGCGCCGCCGATACCGATCTCTATGATGTTTCCAAATGAAAACAGCCGGCGATGCCCAGGGCCGCCGACGCCTATAATGTTCTCGCCCCCGACGATCAGGCCGCGGTCAAGCCAATTTGTGATCGTCTTGGCGGACACTCCTGTCGCCTGGGACGCAACCCCGATTTGGAATTGCCGATAACGGAAATTGTTGTGCATCGCTAACTCCTGTCGATGCACTCTTTATGTCATATACTCATATGGGCTGTCAACGACTCTCACGAGTCTATAAAATTATCCTCCAGCCGCCAGCTTCTTCGCCCTCGTGTGCGCCGACTGCGGGCTGATGCCAACGGTGCGGGCGATGCTCGGCAGGGGCACGCCAGCGGCCAGCATCTCCGCGAACAGCCCCGCACCGGCTTCGGTGAGCTTGCGGCCCTTCCCTTCGCCGGTCGTCGTCGTGATCGCCGCCGCCTTCGCCGTCCAGTCTGCATCCTCGGCCTCAACGGCAGCGCCGGCAGGCTCGACGGGATCGTCCAGCACCGGCGACAGCAGGTCTTCGATATCGGCCTGCCTGCCGCCCTCGACCGGATCAGCTGCGATGCCGCCTTCGTTGCCGGCCGGAATCCGGCCGGCAGTGGTGTCGTCTTGCTTGCTTTCAATCGTCCCAACTTGGGACGATTGAAGCTCCAGCGCCTCCAGCCGCCGCTCGATCTCCGACCGCCAGTCCGCCAGCTCGTCGCCTGCACGGGTCGCCGCTATCCACACCGCCGCCCTCTCGATGAAACTCGGATCGGCCCGCATCTGCGCCGCGATCTCCAGCAGCACGGGACGCCCTTCCTCTGGAACCCGCGCCGACGCTTGAACATATCCAACCATGCTTCCATCTCCTATCAATTGCAGGCATGCACAATACTGCAAATGCATGTATCACGATGCAGTTATAAGCATGCATTTGATAACTTGCAATTGGTAGCATGTGCATGCCTGCAAAAGATGTCATTGATAGTCCCGAATAACCATGACGATCTGCTCCTTGTGCATGATCGCCCACCGCCAGTTCCCGCCATGCCTTGCCTTCATGGCGGCAGAGAGCTGCTCGGTCATGCGCTCGATTTCCTCGTCGGTCGGGACGTGTGCAGCTCGCACACCAAATGCCGTGACGGCCATCGCCCCAATGGCGGCCGCGCCGCCAAGGATCGACCGGCGTGTCGTGTCCGTGCTCATGCCGGCCTCCCCCTCCTCGCCCGCTCCCGCCGCGCGATCTCCCGCGCTTCGTCGTCGGTTACGACATAGGTTTCAACGTCATCCGGTACTGGCCCGAGGCATTTGTGGATCGCCTGAATTTGAGACGCACGGAACACCAGCTCCCGGCGCGGGTTGATCTGCTCGACGATGACCAGCGGATCAAGCTCCGCCTTGGGATGCAGGTCTGCGCCAAACCTCGCCCACGGCGCGATGGCATACTTCAACCGCTTCAGGAGGATCTGATGCTGGCCGGGTTGCAGAAGCTCCGGTCGGATGAACAGCGCCACGATGTCACCGGGCTTGTACGCCTCGGTCTTGCTCATGACTAACTTCTGGTCGTGATGCAGCCAGGGCTCCATGCAATGGCCGTCGAGAACCATCGCATAGACCTCCGGGAAATCGTCCGGGTGGATGGTGAACTGGATACGCTTTGAATTTTGCACAGCTCCGCTGGCTGCGCGAACGGGCGTGTTCGGCATTGGTGATGCTCCAGATTGCGAAATTATCGTAACGGTGATACGATATCCGAACAATGCATGAAGTCAACTCAAATCGTAACAGGGATACGAAATTGCTGCCCATTCAATGTAAGATGGCCCGCACGGCATTGGGTATCGGCGTCCGCGATCTAGCGGCGCTTGCCAAAGTTTCGCCCGATACCATTGCCCGGCTAGAGCGCGGGGAAGCACTCCGGGAGCGCACCGTCGACGATATCCGCGCCGCCCTCGAAGCCCAGGGCGTGCAGTTTCTCGACAGCGGGGAGGTTGCTGCCGGCCGGGGCGTGGCGCTGGTGAAGGGGGATGCGGAATGAGCCTCGGGCACTTTATCGACTCGGCCCTATTCTCAGCTTCGGCATTTCGACGTGCAAAAAAGGGAACAGAAAGAGAAGCAACCCCCGGCATCTCTCAGATTGCGCTGCTTCTCCCTTTCCTCTCCAATGCCTCTTGACGTGCTTTGCAAACTCGACTAGAAACAAAAAGAGACAGGCTCGAGCGATTCTTCGCCTGAGCCTGTCTCAAAAATGATCCGGTATATCCGGCTATGGTGCCGGGCGTGTAGGAAGGGTGGTCGAGCGGTCGAAGACTCTGAGCTTATACCTCAGCGTACGTGTTGGTAGCACGTACCGCGGGTTCGAATCCCGCCCCTTCCGCCATCGCTTGGGAGCGAATGACATGGAACGAGTAGAAGAATTTCTTGAATTTGTCAAGGGGCAAGCAGACTTTCATGATAGGCAACAGGTACGGCATAGCGCCAATGAGCGCCGTGCATCGCAACATGCTCGTACTGCAGGTAATTTTAGGGAGTTGGCGAACTTCCTTGAGAGACAGGCTGCCAGGGAAGCTGAACCGAAGGTCAAGCGTCTCGCCCTAGGGTGGGATGAGATTGAGGGCCTGCCCGAAGAGCTTCTCAGCGAGCTCAGCGTCTCGGAGTCCGATCGGACGGAATTCAACATTCTTTCTATTCTGGATGAAGCGGGAGGGGTTATTTCGTTGGATCGCCTATTGGTAGAGTATTATAAGCTCACGGGCGACGTAATGAAACGCCAAACGATGAACAACCGCCTTTACAGAATGGGAATAAAGGAATTAGTATTTTCTGTTCCTGGGAAAAAGGGTGTTTACTCAAATAGACGTATGGATGAATCCGAGGCCGCTCAACTTTCTTAGCCACGGAAAGATATTTTCCCGTCAGCTTGGGCGATCAATGACAAGAAACTTTTGCTCAATCCGTTGATAAAGAATCACGCTAAGCGGCCATTGAAAAAAGGGAGGGGGCGCCGCTGCCGCCCCCTCCCTTCACGCCCCTAATGCAGTCAACTCGAACGCTACAGTATCACCACCCAGCCGCCTCGTCGCGCTATCAACAGCCGTCACGGTCAGCGTGAGGCCCGCCCAGATGATCCTGTCGTTCTTCACCGGCGGCCCCAGCCATGATGCGGGAATGGTCTCCGCGAGGATGATGACGCGCCTGTGGCCCAACGTGATGCCCGTGGTGAGCTGTTCCGGCTGATAGCCTGTCACCCGCGCCAGCACCTCACATTCGGCCCCATCGAAGCCCCTGCGCAGTTTTACGGTCTCGCCGTGCTGCTCGATCTGCCGGCGGTACATGGCCCGTGCTTCAGATGGTTTCATTCCTCGCCTCCCATGCTTCGCGGATCACGTCCCGCACGGCTTCCAGCACCGCATCGGGCAGCGTCAGCAACAGCGTCACGTCGCCGCGAACGGTGCGGGTGAACGGCAGCTCGACGCGGAATCCATCCTCGGCGTGCCGATCCGCCACAACCCGCCAGCCGCGTGTCGTGATGGTGATGTCACCCGCGAGGATATCCACCGTTGCCAGCCCCCGAACGGTGCCGCCATCCAACGGGAGCGTCTCGATATGCGTCAACGCCACTTCGGTCATACGAGAAAGTCCTCCAGCGGCCAGTCGTTCTCAAATATGCTTCGCGGCTTCATCTCGCCGGACAGGGCGCGCGACACGGCCATGGCAGCCGCCACAGCGCCGTCGATCCGGTCCCTGCTTCTGCCCTTATGAAAGCTCCGGTTGCCGCTGCTGTCCGTTTGCACGGCCACGTTTTCGAAGCACCATCGCAGCAGAGGGTGCCCGCCGTGGTGGAACTTGCCGCCGACGATGGCGCGCTCCAGATCAGCGATGGCCGGCCCCATCGAGCGCCAGCCCTGGCGGAACTCGATCACGGGGAAGCCGTCGTTCGCCAGCGGGATTGTCACCTGGCGGGAATAGGCCGGATCGGCCGCGATCTCGACCACGTTGAACCGGGAGCACAGGTCACGGATGCAGTTCTCGACAGCCGGATAGTCGATCACGTCGCCCGGTGTCAGTGTCAGGTGCCCCTCATCGGCCCAGCGGGGATATGGAACGCCATCCACCTCGCCGCGCCTGCGCAGGGCATTACCGGGGCAGAAGAACGACGGCAGCACGAACAGCTCATCGTCATCGCCGCGAACGACAGCGACAACGGCGGTCAGGTCCGTGGTCGAGGACGCATCGAGGCCGATCCATGCTTCGCGGCCCTCCAGCTCGGCGACATCGAACAGATTTCGTCCCATGTCGTAAACGTCCATGTCGACGAACGGATCGTGCGACTTGTCCAGCCAGACGTTGAGGTTCAGTTGCCGGAAAGCCTCTCGATCACCCGGCCGGCGTTCGCCTTCCTTCGCCAGTTGCCGCAGGCCCTCCAGATCGGGATACGGCGGATCACACGACAGGCCGGGATTCGCCCGGAACCACAACGCCTCGTCGCGCCAGTCAGCATCAGCCGGCGTCTCGAACAGAATAGGCAGTATCGACGAATCTTCCACCTCGCCGCGAGCAACCTTCCGCGCGTCGTCGATGATGTCGTGGGCGATGTTCTCCTGCCCCCGGCCGGCCGTGGTGGCGACGATCAGCAGCGAGCCGGCTACCTTCACCAGACCGGATTTCACCACGTCCCAAAGGTCGCGCTTCTTCCAGGCATGAAGCTCATCGACCAGCGCGAACGCCGGTGTCCGCCCGTGCTGCGTGCCCGCATCCGACGAGATACTTTCGAAGAACGAGCGGTGCCGCGTCGAGGTGATCCGGTTGCGGTAATCCTGTATCGTGGTGACGCGCTCGATGGCCGGTGTTGCCGCGATGACGTTCACGGCCTCCTGAAAGGCCAGCCGTGCCTGCTTGCGATCGCTGGCAGCCGTCAGCACCTCACCACCGGGCAATCTTTCCGGCCCCACAGTGTGCAGCAGGGACAGCGCCGCGCCCAGTGTCGTCTTGCGGTTGCCGCGAGGAAGCAGCAGCACCACGGTCTTCACGATCCGGCTGCCGTCATCATGGCGAGGGCCGTAGATCGCCCGCACGATGCGCTCCTGCCAACGGTCGAGGCGAAACAGGCCGTCCGGTGCCTTCGGGTGCCGCAACGCCCGCAGGAACTTCACCGCCCGCTCACCATGCCCCAGCGGGTCGGCAATCGGGCTGTCGTCGTGGATCCATGCGGGATAACCCGTCGCATCACAGGCCAAGCGCATCGTCGTCATCGTCTCGCCGCTCCTGCTTCGGCCGCCGCCCCGGCAGCAAGCCCAGCTCACCGGAGAGAATGCGGAACTCCTTCTGCGCCAGATTGAGCGCCCGGAAGGCCGCATTCACCGCGCCATCGACCACGATCCCCTCCCGCGACAGGATGGCCTCGGCCTCGCGCATTGCGCTGACTGACAAGCAATAACTAGCAAATAGCTGCTTCGTATCCTCCTGCAACACGCCGTTCTCATGCAGCAATTGCGCCAGGCGCTTCCATTCGTCCTTCGCGAGCTTCGGAAGCCACGAGGGAGCAGCCGGCGGCGGCGTCAGCGCTGGGCCGTTATTCGACAAAGCCGGCTTTCCTCCCCTCATGTCACCCTCTTAGTTGCAACTCATTCGCAAGAAATCATTCCGGCCCCGATCTCACGCGATCGACCCCGGCCGGTACAGGCCCCCTTGCCATCAAGCTCAGACCCTCCCCCCTGCCCATCGTCGCCTGTCCGGCTAGGTGGGGCAGCTTCCGAAGCCAGCGCCTCTGTACGGCCTTCTGTGGCCCCGCAATCGACATTGCTCGCATCGCCATGCTCGAACCGCAGGTACGGCAGGCTGATACCGTCCCACCGCATGTACGACCGAATGCCAAGGTCGGCTGCCGTATCAAACTTCGCGCTATCATCAGATAGCAAGTGCGTGCTAGCTTGTGCTTGCATAGCGTCGTTCCTGCGATTGCTTCCAGCCCGAATGGCACTGAACGCAAAGTTGCTGCCAGTTCACCTTGTTCCAGAACAGCGCCCGGTCGCCACGATGCGGGATGACATGGTCAACCACCGTCGCCGGTGCGCCGCAGCGGATGCAGGTCGGGTGCGATGCGAGGTAGCTGGCCCGCGCCTTATCCCATGCGCTGTCATATCCGCGCTCCCGTGCATTCGGTCGGCGCGCATCGGCTTCGGCCTTCTGCGCAGGACGACAGGGGCACGACTCACCGCGCGACACGGCGTATCGGCCACACGAGCAAAGGCGCTTCGGTGCGAACGCCATGTCAGGCCACCGGAACGTCACGGTGCGGCGCCAACAATGCGTCGACCTCGACAGCCGATCCTATGTTGCCGAAGCTCTGGCTCCCAACGCCGTCGACGGTCTCAGACTTCACCCACGGATCGCGGGCCGAACTATGCCAATACGATGCCGCCAGCAACGTCGCAGCGCGGGTGATCGCAACAGGGAGATGAAAGCGCATAGGATCAGCAGGCGGTGCGCCATCCGGTCGAGGATCACTGCCCGGAAGATCATGCCCGGCCCAATAGGTGACGACATGCGTGCCGGCAGGCAGGCTCAGAAGGCCAGTACCAACATCGACTTCACGCCCCAAGAGGCCAGCAATTCCGTCGATGGTGATGGTGCGAACCGGAGTATGCGACAGGACAGCAGGCCGTGAAGCAGCGACATAAACGTGCTCTTCATACTGCTGAAGCGTGAGCGTCCGGCGCAACGTGCCCTCGATGGCAGCCGATGCCGCAAGGATCAGCTCGATCAGGCGTGGTGCATTGTCCGCGTCCGCCTTGATGCCCAACTGCCGTGCCACCTCATCCGGAGTCGTGAGTGCGCGCGTCGAGGCAGGCGTGATGATTATTGCCATAGCTTCCCTCATGATAGTGGTGGCGGCTGGCACTAGGAGCTGACCAGCCGCCCGACGCACGCAGCTTGAGCGGTTGAAAAGCGGTATCGGGGCGCCCGCAGCTGCGCTTCCGTTTTCGGACCGTCGTTAAGCCCTCAGAATTTGCACCCCGAATTTGGTAGCTGCCGGGGGAATCGCTCACCCCGGCAGCCGGTCGGTAGGGCAGCCTCGCGCGTGCCCCGCCTAGCCCCGCAGCCTCGCGCGTGCGGGGAATTGGATTACGCCTTGACCTTCAGCAGCTTCAGCGCCTCGGCCTTCACCACGCCGGCCGCGACACGGCGGCGCGCGTGGAACCGGACAACGCCGTTCACGGCCGCGCTGTAGTCGTCGCGCAGGACACTCAGTGCCACGCGGTCGAAAATGCGGAAGCCGGACTGGAAGTCGCCGAACGCGAGCGGGTATTTGCCAGCACCGATGTCATCCATGTCGGGCGCTTCCACGAGCGGGTAGCCCAGAAGGGTTTCAGGCTGGCCCGCTTGCAGACCTGGCTGCCAGATGTAATTGGCCGTTCCGTCCTTGATCTTGCGGATCGTTGCGATCGTGGTTCGGTTCGCCACAAATACGCCCTTCGCCCGATAGGCGCTCGGCAAGCTGTATGCGAGGGAGATAATCTCATCGGCCGTGACCACGTTGCTCGCCGCCGTCACCAGCGCGCCGGTGGTGAGCGTGGTGTCGGTGAGGAAGCCCGCAGGCTGCCCGGTGCCGCTGCCCTTCACGAAGGCGACGCCCTCGGCCTTGCCGAACGCCTCGGCCAGGTCAAGCGCCAGCTCACTCTCAAGGTTGAACGCACTGTCTTCCAGCAGGCGGCGCGTCACCTCGACATAGGTCGCCAGCTCATGAACCTGAAGCTTTTTCTGCGAGTAAGTCGGCTGCGACGGCGTGCGTGGTTCCGGGCCGGGGGTGGTCGTGTCCCATTCGTCCGTCCAGGTCGCGGTGCTGCCGGCCGTGCGCAGGGGAAGCGTCACCTCGTCGCCAGATGCCTGCGAGATGCGCGCAATCTGACGGATCGGGGAATGCTCCACAAGGTTCTTGATCAGCTCGCGCTCGAACTGCTCGGGGACAAGAAAGCCGCCCGTGAGACCGTTCGTGGTGCCGGAGACCAGCGCCTTCGTCTCGTCCAGGTCCATGTGCTCCCGGCCGATGCGCAGGTAGTTCACGAACGCCTTGCGCTCGACCGTCGGTTCGTCGAAAGCCGGGGCGGGGGCAATGGCCGGACGGGCAGCGGCAAGTTCGAGAGCTTCAAGGCGGGATTCGATAACAGAAACATCAGTCATATTGGAGCCTTTCACGGTGAGAATGCGAGCCGCCGGGTTTGCCGGAACAGCGACGAGGGAGATTTCGAGGAGATCGGCTGCGGTGATGCGCCTGCCCGTTGCGGTGGATGATGCGGCCGTGGTTTTGAACCCGACGGAAAGGCCACGCAGGTCACCTGTTCGCAGAAGGGCGTATACGTCCTGGCCGCGTGCGGTATCGAGATTGAGCTTGCCTTCGACAAGCAGACCGTCGCCGGTGGCCTCAACTTTCGTCCACCGCCCGACGACCTCGCCAGCATCGTGGTTGAAAAGCATTGGCAGGGGCAGATCGAACACGAACGCCGCCGGATCGATGCTATCGCCGTCCCTGTCCGTTGCCGGTGCTGATGCGATACCGGTGACGATGCCGGCGTCTGTTGCCTCGATGTAGGCGGAAAGCGCTTTGACCTCGACGTTCATGGGGTTTCCTCGCTCATAGGGGCAGCCGCGCCAGTCTGGCCGGCCTGGCGGACCAATTCGTCGCCACCGGGAACAGGGGGGCGGTTCTGGATCGCACGCACCTCGTTCGCCGTCAGCCAGGCGGTGCCGGTGGCCTTGGCGTAACCTTCGAACTGCTTTTCGAAATCGGCGCGGGTCAGCGGCTCGACGACATGATCGATGAACAACCCGCCCGACCGCTCGGCCGGCGTCAGCAGAACCCGCGTCAGGGCGCTCTCCCAAACCCACAGCCACGGCTCGACGGCCAGAAGCCATTGCTTGCCTTGCTGCTCGGTGTTGCTGAACGTGCCGTGGGACAGGTCACCGGCAATCGAGGGAGGCACCCTGAAGGCGCGGGAAATGTCCTCGACCACCAGCCGGCGAAGCTCAAGGAACTGCGCGTCAACGAGGCTCAGCGCGATCTGCTCCCATTCCGTGCCGGCGTCTAAAATTGCCGTGCGGCCGCTGTTGGTGCCGCCGTGGGCCGCGTTCCAGCTCGCCGCGATCCGCTTCAACGCATCCGCCGAGACGCCGGCCGGAACCTTGAGAATGCCGCTTGGCCGGCCGCCCTGTCCGAATACGCGAGCCTGATGCTCGGTCATGACGATATCGAGCGCGATGGCGTTTTGCGCCGCCTTACCAATCGCCAGCGGCCGGTCGTAGGTGGAACCCGGAGCGCGGATCACCAGCAGGTCTTTCCACGACACGACACGGCTGGTGTTGTCCGCGAGGGTGACGCGGTATTCAGGCTCGCCGGTCGGCAGGATGGTTTCGGACACGAACCCCGGTGCAAGCCGGTGGATTTCCCGGGGCTTGCCGCGAACACGGATGACCAGGCCGTAGCCTGAACCGCCGATCAGCGCGTCACGGGTGATCTGCGCCCGCGCCTCAAATGAGCTTGCCCACGGGCAGAAATCCCCTTCGAGGATCTTCGCCACCGGGTGCCCGACTTCCTGCTCCTGCGCTGTGCCCCGGCTGCGATAGAGCCGAACCTGAAGGCTCGCCACCGTCTCGCTGATTGCGCCGATGCAGGCTCGCGCCGTCGCGCTGCGCTCGATCGTGGAAGCCGTGACAGCCGGAAGCCCGGTCACGGAAAGCGGCTCGGTGATAATGCCGGACCAGGTGTCCCAATCCAGCGCCTTCGTCTCAGGCTCGACGGCAGGTGAAACTGCCCCAACTTGGGGAGGTTTGCGGGAGAAGGGCCAAACCATTATTGGATTGACCCCGCTTCCTCGGCCTCGATGATGGCGGACGCAATATGGTATCCCCGCGTGCTCTGCGCGATCCGCCGCAGCCGACGAACAACGGCGCTCGGATATTGCAAGACGTGAAGCGCACGATCAGGCACGCCGCCGCCGACGCGCTTGCCGTTCGGGGCGATGTCGGCGAGGATGCCGCCCACGATCACGGAATACGGCGGCAGCAGCGATACGAAGTCTGCGTCCGGGGGCAAGTCGTCCGACAGCAAGAGTTCGGTGATAATTGCCAGCGCCCCGGTGTCCGGCCCGTCACCGGTATGCAGATCGGCCAGACGAACCAGCACTCGCTCGGCATCCAGCACCCGCTCGGCGCTCATAGCCAGCATCAGCGCGGCCACATGCTGCGGCCCCAACGGATGATCGGCAGGCTCGACAGGCGGAACCCGAGCCGCACGCGCACCAGGCAGCCAGCCAGACGAAATCAGCACACGCGCAATGTTGCCGACACGCGATGCCGGCAGACCCGTCGCCTCGACAAATGCCGAAACCAGTTCTGACGTCTTTTCAAGCATTGCAAAATCCGATGTTCATGCCTATCCTAAAAAAGCATGAACCGCTTCAGCAAAGCACGCAAGTTTTTCTCAATCGTAAACGGAAATTAACTTTTCTATTGTTTCCGATTAATTCTTATTGTTTCTTATTCATTTACAAGAACAAAATTATCCACAGGCAAGGGGCAAATCTGCCGCTTGATCCGCCCCGGCAAGTCGGCGGTAAGCATCACCCGTCGCAAAATAGCCTGCGACAGAAAAGACCATTATAATTCAGCATGTTATGTAAAGTGTCGCAAACTGTCGCAAGCCCATTTGCGACATTATTATTGTTTTATATCAATCACTTATTTCATCTGTCGCAGGTGTCGCAGGGGTTTTCGCGCTCTCGCTCACATTTTTCACACCCGATGTCAGGGCAGCCGCGATGCGGGATGCGGTTTCCTCCGACGCCTGCCGGACGGGATCATCATGCAGATGCGCATAGATGGCCGTGGTTGCCGTTTGCGTGTGCCCGAGGATTTTCCCGATCACGGCAAGGCTACTTCCGCTCGACGCCGCGAACGATGCGAACGAGTGACGCAAATCGTGGATCCGAACATCCGTCACGTCAGCATCGTGGCCGGCCTCCTTGGCAATCGCTGTTGCCTTCTCCCGCACCTTCTCCCAGACCTTTTGAAGCCCGACGATCGGCTTGTGCTCCCCGATCTTCGACGGCAGGACATAGGGGTTGTTCGATCGCTTCTCCCAGCGCGCCGTGATCACCTCGCGCGCTGCTGGCGGCAACGGTGTGACCTTGGCACCCGTCTTGCTGTCAGGGAACTCGATGAAGCCCCGCCGCATGTCCAGCCATTCCCATTGCAGCTTCTGGATTTCATTCTTCCGGCAGCCCGTGAACATCAACAGCCGGATAGCGTCCGCGAACTCATCGCTGATCGCCGCATCGTTCTGCATCCTGGCGATGGCCTCGCCGATCAACGCCGCTTCAAGCTCGGAAAGGAACCTCTTCTTCTTCGCCCCTTTGTGCATCTCGATCTTGCCGGCCGGATTATCCGTAATGCCGATGTCAGCCATAGCGAAATTGATCGCCGCCCGGAGGGACACAACGGCATGCCCCGCAACGGACTTGCCGCCACGAACGATAGCCCGCCCCCGGAAACCCGTCTTGATATCCGTGGCTGTCTTGCCAGCGGCGATATCCGCCTGCATCTTGGACACGTCGCCTTTTGTCAGGGATCGCACAGTCCGCTTGCCGAGGAGCGGGATGATATGGCGTTCGAACATCGCCCTGTCGTTCTCCCAGCTCGACGCCTTCTTGTTTGGCCGCGCTATCTTTCCCTCGACGGAATAATGCGCCCAGAGCTGTGCGACCGTCATGGCGTCCCGCGCCGCCGCTTTCTTTTCCAGCGGGTCTATACCGTCCGCAAGGCCGCGCAGCGCATCTATTGCCCTCTGGCGAGCCATGTCGGGCGTCCAAGGCGATCCGTGCCGACCTATCGTCCATTCCCTCGAACGGCCCTCCGGTGTTCTGTAATTCAGGATGTAGGACTTCGCACCGCCAGAGGTTACGCGAAGGCCGAACCCCTTCACATCCGTGTCCCAGGTGATGTCTTTGCCAGTCTCCGGCACCTCGGCGGCATCAACCACGCGCTTTGTGATCTTCGCGGTTTTCGACAACAATTCCTCCCGTGTCAGCACCATGTCAGCAGCAGAGCCGAAAACATGGGTATCACCGCGAAGGGAAGGTAAACAATCTACAATGATAACTGATTGAAATATAATGATTAAGTCAACGCCCCGAAACCATAGGGAATCATGGAAAGCATATAACCGCCAAATTGTGGATCAAGAGGTCGCCCGTTCGAACCGGGCCAGCTGTACCATTCAATCACGTCAATCGAATCGTCACGCCGAGCGGCCCTTGATCACGGGGTTGCGGGGCGCTTTGCCCGGAAGCCTCTTTGCCGGAAGCCGCGCCGGTGCGGCGTGAGCGGCGTCAGGCCCGGCCGCGCAGCCGGCCCACGATCCCGGCGGGGAAGAAATAGACGCTGAGGATGAAGACGAGGCCGAGCCACAGCAACCACCTGTCGGGGTTCAGGATGTCAGGCAGCAGCGGCAGGCCGGCGGTTGCCGCTGCAGCGCGTTCCATCAGCGCCTGCAGATAGTTCTGCGCCAGCACGAAGATCGTCGCGCCAAGCACGGCGCCATACATCGTGCCCATGCCGCCGATCACCACCATCAACAGAATGTCGATCATGATCTCCATGCCGAGTGTCGTGCCGGGGCCGACGTAGCGCAGCCACACCGCGAACACCGCGCCCGCCAGCGCCGCGATCACCGCCGCAAGGCAGGTCGCGGCCGCGCGGTAAACGACTACGCGATAGCCGATCGCCTCTGCCCTGAAGGCGTTCTCGCGAATCGCCTGCAGCACCGAGCCGAAGGGCGAGTTCACCACCCGCAGCATGACGAGGAACAGCGCGAGGCACGTGCCGAACACGAGATAATAGGCAATCACCCTGCCGGTGATGCGCGTGCCGAACACGGGCTCCTCCAGCAGCCGGAAACCCGGCGTCAGCTCGCGCGGGATGCGGAAGTTCAGCCCGTCCTCGCCGCCCGTGATGCCCGAGAGCTGGCTGACCAGCACCGCCATGGCGGAAGCGACGGCGAGCGTGATCATGGCGAAGAAAATCGCCCGCACCCGGAGCGAGAACAGTGCGATCGCAAGCGCCGTCAACGCCGCGAGCGCCACGCCAGCGGCGGCGCCTGCACCGATGGGCAGCCAGCCCGGCCCGAGGCGAGCCGCGGCAATGGCGACACCATAGGCCCCCATGCCGAAGAACATGGTATGGGCGAAGCTCACGATCCCGGCATAGCCGAGCAGCAGGTCGTAGCTCGCCACCAGCACGATGAACATGCAGATCCGCGCCGCCGTCTCCAGCGCCCGCGTGCCGGGCAGCAGGAAGGGAGCGGCGGCGAGCACGACGAGGATGACGGCGAGCAACACCGCCAGCAGGCGGCTGCGCGGCAGGTCGTCGGAAAGGATCGCTCTCAGCATGGTCATTTCGCCTTCACGACCGGGATCATGCCCTGCGGGCGCCACATAAGGACCGCCACCATCAGCGCGATGTTCGACACCAGCGCGGCCTTGGGTTCCAGAAAGGCAACGTAGTTCTGCAGCAGCCCGACCAGCAGCGCCCCGATGAAGCAACCCTCGACCGAGCCCAGCCCCCCGATGATGACGACGATGAACACGAGCACCATGATCTGGTTGCCCATGCCGGCGGTGATCACCTCCTGATACAGGGCCCACATCACGCCGCCGAGGCCCGCGAGAGCCGAGCCGGCGACGAAGACGAGCACGAAGACGCGCCGGATGCGATAGCCGAGCGCCTGCACCATTTCCGGATTTTCGACGCCGGCGCGCACGATGAGGCCGAGCCGCGTGGCGCGCAGCAGCCAGCGCATGCCGAGAAACAGCACGAGCCCGATGGCCACCGCGAGCAGCCGGTATTTCTCCAGCGCCGCGCCCGCGAAGGTGACGGCGCCCTTCAACGTTTCGGGCCGCGGCACGGCGATCTGTTCGCCGCCCCAGATGACGTGGATGAGCTGCTCCGCCACGATCAGGCCGCCCATGGTGACGAGGATCTGCTTCAGGTGCGAGCCGTAGACCGGGCGGACGATCCAGCGCTCGAAGCCGAGGCCGAGGCCGCCTGCCGCCGCCATGGCGGCGGCGATGGCGAGCGCCACGGCGGCGACGTTGGCGGGCATGTCCGCCGCCCCCGCCATGCCCGGCAGCGCGAGCAGAACCGTGGCGCCGACGAAGGCGCCGAAGGAGATGAAGGCGCCGTGGCCGAAATTGATAACGTCCATCAGCCCGAAAACGAGCGTCATGCCGGAGGCGATGGTGAAGATCATCATCCCCATCGCAAGGCCGGAAACGGTCAGCGTCAGCCACGACGACCCTTGCGGGATGAGCACGAGGCCGGCGAGCATCAGCGCCGGGATCAGCAGCACCGGCAGCCAGGGCTCCAGGCGCCGGGCGAGCGGCGGGCGGGAGAAGGTGGGGGCGTGCTCCGGCGCGCGGCTCATGCGGCGCCCTCCATGCCGAGAAGCCGGCCCTGAAGCGCCGCATCGGCGGCGAGGTCCGCCATCCGCCCGGACCAGACGGTGCGCCCGTCCTCCATCACCACCGCGCCGTCGCCGAGCGCGCGGGAGAGGGCGAAGTTCTGCTCGACGAGCAGGATCGTCGCGCCGGCGCGCTTCAGGTCCTTCAGCGCCCGCGCCAGCGTGGTGACGATGGCGGGCGCAAGCCCCTTGGAGGGCTCGTCGATGAGGTAGAGCCGGCGCTCCTCGATCATGGCGCGCGCGACGGACAGCATCTGCTTCTGCCCGCCCGACAGCGTCCCGGCCGCGCTGTCCCAGAAAGTCTTCAGCGGCGGGAAGGCAGCGGTGATCCACGCCAGCCGGGCCTTGTCCATCGGGCCGGAAATCGCCGCAAGGCGCAGATTCTCGCCGACGGTCAGGTCCGAAAAGATGCCCATGTCCTCGGGCACGTAAGCGATGCCGCGCCGGGAGATCTCCGCCGTCGGAAGCGCGGCGATATCCTCGTCCGCGAACAGCACTTGCCCGGTGCGCGCACGCCACAGGCCCATGATGGTACGCAGCATTGTCGTCTTGCCGGCGCCGTTGCGGCCCAGCAACATCGTCACCTCGCCGCGCGGCACCGAAAAGCTCACGTCATGCAGGATGTGGTAACGCCCGATGTCGGTGGCGACCGACCGCAGCGTCAGGATCGGCTCAGACATCCTCCAGCGCCCCTCCCAGATAGGCTTCCCGCACGATGGCCGAGGCCATCACACCGGCGGGCGGGCCGTCGGCGACCAACGCGCCGTTGTGGAGCACGATCAGCCGGTCGGCGAGGCTGCGGATGACGTCCATCTTGTGCTCGACGAGCAGCACGGTCGTCGCGGGATCGGCCCGGATTTCCGCGATCAGGCCGAGGATCACGGGCGCCTCGTCCAGCGACATGCCCGCGGTCGGCTCGTCGAACATGTAGATCTTCGGTTCGAGCGCGATCATCATCGCCACCTCAAGCTTGCGCTGGTCGCCGTGCGACAGGGCGGCGACGGGACTTTTCGCGAGCCGCGTCAGCTTCACCCGCTCCACCACCGCCTCGGCCGCCGCGATGAGGTCGCGTTGCGCGGAGACGCGCGGAAACGCGCGCAGGCCCCGCCCCTGCCGCGCCTGGATGACGAGGCGGACGTTCTCCAGCACCGAAAGCGCGGGAAACAGGCTCGTCAACTGAAAGGCGCGGCCGATGCCGGCCCGCGTGCGCGCCGCGATGGGAGTGCGGGTGATGTCGCGCCCCTCCAGCAGCACCTGCCCCGCCGTCGCCGGGATCTGCCCCGAGATCAGGTTGAAATAGGTGGTCTTGCCCGCGCCGTTCGGGCCGACGATGGCCGTCAGCTCGCCGGGCCGAAAGGCGCAGCTCACGGCATCCACCGCGACATGCCCGCCGAAGCGGACTGTCAGTCCGCGCGTTTCAAGCGAAGGCCCGTTCATGCATCACCCCGTCAGGCAAGCTTCCGCCGCGCTCGCGGCCAGGGCCGGGTTCAGTCGCGCACGGGCACTTTCATCTCGTCGATGCCGATGACCCGCACCAGTTCCGGGATGCCCCAAGCCACGGCAGGATCGACCTTGATGCGGAAATGATACATTTCCTGCAGCGCCTGATGGTCCTCCGGACGGAAGATCATCTTGCCCTTCGGCGTTTCCCACTCCATACCCTCCATCGCCGCGATCAGCGCTTCCGTATCGGTGGAACCCGCCTTCCTGATCGCCTCGACGATGGCGATGCCGGCTGCCATGCCGCCGGCGGTGAAGAAGTCCGGCGGCGCGCCGAAGCGCTCCTGATGCGTCTTCACCAGCCATTTGTTCGCGGGATTCTGCGGGATCTCGTAATAATAGTAGGTCGCGCCCTCCATGCCCGGCAGTTCCTTGTAGGCGGCGAGCGCCGAGAGGATGTTGCCGCCGGAGGCGATCCGGATGCCGAAGCGGCCGGGGTTCATGGCGTTGATCCGGCCCATCGGGTTGTTGGCGCCCGCCCAGATGATGTAGAGCAGCTTCCTGTCGCCCCCGGCGTCCTTCATTGCGTTGAAGATGCGCTCGGCAGCGGCCGTGAAGTCGGTCGTGTCCTGCGGCACGTATTCCTCGTGCACGATCTTCGCACCGGTGTCCGCCAGCGCCTCGCGAAAGGCGGCCACGCCGTCACGACCGAAGGCGTAGTCCTGCGCCAGCGTGGCGATGCGCACGCCCTCGCCGCCCAGCGCCACGGCATTGGCGATGGCGTCCTGGCTGGAGTTGCGGCCGGTGCGGAAGATGAAGCGGTTGCGGTCCGCCCCTGTGATCGAGTCCGCCACCGCCGGTTCCACGATGAGAATCCTGCCATGTTCCTCGGCCACCGGCAGCATCGCCAGCGCTACGCCCGAACTGACGTCGCCCACCGCGAGCAGCGCATCGTCGTCGCCATAGACCTCGGCCAGAACGGCGCGGCCGACGTCGGGCTTCAGCTGGGTATCCTTCTCGATCACGACGATTTTCTCGCCGCCGATCTCCATCGTGCCGCCGGTCGCGTATTCGAGGCCGAGCAGCAGTCCTTCGTGAGACTGTCTGGCATAGGCTTCGAGGGCGCCGGTCTTGCCGTAGACGTGTGCAATCCGGATCTCGGCCTGCGCGGGGGACGCAAGAAGGCCGATGGCGACCGCAGCGGCCGCCAGAACACGGTTCATGATTTCCTCCCGTTATTCATGACATATGAGTCATGTTTCGCATGACGCTACTGGCGGCTGTCTTTCCTGTCAATCGCGACCGCTCCGGTATCGGGCGGCACGTTCAGGCGCGTGTCAGCAAATTTTTCCATGCATTTGCCCGGCTATCCACGTCTTTGCCGTACAGCCGGGACAACGCATGCTCCACCTTTCTTCCGACCGTTCGATGACGGTGCTCACCGGCGCCACCGTGGCGGGCATGGGTCTTGCCGCCTGCGATGCGTTCGCCGTCCCGGGGCCGTGGGGCCCCGCCGGCCTCGCGCTGGCCTATCTCGCGGGCGGGCTGCCGGCGGCGGCGCTGTGGCACGAGGGCGGCACGGTGCTCGTGGTGCTGAACGGCCTCCGGCTGCTCGCCGACCCCATCCGCAGCGACCGCAAGCGTGCCTGACCCGGCACGGCGCCAGCATGATCCACCGCTCATCCCATGGCTCCTCTCCCCGACATTATTTGAACCGTTCCAAAGAATGCGCGGATGCTCTACCTTGTCTGTGGAACGAGGATGCGCGGATTCTTCCGACGGACGGCTGGATGCGGCGGCGCCTGTTCAGCCGCCTGCCGGCGCGCAGGCCGGCGATCGTCGGGGCGAGGCGGGGAAAGGACGGAGGATGCGCATCCTTCTGGTGGAGGACGACCGCGGCATCGGCGATGCCGTGCGCGCCCAGATCGCGGCGGAGGGCCATACGCCCGACCTGGTGACGACTCTCGCCGACGCGCGCGCCTGCCTCGACACCGTCGCCTACGACCTGATCCTGCTCGATCTCATGCTGCCGGACGGCGGTGGCCTCGGCTTCCTGCGCGCGTTGCGCCGGAGCGGCTCGGCGACGCCTGTCATCATCCTGACCGCGCGCGACCGGATCACGGAGCGGATCGAGTGCCTGAACACCGGCGCGGACGACTATCTGGTCAAGCCCTTCGATCTCGACGAGCTGTCCGCCCGCATGGGCGCCGTGGCGCGGCGCTACGCGGGGAACCCCAACCCGCTGATCGAACTCGGCGGGCTTGCGATCGACATCGCCGCCCGCCGCGTCACCGGCCCCCAGGGCGAGATCACCCTCAGCCAGCGCGAATGGGCGGTGTTCGAGGCCCTGCTGCAGCGCCCGGGCAGCATCGTGCCGAAATCCGCGCTTGAGGAGCGGCTCTATTCCTTCGACGCGGAGGTGGAGAGCAACACCATCGAGGTCTACGTCAGCCGCCTGCGCCGGAAGCTCGGGCGGGGCAGCATCGAGACGCTGCGCGGCCTCGGCTACCGGCTGGGGCGTGGATGAACGCGGCGGATGCCCCGCGCAGCCTGCGGCGCGACCTCGCGCTCGGCCTTTCCCTCGGGCTCTGCGCCTTCTGGCTCATGGCAATGGCCGCGGCCGCGCAGATCGTGGGGCACGAGCTGGAGCAAATCTTCGACGCCGCCCTGCGCCAGACCGCCGAGCGCATCCTGCCGCTCGCGGTGATCGAGCAGGCCAACAGCGGGGAAGCACCCGCCACGCGACATATCTCCACCGTCGGGCCGCACCGGGAGGGGCAGATCACCTATGTCCTGCGCGATCGGGACGGGCGGATCGTGCTGGCCTCCGAGGACGCGGACCTTGCGGTTTTCGCGCAGCCGCTGGCCGAAGGCTTCCATAACGTGAACGATCATCGCGTCCATGCGCGGTTCGCCGTATCGGGAACCTATCGGATCGAGGTGGCCGAGCCGCTCTCCTACCGGCGCGAGGCGCGCCGGGAAACGATCGGCTTCATGTTTCTGCCGCTGCTCCTGCTGCTGCCGGCGAGCCTTGCCGGCATTGCCGTCTTCACCCGCGCGCGCCTCGCGCCGGTGGCGGCACTGTCGGCGGAGGTGGCGGGGCGAGACGCCTCGGACCTCTCGGCCCTGAGCACGCCCGGCCTGCAGGAGGAGCTGGTGCCGATCCGCGACGCGGTGAACCGGCTGATGACGCGGCTCGCACGCACGCTGGAGGCCGAGCGCGGCTTCACCGCCAATGCCGCGCACGAATTGCGCACGCCCATGGCGGCGGTGCTGGCGCAAACCCAGAGGCTGCTGGCGGAGGCGCCCGAAGGGCCGCTACGCCAGCGGGCGCTGACCATCGAGGCGGAACTGAAGCGCCTCGCCCGCCTCGCCGAAAAGCTCCTGCACCTCTCGCGCGCCGAAGGCGGTGGCGTTCTGGCCGGAGCGGACAGCGACGTGGCACCCATTCTCGCCTTGGTGGGGGAGGATTTTGCCCGCGCCGGCCACGGCGGGCGCCTGCGGCTCGCCCTGCCGGAGGGAGGCGCGCGGCTGCGCATCGATCCGGACGCCTTCGCCATCCTCGCCCGCAACCTGATCGAGAACGCACTGACCCACGGCGACCCGGCCACGCCTGTCGAGGTGAGGCTCTCGACCGGCGGCACGCTCACCGTCACCAACGCCGGCCCTGTCATTCCCGCCGAAACGCTCACGCGGCTCACCACCCGCTTCGAACGCGCCGGCAGCAGGGGGAGCGGCTCCGGCCTCGGCCTTGCCATCGCCGCCGCCATCGCACGGGGCACCGGCGCTGCGCTGACGCTGGCCTCGCCCGCGCCGGGACGTCACGACGGCTTCGAGGCCCGCTTCACGCCGTGCGCCCCGTGACATCGGGACGCGATGGTGGTATCGAAAGGTGGCATATGAGGGCGGCCTGCAGCCGGGAAACGGAACGTCCGGCCGGAGCGCTCCGCCGCGACGGGGGTGAGCGGGCATGATCGCGAATTCCAGCGCACCGGCCGGCGATCCCCGCGCCGCTCCACCGTCCTTCCGCCGTACCCTGACCGTCTGGGACCTCGTCGCCGTGCTGCTCGTACTCGGCGCCGTCGTCCTGCTCGCGCAGGCGAGCCTCGGGCTGATGCAGCCCCTGCCCGGCCCGGGCACCGGCGCGATAGACCTTTCTCCAGCGGCCCTGCCGGAATATGCGCTGCGCACGTCCATGCGCATGCTGGCGGCGATGGCGCTGTCGCTCGTCTTCACCTTCACCTACGCGACCTGTGCCGCGCGCAGCCGGCATGCGGAACAGATCCTGATTCCGCTGCTCGACATTCTCCAGTCCGTGCCGATCCTCGGTTTCATCTCGGTGACGGTCGTCTTCTTCATGTCGCTGGCGCCGGGGAAGGCACTGGGCGCGGAACTGGCCGCCATTTTCGCCATCTTCACCAGCCAGGCGTGGAACATGGCGTTCAGCTTCTACCATTCGCTGCGCACGGTGCCGAAGGAACTCGTCGAGGCGTCGCGTTCTTTCCGCCTCAGCGCATGGATGCGCTTCTGGCGGCTCGACGTGCCGTTCGCCATGCCGGCGCTGGTGTGGAACATGATGATGTCCATCTCGGGCGGCTGGTTCTTCGTCGTCGCGGCGGAGGCGATCAGCGTCGGCGAGACCACCGTCACACTGCCCGGCGTCGGCTCCTACATCGCGCTAGCCATCGAGCGGCGCGACATCGGCGCCATCGGCTGGGCCATTGCCGCCATGCTGGCCGTGATCCTGCTCTGGGACCAGTTGCTCTTCCGGCCGCTGGTGGCCTGGGCCGACCGGTTCCGCGTCGGGCAGGACGACACCGGCGGCCCGCCGCCACGCGCCTGGGTGCTGACCGCACTGCGCCGCTCGCGGTTGATAGCGACGGCCATCGCGCCGCTCGCGGCCGCCTGGCGGTGGACTTACCGGATAGCACCGCCCCCGGCGGCTGCCCGCGTGCCGGCCACGGCGGCCGGGGAAACGGCTGCGCGCTGGCGCGAGCGGCTCTGGTATGCCGCGGTCGCGGCCGTGTGCCTGTTCGCCCTGTGGAAGACCGCCACATTCGTGTTCACGGGCGTCACGCTGGCGGAAGCGGGGCGCACCGTCCTCCTCGGCCTCGCCACCATGGTGCGCGTCTTCGTGCTGATCGCGCTCGCGAGCCTTGTGTGGGTGCCCGTCGGCGTCTGGCTGGGGCTGCGGCCGGCGGCGGCGCGCATCGCCCAGCCGGTGGCCCAGTTTCTGGCGGCCTTTCCCGCCAACCTGCTGTTCCCGCTCGCCGTCTCCGCCATCGCGGCGCTGCGGCTCGATCCGGACATCTGGCTGAGTCCGCTGATGATCCTCGGCACGCAGTGGTACATCCTGTTCAACGTCATCGCCGGCGCGTCGACGATCCCCGGCGAGTTCCGCGACATCGGCACCAACCTGCGCGTGCGCGGCTGGCTGTGGTGGCGACGGATCGCGCTGCCCGCCGTCTTTCCGTTCTACATGACGGGCGCGATCACCGCCTCCGGCGGTTCGTGGAACGCCAGCATCGTCGCCGAACTCGCGAGCTGGGGCGACACGACGCTGAAGGCCCACGGCCTCGGCGCCTATATCGCCGAGGCGACGGCGGCCGGCGATTTCCACCGCGTCGTGCTCGGCATCGCCGTGATGAGCGGGTTCGTCGTCGTCATCAACCGCACGTTCTGGCGGCCCCTCTACGCCTTCGCCGAACGCAAGTTCAGCCTCGACTGACGGGAGGACAGGATGAACACCTCACACCACGATACGGCCGGCCGCCCGGACCCGGCATCCCGCGGCCCCGCCCTTCCGGACGCCGCCCCCCTGCTGGAGCTGCGCGGCGTGCGCAAGTCCTTCCCCAGGCCGGACGGAGGCGAGCTGCTCGTTCTCGACGGAATCGACCTGACCTTGCGGGAAGGCGAGGTCATCGGCCTGCTCGGGCGATCGGGCTCCGGCAAGTCGACGCTTCTGCGGCTCATCGCCGGGCTCGCCGCGCCGGTCGCCGGCTCCGTCACCTGCCTGGGGCAGGAGGTGGCCGGGCCGCCGCCCGGCGTGGCCATGGTGTTCCAGAGCGCGGCGCTGTTTCCCTGGCTCACCGTGCTGGAAAACGTGCAGCTGGGGCTTGAGGCGCTGTGCCTGCCGCCCGATGAAATCCGCCGCCGCTCGCTCGACGCGATCGACCTGATCGGGCTCGACGGCTTCGAATCCGCCTATCCGCGCGAGTTGTCGGGCGGCATGCGCCAGCGTGTCGGCTTTGCGCGCGCACTCGTCGTCCACCCCGCCATCCTGCTGATGGACGAGCCGTTCTCGGCGCTCGACGTGCTGACGGCGGAGACCCTGCGCACCGACTTTCTCGACCTTTGGGCGGAGGGCCAGTTGCCGATCCGCGGCGTGATCCTCGTCACCCACAATATCGAGGAGGCCGTGCTGATGTGCGATCGCATCCTCGTTTTCGGCTGCAATCCGGGCCGCATCCTCAAGGAGATCGCGGTCGACCTGCCGCAGCCCCGCGTCCGCCTCGACCCCGGTTTCCGCGATATCGTCGAGCGCCTTTACGTGGAAATGACGACCGCAGCCGCCGTCCGGGCCGCGGGCACGCGAACCGAGCTTTTTCCCGGCGCGGGGATCGGCACCGTCCTGCCGCCCGTGTCGTCGAACATGCTGGCGGGCCTGATCGAGGCCGTCGCGGGACCGCCCTATGACGGCAAGGCCGATCTGCCCGTCATCGCCGCGTCGCTGAATCTGGAGATCGACAGGCTCTTCCCTGTCGCCGAGACGCTGCAGATGCTGCGCTTCGCGGAAATGGCGGGCGGCGACATCACGCTGACACCGGAGGGCAAGCGCTTCGCCGACGCGGACACCGACGCGCGCAAGCACCTCTTCGCCCAGCATCTGCTCACCTATGTCGCGCTCGCGGCCCACATCCGGCGCGTGCTCGACGAGCGGCCCGGCCATCGCGCGCCCTGGCACCGGTTCCTGGACGAGCTGGAGGACCACATGTCGCCACGCGCCGGCGCGCGGACCCTGCGCACCGTCATCGACCTCGGCCGCTACGCCGAGATCTTCGCCTACGACGACCGGCGGCGCGTCTTCAGCCTCGACAATCCCTGAGGCGGCGCGAAACGGCCGTTCCCGGCAGGCGCTGGACCGGGCGTGGGGTCAGGCACCGGGCAATTGCGACAGAATGACGCCCGGCGCGCGCGCCGCATCCGTTTTCAGAGTGGTGTCAGCTTCGCAGCGTCAGATCGGTGCCGTCGCGCCCATCGCAGACGTCAGGAGAACGGAACCATGTCCCACCCCGCACCAACCGGATATTCGCTCGCGCAAATCACACTCCACTGGATCATTGCCGCCATCGTCTTCTTCCAGCTCGCCTTCGGGGAGAGCATGGCTCACGCCGTCAAGGCGCGCGAGGAAGGCGGTACGCCCGCCGGCGCAGATGGCGCGCTGGCCAGCGCGCACTACTGGCTGGGCATCGCCGTCCTCGCGCTGGTGGCGTTGCGGCTTGCGCTGCGCGTCGCGCGCGGCGTGCCGGCGCCGGTCGACGAGGGCCTCACCGGCAAACTCGCGGCTGGCATGCACCACCTGTTCTACCTGCTGCTCGTCGCCGCACCCGTCACCGGCCTGCTCGGCTTCTATGCGGGCGAGCCGTGGGGAGGCGTGCATACGGTCGCCAAGCCCCTCTTCATCGTGCTCATCCTCGGGCATGCCGGCGCGGCACTTTTCCACGCTTTCTGGCTCCACGACGGAACCCTGCGGCGGATGCTCGTTCCCCAGCGCGGCTGAGCCATGGAATCATTTGACGGGTAAAGGCGCTCGCTCCAGAAAAGAAGCGTGGGGGCCATCGGGCCACCCGCGATGCGTGAGGTTCGGAATGCTGATAAGGCCCGCCGCTGCGGCGGACGTGAAGGGAATCACGGCGATCTACAACGACGCCGTCGCCAACACGACCGCCATCTGGAACGAGACCGTCGTGGACGAGGCCGACCGCGCCGCCTGGCTCGCGGCCCGGCAGGGTGGCGGCTTCCCGGTTCTGGTCGCGGCCACGGAGGATACGCCGGCCGGCGAGGTGCTCGGCTATGCCACCTTCGGCGCGTGGCGGCCCCACGACGGCTACCGGCACACCGTCGAGCATTCCATCTATGTGCATCCGCGCCACCATCGCGCGGGCATCGGCGGGCTGCTGCTGGCACGGCTGATCGAGGAAGCGCGCGCGCAGGGGCGGCACGCGATGATTGCCGCCATCGAAGCGGGAAACGGCGCCTCGATCGCGCTGCACCGCCGGTTCGGTTTCGTGGAGGCCGGCCGCCACAACGAGGTGGGGACGAAATTCGGCCGCTGGCTCGATCTCGCCATCCTGCAGCTCATGCTCGACGACGGGCCGCCGCAGGCACCCTGCCGCCGGGATGTGCCCTGACTGGGCGCCTGCCGGTTTCTTTCCGGCCCCTGTCGAATTAGCGGTATCCGCCCTGCGGCCCGATGCTGTAGAATCGGCGCCGGCGAGAACAACGGGCGCACACGCGCCGGGAGGACGCATCATGAGCTGGAACCCCGCCCTCGAACCCGGTTGCCCGGACGACACCGGCGCCGACGCCATCGAAACGCTGATCATTCCCCGCACGCGCGACCTCGGCGGCTTCGAGGTGCGCCGCGCCCTGCCGGCGCCAAGGCGCCAGATGGTGGGGCCGTTCATATTCTTCGATCAGGCCGGACCGGCCGAGTTCCTCACCGGCGCGGGGATCGACGTGCGCCCGCATCCCCACATCGGGCTCGGCACCGTCACCTATCTCTATCGCGGCGACTTTCACCACCGCGACAGCATCGGCAGCGACCAGATCATCCGCCCGGGCGAGCTGAACTGGATGGTCGCGGGACGCGGCGTGACCCATTCCGAACGCACCAGCGCGCAGGGGCGTGCGGGCCCGCACAGCCTGTTCGGCATCCAGACATGGGTCGCGCTTCCCGAGGGGGCGGAGGACAACGCGCCCGTCTTCGAGCACCACGGCACGCGCGACCTGCCGGTGATCGAGAACGAGGGCGTCTCGCTGAAGCTGATCCTGGGGCATGCCTATGGCGAGAAAGCGCCGGCCACCGTCTATTCGGAAACGTTCTACGCCGACGTGCAGCTGCAACCGGGCGCGCGCTTCCCGCTGCCGGACGACCACGAGGACCGGGGCATCTACGTCTCGGAAGGCAGCATCGCCGTCGCCGGGCAGACTTTCGAAGCCGGGCGCATGATGGTGTTCCGCCCGGGCGACACGATCACCGTCGCGGCCGGCGAGCGCGGCGCGCGGCTGATGATCCTCGGCGGCGCGACGCTCAACGGCCCGCGCTACGTGTGGTGGAACTTCGTCGCCTCGTCGCACGAGCGCATCACGGCGGCGAAGGAGGCCTGGAAGGCACAGCAGTGGGGCAAGGGCACGTTCGACCTGCCCGTCGGCGACCGGGACGAATTCATCCCGCTTCCGGACGCGGTGCGCGTGCAGGCGGCGACGGGCGGCACGGCGGCGGATGCATGATGCGCGAACTTGAGATCGCGGTCGAGCACTGGCCCATCGCCGGCAGCTTCACCATCGCGCGCGGCAGCCGCACCGAGGCCGTCGTCGTGGTCGCAACCGTGCGCGAGGGCGAACACGCCGGATGGGGCGAATGCGTGCCCTACAAGCGCTATGGCGAGAGCGTCGACAGCGTCGTGGCGCAGCTGCGCGGACTCGCGGAGGCCGTGCGCGACGGCCTGATGCGCACCGACCTCCTCCGGCGGCTTACGCCCGGCGCGGCGCGCAACGCGCTCGACTGCGCCCTGTGGGACCTCGAAGTCCACGCCAGTGGCCGCCCGCTCCATGCACTCGCCGGCGCACTGAAGCCCGCGCCGATGACCACCGCCTACACGCTGAGCCTCGGGACACCGGAATCGATGTACGAGGCCGCAAGGCGCGCGGCGGAGCGGCCGCTGCTGAAGGTCAAGCTGGGCGGGGACGGCGATATCGAGCGGCTCGCCGCCGTGCGCGAGGGCGCGCCGCGCGCGCGCCTCATCGTGGACGCGAACGAGGGCTGGCGGCCGGACAACCTCGGCGCCAACATCGCGGCCTGTGAGCGGGAGAAAGTCGAACTCATCGAGCAGCCGCTGCCGGCGGGCGACGACGGGGCCCTCGCCCGCATCGATACGCCGGTCGCCATCTGCGCGGACGAAAGCATCCACGACGCGGCATCGCTTGCGGCACTGCCCGCGTGGTACACGGCCGTCAACATCAAGCTCGACAAGACCGGCGGCCTGACAGACGCGCTCGTGCTGCGGCGGGAGGCGGCCGCGCGCGGTCTCGGCATCATGGTCGGCTGCATGGTGGGCACGTCGCTCGGCATGACGCCGGCGCTCGTCATCGCCGAGGGGGCGGACTACGTCGATCTCGACGGCCCGCTGCTGCTCGCCCGCGATCGCGAGGGCGGCCTGCGGTATGAGGGCAGCACCCTCATACCGCCGTGATCGCAAGGGATCAGCGCTGGTCGTTGCTGGAAAGCAGGTGACGATAGATCAGGCCGCCCGCCGCGCCGCCGAGCAGCGGCACCACCCAGAACAGCCAGAGCTGCGCGATCGCCCAGCCGCCCTGGAACAGCGCGACGCCCGTGCTGCGCGCCGGGTTGACCGAGGTGTTGGTGACCGGAATGCTGATCAGGTGGATGAGGGTGAGTGCGAGACCGATGGCGAGCGGGGCGAACCCGGCGGGCGCACGCCCGTCCGTGGCGCCGAAGATGACGATGAGGAAGAAGGCCGTGAGCACGAACTCCACCACGATCGCGGCGAAAATCGAGTAGCCGCCCGGCGAATGTTCGCCGTAGCCGTTGGAGGCGAAGCCGCTCGCGGAGGCGTCGAAACCCGCCTTGCCGGAAGCGATCAGGTAAAGCACGAACGCGGCCGCGATGGCGCCCAGCACCTGCGCCACGATGTAGGGCCCGATGTTCCGGGCCGGAAAGCGGCCGCCCACGAAAAGGCCGACCGTGACAGCCGGGTTGAAATGCCCGCCGGAGATATGCCCGAGGGCATAGGCGCCGGTGAGGACGGTGAGGCCGAAGGCAAGGGCAACACCGGCATAGCCGATGCCCACGTCAGGGACGCCCGCGGCCAGCACGGCGCTGCCCGCGCCGCCGAGCACCAGCCAGAAAGTGCCCAGAAACTCGGCCGCAAGGGCCTTGCCCGCTCCGGGGAAACTGTCGCTCATCTTAGAACTCCTGGTTCGATCGATTCCGATAACCACCTGGAGAGGCGTCGCGGCGTGCATCTGCCCCCACATATGGCAGAATACAGAATACATCCGAACTGTGTATCTTGTATGCTATTCAATATACTGTATTAACCGAATTCGTATCGCCGCCGCACCATGCCGCGCGGCGGGCACCGTCGGAGACGCGGGAGCCGGTGGAATTTTGCCGCCAATTCACTTCGTCTTAACCGAAAACGTACAATGGTGACCACGCGGTCTGGGACGCAGGCGTTCATTCCGGCGGATTCGCGCCGGCCGGCTTCGTCACGATCCGTGTCTGATAGTTCCTGAAGCGGATCGTCTTGCGATGTTTGCGTCTATTTCCAGCCGGTTCACGAAGCCGCTGACGGCAGCCCTGCTTGCCGTGGCGGTCGCCTCCTGCGCCACGCAGCGGCGCGAGCCCGTGCCTTCCGACTACCCGATCCACGGCATAGACGTTTCCCGCTGGCAGGGCGACATCGACTGGGTCACGGTCCGGCGCAGCGGCGTCGCGTTCGCCTGGATCAAGGCGACGGAAGGGGGCGACCACATCGATCCGAGGTTCCTCGAAAACTGGTATGCCGCGGGGATCGCCAACGTGCCGCGCGGCGCGTATCACTTCACCTACTGGTGCCGGCCGGCGGTCGAGCAGGTGGCGTGGTTCATCCGGAACGTGCCCGTCGACCCCGATGCACTGCCGCCGGTGCTCGACGTGGAGTGGAACGGCCATTCGAAGACCTGCCCGCGCAAGATCCCGCGCGCCGCGGCCATCGCCGAGATGAAGATCATGCTCAACGCGATGGAGCAGCACTACGGCAAGCGGCCGGTGATCTACACCGACATCACCTTCTTCAAGGACGTGATGCAGGGCGAATTCGAGCGCTATCCGATCTGGGTTCGCAGCATCCCGCGCTATCCGACACCCCGCTTCGACGGGCGGCGGTGGTATTTCTGGCAGTATACCGCCAAGGGCACCATCCCCGGCATCGGGGAGCCCGTGGACCGCAACGCCTTTTTCGGCACGGCCCATATGTGGGAGCGCTTCCTTGCCGGAGATCTATAGGAACAGCGGGCTCGACAAGTAACGATTTATCGAAGCCTGCACGTTACTTATAATGATTCAAATATGACTGGAGTATAATAGCGCATCGCAGATGCGACTGCGGTCATACTTGCCGACTCAGCCGAAACGATCTAGCAAGAGACGGGGACCGGAGCGGAGTCGGCCGCATTCTCCTGGCGCTGCTCCGCGATAACGCCGATCCGGCGTCACCCGTGCAGGAGGTTGGGCAGGAGGTCATCTTGGCTACCGACACCGCAAACAAGCCGCCGGCGCCGGATTCCGGCTCGCAGCAGTTCGGAACCGAAGGCATCGCGCCGATGACGCGCCCGAGCCGCATCACCCGTGTCCTGATGGGAATCGTGGCGTGGGCGGAGCGGCTTAACCTGCGATATTCCAGGGTCGGCAACCCGCCGGTCTACGACAACGCCACCTTTCCCTGGGTCGCGGACATCGAGCGCGAATGGCATCTGATTCGCCACGAACTCGACGCGGTGCTCGAACGCCAGAGCGAGTTGCCGAGCTTTCAGGACATCTCGGCCGACGTGAAGACCATCAGCACCGATTCGCGCTGGAAGACGTTCTTCCTCACGGGCTACGGCCTCAAATCGGAGCAGAACATCGCCGCCTGCCCGCAGACATGGCGGATCGTCCAGAAGATCCCCGGCCTCAAGACGGCGATGTTCTCCATCTTCGAGCCGGGCAAGCACCTGCCGCCGCATCGTGGCCCTTACAACGGCGTCCTGCGGCTGCATCTGGGCCTGATCGTGCCCGAGCCGCGCGACAAGCTCGCCATCCGCGTGGACGACCAGGTGCTGCACTGGGAGGAAGGCAAGGCGCTTGTCTTCGACGACGCCTACAAGCACGAGGCGTGGAATCACACCGACAGGACGCGCGTGGTCCTGTTCGTCGACTTCGTGAAGCCGCTGCGTTTCCCCGCGAGCCTGATCAACTGGCTGCTGCTGAACGTCGCCGTCTTCACCCCCTTCATCCGCGAGGGGCTCGACAACCACAAGGCGTGGGAAAAGCGCTTCTACACGGAAGCCGAGGCGTTGCGCAACAAGGGCCATTGACGGCCCCAGGCGCCGTTCCGCCTTATGTGCGTGCCGCCTCGTGCCCGCGCGGCGGCCGCGTTGAGGAAACGCCACACCTCAAGAATACGGAAATAGATCGCGGAGCCGCGATCTCGCGGGAAAGTGAACCGTTCAGGAAAACGTGATGTCCGCGCCTGCCCGCAACGCATGGCTGGCGGCCATGCAGGATATTGACTTATAGCTCGCGCCGGCACATAGCCATCCAACGAGAAACGCGAGAACTCAGCTAAATGCAATCACAATATAATAATTCTAAACTGTACATCATAGTTCGCCGTGTTCCTTTTCTCGTGCGTATGCTTTCTCTCGCGCTTTCGATTTCTTTTATAATTATTCTTGATTCTGTTGTCCAAGCTCGTGCCCAGGACGTTCAGCCCGTCACGGTAACGGATATCGCGGGCAGGACGATCTCCCTTCCCCGGCCGGCACAGCGGCTTCTGATCGACGACGGACGTTATCTGATCGCCCTGTCGCTGATGGCGGACGATCCGGTTTCGCTCGTGGCCGCATGGCCGCACGACGTCCACCGTCTCGGCGACGCCGCCTACGGCGCCTATCGCGAGCGTTTTCCCGCCATCGCCGACAAGCCGCGCATTGCCGGTTCGGCGGACTCTCTCTCCGTCGAACAGGTCATCGACGTCGCGCCCGACGTGGCGATCTTCCGCGACGGGCTGGGACCGAACCCGGAGCAGATCCGCCAGATCGAGGCGGCCGGCATTCCCGTCGTCTTCATCGACTTCTTCTCGCAGCCGCTCGAAAACCTGGAGAAGAGCTTGCTCATCCTCGGCCGCCTGATCGGGGCGGAAGAACGGGCGCAGGCCTTCATCGACTTCCGGGACGCGCATCTGAAGCGCATCACCGGGCGGATCGCGCAGACGCCGGCCCTCCGGCGCCCACGTGTTTTCCTGGAAGTGCACGCCGGGCTGACGGAATGCTGCAACTCGCCGGGGCGGGGCAATGTCGGCAATTACGTCGAACTCGCCGGTGGCCATAATATCGGCGCGGACGTGCTGCCCGGCGCCAGCGGCAAGCTTGGCATCGAGTACATCATCAGCGCGGAGCCGGAAATCTACATCGCCACCGGCGGCCCGCACACCGCGAAGGCCGGCGGTTTCGTCATCGGGCCGGAATTCTCGCCCGCTGAAGCGCGGGCTTCGCTGGCGCGCATGGCGGCGCGGCCGGGCATCGCCTCCCTCGCCCCCGTCGAGCGCGGCGAGGTGCACGGGCTCGCGCATCAGCTTCTCAACTCGCCGCTCGACATCCTCGTCGCCGAACGGCTCGCCAACTGGATCCATCCCGAACTTTTCGCCGACGTCGATCCGGACAAGACGATCGAAGAGCTGAACACACGTTTCCTCGCCGTCCCGCTCGCGGGGCCAAACTGGATCGACCTGCGCCAGCAGGCCGGCGGCGCATCATCCGAGTGAACAGAATGGCAAGTGTCGCAATGCGTCAACCCGCCGAAGGCAGCGATATCGAGAACGCGGGCTTCGCCGCGCCTTTCGTTTTCAGTGGAGCCGGCGGAACGCTCGTCGGCCATGGCGCGGGCTGCAGCCTCGCGCCGACAGCCGCCGGCAGCCTCGCCGCCGCCGTCGAGGCGTTCTGGAAGGAGCAGCGCCACGCGACGCTGCTCGTCGGCGCCCTGCCCTTCGACCGGACGGCCGCCGCGCACCTCTACGCGCCGGAAAGCGTGTCCGCGGCCGCGCCCATCGGCAAGGTGCGGTCGCTGCCGCGCGCGGCGGGAGGCTGGACCAGCATCGCCGAGCCGCCGGCCGCGACCTACGCCGACAGCGTCGCACGCGCGCTCGCGCTGCTGAACGACGAAGCTGCGGCCCTGCGCAAGGTCGTGCTGGCGCGCAGCCTGCTCGTGACAGCCCCCCACGCCATCGATCTCGATGCGGTGCTGACGCGCCTCGCACAGGACTCCACCATCACGACCTATGCGGTGCCGCTGCCGGCGGCTGCTTCGGGCGCACCGCGCACACTCGTCGGCGCCAGCCCCGAGCTGCTCGTGGACAAGCGCGGCGGCACGGTCCGCTCCGCGCCGCTCGCCGGCTCCGCGCGCCGCCACGCCGACGCCGCCGCCGACAGGGCCTCCGCGGACGGCCTGCTGCACTCGGAAAAGGACCTGCGCGAGCATGCCTTCGTGGTCGAGGCCATCCTCGACACGCTCACCCCCTATTGCCGCGCGCTGTCCGCGCCGGAAGGCCCGTCGCTGGTCTCGACCGCCTCCATGTGGCATCTGGGCACGGCCATTGACGGCGAGCTGAAGGATCCGGCAGTGTCCGTCGTTGAACTCGCCGCCGCCCTGCATCCCACGCCCGCCGTCTGCGGCCTGCCACGGGCAACGGCGCGCGAGGCGATTGCCACGCTGGAGGACTTCGACCGCGGCTTCTACGCGGGGGCGGTGGGCTGGGCGGATCGCGCGGGAGACGGACGCTGGATGGTGGCGATCCGTTGCGCGGAATTTTCCGGTGCGACGGCACGCCTCTATGCGGGGGCGGGCATCGTGCCGGGTTCCGATCCCGAGTCGGAAGTCGCCGAGACCTCGGCGAAGTTCGCGGCCCTGCTCGCCGCGCTCGGCATCGACGAAGCCGGCAGGACGCAGGAACCGCGCTGACGCGGCAGACTGGCGATACGCCCCGTCCCGCGCCGCAAGCGCGGTCCGCACTGAGCGGCATGAGGAGGATGCAACGTGATTCCGGCAATCCAGAAATGGCCCGAGGAACTGGCCGCACGCTACCGGGAGGCCGGCTACTGGCGCGGCGAGACGTTCGGCGCCATGCTGCGCGACCGCGCCGGCCGCTTCGCCGATCGCACCGCCATCGTGGCGGGCGACACGCGCTGGACCTATGCCGAGCTGGACGCGCGCGCGGACGCGGTGGCGCGCGGCTTCGCGGCGCTGGGCTTTCGCGCCGGAGAGCGCGTGGTGGTGCAACTGCCGAACGTCGCGCCATTCTTCAGCGTCGTCTTCGGCCTGTTCCGCGCCGGCATCCTGCCCGTCTTCGCGCTGCCCGCGCATCGCTCCACCGAGATCGAGCATTTCCTCACCCGCACGGAAGCGCGCGGTTACGTGATAACGGACACGTTCGAGGGCTTCGACTATCGTGCTCTCGCGGCGGAGGTAAGGGCAAAGGTGCCGGCTCTCGGCCATGTGATCGTCGCGGCCGACGACGCCGGCCCCTTCATGCCGCTCGCCGCGGTGGAGAAGCATGACGGGCCGCTGCCGGAAGGCCCCTTGTCCTCCGATGTCGCCTTCCTCCAGATTTCCGGCGGCAGCACCGGCCTTTCCAAGCTCATTCCGCGCACGCATGACGACTATATCTACAGCCTGCGTGGCAGCAACGAGATTTGCCGGATGGACGAAACCAGCGTGTATCTCGGCGCGCTGCCCATCGCGCATAACTATCCCATGAGCTCGCCCGGCACTTTCGGCACGCTCCATGGCGGCGGCACGGTGGTGCTCAGCCCCTCCCCCGCGCCGGATGCGGCGTTTCCGCTGATCGCGCGCGAGAAGGTGACCATCACCGGCCTCGTGCCGCCGCTCGCACTGGTGTGGGCGGACGCGGCGCGAACCACGACGCACGACCTCTCCAGCCTTAAAGTGCTGCAGGCGGGCGGCGCGAAGCTGACGCCGGAAGTAGCGCGGCGCATCCAGGCGGTGTTCGGACCGGTGCTGCAGCAAGTGTTCGGCATGGCGGAAGGGCTCGTCAACTACACCCGCCTCGACGACAGCGAGGAGGTCGTCACGGAAACGCAAGGCCGCCCGATCAGCCCGGACGACGAACTGCTGATCGTGGACGACGACGACAGGCCCGTGGCGCCCGGCACGCCGGGCAACCTGCTGACGCGCGGCCCCTATACCATCCGCCAGTATTTCAACGAGCCGGAGGCCAACGCCCGTTCGTTCACGCCGGAAGGCTATTACCGCACCGGCGACATCGTATTGCTGCGGCCGGACGGCAATCTCGTGGTGCAGGGCCGCGCCAAGGACCAGATCAACCGCGGCGGCGAGAAGGTCTCCGCGGAAGAGATCGAGGACCATCTCCTTGCGCATCCCGGGGTGTTCGACGCGGCGGTGGTATCCATTCCCGATCCCTATCTCGGCGAGCGCTCCTGCGCCTTCGTCATTCCACGCAAGTCCGTTCCCGAGGGCGCGGGGCTCAGGCCGCTGGCGCTCAAGTCGTGGGTGCGCGAACGGGGCCTCGCCGCCTTCAAGGTGCCGGACCGGGTGGTGTTCGTGGACAGCTTCCATACGACAGCCGTCGGCAAGGTCAGCCGCAAGGACCTGCGCGCCACGCTACGCCAGCGTCTGCTGGAAGCGGACGCGGCGGAAGCCCGCGCGCAGACGCAAGAGAAGGATTGAACGATGGGATTGCCGAGCATCAGCGCCTATGCCCTGCCGGACGCGCGCAACCTGCCCGCGGCGCGCGTGCCATGGCGGGCGAGTCGCGACCGCGCTGCCCTGCTGATCCACGACATGCAGAACTATTTCCTGGCGCCCTTCCCCGCCGATGCCTTGCCGATCCGGCAGGTTATAGCCAACATCGACCGGCTGCGCCGCCATGCGCATCTGCTCGGCATCCCGATCTTCTACACCGCGCAGGAGGGCGATCAGGATCCGCGCGACCGGGGCCTGCAACGCGATTTCTGGGGGCCGGGCATGAGCACGCGGCCGGAGCATCAGGACATCCACGCCGTGCTCGCACCATTCGATGGCGACTTCGTCCTGCACAAGTGGCGCTACAGCGCTTTCCAGCGTTCCAATCTGGAACACCTGATGCGCGTGCGTAACCGCGATCAATTGATTGTCACCGGCATCTATGCTCACATCGGCTGCCTCATGACCACGGCGGAAGCGTTCCAGCGCAATATCGAGCCTTTCTTTGTAGCCGACGCGGTGGCGGACTTCTCGCGCGAGAAGCACGACCTGGCCGTGACCTACGCGGCGGAACGCTGCGCCGTCGCCACCCTGACGAACCACCTGCTGGAGAGCCTGTGAACCGATGAGCGCCTTCACGAAAGACACTATGCGCGCCGACATCGCCCGCATCATCGGCGAGGATGCTTCCGAAATCGGCGACGACGACAGCCTGATCGATCTCGGCCTCGATTCCATCCGCGCCATGGCGCTGGTGCAGCGCTGGAGCGATCTGGGCGTGAAGCTCGACTTCGCGCAGCTTGCCGAAAAGCCGACGCTGGCGCGCTGGTGGGCTATCGCCAGCCGTCATCTGGCCGGCCGCCATCCGGCAGAGTAGCCATGACCGCCACTCCCGCGCCGGCCGCCGGCCGGCCCAGTCCATCGCCGCCGGAGCGTCATCCGCTCCTGCAGGCGCAGGAGGGCATCTGGTTCGCGCAACGGCTCGACCCGGAAAATCCCGTCTTCAACACCGGGCAGATCGTCACGCTGTCGGGCCCGCTCGACTGCGACGCCTTCAAGGCGGCGGTGGAGCAGGCCCTGCGGGAAGCGCCCGCGCTCGCCGCGCGCTTCATCGACGGACGCGACGGGCCGGAGCAGACGATCGGCGCAGCGCCCCCGGCCGCGCTTTCGATCTTCGATTTCAGCCGTGAGAGCGATCCCCTCGCCGCCGCGCGCGCCCACATCGACCGCGACATGGCCCGCCCGCGTGATCCTACCCGCGATCCGCTGGTCACGGAGCATCTGCTGGTCGTCGGACCGGGCCTTTACCTGTGGCATCAGAACATCCACCATCTGGTGATCGATGGTTTCGGCACCGCGCTGCTCAACCGCCGTATTGCCGCGCTCTATAACGAGGCCGTGGCTGCCGTTCCCGCGCAAGAGACTGAATTCGGGGCGTTTTCCGGCTATCTCGCCGAGGACGCGGCCTATGCTGGCAGCACCCGCGAGGACCGGGAGCGGGCGTTCTGGCACGACCTGTTCGCGGACAGGCCGCATGTCGCCGGCATCGCGCCGGGCGAGGCGGCGAGCGCGCACAGTTTCCACCGCTTCACGCTTTCCCTGCCGGAAGAAACCGCCAGGGCACTGACGGCGCGGGCAGCGGACATGGGTCTGAGCTGGCCCGATCTGCTGACAACGCTGGCCGGCGCCTTCATCGTCCGCCATGCGGGCGGCGATGAGGCCATCGTCGGCGTGCCACACATGGGCCGCTTCGGCTCCGCGTCGGCGCGCGTGCCGTCCATGGTGATGAATGTGCTGCCGGTGCGCGTGCGCGTGGACGAGGATGAGCCGCTCGGCGACCTTGCCGCCGACACCGCCCGCAAGCTCACGCGGACGCGCCGCCACGGACGCTACCGCAGCGAGCAGTTGCGCCGCGACCTCGGCCTGATCGGGCAGGATCGCCGCCTCTACGGCCCGCTCATCAACATCCTGCCCTTCGACGAGCCGCTCGGCCTGCATGGCGTGGCCTCCGACATCGCGGTGCCCGGCGCCGGCGCCGTCGACGACCTTACCTTCACGCTGCGCGCAGACCGGGAAGGCCGGCAAATCCGCCTGGAACTCGACGCGAATCCCGCGCTCTATTCCGCGGACCGGACGCGGCAGCTCGGGCGGCGCTTCATCGCTTTCGTGCATGCCGCAGCCCAGGCGGAGCGCCTCGCCGATGCGCCGACGCTCTCCCCCGACGAATACGGTCAGTGGTTTGCCGCGCAGCGGGCGAGCGCGCATCCCGTCGCCGAGACGACGCTTGCCGCGCTGCTGGCGCGCACCGCCCGCAGCACGCCCGACGCGCCTGCGCTCGCCGAGGGTGCGCAGCGCTGGACCTATGCGGAACTGGAGCGTGAAACGGCGGCCTTCGCGCACCGGCTGCGCGCGGCCGGCGTGAATCCGGGCGACGCGGTGGCCGTGGCCTTGCCGCGCTCGCGCCATCTCGTGCTCGCACTGCTCGCGATCGTGCGGCTCGGCGCCGCCTATCTGCCGCTCGATGCCGACCATCCGCGCGAGCGCCTGACGCGCATCCTGCGATCAGCCGCCCCGCGCGTCGTCGTCACCACGCGCGAGTTGCGGCACAGGCTGCCGGAAGGCGCGCCGCCGTTCGTCATCGACGAGGAGGACGCGGGCCCCCCTGGCGGCGAGCCCTTCCACGACCCCGCACCGGGGGATGCGGCCTATATCATCTATACCTCCGGGTCGACCGGCGTGCCCAAGGGCGTGGTGGTGGAGCACCGGGCCATCGTCAACCGCCTGCTGTGGATGGCGGCGCACTACGGCATCGGTCCCGGCGACCGCATCCTTCAGAAGACGCCGGCCACGTTCGACGTTTCGGTGTGGGAGTTCTTCCTGCCCTTCATCACCGGCGCCACGCTCGTCGTCGCGCCGCCCGACACCCACAAGGACCCCGGCGCGCTCGCGGCGCTGGTGCGCGAACACGCCGTCACCACGATGCATTTCGTGCCCTCCATGCTGGCGCTGTTTCTCGACGAGCCGAAGGTGCGGGGCCTCGCCATCCGCCGCGTCTTCGTCTCGGGCGAGGAGCTGCCGGCGAAGCTGCGCGACCGCTTCCACGAGCTGATTGCGGGCGAGTTGCACAACCTCTACGGCCCCACGGAAGCAGCGGTGGATGTGAGCTACTGGAAGGCTTCCGCCGCCGACCGCAGCCAGCCTGTGCCGATCGGCTTCCCGGTGTGGAACACGCGGCTTTACGTGCTCGACGCGCGCCGCCGCCCCCTGCCGGCGGGAATCGTCGGCGAACTCTACCTTTCCGGCCGGCAACTCGCACGCGGCTATCTCGGCCAGCCGGAACTCACGGACGAGCGGTTCGTCGCGGACCCGTTCTTTCCCGGCGAGCGGATGTACCGCACCGGCGATCTGGCGCTGGCGCGCGAGGACGGCGCCATCGTGTTCCTCGGCCGCACGGACCATCAGGTGAAGCTGCGCGGCCTGCGCATCGAACTCGGCGAGATCGAGACGGCGGCGCTCGCGGACGAGGCGGTGGCGCAGGCGGTGATCGACGCGCGCGACGACGGCGCAGGCGGCAAGCGGCTCGTCGCCTATGTCACGCAGAAGCCCGGCCGAGACATCGACACGGAGCGGCTGCGCGCCGCCATCGCCGCGCGCGTGCCGGACTACATGGTGCCCGCCGCCTTCGTGACGCTGGCGCGCCTGCCGCTTTCCGCCAACGGCAAACTCGACCGCAAGGCCCTGCCGGAACCGGCCTTCGCCGGCCACGCCGGGCGCAAGCCGGAGAGCGCGACCGAAAAGCGCGTCGCGGCCCTGTTCGCGCGCTGCCTCCGGCTCGACGAGGCCACGATCTCGGCGGACGACGACTTCTTCAGCCTCGGCGGGCATTCCCTGCTCGCGGCGAAGCTCATGCAGCAGGTGCGCGACGACTGGGCGCAGGCACTCGGCGGCAACCCGTTCGGTCTCGGCGTGGTGTTCACCGATCCCACCGTGGCGCGGCTCGCGGCCCGGATCGACGCGGCTTGCGCGCCGGGTAACGGTTTTTCCGCCACCGAGAACGAGGGGCTTGCACCGCTCATCCGCCTCAACGACGGGCGGGGGGCGAGCCCGCTGTTCTGCATCCACCCCGCCGGCGGCATCTCGTGGTGCTACGGGGGCCTCGCGCGCGCCCTCCCGGCGCACGCTGTCTACGGCCTGCAGGCGCGCGGGCTCGATCCGCAGGCGCCCGCGCCCGCCAGCATCGAGGCGATGGCGGCCGATTACATCGCCCTCGCCCGCACCATCGTGCCGGACGGGCCCATCCACCTCGCGGGCTGGTCGGTAGGCGGCATCATCGCCCATGCCATGGCCGTGCAACTGGTGGAAAGCGGTGCGCCGCACGGGCTTCTCGCTCTGCTCGACGCCTATCCGAGCGATAGCTGGCGCGACCAGTCCGATCCCTCGGAAGATGTCTCGCTGAAGGCGCTGGTGCAGATCGCCGGCCATGACGTGTCGGAACTCGGCGACGGGCCGCTGACGCGGGAGAAGGTGGTCGCGTATCTGCGCGGCATCGACAACCCGCTCGGACTGCTCTCCGACCGCGCGCTGACCGGCGTCGTGCAGGTGGTGGCGGCGAACAACCGCCTGGTGCGCGGGCACTGGCATCGCTTCTACCCCGGCGGAGTTCTCTACTTTCGCGCCGCCCTCGACCATGCGGGCACCGATCTGACGCCGCAATTGTGGACGCCTTATGCGGCGTCGCTCGACGTGCACGACGTGCCGTCGCTCCATGCCCACCTGACGGGCGCGGCGGCGACCGCGCATATTGCGCCCGTGATCGCCGACAGGCTGCGGCGGCTTTCGTTGAGTTGACAGGAGTTTGCCATGCGTGAAAGCGGCATCGCCGGAAAAATCGCCTTCGTCACCGGCGCTTCGGGCGGCATCGGCGCCGCCGTCGTGCGCGCGCTGCTCGACGAGGGCGCGACCGTGGTCGCGACGGACCGGGACACGGAGGCACTGGCGCGCCTCGCGAACGCGAACGCACCGGACAGGCTCGTCACCGCGCCGCTCGACGTGACGCAGGCCGATGCGGTGGAACGCGCGGTGGCCGCCGTCGAGGAACGGACCGGCCCGATCGATATCCTAGCCAATGTCGCCGGCGTGCTGTCGGCCTCGCCGGTGGCCGAAACGGATCTGGCGGAATGGCAGCGCGTGTTCGCCGTCAACGCCACCGGCGTGTTCCTGGTCTCGAAGGCCGTCGCCGCCCGCATGCAGCCGCGCGGGCGGGGCGTGATCGTCACAGTCAGCTCGAACGCGGCCGGCATTCCCCGCCACGGCATGGCAGCCTATGCCGCCTCGAAGGCGGCGTCGACCATGTTCACCCGCTCGCTGGGGCTGGAACTGGCGCCGCATGGCATCCGCTGCAACATCGTCGCGCCCGGCTCCACACTGACGCCGATGCAGGAAGGGATGTGGACGGACGGGAACGGCCCGGCGCGGGTGATCGCGGGCGCGCCGGAAATTTTCCGCACCGGCATTCCGCTCGGCCGCATCGCCGCGCCGGAGGATATCGCGGATGCGGTGGTCTTCCTCGCTTCCGACCGCGCCCGCCACATCACGATGGCCGATCTCTATGTGGACGGTGGCGCCACCCAACGCGGGTGAATCTTACGCTTCCCCTGTTCGGGCTGGAACAAATCGAACGCTCGGCTGTTCTTCCCATGTCATCACCTGACAAGGAGAATACCATGCGTAATATTGTTTTCGGCGCTGTGTTGCTGTCTTCGGCCGCGCTCGCCGTCCCCGCACTGGCACAGACCGCGCCGACCCCGGCATCGCCGGCGGCGGTGGCACCCGTCTCCGCCGCCAGCGTGCTGAGTTCCAACCTGATCGGCCTCAATGTCGCCAACGCCGGCAATGAAACCATTGGCGAAATCAAAGACCTGGTGCTCGGGACGGGCAACGAACTGACAGGCATCGTCGTCTCCGTCGGCGGCTTTCTGGGCCTTGGCGAACATTACGTCGTTCTCGATCCCTCCACCGTCGCCGTAACCTACAACGAGACCGACAAGAAGTGGGAGGCTCGCGCGAACGCTACCGCCGAGCAGTTGAAAGCGGCTCCCGCGTTCAAGTATGAAGGCAAGTGGAAGTCCTGACGGAGCAGCCGCTTTAGCTGAGAAGCAAATCGGCGGACTTGTGCTTTGCAATACGTGTTTCGCGCTAGCGAAACCACGCGGAACAGCGGTCACGGAAACGGACGCGCCAGTCGTTCCTATCGGACTCCATTCGCTGTCAGGAACGGCGCGGTGACAGGCCGCGCCGTTCCTGCTAATTTCAGCGGTAAGAACCCGGCGTTGCACAGCCGCCCCCTTTGTTTGTTCATGTCTCCCGGCGGTCCAGAAAAGCGGATCATTATACGGCAATTCCGACGAGGCAACCGTGCCGCTTCTCCCCGATACCGTCGACATCTGGATCGCGCACATCGATGACGCGGCGGTGTTGGGAGTTCCCAACACCTCGCTCGACGGCATCCTCGCCCCCGAGGAGCGGGAACGGCGGTCACGATTGCGATTCGGTAGCGACCGCAAGCTGTTCACGATGGCACATGCGCTGCTGCGAATGGCTCTCGCCCGCTACGCGCCGGTGCTTCCGTCCGCTTGGACGTTCACGCGCGGCGCCTACGGAAAACCCGCGTTGCGCGCCGACCAGATGCAGATGCACAGGCTTTATTTCTCGCTGTCCCACGCGGGAACGGCGGTCACGTGTGCCGTCTGCCATGCCGCCGATGTCGGGGTGGATATCGAACCTCTCGACAACGCTGTCGACCCCTGCGAACTCGCCGCATCCGTGCTCTCGCCTGCCGAGCAGGCATCGCTGTCGGCGCTGGAGAACGGTGCGCGACGACAGCGGTTTCTGGCGTTGTGGACACTCAAGGAAGCCTATGTGAAGGCGCGCGGGCTTGGGCTGTCGTTTCCGCTGCAGGATTGCAGCTTCAGCCTCGATCCGCCGCAAATCGCCTTTGCCGGGCATGTCGTGGACGATCCGGACGACTGGCAATTCGACAGTCAGCTCGTTGACAACGGCCACATTATCGCGGCTGCCGCGCACCTCGGCAGCGCCCGGCCGCTGCGTTTCCGTTATCGCTATTCCCGCGATTGTCAGTCATGAAAAAAGGCGGAAGGCGCAATACCTTGCTCCACGAGCCCGGCTCGTCGAGCGGCGGTCAAGCCCGTGCGGCGCTTGGGCAAACACATCACACGAGCAGTTGAAGACCGGGAGCCGTGGTATTACCGCCTTCCGCCATCGGCCCCCTCTCCCGGGTCTCGGGTCCCGGCCGGGGGGCGCACCGCGATCCGGGCGCCTACAACACCGGCAGCGCCGCTTCCTCCTCCTCCGTGAACAGCCGCGAGCGCGTCAGGAAGCGCACATCGCGGCCGTTTTCCAGCGAAAACATGCCGCCGCGACCGGGCACGACATCGATGATGAGCTGCGTGTGTTTCCAGTATTCGAACTGAGGGCGGCTCATGTAGAACGGCGCGCCGCCGATCTCGCCCATCCGCACGTCGCTGTCGCCGATAAGGAACTCGCCCTGCGGATAGCACATCGGCGAGGAACCGTCACAGCAACCGCCCGACTGGTGGAACAGGATCGGACCATGATCGGCGCGCAAAGTATCGATCAGCGTAAGCGCCGCGTCAGTCGCCAGAACACGCTTGACGGTTGCATCGTTCATCGTCGGCCTCCCCGTGGGCCCGCCAATGCCGTTCCCCGCGGCAGTGCGGTATGGACCTGCCCCGCCACACTTCGGCGGCGGGGCAGGATCGTGATCAGAAGAAGCCGAGCTTCTGCGCGCTGTAGCTCACCAGCAGGTTCTTGGTCTGCTGGTAGTGGTTCAGCATCTGCAGGTGGTTCTCGCGGCCGATGCCAGACTGCTTGTAGCCGCCGAAGGCCGCATGCGCCGGATAGGCATGGTAGACGTTCGTCCACACGCGCCCGGCGTGGATGCCGCGCCCGAATCGGTAGGCGCGCGTGCCGTTGCGGGTCCACACGCCCGCACCCAGCCCGTAGAGCGTGTCATTGGCCAGTGCCAGCGCCTCGTCGTCGTCCTTGAAGGTCGTCACCGCGACCACGGGGCCGAAGATCTCCTCCTGGAAGATGCGCTGCCTGTTCTGGCCCTTGAACACGGTCGGCTTGACGTAGTAGCCGCCGGCGAGTTCGCCTTCCAGCACGTTGCGCTCGCCGCCGACGAGCAGTTCCGCCCCCTCCTGCTTGCCGATGTCGATGTAGCTCAGGATCTTCTCGAGCTGCTCGCTCGACGCCTGCGCGCCGATGGCGGTGGTGGGATCGAGCGGGTTGCCCTGCTTGATCGCCTTCACCCGCTCCAGCGCCCGCTCGATGAAGCGATCGTAGATCGATTCCTGGATAAGCGCGCGGCTCGGGCAGGTGCAGACCTCGCCCTGGTTGAAGGCGAACAGCACGAAGCCCTCGATGGCCTTGTCGAAGTAGTCGTCATCCGCGTCCAGCACGTCGGCGAAGAAGATGTTCGGCGACTTGCCGCCAAGCTCCAGCGTCACCGGGATGAGGTTCTGGCTGGCATATTGCGAGATCAGGCGGCCCGTGGTCGTCTCGCCGGTGAAGGCGATCTTGGCGATGCGCGGGCTCGACGCGAGCGGCTTGCCGGCCTCCAGGCCGAAACCGTTGACGATGTTCAGAACACCGGGCGGCAGGATGTCCTGAATGAGCTCAGCCAGCACCAGGATCGAGGCGGGCGTCTGCTCGGCCGGCTTCAGCACGATGGCGTTGCCTGCGGCGAGCGCCGGGGCGATCTTCCACACCGCCATGAGAATGGGGAAGTTCCACGGGATGATCTGGCCGACGACGCCGAGCGGCTCATGGAAGTGGTAGGCGACGGTGTCGTGGTCGATCTCGCTGATGCCGCCCTCCTGCGCCCGGATGACACCGGCGAAGTAACGGAAATGGTCCACCGCGAGCGGGATATCGGCGTTGGTGGTCTCGCGGATCGGCTTGCCGTTGTCCCACGATTCGGCGAGCGCCAGCAGATCGAGGTTTTCCTCGATGCGGTCGGCGACACGGTTGAGGATCAGCGAGCGCTCGGCCGCACTGGTGCGTCCCCACGCTTCCCGCGCGGCATGGGCGGCGTCGAGCGCCAGTTCGATGTCCTCCTTCTGCGAGCGAGCGACCTCGGTAATCTTCTTGCCGGTGATCGGCGACGTGTTGTCGAAATAGCGGCCGTCGACCGGCGCCACCCATTTGCCGCCGATGAAGTTGTCATAACGCTCCTTAAAAGGGGTCTTGAGAAGCGAGGTGGCTGGTTCGTACTTGTTCACGGCGATCCTCCCTGAAGTGTGCCTGACGGTCTCCTAGCACCGTGCATGCCACGTTCCGGGTGCGGCGCCGCAATTCCGTGCTGCAACGCGGCAAGTATTGACAGGCGTCAAGAAATCGCCAGTCTGCGGAATAACTCGAAAAAGAACGTCACGTTTGACGCAACGATCGTGCTGGAAAGGTGTTGCAGAATGCAGCATGATTGTTGCAACAGCCGCGGCAAATAACAACACCTGGAGGAACGGCCATGGCAACAGGTTCAACGACGCCGCAATCCACGGATACGGTTGCGGTCGCGCGACAGCAGTTTTTTTCCAAACAGAAAGTCCCCGCGTCGCTCGTCTCGCGGACCATCCTCCAGTCGTGGCTGCGGTGTTCGCAACTCGGGCACGACGCCAGCCGCGACCCCACTGTCGAGCCCGTCGGCCCGCAATACCTGCGCGAGGCCCACGAGCAGCACGAGATGCTGCGCCGCCTGTGCCAGGCGGAAATCGAGTCTCTGCGACGCGAGGCGCGCACCACGGGCGGCATCGTGGTCTTGTCCGACGCGAACGGCATGGTGCTCGACGCCGTCGGTGACACAGCCTTCGCCGGGAAGGCGGCGGGCGTCGCGCTGCGCCCGGGCGTGGCGTGGAGCGAGGCCAGCATCGGCACCAATGCCATCGGCACGGCGCTCGTCGAGCGGCGGCCGGTCATGGTGCGCGGCGGGGAGCATTTCTACGAGCCGCATCGCGTGCTGAGCTGCGCTGCGGCGCCCATCTTCGATCCCCGTGGAGCGATCGCCGGTGTGCTCGACCTGTCGGGCAGCGCCGCCACGATTTCCCGCCAGAGCCTGTCGATGGTGCGGCTCGTCATCGACCAGATCGAGCACCGGCTGTTCGATCAGGCCTTCGGGAACCGGGCGGACCGTGGCGACATCGAGATGTTGCGCTTCCATACGGAACGATCCCTGCTCGGCACCGCGCGCGAGTGCATTCTCGTCTTCGAGGGCGACCGCCTGATCGCCGCCAACCGGCACGCCCTTCAGGCCATATCGCGCGGCTGGGATGCGCTCGGCCGCACGTCCTTCGACGCCCTGTTCGACGGCGGCGGATCGCTTGGCGAGGAAGGGACGCTAAGGTTCCACTCGGGCGAGACCGTGCACTACAGGCTGCCGCGTCGCGGCGCCCGACGCTGCCAGCCGCAGCCGCGAGAGCGCCGGTCCCTGCGCGTGAGCGTCCCTCACCCGCCGCTTTCATGACCGCCATTCCCTGGCCGCAGCCGATATTCGACGCGCAGACGCTCGCCGATGTCGAGAATGCGGCACGGCTCGTCGACGCCGATATCCCGTTGCTGATTCATGGTGAGACGGGGTCCGGCAAGGAGGCGTTCGCGCGCGCCGTCCATGGGAAAAGCCGCTGCGCCGACAAGCCCTTCGTCGCCGTCAACTGCGCGGCCATTCCCGAAAGCCTGATCGAATCGGAGCTGTTCGGCTATGAGGAAGGCGCGTTCACCGGCGCGCGTCGGCAGGGCTCGCGGGGGCTGCTGCGGGAGGCTCACGGCGGCATCCTGTTTCTCGACGAAATCGGCGACATGCCGTTCGCGCTGCAATCCCGCCTGCTGCGCGTGCTGCAGGACAGGCAGGTGATGCCGCTCGGCGGCGGGCGCCCCTCGCCCGTCGACATCCGTGTGATCAGCGCGACCCACCGCGATATCGAGGCGCTTTCACGGCAGGGGCATTTCCGGCCGGACCTCTACTACCGCCTCGCCCAGTTCACGATGACGCTGAACCCGCTGCGCACGCGCACCGATCTCGTGCCGCTGATCGACGGCCTGTGGCGGCAGGTGACGGGCGGTTCGGCTCCCCTGCCGGAAGAAACCCGCAGCCGCATGGCTGCCTATGACTGGCCCGGCAACTATCGTGAACTGGTGGGCGCGCTGCGAGCGCTGGCGGCACTTGCGACATCCGGAACGCATCCCGGCCCGCACCTCCTGCCGACGGCCCTGCGCCGGATACAGCCGATGCCGGCCGTCGCGCAGCCCATCGAGACCGGCCTGCTGGAGCATCACACGCGCGACGTGATGCGTGCGACGCTCGAAGCCTGCGGCGGCAACATATCGCTCGCGGCGCGCCGTCTCGGCATCAACCGCAGCACGCTCTACCGCCACCTGCAGCGGCTGCAGTAGCGCCCCGTCATTGCGGCGCGGCGCCTTGCGCGGGCGGGGCATCCGTCAGCGAGAAACGGATCGGCAGGGATACGGTCGCATCGACGGGCTTGCCATCGCGGGTCGCGGGTTCGAACTTCCAGCGGCTCACGGCCAGCGCTGCCGCGACGTCGAGCGATACCACGGAACTGCTGCGCTCGACAGTGATGTTTTCCGGATTGCCCGCGGCGGTGATGCGCAGCCTTACGACGACCGTGCCTTCCTGTCCCGCGGCGCGCGCCTCATCGGGATAGGCCGGCCAATGCTTCATCACATCACCGGGATAGGGGCGCGGCGGCGCCGTCCGCCCCTTCGCGTTCTCACCGGCGCCGGGGCGTGGGGCGGCTGTCTGTGCCAGCACCATCGTTCCGGCGCACGCCACGAACATGGCGGCGAGGCCGCAACGCAGCAGCACAGGAACGCGCGGGAAAAACCGGTGCATCAAGCTTCGACCAGTCCGCGCGTGGACGAGGCAGCGGTTTTTGCGGCCTTGCGCTTCACCCGCACGATCACCTCGACGCAGACGATCTCCATGCCCTCGGGCGCTTCCGGAAGGCCGGCGACGGAAATCAGTCCGTCCGGAATATCGACCAGCGTCTGGTCGTCTTCCACGAAGAAATGATGGTGTTCGGCAATGTTGGTGTCGAAATAGCTCTTGGTGCCGTCGACAGCGAGCTGGCGCAGCAGACCCGCTTCCCTGAACTGGTGTAGCGTATTGTAGACGGTGGCCAGTGACACGCTGATCTTGGCCTCGCAGGCTTCGTCATAGAGCATCTCGGCCGTCAGATGGCGGTGACCGCGCCCGAACAGCAGCCACCCCAACATGATGCGCTGGCGTGTCGGCCGCAGACCGGCTGAACGCAGTATCTCACGGACGTCGTGGAAGCCGCAGCCGGTCTTCACAGGGCTGCCGACATTCTGGACGAGGGTGCGGGGATCGGTCTGAACCGGGACGCCGCGAAGCATCATCGCGCGAAAGGGGCTGGACATGGCACATCCTCAACGGTCTGGTGTCTCACGACACATGAGCAAGTTTATGAATATCTATTGGACCTTTATCGGCTAAATGTAAATAATAATAACATTTTGTTTTATTATAATAATTCCATTCAAAGGCCCTTTTCATGCACGGTGAACTATAGCTTTCCTGACACCATCATTCCGTGCCGCAGGGGCCGGGTGGTTGTTTCGTATCCGCTATTCCCGCACTGAATGCGATAACGTGGCCGTGTCATGCCACGCCACGGCGATCGGTTCCGTGACCGCTGTTCCGGCCTCCGGCTATGTCTTGTCTGCCTGCATTTCCAGACGGTTATATGCCTCCGTTGACAGTGGAAGCACGTGCCTTGGATGGCTGTTCCGTGACTGCCATTCCCGCGTTGCGAGATGTTGGCGTACGTCGTCGATGAGAAACGCCGGGAAATGAAGTGCTGTGTGGACTGAACATGGTGGAAACAGTGAATATCTGCTGAAGAGGCGATAAGGGCCGGTTTGTCGAGGCGTATCAGGAGGCTGATTCTGGCGCTGGGGCAAGTTGGCCGGGTAGTCGAAGCCGCAGCCGGAGGCCGGAATCGCGATGGTTCGTGACCGGCGTTCCCGAAAACTACACGATATTTCAAAATCTTACTAAATCATGGGGAATTCCGTTAACCTTTTTGGCCCGCCTGTCCAATAGGTCCCGTAATGCGCCGGGGAGCAAGGCATGAAGCAGGCACTATAGCCTTCCGGGGCTTTTGTTCCCGATTACCGCATTGATAAAGTTTGATAATTTTAACTGATGCATGTTGACGGATTCCGGGAGCGTACCGAATCGGAAACGCTTCAGAAGGGTGATTCCGTGATCGCTATTCCGGATAGAGATGTATGGAATCAGGTGCTTGGCGTGGAGCCTGCTTTTGTTCGGGGAAGAGAGCGGATTCTGATGCGGTTGGCTGGAGAGCCTAAGGAGACATGACGGACTGATTTTACGGGAGACGGGCGATGCTGGTTTTTTGGAGGCGTTTTCGAAGGAGCGCTGTCGTTAGAAATTATCCTTAAAAGAATCCTTTATAAAGAGTCTGACTCCCCATTCTGAGCATTTACAAAGTGTTAACGGCCGCTTTCGTGACCGCTGTTCCCGATTTCCGTGACCACGACTCCGGTTGCCGAGACCACTGTTCCCGTTTCCGGGGCCGGTGCTTCCGTTGTCGTGACCGCCGTTCCCATACGCTCGGCCTGTTGAAAACCTGTGTTTCCGTGACCGCTATTCCCGTTTGCTTGACGGTCGGTGCATATGCCGCCAAAGCTGACGGCGTTGGCAAGGTCGTGGGTCGGTTGGTCGGGACCGGATGTGGCGATCCGGATAGCGGGCGGAGGAAGGCATGGCTGAGGAACTCAGTGAAGTTGAGCGCAAGCGGCTTGAGCGTGACCGTCGGACGCGCCAGAACAGGCGCGGGCGCCGCAATCCCGCGCCCGTGCCGGCCAAGCTCACGCGCACGTCGGCGTTTGCCCCCAAGCGCCGCGGTATCATTGATTCGAATATCGAGCGCATTTTCTATGTTCCTGGTCAGTCCGTGGTGCAGGTGCGTGGCGGCGAACTCGGCAGCCTGCACCGTGATGTCATCTATGCGCTGTTCCGCCTGAAGGAGCGCATGACGACGCTGCGCATTCCCAATCCCGATGCGCCGCAAAATGGCACGCTGCAAGGTGTTCCGTCCCATTACGAGGTGATCGAGGTTGTTACCACCTGGCGTGAGCTGCTCAAGGCCCAGGGCCTCACGCAGCACGTCAACAACCTGCTCACCCAGAAACAGGTGTTTCAGGATCTGCGCCAGGTGGTGATCACCATCTATGAAGGCAATCCCGACCAGATCATGGAGAAGCTGCATCGCGGCAGGCTCGGCGGACGCGGCATGATCACCGGTATTATCGATACCGTGGAATGGGACGGCGTCAATCTCGACAGCCGCGTGAAGGTCCGTTTCGGGCGCGGCGTGCTGGCGGCGTTCCGTACCAAGAACCTCGTTTCCCTCAACGCCGAGGTGCAGTTCGCGCTGAAGTCGGACTATGCCAAGTCGTTCTGGCCATATATCGACTCGAAGCCCACCCACCTTTTTGTCGACGAGACCATGCTGGCTAGCCTTGTCGACCGTGAGGTCTATGGCGAGCGTGAGACGGATTCGACCCGCTCCCAGTTCCGCAAGGATTGTCGGCAGGCGTTTGACGACATGATCCGCGCCGGCGGTCTCAAGGAATGGTCGATCGAACTGCTGGGGGCCGGCAAGCGCAAGATCCGCCGCTATCACTACAAGCACGCGCTGCCGCGCAGGATCGAGCAGGAGCAGATCGAGCTGCCGTTCCCGCTCGCCGTGTGATTGCGGGTGCGCGACACGAGCTCATCGACGGGTTCGCGTACATGCCGGCGCATGAAGGATCGCCGGCGGTCGGGGTTCGAAATGGATGGCAGCGGCCGGTGTATGCGCTTGCGGCGCATCAGTGGGGGCAGTGCCGCCGGGCCGATCGAGATAGACGGCAATGGCGAGCAACGATGCGAACTCGCCAGGAACGAAGACGAGGGAATAGACGGCGGACTGGACAAGCATGAACAGGATGTAGTCGCCGACGGCCATCACGAACGGCGACGCCGCGCCGCCCCGGGCCAGTCCGCGCGCCAGACGGAAGCCCGCGAAGTGGATGGAAAGGATCAACGCGGCGCCCGCAAGGCCGTATTCGAAGACAATGCCGGCCCAGCCGATGTCCGCGAGAAAGAAGAAGTCGTTGCCGAGAATGTCCCCCATCGTCACCTCCCCGAAACGCGACATCGCACCCATGCCGACGAGCCAGCCGAAGGGATTGTCGCCGAGATAGGCGAAAGCGGACCGCAGCGACTGCAGGCGCACCGACAGCGAGCCGCCGAGCACCTCCTGAACCGATGCGGCGAAAGGGCTGAACCCTGCGCCAACCGCCGCCGCGGTACCGCCGCAAAGCACCAGCGCCGCGGCAAGCCGGAACCACCGCGGCGGTATCAGCGCGAGCCCCGCCACGACAGCGGCGGCAGCGATGGTCATGCGCTGTTTGTAGATAAATACCAGCATTGCAAAACAGCAGAGGATCGCGAGCGCCACCCATAACTCGCGTTGTTGCTGTAGGCGTCTGACAAGATAGAACAGCAGCAATACACCGAAGAACATTGGCATGTAGATGCGATAGCCGCGTTCGACGTCATAAAGCAGGAACTTCGCGCCAACGGCATCGGTCGAGTACCAGCTTTCAGGAATGGTGAGCCATAACAACGGCATCAGCACGAAGGTGGCAACACCCGGCGCCAGCATGGAGCACGCCAGTTGCCGCGGCGTCGGAGCCAGCAGCCTGAGCAGGGCGAGCAGCGCGAAGTAATAGGTGAAGGGCCAGACCTTCACCGTGGTAAGCATCGCATCGGCAAGGCCGCCGCCCCAGTTCGCCATGGCCACGACGGGAGCGATGCCTAACAGATACGCGAGGAGAAGGAGGAAGAACGGACGCAGCGGCGCATCCGCCGACGTCAGCCCGCGCAGTGTGAGCAGGACGACGATGACCGGCCACGCCTTCGACAGATAGTAGACCGCAGGCCACTGGCTCATGTAGTAGAAGCTCTGGCCGAAAAACGGCAACACGACCAGCAGGATGACGGTGATCGCCACGTTATGGGTCCCGCCCGTCGGCTCCGCCGCGCTGCCACCGGCGATGTCCGCTCCCGGCAAAATGGCTTCCAACGCTGGCGGAGTGGCGCCTGCGGGTGCGGGAGGGGTTATGGGATGGTTCGGCTCATCCGGTCCGGGCACGCGCTTCAAGGCATGATGCCCCCGGTCGTCGTGCTGTAGCTGCCGATCGTGTAACCGAAGCTGCGCTGGAATGGCACCACCTTGTTGATGAACTGGTCGACCCACAGGTTGACCTCCGCGATCGAGCTGCGCGGGACATAGATGACGTCGCCCGGCTGCAGAGCAATGTCCTCGACGCCGCCAGTCTCGATCACGGCGCGGATGTCCAGTGTGCGCAGCATCGCCTTGCCCTCCGGACTGCGGCGGATGACGGCGATCTGGCCGAGGCGTGCGTCGTCCGTGAAGCCGCCGGCCAGCAGAACGGCGTGCAGCGCGTTGATACGCATGTCCGTGAGTTGCATCGAGCCCGGGTTGCGGACCGCGCCGCCGATGTAGATGCGGGACGATACCGCCTCCTCGATCGACACCACCACCTGCTGATCGGCGACCGTCCTGCGCGAAACCGCGCGGATGAGCGTCTCAAGCTCCGGCAGCGTGCGTCCGGTGGCCCGTACCTGCCCGGTGGCGCGAAGGCCGATATGGCCGTCTGGCGAAACGATGACGTCCTCGTCCATTTCCTGCGTCAGCAGGAACTTGATCTTCAGGCGATCACCCGGGCCGACGCGGTATACGGGCGGTGCCGTGTCGCTCCAGGCCACGAAGCCCTCGGTGTTGGCCTCGACGAAGGTCAGGTTCTGGCCGGTGGACAGGGCAGTCTCGTTCCGGTCCACAGCGGCGCATCCGGCCAGCAGCGTGGCGGCCATTGCGACGCGCGCGTGCTTAAGCATCACAGCCATCGGTAAATCCATTCCGGCAGGTAGAACTTGCGTCCCGTGAACACGAAGCCGGCAATGCCGCCGCCGGCGTCGAAGATGTTGTCGCGGCTCCACGTCGCGACGGGGCCGCGCGACTGTTCCGCGCGCACCACCAGCAGGCTCGCCTCGACGGCAACTGCGAGGCGGCGCGTGAGATGAATCGATGGGGCTGGAAAGCCGATCAGGATCACGTCGTAGCGATGGCGCAGCCCCGCCAGCAGGTCGCGCGCGCTGCGGGGCGGCGCGCTGAGGCTTACGAGCGGCGAGTCGGCGTCGACCGAGGCGACGTCGAGGCCGGGAATGGCAGTCTGCGCGATCCGGACGCCGTCGTAACTCTCGATTTCCTGCGTTACGGGTACGGATACGCCGATGGCGAGCGTGCGCAGCCCCCTGCCCGCGCCCAGTTCGACCGCGAGCGCTTCGGTGAGGCGCACGTTGTCGCCGGCAGCGCCAATATCCACGAGTTGCAGGGTCGATAACGGCTCGCCGCCGACATCGATGTCGCGCAGGCGCGCGACGAGCGATAGCAGCGCCTGCCGGTTCTGCGGCGCGTCGAAACCCCCGGGCGCATCCGCCAACACAGCGAGCGCGGGAAGGCGCAGCGCCCGCTCCGCATCCTGCTGGCGAATGAAGCCGGGGCGCAGTTCCGCCGCGCAGACGCCGGCTGCGGCGCCCGAAAGGAGGCCCGCGAGAAGCCCTGCCGCAATGAACGGTAGCGCCAGGTGCCGCGCAACGACATCGTCCCGGCCGGACTGGATCACCCGGACATTGGAGGCCCGCACTGCAGCGGCGGTCTCCTCGATCCGGGCCGCTTCCGCGCGTTTGACGTATTCGCCGTGCGTATCCGTGAGGACGGTGCGCTCCCGCTGCAGTACGCGCAGCCGCGTCTCGGCGTTCCGCAGCGAGTCCACGCGCCGCTGTGCCTGTTCCTGCTGGGCATCGAGTTCGTGCATCTGCCGGTCGAGAGCGTCGCGCTCCACGTTCAGGCTGACCACCATGTTATCGATGAAGTCGGCGGAAGGGTTGCGAACGTCGCGTTCCGACCACGTGGAGCGCTCCGGCGGGTGTTTCGCGCTGTCGATCGCCACGGCGATCTTGGCGTCTACCTCGCGGATGAGCGGGTGGCCGGGCGCATAGCGTCTGATGAGCGATTCACGCTCGGTGCGCAGTTGCACCAGCAGGTCGCCGGCGTTGCTGCCGGGTACGGCTTCGTTGCTACGCTGGCGAGAGTCGAAAACGGTGTCGTGCAGCGCCGCCCGCTGCTTTTCCGCCTGCGCGAGTTGCCCGTCGATCGCACGCCGGCGCTCGCTCGCCTGCCGCCTGCGGTCCAGTATGCTGTCGGCCTGGTTGGCGGCGAGCGTCAGATCCTGGGCGAGGTCAATGATGCCGGCTTGCGTCATCTCTTCGCTAATGGCGCCGTCCGTCTCCCGGAGGCGGGTTTCGAGGTGCTCGACCTGCGATGTCAGGATGGCCGATGTCGGATTATCGAACAGCGTCTTGCGGCGGGCGAGATAGTGGTGGATGAGCCTGTCCATCGCCATCACGGCGAGATCGCGGTCCGGATGGGTGAAACCCACCAGAATGACGTTGGAGCCCGACTGGACGCTGGCGCGCAGCCGCTCGCGAAACGCCTGGAGTGCCGCGTCCTCGTTGGAACCCGCATCCCGTCCCAGCGCCACGGACCAGCGGGAGGCAAGCGAAGGCGGGAATAAAGCCTGCGAGCCGATGTCGGCGAGCGTCGCGCGGATAACCTCGGCACTTTCGAGGATGAGGACCTCCGCCTCGACGGATTTGAGGCCCTCGACCGACAGAACGGCCGGACCGTTGTCCGTCACGCCCTGCGTGCCGGAATACTCCCGGGAGACGAGAACCATCAGCAGGCCGTTCGACGTGTACTGAATCCGCGAGAAGACTGCGAGGGCGATGGCGGCGACGACCGGCACAAGCGCCGCCAGAACGATGACGCGCCTGTGATAGGCGGCTGCCGCCAGCAGGTCGCGGACGGTGAAATGTCGCGCCGGCACGGACACGCGGATACCGCCTGCGGCGTTATCGGGGCCATGCGCATCGCGATGTGTGGCGATCACCAATTCGAGTTGCCTTCTGCTATCCGTGGAACAGCTGGACGTAAAAATGAAAAAAATAAGAAAATAAAAAATAACTAATGATAATTATCATAATTATTATTATATAATATCTTCCCAAAAAGCATCTTATGCTCCGTTTATTAGTTATAAAAAGCAAATATCATTTGTGATAATAGAAAAATATACGACCTTTATAATTGCGGTGAATCGATGTATATATTGTTTACCACGGCGGCCCGGGTTGGCGACAGTGCGCAATGGTGGTCGGCGGCTCTTGCGGCCAGTTTCCACAGGAAAGGCGGTCACGAAATGGAATTTCATAACAAAAATACGAATACTGAATAAAATGTTCATTTATAAGAATGCATATTTAAATATAGAAGTTTCATTAAATTAAATAATAATTTCAATAAATTGATCTATATTTATGTGTAAAAATCAATATAAAATTTAAGTGTTATATTGATGTTTAAGGAAGCGGAAATTTAGCGTCATTATTGCCTTTTTAGCGAATTCTCGCGAGGTTGCCTCGATGCTGCGGTGCCGGGGGCTCGGCGAGGTGATTGAATGACACGGTGGACGCATGGCCTGATCAACAGGCTGGCCATGCTCGTTGACATTGCGATGCTCACGGCCGGCGCGGTGGCGGCGCATGTCCTGTGGGCGGACGGCGCCGCCGCGCGCAGTGCGGCGCTGTGCCTGCTTCAGGCTGCGATCTATCGCGCCGTCATGAAAGCTGGCGGCGCCTACCGGGCCGAATATTACCGGTCGGCCGGGCGCCAGATTCGCCAGGTCGCCGTCGGCGCGGGCGTGACCGTGGTGGCGGTGACTGTCTTCGAGACCGCCCTCGTGCCGGGCGCGCCCTCCTATGGCGCCGCCGTTCCGCTCTCCATGCTGCCGCCGTTCGCGGCGCTGCTGTTCGGCCGTCTGGCCATCGTGCTGCCTGGCATGCATCATCTCGCCCGCCGGGCTGTCCTGCGCCGGCGCGTCGTCATTGTGGGCGCCGTCGCCGAGGTGGAAAGGGCCATCTCCCGGCTGAACCGGAACGATGCGGGCCTGATGCAGTGCATCGGCGTCTTCACCGACGACACGGCGGGAACGGGCGCCGTCGCCGACGTGCCTGTGCTCGGCCGCACGGATGACCTGCTGACATGGGACGGGCGCGATGCGCTCGACCTTGTGATCGTCGCCCTGCCCTGGGACGACATCGTGCGTCTTGGGATGCTGATCGACCGCCTGGGCCGCCTGTCGGTCGATGTCACGGTGTCGTTGACGCATGACGCATTCCGTCCGCGTTTCGCGCAGGTCCTGCGCGTCGGCGAGTTGCCGACGCTACAGGTCGTCCGTCAGCCGCTCAAGGGCACGCTGCTGTTCGCGAAATGGATCGAGGACAAGGTCGTGGCGGTTGCCGGGCTTGCGGTTACGTTGCCGCTGCTCCTGCTCGCGGCACTGCTCATACGTCTTGAATCGCCCGGCCCCGTGCTCTTCCGTCAGCAGCGTGTGGGACGCAACGACAGACCGTTCACGCTCTATAAACTCCGTACCATGCGCGTCGACCCCGTCGACGACGGCACCCGGGGGACGTTGCGCGGCGACGCGCGGATCACGCGCGTGGGTGCCATCCTGCGCAGGACGTCGCTCGACGAACTGCCGCAACTGTTCAACGTGCTGGAGGGCCACATGTCCATCGTCGGACCGCGTCCCCACGTGGCGAGGATGGATGTCGGCGGCCGGCAGTACGACACGGTGGGTGCCTACATGCACCGCTACCGCATGAAACCCGGTATTACCGGCTGGGCGCAGATCAACGGCATGCGTGGCGGTATTCATTCGCTTGAGAAAGCCGAGCGCGGCGTGGAACTCGATCTGTATTACGTCGAGAACTGGTCGCTATGGCTCGATATCAAGATCATCCTGCTGACCCTGACCAAGGGCATGGCGGGGAGCGACGTGTTCTGACAGTCATCCTTCCGGTATGATCGCACGGCGGCGCGCAGCCCGCCGAAATGCGCAAGTCGGCGCGAGGTGTCTTGCGTTATGTGGTTGATCTGATACCATCACGCTGAAATTGCGGATACGGATATTAATCCGTGACGACGGAATCAAAATGACAGCCAGCGAACTTCTCCCGCGTCCCGCCAAAACGGCGGTGGACGTCACCATCGGCGAGCATGCGGAATTGCTCAGCAGCCAGTTGCAGGCGCTGAGCGACGCCCTGTTTCCGCCGTCGTCGCGCAAGACGCTGCGGCGCTTCACCTCCGGCGAGGTTGCTCGCCTGATAGGAGTGTCCGATTCCACGCTGCGCAAACTGTCGCTGGCCAATGAGGGGCCGGCGCCGGAGATGTCGGGCAACGGGCGCCGGCTCTATTCCCTGTCGCAGATCAACGAACTGCGGCATCTGCTGGCGGGGAACATGCGTGGCAGGGACACGCAGGCGCTGCTGCCGCGCCGTGGAGAGGGCGACCACCTGCAGGTCGTGGCGGTGACGAACTTCAAGGGTGGATCGGGCAAGACGACGACGGCCGCGCATCTTGCGCAGTATCTGGCGCTGCACGGATACCGGGTGCTTGCCATCGACCTCGACGCGCAGGCGAGCCTGTCGGCGCTTCTCGGCGTCATGCCGGAGATCGACGTCAAGGCCAACGACACGCTTTACGCGGCCATCCGGTACGACGACAAGATTCGCCCGCTGAGTGAAGTCGTGCGCCAGACGCACTTCGACGGGCTGGATCTCGTGCCGGGCAACCTCGAACTGATGGAGTTCGAGCACGACACGCCGCGCGCGCTTGCCGCCGGCGCGCAGGGAGGGGACGGAATTTTCTATACCCGCATCGCCCGTGCGCTGGACGACGTGGCCGACCGTTACGACATTGTGGTGCTCGACTGCCCGCCGCATCTCGGCTTCCTCACGTTGAGCGGGCTGTGCGCGGCCACCGCGATGATCATCACGGTGCATCCGCAGATGCTCGACATCGCGTCCATGAGCCAGTTCCTGCTGATGACGCACGATCTGCTGACGGTGGTGCGCGGCGTCGGCGCGTCGCTGGACTACGATTTCGTCCGCTACCTCATCACCCGGTACGAACCGCAGGACGGGCCGCAGACCAAGGTCGTCGCGTTGCTGCGCAACCTGTTCGGCGATCACGTACTCACCAACCCCATGGTCAAGTCGGCGGCTGTTTCCGACGCGGGGCTGACGAAGCAGACGCTCTATGAGATCGGCCGCGAGAACCTGACGCGCTCCACCTACGACCGGGCGATGGAAGCGCTCGATGCGGTGAATGGCGAAATCGAACGGCTGATCGCGGGCGCCTGGGGGCGCGGGGCATAGTCCGGCGGCGTTCTGTTGGGAGCTCCCAACAGGCTACGGACCGGATCGGGAAATTGAAGAAGGAAGCACCGATGAGCCGCAAGGACACTCTCGCCGCCCTGTTCACGCAGAAAAAGGCCGTCACGCCGCCTGCGGCACCCGTCGGCGAAGCGGAACGGGAGCGCATCAGGAGCGGGGCGATCTCCGCCATGGGGGCGTCGCTGCAGCAGCTCACCGAGGGGGCGCGTAACGCGGCACGGTTGCAGGAGCAGATCGAGGAGGGGACGGTCGTCGTCAATCTCGATCCCGCGCTGGTCGACAGCGGCATGGTGGCGGACCGCTTGCAGCCGGAGGTGGATCCGTCGTTCGACGAACTCGTGGCCAGCATCCGCGATTCCGGCCAGCAGGTGCCGATTCTGGTGCGCCCGCGCGATCAGGATCAGACACCGCGCCGCTATCAGGTGGCCTACGGACATCGGCGTCTACGCGCCGCGCAGCAGCTCGGTATCTCCGTCAAGGCGATCGTGCGGCCGTTGACCGACGCCGAGATGGTGGTCGCGCAGGGCAAGGAAAACCTCGAACGCCGCGATCTCTCTTATATCGAAAAGGCACTCTTTGCCCGCCGGCTGGAGGACGCCGGCTTCGAACGCGCCACCATCGTCGCAGCATTGTCGACGGACAAGGCAGACCTCAGCCGCTATATTTCCGTGGCGCGCCTCATTCCGGAGGACGTCGCGCAGGCCATTGGCCCGGCTGGTCGCGTCGGCCGCGCACGCTGGCTGCTGCTCGCCGAAAACCTCAAGCGTCCAGGCGCCAGCCGGCGGCTCAAGTCCGTGCTGGAAAGCGAAGAGTTCCGGCAGGCGGACAGCAATGCCCGTTTTGCGCAGGTGTTCGCGGCGCTGGCGGACAAGGCTGTGGCCGAGAAAACGTCCGAGCGCATCTGGCGCGATCAGGAGGGGCGGGCGGTGGTGCGGATCGAGTCCCGCAAGGATCGCACGGTCTTCGTCGTCGACGAAGCGGCGGCGCCGGAATTCAGCGTGTTTCTGGAGCAGGAGTTCGATACCCTGTACGCGCGCTACCGGCAGAAACAGGCGGAAAAGAGTGGTTGAGCCCTCAGGCGAGCGGCTGTAAATTCGTCTGAAAAACAATATAAAAAATCTGCAAACGGAACTGAACTCGCCGTTAGATTCCGTAGCCCGTGCAGCCTGCCAGCGGGGATTCTCATACGTTATGGAGCGTCCCGGCGCCGTCCCATAGCGCAAGCCGCAGGCCGTGGCTGATGCCGGTCAGCGCGGAAGACGAATGATCTTCCCCGGCCAGCTCCTCGAAACGCATGATGAGGCGCGCCGGCGCATGCGCTGCGAGCAGGCGGGCAAGATCGCGGGAGCGGTCCACCATGGCCCGTTCCTGCCGCAGGGCAACGATCCGCTCCGTGTCGGGCAGCGCCCGCTGCCAGGGTGCAAGCGCCTGCTCGTACTCGCCCACGGCGATCAGCGCGCGCCGCGGCGCCTGCTCCTCGCCGATCCGTGCCGGCAGCAGCGGCACGTTGGCGTGCAGCCACGGTTCATCCCACCACACCGAGGGGCTGATCGCCACGTAGCTCTCGAATGCGCCCGGATCGAGCAGCAATTGCGAAAGCACAAAGTACGCGCCGAGCGAATGGCCGAACAGGGCCTGGCGCGCGCGGTCGAGCGGCGCCTCCCGCTCCACGAGCGGGCGCACCACCTCGGCGATGAACCGCGCCAGCGTCTGCGCTCCGCCGGTCGGGCGCGGCCCGGCGTTGCCGCGCGGCCGGTCGCGCGTATGCGGCAGGGTGAAGTCGTGGACACGCCTGTGCTGGTCGTAGGGATTATCGGTGTCGTAGCCGATGCCGATGACGATAGCGGGCGCGACGCCCGTCGAATCCTGCCGCGCGGCGCGCATGCGCACGGCCTCGACGGTGGTCAGAAAGGTGGCGTTGGCGTCGAGCAGGAATATGGCGGGATAGCCGGCTGCCGGCGGCGCCTGCTCAGGCAGCGCCAGAAAGATGCGGTAGGCGAAGCCGTCGAAGGGCGAGCGGACGACGCGGACGCTGGTGCGGGGCAGGAACAGCGGTTGCGGCGCGTTGTCCAATTCTATCGCTCGGTCAGCTTGAGTTCGATGCGCCGGTTGCGCTTGAAGGCTTCCTCGTCGTCGCCGGGATCGAGCGGCTGGTACTCGGCAAAGCCTGCGGCGAGCAGCCGCTGCGGCGGCAGCCCGCGCGACTGCAGGTAGCGCACCACCGCGATCGCGCGGGCGGACGAAAGCTCCCAGTTGGAACGGAAGGCGCCGGCGCCGGAGAGCGGCCTGCGGTCGGTATGGCCGTCGACGCGCAGCACCCACGGGATATCCGGCGGAATTTCCTCGACGAGTTCCAGCAGCGCGTCCGCCACCTTGTCGAGTTCGCGCTGACCCTCCGGCAACAGTTCGGCCGCGCCGGTGTCGAAAAACACCTCGGACTGGAACACGAAGCGGTCGCCGACGATGCGAATGTCCTGCCGCTCGCCCAGAATCTGCCGCAGCCTGCCGAAGAAGTCCGAGCGGTAGCGCGCGAGTTCCTGCACGCGCTGCGCGAGGGCGACGTTGAGGCGGCTGCCGAGATCGGCAATCCGTGCCTGCGATTCCCGGTCGCGCGCCTCGGACGCGGAAAGCGCGTCCTCCAGCGCGGCGAGCTGCCGGCGCAGGGCCGCGAGCTGCTGGTTGAGCAATTCCACCTGCGCCAGTGCACGTCCCGAGATTTCCTTCTCGCTGGCGAGCGCGGAAGACAGGCGCCCGATTTCGCTGGAGGCGGACGAGCGCGCGTCCGTGCCGGCGGTCAGCAGCCCCTGCAGACGGTTCTGCTCCGCCTCGCTCGTCTGCAACGTCGATTGCAGGGTGGAGAGATTGTCCTGCAGGTTCCGGTTCTCGGAGCGGGCAAGGGCGAGCAGGTCGGTGAGTTCGGCGATCTGCTGGTTGAGGCGGCGCAGCGCCTCGTCCTTGCCAGAGAGTTCCTGCGAGAGATAGAACTGGCCCAGCACGAAAACCGATAGCAGGAATACGATCGACAGGACGAGCGTCGACAGCGCATCCACGAACCCTGGCCAGTAGTCGATCCGCCGGGCTTCCCGGCGCCCGCGCGACAGGGCCATGGCTCAGTCCACCCGTCTGGAGGGGGGGGCGGTGAGGCGTTCGAGCAGCCGCTTGATCTCGCTCTGCTGGTCGGCCTGCGCCTCGACCCAGTCGCGGATGAGCTGCTGCTCCCCGCGCATGTGCTGCACGAGCGACTGGATGCCCTCGGCGAGATTGGCGAGCGCCTGTGTGGCGGCGCGGTTGCCCTGGTTTTCGCTCACCAGCGCGGAGAGCCTGTCGAGTGCGACGCTCAGTTCCGCCGTCGGGGGAGCTGCCGTCTGCACCGGCCGGCCGGCCTCGGGAACGGCGGGCACGATGACTTCCGGCGCCGGATGGTCCACCACTGAGCGGGCAAGGATATCCTCAAGCTCGGTATAGAAACGGTTCTGCGCCTGGCCGGTCTGCAGGTCGAGAAAGCCGAGCACCAGCGAGCCGGCAAGCCCGAACAGGGATGACGAGAACGAGATGCCCATGCCGGCGAGAGGCGCCGAGAGCCCCGTTTTCAGGTCATCGAACAGCACGGCCGAGTCGCCGTCCGTGCGTAGAGAGCCAATGACGCCGCCAATGGAACTCACCGTCTCCAGCAGGCCCCAGAAGGTGCCGAGCAGGCCGAGAAACACGAGAAGCCCGGCGAGGTAGCGCACGATGTCCCGGCTTTCGTCGAGGCGCGCGGCAAGTGAATCGAGCAGCGCGCGCACCGTCAGCGTCGGGGCGGAGGCGCGCTCCAGCCGTTCGCCGAACACGGCGGCCATGGGCGCGAGCAACACCGGGGGCGCGGCGATCGCCACGCCCTCGCCCGTCAGCTGCGAAGCATTGACCCAGTTTACCTCGCGAAACAGTTGCCACATCTCCCGCAGCGACATCACGATGCCGACCAGCAGCACGCCGATGATCAGCCCGTTCAGGCCCGGATTGGCCATGAAGGCCTCGACGATCCGCCGTTGCAGCACCAGCGCGACAAAACCGATAAGGATAAGGAAGACGGCAGCGCGCACGAGATAAATCCGTGGCGCGGACAACTTCGGAGCGGCAAACGTCATCGTCTCGGCCCCCGGGGCTCCAGTTTGTGCAATGCGGTATCGCGACGGAAGTTAAGGATAAACATGCCAAACGACAATGACAATCGCGGGCAGGGGCAGCAACCCGTGAAGTCGGGTTGCCCGGCGGCCTGCCGGGCATCGGCTGAAAGACGCCGGAGGTCGCAATGCCCACGGTCTGGGGCGACACATTTGACTTTTGCAAGGATATATGCGAAATTTTGATGTAAAAATTGATAATATTAAAAATAAAACGCTGTTTATTTTTATAATTTTCGTCTTCTTTGAAACATCAGGATAGCAGTATATGTCTCATATTTCGTCTGTAAGTTTTGGATATATTTATGCAAAGCGTGGGGATTTTGAAGATACAGCCGACTATGAATCAATTCGGCGGGGTATTCCGGGTACCGGTCTCGCCGTTGCGGACAGGCCTCTTGCGGGTCGATGTGTCGAATGGGAAACCAATCCTGTTCCGGACGGCATGGGCTCCTCGCGGCGGCCGGCCTTGTCGGGCGTCTCACGGCCGCTGCCCGAGCAGTTCAATACGGCGCGTGGACCGATCAGAATCACGTCTGTGCAGAAGCCGCAGTCCAGATGCTATCTCGAATTCGATCTCGGACGAAGCCTGAGCGCGTCCGAGAAGAAAGCCGCCCGTGCCGGGTTTCAGGCAGTGGTCTTCAGCCTCGTCAAGCGGGAGATCATATTCAGCCGCGATTACACTTCGCTGCCCGAACTGGCCGTGAAGCAGAGCGAGGACGGGAACACCATCACATTCGATGTCACGGCCAGAGCCGGCGAGTACATCGAGATGCTGGAGAACCTCACCGGGCAGGTCAGGTTCCAGTTTTCCGATACGAGATCGCCCGTCTCGACCGCGCAGGTGCACGTGGACCTGAAGGGGAGCAGCATGTGGGCGACGTTGAAGCTGCGCAGCGCGCTCGCTCTCGGCCGCAGTGAATTTCGGGAGCAAGCCGAGAGGCTGCTCGGCAAGGTGCTCCTGCCCGGCGGCGGCCGATTCCCGTGAGTCAGGCCTTGGCGCTGCGCAGTAGCCCGAGCAACTCCCGCTGGATCACTTCGTTGCCGCAGACGACGGTGCCGGTTTCCAGCGGGTTGTCGCCGCCGTCGGCATCCGCGATGAAGCCGCCCGCCTCGCGCAGCAGCACGATGCCGGCGGCGATATCCCAGCTGTTGACGCCCCGTTCCCAATAGCCGTCGTAGCGGCCGCTTGCGACATAGGCGAGATCGAGCGCCGCCGCCCCCATGCGGCGCACGCCGGCCGTGCGAACGGTCACCGCCGCGAGTTCACGGATGAAAGCGGGGTGTCCGCCCTTGCCGAGATGGGGAATGCCGGTCGCGATAACGGCGCTCGCCATGTCGCGGCGCGCGGAAACGCGGATGCGGCGGTTGTTGAGATAGGCGCCGGCGCCCTTTTCCGCGACGAACAGCTCGTCCTTGATCGGGTCGTAGATAATGCCGGCGACAATCTGCCCCTGCCGCTCCAGTCCCACGGAGATGGCGAAATGGGGAATGCCGTGCAGGAAGTTCGTGGTGCCGTCGAGCGGATCGATGTGCCAGCGATGGGTCGTATCGGTGCCCGGCACGATGCCGCCTTCCTCCAGCACGAAGCCGTAGCCGGGGCGGACCTTTTCCAGCGCCTCGCGCAGGACGGTCTCGGCCTTTTTGTCGGCGGCGGAAACGAAGTCGCCCGGCCCCTTCAGGGAAACCTGCAACGCCTCCAGTTCGCCGAAGTCGCGTTTCAGTGAGCGGGCGGCCTTCATGACGGCATCGGTCATGACGGTGATGAGGGGGGAGCGAATCATGTTGAATTGCCTGTGGGACAAGCCGAATGAACGCCAGCTCCGGAACGGATGGCGAATGACGGATAACGGAAGCGTGTGCCGTTATCTGCCCGCAAGCAGCCGCGGCGTCAAGGTATGTTTCACCGGGCCGCCGTGCCCGCTCCTATGGCGCCAGCCCGAAGTTGATGTCGTCCGTGCGCTCGCGCGCCAGCAGCTCGGCCCGTTTTCGCTCTTCGGGCGTGAGGTTCTTCAGCGCCGTGTCGAGCCATGTATCCGTGCGCCCCTGCGCGGAGGCCATCAGGTGCCAGGCCGCTGCCTGCACGAGGTCCTTCGGCAGGCCCCGGCCGGCGACGAGAATGCGCGCCAGCCTGTTCTGGGCAATGGCGTTGCCGCGCGCGGCGGCGACGGCGAACAGGCGCGCGGCGCGCTCCTCGTTCACCTCCACGCCGTTGCCGTTGAACAGCATGATCGCGAGTTCCACCTGCGCCGCGATGTTGCCGTTGGCAGCCGCCCGCGCCATCCATTGCGCCGCGCGCGCGGCGTCGCGGCCGACGCCCTGGCCCTCGCGCAGCATGACGGCGAGGGCGTATTGCGCATCCGGCACCTCGGCGGCGGCGGCCTTCTCCAGCAGGGAAACGGCGCGCGAAACGTCGTCGGCGCGGCGCGCGGCGAGCAGTGACAGCGCCAGATTGTAGGCCGCCAGTGGATGGCCGGCGGCGGCAGCCTTCTCCAGCAGCGCGACGGCGGCCTTGCGTTTCTCCTCGGCGCCCGCTGCGGCGCCGTCGGCGCTTTCAGCGACGGCCAACATGGCGAGCGCGAAGGTGCCGTTGCGGTCTCCCGCCGCGTCGGCGCGCCGATACCACGCGGTGGCCTGCGTGAGATCCTTCGCCACGCCGAGCCCCTGGGCGTAGATTTCGCCGAGCAGCGTCATCGCCGCGCCGTCACGCGGGTTGCGCGCAGCGCGCAGGGAGGCGCCCTCGAAGGCCGATTTGTAGAAGCCGCGCTGATAGTCCGCGAAGGCGTAGTCCGCCGTGAAATCCGGCAGCGTCGGGATGTCGTCCGCACCCGAATCACCCGGCATCACGGGGGAGGGGAGAAAACGGGCTCCCGGCGGTGCGCCGGTCGGCGCCGGCTGCGCCCGTGGCAGCGCGTTGCGGGGGCCGCCCGCGCCCGGCAGGCCGAAATCGCCGGTGAAAGGAATGGCCGGCGCCTTGTCCTTGCCATCCTGCGCCGCCGCCGGCAGGCCGAGGAGCAGGCTGGCGGCCACGGCAACGGCGGCCTGCCGGACACCGGCGCGCGGCAGAACGGAAGACGGGCCGTCTGGCAGTTCCCGCGTCATCGGCCCGGCGCTTCCCTGCCCGGCACGTCGGTCGTGGCGATGATGGCGCGCACCCTGGCGACGGCGGCCGCCGGGCCTTCCGCATGCGACCAGACGGCCTCGCCGACGCCGATGAACTCCGCGCCGGTTTCGGCCATGGCGGCGACATTATCGAGATCGTGGACGAAGCCGACGCAGGGCACGGCGAAGATCTCCGCCCACCAGGCCGCGCGCTCGATCGTGGTGTCGAGGTCGGGCAGACTGCCGTCCGCCCGGGGCTCGCCGAACATGAGATAGTCGATGTCGCGCTCGCCTGCCTCCATGGCCTCATGGCGGGTGCGCAAGCCGCCGACGCCGACGATGCGGTCCGGCTTCAGGGTGTCGATCGCCTCCTGCACGGCGCCGTGGGTATCGATATGCACGCCGTCCGCGCCACCGCGCACGGCGACGAGAGGGGAGGTGCGCGCGATCACCGCCGCGCCTGCCTTCTGCAACACGGGTACGATGGTCTTCAGCGCTTTTGTCTGCTCGCGCTCGTCGGTGAAGGCGAACGACAGCAGCACCGCCGCGACCCCGCCGCCGTCGCACGCCTCGGCCAGCGGCGCCATGGCGCCGCTCGGGTCGTCGATGGTGCGGGAAACGAGATAGATCTGTGCTTTGTCGGTCATGGCAACCCTGTCGAACCTCTCTTGTGTCATGGCGCGCCGTGCGCGCGGATGCAAGGCCCAAATGCGTGGCGGGGGCCCCGGCATGAATCTGCGGGCGCGGATCTCATATCCGCGGGCCGACGAGCCCGGCTAATCGGCCCGCGGTGAAGCCCGGTTGCCGACAAGTATCAGGAGGCGCCCTGCGGCAGCGCGGCCTGGCGGGCGCCTTCGTCAGCCTCGCCGGCCGGCTCACGGCTGACGAGGGCGACAGCCGCGCGCAGCACCTCAAGGCCCGCGCCGTGCCTGACGGCTTCCGTCGCGAGGTGGCGGCGGAAGAGGCGCGCCCCGCGCCGGCCGGGAAACAGCCCCAGCAGGTGGCGCGTCATCTGGTTGAGGCGTACACCCGCCTGCAGCTGCGCCCCCACATAGGGCATGAAGGCGTCGATGGCCTCGAACCCGTCCGCCACGGGCGCCGGTGCGGGCGCCTCTCCCGGCGGTGGCAGGGCGTCGACACCGAGCAGGATCTCCGGGTTCTGGTAGGCGGCCCGTCCGATCATGGCGCCGTCGAGCGGCCGCTCGACGCCGTCGCGAATCGCATCTTCCGCCGCCGCTAGCGTGGCGAGACCGCCGTTCAGCATGACGGGCAGCCCAGGCCGGTCCTGCTTGAGGCGGTGGACGCGGGCGTAGTCGAGCGGCGGGATGTCCCGGTTCTCCTTCGGGCTGAGGCCGGAGAGCCACGCCTTGCGCGCATGCACCACGAGCCCGTCGACGCCCGCCTGCACCACGGCCTCCGCGAGGGCGTCGAGAGCCTCCTGCGTGTCCTGATCGTCGACCCCGATGCGGCATTTGACGGTGACGGGAATGGAGACGGCACCCCTCATCGCCGCCACGCAATCGCCGACGAGCGCAGGCTCGCGCATCAGGCAAGCGCCGAACCGCCCGTTCTGGACGCGGTCGGACGGACAGCCGACGTTGAGGTTGATCTCGCCATACCCCCAGTCCGCGCAGATGCGCGCCGCCTTCGCCAGCTCGCCGGGGTCGGAGCCGCCAAGCTGCACCGCGATCGGGTGTTCCGCGGGTGAGAAATCCAGAAATCGCGCCTTGTTGCCGAACAGGATGGCGCCGGTCGTCACCATCTCCGTATAGAGCTGGACGCGGCGCGACAGCAGGCGATGAAAGAACCTGCAATGTTTATCAGTCCAGTCGAGCATCGGGGCAACCGCGTAGCGCGCACCGCCGAACGGGCTGATATTCCTTGTTTTATAGGCAACTGGCTCAAACATATGCAACTTCATTATAGCGAAAGACTGTTAGTGATCATGGACGGGGCGATCAAGAACGGGCCATTGACATGGACGGCATGGCGCATGGGGTCGAAACCATGCGGCAATCGAAGCCCGGAAGGCGCATGTAAACCAATTGCTTACATGGCGTCAAAGAATATGTAAGCAAAGAACTGACAGTCGCCTTCGAGGGGCGGGTATCGGGAGGGAGGCGGCATTCGTCACCCCGTTTCGTCATCTTGGAAGCCGCATGTCTGTCGCTCCCCCATCGAAAGCCTTGACAAGGCGACGCCTGGCAGGAAGCTGCGGGAGATCGGCCGGAGCGAGGGCCACGTCGCCCCGGTCCGAGGTGAGTTTCGGCATGAGGTGAATCATGGACGTCGTCATCTATCACAATCCCGCCTGCGGCACGTCGCGCAATACGCTCGCCATGATCCGCAACGCCGGTATCGAGCCGCACGTCATCGAATATCTGAAGACGCCGCCGACACGGACGATGCTCCAGCAACTTATAAAGCGCATGGGCATGCCCGTCCGCGCCCTCCTGCGTCAGAAGGGCACGCCCTATGCGGAGCTTGGCCTCGACGATCCGGGCCTGACCGACGACCAGCTTCTCGACGCCATGCTGGCGCATCCGATCCTGATCAACCGGCCCGTCGTCGTCAGCCCGAAGGGGGTGCGGCTCTGCCGTCCGTCCGAAGAGGTGCTGGATCTGCTGCCGCCCCAGCGGGGCGCGTTCACGAAGGAGGATGGCGAGCGCGTGGTGGACGAGCACGGCCGCCGCGTGGCGACGGCATAAGGACGGGCAGCGCCTGTCCCAGCCGGGTCCGTGACCGTTCCGGCAAGGCATAGGCTATCGCATAAGCGGGACGATGATGCTCAAAGTCCGGTCCCGGGCTTACACAGATTGCCGGCCGCAACGCAAGGTGCCGCAGAAACATCAATTATGTCAAATAATTGATGCAATCCGTCGGCATATGAAGCGATCTTCCCGTCGCGCCTGACCGCGCCCGGCGTGTATGCCGTTCGATGCAATCAAAACGACGGAAACACTATCCCGGCACGCACACGAACAATTGCCTGGTGGCGGCGTCGACGGCGTCGCGGCTGTAGACGAGCGGGTAGTATTCGCCGTCGCGCCAGGCGGTGGCGAGATCGCCGTAGTGGGGTGAGCCCGGCAGGCCGGACTGGCCCGGCGTGTTGACGAACAGGCTGTTGTCCCAGCCGCCGACGTCGATGATCATGCGCACCGAGGGTCCCGTCGTGACGTCGAGGTTCGAGGCGCGGTAACCCGCGTAGTTGGGGGTGGAGGAACTGCCGCCGAGCCGCACCGGCGGCATCGACCACACGGCGGCGCCCTCGGCGATGCCGTCAAGCGGATGCTTCAGCGACAGCCGGTGGATGTCGCCCCAGGCCCAGGCTGCCGGGTCTTCCCCCATGAGCGACCGGCACTCGGCCCAGGCCGCCGACAGGGTCGCGTCCAGCGTGGTCTGCAGCACGTCCTCGTCCGCCGCCCGCACCCAGTCGGCGATCGCCGGCAGGTTGACGGGCTGGAGCAGCGGCAGGTCCTCGTCGGCGAGCCCCGCGGCGCGGCCGAGCGCATTGCCGATATGGCGCGAGAGCCATATCTCGAAAAGCGCCGCCGCGCCGGACGAGGCCCGCAGGTCGCCATCCCACGCCCGCAGAAGGGCGTGCGCCGATGCCGCGTCTCCGCCTGCCCGGTAGCGTTCCCCCAGCAGGGAGACGAGGCGCGCGGCGGAGACGGAAAAAGTGTCGTTCTGGAGCCGCGCGCAATCGTCGAGCGTGACCTTGTCCCGTCGCGACACCACGTCGTGGATGCGGTCCGAGCGGCTCGCGTCGAGCCATTCGTAACCGATGGGCGGATGGGTCGCGGCCCAATCCGCGGGCACGTTCATGGCGTTCGCCGTTGCGATGAAGCCGCGTGCCGGGTTCCTTTCCACGGGGCCGTCCTCGGGCGCGAGGTAGCCCACCCATGCATAGCGGCCGTCGCCCGGCACGGGCAGCAGGCCGTTCCAGCCCTCGCGCAGCGGCGTCGCGCCGGACGGCTTCCAGCCGATGGTGCCGGCCAAGTCCGCATAGACGTGGTTCACCGACGGCGTGCCCCAGCCGCGCAGCGCCTGCGTATAAGCATCGAAACTACGTGCCCGCATCACTGCGAGGCTCGCCATGTAGGGCGCCATGCCGGCGTCGGTCCACACGGTGCGCAGCGCGTAGGCGCGGCGGGCGGCGGGATCGCGGTGGATCACCGGGCCGTGGCGGGTGAAGTAAAGGCTGCGCCGCTCGAACCCGCTTCCCCTGACGGGGATGTCCTCGACGCATTCCGTCATCCTCTCCCAGCCATCGCCGAAGCGGTAGCTGAGCGGATCGTCGGGGTGCGTGTCGTAGACGAAGACATCTTCCTGATCGGCGCCGAAGATCGTCAGCGCGAACGCGGCGGTGCCGTTGTGCCCCATCGAGATCCCCGGCACAGCCGGCTCTCCCGCGCCGATGGCGTCGAAGCCGGGCATCGAGAGGTGGACGACGTAACGGATCGAGGGGAGGGTGTGGATGCGGTGCGGGTCGAGCGCCAGGATGGGCCGCCCGGTGGCGGATTTTTCCGCCGACACGGCCCAGTTGTTCGACCCTTCCGACTGGACCGCCTGGACGATTTCCCCGGTGGGCGCGACCCTCCGCCACCGGGAGGCTTCCGCCGGCGTGGCCGCGAGGCGCTGTGCCGAAAAGCTCACCGGGGCGACCGCGAGATTGAAGTCGTCGAGGATCGCAAGCGGCAGGGAGGCGAGATCGAGGTCGGGAGCGGTCTGCGGTACGACGGGCGGCTCGCGTCGCAGGCGCAGTTCGTCCGCCGCGGCGCCTGCGCGCGCGGTCAGCCGGGCGCGCAGGATCTCCGACGTCGCGTTGCGGGTGAGGGAATGGCTGCGGATGCGCACGACATCCTCCGCCGCCCAGCGGGAAGGCGCGTTGCCAAGTTCCGCGAACTCCGGTGGCAGGGGGTGCGCGCCCGCCTCGATGCCGGCGATATAGGCATTGATGCCTGCGGCGAAGGACGCGCAGATGGCCTGCGCGTCGCTGCCGTAGGCCGCCCATTCCGCCGCCATGTCGCCCCTGTATAGGAAGAGGCGCGCGGCCCGGTCCTGCTCCAGATAGCCCGGCCCGAAATCGGCGGCGAGCAGGCCGAGTCCGCGCTTTCGCCACAGGTCGATCTGCCATAGCCGGTCGCGGGCCACGTTCCAGCCCTGGGCGAAGAACAGGTCGTCCCGGTTCCGCGCCCGGATGTGCGCCACCCCCCATGTGTCGACGGCGATCTCGACGGGTTCCTGCAACCCCTCGACGACGATCGGGGCGGGGGCGTTTCCGGGCATGGCTGGTTCATCCTTCTTGAGGGGCGCGCCGTGTCGTGGTCCGGCCGCGTTATCGCAGGCGTGTGAACAGGCCCGCGAAGAGCTGCGCGCGCTCGCGCAGGCTCGCGACCTCGATATGCTCGTTGAGCGTATGCAGGCCCGCGCCGCGAACGCCGATCGAGTCGAGAGTGGGAATGCCGAGCGCGCCGGTGAAATTGCCGTCCGAGCCGCCGCCGGCGCTCGCATGGGTAAGCTCGAAGCCGATTTCCCGGGCGATGTCGCGTGCGACGGCGTGGAGCGCCATCGTGCCCGGCTGGTCCGGCTCCCACACCGGCCGCGTGACGCCGCGTGTCACCTCGAAGACGACATCGCCGGCTTCGCCCGCCAGCGCGAGCATGCGCTCGACGCCCCGGTCCAGATCCTCCTGCTTCTTCGCCATGCTCAGCGCTTCGGCCTCGCACGAGGAAGAGACGCAGTTCACCCATTGCCCGGCATGAACGACGCCGACGCTGAAGGTGCAGTCGTCGGTCGTCATCGCCTCGATTTCAAGTATCTTCTGTGCCATGCGGGCGATGGCCGAGCGCCCCTCCGCCAAAGCGGCGCCCGCGTGGCTCGGGCGGCCGGTGGTCCGCAGGTTGTAGCGGGCGATGGCATAGCGGCCGGTGACTGCGCCGCCGTCGGCCAGCGCGGGCTCGGGAACGAGGACGTAGCGGTTCTTCAAGGCTTCCTGTTCAATCAATTCGCGCGTCGAGGGCGTGCCCACCTCTTCGTCGGGAGTGAGCAGGAAGGTGACGGGAAGCGGCGTTACCAGGGCGGCGCGCACGAGCTGGCGGATTGCCTCGAAGGCGACGAAATTGCCCGCCTTCATGTCCTGGATGCCGGGGCCGTAGCAAAGGTCCCCCTCCCGGCGGAAGGGCAGCTTCTCCAAGGTGCCGACGGGGTGCACGGTGTCGAGGTGGCCCGAGACGAGGATGCCCGGCGCGCCGAAGTCCCGGTGGGGGAAGCGCGCACGCAGCGACCCGCCGTAGCCCAGGCGCCCCGGGATGCGCTCGACATGCGCACCGGCCGTCGCGAAGTCGAAGGCGGCGACGTCCATCATGCGGTCGACGGCGGCGGCGTCGAACGTGGGGCTTTCACACGTGATCCAGGGCCGCAGCCGGTTCACCATGTCGTCGATGTCGAAGGGAAGATTGAGGGCGCTCATGCCGTCGGTTCCTTGTCGATGGGCAATCGGGTTTCGATGATGCGCGCGTAGATGGAGGCGCCGACGGGAAGGATGTCGGGATCCAGCACGAACGCGGGGTTATGCAGGGGAACGGTCCCGGCGTGACCGAGATTGAGGTAGCTGCCCGGCACGCGCCGCAGCATGTCCGCGAAGTCCTCGCTGCCCATGAAGGGCGCATCTTCCTCGGCGACGTTCCCGGCGCCCACCACGTCGGCGGCGGCCGCCAGATAGGCATCGGAGAGTTCGGCGTCGTTGAGCAGCACGTCGAAGATCTCATGGAAGGCGACGTCGATGGTGATGCCGTGGCCAAGGGCGAGGCCCTCGCAGATGGCGCGCATGCGCGACTGGACGAGGTCCCGCACGTCGGTGCTGAAGAAGCGGATCGTGCCTGTGATCGTGGCCGTTTCCGGGATGACGTTGTACGCAGAACCGGTGTGGAACTGCGTGCAGGAGACCACGCACGCATCCGTGGCGCGCACGTTCCGGCTGACGATGCTCTGCAACTGCTGGATGAGGTCGGCGCCGATCACCAGCACGTCGCGCGCCTGATGAGGCATGGCGGCATGGCTGCCCCGGCCCCGGAGATGGATGTCGAAGAACGAGGCGCCGGCCAGTGCCGCCCCCTTGCGCAGCGTGGCATGGCCGGGCTTGCCGGTCGGCTGGTTGTGCATGCCGTATATCTCGTCGCAGGGAAAGCGTTCGAACAATCCCTCCTGCAGCATGCGGCGCGCGCCGCCTAGCCCCTCTTCGGCGGGCTGGAAGACGAAGACGGCGGTGCCGGCGAAGCCCCGGCTGGCGGCGAGATATTGCGCGGCGCCGAGCAGCATCGTGGTGTGGCCGTCGTGTCCGCAGGCGTGCATCCTGCCGGGGTTACCGGAAGTGTAGGCGACGCCGGACGCCTCCTCGATCGGCAGCGCGTCCATGTCGGCCCGCACGCCCACGCGGCGATTGCCGGCGCCGCCGCGCGTCCCCCGGCCGTGCAGGATGCCGACGACGCCGGTCGTGCCGATGCCGGTGTGGACCTCGTCGAACCCCCACGAGCGCAGTTTGTCCGCGACGACGGCGGCGGTGCGGCTTTCCTCGAAGCCGAGTTCCGGGTGCCGGTGCAGGTCCTCGAAGATCGAAAGGAGATCGGCCGACCGTTCATGTATCGCGGGAATGACAGGCATGTGCTGGCCCTCTGTTTCTCATGTTAGCTGGCTTCCAGATAGCGACGGCCGGCGAAATCCCAGAAGCGCCCCGGCGCCGCGTCGATGAGCGTCCGGGTGTACTCGTGGCGGGGATGCGCGAGCACCTCGGCGGCCGGTCCCTGTTCCACGACGACGCCGCGCTGCATGACGATGACGTCGTCGCAGATCTGGGCGGCGACGCGCAGGTCGTGGGTGATGAAGATGATGGCGATGCCGACCGCTTGCTGCAGTTCCGCGAGCAGGTCGAGAACCTGCGCCTGCACGGACACGTCGAGGGCGGAGACGGCCTCGTCCGCGACCAGCACGTCCGGACGCAGCGCGACCGCACGGGCGATGGCGATGCGCTGGCGCTGTCCGCCCGAGAACTGGTGCGGGTAGCGGTTCAGGGCGTCCTCGGGCAGCGAGACGATCTTGAGCAGGCGCCGCGCCTCCGCGACAGCGTCATCCCGGCTGATGCCGTAGTTGAGCGGGCCTTCGGTGAGGCTCTTCTCGATGGTCCAGCGCGGATTGAGCGAGCGGAAGGGGTCCTGGAACACCACCTGCAGGTGCTTGCGATGGCGCCTGAGCTGCGGGTGGGGCAGATAGGCGATGTCGTGGCCCTCAAGGAAAACATGCCCCTCGGTGGGGTCGATGAGGCGCATGATCGAGCGCGCGACCGTCGACTTGCCGGAGCCGGATTCGCCCACGATGCCGAGCGTGCGGCCGCGCTTCAGCGTGAAAGTGACGCCTTGCGCGGCCTTCACCGGCGGCCGCCGGTTGAACAGCGAGCCGGCATGATAGGTCTTGCCGAGGTCGCTCACCTCCATGACCGGCGGCTCCTTCGGCTCCGGGCGGGGCACGCGGGGCGTCAGGCCGGGGATGGCGTCGAGCAGGTCGCGCGTGTAGGGTTCCCGCGGGGTGCGCAGGATATCTCCGATCGGGCCGCTTTCCACCACCCGCCCATGCCGCATGACGCAGACGGAATCGGCGATCTCGGCCACCACGCCCATGTCGTGGGTGATGAACAGCACGGCCGTGCCGTGCTTCTCCTGCAATTCGGTGATCAGCGAGAGGATCTGCTTCTGGGTCGTGACGTCGAGCGCGGTTGTCGGCTCGTCGGCGATGAGCAGGACGGGTTCGAGGATCAGCGCCATGGCGATCATGATGCGCTGGCGCTGCCCGCCGGAAAGCTGGTGCGGGAAGGAGCGGTAGATGCGTTCGACGTCGGGCAGGTGCACCTGCCGCATGATGTCGAGCACGCGGGCGCGTTTTTCGTCCTTGCCGAGCCGGGTGTGGAGGTCGAGGACTTCGGTGATCTGCCGGCCGACCGGCATGACCGGGTTGAGGGCGGTCATCGGCTCCTGGAAGATCATGGACAGTCGCGTGGCGCGCATCTCCCGCATCTGCGCCTCGCCGAGCGAGAGCAGGTTCTCGCCCGAAAGCGAGATGCGTCCGGAACGCACGGCGAGCGAGCCCTTCGGCAGCAGCCCCATGGTGGCGAGGGAGGTGACGGACTTGCCCGAGCCGGATTCGCCGACGAGGCAGAGTGTCTCCCCCTTGCGGATGCGCAGCGAGATGCCGTGCAGGAATGGTTCGTTTTTCGACGTGTGGGCCAGGCCGACCACGAGGTTCTCGATGTCGAGCACGACGGGGGCGCCGGAAAAGTCGCGGTTGCGCAGTTTCATGCCTCAGCCCTCGCGCATCTTGAGACGGGGATCGAGCGTATCGCGTACGGCGTCGCCGAGCAGGTTGATCGAGAGGATGCACAGCGTCAGCATCAGCCCCGGCCACAGCACCAGCGAGGGCTTGATGCGGAAGAAGGTGCGCCCTTCCGCCATGATGTTGCCCCAGGTCGGGATCTCGGTGCTGACGCCCGCGCCGAGGAACGAGAGGATCGCCTCGGTCAGGATGGCGGATGCGACGATATACGTGCCCTGCACGATCATCGGCGCCATCGTATTCGGCAGCAGGTGCTGGAACAGGATCTTGAACGTGCTCGATCCCAGCGCCGCCGCGGCCTCGACATAGGGCTCCTCGCGTGCCGTCAGGATCACGGCGCGCACCAGGCGCACGACGCGGGGTATTTCCGGAACGGTGATCGCCGCGACGACGGAGCCGATGCTCGGGCCGTTCAGCGCCACGAGGGCAATGGCGATGAGGATCGAGGGCATGGCCATCAGCGCGTCCATCATGCGCATGATGACGGCGTCGGCCCCGCGGAAGAAGCCGGCCACCAGGCCGATCAGCACGCCGAGCGCCACGCTGACCGCCGCCGCCGCGATGCCGATGAACAGCGATATGCGGCCGCCGATGATGACGCGGGAGAGGAGGTCGCGGCCGTAGGCGTCGGTGCCGAGGATATAGTCGGCACTCGCGGGCTTCAGCCGTTGGAGCGGCGACATGGCCATGGGGTCGTGCGGCGCCAGCCACGGCGACAGGATCGTCACGACGATGATGAGGAGCAGCACGACGGCGGCGATGGTCGGACCGATCCCGAGGGCCGCCACACGGGGCAGCGGCAGGAAGCGCAGGATGGATCGCATCCCGGAGGGGCGGGTTGTCTGGGCCATCAGTAACGGATCCTCGGATCGAAAATGGTGTAGGAAATGTCGATGAGCAGATTGATCAGGACGTAGATCGCGCTCGTCAGCAGGATCATGGCCTGGATGACGGGATAGTCCCGCGCCAGAACCGCATCCACCGTCAGGCGCCCGATTCCCGGGATGTTGAAGATGCTCTCGGTGACGACGACGCCGGAAATCAGCAGCGCGAAGCCGGTGCCGACAATCGTGACGATGGGAATGGCGGCGTTGCGCAGCGCGTGGATGAACAGCACGCGCCGTTCTCCCGCGCCTTTGGCGCGCGCCGTGCGCACATAGTCCTCGCCCAGCACCTCCAGCATGCTGGCGCGCGTCATGCGGGCGATGAGCGCGATGTAGATGGAGGCCAGCGTCAGCGCCGGCAGGATGGCCCGTTCGAGAAACGGCACGATCCCCTTGCTGATGGGCGTGAAGCCCTGCACCGGCAGCCAGCCGAGGTTCACGGCGAACAGCAGCAGCAGGAGATAGCCGACCAGGAACACGGGCATCGAGAAGCCCAGCACGGAGAAGCTCATGACGCAGTAGTCGACCCAGGAGCGCCGCCGCCACGCCGCCGCCACGCCCATGGGGATGGCGAGGACGACGGAAATGGTGATGGTGAGCAGTGCGATGGAAATGGTCGGCCCAAGGCGCTGGCTCATCATATCGATGACCGGCACGCCCGAGATGAGAGAGACGCCGAGGTCCCCCTGCAACAGCGCGCCCATCCAGGTGATGAACTGGATATGGATCGGCTGGTTGAGCCCCATGGCCTCGCGGATGCGCTCCAGTTGGGCGGGGGTCGCGGCATCGCCCGCGATGATCGCAGCCGGGTCACCGGGGGTGAGACGCAGCAGCAGGAACACGAACACCGCGACCAGCAACATGACGGGAATGACGGCAGCGATCCGTTTGAGAATGTAGGCCAGCATGTCGATCCTCGCTCGCCGAATGGTTGTTGAAGGGGGAGACCCGCCCGGGACACGTCCGGCGTTCCCGCCGGCCTTTTCCTCCTTCCGGCCATGACCGTCCCGTTCCCGGACGTGGCGGCTTGCCGCTGTCCGGGTTGTCAGGGAGGGGGCCGGTTGTTATTGGCGCCGCGCCGAGCGCGACGCCGCCCGTGCTGGACGGGGGCGGTTCATTCCGCCTTGTTGAGGTTCCAGAACACCGGGATCGGCGCGCGGATCATGTCCGTCACGCTGGCGCGCCGCGCCTGGGGCGGGTTGTACTCGCCGAGGGGGATGTAGAGGACATTCTCCATGGCGTGGGCCTGGATCCGCGCAGCAACCTTCGCCTGGTCCTCCGGCGTCGCCGCCGCGATGAACTCCTGCTTCAGCTTCTCGATCTCGGCATCCTGCGGCCAGCCGAACCAGGCCGTGTCGCCGCGCCCGTTCAGCATCACGTTGTTCAACGGGCCGGCGATTTCCGGGATCTGCCAATTGGTGAAGAAGACGTTCCAGCCGCCGTCCTTTGGCGCCGCCTGGGAAGCGCGCCGGCCGACCAGCGTCTGCCAGTCCATCGGCTGCATGTCGACATTGAAGCCGGCGGCGCGCAGCAGCTGGGCCGCGACCACGGGCTGGGCCGTGAGGCTGGAGACGTCGGTCGGCTGCATCAGCACGACGGGCGTATTGTCGTAGCCCGCCTCCTTGAGCAGCGCCTTCGCGCGCTCGGGGTCGCCCTTGGCGATGAGCGTCTCGGCCCCGGCCTCGGACGCGAGCGGCGTGCCGCAGCCGAAGATCGCGCCGCAGGGCTTGTAGAACTTCGGATCGCCCATCATCGTCGCCAGCACCGGCTCCTGAGAGAGCGCGAGCAGGGCGGCCTGGCGGATCTTCTGGTTGTCGAACGGCGGGTGCTTGAAGTTGAGCCGGCCCATCGTCTGGTATCCGAGCGGGTCGCGCAGTTCGAGCACCACCTTGTCGTCGCCGTCGAGGAGCGGGGCGAGATCGACCGGAACCTGCTCGATGTAGTCGATCTCGCCGCTGGCGAGCGCGTTGACGGCGGTCTGGCCGTCGGTCATGGTGAGCCACCGCACCTTGTCGACATTCACGACCTTGCCGCCCGCGAGCCAACTCGCCGGTTCGCTGCGCGGCACGTAGTCCGTGTTCTTGACGTAGGAGACGCCGACGCCCGGCTGGAACTCCTCCGGCACGAACTTGAAGGGGCCGGAGCCGATATGCTCCTTGATGGCGGTGTCCGCGGGGGTCTCCGCGATGCGCGCCGGCATGATGAAGGGCGGCAGCGCCGACTGTTTGGCGATGGTGTCGAGCAGCGGCGGGAAAGGCTTGTCGAGCGTCCACACCAGCGTCTTGTCGTCCTTGGCTTCGAGCGACGCCGTAATGTCCATGATGAGCTGGCCGCCCGCATCGCGCTTGGCCCAGCGCTGGAGGGAGGCGACCGCGTCCGCCGCCGTCACGGGGGCGCCGTCATGGAATTTCAGGCCGTCGCGCAGCGTGAAGGTGTAGACCTTGCCGTCGCCGGATACCTGCCAGTCCGCCATCTGCGGCTGCGGCTTGAAATTCTCGTCGACCGCGATCAGCACGTCGTAGATCATGTAGGCGTGGTCACGGGTGATATGCGCGGTGGTGATGACCGGATCGAGGACGCGCAGGTCTGAGTGCATCACGGCGGTCACTGTCCGGGCGGAGGCGGGCGCCGCCGAAAACCCTGCGACCAGCATCAGCACCGGGAGCGCGAGGCCGCCCAGCAGCGCGCGCGGCCGGAGACCGCGCCTCGCCGGACGCCTGGCATGTACTTCGCCGTCAATACAATGCGTTGCTGATACAATTCTTTCCTGACCGATAATAGACATGGTTTTTTATCCCTCTGGAGAACATGATTTTCGTTTGTCATGTTTTATATTGACGTTGCTGCGGAGGCTGAAGACAGTTTCAGGAGGCCGTTACCTCCCGGAAACGCCGACGCCCGCCGAGGTTATGCCGCCGGCGAAAACGGCCGGCCGAGAGGTTCCAGCCGGATGCCGGGCCGGAGCCGCTTCCAGGCGAGCACGGCGGGGCTGAGCGGCATGGGGCCGGGCGCGGTGCATACCAGGATGGTTTCCGCGATGGGATCGAAGTCCGCGCGGAAATGCACCGAACTCTTGTTGACGAGGATCGCCTGCCGCTCGGGCTCGATGCCGACCATGCGGTAGAGCGCCCGGTCGGCCATCTGCGCCTTGTGCGAGACGACGACGACGCGGATGTCGTCGATGCGCAGCGCGGCTGAGGGGCCCATTCGCATGTGCGCCCCACCGTAGTAGGGGCCCGGCGCGACGACGTTCCCGTCCGAAAGGCGCTCGACCGTGAAGGTGCCGACGAAGGGCGCGTCGCCCGGCACGCCGGAGCGGCCGCCGAGCGCAAGCGTGACCTGTGCTCCTTCTCCGGCGGCATGCGCTGCCTTCGCCGCCTCCGGATCGAAGAGGCACCCGAGCGCCGCCGCCCGCGCGCCACACGCCACCAGTGCCCGCAACATGCCGGTGGTGTCGGAGTCGCCGCCGGCGCCGGGATTGTCCTGTGTATCGGCGATGATGACGGGCCGCGTGGCCGTGCGGGCGATCTCCATCGCCGCGCGTACCCCCGCGTCTGGTTCGTAGGACGTGCCGGCGAATGCCGGCTCCGCGGCGAGGACTGCGTCGTGCAGCGCGTCGGCGGCTGCCTCGACCGCTGTCTCGGAGCGGCCGTAGGTCACGACCACCGGGCCGCATTCGGGAAAATCGGCTGCCGGGAACCCGGTGAAGAGCGAACTGGACGTCACCTGCCCGTCCCTTTCCTGCGCCACGGTGCGGGCGTAGAGCCCTTTTGCGGGCTCCTCGCTCGTGCATTGCCACGCGATCGGGATGAGGTAATCGAGGCGGCGAATGGCCTTGAACCACGGCTGCGGCCGTTCCATCAGCTCGCCGAGGACTGCCGCCGCGCGCCGGCCGGTGTCGGCCATGTCGATATGCGGATAGGTGCGAAAGCCGACCATGGCGTCCGCCGCCTCGAACATGCGCGCGGTGATGTTGCCGTGCAGGTCGAGCGCAACCGCGACGGGCACCCGCGGGCCTATCGCTTCCCGCACGCGCGAAAGGAGCGCGCCTTCCCCGTCGTCCTCGTGCTCCGCGACCATGGCGCCGTGCAGGTCGAGGAAAACGCCGTCCAGCGGGCCGGCGTCACGGATGCCGGCGACAATCTCGCCGGCGATCGCCTCGTAGGCCGCGGCCTCGACGGGGGCGGAGGGGATCGCCCCCGCCCACAGCACCGGCACGACCTCCCATCCCTGCTCCTGCGCGTAGGCGATGGCGCCCGCGATGCCGAGGTTGATGCCGCGCGAACGCACGATCACGTCCGCGCCGCGGGCGAACGGCATGTAGCCTCCGCCCTGAATGAAATCGCCCATACGCGCCGGAGACGGGGCGAACGTGTTCGTCTCATGAAGAAAACCGGCGACACCTATGCGTCTTGTCATGACCCGCATCCCGCTCTGGATGGATTCCACTTTTTCTTGCGTCCTGATCGGACTGTGGATATCCTGTATCGCTCAACGATATAGTCATATTGGTAATACTAGGAGGGTCTTGAATGTCTTGTCAATCGCTTTTGGTGCGCAGATGACATTTCGGAGCGTGCACCGTGCGAACGCACAAAGGGCCATCAATTTGGAGAGCGACGCCGAGGGTGATCCGCTGTTCCTGCGCTCGGTTGCGCGGGTGATGCAGGTTCTGAATGCGTTCAACGACGCCCACCGCCCGCTGACGTTGAGCGAGATCGCCACTGCCGCGCGCATCGACCGCAGCGCCGCCCAGCGCATCGTCCATACTCTGCGGAAACTCGGTTACATCGCCCGCGACGACGACGACAGGGGCTACATGCTCGGGCTGCGCGTGCTCGACCTGACGCTCGATTTCATGCGCCTCAACCCGCTGGTGAAGCGCGCGAGCCCCATCCTGCTGGAGTTGCGCCGCCGGGTGAGCGAGCGCGTGGACTTGTCGCTGTTCGACGACACAAGGGTACTCTACGCCATGCGCATGCCGAGCAAGCGGGAGGCGTTCCACGCCACGCTTCCGGGGCACAGCGTGCCCGTCTACTGCTCCTCGGGGGGCGTGGCGATCCTGGCGCGGCTCGACGACGAGCAGGCGCGCGACATCGTTGCACGCAGCGACCGCACCCCCTTCACAGCCTTCACGATGCGCGAGGTGGAGGAGGTTATGCAGGCCGTCGAGGAAACGCGGAGGAAGGGCTTCGCCTGCCTCACGAACCAGATCATGAACGAAGAGGTCGCCATAGGCGTGGCGATCACGGCGCACGACGGCCGCCCGCTGGCCGCCATTCACATCGCCGGGTCGCTGCTCGAATGGTCGAAGGAGGAGTTTGTGGCGAATTTTTCCGGGTTGGTGATGGAAGCCGCGGACGCCATCGGCAGCTGAGGCGGGCCGCCGTTCAGGTTCGGAAGAGCGATGGAAGGCCCGCCGGTCCGGCTCCCTCCCCGGACGTGGCAAGCGTATTGCTAAAGGTGAGGTAAGCGACGAATGGCGGTCATCCGCGCGGACGGGCGCATGGTGCACGACATGTATCTGGTCCAGGCGAAGACGCCGGAAGAGTCGACCGGAGAATGGGATCTCATGAAGGTTCTGCGGACCATCCCGGGCGATAAGGCCTTCCGGCCGCTGTCCCTTTCCACCTGCCGGCTCGTCCGGAAGAGCTGAGTCCGCCCGGTCTCCCGGCGCCGGATCGTGTCATCGTTTCTGTGGAGCGATGACACGATATGACTTTTTGATTTTGAATGAACTTTTCAGATCGGAAAGCGCTCTATGGACGTTGGGAAATCTCTGCCAGCTTCTTGTAGAGATAGGAGCGCGATATGCCCAGCTCCTCGGCGGCGCGTTTCTTGTTTCCGCTGTGGCGTTCCAGCGCCTCCCGAATCAGCGCGTGCTCCACGTTGCCCACCGTTTCGCGGATCGTGGCGGAACTGTTGACGGGGGGCGGGGCTTGATGATGCTCCGCCTCGTCTTCCAGGCTGCGGAAGTTCGCCAGGGTCAGCTCGCTCCCGTCCGCGAAGATCATGGCGCGCTGCACCTCGTGATGCAGCTGGCGGACGTTGCCGGGCCAGGAAAGGCCTTGCAGCATCTGCAGGGCGAGCGGATGGATGCGCCGTACGGGCGAGCCGATGCGCTGGCTCACTCTCTGCACGAAGTGGCGCACCAGCAGCGGAATGTCGCCCGACCGCTCGCGCAACGGCGGAACGTAAAGCGTTACGCCGTTGATGCGGAAATAGAGATCCGCCCTGAAAGCCTCTTCCGAGATCATGCGGCGCAGGTCGCGGTTGGTGGCACTGATGAGGCGGAAATTCGTGGTGCGGGCGCGGTTGGAGCCGACCCGCTCGAATACCCCGTTCTCGACCACGCGCAGCAGCTTGATCTGCGTTTCCATCGGCATGTCGCCAATCTCGTCGAGGAACAGGCTGGAGCGATCCGCCATCTCGAACTTGCCGCTGCGGCCCTCGCGGCGTGCGCCCGTGAAGGCGCCGGCTTCGTAGCCGAACAGCTCGCTCTCGACAAGCGTCGACGGCAGGGCGCCGCAATTCAGCACCACCATGGGCCGCTCGACCCGCCGGCTGAGATTGTGAATGGCATGCGCCACGAGTTCCTTGCCGGAGCCGCTCTCGCCGGAAATGAACACGGGCACGTCGAGGGGCGCGACCTTGCGGATCTCCTCCTTGAGCTGGCGGATGGCATCGCTCTCGCCGACGATTTCCTCAAGGCCGAAGGCGCGATGGCGCAGTCCAGCGAGCTCTTTCTTGTAGTAATCCACCTCGGCACGCAGCGATGAAATCTGGCGCGAGAGTTCGTGCACCTCCTCGGGGGCCTTGAACATGACGCGCCCGATCGCGCCCACGAGCTGGCCATCGCGCAGGATCGGCACGCGATTGACGACACGGGCCACGTTTCGCATCTCCTGCACCTGCCCGATTTCCGGCGTCCCGGTCTTTGCGACGATGTGCAGGCGGGTGTTCTCGATCACGTCCTGCACGGGACGGCCGACGGCGTCGCCGCGCGCATGGCCGAAGAAGCGTTCGTGGACCGGACTGAGGTAGCGGAGCACGGAATCTTGGTCGACCACCGTGATCCCCTCGAAGGGGTTGGTGAGGAAGTGGTTCAGGATGTCGAACGCGATGTCCACGCTGAGGATGAAGTCCACGAGCGTGGACGATTTGTCCTCGCGATGGACAACCACCGCCGTCATGTCATCGGCCGTAGGCATGGCCAGCACGACGTGCGGCTCGTCCTTGTACGTCGTGGCGGAAATGCGTTTGCCCGCTCCCGTTCCCTTCATGTGATCCACGATCGCATCCGCCAGCCCGGACGTGCGAGCGGGCTCGGAAGCAAAGGATATGGCGCCGGTGTCGTCCAGGACGACAATATTCAGGAGGGTGGGCATGGGGCGTTTCCGTGTGTTCTTTGAGGACATATGATTCTTGCAAGTGTCCATGCTGAAAACAGCAAACAACAACGGAAACGCGGTGGCAAGGAGAAAATAGCCTGCAACCGTATGAAATATATGCGGTTCGTGTGGGTGGCACGGGGCTTGCTAGTCATCGTTGGCACAAGGATGACTAGCAATGACCGCAACAAATCCGCCTCACTTCAAACTCCCAGTCTCGAAGCTGCCGCCGGGCCGCAGATCGGAGAAGTTCCGAATGCTTGACGGCGTGCGCGTGCTGGATCTGACTACCTCGATTGCCGGGCCATATGCCACCATGCTCCTGTCGGATTTCGGCGCGGAGGTGGTGAAGGTCGAGCGTCCGGAGGGCGACGATGCCCGGCATTGGGGGCCTCCGTTCCTGGACGGTGAATCCCTCTGGTTTCTCTCGGTCAACCGCAACAAGAAGAGTGTCCGGCTCGACTTCTCAGTTCCGGAGGGGCGCGAGGTGCTCGCCGGCCTGATCGACAGCGCCGACGTGCTGGTGACCAATCTGCTACCCACGGCCCAGCGCAAGTTCGGCATCGATGCCGGCAGGCTGAGGTCGGCCCGGCCCGACCTGCTGCATGTGTCCATCACCGGCTTCGGCCTGAACGGGCCCTATGCCGCGCGCCCGTGCTACGACCTTATCGCCGAGGGATTTTCCAGCGTGATGGACCTGACCGGGCCGAGCGGGGCCGCGCCGCAGAAGGTGGGCGCGCCTGCCGCCGACATGCTGGCCGGCACCGATGCCGCACTCGCGACGCTGGCCGCTCTGAACCGCCGCGCCGTTACGGGTGAGGGCTGCACTATCGACATCGCGCTGGCGGAAAGCATGGTCCGCTTCATGGCGCCGCGCATCGTGCCCTTTCTCGGCTCGGGCGAGGTTCCGCGCAGGAGCGGCGGCACCGACAGCGTCATCGCCATTTACCAGACCTTCGACACCGCCGACCTGCCCCTGACGCTCGGCCTGGGGAACGACGGAATCTGGAAGCGTTTCTGGGACGCGGTGGAGGATCCCGCCGGGGCGGAGGGAGAGGAAGTGGCGACCAATGCGGCCCGCCGCGCCAACCGTGGACAGATCGTCGACCGGATCCAGGCGATCCTGCGCCGGCGCCCGCGTGCGGAATGGCTGGAACGATTCTCGAAGGCGAGGGTGCCTGCCGGGCCGATCTACCGCGTCGACGAGGTGGTGGAAGACCGACACCTGCTTGAGCGTGATACCTTCTTCCGAATCGATCAGAATGACCGCCAGATACCGCAGGTTTCACTGGGTATTCATGTCGATGGCGAGGCGGCGGGCTACGTCGCCGCACCACCCCGCCTCGGCGAGCACAGCGAGGAACTGCTGCGCGGTCTGCTCGGCTACGACTGTGAAAAAATACAAAGGCTGCGCACGCTCGGCGTGATCTGAGCGGCTGACAGCCCCGATTATTCAGGAGGAAACCCCATGGCATACGAAACCATTCTCTACAGCGAAGACGGCCCCGTCGGCACGCTCACGCTGAACAGGCCCGACGACGGCAACATGTTCAACGCCGTCATGTGCCGCGAGCTGCGCGACTGCATCGAGGCCGTGCGCACCGAAACGCGCACCCGGGTTCTGGTCATCACCGGTGCGGGCGACCGCTTTTTTTGTACCGGGGGCCGCAAGGACGGCCTGGAGCCGACCAACCTCTACGCCGGCGTGCTTCCCACGCTCGAAATGTACGACGCGATCGAGCGTCTCCAGAAGCCCGTCATCGCCAGCGTCAACGGTTTCGCGGTGGGCGGCGGCAACGTGCTGCAGATGGTCTGCGACCTCTCCATCGCCAAGGAAAGCGCCGTTTTCCGCCAGGTGGGGCCGATGGTGGGCTCGTTCGACGCCGGTTACGGCACCTGGTTCCTGGAGGACATCGTCGGCAAGCGGCGCGCCAAGGAGATCTGGTACCTCAACGAGAAGCTGACCGCACGGCAGGCCCTCGAATACGGACTCGTCAACAAGGTCGTGCCGGACGACCAGCTCGCTGCCGCGACGCGGGAAATGGCCCTGACCATCGCCGAGCGCGGCCCCTTCGCCCTTGCATCGCTCAAGGCGGCGTTTTCCGCGCGGCACTCCGGCGTCGGCGGGCTGGCCCGCCTGGCGCACGATCTGCTGCTGCGCGGCTATCTCGACTCCGATGAGTCGCACGAGCTTTCGGAAGCTTTCGCGCAGCGCCGCAAGCCGGACCCCGCCAAGTTCGGCAAGTGAGCGTGGCACGAAGCGAGAGCCGATGTCCGATGCAGTCAACTCTGCTAACCCTTCACGATCCGGCTACGGCGCGTGCCTATTACGAGGCGCGGCAGTGGCGCGATGACACTCTCTACGGCCTCGCGGCCGCTCATGCCGCCTCGCGTCCCGATCTCTACGCCCTGCGCGACGCCACGCGCCGCCTGACCTGGGCGGAGCTGTTGCGCTGGGCCGACGCGACGGCGGCCGACCTGCTGGCCACCGGGCTGCGCGCCGGGGATCGGGTCGGCGTGTGGCTGCCCAATCGCGTGGAGGCCACGGTGGCCTTCCTGGCCTGTTCGCGTGCCGGGTTCGTCTGCGTGCCTTCGCTGCACCAGAACCACACGGTGGGCGAAATCGTCACGCTGATGGAGCGCTGCGCGGCTGCTGCCCTCGTCGCCCAGCCGGGTTACGGGGCGGATGCCGACCGGCATGACATCTTCATCGCGGCGCTCCACCTGCCGGCCATGCGCCGCGTCTATACGGTGGAGGCGCGGCCGGGGCTGTCCGGCAGGGTGGCGGCGTTCCCGCCCGCCGATGCGCCGGCGGCATTGCCGCCGCCTGTCGCCAATCCGGACAAGATCACATACCTCGCCTTTACCTCGGGCACCACGGGCGCCCCGAAGGGGGTTATGCACTCCGACAACACGCTGCTGGCCAATGGACGCGCCATGGTGGCGGACTGGCATCTGGGGCCGGATACGGTGATCTATTCACTCAGTCCGCTCAGCCATCACATCGGCACCGTGGCCCTTGAGCAGACGCTCGTCGCCGGTTGCGAACTGGTGCTGAACGACGCCGCGAAGGGCGTGAGCCCGGTCGACCGCATCGTCGAGACCGACGCGACCTACGTGATGGGCGTCCCCACGCATGCGATCGACATACTGGGCGAGATGGAACGGCGCGGACTCGCCTCCCTGGGCGCCGTCAAGACCTTCTACATGGCTGGGGCCGCCATTCCGATGCAAGTGGCGCGCCGTTTCCTCGCCTATCGCATCACGCCGCAGAACATTTACGGCATGACCGAGAACGGCTCCCACCAGTACACGATGCCCGACGATGACGTCGAGACCATGGTCCGCACCTGCGGCAAGGCCTGCGCGGCCTACGAAGTGAGGATCTGGCGGCCCGACGCGCCGGACATCGAGGCGGAGCCGGGCGAGGTGGGCGAGATCGGCGGGCGGGGCGCATGCCTGATGCTCGGCTATTTCGGCAATCAGGCCATCACCGAGCGCTCCTTCAACGCGCACGGGTGGTTCATGTCCGGCGATCTGGGAAGGCTCGATCCGAACGGCAACCTGGAAATCGTCGGCCGCTCCAAGGATCTCATCATCCGCGGCGGCCATAACATCCACCCCTCCCGGATCGAGGATCTCGCCATCCGCCATCCGTCTGTCTTCAAGGTGGCGGCCTTTCCGGTGCGCGACGACCGGCTGGGGGAAAAAGTGTGCCTGGCCGTCATCCCCTGCGAGGGAGCGGACGTCACCGCCGAGGAGATGCTGGCCCATCTCTTCGAGACCGGCCTGTCGAAATACGACATGCCCGAATACTTCCTCGTGCTCGATGCCTTCCCGCTGACCGCCAGCGGCAAGGTCCTGAAGCGCGAGATGGTGGAACAGGTGCGCGCCCGTCAGATCGAGCCGACGCCTGTCCGCTTCAAACCCGCCACCAAGCCCGTCGCGGCCACCGATCCCCTCACGACAAAGGGAAGCTGACATGGTGAAACTCTTGCGCGAGGGCGCTCTCGCCCTCCTTACACTCGACAGGCCCGAGGCGCTGAACGCGCTTTCCTTCGCCGTCATCCGCGACATCGGCGCGGCCATCGACGAGGCGGCGGGGTGGGACATCCGCGCCCTCATCCTGACCGGCACCGGGGAAAAAGCCTTCTGTGCCGGCGCGGACATCAAGGAACTCGTCGGCCGCTCCCTCATGGACGAACGCGCGGGGTCGGAACTCGGCCAGCGCGTGTTCGCGAAACTCGACAGTTTCAAGGTCCCCTCCATCGCCGCCATCAATGGCTATGCCTTCGGCGGCGGGCTGGAACTGGCGATGGCCTGCACCTTCCGCGTCGCATCGTCCAAGGCGCGGGTTGGCCTGCCGGAGATCAAGCTCGGCCTCATTCCCGGCTATGGCGGCACGCAGCGCCTGCCGCGCCTCGTCGGTGAGGCGCGAGCCGCAGAGATCGCCCTCACCGGCCGCACCATCGACGCCGAGGAGGCGCTCGCGATAGGGCTCGTCAACCGGCTGGCCGACGGCGACGTGGTCGAAGCCGCCAAGGCGTTCGCCGCCGAGTTCACGGGTTACGGCCTGCCCGCGCTCGCCCTTGCGCGGGCCGCGGTGCGGCGCGCGCTCGACGTGCCGCTCGACGAGGGGCTGCGCGTCGAGGCGGATCTTTCCACGCTTGCCTACCGCACGGAAGACGCCGCCGAGGGTCTCACCGCCTTCATCGAGAAGCGCAAGCCGCAATTCCGGGACAAGTGAAATGACGAGCCGAAACATCTTCCTCACCGGCGCGAGCCGCGGCATCGGGGCCGTGGTGGCGATCGAGCTGGCGCGGCGCGGCCATACCGTCGGCTGCTTCTCGCGCCGGGGCAGCGGCCCGGAGCACGCAGACGTGCCCGAAGCGCTGAAGGCGCGGCTGGTGCCCCTGAAGGGCGACGTGCTGGATGCGGAATCGGTGGCAGCGGCGTTGGCGGCCTTCGCTGCGGCCGCCGGATCCGTCGACGGCATCGTCAATAACGCCGGCGTGCACATCGCCCGTCCGTCCGACAGCCAGCCCCTGGCGGAGTTCGGGGAGGTTATGACCACCAACACCACGGCCACGTTCAGCGTGTGCCAGCAGGCTTACCCCCACCTCGTCGCGGCGGGCGGCGGGCTCGTCGTCAACATGGGTTCCTTGTTCGACAAGCTGGGCGTGCGTCACAACGCAGCCTATTGCGCCTCCAAGGCGGCGGTCGCCGCGCTCGGGCGCTGCCTGGCCGTGGAGTGGGCGGCCATGGGCATCCGCGTGCTCACGGTGGCGCCGGGCTATATCGAGACCGATCTCAACAAGGACTATCTGGCTTCGGAGAAGGTACGCACCTTGCTCGCGTCCCGCATTCCCACGGGCGGTCCGGCCGGCCCCGGGCAGGTGGCGCGGCTGATCGCCAGCCTCTTCGAGGAGGACATTCCCTTCCTGACCGGCGAGACCATCTATCTCGATGGCGGTCAGGGTATGGCGCACTGAGGACATCCCATGACTGTCATGACACGCCTCGACGGCCAGCTCGGCCTGTCCGAAGACGAGGCCATCCTTCTGGAAAGCGTGCGTCAGCTCGCCCGCGAGGAGATCGCCCCGCGCGCCGCGCATCACGATGAGACCGGAGAGTTCCCCTGGGAAAACGTCAGGAGCATCAACGCGCTCGGCCTGAACGCCATGTTCGTTCCGCAGGCCTATGGCGGCGCGGGCCTGAGCTATCTCGCCTATCTGGCCTGCGTGAAGGAAATCACGGCCGCCTGCGCGTCCACGGGCATCATCTGGGCGACGAATTTCCACGCCATGAAGCCTGTCATCGACTTCGGCTCCGAGGAACAGAAGCAGCGCTTTCTGCCAGCCGTCGCCGAGGGCGCGCTCGCGTCGCTGGTGATCACCGAGCCGGATGCCGGCTCGGATGCGACCGGCATGCGCACCAAGTTCACGCCCGACGGCGACGACATCGTCGTGGACGGCTTCAAGACCTTCATCACCAATGGCGACGTGGCCGATTTCTATGTCGTCTTCGGCAAGTGGTCGCAGGCCGAGGACCCGAAAGCGGCCATCTCCTGCCTCGTGCTGGAGAAGGGTACGCCGGGCCTGAGCGTGGAGCGGCTGGAAGACAAGATGGGGCACCGCGCCTCGTCGACGGCGTCTCTCGCCTTCGACGGCTGCCGCGTGCCCGGCGCCAATCTGCTGCGGGGGCCGGGTGAGGGGCTGAAGCTGCTGCTCGCCTCGCTCAACAAGTCGCGCCCGTCCATCGGCGCGCACGCCCTCGGCATCGCCCGCGCCGCCTTCGACGAGGCGACCGCCTACATCAACGGCCGCAAGCAATCCGGCCGCAAGATCATCGAGTTTCAGGGCATCCAGTTCCTGCTCGCCGACCTCGCCAGTGAGCTTGTGCTCTGCGAGGCCTGGCTGACGCATGTCGGCCGGCTGGTGGATGCCGGTGTCAACGATATCGGCATCGAGGCTTCCATCCTGAAAATGCGCGCGAGCGATCTCGCGATGCGGATGGCCACCGAGGCGGTCCAGCTCCACGGCGGCTATGGCTACGTCAAGGAGTACCGGGTCGAGCGGCTGATGCGCGACGCCAAGATCACGCAGATCTGGGAAGGCACGAACCAGATCCATCGCCAGCTCATTGGCCGCAGCTTCATTGAACGGTGAGAAAGACAGATGAGCGAACAGATCACAATCGGAGTTGCCGGCTCCGGCACCATGGGGACGGGAATAGCGATCGTCGCGGCGCGCGGCGGCTTCCCCACCATTATCTACGACGTCGATCCCGCGCGCGTCGAGGCGTCAATCGGGCAGATGAGTGCCTTCTTCGCCAAGTCGGTGCAGCGCGGCAAGCTCACGCAGGAACAGGTGGACGAAATCATGGGCCGGGTGTCCGGCACGAGCGATATCGCCGCCATGGCCCCTTGCGGCCTGGTTATTGAGGCCATCTTCGAGGAACTGGAGGTGAAGGGCGGGCTCTTCTCCGATCTCGACAAGGTATGCGGACCGCAGGCGCTGTTCGCCTCCAACACCTCCACCCTCTCGATCACCGAGATCGCCGCGCGGTCCGGGCGCGACGACCGCTTCGTCGGCATGCATTTCTGCCTGCCGGCCCAGCTGATGAAGCTGGTGGAGATGTCGCCCGGGATCAATACGTCGGATGAAAGCTTCGCGCGGGCGTGGCAGATCTGCGAGCAGATGGGCCAGCGGCCCGTGAAGACGCAGGACGCGCCCGGCTTCATCCTTAATTACTTCCTCGTCCCTTTCAACAACGACGCCATCCGGCTCGTCGAGGAGGGCGTGGCGGAGCCGGCGGAGATCGACAAGGCCATCAAGGGCGCGCTGGGCTACGCCATGGGGCCGATGGAGCTGCTTGATCTCATCGGACTCGATACGCAGGTACTGCTGTGCGAGGCGCTGCACGGGGTGACCCATGAGCCGCGCGCGGCCTGCCCGCCGCTGCTGCGCCGCATGGTCGCCGCCCGCCGCCTCGGCCGCAAGACGAGGCGCGGCTTCCTCTCCTACGAGACCGCCGCCATCTTCGGAGCCTGATCGCATGTCCAATCCCCATTCGCATTGCGTGATACTGAACGGCGAGAGCCGATCCTTTCCCGAGTCCCATCCGCTGCTCGACGCCACGGTGGCCGATGGCGACATTCTCGTCCTCGCCGGTGCAGACGCCGGCGAGAGTTTCGCCGGCCTTGCCGACACGGCACGCTACAGCGTGGTCCTGATCGAGCTTGGTAGCGAGTGCCTTGGCGTGCATACCGGCGAGAGCCGGGGCGAGGAAGGCAGCAACGTGCTCGGCTTCGCCCGCTTCCGCCTCGGGGATGCGAAGCCGTCCGATCTGGTGGAGATCGTGCGCCAGCCGCAGACCGCGCAGACGGCCGTGGAGGCCGCGCGGGCGCTGTTCGAGGCGCATGGGCTGAAAACGGCTGTCTGCGGCGATTTTCCGGGCCGCATCGTCGACCGGCTGGTGCGGCCCTACTACAACGCCGCCCTCAACCGGCTCGACGCGAAGCTGGCCACGGCCGCCGATATGGACCTGACGCTGAAGCTGGGCCTCGGCTATCCGGAGGGCCCCGTCGAGCTTCTGGAACGTACAGGGCTTGCCGCCCATCACGACACGACGAAGGTGCTTCACGATGCGCTCGGCGACCCGGCATATGCCCCGGCCCGCCGCGCGCAGGTGGCCAAAGCCCGCCAGCTCAAAGGGAGGTGATCATGCGTCCACTGGAAGGTCTTCTCGTTCTCGATTTCTCTACCCTGCTGCCCGGCCCGCTGGCCAGCCTCGTCCTGGCCGAGGCGGGTGCGCGCGTTGTGAAGATCGAGCGCCCCGGACGGGGCGACGAAATGCGCAGCTACGAGCCCAAGCTGGGCGAGGACAGCGTGAATTTCGCGATGCTCAACCGGGGCAAGCAGTCCATCGCCATCGATCTGAAGGCTGCGGGTGCGGTGGACGAACTGATCCCGCTCATCCGCCGTGCGGACGTGCTGATCGAGCAGTTCCGCCCCGGTGTCATGGAGCGGCTCGGCCTCGGCTACGACACCGTGCGCCATCTGAACTCGAAGCTGGTTTACTGCTCCATCACCGGCTGGGGCCAGAACGGGCCGAAGGCGCAAACCGCGGCCCACGATCTGAACTACGTCGCCGAGACCGGCATGCTCGGGCTCACGGCCGGCGCGGACGGCGCGCCGGTTTTGCCGCCGGTGCTGGCGGCGGACATCGCCGGCGGCGCGCTGCCGGGCGTCGTGAACATCTTGCTGGCCCTGCGCCAGCGCGACATCACCGGGTTCGGCAGCTACCTCGACATCGCCATGGGCGACAACCTGTTCACGTTCCTCTACTGGGGGCTGGGGGCGGGCTTCGCCGGCGCGGGCTGGCCGCGTCCTAGCGCCGACCTGGTGACGGGCGGGTCGCCCCGCTACCAGATCTATCGCACGGCCGATGGCCGCTATCTGGCCGCCGCGCCCATCGAGGACAAGTTCTGGGAGAACTTTACCCGCATTATCGGGCTGCCGGACGCCCTGCGCGACGCTGGCGCGCCGGCCGACCAGGTGCGGGCGGCGGTGGCCGAGCGCATCGCGGGCAAGACGGCGGCCGAATGGCAGGCCCTTATGGCCGGGCAGGACGTGTGCTGCTCCATCGTGGCGACGCTGGAAGAGGCGGTGGCCGATCCGCACGTGGCCGCCCGCCGCCTGTTCGACCACACGCTGATGGCAGGAGGCAGGGAGCTGCCGGCGGTGCCGGTGCCGATCGCCCCCGTTTTCCGTGCCGCACCCACGCGCGGCTCGGCCCCGGGGCTGGGCGAGACCACCGATCCCCTCCTGTCCATCTGAAAGGATTCGATATGCGCAGTTACCGCGTCTGGGAGCACGGCGCTCCCTCTTCAATGCAGGTCGATCTCCTCCCCGACCTCGTCCCCGCGCCGCGGGAAATGATCGTGGATGTGAAGGCGGTCGGGATCAACTTTCCCGATACGCTGGTGGTCTCCGGCAAGTACCAGGTCCTGCCGCCGCGCCCGTTCACGCCCGGCAAGGACCTCGCCGGGGTCGTGCGCGCCGTGGGAGCGGGGGTGGAAGGCTTCTCGCCGGGCGACCGCATCATGGCACAGGTGGAACACGGCGCTTTCGCCGAGCAGGCGAGCGTCCCTCCCTCCCAGGCATTCCTGTTGCCGGACGGCCTGTCCTTCGAGGCCGCGGCCGCCATGGGCCTCGTGTACCAGACCGCCTATTTCGCGCTGGTTGAGCGCGGCCAGTACAAGCGCGGCGAGACCGTGCTGGTGGGCGGCGCCGCGGGCGGCGTGGGCCTTGCGGCGGTGCAGATCGCCAAGGGACTGGGCGCGCGGGTGCTGGCCGGCGTGCGTTCGGCCGCGGAAGAGGCGGTCGTGCGCGAGGCCGGCGCGGATGCGGTCATCGATCTGTCCGTCGCGGATCTGCGCGACAACCTGCGGGCGCAGGTTCACGCGGCCACCGACGGCCATGGCGCCGACGTGGTGCTCGACCCGCTCGGCGCGGATTTCTTCGCGGCCGCCTTGCGGGCTGCGGCCTGGTGCGGGCGCCTCGTGGTGATCGGTTTCGCCGCGGGAGATATCCCGACGGTTAAAGTCAACTATCTGCTTGTCAAGAACATCTCGGTGAGCGGCCTCCAGTGGAGCGACTATCGGGACCGCACGCCCGAACTGGTGCTGAAGGTGCAGCAGGAGCTGTTCGATCTCTGGCGCGCCGGCGCGGTGAAGCCGCGCATCATGCGCGTGTTCCCGTTCGAGGAGCTGCCCGAGGCGCTGGAACTCGTCGCGCAGGGCAAGGTCCAGGGCAAGGCCGTGGTCTCCATCGGCGGGGGCGCGGCATGACGGCGCTGCCACGTTCCGCGCCTGTCGCCGTCGTCGGGGCGGGGGCCATGGGCGCCGGCATCGCGCAGGTGGCGGCGCAGGCGGGCCACCCCGTGACGCTGTTCGACGCCGCGCCCGGCGCCGCCGGGAAAGCGCGGGAAGGCATCCTCGCCAATGTCGCGCGGCAGGTGGAGAAGGGCCGCTTGCCCGAGGGCGCGCGTGAGGATATCGCCGCCCGCCTGGAGGTCGCGCCGGCGCTCGAAGCGCTGGGCGGCGCGGCGCTCGTGGTGGAGGCCATCGTCGAGAGGCTGGAGGTGAAGCGCCAGCTTTTCGCCGGGCTGGAGGAGATCGTCGCGCCGGATGCCATTCTCGCATCCAACACCTCCTCTCTCTCCATCACCGCCATTGCAGCCGGGCTGAAGCATCCGGAGCGCGTGGCAGGGCTGCACTTCTTCAATCCGGCGCCCGTGATGGCGCTGGTCGAGGTGGTCGCCGGCCTCGCCTCCGACCGCCGGGTGCTCGACACGCTCAGCGAAACGGCGCGGGAATGGGGCAAGCAGCCCGTGCTGGCGAAGTCCACTCCGGGTTTCATCGTCAACCGCGTCGCGCGTCCATTCTACGCGGAGGGCCTGCGGCTGCTGGAGGAGGGCGCCGCCGACGCGGCCACGATCGACGCCGTCGTCCGGGAGGCGGGGGGCTTCCGCATGGGGCCGTTCGAGCTGATGGATCTCATCGGCCACGACGTGAATTTCGCCGTCACCCGGTCCGTGTTCGAGGCCTATTTCCATGATCCGCGCTACCGCCCGTCCCTGACGCAGCAGGAGCTGGTGGCCGCAGGATGGTATGGACGCAAGTCCGGCCGAGGCTTCTACGATCATGCGCCCGGCGCCGTCCGCCCCGTGCCGGCGACGCTGCCAGCGTATCCGGCGCCGCGGGTCGCCGCGGTGGAGGGCGACCTCGGCCCGGCCGAGCCGCTGGTGGCGCTCCTGGAGCGGGCGGGCATCGCCGTCTCTCGCCGCGCGGGGGCGGGCGTTATCCGGCTGGATGGCGCCAGCCTCGCGCTGAGCGACGGGCGCACGGCCACCGCGCGGGCCGCTGGCGGGGAGCTTGAAGACCTCGTGCTGTTCGACCTCGCGCTGGACTACGGCACCGCCTCGCGGATCGCCGTCGCGGCTGCCTGCCAGGCGCGGCCGGAGGCGCTGGCACAGGCGGCGGGGTTGTTCCAGGCGCTGGGGAAGGCGGTCTCGGCGGTGCGCGACGTGCCCGGCCTCATCGTGGCGCGCACCGTGGCCATGCTGGCCAACGAGGCCGGCGAGGCCGTGCTGACGGGGGTGGCGACGCCGGCCGATATCGATCGCGCGATGACCTTCGGCGTGAACTATCCGCGTGGCCCCTTGGCTTGGGGGCAGGACGTGGGGCCGGCCCGCATCCTCCGCGTTCTGGAGAACCTGCAGGCGACCTATGGCGAGGATCGCTACCGTCCGTCGGCGCTGCTGCGCCACCGCGTGGCGGCCGGGCAGAGCCTGCGCACCGGGATGGAGGCGGAGGCCCTCAGCCTCTGAGGCGGGCTTGCACGCGAGGCGGAGGGCCGGGCGATCGTCGCCGCGCATATGGCGGGCGCGGATCGGCTTGAAGAGACGGGGGCGTCACACTCCCTGCACCATAGCGCCTCGGCGCGGGGGATAGCGACAACCAAAAGGCGGAAATGACCCGCAAACAATAAATCCAGGGAGGATCACATGCAACAGCATGCGCCGCGCCCATCCGGGCCCACCGGGGACGGCGACAACATCATCGAGACCCGGGGCCTCACCAAGGAATTTCTCGGATTCGTCGCCGTCCGGGATGTCAATCTGAAGGTAAGGCGCCATACGATCCATGCCCTGATCGGTCCGAACGGAGCGGGGAAGACGACCGTTTTCAACCTGCTCACCAAGTTCCTGAGACCTACGTCCGGCTCGATCCATTTCAATGGCGTCGACGTCACGCGGACCGCGCCCGCCGACATGGCGGGCCAGGGCATGGTGCGATCGTTCCAGATCTCGTCCGTTTTCTCGCACCTCACGGTGCTGGAAAACGTGCGTGTCGCGCTGCAGCGGCCGCTGGGTATATCGTTCCATTTCTGGAAGCCGCGCAGGACGCTGCATCCCCTGCACGAGCGGGCGGACGAGCTGATCGAGTGGGTCGGGCTGACGCCCTACCGCGACGTCAACGCCGGCGAGCTTTCCTACGGGCGCAAGCGCGCGCTGGAGTTTGCGACGACCCTGGCGCTCGAACCGGAAATGCTCCTGCTGGACGAGCCGATGGCCGGGCTCGGGCACGAGGACATCCACCGCATTTCCTCGCTCATCAAGCGCGTGGCGGCCAACCGCACGGTGCTGATGGTGGAGCACAATCTCTCCGTCGTGGCGGACCTGTCGGACACCATTACCGTGCTCACCCGCGGCAGCGTGCTGGCCGAGGGGGACTACGCCGCCGTGTCCACGAACCCGTCCGTGCGCGAGGCCTATATCGGAGGCGTCCATGCTTGATGTCTCGAAACCCGTCCGGCTCAAGGTCGAGGGCCTCAACGCCTATTACGGCGAAAGCCACGTGCTGCACGGCATGAACATCGAGGTGGGGCGCGGAGAACTCGTCACGCTTCTCGGCCATAACGGCGCGGGCAAGACATCGACGCTGCGCGCCATCATGGGCCTCATCCGGCGCAACGGCTCCATCCGCTTCGACGGTGACGAACTGGCGCGCATGCCCGCCAACCGCATCGCGCGGCGCGGGATCGGCTACGTGCCCGAGGAGCGCGGCATCTTTGCCAGTCTCGACACGACCGAGAACCTGCTGCTGCCGCCCGTCGTCAAGGACGGCGGCATGAGCATCGCGGAAATCCACACGCTGTTTCCCAATCTGAAAGAGCGGGCCCGCAGCCCCGGAACCAAGCTCTCGGGCGGCGAACAGCAGATGCTGGCCATGGCGCGCATCCTGCGCACGGGGGCCGATTTCCTGCTGCTGGACGAAGTCACGGAAGGTCTCGCACCGGTCATCATCGAGCAGATCGGTGTGGTGATACGCCTGCTGAAGGAGCGGGGCTTCACCATTCTGCTGGTCGAACAGAATTTTCCCTTCGCCGCGACAGTCGCCGACCGCCACTACGTTGTGGAAAGCGGCCGGGTGGTGGACATGGTGCCCAATACGGCCCTGTCCAACCCGGACGAGGTGTCGCGCCTCCACTCGTACCTCGGCATCTAGGAGGCGGTTCTCATGGAAATACTCGGTATCTCCTCCCAGGCCCTGTTCGGCCAGGTGCTCATCGGGTTCATCAACGGCGCGTTCTATGCCATGCTGAGCCTTGGCCTCGCCGTCATCTTCGGTCTGCTCAACATCGTCAACTTCGCCCATGGCGCGCAATACATGCTGGGTGCCTTCGTCACCTGGATGCTGCTGAACTATCTGGGCATCAACTACTGGCTGGCGCTCGTTCTCGCGCCGGTCTGCGTCGGGCTGTTCGGCGCGATGCTCGAACGGACCATGCTCCAGCGGATCTACAAGCTGGATCACATCTACGGCCTGCTGCTCACCTTCGGCGTCGCCCTGTTGCTGGAGGGTGGCTTCCGGCAGCAGTTCGGCGTCTCCGGCATGCCCTATGCGATCCCCCGGGAGCTGCAGGGCGGGCAGAATCTGGGCTTCATGTTCCTGCCCAACTACCGCGCGTGGGTGATCGTGGCCTCCGTCGTTGTGTGCGCCTCGACGTGGTTCCTCATAGAGAAGACGCGCCTTGGCTCCTATCTGCGCGCCGCCACCGAGAATCCCAAGCTCGTGCAGGCGTTTGGCGTGAACGTGCCGATGATGATCACGCTCACCTACGCCTTCGGCGCGGGCCTCTCGGCGCTTGCGGGCGTGATGGCGGCGCCGATCTATCAGGTCAGCCCGGTCATGGGCTCGAACATCATCATCGTCGTCTTCGCGGTGGTGGTCATCGGCGGCATGGGCTCGATCTCCGGCGCCATCGTTTCCGGCTTCGCACTGGGGCTCATCGAGGGCCTTACCAAGGTGTTCTACCCAGAGGCCTCCAGTACCGTCATCTTCGTCGTCATGGCCATCGTCCTGCTCGTCAAGCCGGCAGGCCTGTTCGGGAGGACAGCATGAGCTTCGTTGTTTCAGAACGGAAAGCCGCCCCGAACCTCGGCTCCACGTCCTTGCGCGTCCTGGCGGTGGTGGCGGCCGGCGTGTTGCTTGCGGCCGCGCCATTCTTCGTCTATCCGATCTTTCTGATGAAGGCGCTATGCTTCGCGTTGTTCGCCTGCGCTTTCAACCTGCTGCTCGGATACGGCGGGTTGCTGTCCTTCGGGCATGCAGCCTACTTTGGGGCCGCCGCCTACGTCTGCGGCTATGCCGCCAAGACGCTCGGCCTCACGCCCGAACTGAGCATTCTCGCCGGCACGGCGGCTTCCGCCCTGCTCGGCGTCGGCTTCGGCTGGTTGGCGATCCGCCGTCAGGGCATCTATTTCTCGATGATCACCCTGGCGCTGGCCCAGATGGTCTTCTTCTTCTGCGTGCAAGCGCCCTTCACCGGCGGCGAGGACGGCATGCAGGCCATTCCGCGCGGTTATCTGTTCGGCATCATCGACCTGAACAACACGCTGGCCATGTACGTTTTCGTCGTCGCCGTGTTCCTCATCGGCTTCGGCATCATCTGGCGGACCGTGGATTCGCCCTTCGGGGAAGTGCTACGGGCGATCCGGGATAACGAGCCGCGCGCGATTTCGCTGGGATACAAGGCCAACCGCTACAAGCTGCTGGCCTTCGTCCTCTCGGCAGCTCTCGCGGGCCTTGCGGGTTCCACGAAGGCGCTCGTGTTCCAGCTGGCCTCGCTCACGGATGTGCATTGGGCCATGTCGGGTGAGGTGGTGCTCATGACGCTGATCGGCGGCATGGGGACCATCTTCGGCCCCGTCGTCGGCGCGGTGATCGTGGTGGCAATGCAGAACTATCTCGCCCATCTGGGATCGTGGGTCATGATGATCCAGGGCGCGACCTTCATTGCCTGCGTGCTGCTGTTCCGGGCCGGGATCGTGGGCACGATCATCCATTATCTCCGCGCGCGACGGGGTGGATCATCCGGTCAGGCCTGAAAAGATCCGGCCTGAAAAGAAAGGAAGAGGCGCGGTGCGCCTCTTCCAGGTTACTGCCTTCGGGAGATGCGTGGCAGATTCGGTGACGGACGTCAGCCGCGCCTGCCCCAACCGGAGCAGGCATCGACCGCCCGGGCCGGATTGCCCGGGCTTACGTTTCAGGTCGCGCGGTTGCGAGCTCGTCCACGGTCTCGGGATTGATGAGGGCCGTGACGTCGCCCGGCGGCTGCCCCGTCAGCACGGCGCGGATGACGCGGCGCATCACCTTGAGGTTGCGGGTGCGGGGCAGGTCGGTGACGAAGATCATGCGCTGCGGCTTGAACGGCCCTCCGAGCCCCGAGGTCACGGCCCGGGAGAGCAGGGCGGCGAGTTCCTCGTCCGCCACCACGCCTTCCGCCGGCACCACGGCGCACACCACGGCCGAACCCTTCACCGGATCCGGCACGCCCACGGCAGCGGCGTCCGTCACCTTGCCGGTGGAGAGCAGCAGCGCCTCGATCTCGGCCGGCCCGGTGCGCTTTCCCGCCAGCTTGATGGTGTCGTCCGAACGCCCGTGGATGAACCAGTAGCCGTCTCCGTCGCGCGACGCCCAGTCGCCGTGGGTCCACACGCCCTCGTGGCGGCTCCAGTAATTCTCGATATAACGTTCCTGATCCCGCCAAAGGCCGCGTGTGGTGCCGATGCAGGGCGCGCGCATGACGAGCTCGCCCACCTCGCCCGCCGGTGCGCTGGCGCCATCCTCCAGCGCGATGTCGGCGCCGGTACCCGGAATGGGGCCGAAAAAGCTTGTCGGCTTGATCGGGTAGAGGATGTTGGTGGCGAGAATGCCGCCCATCTCCGTGCCGCCCACGTTGTTCATCAGCGGCCCACGCCCCTTGAGAACGTGCTCCATCATCCACGCCCACGAGGCAAGGTCCCAGGGCTCCCCGGTCGATGCGATGGCGCGCAGGGTGGACAGGTCGTAGGCCTGTGCCTCCGCCGCTCCGTGGGATTTCATCAGCCGGGCGATAGTGGGGCTGATGCCGAGGAGTGTCAGCTTGTGGTCCTGCACCATTCGCCACAGCCGTCCGGGCTGCGGATAGTCAGGCCCGCCTTCGGCCAGCAGCAGCGTCGCGCCCGCCATGAGCGTGGCGACGATCTGGATGGGCCCCACGAGCCAGCCCATGTCGCTCATCCAGAGCCAGCGGTCCGCGGGTTTCAGGTCGAAGGCGAGCAGATAGTCCTCGCCGGTCTTTACCGCGAAGCCGCAATGCGTGTGCACCGTGCCTTTCGGCTTGCCGGTCGTGCCCGAGGTGTAGATGACCATCATCGGGTGCTCGGCATCGACGATGACCGGCGCTGCCGCCCCGCCCGGAACGGCCACTTCGTCCCACCACCTGTCGCGCCCGGCCAGCATCGGGGCGGTGCCGCCCGCCGGGAGGACCACGACGCGCCGGACCGTGGGCACGTCCGCGAGGGCGGCGTCGAGCGCGCTCTTCATGGCGACGGGCCTGCCCCTGCGCACGGTGGCCTCGGCGGCGATGACCGCCACCGCATCCGCATCCGACATGCGCGAGGCCAGCGCCGCGGCGCCGAAGCCGGAGAACAGCGGCAGCACGACGCCGCCGGCACGCACGATGGCCAGGAAGGCGACCACCGCCTCGGGAACCATGGGCATGAACAGGCCGACCACGTCGCCCGGCCGGATGCCGTCACGCACCAGACCCAGCGCCAGCGCGTCCGCCTGCCGCGCCAGCTCGGCATAGGTCAGGCTGCGGGTAGCGCCGTCCTCCGCTTCGTAAAGCAGAGCCGGGTGCCCGCCGCGCCCGGTGGCGAGATGGCGGTCGAGCAATGTCTCCGTCACGTTCATGCGCCCGCCGACGCACCAGCGCGCATGCGCTATGCCGCCAGAGAGATCGCGCACGGCCGTGAACGGCGTCTCGAAATGCACGTCGAGAAAGGCGATCAGCTTTTCCCAGAACCAGTCCGGCTCCGTGGCTACCCTGGCTTCGAGCGCCGGATAGTCCGGCAGACCGGCATAGGCAAGGAAGCGGGTCCAGTTGGCCTCACGCCTGTGGGCCTCGGTTGGATGCCATGTCGCCCGGGCCACGATATCCGCATCTTCGTTCGCGTCTGTATGGTGCATGGGTCTTCCCGCATGTTGTCGGGCGGATGACCGGCGGTGCCGCCCCCGCCCGATCTGAGTTATTAATTTTGAGCGAATTCTTATCGATCAGGTTCTTCCATCCGACAGGTTCTTCCATCCGATCGTAACGCGCTCGGGCTCGGGTGAAATTCCACGTCGCCGTCGTCGAGGACGAGCCGGTCTTCGCGTGCGACGAAGGCCCGGAAGCGGCCCTGTCCCGGCGCCGAGCGCCACATGTCGACGCGCAACGTGTCGCCGGGCAGGACAGGGGCGGTGAAGCGCACCCGCATGGCTTTCAATCGCGCCGGCTCATCCCCGCAGAAGAAGCGCAGCGCTGCGCGCCCGGCCATGCCGAAGGTGGACAAACCGTGCAGGATGGGCCGTTCGAACCCGGCCGCGCGTGCGGTTGCGGGGTCCACGTGCAGCGCGTTGTCGTCGCCGGACAAGCGATAGATGAGCGGGGCCTGCGGCGAGACGGGCAGAAGAAGGCTCCCGTCCGGCTCGTCTTCAGGAAAGGGCCGGGTAACGATCCGGGGAGGTGGCGGACCGCCAAACCCGCCTTCCCCCCGGCACAGCTCGGTGAGGCGCACGGTGGCAACCGGGGCGCCGGTCATCCCGTCCACGATGTCGCGCCGCGTATGCAGCAGCGCACCGCGGCCGACGCCGTCCCTCACGCCGCGGTCGTGGATTTCCTCGATCCGGGTACGTCCGATCACTGTGCCGGACGTGGCGAGCGGACGATGCAGGACGATTTCCTGATCGATGTGCAGCACCGTCTTCCAGTCCAGCCCGGTATCGGGCTCCTGCAGCCAGAAACCCGGATAGCCGAGCACCGCCGCCATGGTGGGCAGCGCCTTCAGCTCCCGCTCCCACGTGAAGGCCAGCGCGCCTCCGTCCTCCGGATCCATCCCCGCGCCAACGCCGAGCGCGTAGAGGATGCAATCCGTGGGTCCGTAGGTGTGGGCGATGTCCGGGAAGGGGCGCTGCTTCAGGGCAGCGTAGTTGATCGCCATGTGTCGCGCTCGCTGCTGTTCGAGAGGGCCGCCACGCGGCCGCAAGGCTGACGTCCTTCGTCCTTTTGGCTATCAGGCGCCGGTCGGGGGCGCCCGGTAGCGCACGGGGAGGGGGGCAAGCTCGCCGTTGCGGGCCTGTTCGGCCAGCACGCGCTTGAGGATCTTGCCGCTTGCGGTCAGGGGGAAGGATTCCACGGCGAGGAAGTATTCCGGCATGTCGTATTTTGACAGCCCCTCGCTGGCCAGGTGCGCCAGCATCGCCTCCACCTCGACCTCGCGCCCTTCCACCGGCAGCACGGCCAGGCACACCTTCTCGCCCAGGCGCTCGTCCGGCATCGGAAACGCGGCGGCCGTGGCGACGTCCGGATGGCGCAGGGCGAGGCTCTCGATCTCGACGGGATAGATATTGTGCCCGCCGCGGATGACGATATCGCGCGAGCGGCCGACGATCTCGATGTTGCCGGCCGCATCCATCCGCGCCAGATCGCCGGACATGAACCAGCCATGGCGGTTGAAGGATTTCTCGGTCGCCTCCTGGTTGGCGAAATAGCCGAGCATGAGGGAGGCGCCGCGCCCGCCAAGCTCGCCGATCTCGCCGGGCCCGGCCGGCGTGTCGCGGTCGTCCGCCCTCCAGAGTTTCAGCTCGTAACAGGGATTGGCCCGCCCGCAGCACTGACCGACCGTGCCTACCATCGTCTCGAAGCTGTCGTCCCGCAGCGTGGTGGTATGCGAGCCGTTCTCCGTCATGCCGTAGGTGTTCTGCGGTGTGATGCCGAAATCGAGGAAGCGGCGCGCGATCTCCGGGGCAATCGAGGCACCGGACATGTAGAACACCGCGACATCGCCGATCTTTCCCAGTCCGCGCGCCGCCGCATCCTGCTGGATGTCGATGGCGTGTGTCGGCACGCCCATCACGTAGGTCGCGCGCGTCTCGATAATACGGTCGAGGGCCTTCATGCCCCTGGCAAGATCGTTGGTGATATACTCCGAGCCGCTCACGATCGCCTGTTCGAACGCCACCATGGACAGATGATGGCTCAGCGGGCCGAGGCAGTAGAGAACGGTGTCGCCGCCGTGCCCCCAGTCCGCCACCATGGCGCGGCCGTTGGCGAGAAGCGTGTTGTCGGAATGCATGAGCGCCTTGGGCTGGCCCGTGGTGCCGGAAGTGAAGGCGATATAGACCACCTTGTCCGGATCGGTGTCCACCGGCGGCGGCTCCGCCCGCGTGTCGATGCCGGGGAAGGGCAGCGTTCCGTCGGGGCGGGCAGGCGCCGGCCCGTCCGCCGGGTCCAGCACGTAGGTGCGGCGGAGCGTGTCAAGCTCGCCCAGACGCCCGAAGATGTCGTTGAGCGCAGCATCCGCGCCATAACCGACCTGACCGAGAAACGCCCGCACGGAGCAGCGCTTCAGCAGCGTCAGCACCTCGCCCGCCGTGTGGTTCTGATGCAACGACAGGATGCAGACATAGCCGTTGCGCGAGCACGCAAGAAAGACGATCAGGTTTTCCACCCGGTTGGGCAGCCATACCGCCACGCGGTCTCCGGCGCCCAGGCCGGCGGCTGCAAGATCCGCGGCGACGCTGTCCACCCATTGCTTGAGCCGCGCCCAGGTGAGGCGGTGGCGGCGGTCCTGCAGGGCGAAGGCACCCGGCCGCTCTTCCGCGTGCTGCGCGAGGAGCATGTACAGGGTCTCGTCGCGCCACAGGCCTCGCTCGTAATGGCGCCGGGCTTTGGCGGGGGAATGCAGTGTCAGAAGGGGAGCGGTCATGCGCTATCTCCGAGCGTCTACCCATCTGCCGCCGGACGCGCCGGCGGCATTATCCGTTTCGCGCAGGCGGGAAGGTTCAGCCGCCCTTTTTCATCAGTTCGCAGGCGTCGTCGGAGCCGGCGGGCTTGGCAACGTCGGCGGGCACCTTCGCAACCAGCGTGTAATAGTCCCAGGGACCCTTCGACTCCTCGGGCGACTTGACCTTGAACAGGTAGAAGTCGCGGTTCACCCAGCCCGAGGCCCAGATCTGCGCATCCTTGGTCATGAAGTCGTTGACCGGGATTTCACGCATCTTGGCCGCGACGGTCGGGCCGTCCTTGCTGTCGGCCGCCGCGACGGCCTTCAGATAGTGCCTGGTGGCGCTGTAGATGCCGGCCTGGATCATGGTCGGCTTCGCGCCGTTGTGGCGTTGGGCGAAGCGCGCCGACCATTCGCGCGTCTCGTCGTCGAGATCCCAGTAGAAGCTCTCCGTCAGGAAGGTGCCCTGTGCTACCGGCAGACCGAGGCTGTGCACGTCCGTGATGAAGGCGAGCAGCGCCGCGACCCTTTGTCCGCCTTGCGCGATGCCGAATTCGCTGGCCTGCCGCAGAGAGCCGGTGAGGTCGTTGGCCGAATTCGCGAGGCCGATCACGCTGGCCTTGGAGGACTGCGCCTGGAGCAGGAACGAGGAGAAGTCGCCATTGGACACCGGGTGGCGGACGCGGCCGGTGACCTTGCCGCCGTTCGCCTCGATCACGGCCGTGGCGTCGCGCTCGATTGCGTGGCCGAAGGCGTAGTCGGAGGTGACAAAAAACCAGTCCTTGCCGCCGTCCCGCGTCACGGCGGCGGCGGTGCCGTTGGCCACGGCCTTGGTGTCGTAGACCCAGTGGAAACCGGTCGGCGAACAGGCCTTGCCGGTAAGGTCCGACGTGGCGGAAGTGGCGAAGATCACCACCTTGCCGCGCTGCCGGGCGATCTCCTGCACCGCGAGCCCGGCGGAGGAAAGCGGCACGTCGAGGATCAGGTCCACGCCCTCATTGTCGTACCAGCGTGTCGCGAGCGAGGAGGCCACGTCGGGCTTGCGTTGATGGTCCGCCGAAATCAGGACCACCTTGCGGCTGCCCGCCACGCCGCCCGCGTCCTCGACCGCCATCTGCGCGGCGAGAACGGAGCCGGCGCCGGCCATGTCACTGTCCGGTCCGGACAGGTCGGTCATGACGCCGATCTTAACTTCTTCCGCAGCCTGCGAAGCGCCCATGCCCAGCGCCATCTGCATGGCGAGGCCGGCGAGAGCCCATTTTCTCATGACGTTCCTCTCGATGTTTGTTGTCGATAGGGAGTGCCGTCTCCCCTTGTATTTTGTGAAGCATGTTCCGTGCCAGCCGGACATCTATTTGTAATTAAACGATTATTTTTAAGATGCTCTCCTGTGTGAATACGGAGAGGACATAATTGCGCGCAGCCATGTCGTTACTGAGGACAGTCGCGTCACCCCGGCGATCCCGAAGCCAACGAATACACCTGCCCGGGCGGCAAGATGCTGAAGAAACGCCGGCGCACGATGCGCCGGCCGCCCAACCGGGGTCTGCAAAGATTGTGCAGCCAGATACCATACGAATAAGTACGATGGCTCCGCCGGCTGGCGTTCGCTGATGCCCGTGGCGTCGTAACGGGATGGTCATCCGCTGCCGCTTGGCCAAGGCAGAAGCTTCTGCATCGTATATAAAGTTGTCGCGGTGCTGAGGCGCAGTCGATCCCGTCGTCCTGGGGGCGCAGGGCGGGCACTGAAACTGCCTGATGTAACTCCTCGGCAGTCGCAACTGCTTCGGAAGATGTATGGTGCCGAGTGTCAGACTTGAACTGACGACCTACCGCTTACCGTCCCACTTCGGCTTTCGCCGCCGCAATCGCTTTTGCCGCGCGAGCCCGTGCTCCCGCTTGCGTTCGTGGTCTGGACTATCCCTTCGCCATAGCCCCGCGAGGCCTTAGGCGCTGCCCGTCTAGTCTCTACACCTTCCCCGTCGTGAGGCTCAGGGGCTTGGCTCGGGATTGGCGTGGCCGGATCGGCGTTAGCGTTCCCCGAGTTTGGGCAGTTCTACTCCCGGAATTTCTCCCGGGGCACTCGTGATTCAAGGCGGTTGCTCTACCAACTGAGCTAACCCGGCATCCGGCCCATTCCAGACCGGCCCGCTTTCTGCCATGAATGGCGAAGGCGCGTCAAGTGTGGCCGCACGGGCCGGCGGGCGGGCGGTGCTGTCTTGTGGTTTGAACCCGTTTGCCGTTATGCACGTTATCCAGAGGAAATTCAGGCGGCGGAGCTGCGCCTGTCGGGGAGAGCACCATGCGTTGGGATGATTTTCGCCGTTCCGGCAACATCGAGGACAGGCGTGGCGGCGACGGGGGCTTCCGGCTGCCGACGGGCGGAGGCGGCGGCCTCGGCATCGGGGCGCTTGTGGTGCTCGGCCTCGTGGGCTGGGCGCTCGGCATAGATCCGCGCGTCCTGATCAGCGGCGCGGAAATGCTGACGGGCGGCAGCTCGGGATACGTCACCGAACAGCAGACCAAGCCCGGCACCCCTTCGGATAAGGACGGCCAGTTCGTGGCGGCCGTTCTCGGCAACACGGAGGATGTCTGGGGGAAAGTGCTGCCGCAGCAGACGCAAACGCCTTATCGCCAACCTGGCCTGGTGATGTACACGGGCGGCACGCGCTCCGGCTGTGGCTCGGCGCAGTCGGCCATGGGGCCGTTCTATTGCCCGCTGGACCAGAAGGTGTATCTCGACGTCGCTTTCTTCGAGGAGATGCGCAGCCGCTTCCGCGCCGGGGGAGACTTCGCCTATGCCTATGTGATCGCGCACGAGGTCGGCCATCACGTCCAGAATCTGCTCGGCATCCTGCCCAAGGTGCAGCGGGCGCAGCAGCAGGCGGGCTCGCAGGCCGAGGCGAACCGGCTGTCTGTGCGGGTGGAGCTGATGGCCGACTGCCTCGCCGGCGTGTGGGCCTATCACAGCAACACGGGTTGGAACGCGCTCGAACCCGGCGACATCGAGGCGGCGCTGAACGCCGCCTCCGCCATCGGCGACGACCGGCTGCAGCAGGCTTCCCAAGGCCGGGTGGTGCCCGATTCGTTCACCCACGGTTCCTCGGCGCAGCGGATGCGCTGGTTCACGCGCGGCTTCCAGAACGGCAAGATCGCCGCGTGCGACACGTTTGCCGCGCAGCAGCTCTGATATAGACCATTTCTACGCTTCGTTGTCAGTCCGGCTGCCAGCCGTACAGCCAGTCGTAGCGCCTGTTCAGCCCCTCGGCGCCGAAGTGGCGCAGAAGCAGGTCGCGGACCACCGCGATCGCGCCGGAGAAGTGGAAAGAGCGCCCGTTGCTGCGCGATTCCTCCATGACGCGGCGCACGCGCGGATAGCGCGCCTCCTCATAGGCCGCGAGCGCGGCGCGGGTATTGCCGGCGTGCACGGCGAGCGCCTCGCCGAGCACGGCCGCATCCTCGATCGCCATGGCGCCGCCTTGCGCCAGAAAGGGCAGCACGGGATGGGCGGCGTCACCCAACAGGGTGGCGTGGGGCGTGCTCCAGCGCACTGCGGGCAGCGCATCGTGAAGCGACCACAGCCGCCAGTTCTCGCCGCCCAGCAGCAGGGCGCGCAGGTCCCCGAGCGCGGGGGCGGGGATGGAAGCGAGGAAGGCCCCCAGCTTGCCGTGCTCCATGGGCAGTCCCCAGCCCTCGGCGGCAGATTGGCTGCGCACGATGACGACGAGGTTCCAGGCACCGCCGCCGGCGACGGGATAGTGCACCACATGCGCGTTCCGGCCGAGCCAGGCGACGACGTCGTGGGCGCGCAGACGCTCGGGAACGCTGTCACGCGGGATCACGCAGCGCCATGCCTCGAAGTTGCGGAAGCGCGGCGCGTCGCCGTCGCCGATGACGCTGCGCAGCTTCGACCGCACGCCGTCCGCGCCGATCAGCAACGGCGTGCGCAACGTTTGCGGCGTGCCGTTCCCCGTCTCGAAGTGGACTTCCGCGTGATCGTCGCGCTCCGCCATACCGGTGACGTGCTTGCCGACCAGCAGCCTGATGCCGGGTTCGGCACGCGCGGCATCGAGCAGCACGCCGTGCAGGTCTGCCCGCAGGATCACCCAGTAGGGCGCCCCGTGGCGGGTGCGAATCGCGGCGCCGAGCGGCATCGTGGCGAGCTGGCGGCCATCCCCGAGCCGTCTGATCGACAGTTGTTCGGGCGCGACCGCCCGTCGGCCGATGGCGGCGCCGAAGCCGAGGCTGACGAGCACGCGGCTGGCGTTCGGCGAAAGCTGGATGCCAGCGCCGGCTTCCACCAGCGCCGTCCGCTTCTCCAGCACGGTGACGGACATGCCCTGGCGTGCCAGTTGCAGCGCGGCGGTCAGCCCGCCGATGCCGGCGCCGGCGACGACGATTGGCTCCGATGATATGGACATGAGGCGTTCAGCGCCGATGCGTCACGCGGCTGCCGCCTCGTCGCCTTCCCACAGACAATCGGCCGGCATGCAGGTGCCTTCGGCGAGCGAGGGATCGAAGCGGTAGAGCGTGGAGCAATAGCTGCAGACGGTTTCCGAATCACCGCCCATGTCGATGTAGATGTGGGGGTGGTCGAAGGGCGGACGCGCGCCGATGCACATGAATTCCTTCGAGCCGACATGGATGACGCGCACGCCCGGCGTGTTGTGGAAGTGGGGAATGGTGCTCGCGGCCATCGACAGAGATCCTTCACCAGAGTGCGACAAGCTTCATCGTCCGCAACTGCCGCTCCCGCCCGGGCGATCGCGCCGGCAGCCCGTGTGATGTTCGCGCGCACCATAATCGCTTGCGGTTGAAACGCCAACTCCGCAGTGCGGATTTGTCGGGGCCTCCGGCGGATTTTGTCGGCGCCGCACGCACCATTCCGCGATCAAGTTTTTCCGTCCCCTTCGACGGTATACGGTGCACATAATTCCCCGCCGGTGCTTGTAAATCGCGGCGGTCATCCAACTGTCAACGGGAATCGCTATTCGTCGGATATCGTTATCTGAACAGTGTGCGTTTTCAACTTGGACGGTTTCCGGGTTGGATCGGGGGGAATGTCGTTATCGGCCGTTGTTCCGGCCGGGTTCCGCCGGTTGTCCGAATCGTTCCGGTGGCACACACGCCGTCATCTCGCCGATTACCCTCCAGGGAGCTGTTTCATGTCGGATACCACAGTCGTCACCACCGCCGAGGAAGTCACCGCCGGTAACTTCAAGCTGCAGCTCCTGCATGCGTCGGATTGGGAAGCGGGCGTCAAGGCCCTCGACCGCGCCGCGAACTTCGCCGCGATCATCGACGTTCTCGAAGAGCAGTACGATAACACGCTGATCCTCTCGTCGGGCGACGGCTGGATCCCCGGCCCGTTCTACGCTTCCGGCGCCGACAGCGACTTCGCGGCGACGCTGCGCGCGGTCTACAGCCAGTTCTTCTCCACCGACGAGGTCGAGGTCATCTTCACGGCGCTGAGCGCCGCGGCCGGCCGGGCGGACATCGCCATCCAGAACATCATCGGCGTGGAAGCGGCCACTTTCGGCAACCACGAGTTCGATTCCCAGACGGCCGCGATCAAGGATATCATCGCCACCGCGGCGGGCACCGACGGCATCGTCGGCACGGCTGACGACGTCAGCATCGGCGCGCTGTTCCCCTACCTGTCGTCCAACCTCGACTTCTCGAAGGACGGCAACCTCGGCAGCCTCTACACCAACGACATCCGCGAGGCGTCTTCCTTCGCCCGCGACGCGGCCAAGAAGATCGCCCCCTCCACGGTGATCACCGAGGGCGGCGAGAAGATCGCCATCGTCGGCGCGACGACTCAGGCGCTCGCCACCATTTCTTCTCCCGGCGACACGAAGGTGATCGGCGCGACCGGCGACGACATCGCGCTGCTCGCGCAGCAGATCAACGCCGAGGTGGCGCGCATCCTCGCCGCCGACCCGACCATCAACAAGGTCATCGTGCAGAGCCATCTGCAGCAGCTCAGCAACGAGCAGGCGCTCGCGCCGCTGCTGGAGAACGTCGACATCATCGTCGCCGGCGGCTCCCATACGCGCCTCGCCGACAGCAACGACACGCTGCGCGACGGTGACGAGGCCCAGGGCGAATACCCGATCGTCACCGCCAACAAGAACGGCGATCCGCTGCTGATCGTGAACACCGACAACGAGTATTCCTACGTCGGCCGTCTCGTGGTCGAGTTCGACGCCGAGGGCAAGATCATCCTCGACAGCCTCGACAACACCATCAACGGCGCCTACGTCACGACGGACGAGAAGGTCAAGGAACTGTGGGGCGATGCCGATCCGTTCGCGGAAGGCAGCAAGGGCTATCTCGTCGACGAGATCGTCTGGGGCGCCAAGAACGAGAGCGGCGACCGCACCACCAAGGGCATCGGCACCATCATCCAGGAGCAGGACGGCAACATCTTCGGCCGTACCGACGTGTTCCTGGAAGGCCGCCGCAGCGAAGTGCGCACGCAGGAGACCAACCTCGGCAACCTGACCGCCGACGCCAATCTCGCCGAGGCGCGCAAGGTTGACACGGACGTCGTCGTCTCGATCAAGAACGGCGGCGGCATCCGCGATGCCATCGGCTTCGTCAACGCCGTCGGCGACGAGGCCATCCTGGCGCCGCCGGCCGCCAACCCGGGCGCCGGCAAGCTGGAAGGCGACATCTCCCAGCTCGACATCGTCAACTCGCTGCGCTTCAACAACGACCTCGCCATCGTCACGCTGACGGCCGAGGGCCTGCGCAACGTGTTCGAGCAGGGCTTCTCGGGCGTCCGCCCGGGCGCGACCCCCGGCTCCTTCCCGCAGATCTCGGGCGTCAAGGTGGTCTACGATCCGTCCCACGCCGCGGGCGGCCGCGTCGTCAGCCTCGACATCGTCGATGATGCCGGCAACCTGGTCCAGAACGTTGTCGCCAACGGCGAGGTCGTGGGCGATGCCGACCGCGCCATCAAGGTGGTGACGCTGACGTACCTCGCCACCGGCGGCGACGGCTACACCGCGTTCGTCAACAACCGCGTCGCGGGCACCGAACTCGTGCTGCTGACCGATGCCCTCGCCGACCAGGATGGCGCGGCCACCTTCGCCAAGGCCGGCACCGAGCAGGACGCCTTCGCCGAGTATCTCAAGGCGAACTACTCCGAGACGCCGTATGATGTCGCCGACACGCCGTCCACCGAGGACACGCGCGTGGTGAACTTCAGCGAGCGCTCCATCGTTGTAGGCAACAACGGCGTCGGCGGTCACGACATCTACGTCCGCGACGTGGCGGCGCTCTCGGCCGACCACGGCACGGACGGCGTGGATCGCGTGTTCTACAGCGGCGACGCTCTGGTCGCGCTGCCCGGCAACATCGAGGACGTCGTTCTCTCCGGCACGGGCAATGCCTCCGTCACCGGCAACGCGCTTAACAACGCGATCACGGGCAATGCCGGCGACAACAGCTTCCTGCTCGGCCAGGGCGGCAACGACGTCGTCGATGGCGACACCGGCCACGACATCCTGCGTCTGGAAGGCGCGGCCAGCCGCTACACGATCACGATCGAAGGCGGCCGTGCCGTGGTGACCGACAAGGACACCGGCGCCGCGATCAGCGTCGTCAACGTGCAGCAGATCGTGTTCGGCGACAGCGAGCAGGACCTGTTCGCCACCGACCAGACGGAACTCGCGGGCGTCTACCGGGCGCTGCTCGGCCGCTCCGTCGCGGGCGACGCGGATGGCTTCTCCTTCTGGGCCGGCAAGAGCGCGACGGGCGCGGACCTTTCCGTCCTCATCGCCCAGATCGGCGGCTCCGACGAAGCGGCTGCGTTCCGCAACGGCAAGTCGTCCGGCGACCTGGTCGACGCGCTGTATGAGAACGTCCTCGCCCGCACGGCGGATGAGGGCGGCCGGACCTTCTGGATCGCGCAGCTCGACGGCGGCACCGACTTCCGGCTCGTCGGCCAGGCCTTCGTCGAAAGCAACGAGTTCCAGGTGGGCGGCCGCACTCTCGCCGGCAGCGACTGGGATCTGGTGGCGTAAGCAGCCAGACGGCGAATGGTGCGACCATTCGCCGCCCGGCGCGGCGGCAACGCCGCGCCGGGGCTGGCGGCCGGTAACCATTCTACAAATCGGGGAACGGGAAAGCGCCCGTCCCCACTTGTAACAAGCGGAACGATCCTGTTAACGTTCCGTCAACGAAGTTCGTTCCTTATCGCAGGATGAGCGGTGGCATGCGCAAGATGCCGCCCTACTGTCGACGCTGGCAGGCGATGAGGGCGATTATGCGGGACGAGCCTATGCGGTTGACGAAACGAGCCAACATCACGATTCGTTCGGGAAATCCGGATGGGACTGATGTCCCTCTCGTTGACGGTCCGCCACCTTCCTCCTGTGGTATCATTCTGAAATTGCTGGGTGTCTCTCTGCTGGCGCTCGGCGTGGCCAACTGCAGCACCGCGCCGCGGTCGACCGGCGGCGCCAAGGTCAGTTCCCCGGCCAAGGTCGATCCCAAGTACGGCGTCAAGCCCAGCCCGCGCGTCGTCACCAACGGCAAGGTGCCCAAAGGCGGCGGGCGCGCCATGGTCGGCAAGCCCTACACGGTCGCCGGCAGAAAATTCACGCCGCGCGAGTCGGATAATTACGTCGCCGTCGGCACCGCCTCGTGGTACGGGTCCGCCTTCCACGGCCGCAAGACGGCCAACGGCGAGATTTTCGACAAGCACTCCATCGCCGCCGCCCATCCGACGCTGCCGCTGCCGAGCTACGTGCGCGTCACCAACCTCAGCAACAACCGCTCGATGGTGGTGCGCGTCAACGACCGTGGCCCGTTCCACGGCAACCGGCTGATCGACCTTTCGCGCACCGCCGCCGAGGCGCTCGACTTCCACCGTCAGGGCACCGCGCGCGTCAAGGTCGAATACGTCGGCCGCGCCTCGCTCGGCGGCAGCGACGACCGCAAGCTGCTCGCGACGCTGAACGCGGGCGCCCCCGCCGCCATTCCGGCCGCTGCACCTTCCGCTCCCGCCGTGGCCCCGGTTGTCCCTGCGGCACCTGTGATGGTGGCGAGCGCCGAGCCGCGTCCTGAGACACTGCCCGAGCCGCGCGCCGAAGCGCCGGCCCCTGCACCCGCCGTCGCGCCGTCGCGGACCGTCGTCGCCAGCGTCGCGCACGAGACGACCGAGAGCGACAGGCCGCTCGTTTCCAGAACGCTCGTCGCCGCCCCGGCCCCGCGCCCGATGCCGTCCGCACCCGCCCCTGCGCCGGTCGAGGTGGCCGCCGTCGGCGCGCCGGTCGCGGCTTCGGAGATCGCGCCGGCGCCGGCCCCCGCGCCCGTTTCTCCTGCCGTTCCCGTTCAGCCCGCCACGGCTTTCGTGCCTGCTGCCGAAGGCGGCCTGACCGAACTCGTACGCGAGGTGGCCGCCCCGGAGACAGCGCCGCTCCCGCCCTCGCGTCCGCTCGATCTCGCGCCCCGGCGCGCTGTCTTCGCGAATGCCGCCTCGTCGGCCACGCACGCCGAACAGCCGCCGGCGCGGCGCTCGCTCGTCGCGAGCCTGCCCTACGCCGGGCAGACGGACAAGGCCGGCGTCTTCTTTGAACCGATGCCCCTGTCGGACCTGACGCCGCAGCGCTTCGTCACTTTCGGCGCAAACGGCCGCCAGAAGACGGAACGGTAAAGGCAGTTCCGGCTCCTTCGGCGCTGAATGGCGGAAGGGATGAGCATGGTCTGGAGTTTTCGGTCGTTGCCGTGGCGCGTCGTGGCAGTGCTTCAGGCGCTCGTCCTGGTGTGCCTGCTCGTGGGCGGAACGGCCGGGCGCGCCGCCGCGCAAGGCTTCCAGACCGATCTGCCGCGCGCACTGCTCATCGATGTCGGCACCGGCACCGTCCTGTTCGAGAAGGGCGCCGACGAGCCGTTCGAGCCGGCGAGCATGGCCAAGATCATGACGGCGGAGGTGCTGTTCCACGAGATCAGGGAAGGCCGCCTGTCGCTCGACAAGGAGTTCTTCGTTTCCGAATATGCATGGCGGACGGGCGGCGCCCCCTCGCGCAGCACGGCGATGTTCGCGGCCGTCAACAGCAACATCCCGGTGCGCGATCTCCTGCGCGGCCTCGCCATTCCCTCCGGCAACGATGCCGCCATCATCATTGCGGAAGGCATTTCGGGAACCGAGACGGCGTTCACGCGGGCAATGAACCGGCGCGCGGCGGAGATCGGCCTGACCCGCTCCAGTTTCGTCAATGCCTCGGGACTGCCGGCGGAGGGGCAGGTGACGACGTCGCGCGATCTGGCGCGGCTGGCGGCGCACGTCATCGCTACCTACCCCGAGCTTTACCGTGTCTTTTCCGAGCCGGAGTTCACGTGGAGCAAGATCCAGCAGCGCAACCGCAATCCGCTGCTGGCGCTCAACATCGGCGCCGACGGCCTCCTGACCGGTTTCACCGAGCAGGCGGGCTACGGCATCGTCGGCTCGGCGGTGCTGGACGGCCAACGGCTGATTGTGGTCGTGTCCGGCGCGAAGACGGCGCGCGAGCGCGACACGGAGGCGCGCAAGCTGCTCGACTGGGGCCTGCGCTCGTTCGAGGTGCGGGAACTGTTCGCCGCCAGCGACGTGATCGGCGAGGCCGGCGTGTTCGGCGGCGAGAAGGGCGGCGTGGTGCTGGTGTCGCCCACGCCCGTGCGCGTGCTGGTGCAGCGCGGGTCGGACGAGCGGATCTCGGCGCGCATCGTCTATCGCGGCCCGGTCATCGCGCCGGTCGACAAGGGCGTGCCGGTTGGCCATCTGCAGGTGGAACGCGGCCGGCTGAAGGCGCTCGACGTGCCGCTCGTCACCGGCGAGGCGGTGGCGCGGGGCACCCTGTCCCAACGGGCGCTCGACGCGGCGCTGGAATGGGGCACCGGCGTCGTGCGCCGCGCGTTCGAGCGTTTGATGTGAGCGCGCCGTTCGCGTCCGGCAGGGGCCGGTTCATCACGCTGGAAGGCGGCGAGGGTGTCGGCAAATCCACGCAGATGCGCCTGCTTGCCGCCCGGCTGGAGGCGCGCGGCCTGGAGGTCGTCGCCACGCGGGAGCCCGGCGGGTCGCCGAAGGCGGAGGCCATCCGCGAGGCGATCCTGTCCGGCCGCACGAAGTTCCTCGGGCCGATGGCGGAGGCGCTGCTGTTCTCGGCCGCCCGCATCGATCATCTCGATTCCCTCATCCGCCCGGCGCTCGCGCGCGGCGCTTGGGTGATCTGCGACCGCTTCTCCGATTCGACCACCGCCTATCAGGGCGCGACGGGCGAGCCGGAACCTGCCGTGCTGCGTGCGCTCGAACGTGTGGTGGTCGGCGGCGACCGGCCCGACCTCACCCTGATCCTCGACCTGCCGCCTGAGGTGGGGCTTGCCCGTGCCGACGTGCGCCGCCGGCAGCGCGGTGAGGTAACGGATCGTTTCGAGGGCGAGGCGCCTGCTTTTCACCGCGATCTGCGGGCGCGATTCCTCGCCATCGCGGCGGCGGAGCCCGACCGCTGCGTCGTCATCGACGCCGACGCGCCGGTCGAGACCGTCGGGGACCGCATCTGGAAGGCGGTTGACGAACGCCTGCTTTCGCCGGCAAAAGACGGGACGTCTGCATCCGCCGCCGAGGATGCGGCGGCCGAAAGTGACGAATGATGACCGGAGCCGATACCGAGCCCGACCAGTTTCCCGGTGCGCCGCACCCGCGCGCGCAGACGGCGCTGTTCGGCCTTGAGGCGGCGGAGCACGAGTTTCTCGACGCCTACCGGTCCGGCAGGCTGCATCATGCGTGGCTGATCGGCGGGCCGCAGGGCATCGGCAAGGCGACGTTCGCCTACCGCGCGGCGCGGTTCCTGCTGTCGCATCCCGATCCGGCGAGCGAGGCGGTGCGGCGGGCTACCTCTCTCGCGGTCGACCCCGCCGCCGGCGTCGCGGCGAAGGTCGCCGCTCTGTCGCATCCCGATCTCGCCGTGCTGCGGCGCGCGCCGGCGGGCGAGAAGAAGGCCGCGTCCACCATCATCCCCGTGGATGCCGTGCGCCGCGCGCTGGCGTTGTTCTCGTCGACAGCGGGCAACGACGGTTATCGCATCTGCATCGTCGACAGTGTGGAGGACCTGAACATCTCCAGCGCCAACGCGCTGCTCAAGGTCATCGAGGAGCCGCCGCCGCGCGCGCTGTTCCTGCTCGTCGCCCATGCGCCGGGCCGCACCCTGCCCACCATCCGCTCCCGCTGCCGGCGCCTGCTGCTGCGCCGGTTGCCGCCGGCGGAGGTCGTGAACGCGGTGCGCTCGCTGCCGGCGCCGTTCGGCGATGCGGAGGCGGCCGTGCTGGCGCGGGCGGCGGAACTCGCCAACGGCTCGGTCCGCGCCGCGCTCGGCCTGATGGACGCGCATACGATCGCACTCGTGGAACGGGTACGCGCGCTGCTGCAGGGGCTGCCGGCCGCCGACCCCGCGCAGGTTCACGCGCTCGCGGAGGAGATGACGGGGCGGGAGGCGGAAACCGACTTCAACGTGCTGCTGTCCACGACGCATGACTGGATTGCAGAGCTGATCCATAATCGTGCCGGCGAGGGACCGGCAAAGCTTGCGCGTTTTGTCGAGGTGTGGGACAACATCGCTCGTGCGGCGCGCGAGACGCAGGTCTTGAATCTCGATCGCCGCCCGCTGGTCCTCACCCTATTCGGCGAACTCGCGGATGCCGCCCGGCGTGCCCGTGCTGCATGAATCCGCGTTTTCGCATCTTTGGCGGATTCAATGGCCGACGCTGAGACTTTCTACATCACGACTGCGATTTCGTACCCTAACGGCGCTCCCCACATCGGTCATGCCTACGAGGCGATAGCGACCGACGCCATCGCGCGCTTCAAGCGCCTTGACGGGTATGACGTGTTCTTCATGACCGGTGTCGACGAGCACGGCCTGAAGATGGCGCAGACGGCGGCGAAGGAAGGCATCAGCCCCCGGGAACTGTCGGACCGCCACACCGCCCGCTTCATCGCTATGGCCGACGCGCTCGACATCTCGCGCGACCGCTTCATCCGCACCACGGAGCCCGCGCACTACGCCGCCTCTCAGGAGCTGTGGCGGCGGATAAAGGAGGCGGGCGACATCTACCTCGGCACCTATGAGGGCTGGTACTCGGTGCGCGACGAGGCGTTCTACGACGAGAGCGAGACAACCGTGCGCGACGGCGTGCGCTACGGCCCGCAGGGCACGCCGGTGGAATGGACTGAGGAGCAGACATGGTTCTTCCGCCTGTCCGCCTATCAGGACCGCCTGCTCGCCTATTACGATGAGCACCCGGACTTCATCGGCCCCGACAGCCGCCGCAACGAGGTGGTGAGCTTCGTCAGGAGCGGCCTGCAGGACCTGTCCATCTCGCGCACGACGCTTTCGTGGGGCGTGCCGGTGCCGGACGCGCCGGGCCATGTCATGTATGTCTGGGTCGACGCGCTGACGAACTATCTCACCGGCGTCGGCTTCCCCGACGAGAACGATGCGGACTGGCGCTTCTGGCCGGCCGATGCGCACATCATCGGCAAGGACATCACGCGCTTCCATGCCGTCTACTGGCCGGCGTTCCTGATGTCGGCGGGACTGGCGCTCCCGAAGCGGGTCTTCGGCCACGGCTTCCTGTTCAACAGGGGCGAGAAGATGTCGAAGTCGGTGGGCAACGTCATCGACCCGATCGCGCTGTCGCAGGCCTACGGCGTGGACCAGTTGCGCTACTTCCTGCTGCGCGAGGTGCCGTTCGGTCAGGACGGCAGCTACAGCCACGAGGCCATCGTCAACCGCATCAACGCCGACCTCGCCAACGATCTCGGCAATCTGGCGCAGCGCTCGCTGTCGATGATCGCCAAGAACCTCGACGGCGTGCTGCCCGCACCCGGTGCGCTGGAGGAAGCGGACCGTGCCCTGCTCGCGGCCGCCGATGCGCTGCTCGGCAAGGCGCGTGTGGCGATCGAGGATTTCGCCCTCCATTCAATCCTGGGCGATGTCTGGGCCGTGGTGGCGGACGCCAACCGCTACTTCGCGGCGCAGGCGCCGTGGGCTTTGCGCAAGACCGATCCCGAGCGCATGGGAACGGTGCTCTACGTCACGGCCGAGGTGTTGCGCCAGGTGGCGATCTTCGCCCAGATCGCGACGCCGCAAGCGGCCGGGCGCCTGCTCGACCTGCTCTCCGTGCCGGCGGGCGCGCGCGATTTCGCCGCGCTCGGCGAGGCGGGCCGGATCGCGCCCGGCACGGCGCTGCCGGAGCCGGCGGGCGTGTTTCCGCGCTACGTCGAACCGGAGGACGGGGGCAGCGTCTGATGCTCGTCGATTCGCATTGCCACCTTGACTACTTTTCGAACGAGCTGGACGGCGTGCTCGCGCGCGCCGCCGCCGCCGGGGTGGGGCAGGTAGTGACCATTTCCACGCGGGTGCGGCAGGTCGCGACCTACCGCGCCATCGCCGAGGCGCATTCCGGCGTGTTCTTCTCCGTCGGCACGCATCCCATGCAGGCCAAGGACGAGCCGGACGTGACGCTGGCGGAGATCGTGGCGCTCGCCGGGCATCCGCGTTGCGTCGCCATCGGCGAGGCCGGGCTCGACTATTTCTATGAGCGCGAGTCGATGGCCGTGCAGAGAGAGGTGTTCGTGCGCCATATCGCGGCGGCGCGCGCCACCGGCCTGCCGCTGGTGATCCACGCCCGCAGCGCTGACGACGACATGATCGCCATCCTGTCCGAGGAAATGGCCAAGGGCCGTTTCACCGCCGTGCTGCACTGCTTCTCCTCAGGCCCGAAACTGGCGGAAGTGGGGGTGGAACTCGGGCTTTATGTGTCGTTTTCCGGGATTCTGACCTTCAAGAAATCCGAGGAAATCCGCGATATCGCCCTGCGGGTGCCTCTTGACCGGCTGCTGGTGGAGACGGACGCGCCCTATCTCGCGCCGCTGCCCTTCCGCGGCAAGCGCAACGAGCCCGCCTATGTCGCCCACACGGCGCGGGTGCTGGCGGAGGTGCGCGGCATGAGCGAGCAGGCGCTGGCGCAACTCACGACCGGGAACTTCCGGCGGCTGTTCAGCAAGGCCGGGACGGATCGGCTCGCTGGAAGCCTCGCGGCATGACGCTGACCGTCACCATCCTGGGCTGTGGCTCGTCAGCCGGTGTGCCGCGCGTCGGCGCCGGCTGGGGCGCATGCAACCCGCATAACCCGAAGAACCGCCGCCGCCGCTGCTCCATCCTCGTGTCGCGCCGCGAGAACGGAGGCGATACGCAGCTTCTCGTCGATACCGGGCCCGATCTGCGCGAGCAACTGCTCGATGCGGAGGTGACGAAGCTCGATGCCGTTCTTTATACGCACGAACACGCGGACCACACCCACGGCATCGACGACCTGCGCACGCTGGTGCTGACCATGCACCACAGGCTCGACGTCTATGCGGACGCGCATACCGAGGCGCTGCTGGCCGAGCGTTTCTCGTATTGCTTCAGCACGCCGGAGGGAAGCAATTATCCGCCGATCCTGTCGCTGCGCCGGCTCGTGCCCGGCCGACCCCTGATCTTCGACGGGGCGGGCGGCGCGATCGAGGTGCTGCCGGTGCGCGTGCGGCACGGCGAGATCGATGCGCTCGGCTTCCGTTTCAACGGCGGCACGGGCGCCATCGCCTACATTCCCGATGTTGGAAGCGTGCCGGAGGAGAGCCTCGTGCCCCTGCGCGGGCTTGAGGTGCTGGTTCTCGACGCGCTGCGCTACAGTCCGCATCCGTCGCATTTTTCCGTCGACGATGCGCTCGACCTGATCGGTCGCGTCGCACCTCGCCGCGCCGTCCTCACCGATCTGCACGCCGACCTCGACTACGATGCGCTCGCCGCACGCCTGCCCGCCGGCATCGAGCCCGCCTACGACGGCATGCGGATCACGCTGTAATCACTCAACGGCGATCACTCGTCCTCGCGCGGCGTGTGCGCTGCCGCGCCTGTGCGGCCGATGCGGTTGATGAAGCTCACGATGGGCTGGCTGACGTCGGGATGGCTCATGACGGGCGTATGCCCCTGGTCGGCGACGAGCACCGTTTCCAGCTTGTCGTGACGGGCCTGCATCTCGGCCAGCGTCTCGGGGCGCAGAATGTCCGACTTCTCGCCGCGCATCACCAGCACCGGCAAATCCTTCAGGCTTTCGAACATCGGCCACAGGGGTGGCACGGCGGCCGTGAGGTCTAGCCCCTCCAGCGTGTTCTTGAGCGCCGGATCGTAAGCGAGCTTCAGTTCGCCGTCGATCTCGTGCCAGGTGCCGTGGGCGAGGCCTTCCCAGTCCTCCTGGCCGAGCGTGGGGAACTGCGCGTCCTGATAGCTTTTCAGAATGGCGACGGCGTCGGCGAAATTGGCCGGCTTCGGCAGCTTGCCGAGATAGCCGCGGATGCGTACAAGCCCCTGCGGCTCGACCACCGGGCCGATGTCGTTGAAGACAACGGCGTGGATGAGTTCTGGCGCGACGGTGACGAGGCCGAGAACGATCAGCCCGCCGCGCGAGGTGCCGACGAAAATGGCCTTGGGAATGCCGAGCGCCGCAAGCACCTGCTGCAGATCGTCGATCTCGATGAGCGGGTTGTAGTGCGTCCAGTCCGGGTCCCAGTCCGAGAGGCCACGCCCGCGATAGTCTACGCAGATGACGCGGTGCGGCTGCTGCGGATCGTTGGCGAGCAGTTCCGCGAGCGGATGGAAATCATGTGCGGTCCGCGCCATGCCGGGCAGGCAGACGACAGCGGGCGTATCCGTGACGCGCGGGCCGTATTCGCGCACATGCAGCTTCAACCCATCCTTCGCCGAAACGTAGACATCGCGGAACGTATTGTTCGTGGCCATTCTTTCCTCTCTCGGCGATCGCCCGGCTTCTCGCGTCCGGCGCCCGTTGGCGTTGTGATCAGGTCGGATGTCTGACATGTCGTTCTGGACAGCACTATGCATGCTGCATCCGTCCACGTAGCACCCGTATATGACCACTATATTATTCGCGGGGGATAAATCCTTGCTTTCGCTCATGTTCGGGCGCGCGAAAACCGGCACAGGCGGGGGGACTTCAGGACAAACGGGCGCGCGGCGCCTGCTGCTTCAGTTGCGCCCGCGCACCATGTCCTGCGAGAGCAGCAGCGCCGTCTCGCTGTTGAGGCGCAGGCGATAGACCTGCAGGTTTTCGAGCACCCGCTGCACGTAGTTGCGCGTTTCGGTGAAGGGGATGCGCTCCACCCAGTCGACGGGGTCGATGCCGGCCGAGCGCGGGTCGCCATAGGCCGCGATCCACTTGCGCACGTTGCCCGGGCCGGCATTGTAGGAGGCGATGGCGAGGATGTACGAGCCCTTCCAGCGTTCGACGAGTTCCGCCAGATGGTTCGCGCCGAGTTGCGCGTTGTAGGCAGGATCGCTGGTGAGCCGCGCGAGATCGAACGGCAGGCCTGCGGCGCGCGCTGTTGCCTGCGCGGTGGCGGGCATGAGCTGCATGAGGCCGCGCGCGCCGGCGTGGGACACCGCCTTGCCGTCGAAGGCGCTTTCCTGCCGGGTGATCGCGTAGATCATCGGCTCCTCGATTGCCGCGCTGTTCACGCCGGGAATGCCAAAAGTGGGGAAGGCCGGCACGTCGAACGGCTTGCCCCTGTAGGCCGCGGCCTTGCCCATGATGAGAGCCGCGCGCGCATCGCGCGATTCCTGCACCAGTTCCGCCAGTGCCGCGAGATGGGCATCGTCGAGCGTGCGGGAGAGGCCGGGAAGAAACTGTAGCGCGAGGTCGGCTTCATCCGCCTCGAACAGCAGCCGCGCGGCCTGCACCGCCTTGGTCTGCGACAGATCGAAGCGGGCCTGCGCGGTGGGTTCCGGCAGGGCACGCACGGCGACGGCGTTGAGGCCGAGCTTCTCGCGTGCGAGCTGCCCATAGTAGGTCGTGGCGTGGTCGGCGGCCTGCGTGAAATACGTCTTCGCCTCTTCCTCCCTGCCTTGCGCCTGTGCCGCGCGGCCGCGCCAGTAGGCGACGCGGGCTATCGAGATCGGCAGGGTGGCGTGCGGCGCAGCCTCGGCGAAATGCGTGGCGGCTTTTTCCGGCTGGTTGAGGAAGCGCAGTGCGATCCAGCCGGCGAAAAAGGAGGCGTCGATGCTGTCCGATTCGCGGATGGCGAACGGCAGGGCCGCCACGTCGTACGCGGCCTTCGCGTTGCCGCCGTCCAGCAGCGCGCGCGCGACGAGGCGCTGTTCCAGCGCCCAGTGCGAGCCGGTCGTGCCGCTGTCGGCCATTGCGTCTTCAGCGATGGCGTCTTCGGGAATGGGCGCTGTGATGACCTTGATCGCCGGCGTGTCTTCCGCCTCGCCGGCGGGCGCGGGCGGCTCCTCGCGCACGGACTTCGCCGCCGCGCGGGCGAGCGCGGCCGCCGCCTCCTTCAGGTTGCCGCCGCGCCGCTCGAAGCGCGCCTTCGCGAGCAGCCATTCCGGCGTGTCGCGCATGGCGGGGGGAACGGCGTCGAGCAGCTTGCCCGCATCCCGTGTGCGCTTGCTCGCGGCGATGAAGGCCTCCGCGAGCGCCACTTCCCCGCGTCCCGCCCGCAGCGCGGCATCGGTGGCCGCATCCCACTGTTCGGCATAGAGCATGTTGCGCAGGCGGATGCGGTGATTGTCGGCGGAGAGGCCCGAGCCGTGGGTGTCGAGCAGGGAACGGCGCGCGGCGGGCGACAGTGCTTCCTGGTGCCAGAGCGCGCGGGCGATGGCGAGCGCCTGCCCGTCCCGCCCGCTGCCGGCGAGCGCGCGGCTGTAGGCCAGTCTCCCCACCGTCGTCGCCGGCGCCTGCCTGTCGAAGAACGCCAGCACCGCGTCGTCGGCCGGCGCGCCCTGCAGAAAGGTCGCCTCGGCACGGCGCCGGAGCGCTTCGGCGCCCGGCCAGTCGGGATTGCGCGCGAGAAAGGTTTCGATACGTACCCGGTCGATGCCCGCGCTGCTCGCGCGCAGGGCGATCCATTCCAGCGCGTCGCGCGTCGCCTGGTCGCTCACCCGCGCGGCGACGGCGTCACCCTGATCGAGCTGGCCGGAGCGATAAAAACCGACGGCCTCGCGGAAGACGGGCAGGTCGAACGTGGGCCAGCGTGGAACGATCGGGACGATAACCTCAGGCGGCTTCGGCGAATCGTCGGGCAGGGCGGCCATCTGCCGCGGGGCGGCCTCTTCCGGCGTCGTGGCGGGAGGGGCGCCGATGGAACTCGTGACCAGCGCCTCGTCCGCCGGCTCGCGCTCGTTCATCACGAGGCCCGGCCCCAGGATGACGGCAACGACGGCAAGCGTGAGGACAAGCCCGGTTCTAAAGCGCATCAATGGGTCTCCCTCGCAGGATGCGGGAACGGGCTTCTGTCTGCTTCCGGCTCCGCCACCGCGTTTCCGTCGCCCGCATCGTCGCCTCCAATCGTTCAAGAACTGTTAACCAGAACCGCGGATAGAGTGCGACTGCGCGGGCAACGCGGTGATAAATGTGTCCGATCGTCCCGCGTGATGCAATATGAGCCTTTGCGCAACCGCCTCCAAGTGATTAAGTATCAGCTTGCGCGGGTCGAGGCCCGAAGATGATCAGACCATATCGGGAGAGCCCCCGTCATCTCGGGGGATATATCATGACAGCACATCGCCGCTTCAAGGGTTTGTACACCGCCCTCGTGACGCCGTTTCGCGACGGCAGGGTCGACGAGGATGCATTTCGCGCGCTCATCGCCTGGCAGATCGAGAATGGCGTCGACGGCCTTGTGCCGGTAGGCACCACCGGTGAGAGCCCCACGCTGAGCCACGAGGAGCACAAGCAGGTTGTCGCGTGGGCGGTGGAAGAGGCGAAAGGCCACGTCCCGGTCGTGGCCGGGGCGGGATCGAACAGCACCGCGGAGGCGATCGATTTCGCCCGCCACGCGGAAGAGGTCGGCGCCGATGCCGTGCTCGTCGTCACGCCTTATTACAACAAGCCGAATCAGGAAGGGCTGTATCAGCACTTCAAGGCGGTCAACGACGCCATCGGCATTCCGATCATCATCTATAACATTCCGCCCCGCTCGGTGATCGATATGTCCGTGGAGACGATGGCGCGGCTCTATGAGCTGCCGAACATCGTCGGTGTGAAGGACGCCACCGCCAACATCGCCCGCGTCAGCCTGCAGCGCCAGGTGCTGGGGCCGGAGTTCGTCCAGTTCTCGGGCGAGGACGTGACGGCGCTCGGCTTCGTGGCGCACGGCGGCCACGGCTGCATTTCCGTTACCTCCAACACCGCCCCCCGGCAATGCGCGGACCTGCTGCACGCGGCGCTTTCGGGCGATTTCACCTCCGCGCTCGCCTTGCAGGACCGGCTTTTCCCGCTGCACACGGCGCTCTTCGCCGAGACCAACCCGTCGCCTGTCAAGTACGCGCTGTCGCGTATCGGACGGATTCACGACGAGGTGCGCCTGCCGATGGTTCCGGTGTCGGCCGCGACGAAAGCAAAGGTGGATGAGGCCCTCGCAATTGCCGGCGTGATCGACGGCTGACCTGATGGCTCCCAATGACAAGGGCGGGCAGCGGATTGTCGCCGACAACCGCAAGGCCCGCTTCAATTACGAAATCGTCGATACCATCGAGGCAGGCATCGCGCTGACCGGGACGGAGGTGAAGTCGCTGCGCACTGGCAAGGCGACCATCGGCGAGGCCTACGCAGGCCCGTCGGGCGAGGAATTTTTCCTCTTCAACGCCTATATCCCGGAATATCTGCAAGCCAACCGTTTCAACCACGAGACGCGCCGCCCCCGACGGCTGCTGCTGCACAAGCGACAGATCAACCGCCTGCTCGGCGCCACCCAGCGCGAGGGTTTCACCGTCGTGCCGCTGAAGATCTATTTCAACGATCGCGGGCGGGCCAAGGTGGAGATCGGGCTGGCGCGCGGCAAGCAGCTTCACGACAAGCGTGAGAGCGAAAAGAAGCGCACGTGGGATCGCGACCGCGCGCGCATCATGCGCGAAAAGGGATAACGCCGTTCCGCGACGAGCCATGCTCATCGCGAACGGTCGAACCTGCGCGGCTTCAGGCCGCGCGAGGGACGGCGTCCAGAAAATCCCGCACGTCGCCAAAGACCGCCCGGAACATCTCCGGCGTCAGCACCCGCGTATTCGTGTTGTAGCGCGAGCAATGGTAGCTGTCGAAAAGCCGCACGTTGCCAAGGTCGTAGTGGCCGCCGTGGCGGAACGGGACGCGCGTCGGCGCGCGTCCCAGCGCGCGCACAACCGTGTCGTGCGCCACGCGCCCGAGGGCGACGATGGCCTGCAGATTCGCCATTTCCGCGAGAGTGCCGGAGAGGAAGCGCCGGCAGGTGACGATCTCCGCGCCGGTCGGCTTGTTCTCGGGCGGCACGCAGCGCACGGCGTTCGTGATCCGGCTGTCAGCGAGTTCGAGGCCGTCGTCGGGCGAAGCGGCGTAACGGCCGCGCGCGAGGCCGAAGGTCAGCAGAGTTTCGTAGAGAAGGTCGCCTGCATAGTCGCCGGTGAACGGCCGCCCCGTGCGATTGGCGCCGCGCAGGCCGGGCGCGAGGCCGACGACCAGCAGGCGCGCGCCCACAGGGCCGAAAGATGGCACCGGTGCGTTGAACCATGCAGGCTCACGCGCCCGCCATTCCCGGCGGAACGCCGCGAGACGCGGGCAAAGATTGCAGTCGGGAGACGGCGTGCTGCCCGGATCAGGACAGGTCGCCGTCGTCATTGTTGTCCACCGGCTGGTTCCTGATTCCGTAGCGCCGCTCGACGAGCGAACGGCCCTTGACGTTTTCGGCGCGGTCATCGGCATCGGTGGCGAGCCGCACCGAACGCTCCGGCCGCTCGCTGTGTTCGCGGCCGATCAGGGGAGCGAGCTGGGTGATGTCGACGAACTCGTCGGCCTGGCGGCGCAGCTCGTCGGCGATCATGGGCGGCTGGGTCTGGATGGTGGAAACCACGATGACGCGCACGCCGCGACGCTGCATCGCCTCCACCAGCGAGCGGAAATCGCCATCGCCGGAAAACAGGATCATCTCGTCGATGTGGGGCGCGAGTTCGAGCGCATCGATTGCAAGCTCGATATCCATGTTGCCCTTGACCTTGCGCCGGCCGGAGGAGTCGATGAATTCCTTGGTCGGTTTGGTGACGACGCGGTAACCGTTATAGTCGAGCCAGTCGACCAGCGGACGGATGGATGAGTATTCCTGGTCCTCGATCATCGCGGTGTAATAGAACGCCCGGATCAGGCGGCCATTATGATTGTAGGACCGCAGCAGCCGCTTGAAATCGACGTCGAAGCCGAGGGTCTTGGTCGTTGCGTAAAGGTTGGCCCCATCAATGAACACGGCGCGCCGGCAGATCGTAGACATGATGCAATCTCTATAGGTTAAGTATAATTCATGGGTGCTGCTCCCGCCGACCTATGGAATCCGAGGCAATGGTTGGCGGACAACGGGTGTTTACTTTCTGGCTCCGGCAATATGCATAGTGCTGTTCAATCGCTCTGTTTTCACCTGCTCCTCTGTGACCATAGCCGCGAGCGTATCCCGCCGTATCCGCCGGGGGCGTGCCGTGCACGGTAACCCGAAGGACGTCGAATTCAACCTCGAAGAAACTATACTACATAACTTTCACATCAATTCAAACAACCGCTACTCAAAATTTATCCATGTACCGATATCCTTATAAGTAACGAAAGTCGAATATAGAAAAATAATAGTCCTGATTTCAAATGTATTGCAGCATATTGCGTTCTTATCGGCGATGCATGCGGGCGGAAGCGCGAAGCAAAGGCCGCGCATCTATCTCGTATTATCCATGGACTACGTCAATATGTCTACTCGTCATGGGGCTATACATGCCGCTTTCAGTTCGCGCATGTTGTCGCGTATGGAAAATTCTGGACATTTTCTGTCGCATGATTTCCACGAGACGGGCCGGACGGCGGGCGCCGGGCCGAAGAACCGGTGGACGGCCGTGGCGGCCGCCCTAATCCGTAATGCGTTCCGCCGAACTCACCGACCGTGTGGTCCGCAGTTCGGCGATCAGGCTGGTGAGGTGCTTGAGGTCCCACACCGACAGCCGGATGGTGAGATGCGTGAAATCGGGCGTGGGCCGCTTCATCGCGATATCCTCGATGTTCGCATCGTGGTCGGCGATGATCTGGGTGATCTCGGCGAGCGCTCCCGGTTCGTTGACGGCGCTGAGCGAGATGATGGCCGGGAAGCGCTGGATGTTCTCCTCGTCGACATCCCAGCGCACGTCGAGCCACCGTTCGGGCTCGTGCTCGAACGCCGCCAGCGCCTTCGACTGGATCGGGTAGATGGTGATGCCCTCGCCGGCGGTAAGGATGCCGACGATGCGGTCGCCCGGCACGGCGCCGCCCTCCGGCGCGAAGGTGACCGGCAGGTCGCTGTTGAAGCCGCGAATCGGGATCGCGTGCCGCCCGTCCGCTTCCTTGCCGCTGTCGGGCACCTTGAACTTCAGCGTCTCGCTGCCCTTGAGGCCGAACCAGCCGTGGCCGGACAGCCCGTCGACGGTCGGCCGCCGTTCATCCTTGAAATCGGGATAGACGGCCTTGACGACATCGCCCGAGAACATCTCGCCGCGCCCCACGGCCGCCAGCGCGTCGTCTAGGGAGGCGCGCGCCAGCCGCGGCAGGGCCGCCTTCAGCTTCTCGTCGGAGTAGGCGCGGCCTGCGCGTGCGAAGGCGCGCGCCAGAATCTGCGCGCCGAGCCCCGCATATTGCCGGCGCACGGCGTCGCGCGTCGCCCGGCGGATCGCGGCCCGCGCCTTGCCGGTGACGACGAGCGATTCCCATGCCGCCGGCGGTGTCTGGCCGTCGGCGCGCACGATTTCCACCTCGTCGCCGTTCTGCAGTTCCGAGAGCAGCGGCGCGATCTGGCCGTTGATCTTGGCGCCGACGGCCGTGTTGCCGACGTTGGTATGCACGGCATAGGCGAAGTCGATCGGCGTCGCGCCGCGCGGCAGCGCGATGAGCCGGCCCTTCGGCGTGAAGCAGAACACCTGGTCGTGGAACAGTTCGAGCTTGGTATGCTCCAGAAATTCCTCGGGGCTGTCACCTTCCGCCAGCAGGTCGACGGTGCGGCGCAGCCATTGATAGGCGCGGCTTTCGTTCAGCAGGCGCCCGGTGCGTCCGTCCTTGTAGAGCGCATGCGCCGCGATACCGTACTCGGCGACCTCGTCCATGTCCTGCGTGCGGATCTGCAGCTCCACGCGCTGGTGGCCGGGGCCGATCACCGTGGTGTGGATGGAGCGGTAGTCGTTCTGCTTCGGGGTCGACACATAATCCTTGTAGCGCCCGGGCACCATCGGCCAGGCGGTGTGCACGACGCCCAGCGCCCGGTAGCAGTCGTCGATGGAAGCGACGATGATGCGGAAGGCGAAGATGTCCGACAGCTGCTCGAACGCCAGCGACTTGCGCTCCATCTTCTTCCAGATGGAATAGGGGCGCTTGCGCCGGCCCTTGACGCAGGCGACGATGCCCTTTTCCGCGAGGCGCTCCGTCAGGTCGTGCTCGATCGTCTCGACCAGCTTGCCGTTGCGCGCGCTGACATTCTCCAGCCGGCGGGCGATGGTCTCGTAAGCTTCCGGCTTCAGGTGGCGGAAGGCGAGGTCCTCCAGCTCGTCGCGGAGTTCCTGAATGCCCATGCGCCCGGCGAGCGGCGCGTAGATCTCCAGCGTTTCCTCGGCGATGCGCGCCCGCTTCTCCTGCGCCATGAAGCCGAGCGTGCGCATGTTGTGCAGCCGGTCGGCGAGCTTGACCAGCAGCACGCGCACATCGGCGGCGATGGCGAGCAGCAGCTTGCGGAAGTTCTCGCCTTGCGTGGCCTTGCGAGAGACGAAGTCGAGCTTCTTGATCTTGGTCAGCCCGTCCACCAGCGCGCCGATCTCGGGGCCGAAGAGCTGGTCGATCTCCTCGCGCGTGGCCTCGGTGTCCTCGATCGTGTCGTGCAGCACGGCGGCGACGATGGTGGCGTCGTCGAGCTTGAGGTCCGTCAGGATGGCAGCGACTTCGAGCGGATGCGAGAAGAACAGGTCGCCCGACGCGCGCTTCTGGGTGCCGTGGGCCCGCATCGCATAGACATAGGCGCGGTTGAGCAGCCCTTCGTCGGCGTTGGGATCGTAGCGCTTCACGCGCTCTACAAGCTCGTACTGCCGCATGATCGGCAGCGCGCCTCTCACGCCGCGGGACTGCTCCGCGCCCGCCCGTTCCGTCTCGATACGCTCCGCCTCGCCCCGCTCCGTCACGGGCCGGCCTTCCGTCACCTGACTGTCTGCCACGGTAATCCCGATACTTTTCACCCGGTCCACGCGGACCCATGAAGAATTATGACAAAGGTTCTGATGAAAAACAAACGGGTGCGAGGCCGGAACGGAAAAGGCCCGGAACGATCCGGGCCTGCCAAACGCGCCTGAACTGAAAGCGACAATCAGTCTTCGTCGTCGCTCGCGGCCGGCGGCACGAGCCCTTCAAGCCCGCGCAGCAGATCTTCCTCGCTCATGCGGTCGAACTGCACTTCGGTGTCGTCCACCGCGCCGCCCGTCGAGGTGCCGATCAGGGGAACCGCGTCCTCTTCCGGCTCGTCGACCTCGACATACTTCTGCAAGGAATGGATCAGGTCTTCCTTCAGATCCTCCGCCGCGAACTTCTCCTCGGCGATCTCGCGCAGCGCCACGACGGGATTTTTGTCACGGTCGCGGTCGACCAGCAGGGACGAGCCGGAGGAAATCATGCGGGCGCGGTGGCTCGCGAGGAGCACGAGCTCGAAACGGTTCTCAACCTTGTCGATGCAATCTTCGACGGTGACGCGAGCCATGACGGGCTCCTTTTCCTGCACGCAACGATAACAGACGAAGAAATCCGCCTATACCATTTCCATCGGAAATACAACATTTATATCACAATGGCAGAGCGGCGCCCGTCACAGCTCGTCGCGCGGGTTGGGTGTGTCGTTGCGGAACAGCGGCACCGGCGCTTCCTGCCGGAAACCTTCCGCGAGCCTCAGCGCCAGTTCCGCCATCACCATACGGGTGATTGTCGGCGTGTTCAGCGAGGCCGCGTCGTCGAGCCGCACCCAGACGAGTTCCACGAGTTCGTGGTCGGGGCCGTGCGCGCCTTCCACCGTGCGGGCGATGCTCGATGCCTCCGTCACGAAGAAGCGTGCGTCGAAGCGGCGCGGATAGCGCGGGGGCGTGATGGCGCGGGCGACGAAATGCAGCCCGTCGAGTTCCGGAAAAACCCCGTGCTCGGCGAAGGCGTGCCATTCGGCCGGCGTTTCCTCCGGCGCGCCGTAGTCGGTGGAGCCGATGAGGTGACCCGTTTCCTCGAAGGTTTCGCGGATCGCGGCGAGTGCCAGCGCGCGGGCGGTGAGGGGTGAGGGGTCCTCGACCTGCAGCATCAGCTTGTGCTCCGCCGCGGGATGCAGCGCGCCGGCGACCACCATCTCGCTGTCGCACGCCTCCAGCCGTCCGCCCGGGAAAACATAGGCGCCGGGCATGAACACATGGCGCTCGTGCCGCTTGCCCATCAGGACGTAGGGGCCTGTGAGCGTGTGGTCCAGGATGATGAGCGAGGCCGCGTCGCGCGGTACGATTTTCGTGTAGTCCGGCCTGTCTTCCGGCGCCTTCGGGGTGGTGGCTGCTTCGCTCATGGTCTCTCCCATTCCTTCTTGTCAGTGTTGCCTGCGCGCGGGCGCAGGGCCGCCTCGTCCTCCTGCGGACCGCCGAAGCCGTGCATGCGCAGCGCCCACTGGTAGCCCACCACCGCGCCCTTGACGGGCCGCATCAGCACCAGCGCGAGGGCGAGGGTCAGCAGCGGCCACAGGATCATCTGCGTGGTGGTGGAGTAATCCGCGAACATCTCCACCGCCAGCACGAGCGTGATGATGATGTGCCCGACGATGGTGATCACGATATAGGGCGGCAGGTCGTCGGCGCGGTGGTGGTACAGTTCCTCTCCGCAGGCGGGGCAGCGGTCCGCGATCCTGAGATAGCCGTCGAAGATCGCACCCTCTCCGCAAGCCGGGCAGCGGCATTGCAGCCCGCGCCGCACGGAAAGCCAGATGTCGCGTTGCGGCTGCGCGTCCGCCGCCGGATGCAGGTCCGGCCTGCCTGTCAACCGTTCGATGGTCATGGGCGGCGTTTCCTTCCCCCTGTCGTTGTCGCGCCGCGTGCTGGTGCCTCGTCGATTCCGGCGCGCCGTATGCGGCTGCCGCGCCGCGGCGTGCGCCCGGCGTCGCCGCCGAGCAGCTCGAACCTCAGGGCGCCGGCGATCGGCACGGCCTCGACGAGCCGCACCTCCACCCGGTCGCCCAGCCGATAGGTCTTGCGTGAGCGGCTGCCGACGAGGGCATGCAGCGTCTCGTCGAAACGGAAATAGTCCTGCCCCAGCGTGGAAGCGGGAATGAAGCCGTCGGCGCCGGTGTCGTCAAGCTTCACGAAAAGGCCGGCGCCCGTCACGCCCGCGATGCGGCCTGCGAAGGTGGAGCCGATCTGGTCGGCCATGAAATGGGCGATCAGCCGGTCTGTCGTCTCCCGCTCCGCCGCCATGGCGCGCCGCTCGGCCGCCGATATCTGGGCCGCGACCTCCGCCAGCTCCTCGCGCGAGGCGTGGGCCGGCAGGCCATCCTTGCCGAGCTTGAGCGCCCGGATGAGGCCGCGATGCACCACGAGGTCGGCATAGCGGCGGATGGGCGACGTGAAATGCGCATAGCGGCGCAGGTTGAGGCCGAAATGGCCGTAGTTGTCGGCGGAGTACTCGGCTTGCGCCTGCGTGCGCAACACCACCTCGTTGACGAAGTCACGGTTTGGCGAGCCCTCGACATGCGCGAGGATGCGGTTGAAGAGCGTGGGCGACAGCGCGCCCGTCTTCGGCGCCTTGATGCCGATGGAGGCGAGCACCTCCGCGAGCGCGCGCAGCTTCTCCGGCGAGGGCTCGTCGTGGGTGCGGTAGATCAGCGGCGAGCCCGCCTGCTCCAGCGTTTCCGCCGCGCAGACGTTGGCGAGGATCATGCATTCCTCGATGAGGCGATGCGCGTCCAGCCGCTCGGGCATCACGACGCGGTCGAGCGTGCCGTCGGGCTTCAGGATCAGCTTGCGCTCCGGCAGGTCGAGCGCCAGCGGGTCGCGCTCGTCACGCGCGTCGGTCATCGCCGCGTAGGCGTCCCACAGCGGCCTCAACACGCTGTCGAGGATGGGGCCGGTCGTGTCGTCCGGCGCGCCGTCTATGGCGGCCTGCGCCTGGGGATAGGCGAGCTTCGCGGCCGAGCGCATCATGATGCGGTGGAAGGTGTGATGACGCTTGCGGCCGCGGACGTCGATCACCATGCGCACGGCGAGCGCCGCGCGGTCCTCCCGCGGGCGCAGCGAGCCGAGGTCGTTGGAGATGCGCTCGGGCAGCATCGGCACCACGCGGTCGGGGAAATAGACCGAATTGCCGCGTTCCAGCGCGTCCCTGTCTAGCGCCGTGCCGGGGCGTACATAGGCCGCGACGTCGGCGATCGCCACCGTCACGATGAAACCGCCGGCGTTCGCGGGATCGGGGTCCGGCGTGGCATGGACCGCGTCGTCGTGGTCCTTCGCGTCGGCGGGGTCGATGGTGACGAGCGGCAGCGTGCGCCAGTCCTCCCGGCCCGCCAGCGGCGCGGGCTGCGCCTCTTCCGCCTCGCGCAGGGCGGCAGGGGAGAAGACGTCCGGAATGTCGTGCGCGCGGATGGCGATCAGGCTCACCGCGCGTTCCGATTTCAGCGACCCCAGCCGCTCGCTCACCTTGGCGAAGGACGAGCCGAATCGGCCTGCGCGGGCGACGGAGACGGAAACGAGATCGCCGTCCTGTGCATCGCCGGCATCCCCCGGCCGGATCGGCATCTCGCGCCCGAGCAGTTTCTTGTCGACGGGCACGAGCCGCCCGCCGGGGCCGTCCGGGTTGGCGCGGAAAATGCCGAGCACCTGCGCGCGCACCTTCGCCAGCACCTTGATGACGCGACCAACGTAAGCCACTGCCGCAGAAGGCGTTTCTTCGGAATCACGGTCACGGTTGGCCTCGATCCGCAGCAGCACGCGGTCGCCCACGCCGGGCACCGGCTGGCCGGGCCGCTGGCGGCGCGGCAGGTGGACGAGGATACGCGGCGCGCGTGCGTCGCCATCGGCGTCGTCCCATTCCGCGGGCCTGGCGATGAGTTCGCCGTCGCGGTCGCGGGCGGTGATGTCGGCGAGCACCACGGGCGGCAGGCTGCCCGTGCGGTTCAGCGTCTTGTGGCGGCGGTCGATCGCGCCCTCGTCTTCCAGTTCACGCAGGATGCGCTTCAGCCAGATGCGCTGGCCGCCGCCGATGCCGAAGGCGCGGGCGATCTCACGCTTGCCGACCTTGCCGGGCGACTCCGTGATGAAGCTGACGATCTGCTCCTTGGTCGGCAGAAATTCCTCCGGCGATCCGGCGCTTCCTTCCCCGGCGGCTTCGGGGCGCGCGCGCGTCTTGCGTGCCCGTGCCGGTGCGGCGGTTGCCGTGGTGGAGCGGTTCCTGATCTGTCTGGCCACTGTCTGTTCCAAGCCGACCTGTCGCGGCGAAGTGAGACTTCCTTCTCGCACGTTGCGGACGTTTGCGCCAGTCGGTCGCGAACGCGCCGCGCTCTTGCGTTTCGCGTCCGATCGGTTCACACAGCGGCCATGAGCGATCACCCCACGCGCGACGTCGGCTTTGGCGTCTATGTCCATTGGCCGTTCTGCGCCTCGAAGTGCCCGTACTGCGACTTCAACAGCCACGTTCGCCACGAGCCGGTGGACGAACGCCGTTTCGCGGCCGCTTTCGCGCGGGAGATCGCCCACAATGCCGCGCTCGCGCCCGGGCGCACGGTGACGTCCATCTTCTTCGGCGGCGGCACGCCCTCGCTGATGCAGCCGGCGACGATCGGCGTAATCCTCGACGCCATCGCCACGCACTGGAGCGTCGCTCCCGGCGCGGAAGTCACGCTGGAGGCCAACCCTACCAGCGTGGAGGCAGAGCGCTTCCGCGGCTACCGGCTGGCCGGCGTCAACCGCGTGTCGCTGGGGGTGCAGGCGCTCGACGACGCTGACTTGCGCGCCTTGGGACGCAGGCACACGGCGGCGGAGGCGCTTGCCGCCGTCCGGCTCGCCGCGCAAAGTTTCGAGCGCTATTCCTTCGACCTCATCTACGCCCGCCCGCGACAGACGCCGCAGGCGTGGGCGGCGGAGTTGGAGCAGGCCATCGCGCATGCCGTGGAGCATCTGTCGCTCTATCAGCTCACCATCGAGCCCGGCACCTGGTATGCCCGGCTTCACGCTGCCGGCAAGCTCGTCATTCCGGACGACGACGCGGCGCGCGACCTTTATGACGTCACGCAGGAGGTCTGCGCCCGCCATGGCCTGCCTGCCTACGAAATCTCGAATCATGCCAGACCCGGCGCGGAAAGCCGCCACAACCTGCTCTACTGGCGCTATGGCGAATACGCCGGCGTCGGTCCCGGCGCGCACGGGCGGCTTGTCACCAACGAAGGGCGCATGGCGCTTTCCACGGAGCGCAATCCCGAGCAATGGCTGGCGCTGGTCGAGCGCGACGGCAACGCCATTATCGAGCGCGAATGCCTGGACATGGGGACGCAGGCGGACGAATTCCTGCTCATGGGCCTGCGGCTGGTGGAAGGCATCGACCCGCAACGCTACGCGCAGTTCGCCGGCCGTCCGCTGCCGGCGGAAAACCTGCGCTTCCTCGCCGAGCAGGGCCTCGTCGACACGGCGGGCGGCCGCCTGCGCGCCACCGCTGCCGGCCTGCCCGTGCTGAACGCACTCATCGCCGATCTTGCGGCGTGATGCATCGTCAACACGACGGCGCCCGTCGATTGCATTTCCGACGACAATCCCGACGCCGCCCAGCGGTTGCAGGGAGAGATTCAGGTAAAGGCCGGCCTTACTCCGGATTATCGCAGGCTTTATCGTGCGCGGCGGGTGGCGGGCACACGTGAGATGATTGTCAGATCCAACTACAGCTCTATCTACGCAGAAACACTGCAGGCGATCTCGATCTGGCGCATCCTGCATGCGGCGCGCGATTGGCAGCCTATCGCTTCGCCTCCAGCAGCGCTTCATGCAACGCCTCGCCGAGGCTGGCGCGTTCGTCGGGCGAGAGGGCGTCGCCCACCGTCACCCGCTGGCCGCGCGAGACGAGCGCGAGTCTCTCAACGCCCGACTCGACATGCGCCGTCTGCTCCAGGCGTGTCCAGAGAGGATTGAAGCGCCATTCCCGCCATATGCCCCGATGGCTGACCTTGCGCAGCAGCAGTTCGATGCGCGACAGCCAGACCTCCTCGAAGGATGCGGCCCGGCGGAAGTTGACGCGGAAGGCGATGTAGAGCGCGAGCAGATCGAGCCCGAAGAAGCCCGCCACCGGCCACGCGCCCATCAGCACGAAAGGCAGGCTGGAAATCACGCTCGCCAGACAGATGAGCGTCATGGTAATGCGGAACGCCTGCCGCCCCATGGAGCGGTGCGGCGTGATGCGTGCGGCGAACAGCGTCGCATCGGGCGCATGCGCGTTCACGGAGGCGGGAACGTCGGCTGGGGTCATTCGGCCGGGGCCTTGGGGGCGTCACATTTTCTACGAGTAACTTTTTCTGCAAGTAACTTTATACCCGAAAATCATCCGGAGCGAATCATAAAAGCCGTGACCAGCAGCGCCGTACCGTCATCCGCCGCCAGCCCCGTCGATCCCGCCACTGTGGAGGAGATTTTCCGCCGCTTCGAGGCGGCCAACCCGGAGCCGAAGGGCGAACTCGAATACACGAATCCCTTCACGCTGCTGGTGGCGGTGGCGCTTTCAGCGCAGGCAACGGACGTGGGCGTCAACAAGGCGACGCGCGCGCTGTTCGCGGTTGCGGACACACCCGAGAAGATGGCGGCGCTCGGCGAGGAAAGGCTGCGCGACTATATCAAAACGATCGGCCTGTACCGCAACAAGGCGAAGAATGTCATCGCGCTCTCGCGGATGCTGGTCGAGCAGTACCATTCCACCGTGCCGCGCACGCGCGAGGAGCTGGAAAAACTGCCGGGCGTGGGCCGCAAGACGGCAAACGTCGTGCTCAACATCGCCTTTGGCCAGCCGACGATAGCCGTGGACACGCACCTGTTCCGCGTCTCGAACCGCATTCCGCTCGCTATCGGCGCGACGCCGCTTGCGGTTGAACTCGGGCTGGAGCGGATCGTGCCCGCCCGCTACGCCCGCCACGCGCATCATTGGCTCATCCTGCACGGCCGCTATGTCTGCAAGGCGCGCAAGCCGGAATGCCCGCGCTGCCTTATCAACGACTTATGTCGCTATGAGCCGAAAACCGCTTGACTCTTCGCCGGGAACAGCGGTCCCGGAAACGGGAATCACGGTCACGGAACCCGGATTCAACTGGCGGCCGTTTCCTTCTGGCGGCGCTCGATGGCGTCCCAGATGATGGCGGCGACGTCGGGCCCGCCGTTGCGCTTGATGGCGCGGATGCCGGTGGGGGAGGTGACGTTGATCTCGGTGAGATAGCCGTCGATCACGTCGATGCCGACGAACAGCAGGCCGCGTTCGCGCAGATGCGGGCCGATGGTCTCGCAGATCTGGCGCTCGCGCTCCGTCAGCTCAGTGGCGAGGGCCGCGCCGCCCCTTACCATGTTGGAGCGTATATCGTTTTCGGCCGGCACGCGGTTGACGGCGCCCGCATACTCGCCATCGGCAAGAATGATGCGCTTGTCGCCAAGCTTCACCTGCGGCAGAAACTTCTGCACCACCCAGGGCTCGCGGAAGGTGACGGAGAACAGGTCGAAGAGCGAGCCGAAATTGCCGTCCTGCTCGTTCACCTGGAACACCGAGGCGCCGCCGTGGCCGTAGAGCGGCTTCATGACGACAGGCCCGTGTTCGGCGCGGAAGGCGTTGATTTCATCCTTGTCGCGAGTGATCAGGGTGGGGGGCATCAACTCGGGAAAAGCGGTCACGAAAACCTTCTCCGGCGCGTTGCGCACGGAGGCCGGATCGTTGACCACGAAGGTTTTCGGGTGGATGCGTTCGAGCAGGTGCGTTGACGTGATATAGGCGAGATCGAAGGGCGGATCCTGCCGCAGCAGCACGACGTCGGTCTCTTCCTCCAGATCGATGCGGCGCACCTCGCCGAGTGTCGCGTAGTCGGGCGTGGCGACGTCGCGCACGGCGAGCGGGCGCACCTTCGCCGTGACGCGGCTGTCGCGCAGCGTCAGGGAATCGGGCGTGTAGTACAGCAGTTCATGTCCGCGCTTCTGCGCCTCCAGCAGCAGGGCGAAGGTGGAATCGCCAGCCACGTTGATACGCTCGATCGGGTCCATCTGGACGGCCACGACAAGACTCATCGCCACGATACTCCGGTTGTCAGCAACGGTCCGTTTTTATGCGCCGGCGCGGCTGGTCCCGCAATCGCAAAACGTCAGTCCAGGCAAAGCGTCATGACGTCAGCCACATGGCGGGGCAGGCTGCGGCGGCCGATGAACACCGCGTCGCAGCGCAGCGTCAGCGGCATCGCCCAGCCGTTGCGCGTCAGCCAGTGGCGGGCGGCGCCGGCGATGCGCCGCTCCTTCCCGCCCGTGATCGCGACACGGGCGTCGTCGAGCGCCGCCCGTGCCTTCACCTCGACGAAGGCGACGGTGCCGCCGCGCCGGGCGATGATGTCGATCTCGCCGCCGGCCGCCCTGTAGCGGCGCGCCAGGATGCGATAGCCCTTCAGCATGAGCAGCAGGGCGGCGAGGCTTTCGGCCCGCTGGCCGGCGTCATGCGTCGCGGCCCGCCGCAGGCCCGGCGGTGGCTTGTTCATGGCGCGCCTTCACCGCCCTCGTCGCGGGCGGCGGCGAGCTGCAGCGCGCGGGCGTAGACCTCTCGTTTCGGCTGCCCGGTCGCGGCCGAGACGATGGCTGCGGCGTCCTTGACGCTGTGCCGGGCGAGCGCGGTTTCGATGCGCGCGTCGAGGTCGGCCTGCGACAGTGCCTTCGCGCCCTCGGGCGGCGGGCCGATCAGCACCACGATCTCGCCCTTCGGTGTCTCGTCCGCGTAGCTGCGGGCGAGGGCCGGCAATGTGTCGCGCCGCACTTCCTCGTAAAGCTTCGTCAGTTCGCGGGCCACGGCGGCGGGCCGCTCGCCGAGGATGTCCGCCGCGTCGGCCAGCATTTCGCTCAGCCGGCGGGGCGATTCGAACAGCACCAGCGTCGCCGGAATGTCGCCTAGCGCGGCGAGTCGCGCGCGGCGGGGGCCGCTTTTCGTCGGCAGGAAGCCCTCGAAGAAGAAGCGGTCCGTCGGCAGGCCCGAGACGACGAGCGCCGTGAGCACCGCCGACGGGCCGGGGTTGGACGTGACCTTGACGCCGTGTGCGAGCGCATCCTCGACCAGCCGGTAGCCGGGATCGGAAACGAGCGGCGTGCCCGCATCCGACACCAGCGCCAGCGCCTCGCCGGCCTCCAGGCGGGCGAGCACCCTGGGCCGCATCTGCTCCGCGTTGTGCTCGTGATAGGCGATGAGCGGCGTGGTGATGCCGTAGTGGGCGAGCAGCACCTTGGTCACGCGCGTATCCTCGGCAAGGATGGCGTCGGCGGCGGCGAGCGTCCCGAGCGCGCGGAAGGTGATATCCTTGAGGTTGCCGATCGGGGTCGCGACGATGTGCAGGCCCGGCGCGATCGGCTCCGCCTCTGCCGCGAGGCCGAAGGCGGTGAAGCGGGAGGCGGCGGCCGGCGCCGCGCCGGGCGGAGGCGGGAGGGGCGTGGCGCTGCCGGGGTCGCGCACCGGCGCGCGCTTGTCTTCACTCATTTCATCCATATCCTCTTCACACCGACCATGCCTCCCTGCCGCGTCGGCTTTCCGGGTGTCGTCAACGTGATTCTGTTCCCGCGCCGGCAGCATGACACAGGGGCGGGCCGTCGATAAATGGGGATAACAGCCCGCGGCCCCCCGGACAACGCCCGGAAGGATGCGGCGACGTTTTGGAAGCGACGTAAAGAGGTGTTAACCTTTGATTGCGAAATAGCTTCAAGCCGGTAGTATCGGCAGCGGTCTGTCCGGTCGCTACGATCGGCCGCGCCGCCGGCGTGTTCGTCGCCAAGCGTCCGAACGTGCCGGGTTCCTGCAAACCCCGCTGTCTTGCAGACCTGCCGTCCTGTATGAGCCTGCCATGCCACGAGCCAGGGAGAGTGCCGTGTTCCGTGCCGTCAACCGCAACCTGCCATCCAGCGTCTCAAGACCGGGTGCTTCAGGGCCGCAGAGTTCCGCCCCCGCGTCGGGGATGCGCGCCGCAGGTTTCAGGGGCCTCGCGGCTGCCGTGCTCGCCAGCCTGTTCCTTGCCGGCTGTTCCGGCTCGGGCGGGTTCTTCGGTCTTGGCGGATCGGAAGGCGGCGGCGGCACCGAGGCTGCGCCGGCGAGCACCATCGGCACGGGTTCGGTGAAGGTGGCCCTCGTGTTGCCGCTCTCGGCGCAGGGTGGCGCCGGCGCCACGGCGCAGTCGCTTCGCAACGCGGCGGAACTGGCGATCAGCGAGTTCAACGAGCCCGACATCCAGCTTCTCGTGCGAGACGATCGGGGCACCGAGGCCGGCGCGCGCGATGCGACGCGGGCAGCGATCGATCAGGGCGCGGAACTCGTGCTCGGGCCGCTGTTCTCGGCCTCTACCCGCGCGGCGGGGGCGGTGGCGCGTCCGCACAATCGTCCGGTCATCTCGTTTTCCACCGACAGCTCCGTCGCCCAGCCCGGCGTCTACCTGCTGAGCTTCTTGCCGGAGACGGAGGTCGACCGCATCATCCGCTTCGCTTCCCAGCGCGGCCGCAAGTCCTTTGCCGCGCTCGTCCCCGACAACGCCTACGGCAAGGTGGTGCAGGCGGCGTTCCAGACGACCGTCGCATCCACGGGCGGGCGCGTCGTCGCCATCGAAACCTACGCCGCCGACCGCTCCAACCTGCAGCAGGCCGTGCAGCGCATCGCGGCGCACGCCGGCCAGATCGATGCGCTGTTCCTGCCCGACAACGCCGATACTCTGCCGAGCGCGGCGCAGTACCTGCGCACGGCGGGCGTCGATACGGGGCGGGTGAAGCTGCTCGGCACCTCGCTGTGGAACGATCCGCGCGCACTGGCGGCGCCCGGCCTGCAGGGCGGCTGGTTCGCCGCGCCCGATTCGGCCGGTTTCAACGCCTTCTCCCAGCGCTATCGCGCGAAGTTCGGCGCGGAGCCGGCGCGCATCGCGAGCCTGGCGTACGACGCGGTCTCGCTGGCGGCGGCGCTGGTGCGCACGCAGGGATCGCAGCGCTTCTCCACCACCGTGCTGACGAACCGCGCGGGCTTTGCCGGCGCGGACGGCGTGTTCCGCTTCAACGCGAACGGCACCAACGACCGCGCGCTTGCGGTGCTGGAAGTGCGCCAGAACGCGGCCGTCACCGTCAGCGCCGCACCGCGCGAGCTGCGCTGACGAACCGCATGCGGGGAGGGCGATGTCCTTCCCCGCTTCCCGGCGGCCGGGCCGGCGGGCATTTTTCGATCAGGCGGGAACGCTGAGCGAGAGTGTGGGAGGAGTTCTGTCGGCGGTGGGGTCCGTCTCCACCCGACCCGACGGGGCGCCGGGCACGAAGCGCACCGCGCCGCCTGCGACGAGGGCGAGGGCGTGCGGATAGAGCAGGTGCTCCTGCGCCAGCACGCGCGCCGACAGGATGTCCGGCGTATCGCCGGGCAGGACGGGCACGGCGGTCTGCGCAATGATCGGGCCGGCGTCGACTTCGGGCTCGACGAAATGCACCGTGCAGCCGTGCAGCCTGACGCCCGCCGCCAGAGCGCGCTCGTGGGTCTGCGTGCCCGGGAAGGAAGGCAGCAGCGAGGGGTGGATGTTGATGAGCCGCCCGAGCCACCGCTGCACGAACCACGGCGTGAGAATGCGCATGAAGCCGGCGAGGCAGATGAGTTCGATGCCGTGTGCATTGAGCCGCGCGTCGAGCGCGCGCTCGAATGCCTCACGGTCGCGGCCGAAAGGCTTGTGATCGATGCTTTCCGTGGCGATTCCGGCATCGCGGGCAGTGGCGAGGCCCGCCGCCTCCGGCCGGTTGGCGGCGACGAGGACGATCTCGGCGGGAAAGTCGGTGGCAGCGGCCGCCGCCAGCAACGCGGCCATGTTGGAACCGCGCCCGGAAATCAGCACCGCCGTGCGCCGCCGTTTTCCGCCCGCCGTCATTCCGGTCACAGCCGCAACTCGCCGGTGGTGACGACGCGCGGACCGTCGCCCGCCGCGATGACGTCGCCGATCAGCACCGGTGTTTCGCCTTCCGCGATCAGCGCGTCCGTCACGGTCTCGACCTGTCCGGCCTCCACGACGACGACCATGCCTATGCCGCAGTTGAAGGTGCGCAGCATCTCCCCTGCGTCCACGCCGCCGACGCGCGCGAGCCAGCCGAACACCGGCAGCGGCAGGATGGCAGCGAGGTCGAGACGCGCCGCGGTGCCCTCGGGGAGCACGCGCGGAATATTGTCGATGAAGCCTCCGCCGGTGATGTGGGCGAGGCCCTTGATGGCGTCCGTGCGCCGAAGGGCGCCGAGCAGCTGGCGCACGTAGATGCGCGTCGGCTCCAGCAGCGCGATCCCGAGACGCTTTTCGGGGGCGAAGGGGGCGGTAGCGTTCCAGTCCAGCCCTGCGGCGGCAACGATCTTGCGCACGAGCGAGAAGCCGTTGGAATGAACGCCGGACGACGGCAGGCCGAGAAGGGCGTCGCCTGGCCGGATGTCCGCGCGCGGCAGCAGCCGGCCGCGCTCCGCCGCGCCCACGGCAAAGCCGGCGAGGTCGTAGTCGCCGTTGCCATAGAGGCCGGGCATTTCCGCCGTCTCGCCGCCGAGCAGCGCGCAGCCCGCCTGCCGGCAGCCGTCGACGATGCCCTGCACGACGAGCGCGCCCTCGCGCGGGTCGAGCTTGCCGGTGGCATAATAGTCGAGGAAGAACAGCGGTTCGGCGCCCTGCACCACGAGATCGTTGACGCACATCGCGACGAGGTCGATGCCGATCGTCTCGTGATGGCCCGTCTCGATGGCGATCTTGACTTTGGTGCCCACGCCGTCGTTCGCTGCGACCAGAATCGGATCGACGTAGCCGGCGGCCTTGAGGTCGAACAGGCCGCCGAAGCCGCCGATCGTGCCATCCGCGCCGGGGCGGCGGGTCGCGCGCACGAGCGGCTTGATCGCTTCCACCATGGCGTTGCCGGCGTCGATGTCGACCCCGGCCTCGGCATAGGTCAGCCCGTTCCTGATCGATCCGTCATGTCCGTTTTGCGACATCGCTTGCGGTTCCTGTGAACAATTCCATCTGGCACCTACGACGGCGGACGCCCGAAGGCAAGTGCGAAGGCGGACGCGCGGCCGCGGAATACCGATTTTTCGGTGAACCGCGCCCGCCGCGCCAGTCATTATATAGACAGGCCGCCACGGATGGCGAGGAAGCCTTTTCGCCGCCGCCGCGCCGTGGCTTGTCGGGCGGGCGGGATTTGGTATAGCTGGAAAAAATGCGCAGAACGGCGAGCCTCCCGCGGCCTGCGGACCCCACGCCGACCGGGCGCCGGAGGATGAACGCGGTTCCATGACGATCCCCAACCTGATCACGATCCTGCGGCTGTTGCTGGTGCCAGTCATCGTGGCGTCGATCGGCGCGCAGGCGTGGCTTGCCGCCTTCGTAATGTTCGTCGTGGCGGGCCTCTCCGACGGGGTGGACGGCTATATCGCACGCCGCTTCGACATGCGCAGCGAACTGGGCGCCTATCTCGACGCCTTCGCCGACAAGGCGCTGCTGGTGTCGATTTACGTGGCGCTCTCCGTCGTCGGCGTGCTGCCGGGCTGGCTGGCGATCCTCGTCGTCTCGCGCGATGTGCTGATCCTGATGGCCATTGCCATCTCATGGCTGATGACGCGGCCCGTGGCGATCCGCCCGCTCCTCGTCAGCAAGCTGAACACGGCGGCGCAGATCGGCTTCGCCGCGTTGACGCTGGGGAGCCTCGGCCTCGCCGGCGCCGGGCCGGCGGTCGCCGCGCCGTGGCTGTTCAACGCGGGCATGGCTTCGGTCGTCGGCTTGACGCTGCTTTCCGCGGGCGCCTATCTCACGCTGTGGCTTCGTCATATGGCCGAATGAATAATCGGTGTTAGATGGAGCGCATGCGCGGTATCCTGCGCGGAAAGGCGGTTGCGCCCAAACCGGGGGCTGGCAGAAAATGGACTGGCGGATGAGTGATTTCTCTCCTGTCGAGCGTCAGATGCGCTTCTGGATCGTGGCGCTGGCGGCGTTGCTTGTCGGGGTTTACCTGCTGCGGGGCATCCTGCTGCCGTTCGTCGCGGGGCTGGCGCTCGCCTACATTCTCGACCCGGTGGCGACGCGGCTTGAGCGGATCGGCATGGGGCGCCTCACGGCATCGCTGCTGATTCTGCTGTTGTTCGTGCTGGCCTTCATTCTCACGCTGGTGCTGCTGCTGCCGGTGGTGGTCAACCAGCTCGGGGTGCTGCTCGAAAACCTGCCGGCGAACGCCAGGAACCTGCAACAGTGGGCGACGGAATACGGCGGCCCGCTGATCGAACATCTCGGCGGGCCGGAGGCGTTGGCCACCGTGGAGCGTTCGCTCACGGATATCGTGGGGCAGGCGGCGCGGTGGCTCGGCACGTTCGCGACCTCCCTCTGGTCGGGCGGGCAGGCGGTGATCAGTGTGCTCGCCCTGCTGGTGGTGACGCCCGTCGTCGCCTTCTACCTGCTGGTGGACTGGGGGCGGATGGTCGAAACGATCGATAGCTGGCTGCCGCGCCGCCACGCCGACACCATCAGGACGCTGGCGCAGGACATGAACGGCGCCATCGCCGGCTTCATCCGGGGACAGGCGCTGGTGTGCTTCATCCTCGGCTCGTTCTACGCCATCGCGCTGACGTCGGTCGGCCTGAACTTCGGCCTGCTGATCGGCCTCGTCAGCGGCGCGCTCACCTTCATTCCGTACGTGGGCTCGTTCACCGGTTTCGTGCTGTCGGTGGGCGTGGCGCTGGTGCAGTTCTGGCCGGACTGGACGATGATCGCCGTCACCGTCGGCATCTTCCTGTTCGGGCAGTTCGTGGAAGGCAACATCCTGTCGCCCAAGCTCGTGGGGGATGCGGTGGGGCTGCATCCGGTCTGGCTGATGTTCGCGCTGGTGGCCTTCGGCTCGCTGTTCGGTTTCGTCGGCCTGCTGCTCGCGGTACCCATCGCGGCCGCCATCGGCGTGCTGACGCGCTTCGCACTGCAGCTTTATCTGGCGAGCCCGCTCTATACCGGGGCGGACCGTGAGCCGAGGGCCCGGATTCACGTCGATGTCTGAAGAGCGGCCGCAAGCGCCGAGGCAACTGCCGCTCGACCTGCCCGTGGAGCCGCGTCTGGAGGCAGCGGATTTTCTCGTCAGCCCCGCCAACGCGCAGGCGTTCACCATGATCGAGAGCTGGCCGGCGTGGCCGGACAGGCTGCTGCGGCTCGTCGGCCCGGCGGGATCGGGCAAGACGCATCTCGCGGCGATCTGGGCGCGGCGCGCGGGCGCGCGCATCGTGTCGGCTGCCGGGGTCACCGCGCAGGGCGTGGAGGAGCTGGCCCTGTGCGAGGCGCTCGTCATCGAGGATGCGGACCGGCCGCCGCGCGACGAACATGCGCTGTTCCACCTGCTCAATGCGGTGCGCCGCAACGGCGCGTCGATGCTGATCACGGCGCGCGCGCAGCCCGGAATGTGGGGACTCGCCACGCCCGATCTCCTGTCGCGCCTGCGGCTGTCGCCCGCCGTCGCCATCGATCCGCCGGACGACACCCTGTTGCGGGCCGTCCTGGTGAAGCTCTTCATCGACCGGCAACTCGTCGTCGATGCCGGCGTCGTCGAGGCGCTGGGGCGGCGGATGGAGCGCTCGCTCGCGGCGGCGCGGGAACTCGTCGAGGTGCTGGACCGCGAGGCGCTGAGCGACCGCCGGCGCATCACCCGCCCTTTCGCGCTCGCCGTACTGGACCGGCTGGCCGTGCGATCGGGCGCGGACGACGCATAGAGTCCGTCGCGCTTCATATCGGGGTTTCATGATATTGGGGTTTCATGGTTTTTCGTCGTGGAATTGTCGCAGAAGATTGCGACAACGCGGCTTGAATAGGATAACGGCGGGCGATGATCGCACGCGGCCCGGGTCGAATGTGGAGGTTCACCATGACGGATGTCGAAACGGTTCTGAACGTGGTAGACGAGGATGCCGGTGTTCCCGCGGAGGTGAGCGCCCCGGCGGAGGATTTCCCTGCGGGCGACGCCCTGCTTCATTCCCCCGAGCGGCTGGTCAACCGGGAGCTGTCGTGGCTGCAGTTCAACCGGCGGGTGCTGGAGGAGGCCTCCAACCGCAACCACCCGCTGCTGGAACAGCTTCGCTTCCTGTCGATTTCCGCCAGCAACCTCGACGAGTTCTTCATGGTCCGCGTGGCGGGCGTGCGCGGCCAGCTCCGCTCGGGCGTGTCCGTCGTCTCGCAGGACGGCCTGACGCCTGCCGAACAGCTCGCCCGCATCGGCGCCGGGGTGACGAAGCTCGCCAGCGACCAGCAGAAGCGTTGGCTTGAGCTGCGCGAGGAGCTGGTCGAGAACGGCATCGTGCTCATCAACCCGGACGAGCTGACCCGCGCCGAGCTGAACTGGCTCGACGACTACTTCCTGCACTACGTCTTCCCGGTGGTGACGCCGCTCGCCATCGACCCGGCGCATCCCTTCCCGTTCATTCCCAACCTCGGCTTCTCGCTGGCGCTCGCCCTGCACCGCCAGAGCGACAACAAGTCGCTCAACGCCCTGATCCGCATTCCCAACAAGGTGCAGCGCTTCATCAAGCTGCCTGACTTCGCCGAGACGGGCGCCTCGCGCTTCATCGTGCTGGAGCAGGTGCTGGTGCTGTTCATCAACCGCCTGTTCCCGGGCTATTCGGTGCAGGGCCAGGGCAGCTTCCGCATCGTCCGCGACTCGGACCTTGAGATCGAGGAAGAGGCGGAGGATCTGGTGCGCGTGTTCGAGAGCGCGCTGAAGCAGCGCCGGCGCGGCGTCGTCATCCGGCTGGAGCTTGAGGGCGCGATGCCCGAGAACCTGCGCGACTTCGTCGCCAAGGAGCTGAATGTCCTGCCGGACGAAATCTTCGTCTCCACAGGCATGCTGGCGCTCAACGAGCTGTCGCAGCTCGTCGGCCTCGACCGGCCCGACCTCAAGTTCACGCCCTACAATCCGCGCTATCCGGAGCGCATCCGCGAGCACGCGGGCGACTGCTTTGCCGCGATCCGCGAGAAGGATCTGATCGTCCACCACCCCTATGAATCCTTCGACGTGGTGGTGCAGTTCCTGCAGCAGGCGGCGCGCGACCCCGACGTCGTCGCCATCAAGCAGACGCTCTACCGCACCTCTTCCGACTCGCCCATCGTCAAGGCGCTGGCGGAGGCGGCCGAGGCCGGCAAGTCGGTGACGGCGCTGGTCGAGCTGAAGGCGCGCTTCGACGAGGAAGCGAACATCCGCTGGGCGCGCGATCTGGAGCGGGCCGGCGCGCAGGTGGTGTTCGGCTTCATCGAGCTGAAGACCCACGCCAAGCTGTCGTCGGTGGTGCGTCGCGAGGGCGGCCAGCTCGTCACCTACTGCCACGTCGGCACCGGCAACTACCACCCGATCACGGCGCGCATCTACACCGACCTGTCGTTCTTCACGGCCGATCCGGCGATCGCGCGCGACGTCAGCCGCATCTTCAACTTCATCACCGGTTATGCGGAACCGGCGGAGCTGGAGCGCATGGCCGTGTCGCCGCTCACCATCAAGCCGCGCCTCCTCCAGCACCTGCAGGAGGAGATCGAGCACGTGAAGGCCGGCCGCCCCGGCTCGGTGTGGATGAAGTGCAACTCGCTCGTCGACACGGACATCATCGACGGGCTTTACGAGGCGAGTCGGGCCGGCGTGCAGATCGATCTCGTCGTGCGCGGCATCTGCTGCCTGCGCCCCGGCATTCCCGGCCTGTCGGAAAATATCCGGGTCAAGTCGATCGTCGGCCGCTTCCTCGAACATAGCCGGATCTACGCCTTCGGCAACGGCCAGGAACTGCCTAACCCGCAGGCACATCTGTATATTTCCTCTGCGGACCTGATGCAGCGCAATCTGGACCGGCGCGTGGAAGCGATGTGCCCGATCTCGAACCCCACAGTTCATCAACAGGTTCTTGACCAGATTCTGCTTGCCAATCTGCTCGATAACGAGCAGAGCTGGACAATCCTGCCGGATGGGACGAGCACGCGCATCACGCCTGCCGAGGGTGAGGAGCCGTTCAACGCCCATGCTTACTTTATGACCAACCCGAGTTTGTCTGGCCGTGGAAAGTCTCTCAGAAATTCACGCCCCCGGAGCCTCGCCAAGGGGCCCGTCGGCTGATCGTGTGCCGCCCGACCAGGGTTTCCGGGCGCATGGCGCCGCCGATCAGGGGGCACGCATCGTAGAACAGCCGCAATATCTGGGGCGGGCCGGCAACGGCTCGCCCATTGCTATTATCGATATCGGATCGAACTCCATCCGCCTCGTGGTCTATGAGGAGTTGAGCCGCTCGCCCGCCCAGCTCTTCAATGAGAAGGTGCTCTGCGGGCTGGGGCGCTCCGTCGTCTCCACCGGACGGTTGCCGGAGGATGCGGTCGAGAGGGCGCTCAAGGCGCTCGCCCGCTTTCGCATTCTCTGCGACGCCATCAAGGTCGAGCGCGTGCATGTGCTCGCCACCGCCGCGGCGCGGGATGCCGCCAACGGTCCCGATTTCATCGCCGAGGCCGAGCGCATTCTCGGTTACAAGATCGAGCTGCTGTCCGGCCGGCGCGAGGCGCAACTGTCCGCCTATGGCATCCTCTCCGGTTTCCATCACGCGGACGGTGTCGTCGGCGACCTTGGCGGCGGCAGCCTCGAACTTATCGATGTCATCGGCAACACCGTGGCGCAGGGCATCACCACCAAGCTCGGCGGCCTCGCGCTGCAGGACGTGACCGGCGGCTCGCTGAAGCGGGCGGTCCGGGTGATCCGCGATGCGCTCGCGGACGCAGCCCCGCTCGATGCCCTGCGCGGCCGCAATTTCTATGCCGTGGGCGGCACCTGGCGCGCGCTCGCCGCGCTGCACATGGCGCAGAAGGCTTATCCGCTGCACGTGATGCACGGCTATTCCATTCCGGCCCGCGACGCGGTCGAGTTCACCAAGCTCGTCGAGCGCGCCGACACGGATATGCTGGAGTCGATCGAGTCCGTTTCCGAAGCCCGCCGCCCCCTGTTGGGCTATGGCGCGCTGCTGCTCGACGAGATCATCCGCAGGGGCCGGCCCGAGGCCGTCGTGATGTCGGCGCAGGGCGTGCGCGAGGGGCTTCTTTACGAGCTGCTCAACGAGGAGGAGCGTCGCACCGATCCGCTGCTGGCCGGCGCGGGCGAGCTTAACCGGCTGATGTCCCGCTCGCCCGGCCACGCGGCCGATCTCATTGCCTGGACGGCGCGCCTGTCCGCGTCGCTGCACCTCGACGAGACGGAAGACGAGCGCCGCCAGCGCGAAGCCGTGTGCCTGCTGTCCGATCTGGCCTGGCGCACGCATCCCGATTACCGCGGCGAGCAGAGCCTCAGCCTGATTGCGCATGCGGGCCTGACGGGCGTCGACCACCCCGGCCGCGCCTTCATCGCGCTGTCGGTGTTCTTCCGCCATGAGGGCCTGTCGCTGGACGGCGCGAGTTCCCGCATGCGCGAACTCGTTTCGCCGCGGATGCTGAACCGCGCCCGCATTCTCGGCGGCATGCTGCGGGTGGCCTATCTCGTTTCGGCGGCGATGCCGGGCGTGCTGCCGCGCACGCCGCTCGTCGGCAGCGGGGCGCGGCTGGCGCTGTCGCTGCCGGGCGATCTCGAACCGGTGGCGAACGAACGGCTGGTCAACCGCCTGCGTCAGCTCGCGCGCATCGTCGGGCGCGATCCCGCCGTGGTCACCGTGCCGAACCCCGGCGGCGGGGCGGCATAAGGAAGGTGCCGGGCGCTCTGCCGACCGCCCGGCCCTCGAAAAAGTCCGGCATCACCGCTCTATCAGGATCACCCTGTTGCCCTCCACGGCGATGGCGAGCCTGCCGTGCTTGAGCTTCAGCGCCTGTTCGCCGAACAACCCGTGCCGCCAGCCCTGCAGCGCGGGCACGTCGGCATCGTCATCGGCGACGATGGCTTCGAGATCGTCGACGGTAGCGAGGATCTTGGGTGCCACGCGCGCCGTCTCGGCGACGCTCTTCAGCAGCACTTTCAGCAGCTCCAGCACCGCGCCGCCGCCATTGCGCCCCCGCGGCCGTTCGAGCTGCGGCAACGTGGCTGGATCGCGCGCCAGGCCGCGCTCCACCGCAGCGAGGATCTCTGTGCCGGCGCGTGAACGCTCGAAACCGTTGGGGATCGAGCGCAGGCGGCCCAGCGCCTCCGCGGAGCGCGGGGCATGGACGGCGATGTCGGCAAGGCCGTCGTCCTTCATCACCCGTGAGCGCGGTACGTCGCGCGTGCGCGCCTCGTTTTCCCGCCACCCGGCGACTTCGATCAGCACGGCGACCTCGCGCGACTTCCGGACGCGCCCGCGCAGCCTCTGCCACGCATCCTCCGGCTTCAGCTCGTAGGTGTCCGGCGAGGTGAGGATTGCCATTTCCTCATCCAGCCAGCCGAGGCGCCCGCTGCGCGCGAGATCGTCGGACAGCGCGCCGTAAATGGTGCGCAGATGCGTGACGTCCGATTCCGCATAGAGCAACTGCTGGTTGTCGAGCGGCCGCTGCGACCAGTCCGTGAAGCGGGACGACTTGTCGATGCGCTGGTGCGCGAGATCGTTGGTGAGCTGTTCGTAGGACACCGAATCGCCATAGCCGCAGACCATGGCCGCGACCTGCGTGTCGAACAGCGGCGTGGGAATGACGTGGCCGCGCTGCCAGATGATCTCCACATCCTGTCGCGCCGAATGGAACACCTTGACCACGGCCTCGTTCGTCATCAGCGCGAAGAAGGGGGCAAGGTCGATATCGGGGGCGAGCGGATCGACAAGCACCGCCTCGTCGGGGCCCGCCATCTGGATGAGGCAGAGCCGCGCGAAAAAGGTCGTCTCCCGCAGGAATTCGGTATCCACGGTCACGAACGGATGCCGTGCGAGGCGCGCGCAGGCCGCCGCCAGCATGTCTGTTGTCGAAATCAGATCCATAATGGTCCCGCTATAGCGGAGCGGCCGGCGCTTGTCGCGGGGGTCGCGGCGATTTAGCGGCCAATCCGGCGTCTTTTTCGGCACGATGCTTGACAAGCGGTGCCCGTCGTGGACTTCTCCCGCCGGTCTGTCGCGTCGACCGGGCGCGTCGGTGTTCTTTTCCCGTCATCTACTGTGGCTTGTTCCGTCATGCATCGCTATCGTTCCCACACATGCGGCGCTCTGCGCGAATCCGATATCGGCGCCGAAGTGCGTCTGTCAGGCTGGTGCCACCGCATCCGCGACCATGGCGGCGTGCTGTTCATCGACCTGCGCGACCACTATGGCCTCACGCAGTGCGTCGCCGACTCCGATTCGCCGGCCTTCGAGGCCGTGTCGCAGGTGCGCTCGGAATGGGTGGTGAGGATCGACGGCAAGGTGCGCCACCGCCCCGAGGGCACCGAAAACGACGATCTTTCCACGGGCCAGGTCGAGATCTACATCACGGGCCTCGAAGTGCTCGGCCCGGCGGCGGAGCTGCCGCTGCAGGTGTTCGGCGATCAGGTCTATCCGGAAGAGACGCGCCTCAAGTACCGCTTTCTCGATCTGCGCCGCGACAAGCTGCACCGCAACATCATCCGCCGCGGGCAGGTGATCGATTCGCTGCGCCGCCGCATGCGCGAGCAGGGCTTCTTCGAGTTCCAGACGCCGATCCTCACCGCCTCCTCGCCCGAGGGCGCGCGTGACTTTCTGGTGCCGAGTCGCCTGCATCCGGGCAAGTTCTATGCGCTGCCGCAGGCGCCGCAGCAGTTCAAGCAGCTCCTCATGGTCGCGGGCTTCGACCGCTACTTCCAGGTCGCGCCCTGCTTCCGCGATGAAGACGCCCGCGCCGACCGCTCGCCGGGCGAGTTCTACCAGCTCGATATCGAGATGAGCTTCGTCACGCAGGAAGACGTGTTTCAGGCCGTGGAGCCGGTGCTGCGCGGCGTGTTCGATGAATTCGCCGACGGCAGGCAGGTCACGCAGACCTTCCCGCGCATTCCGTACGCCGAGGCGCTGCTGAAGTACGGCTCCGACAAGCCCGACCTGCGCAACCCGCTCGTCATCGCCGACGTCTCGCAGGAATTCCTCGCCGAGGGCGTCACCTTCAAGGCGTTCCGCGGCGTGATCGAGTCGGGCGGCGTCGTGCGCGCCATTCCCGCCCCTGGCGCGGCGAGCCAGCCGCGCTCGTTCTTCGACAAGCTGAACGACTGGGCGCGCGGCGAAGGCGCGCCGGGGCTCGGCTACATCGTGTTCGAGGACGAGGGTGGCGCGCTCGTCGGCAAGGGGCCCATCGCCAAGTTCATCCCGGCCGACGTGCAGGCCGCCATTGCGGCGAAAGCTGGCGTCGGCGCGGGGGACGCTGTCTTTTTCTCGGCCGGCGAGGTGCTGAAGGCGGCGAAGCTCGCCGGCGCGGCGCGCCTGCGGATCGGCGACGAACTCGACCTTTCCGCGAAGGACCGCTTCGACCTCTGCTGGATCACCGATTTTCCGATGTACGAGTGGAACGAGGAGGAGAAGCGCATCGACTTCTCGCACAACCCGTTCTCCATGCCGAACTTCGACCACGACGCCTTCCTCGCGCTCGATCCCGCCGACGAGAAGACGATCCTCGACATCACTGCCTTCCAGTATGACATCGTCTGCAACGGCATCGAGCTGTCGTCGGGCGCGATCCGGAACCATCGCCCGGATATCATGCGCAAGGCTTTCGCCATCGCCGGTTACGGCGAGGACGTGCTGGAGGCGAAGTTCGGCGGCATGCTGCGCGCCCTGAGCTACGGCGCCCCGCCGCACGGCGGCATTGCGCCCGGCATCGACCGCATCGTCATGTTGCTGTGCGATGAGCCCAACATCCGCGAGGTCGTGCTGTTCCCGATGAACCAGCGCGCCGAGGACATCCTGATGGGCGCGCCCTCCGAAGTGACGGCGAAGCAGCTTCGCGAACTGCATATCCGCCTGAACCTGCCGGAAAAGCCGGCCTGAGATGGAGCCGGTCGACGCGGTCGTCGTCAGCTTCAACAGCGCCCGCGTGTTGCCCGCCTGCCTCGATGCACTGAGGCGGGAGGGCGCGCGGGCGATTGTCGTCGACAACGCGAGCAGCGACGATTCCGTGGCGGTTGCGGAGGCACACGGCGCGTATGTCATCCGCAATCCCCGCAACGAGGGTTACGGCCGCGCCAATAACATCGGCATCCGCATGGCGGCGGCCGATCATGTGCTGATCGTCAATCCCGATGCCGTACTCGGCCCCGGCGCGCTGGCGCTGCTCGTCGCGGCAGCCGGGCGCTATCCCGATGCGGCCCTGCTCGCGCCGCGCATCGTCGAGCGGGAAGGGCGCTTCTTCTTCCAGTTCCGCTCGCTGCTGTCGCCGTATCTTCCTAATCCGAAGGCCATCCGGCGCTTTCCGGAGGGCGATTGCTGCGCCCCTTTCCTCTCGGGCGCCGTGCTGCTCGTGCGGCGCGCCGCCTTTCTCGATGCCGGCGGGTTCGACGAGAACATCTTCCTGTTCTACGAGGATGACGACCTGTGCCGGCGCCTTGCGGATGCCGGTCATTCACTCGTCCATGTGCATGAGGCCACGGCGCAGCATCAGCGCGGCGCTTCGAGCGCACCCGATCTCGCACGCGCCTTCAACGCCCGCTGGCACCTCGCATGGTCGCGCGCCTATATCAGCCGCAAATACGGGCTGCCCGACCCCGCGCCGGGCATGGCGCTCGTCAACGGCCTCAAGGCACTGGGCTCGCTGCTCATTCTCGATCGTGTCCGCGCTGTCCGCTACGGCGGTTCGGCGGCCGGCGCCTGGGCGTGGCTGCGGGGCCGCAACGCGCTGTCGCGGCAGGGGCTTGAGCCGGGCGCCGCGACTTCCCCCGGCAGGTGAGGGCCGGAAGACGACGGGAGCGGAACGGCGCCGAAAACGGGACGTCATTCGCGGTTTCGCAATTTGTAACGATTCTGCTATTTGTGTTCGGGTCAGTCCGGCTGTCGTCGGCAATCGGGAACCTGAATGGCGGAAGATTCATATCGGTACGGCGCCACCATCGAGACGGCGATGGCGCGCGGCGGCGACAATTTCAGTCTGATCCGCCATTGCCTGGCGGCGGCGGTCGTCGTCTCGCACGCCTTCAGCGTCGGCACCGGCATCGGTGCGGATGAGCCGCTGCATGCCACGACTGGTTTTTCGCTGGGTGAGCATGCTGTCAACGGCTTCTTTGCCGTGTCCGGCTTTCTCGTCACCATGAGCTTCATGCGGCGCGGGCCGCTCGACTATGTCGTGGCGCGCGCACTGCGCATCGCGCCGGCGCTCGTCGCTGCCGTTCTGCTCTGCGCTTTCGTCATGGGCCCGCTGCTGACGCAGCTGTCGCCCGGCGACTACTTCCGCGATCCGATGTTGTGGCGTTTCGTGCAGGCGACGCTGACGACGCTGAAAAGCACCGCGCCGCTGCCGGGTGTGTTCGAGGACAACCCGTTCCGGTTCGCGCTCGGCACGGTCTGGACGTTGAAATACGAGATCGCCTGTTATGTTCTCGTGCTTGCCATCGGCATGGCCGGCGTATTGCGCCGCCGGACACTGGTTCTCGCCGGCGTCATTGCTCTCGCCGCGGCGAGCCTCCTGCTCGATTTTCTGTATCCCGAGGCGGGCAAGGGCCAGCAGACGGCGATCCGGCTGCCGCTCATCTTCATGACAGGAAGCCTGCTCTTCCTCTATCGCGACCGGGTTCGCCTCGGCCTCCTGCTCCTCGCGGTGCTGGCGTTCGCGGTGTGGCTTGCTGCCGGCACGCCGCTCTACCGGACGTTGCTGTTCGTGACGCAGGCCTACGGCGTGCTGTGGTTCGCGCTCGCCGTGCCGCCGCTGCTGCGCAGGCCCCCGCGGGCCGATCTGTCCTATGGCCTTTATCTTTATGGCTGGCCGGTGCAGCAGGTTCTGTTCGGCTTCTTTCCGCAGATCGCCGCGTGGGCGATGATCGGGCCGGCCCTCGTGCTGTCGGCGCTCGTCGCCGCGTTGTCGTGGTATCTCGTCGAGCAGCCTGCGCTTGCCCTCAAGGGCCGGCTTATGCTGACAGCGCGCCGGTCGTCCGCAGCCGCCTGATGGCGTCGATCAGTTCCGGCGTCCGCTCGCTCTGCAGCAGCGGCAGCAGGGTGGCGATGGCGGCGTCGGGCAGATCCCACCAGGCCGTGTCGAGGAGAGCGTCGATGACGTCGGGCGGGAACCTGTGCCGGACGACCTGCGCCGGCACGCCCGCCACGATCGCATACGGCGGTACATCGCGCGTTACCACCGCCCGTGCCGCGATCACGGCCCCGTGGCCGATGGTCACGCCCGGCATGATCATCGCCCCCGATCCGATCCACACGTCCGATCCGATCGAAACGTCTCCGCCGCCCGCGCGATAATCCGGCAGTGTCTCGCTGCCAGGCCACCGGTCCGGGAAGGCGGAAAACGGGTAGGTCGTCGTCCAGTGCAGGTGATGGCCGCCGCCGAGCAGAATCTCGACCTTGTCGGCGATGGAGCAGAAACGCCCGATGGCGAGGCTGTGCCCCTGGTCGGCGAAGCGCACCTTGGGGTGGCCATAGCTATGCGCGCCAACGGAAAATCCGTAACGGCGAATATCGCGCGCCAGAAAAAGCCGCGTTTCATTGTGCGGATTGCGCCAGCGTTTCACACGTCTGAAAAGGGACATCAGCTATTCCTGGAACGCAAGCCGAAGGCGGGACAGAGCATTGACGAACGTGCACCGACACGCGACAAACGGACGGCGGGACACCAGACCCGGAAATTCGTACCAGCCATTCGCCAAAGACAGGGGACATCGCGCCAATGACCGGCAATATCTCGCAAGATCTCAAATCGGGGGCTCTCTTCTATCACCGCAACCCCCGGCCGGGAAAGCTCGAGATCAAGCCGACCAAGCCGCTCGGCAACCAGCGCGACCTCGCGCTCGCCTATTCGCCGGGCGTCGCCGTTGCCTGTGAGGCCATCGCGGCAGACCCGACGGAGGCCGACAGCCTCACCACCCGCCAGAACCTCGTCGCCGTGGTGTCGAATGGCACGGCCGTGCTCGGTCTCGGCAACATCGGGCCGCTGGCCTCGAAGCCGGTGATGGAGGGCAAGGCCGTCCTGTTCAAGAAATTCGCCGGCATCGACGTGTTCGACATCGAGGTGGCGGAAAACGACGTAGAGCGCCTCGTCAATGTCGTGGCCGCGCTGGAGCCGACGTTCGGCGGCATCAACCTTGAGGACATCAAGGCGCCGGAGTGCTTCGAGGTCGAGGAGCGGCTCAAGCTGCGCATGAACATCCCGGTGTTCCACGACGACCAGCACGGCACAGCCATCATCGTCGGCGCGGCCGTCACCAACGCGCTGGCGCTGGCAGGCAAGCGGATCGACAAGGTCAGGATCGTCGCTTCCGGCGCGGGCGCGGCGGCGCTTGCCTGCCTCAACCTGCTCGTGTCGCTCGGCGCGCGGCGCGAGAACATCTGGGTGACCGACATCGAGGGCGTCGTCTACGAGGGCCGCGCCGCGTTGATGGACCGCTGGAAGGCGATCTATGCCCAGAACACCGACAAGCGAACCCTTGGCGAGGTTATCGAGGGCGCGGACATCTTCCTTGGTCTCTCTGCGGCGAACGTGCTGAAGCCCGAGATGGTGAAGAAGATGGGCGAGAAGCCGCTCATCCTCGCGCTCGCCAACCCCAATCCGGAAATCCTGCCCGAGGCGGCGCGCGAGGCGCGGCCCGATGCGATGATCTGCACGGGGCGTTCGGATTACCCCAACCAGGTCAACAATGTCCTCTGCTTTCCATACATTTTCCGCGGCGCGCTCGATGTCGCGGCTTCGACCATCAACGAGGCGATGAAGGCCGCGGCCGTCAAGGCAATTGCGGAACTGGCGCGCGAGGCGCCCTCGGAAGTGGTGGCGCGCGCCTATGGCGGCGAAACGCCCAACTTCGGCCCGGAGTCGCTCATTCCGAACCCGTTCGACCCGCGCCTGATCCTGCGCATCGCGCCCGCTGTCGCGAAGGCAGCCATGGAATCGGGCGTCGCGCGCAAGCCCATCGCGGATTTCGATGCCTATGCCGACTCCCTGAACGGTTTCGTGTTCCGCTCCGGCTTCATCATGAAGCCGCTGTTCAGTCAGGCGCGTTCGGAGCCGGGCCGCGTTATCTACGCCGAAGGCGAGGATGAGCGCGTGATGCGGGCGGCGCAGGCGGTGGTGGAGGATGGCATCGCGCGGCCCATCCTCATCGGCCGTCCCGCCGTGGTGGATGCCCGCCTGAAGCGCTTCGGCCTGTCGATCGAGGCGGGACGCGACTTCGATCTCATCAATCCGGAAGACGATCCGCGCTACCGCGACTACGTTGCCACCTATCTGGAGGCTGCTGGCCGCAAGGGCATCACGCCGGATGCCGCGCGCACGCTGATGCGCACAAACCCCACCGTGATCGCCGCCGTGGCCTTGCTGCGGGGTGATGCCGACGCGCTGATCTGCGGGGTGGAGGGCCGCTTCGACTCCCACCTCAAGCATATCCGCAACATCATCGGCGTCGCGCCGGGCGTCGACGACTTCGCCGCGATGAGCCTCGTCATCACCTCGAAGGGCCATTACTTCCTGGCCGACACGCATATTCGCCCCGATCCGACCGCGCAGGAAATCGCGGATATGGCTGTCTCCTGCGCCGTCCATGTGCGCCGGTTCGGGATCGAGCCGCGCATCGCCCTGTTGTCGCATTCCAACTTCGGTTCCGCCGACACTGCTTCGGCGCGCAAGATGCGCACTGCGCTGGCGCTGCTGCGCGAGCGCGCGCCCGATCTTGAGGCCGACGGCGAAATGCAGGCCGATGCCGCGCTGTCGCAGGTGGTGCGCGACCGGGCACTGCCGTCCTCGCACCTCAAGGGCGCGGCCAATGTGCTGATCCTGCCGACGCTCGACGCCGCGAACATCGCTTTCCAGTTCGCGCGCGTACTGGCGGACGCGCTGCCGGTGGGTCCCATTCTTCTGGGCCCGGCAAAGCCCGCACACATCCTGACGCCGTCGGTCACGGCGCGCGGCGTGGTCAACATGACGGCGGTTGCCGTCGTCGAGGCACGTGCGCAGACCGAAACGCAGCGACAGGCCGGCGCGCAGCCGCAGCGGGCCTGAGCAGAGCCGGCAAGGCGCCTCCCGTCGGGCCGGGATGACTTTTCGCTGAATCGTCATCCCGATCCATCTCTCTGATCGAGCATGATCTTTTTCCGGGATCATGCTTTGGCGGGCGCCTTGTCGCGATGCTTATTCGTTTGCCGTGCTGATGTCGAAACGGTCCAGAATGGCGCGCGGTTCGGAGGCGCCGAAATCGATGGTGCCGATGCCGACGCCGGCGGGATCCCTGGCCGTCGCAGTCAGGGCGAGTTTGCCCGGCGAGTTTGCGAAGCGCGCTACCGCTGAGGCGATCTTTCGTGCGGCGGCGGAGTCGCCGATGACAGCCGGAATGCCTATCGTCGCGAGTGCGGCGAACTGCTGCTTGACGTCGTCCGGGCTGGCATCCGCGGCTTGCCGCTTGACGATCCGCTCGAACAGGCCCTTGTTTTCAAGGGTGAGGGTGATGTCGTGCAACGTGGCCTTGCCGAGCGCCTGCAACGCCAGATCGGTGTCGCCGGAAAAGGCGCGCCTGTCCACCTGCCCGAGCCGTGCTCGCACGTCGATGCTGCCGATTTCTTTTCCCGACAGAGACAGTGCCTCGACGGCGAGCCGGCCGCCCTCCGCTGTCCAGTGTCCGCGCGCGGTCGCCGAGAGGGTGACCTCGTCGTAGCCCAGCTCCCGCAACTGGTTGACGCCGTCATTGTCGGTCGCGGGCAGGAGCGCATGAAACCCGTCGAGAACGGTTTCGAACTGCGCGCTATCCCCGTCCGGCACAAGATCCGTCATGCTGGTGAACGAGGCGATCGAGAAAGCCACCCGTCCAGATGCGTCGTTCACCTGTTTCCCGTCCGCATCATCGATGTTGAAATCGACGTTGACATTTTCGACGCGCAGCCGCCCGCCCTCCGGCGCGAGGCGCGCGTTATCGAGCGTGATATCGGGGTTGTCCGGATCGGGCCGCGCGGCCTCGGCCAGCGCGCTTGCCGTCGACCTGAACGAGAGATCCTCCACAGCGAAAGTCCGCACCGAGGCCTTGCCGGCGTTGCCTTCGAACGTAATTCCCTCGAACGAAAATCCTAGCTTCCGGTCGATGAAGCGGGTTCGGATCGTATCGACGCGCAGGGAATAGTTGTCCTCTTTCGCGTGTGCGCCGGTCTGCGAGACGGCGACGCCCGAAGCGGTGGTCTCGCCCAGTTCGAGGCCGGAGAGCAGGCCGGCAAGTGCCGCGAGCACCTTGCGCTTGCCGTCGGGCGACAGTGAGTCGAAATTGCCGCTCCCAGCTTCCGCCAGTCCGGCCAGTTCCGACAGGGAGGTGCTGCCCGGTCGCACGGAGAGGCCCTCGCCGTCGATTCCGGCAATCTCCATCGAAAACGTGGCGTCGTCCGCGTTGCCGGTTACACGGTAATCCTTGATTGAAAACGGGCCATGGAGGGGCTGCACAGGCTGCTCCCGATCCCGCGCGGCGCCGTCCGTTTCATCGCCGCCGAAAAGGCGCGCAAGGAGCACGGTATCGAATTTCTCGACCGAGGTTTCGCCTGAGGTGCCGGTAAACTGTACCTTGTCCCCGCTGTCGTCGGTGAGCGTGGCCGTGACGGCGCTGCGCGCGGAGCGGAGCGATCCGATGACGCCGTTGACGACATCATGCAATTCCATGTCGAAATAGGTTGTCACCTGCCGCACGCCGCCGGAGTGCTGCGTCACGGTCAGTTCGGGGATCGCGATGCGCGTCGCCGACAATGTGCCGAGACGTGCGGGCAGCGATCCGGCCCCCGTGGCGAACAGCGCCCGCAGTTCCGCTTCCGGCAGGCTGGAGCCGGTAATGGCCGCGCTCGGGATCGCGATCTCGACTCCGTTTCCGGAAATCCCGATATTCGCGAGAGAAATGTCAGAGGCAGCGTATGCCGCAGAAGGCCCCAGGAGGGCGAGGAGCGATGGCCGTGCCGGCTCCCCGCCAGGGAAGGACGATCCGGCGACGACGAAGGCGGCAACCAGCGTGCCGATAATGCGAGAGGCACAGGACATGCGATTCCCCAACATGCGGCCGGGCAAGGATGGATTGCCGCTGACGATCAGTGCTGAGAACGTAACACGTACAAGCACAGACTGTCAATTTCCGCTGGGCATGTTCAGATTCCAGATCGCAAAATAGTGATGAGTGTAATTCAATTACAAATGCCATGAAAAAGAAAGGTTAATGACTTGCGAATATTTATAACGTCTTCTTGATGCGAGTTTATGGATGATGTTTTACAAAAAATGAGGGATTCATAAACTCTCTTTCGCTCCGTTATTGATGCCGGGCATTGCGGGGCGGGGGTTGTGGGGAGGCGGGCGCCGTATGAGAGCAGGCATTTTTTCCTTGTCATCGCCCTCACATTGGTCATGCATATGGTGCCTGCCGTTTCAGGGGCTCCCGGTGTTCGTGTAAAGTGGCGCACGAATCAGGTAATGGAGATTGCAAGATGAGTGACGCGACCTCTCAGAATCCGCAGAACGGGGCGCAGGAACCGCTGGCCCTGACGTTTCACGCAGAGGTCGGCGAGGGCGATCAGGTCCTTCTGAAGGCGCGCTCCCCGCACGCCGAAACCGCCCTGCCGCTGACGAGCGCGCAGGCAGCGCATCTCGGGCGCGCGCTCCTGACGGCCGCGGTGGCAACCCATGCCGGCGCTTCACGTCCGGTTGCCGGCACGCCGGTGGACGATTGCCAGTTCCCAGTTTTGCGCTGGATCGCGGCGCGCTCCAGCCGCAACGGGTTTCCGCTCGTCACGGTGATCCTGCCAGGCAATGTCAGCCTCACGCTGCAGCTTGACGACAGCTCGACGGTGAAATGCGGCGAATCGCTGATCAGGCTGGCGCAGCGCGGCGCCGAGGACGCTAACGGCACGCAGGACGGCGGACTGCCGCCCATCATCTGACGCGCGCTGTGCCGGCAGGTCGCCGCGCGGGTGACAATTCTATATGCGCAGCCCGCGAGGCCTGCTACAACGCGGCCCCGAGTGCGGGAGCAATAGATACAGCAGCGCGGAACATGTGGCATGACTGACAGCCTGACAATCCTGCAGCCGGACGACTGGCACGTGCACCTGCGCGATGGCGACATGCTCGCGGCGGTGCTGCCGGCGACGGCGGCACATTTCGGCCGGGCAATCATCATGCCCAATCTCGTGCCGCCCGTCGTGACCGCCGCGCAGGCGCGGGACTATCGCGGCCGCATCCGCGCCGCCCTGCCGCCGGACACCGCCTTCACGCCGCTGATGACGCTTTATATGTCGGACGATACGGCGCCCGAAGACGTCGTGGCCGGGCATGCGGAAGGCACAGTTGCTGCGGTGAAGCTTTATCCGCAGCATGCGACGACGAATTCCCATTTCGGCATCAGCGATATCGCGAAGGTCTATCCGGTGCTGGCGCGCATGGAGAAGGCGGGCGTGCCGTTGCTGGTGCACGGCGAGGTCGCCGATCCGGAGGTGGACATCTTCGACCGCGAGGCCGTGTTCCTGGAGCGCGTGTTCGATCCGCTGGTGCGCCGCTTTCCGGGCCTGACCGTCACGCTGGAGCACGTGACGACGCAGGAAGGCGTGGACTATGTGACGGGCGCGCGCGAAGGCGTCGGCGCGACAGTGACGCCGCACCATCTCATGTTCAACCGCAACGCCATCTTTCAGGGCGGCATCCGACCGCATTATTATTGCCTGCCGATCGCCAAGCGCGAACAGCATCGGCAGGCCCTGCGGCGGGCGGTGACATCGGGCAATCCGCGGTTCTTTCTCGGCACGGATACGGCGCCCCACCCCCGCCGGGCGAAGGAGGCCGCTTGCGGCTGCGCGGGCCTGTTCGTCGCGCCCGTGGCGCTCGCCACCTACGCGCAGGTATTCGACGAGGAAAGTGCGCTAGGCCATTTCGAGGCTTTCGCCAGCCTCAACGGGCCGCGTCACTACGGCCTGCCGGCGAACACGCGCCGGATCGTCCTTCGGCGTGCTTCCCGCTTCGTGGCGGAAGACCTCGATGTCGCCGGCGGCGATCGGGTCCATGTGTATCGCGGCGGCGAGAGCGTGGGCTGGACGGTGGAGAGCGTGGGCTGAGCGGCCGTTTCGCGCCCGCCCCGCGCGGATCGAAAAGGATGCTTGCAATGCGTCCGGTTTGGCAACAAAACCGTTTCGATAGACAGAATCGGCAACAAACGCCGCCGATCGGGGGTGGCGAGGGCGTTGCGCCTGGAAGATGCGCGCGAGCGGGTAGGGGAGCTGTAGATGAAGATACGCCGTCTGCTTGTGGCCAACCGGTCGGAAATCGCCATTCGGGTTTTCAGGGCGGCGGCGGAACTTGGGATCGAGACCGTCGCCATCTATGCCGAGGAGGACAAGCTCTCCCTGCATCGCTTCAAGGCGGATGAGGCGTATCAGGTCGGCAAGGCCCAGGAGGGGCGCCGGCAGCTTGGGCCGCTTGAGGCGTATCTGTCCATCGATGAAGTGATTCGCGTAGCGCGCGAGGCGAAGGTCGACGCCATCCACCCCGGTTACGGCTTTCTGTCGGAAAGCCCGGAATTCGCCGATGCCTGTGCCGCGAACGGCATTATCTTCATCGGCCCGCGCCCGGAGACGATGCGTACGCTCGGCAACAAGGTCTCGGCGCGCAACCTCGCCATTTCCGTCAACGTGCCGGTGATGCCGGCCTCCGATCCGCTGCCCGAGGATCCGGAGGCGGTCAGAACCATCGCGGAGAAGATCGGCTATCCCGTCATGCTCAAGGCGAGCTGGGGCGGGGGCGGGCGTGGCATGCGTCCGATCGAGGGGCCCGACAACCTCGTCAGCGTGGTCGCGACCGCGCGGCGCGAGGCGAAGGCGGCCTTCGGCAAGGACGAGGTCTATTTCGAAAAGCTCGTGCGCCGCGCCCGGCATGTCGAGGTGCAGTTGCTGGGCGATACGCACGGCGGGCTGGTGCATCTCTTCGAGCGCGACTGCACCATCCAGCGCCGTCATCAGAAGGTGGTCGAGCGCGCGCCCGCGCCCTATCTCGACGGGAAGCAGCGGGCCGAGCTGTGCGAGGCCGCGCTCAGGATCGGCCGCGCTACGGGCTATGTCGGGGCGGGCACCGTCGAGTTCCTGATGGACGCCGACACGGGGGCCTTCTACTTCATCGAGGTCAATCCGCGCATCCAGGTCGAGCATACGGTCACCGAAACCGTGACCGGGCTCGATATCGTCAAGGCCCAGATTCACGTGGCCGAGGGTGGGCATGTCGGCAACGTCGCCGAAACCGGCATTCCGCCGCAGGAGCAAATCCGCCTCAACGGCCATGCGCTGCAGTGCCGCATCACCACGGAAAATCCGGAAAACAACTTCATCCCTGACTACGGCCGCATCACCGCCTATCGCGGTGCGTTCGGCTTCGGCATCCGCGTCGATGGCGGCACGGCCTATTCGGGCGCGGTGGTGACGCGCTTCTACGACCCCATGCTGGAGAAGATCACCGCCTGGGCACCGACGCCGGACGAGGCGGTGGCACGCATGGTGCGGGCGCTGCGCGAGTACCGCATTCGCGGCGTGGCCACCAATCTGAGTTTCCTCGAAGCGCTGCTGAACCACGAAAAGTTCCTGCGCGGCGACTATACCACCCGCTTCATCGACGAGACGCCGGCGCTGTTCGCCATGCCGCGCAAGCGCGACCGCGCCACCAAGCTGCTCGGCTACCTCGCGGACGTCACGGTCAATGGCCATCCGGAGGCGCGCGGGCGCGCCCGTCCGCCGGCGGAGGCACGCTTTCCCGCGCCGCCGGCCTTCCATCGCGATGATCTGCCGGAAGGCTCGAAGCAGATATTCGAGCGCCTCGGCGCCAAGGGCTTCGCCGACTGGATGAAGGCCGAAAAGCGCGTGCTCGTCACCGACACCACCATGCGTGACGCGCACCAGTCACTGCTTGCCACGCGCATGCGCACCTTCGACATCGTCTCGGTGGCGGATGCCTATACGAAGGGCCTGCCCGAGCTTCTCTCGCTCGAATGCTGGGGTGGCGCGACCTTCGACGTGGCCATGCGCTTCCTTTCCGAGGACCCGTGGGAGCGGCTGGCGCTGCTGCGCGAGCGCGCGCCAAACATCCTGCTGCAGATGCTGCTGCGTGGGGCGAACGGCGTCGGCTACACGAACTATCCCGACAACGTCGTGCGCTACTTCGTCCGGCAGGCGGCCGAGGCCGGCATGGACCTGTTCCGTGTGTTCGACTGTCTCAACTGGGTGGAGAACATGCGCGTCGCCATCGATGCCGTGGGCGAGGCGGGCAAGCTCGTCGAGGGCGCGATCTGCTACACGGGCGATCTCGACGATCCGGCGCGGCCGAAATACGCGCTGAAGTACTACGTCGATCTGGCGAAAGAACTGGAGGCGGCGGGCTGCCACATCCTTGGCATCAAGGACATGGCTGGCCTGCTCAAGCCTTCCGCCGCGAAAAAGCTCGTGAAGGCGCTGAAGGAGGAAATCGGCCTGCCGATCCACCTGCACACCCACGACACCTCCGGAATTTCCGCCGCGAGCGTGCTGGCGGCGGTCAACGCCGGGGTGGATGCAGTCGACGCGGCAATGGACGCCATGTCCGGCCTCACCTCGCAGCCATGTCTCGGCTCGCTGGCGGAGGCGCTGCACAACGACGAGCGCGCCACGGGTCTCGATTCGGACGCCATTCGCCGCATCAGTTTCTACTGGGAGGCGGTGCGGGCACAGTACACGGCCTTCGAGAGCGACCTGCGGGCGGGGGCGTCCGAGGTTTATCTGCACGAGATGCCGGGCGGCCAGTTCACCAACCTGAAGGAGCAGGCGCGGGCACTCGGCCTGGAGACGCGCTGGCACGAGGTGGCGCGCGCCTATCGCGATGCGAACGACCTGTTCGGCGACATCGTCAAGGTCACGCCGTCGTCAAAGGTGGTCGGCGACATGGCGCTGATGATGGTGGCGCAGGAACTGGCGCCCGCCGACGTGCTCGATCCGGCACGCGAGATCGCCTTCCCGGCCTCCGTGGTGGAGATGCTGCGCGGCGATCTCGGCCAGCCCCCCGGCGGCTGGCCGGAGGCGCTGCAGAAGAAGGTCCTGAAAGGCGAGACGCCGTCGACCGCCCGCCCGGGCGCGCTCATCCCGGCGGCCGACCTCCCCGTGGAGCGGGAGACGGTGGCGGGCAAGATCGACCGGCCGGTCAGCGATCAGGAGCTGGCTTCCTATCTCATGTATCCGAAAGTCTTCACCGATTTTGCCATGACGAGCTGGAAGTACGGTCCGGTATCCACGCTGCCGACGCCCAACTTCTTCTATGGCATGCAGCCCGGCGGCGAGATTACCGTTGAGATCGAACGCGGCAAGGCACTCGTCATCCAGTTGCAGGCCATCGGCGAGACTGACGAGGACGGGCTCGTGCGCGTGTTCTTCGAGCTTAACGGCCAGCCGCGCATCATCAAGGTGCCGAACCGGGCGGCGGTGGCGGACCTGCCGTCCCGTCGCAAGGCGGAGGACGGCAACGACGCCCATGTCGCCGCGCCGATGCCGGGCCTGATCGCCACGCTCGCGGTGCAGGCGGGGCAGAGCGTGAAGGCCGGCGACGTGCTCGTCACCATCGAGGCAATGAAGATGGAAACCGCCTTGCGGGCGGCGCGTGACGGCGTTGTGCGTGAGGTTCTGGTGAGCGCGGGCAGCCCCGTGGACGCCAAGGATCTGCTGGTGGTGCTCGAATAGAGAGCTATCGACCCGATTACTCATTTTTCTCGCATTAACGTCCTCGCACATGGACGAAAACAAGGGTATGATGCTCCGTCGCCGGTAAACTGCGATGGAGAGGGGCCAACCATACGAATGGTTCGTGCGGGGGTTGCCTGTCCTGTTAACATTGACCACCTGTAGTTGGATCTTTCTGTATGAACCGATATGACGATTCCCGTGACGCGCGCCGGCGGGGCGCCCGTAGAGACGGTTTCGAGCCGCGCGATGGCGGGTATGGCCATTCCAGCCGTGACGACAGTGACAACGGCTATTATCCCCAGTCGATCGGCGGCCCGACGGGGCCCGCCATCGAAGCAACCGTGAAGTGGTTCAATCCGAGCAAGGGCTTCGGCTTTGTGGCCGCGTCGGACGGCTCGGGCGATGCGTTCCTGTCGCTGCGGACGCTGGAAGCCGCCGGGCATTCCGGGGCCGAGGCGGGGGCGCGCGCAATCGTTCGCCTGCGCGACGGTCCGAAGGGGCCTCAGGTGGCCGAGGTTCTCGAACTCGAAGACCTTCCGCCCCAGTCGCGTCCCGCGCGTCCGCCGCGTGCCGGCGGTTTCGGTGGCGGCTATCCGCCGCGTATCGAAGGGCCGGCCGAGGACATCAACGGAACGGTGAAGTGGTATAACCGCGACAAGGGCTTCGGCTTCGTTCAGCCCGACGACGGCGGCAGGGACGTTTTCGTTCACGCTTCGACGTTGCAGCGCGCGGGTCTCACCGATCTCGCGGAAGGCCAGCGCGTGCAGATGGGTGTCGTTGCCGGCGCCAAGGGCCGCGAGGCGTCAAACATCGCTCTCGATTGATATCGGGCCTCATGGGCTTGATGTCCGGTGGGACAACCGCTTCGGGTGTCCCGCAGACGGGGACGGGCTCATGTCCGTTCGTTGCAAAAACCGGGGTCGTGTCGTGCGGCGCCCGGCGCTATGGTGGTGTTGCTGCTCCCCGTTCCGGCCAATAAACGGCCTGTTTGGCGGATTGTCGATTTATCGCCTTGATTCGACCGTATGCTATCGAGTGTCGAATCAGTGTTATCTGGCAGCACGTCCGCAGGGGCATGCTGCTTTTTTCTTTTGATGGGTGAAGGTTGCGGCGGCACGGGCACCGCGCGGGCGGAAACAGCCCAGTCATCGGTTCGGCACGAACTGTACGGGCATGCGTGATATCTGACATTAACATAATTCCACGCAGTCACGCCATATTGAACCACAAGAAGAAATATCCGGCGCCGAAAAGCTTATTGACTTGATTTCTATTGGCGCTCTGCGTTTTTTTAACAAAAATTTAATGAATTTTAACGCGGTTCGAGAGAATATTTCATCATGTTTATTACGGAAAAGGAAAAATTTTTCCGAAAATTCCAAATTTTGACTTGTATCTATATCAAGTTTCCCTCTCATATTCGCGTGGCGTTTTCGCAACACAAGGTTCAAAACGCATCATAATCGTTCCATAATTATTGAATGAACGGTGTCGGTCGGTCATGGTTGTCGCGTCGAGGGCAACCGGACAATCGGATGAGTCGCAGATTACCTGTCTATCGGCGGGGCATTGTGGGGCAAGACTGGTTTTCGGAAGAACAAAGGCGCTTCATCTGCCGGTCTCTTGGAAGGCGGCTTATAGGGGACGGCCTGCTCTCGTAAGGGTCTCGATATCTCTCTGGAGGTCACACAATGAAGCTCGTGAAGAGCCTTCTCCTCGGAACCGCCGCCGGCATCGCCGCGGTTGCCGGAGCTCAGGCTGCAGATCTTCCCGTCACGAAGGCTGCTCCCGTCGAATACGTCCGCGTCTGCTCCACGTACGGCGCTGGCTTCTGGTACGTCCCCGGCACGGATAGCTGCATCCAGCTCTCCGGCCGTGTCCGTGCTGACTACGTCTACATCGAGCCGCGCAACACCAACGCCTCCCCGAACCAGGCTGGCAATGGTCGTTACAAGGATGCCACCGGCATCAAGGCCCGCGCCCGTCTGAACGTCGACGTCCGTACGCCGACCGAGTGGGGCACGCTGCGCGCCTACATGCGCTTCCAGATCGACAAGAACACCGGCAACCAGGGCACCAGCAACGGTGCGCTGCTCGACAAGGCCTACATCCAGTGGGCTGGCATCACCGCCGGTCAGGCCCAGTCGTTCTTCGACTTCTACGCGTCTGACCTGAACTGGGGCAGCTTCGGCGGCGCGCCTGGTTCGGATACCTCGACCAACCTGCTGGCCTACACCGCCACGTTCGGTTCGGGCTTCTCGGCCACCATCTCGCTCGAAGACCGCGGCAACCGCGAGCTGAATTCGAGCTACTACGACCGTGCTGGCCAGCGTCTGCCCGACGTCATCGCCAACCTGCGCGTCGATCAGGATTGGGGCTCCGCTCAGCTGTCGGGCGCCCTGCATCAGCTCAACTCCGGCACGATCTACAATCCGTGGGGCGGCAGCTGGGGCACGCGCGTCGACACCACCTATGGCTGGGCCATTCAGGGTGGCGTGAAGTTCAAGCTCCCGCAGCTCGGCGCGGGTGACGTGCTGTGGCTGCAGGCCGCTTACGCGGACGGCGCTCTCAGCTACCTCGGCCTGAACGGCAGCACCACTGCCGGCAAGGTCTCGAACACCGTGATCGATGGCTACGTCATCAACGGCGATATCAAGACCTCTTCGGGCTTCAACATCACCGCTGCCGGCGTCCACTACTGGACCCCGAGCGTCCGTTCGACCCTCTGGGGTTCGTACACGGACGTGTCCTACAACTCTGCGGTCAAGTTCAGCAACGCGCTGTTCCGCGACTTCAACATGTGGCAGGCCGGTACGGCTCTGATCTGGTCGCCGGTGTCCAAGTTCGACATCGGTGTCGAGGTCCTCTACGGCCGTCTGGAGCGCGACCGCTTCCGCGTCGTCGACTTCAACCAGCCCTACTACGTGAAGCGCAACGAGGACCAGGTCCAGACGCGCATCCGTCTGCAGCGCGACTTCTGATACGCGCTCTCCGTCGTATCGGGATCCACGGCCCCGGCGCTCCTGCGCCGGGGTTTTTCGTTATGGGCCACCTCCCGGCGCTGCCAGATCCGGGGCGCCGTTAACCGGACCTCAACCTTGAACGGCTTTTCTTGTTGCCTGATCCGGATGGATACCGTCCGGACATCCTGCGACCGTGGGTCAACCGGCCCCATGAACAGCCTCAGGTAAGTAGCCCAGGTGAATAGCCCATGACGCAGCCGTCAGGCGCCGTTTACGCCGCGCCGATAATCCCCGCCGGAGCGGGGAGGCGCGCCCGCGCGTTGCTGCGGTGCTTGCCGGTCGCACTGGCGGTCGGGCTCGTCGCCCTGCTGGCGGGCGCGTTTGCTGCTTCGCTGGTGCCGCTGCGCTTCACGGCGCAGACGTCGCTGCTGCTGATGGAGGGGCAGGGCCTCGCGCCGGTGGGCGACAGGCCATCGGTTGCGGCGGCGATCGTCGCCTCGCCGGATTTCGCGCGCGAAGCGGTGGCGCTGCTTGGCGCGGAGACGGTCGCGCGACTGCGCGGCGACCCGCTGGACGGCCTGCCCGGGCTCGTCCGTCAATGGCTGGGGGAACCTGGGGGCAGGAACGGCGCCGGGCGCGACAGCGAGGCCGGCCTTGAACGCGCTTTCCTGAAGGCGCTCGGCACACGCCCGGCAGACGATACCGGCATTCTGTCCATCACCATGACGGCCGACGACGCGGAGGCCGCGGCGCGGGCCGCCAATGTCGTGGCGCAGGTCTACCTCGACCGTCGCAGGGCCGCCGTCACCGAGCGGGACGATGCGCTGCGCGCTGCATCCCTGCGCGTTGCCGAGGCGCAGCAGGCGCTGCAGCGCGGCCTCGATTCCGCCGCGGCCTTCCGGGCCGATCCGGCGGGCGGTGAGACCGCGCAGCGTGCGCGCACGGCCGCGGACGACCTCGCCCTGCTGATCGCCGAACGGGCGGCACTGCTGGCGGAGCAGGATGCGATCGGGCGCCGTCTCGCATCGGTCGAGACGATGGGCGCCTCGGGCGATCTGTTCCGCGCGCCGTCCGAGGGTGCGAACCTGTTGAGCCACCTCGTCGAGCAGCGGCTCACGCTGCGCGCCGAACTCGCCGCCGAGCGCCGCATCCGGGAGGCGCGGCACTGGCGGGTGCGGGCGCTCACGGCGCGGGCCGCCGATCTGGACGACCAGATTTCGCAGGCCCAGGGATCGACACGTGAATGGCTGGCCGGTGAGCGCGAGCATCTGGCGGCGCGTGTCGTGGAGCTCGATACCGCCATCCGGCTGCGGCAAGCGATCATAGCTGCCGCACATGACAATCGCCGGCGCCAGGAGGCGATGGACCGCGACGTCGAGCGGGCGCGCCTGCAACTGGCGCTTGAGCGCGAAAGATTGCAGGATGAGGCGGCGCGCGTGCGCGACGGCGCGGGCGCTGCCCGCGTTCTCACCCCTGCCGGCTCGCCCGAGGCGCCCGACCGCGCGGTGCCGGTGGGCGTCGGCGCGGGCGCGGCCCTGGTCGCCGCGCTCGTCGCGACCGCGCTGTTCGGCGGCGGCACCGGGCGGAGCGGGCGTCCGCGCGGCGGCCTCGCGCCGGGTGCGGTCGGCGCGCCACCGCCGGTTTTCACGGCGGGAGAGGCAGAAACCGCGGCCGGTCCTCCACCGGCGGCCGATATCGCCCCTGTTGCGTCCGCCGCCCCCGCAAGCATCCCGATCCGGGCGGGAGGGTCCGTTCCGCCGCCGGTCGCGCAGCGGCCGCCCTTTGCCTCGGTGCGGGTGGAGGGCGCGGGCGACGATGCGCTCGATGCCCTGCTGGCGCGGCTCGCCATCGCCGCCGTTCCCGAGAGAGGGCGGCGCTTGCTCGTCCTCGGCGCGGCGCCGTCCGGGCGCACGGCGGCAGCCGCTGGTGCACTCGCGCGGCGGCTCGCCCTGCAGGAACGGGTCATTTTCCTCGATCTCACGCTGCCCGCCGCACCGGCCGACGTCGCGGCGGCCGGCTTCGCCGATCTCGTCGAGGGCCGCGCATCGTTTTCGGAAATCATCGTCCGCGATCCCGGTTCCCGGCTCCATCGGATGGAGCGCGGGCGGGCCATCGCGCAAAGCCTGCCGGCGGGCGACGCAGCCGAACTCGCGCTCGCCGCGCTCGACCAGACCTACGACTGGGTCGTCGCTGCGGTGGGGGCGGACGAGCAGGGCGATCTGTCCGACAGGCTGGCCCGGCGCGCCGACGGCGTGGTGCTGGTTGCACAGGGCGATGTCGTCGACGTCGCCGCCTTCGCCGCCTACGAGGCGCTACGCGAGCAGGGGATCGACAACATCGTCGTGGCGCTGGCGGACGCGTAACCGCCGGCGCTGTCCTATTCCTCGCCGGCGCCGCGCTTCTCCATCCAGCGGATGAGCGGCAGGATCGGCAGGATCCAGCCCATGCCGAATACGATATAGAAGGCGAGCTGCGCTGCGCTCGGCCACTCCGGCACGCGCGAATGGGCGAAGGCCATGACGAGCAGCGCGTAGAAGATGCCGAACGCCAGAATGGCGATCGTGCCGATGAACTTTCGCGTGCGCCGCTTCATTATGTCGTCTGCCCCGCTCGGGTCCGCGGCGGCCGGAGGCCGCGCAGGCGTGAAAATCTGCCGCATCCGCGTGCGTTGTGCCGGGCGCGTCGACGGACTATGTTTGGGCTGATCGATACCCGTAATCCCGGAAGCGTCAAGCCGCAACTCATGACGATCAGCACGTTCCCCCCATCCGTCGCCGTCGCCGAAAAAATGGCCGATCCCGCCCGCCGCTCGGTGCGGATATGGCTGGGTATGGTGGCGGCGCTCATTGTGCTGATGGTGATCGTCGGCGGCGCGACGCGGCTCACCGGCTCCGGCCTCTCAATCACCGAATGGCGGCCCGTCACCGGGATGCTGCTGCCGCTGACGGAGACGTCGTGGCTGGCGGAGTTCGAAAAGTACCGCGCCACGCCGCAATATCAGTTGCTCAACCATGGCATGACGCTGGGTGAGTTCCAGTTCATCTATCTGTGGGAATGGGGGCATCGCCAGCTCGGCCGGCTGATCGGTTTCATCTATCTGTTGCCGTTGCTGTGGTTCGCCTACAGGGGCGTCGTGCGTGGGCGGTTCCTCGCCACGCTGCTCGCCATCGGGCTGCTCGGCGGGGCGCAGGGCGGCATCGGCTGGATCATGGTGGCGTCCGGCCTGGAACCCGGCATGACGGCTGTCGCGCCGATCAAGCTCATGCTCCATCTCGTCGCGGCCTGCGGCCTGTTCGTCGCGGTGGTGTGGATCGCCGTCGGCCTGCGCGACAGGCATGCGCGCATCGCCGTGCCCGCGCGGCTGCGGATCACGGGTTCCATCGCGGTCGCGGCGATTCTGGTGCAGATTGCGCTCGGGGCGCTGGTTGCCGGGCTCAATGCCGGCATGTCGTTCAACACCTGGCCGCTGATGGCGGAGCGCCTCATTCCCGACAGCTTCACCCTGCTGCAGGTTTCGCCGTGGTGGCGCAATCTGGTGGAGTCGACCGCGCTCGTGCAGTTCAATCACCGCGTCGGTGCCTATCTGCTGCTGGCGCTGGTCGTCTGGCACGCCATCGACGCGGCAAGGGCCGCGCCGGGCTCGAAGACGGTGCGGATGGCGCGCGTGCTGGCAGGGCTGGTACTGGCGCAGGCCGCCATCGGCATCATGACGCTGCTGCTGTTCGCACCCCTGTGGGCGGCGCTGCTGCATCAGGCGATGGCCGTGCTGCTTCTCGGCCACGCGGTCGCGCACCGGCGCATGATGTCGCCGGCGCGCGTGTTTCCGGTTCAGCCGGCGAGCGCCTGATCGAGGTCGGCGATCAGGTCTGCCGCGTCCTCAAGGCCGATGGAGAGGCGCACCACGTCCGGCCCCAGCCCCGCGGCGATACGTTCCTCCGGCGGCATGTTCTTATGGGTCGTCGTCGCCGGATGGATGATCAGCGAGCGCGTCTCGCCGATGTTGGCGAGGTGCGAGAAGATCTTCAGCGTACTGATGAGGTGTTTCGCCGCCGGCTCGCCGCCCTTGACGCGCACCGTGAACACGGCGCCCGGCCCCTCGGGCGTGTAGCGCTGGACGAGCGGGTGGTTCGGGTGGCCTTCGAGTCCCGGATAGCTCACCTCGGCGATCGCCGGATGGCCGGCGAGATGGCGCGCGACGGCCTGCGCGTTGGCGACGTGGCGGGGCATGCGCAGGTGCAGCGTTTCCGTGCCGGTGAGGGCGAGAAAGGCGTTGAAGGGCGACAGGCCCGGCCCCAGATCACGCATGCCGTAGACGCGGGCTGCGACGCCGAATGCCGTCTGCGGGAATTTCTCGGAAAGCACGATGCCGCCGTAGTCCTCCCACGGCTCCGAGAGCAGCGGGTAGCGGGCGTCGCCCGCCCAGTTGAACTTGCCGGCATCCACGATGATGCCGCCGATCACCTGCCCGTGGCCGCCAATGAACTTCGACAGCGAATGGAAGACGATGTCGGCGCCGTATTCGATGGGGCGGATCAGGTAAGGTGTGGCCAGTGTGTTGTCGACGACGAGCGGGATGTTATGCTTCTTCGCGATATCGGCCACGGCGGCGATGTCGACCACGTCGCCCGAGGGGTTGACGATGGACTCGATGACGATGGCCCGCGTGCGCTCGGTGACGGCGGCGGCGAAGGCGTCGAGATCGAGCGGGTTGGCGAACGTCACCTTGAGGTCGTGGCGCTCTTCGAGGCGGCGCATCAGGCCGAGCGAGCCACCGAACAGGCGGTTGGCGGAAACGTACTCGTCGCCCGATTTCAGCAGCGTCAGCAGGATGACGAGCAGAGCCGACTGGCCGGAGGCGATGGCGACCGCGTTGGTGCCGCCTTCAAGGGTGGCGATGCGCTTTTCCAGCACGGCGCCCGTCGGGTTGCCGCCACGCGCGTAGGAATAGCCGCTCTTGCGCAGCGCGAAAATGTCGGCGGCGGCCTCCGGCGTCTCGAACGCGAAGCCGTTGGTGAGATAGAGAGGCGTCACGCGCGCGCCCGTGACGGGATCGGGACTGGCGCCTGCGTGCACGGCAAGCGTTGCGAAGTGGTTTCTACAGTCGGATGACATGGTTGTTATTCTCCGCCAAATGGCAACAATGTGGCGACGGACACGGTCTGTAAAGGACGGAACGGGCGGTTCACGGCAATGGATCGACCTCGTCGGGACACGGCGTGTCAAACAAGGCCGCGCTCCTGTTCCGCGGGCGTTTCCCCGGCGAGGGAAGAGCGTATATGTTCGATATAACGAACGCCGCGTCCGGTCAACAGCCTGCATGGCATGATGGAGCGCTTCTGGGCGCTGCTGGCGCATTGACCCGACCCGGGGCTTTGGCTACGACCTTTCCGACGTATGGGAGCGATGGTCCGCCATGACGAGGCAATCCGTCCATGTTTGATGCTATGTGGTGGAGGATCAAGGCCTTTGCGCGGGCAGAGGAGTTGTCGCTTTCCGTCTTCGCCATCCTGATCGGCACGGTGACGGGCGTGGGCGTGGCGCTGGCCCACAGCGCGGCGCAATGGCTGCACGAGGAACTGTTCGGGCTTGAGCGGGGTGCGTATCTCAGCGCTTCGCTATCGCTCGATCCCGTGCGCGTCTTCACGTCGCTCATCGTCGGCGGGCTCGTCGTCGGCTGCTACACGTGGGCAGTGCACCGGCTGCGCCGGCGCGATGCCGTCGACCCCATCGAGGCGAATGCGCTCTACGGCGGGCGCGTCTCGCTGACGGACAGCGTGTTGCTGACGGGCGGCACCGTGCTCTCCAGCGGCTGCGGCGCGGCTGTCGGCATGGAGGCGGGCTACACGCAGTTCGGCGCGGGAATGGGGTCGTGGCTCGGGCGGAAATTCAACCTGCGGCGCGCCGACCTGCGCACGCTCGTCGCCTGCGGCGCGGCCGCCGGCATCGCCGCCGCGTTCGATGCGCCGATGGCCGGCGCCTTCTACGCCTTCGAGCTGGTGCTGGGTGCCTATGCGGTGGTGACGCTCGCGCCTGTCATGCTGTCGGCACTGACCGCGCCGGCCGTCGCCGGGCTGTTGACGCAGGAGCTGACCAGCCCGCTGCTCAACATCGACCTCTACTTCTCGCGCTACGACATCATCGTTTTCGTCGGGATTGGCGTCGTCGCGGGCGTGATCGGCATCTGGATCATGAAGATGGCCACGGCGGGCGACTTCGTGCTGCGCCGCTTCAAGGTGCCTGCGCTTCTGCGTCCCGCGCTCGGCGGCCTCGGCGTCGCGGTGCTGGCGCTCTATTCGCCGGCGGTGCTCGGCGCGGGGCACGGCGCGATGCAATATTATCTCGTGCACGCGCACGGCTTCACGGTGCTGCTGGGGCTGCTCGCCGCGAAGGTGCTGGCGGCGGCGTTGTCGGTGGGTACCGGCTTTCGCGGCGGCCTGTTCCATACGTCGCTCTTCGTCGGCATCCTGCTCGGCGACGTCATCGGGTTCGGCATCACGTCGCTCTTCCCGGCGCTGCCGGTGGACCGCATCGTCTATGCGCTCGTCGGCATGGCCTCAATGGCAGCTGCCATCATTGGCGCGCCGATCACCATGATCTTTCTGGTGTTCGAGCAAACGGGCAATATCGCCATCGCCAGCGGCGTGATGATCGGCGCGGTCATCGCCTCGCTGATCGTGCGGCGGCTGTTCGGCTACTCGTTCGCCACCTGGCGTTTCCACGTGCGCGGCGAGTCGATCCGCTCGGCCTTCGACATCAGCTTCGTGAAAGACCTGACGGTGGTGAAGCTGATGCGGCGGGAGGCGCGCACGGCGGGCGAGCACATGACTGTCGCGGCCTTCCGCAAGCGCTTCCCCATCGGCTCCACGGAGCGCGTGTTTCTGGTGGACGAGGGCGGCGGCTACGTGGGCTTCGTGCTGGCGGCGGAGGTGCATGCCAACGGGCAGGACACCGACGCGGAGACCGTGCCGGTGCGCAACCTGCGCCACGCGCCAGACGTCTTCCTGCTGCCGCGCCAGAACATCAACATGATTCTGGAGGCATTCGACAGGGCGGAAACCGAAACGCTGGCCGTGGTCGACGATCCGCAATGCCGGTCCGTTCTGGGCTACGTGACGGAGGCCCATGCGCTGAGGCGCTACGCCCAGGAACTCGATCGGCGGCGGCGGGAGTTGAGCGGAGAGCGCTAGCGATAGCGGTACTATAATACCTAATATCGTAACATTTTGAAATATATAATTATTTCATGGCGTCATCGAATTGACGTCCTCTTGACAGAGCGATTTCAGTAGCTTAGTGATCCGCCATCCCGCGTCGTCTGCTTGTGAGGGCAGGCGGCTCGTTTGTTTTTCCGCTCCCGTCCGGTGCCGCACTGCGGTTCTTCCGGGCCGGGACCTTCTGAATGTGAAGAAGATCCATCATGACGACGTACTCGGCCAAGCCCGCCGAAGTCGAGAAGAAGTGGGTGATCATCGACGCATCCGGCCTCGTGGTCGGCCGCCTCGCCTCGATCATCGCGCTTCGTCTGCGCGGCAAGCACAAACCCACCTTCACGCCCCATGTCGATGACGGCGACAATGTCATCGTCATCAACGCGCAAAAGGTTGTCTTCACCGGCAACAAGTATACCGACAAGCGCTACTACCACCACACCGGCTATCCGGGTGGCATCAAGGAGCGTACCGCCAAGTCCATTCTGGAAGGCCGCTTCCCCGAGCGCGTCGTGGAGAAGGCCGTGGAGCGCATGCTGCCGCGCGGTCCGCTCGGCCGTCGCCAGCTCGGCAATCTGCGCGTGTACGGCGGCGCGGAGCATCCGCACGAAGCCCAGCAGCCCGAGGCGCTGGATGTTGCCGCCCTCAACCGCAAGAACGCGAGGAGCGCCTGATCATGTCCGATACCATCCAGAGCCTTGCCGATCTCGGCCAGATCGCCGGTGTTGTCAGCGACACGCCGGAAGCGCCCCGCTACGAGCAGAAGCTCGACGCCCAGGGCCGCGCCTACGCCACCGGCAAGCGTAAGGACGCCATCGCCCGCGTGTGGATCAAGCCCGGTGAGGGCAAGATCGTCGTCAACGGCCGTTCGGTCGAGACCTACTTCGCCCGTCCGGTGCTGCGCATGATCCTGCGCCAGCCGCTGGTGCTGGTGAACCGCGACGGCCAGTACGACGTCACCGTCACCGTCACCGGCGGCGGCCTCTCCGGTCAGGCGGGCGCGGTGCGCCACGGCCTCTCCAAGGCACTGACCCACTACGAGCCGGAACTGCGCGGCCCGCTGAAGAAGGAAGGCTTCCTCACCCGCGACAGCCGTACCGTCGAGCGTAAGAAGTACGGCCGCGCCAAGGCCCGCCGTTCCTTCCAGTTCTCGAAGCGCTGATTCTTCACGCCGGTTGCCGGCTGCGAAACCGGCAGCCGGCGCGAGAGACGACAGGGCGGCCGCAGGGCCGCCCTTTTTGTTTGCGACGTGCGCCCCCGTCCGCATAAAAAAACCGGCGGTCAGAGACCGCCGGAGTTGCTCCCCTCATTATTCGTGGGCCGTCGTCAGACGGAGTAGTACATATCGAACTCGACCGGGTGCGGCGTGTGTTCGAAGCGGATAACTTCCTGCATCTTCAGTTCGATGTAGGAGTCGATGAACGTGTCGCTGAACACGCCGCCGGCCTTGAGGAAGGTGCGGTCCTTGTCGAGTTCCTGCAGCGCCTCGCGCAGGCTGGCCGAGACGGTCGGGATCTGCTTCAGCTCACGCGGGGGCAGATCGTAGAGGTCCTTGTCCATGGCTTCGCCGGGATCGATCTTGTTGAGGATGCCATCGATACCCGCCAGCGCCAGCGCCGAGAAGGCGAGATAGGGGTTGGCGGCCGGATCGGGGAAGCGCACCTCAAGCCGCTTGGCCTTCGGGTTCGTCGTCCACGGAATGCGGCAGGACGCCGAGCGGTTGCGCGACGAATAGGCCAGCAGCACGGGGGCTTCGAAGCCGGGCACGAGACGCTTGTAGGAGTTCGTGGACGGGTTCGTGAAGGCGTTCAGCGCCTTGGCATGCTTGATGATGCCGCCGATGTACCACAGGCACTCCTGGCTGAGGTCGGCATACTTGTTGCCGGCGAAGAGCGGCTTGCCTTCCTTCCAGATGGACTGGTGCACGTGCATGCCCGAGCCGTTGTCGCCGTAGATGGGCTTGGGCATGAAGGTCGCAGTCTTGCCGTAGCTCGACGCGACATTATGGATGCAGTACTTGTAGATCTGCATCGCGTCGGCGGTCTCGACAAGCGTGGCGAACTTGATGCCGAGTTCGTGCTGGGCGGAAGCGACCTCGTGGTGGTGCTTCTCGACGGTCACGCCCATGGCGGCGATGGCGGCCAGCATCTCGCTGCGGATGTCCTGGCTGGCATCGAGCGGGGGAACGGGGAAGTAGCCGCCCTTGGTCGGGATGCGGTGGCCGAGGTTGCCGCCCTCGTATTCGGTATCGCCGTTGGTCGGCAGTTCGGCGGCATCCAGCTTGAAGCCGGTGTTGTAGGGGGTCGCGGTGAACCTGACGTCGTCGAACAGGAAGAACTCGGCCTCCGGCCCCACGAAGAGCGTGTCGCCGATCCCGGTGGACTTCAGGTAAGCTTCCGTCTTCTTGGCGATGCCGCGCGGGTCGCGCTCATAGGGTTCGCCGGTCGTGGGTTCCAGCACGTCGCAGACGATGGAGAGCGTCGAGGCCGAGAAGAACGGGTCGACCTGGGCGGTCGTCGGGTCGGGCAGCAGCACCATGTCGGATTCGTTGATGGCCTTCCAGCCGGCAATGGACGAACCGTCGAACATCGTGCCTTCGCTGAAGAAGTCTTCATCGATGAAGGACACGTCGAAGGTGACGTGCTGCCATTTGCCGCGCGGGTCGGTGAAGCGCAGGTCGACGTAACGGATGTCGTTGTCCTTGATGAGCTTGAGGACATCCTGAGCGGTCGTCATGAGTAACGTTCCTTGTTGCTTTCGTTAGGTGCCGGGCCATTTGCGACGCACGTCGTCCGTTGGCCGTTGAGTAGAGGTCGCCGGGTCAGATCGCGTCCGGGCCGGTCTCGCCGGTGCGGATGCGGATCGCTTCCTCGACCGGAGATACAAAAATCTTGCCATCTCCGATGCGGCCGGTAGCGGCAGCCTTGCGGATGGCCTCGACCGCGCGCTCGACCTGCTCGTCGGCCAGCACGATCTCGATTTTCACCTTGGGCAGGAAGTCGACCACGTATTCCGCGCCGCGATACAGTTCGGTATGGCCCTTCTGACGTCCGAAGCCCTTGGCCTCAATGACCGTGATGCCTTGCAGCCCGACTTCCTGCAGCGCTTCCTTCACCTCGTCGAGCTTGAAGGGTTTGATGATCGCTTCGATCTTTTTCACGTCGGAAGCCCTCCCATGGCCAGTGAGCCGGTATCGGTTCGCGTATCTATTCCACGTCGCCTCCGGCCGGGGCCTTCGCGACGTTGGCGCGGCGCCGCGCGCCGCTCTCTGCCGACGATAATTACCATCAATGCCCGGGGGCGGACATGCCCAAAATCGTTGCGCCCGACGATGTATGCCCAGCAAATAGGCAAATGCTGGTGATAAAATGGGCAAATGCTGCACTTCACCGCGCCACAACAGCCGTCACGGCGGGAAACGCCCGGGCGCTCCGTTGACACGCGGCGTTCCGGCGGCTTCCCTTTGCGGAGGACGTGCGGTTTCGGCAGCGACGGAGAAACGGTGATGGCGACGACCCTGTGGACGACACGTGCGATGCGCGACGCCGACGCCCGCACGATCGCGGCGGGCACGCCCGGCTACACGCTCATGCAGCGTGCCGGGGCCGCGGTCGCTGAGAAGGCGGCGCAGCTCGCCGGTTCTCCCGCGCGCAAGATCATTGTGCTGTGCGGGCCCGGCAACAACGGTGGTGACGGCTTCGTGGCCGCGCGCCTGCTGGTCGGCCGCGGCTTCACGGTGCGGCTGGCGCTGCTGGGCGCGGTCGCGGCGCTGAAGGGCGATGCCGCCGCCGCGGCGGCGGACTGGCAGGGCGAGGTTCTGTCCATCGACGATGTGACGCTCAATGACGCGGACGTGATCATCGATGCGCTCCTCGGTGCGGGTCTCGACAGGGACCTGACGGCGGAGCTTCAGGCGCTCGTGGCGCGCGTGAACGCCAGTCCGGCGGCGGCGGTGGCTGTCGACGTGCCGACAGGGATCGACGGCGACAGCGGTGCCGTGCGCGGCGCGGCGGTGCAGGCAACCCTTACCGTGACGTTCGCCCGCGCCAAGCCCGGGCATTATCTCTTTCCCGGACGCGCCTGTCGCGGCGACCTGCATGTGGCGGACATCGGCATTGCCGATGTGTTGGCGGACGAGCTGTCGAACGGGCTCACGGTCAACGGGCCGGGGCTGTTCGGCGACAGTTTGCCGGTGCCGTCCGTGACCGGCCACAAATATGGACGCGGGCATGCGCTCGTCGTCTCGGGCGGAAGGGCGCGTACCGGCGCGGCGCGCCTTGCGGCGCGGGCAGCCCTGCGCATCGGTGCCGGGCTGGTGACGGTTGCCTCGCCTGCCGATGCGCTCGCCGAGAATGCCGCCCACCTGACCGCCATCATGCTCCGCCCGGTCGAAGATGCCGCGCAGCTTGCGGAAGCGTTGGCCGACGAGCGGTTCAACGCGCTGGTCATCGGCCCGGCAGCCGGTGTGGGCGAGCGCACGCGCGCCTTCGTGGCGGCGGCGGGCGCGGCCGGCCGCGCGCTCGTGCTCGACGCCGACGCGCTGACGAGCTTCGCCGGGGATGTCGACAGCCTGCGCGCGGCAATCGGGCCCGCCACGCGGCGGGGTGTCGTGCTGACGCCGCACGAGGGCGAGTTCGCCCGGCTCTTCGCGCAGGAGGCGGCGGTCGCGTCCGCGCGCTCCAAGCTCACCCGGGCGCAGCATGCCGCGCAACGCACCGGGGCGGTCGTGGTGATCAAGGGCGCCGACACGGTGATCGCCGCGCCCGATGGCCGCGCCGCGATCAACGACAATGGTTCGCCTTGGCTGGCGACGGCGGGATCGGGCGACGTGCTGGCCGGCATGATCGCGGGCGCGCTCGCGCAGGGGGTGCCGGCGTTCGAGGCGGCTTGCGCCGGTGTCTGGCTGCACGGCGCCGCCGCGCAACTCGCGGGCCCTGGCCTCATCGCCGAGGATCTGCCGGAGCTGCTGCCGCGCGTCCTGCCGCAAGTGCTGAAGCCGCTGGAGCCGCTCCGGAAAAAATGAGCGGGCGCCCCTTCGCCTGCTGTCCTATCCGACCTCGAACCAGCCCGCCAGTCCCGCGCCGAGCCGGTCTAGAACGGCGGAGCCGATCATCCAGCGCCCGGGATTGTCAGCGAGAAAGGCGACGCGCACTGTCTGCCCCGCCGGCACGGCGATGGTATCGAGCCAGAATGGCTCCCAGCCGTCGTCGAGGCGGTGCAGCTGGCGGGCGTGGTGGCCGTGCAGATGCAGCACCTGCAAAAAGGCCGTGCGGTTCTCCAGCGCCATCACGACCGGCGTGCCGCCCGGCACCCGGAACAGCGGGCGCGCCACCGCATCGCGCCAGGACAGGCCGCCGAGCCGCCAGATGCGTGTGGGATCGCCCGCACTCTCGCTGGCGGCGGGGTCGAGGCCGCCATCGATGATCAGGTCGAAACGTCGCGCGCGGGCGAGATCGAGCGATTCGGGCAGGTCGTTTGGCGGCAAGCCGGCCACGGGTTCCGGCGCGTGCGTCTCGGGCGTGCCCGCGCCCGTGAGGGCCAGCAGCGGCAGGCCGCTGCCGAGGGCCGCGACCACCTTGCCGGAAACGCCATCCTCCGGCGTATCCACCACCACGTCGACGCGCCCGCCCGGCGCCAGCGCGATGCTGTCGCGCACCGGCCGAAAAGGCGAGTCGACCGGCTGGCCATCGGCGGCGATGACGTGGGTCGTCAGGTTCTCGAAGCGCAACGTCAGCGGCCGCGCATTGGCAATGTTGGCGATCCGCAGCCGCAGCCGCCGGCCAGGCGGGCGGGAGAGCTGTTCCGGCGCGGTGCGGCCGTTGATCAGCAGCCGGTTGCCGAGGCGTCCCGCCAGGCCGATCTCGGCGGGGGAGCCGAAGCTGTCGCGGACCTGCCCGTTGTCGTCGAGAGCGATGTCATCGAGCACGAGGGCGACGTCGTCCGCGTAGGGCGGCGTGTCCTCGTCGACGACGAGGATGCCGGCAAGGCCGCGCTCCGTCTGTTCGGCCGCGTGCTCCGGCACGAGAGGACGGTAGACATACGTGCCGGCGTCGCGCGCGGTGAAGCCGATGTCCGCGCTCTCTCCGGCCGCGAGCGCCGGGCCCGTGAGGCCGGCGACGCCATCCATGGCGTTGGCGATCCGCAGGCCGTACCAGTGCAGCGAGGTCGGCTGGGGCAGGGTGTTGCGCAGCCGCAGGTTCAGGGCGGTGCCCCGGCGCACACGCAGCAGCGGGCCGGGGAAGCGCCCGTCGTAGGTCCACAACCGCACGGGCGCCGGCACACCGTCGAGGGCATGGGCCGATTCGCCCGCGGTCAGCGTGAGCGGGGATTCTGTGGATGAGGCGGAGGGCGCCGCCTCGTCGGCGCGCACCGCCGGCGACAGGCCGGGAACGGCGGCGAGGGCAAGCGACGCCAGCAGCGAACGGCGGCTCGGGAAAAGAGGGTTTCCGTTGTATCGCAATGGGTTGCTCATCGATTCCGGGTTCCTGTCGGTCCTCTGCGTCATTGGCCGGCAGCGCGCCGTCGCGCTGTTTTATCCGCGCCCGGCGCGCAAGGCGAGGCGTAAAGAACTAGCGTGCCTGTCATTTTTTTGCTGCAATAGCCGGCGGCCATGATATAGAGCCGCGACCCGGGGAAGGGCTCGCTGCGGCAGCGGGTCCGTGATGCGGGCGTGGCGGAATTGGTAGACGCGCAGGATTTAGGTTCCTGTGACGCAAGTCGTGGGGGTTCGAGGCCCTCCGCCCGCACCATAGCTCCGCTGTCTAATTCTGAACGCGAACTGGATTGAGAAACTGTACCATGCAGGCGACCGAGACTCTTTCAGAGGGTTTGAAACGCGAGTTCAAGGTGGTGGTGCCCGCCACCGAGCTGGAAAGCAAGCTGTCGAGTGAACTCGCGGGCCTGAAGGACCGCGTGCGCATCAATGGCTTCCGCCCCGGCAAGGTGCCGGTGGCGCATCTGCGCCGCCTCTATGGTCAGTCGCTCATGGCGGAAGTGGTGCAGGGCGCCATCAACGACGCCAACCGCCAGATCGTCGAGGACAACGCGCTGCGTCTGGCAGGCGAGCCGAAGGTGACGCTGCCGGAAGACAAGGAAGAGATCGACGCCGTCATTGCCGCCAAGGGCGATCTGGCCTTCAGCGTCGCCGTCGAGCTGCTGCCCACGTTCGAGCTGAAGTCGCTCGAAGGGCTGGCGCTGGAGCGCGAGGTCGCGGAAGTGCCGGAGTCTGAGGTGGACGAGGCCATCGCCCGCATCGCCAGGGAAAGCCGCCCCTTCAGCGAGAAGGACGGCGCGGCAGAGGCCGGCGATCGTGTGCTGATCGACTTCGTCGGCTCCATTGACGGCACCCCCTTCGAGGGCGGCTCCAGCCAGGACATCCGCGTCGAGATCGGCTCGAACAGCTTCATCCCCGGCTTCGAGGAGCAGCTGATCGGCGCGTCCAAGGACGAGGAACGCACGATCGTGACGACGTTCCCCGAGAATTATCAGGCCGAGCACCTCGCGGGCAAGGAAGCCAGCTTCGCCGTGACGGTGAAGGCTGTCGAGGCGCCGGGCGAGACCGCGCTGGACGATGAATTCGCCAAAGGCATCGGCTTCGATTCGCTGGAAGCCCTGCGCAACGTGATTCGCGGCACGATCGAACGCGACTTCCAGACGCAGACGCGCCGCAAGGTGAAGAAGGAACTGCTCGACGCGCTCGACGCGCAGTACGACTTCGAACTGCCGCCCAGCCTCGTGGACCAGGAATTCGCGGGCGTCTGGCAGCAGGTCGTCTCTGACCTGAAGCAGGCCGGCCGCACCTTCGAGGACGAAGGCACGACGGAAGAGGCGTCGAAGGCGGACTACCGCAAGATCGCCGAACGCCGCGTGCGTCTGGGCCTCGTGCTTGCCGAGGTCGGTGACCGGGCCAGCGTGAGCGTCTCCGACGACGAGGTCACGCGCGGCGTGGTGGAACGCGCGCGGCAATTCCCGGGCCAGGAAAAGGCCGTGTGGGACTACTACAACAAGAATCCGCAGGCGCTGGCGGAAATCCGTGCGCCGATCTTCGAGGAGAAGGTCGTCGACCACCTGCTCGCGCAGGCGACGGTGACGGACAGGACGGTGACCCGCGAGGAGCTTTTCGCGGATGAGGACGGCGAGGAAGCCGCTCCCGCGCCGGACGCGGCAAAGGCGGCCGGAGACGATGCCGGGGCGTGATCGCACGGATGGATGGCGCTGCGTCTGTCGTTGCAGCCCTCCATAATGCTATGAAGGAGCGCGACTCGCTGCCGGGGGCGGCGAATCGCGCTTCTGTCGTTTTATCCGCGTGGCGTCTGGCGCCGCCGGCACGGGGGCGGGAAGGTGATGATGGCGCGGGAGGTCTTGAATATTCGTGTTCCGCGCCATAGGTGCGTGCCGTGCCCGTCACACAGTGCCGCGCAGCGTCGCGGCGGCATCCAATCAAGGCTTGATCAGCGATGAGAGATCCGTTCGAGGTTTACAACAGCACGCTCGTGCCGATGGTGGTGGAGCAGTCCAATCGCGGCGAGCGCGCATTCGACATCTATTCGCGGCTGCTGCGCGAGCGGATCATCTTCCTGACCGGACCGGTGGAAGATTATTCGGCCTCGCTCGTGGTGGCGCAGTTGCTGTTTCTGGAAGCGGACAATCCGAAGAAGGAAATCAACTTCTACATCAACTCGCCCGGCGGCGTGGTGACTTCCGGCCTGTCCATCTACGACACGATGCAGTTCATCCGCAGCCCGGTGACCACGCTCTGCCTCGGGCAGGCGGCCTCCATGGGCTCGCTGCTGCTGGCGGCGGGCGAGGCGGGGCAGCGATTCGCGCTGCCCAACGCGCGAATCATGGTGCACCAGCCCTCCGGCGGCTTCCAGGGGCAGGCGACCGACATCCTGATTCACGCCCGCGAGATCGAGGCGCTGAAGCGGCGGCTGAATGAGATTTACGTGAAGCATACCGGCCGTGACATCGCCGAGATTGAAGCGGCGCTTGAGCGTGATAACTTCATGACGGCCGATGCCGCGAAGGAATTTGGCCTGATCGATCAGGTCCATACGAAGCGCGCGGAAATCGAAGGCTGACGCGCGTTGCCTCGCCTGCTGGGTGGGGCGCACGCGGCGCTGCGGAAAAGATCCTGCGATATCAATGGATTGACAACGCGGCGCATGGTGTGGATTGTTGAGAAGGCCGAGGGCGCCCGCGGCGTCGTCTGTGGATCGCCCGGCCGGGTCATGCGAGATGGTGCCGCGGCTATTGATTGCGACAGGGCACCGTGATTGCATGGAAATTCTGCGGTGTCGCCAGCCGGTGGCAACGCGGGAGGGGGTGGCCTCCGGGCCACCTTCGCGGGACAGGGTCGGGCAATGGCAGAACGCTGCGGTCACACCGCTTACTTTTTCTTTGTCCCTGGCCTATATGAACACATGATGACGCTCCGTCGATTTTGACGCGAGCAGTGACCGAGTGGAGACGGACCATGAGCAAGACAGGCGGCAGTGACTCGAAGAGCACGCTCTACTGCTCATTCTGTGGCAAGAGCCAGCATGAGGTCCGTAAACTCATCGCCGGGCCGACGGTGTTCATATGCGATGAGTGCGTGGAGCTGTGCATGGACATCATCCGCGAGGAATCCAAATCCTCGCTGGTGAAGTCGCGCGAGGGCGTTCCGACGCCCAAGGAAATCAGCAAGGTGCTCGATGACTACGTCATCGGCCAGTCGCACGCCAAGAAGGTGCTGTCGGTGGCGGTTCACAACCACTACAAGCGCCTGTCGCACGCGACGAAGCACAACGACGTCGAACTGGCGAAGTCGAACATCCTGCTCGTGGGCCCCACGGGCTCGGGCAAGACGCTGCTGGCGCAGACGCTGGCGCGCATCCTCGACGTTCCCTTCACCATGGCCGACGCCACCACGCTGACCGAGGCGGGCTATGTGGGCGAGGATGTCGAGAACATCATCCTGAAGCTGCTGCAGGCATCCGACTACAATGTCGAGCGCGCCCAGCGGGGCATAGTCTACATCGACGAGATCGACAAGATTTCCCGCAAGTCGGATAATCCGTCGATCACGCGCGACGTCTCGGGCGAAGGCGTGCAGCAGGCGCTGCTGAAGATCATGGAAGGCACGGTCGCCAGTGTGCCGCCGCAAGGCGGGCGCAAGCATCCGCAGCAGGAATTCCTGCAGGTGGACACCACCAACATCCTGTTCATCTGCGGCGGTGCCTTCGCGGGGCTCGAACGCATCATCATGGGACGCGGCAAGGGCACGTCGATCGGCTTTGGCGCCAACGTGCAGGCGCCCGACGACCGGCGCACCGGCGAGGTGTTCCGCGAGGTGGAGCCGGAGGACCTGCTCAAGTTCGGCCTCATTCCGGAATTCGTCGGCCGCCTGCCGGTGATCGCCACGCTGGAGGACCTCGACGAGGTGGCGCTGAAGCGCATCCTTCAGGAGCCGAAGAACGCGCTCGTCAAGCAGTACCAGCGGCTGTTCGACATGGAGGACGTCGAACTGACGTTCAACGACGAGGCGCTGTCGCTGATCGCCCGCAAGGCGATCGAGCGCAAGACCGGCGCGCGTGGCTTGCGCTCCATCATGGAGGGCATCCTGCTCGACACGATGTACGACCTGCCGGGCCTGGAGGGCGTGGAGCAGATCGTCGTCGGCCCCGAGGTGGTCGAGGGCAAGGCGAATCCGCTGTACATCTATGCCGACCGATCGGATGCGAACGCATCCGTCAGCGCGTGACGGAAGGCTGTCCCGGCAGGCGCCGGGAAGCAGAACGATGAGATATGAGGGCGCTGTTCTCCGGGACGGCGCCCTTGCTTTTACCGCGCTCGCGCGTTGGGTGAGGGTTTGGCGTGTTTGTGCACACTTCTTGCCGCCGACGAACTTGAAAGCCGGCGCAACTCTCTCCAACTTAGGGAAGTCGCTGCTGGACCATCATGCCAGGAGGGTGATGGAGGCAGCGCACCGGAGGCAGTCGCCCGCGCGATGAGCGCTTCCGGCAACCGTCCGTGAACCTGCCAAAGAGGGGGGCGCGGGCGCAAACGAAAGGATACGGGCCATGACGACAACGAAGCCCCGACAGGCGGTGGCCGCAGGAACGGTCGGGATCTACCCTGTTCTTCCGCTCCGTGACATTGTTGTTTTCCCGCACATGGTCGTGCCGCTTTTTGTAGGGCGCGACAAATCCATTCGCGCGCTGGAGGAGGTCGTCAAGAGCGACCGGCACATCCTGCTGGCCACGCAAATCAATGCGTCTGACGACGATCCGGCGACCGATGCGATCTACGAGGTCGGCACGCTTGCCAACGTGCTGCAACTCCTGAAGCTGCCCGACGGCACCGTGAAGGTGCTGGTGGAAGGGACGACACGTGCCCGCGTGCGGACCTATACCCGCAGCGAGGGGTTTTACGAGGCCGAGGCCGAGGCCCTGCCCGAGTCGACGGGCGCCGATGTCGAGGTCGAGGCGCTTGCGCGCTCGGTGGTCGCCGAGTTCGAAAATTACGTCAAGCTGAACAAGAAGATTTCTCCCGAGGTGGTTTCCGCTGTCACGCAGATCGATGAGCCATCGAAGCTCGCCGACACGGTGGCCTCGCATCTCGCGGTCAAGATCGCCGACAAGCAGGCCATCCTGGAGGCCTCGTCCGTTTCCGAGCGGCTGGAGAAGGCGCTTGGGCTGATGGAAAGCGAGATCTCCGTCCTGCAGGTGGAAAAGCGCATCCGCACGCGCGTCAAGCGCCAGATGGAGAAGACCCAGCGCGAGTACTACCTCAACGAGCAGATGAAGGCGATCCAGAAGGAGCTGGGCGACGAGGACGGCCGCGACGAACTGACCGAGATCGAGGAGCGGATCGAGAAGACGCGCCTCACCAAGGAAGCGCGCGAGAAGGCGCTCGGCGAGCTGAAGAAGCTGCGCCAGATGTCGCCGATGTCCGCGGAAGCGACGGTGGTGCGCAATTACCTCGACTGGATCCTCGGCATCCCGTGGTCGAAGCGGTCGAAGGTCAAGAAGGATCTGGTGCTGGCGCAGAACGTGCTGGACACGGATCACTACGGCCTCGACAAGGTCAAGGAACGTATCCTCGAATATCTCGCGGTGCAGCAGCGCGCCAACAGGCTGACCGGCCCCATCCTGTGCCTCGTCGGGCCTCCCGGCGTCGGCAAGACGTCGCTCGGCAAGTCGCTCGCCAAGGCGACGGGACGTGAGTTCGTGCGGCTGTCGCTCGGCGGCGTGCGTGACGAGGCGGAGATTCGCGGACACCGGCGGACCTACATCGGCTCGATGCCCGGCAAGATCATCCAGTCGATGCGCAAGGCCAAGACGTCGAACCCGCTCATCCTGCTCGACGAGATCGACAAGATGGGCATGGACTTCCGCGGCGATCCCTCGGCGGCGTTGCTGGAGGTGCTGGACCCTGAACAGAACGGCGCCTTCAACGATCACTACCTCGAAGTCGATTACGACCTGTCGAACGTGATGTTCGTGACCACGGCCAACACGCTGAACATTCCGGGGCCGCTGCTCGACCGTATGGAGGTGATCCGCATCGCCGGCTATACGGAAGAGGAGAAGCTGGAAATCAGCCGCCGGCACCTCATCCCCGAGGCGGTGAAGAAGCACGGTCTGAAGGACGGCGAGTGGTCGATCGACGACGCGGGCCTGCTGCTGCTGATCCGCCGCTACACCCGGGAAGCGGGTGTGCGTAACCTTGAGCGCGAGATTTCCAACCTCATCCGCAAGGCGGTGAAGGAAATCGTGCTCAAGAAGGCGGACAGCATCCACGTGACGGCATCCAACCTCGCCGACTATCTCGGCGCGCCGAAGTTCCGCTTCGGCGAGGTCGAGGACGAGGATCAGGTGGGTGCGGTCACCGGACTGGCGTGGACCGAGGTGGGCGGCGAGTTGCTGACCATCGAGGGCATCAGGATGCCGGGCAAGGGCAAGATGACCGTGACCGGCAACCTGCGGGACGTGATGAAGGAATCGATTTCGGCGGCGGCTTCCTATGTCCGCTCGCGCGCGCCCGATTTCGGCATCGAACCGGCGTTCTTCGACAAGCACGACATCCACGTGCACGTGCCTGAAGGAGCGACGCCCAAGGACGGCCCGTCGGCCGGCATCGCCATGGCGACCGCTATTGTCTCGACCGTGACGGGCATTCCCGTCCGCAGGGACATCGCGATGACGGGCGAGGTGACGCTGCGCGGTCGTGTCCTGCCGATCGGCGGGTTGAAGGAGAAGCTGCTGGCGGCGCTGCGCGGCGGGCTGAAGAAGGTCCTCATTCCGGAAGAGAACGCCAAGGACCTGGCGGAGCTGCCGGACAGCGTGAAGAACGGGCTGGAAATCGTGCCCGTGTCGCGCATGGACCAGGTTCTTCAGCACGCGCTGGTGCGGCTGCCGGAAGCTCTCGTGCAGCCGGTGGCAGAGGCCGCGGCGGTGCCCCTGCCGGCCGAGGACGGCGAAAGCGCGGTTTCCGTGGCGCACTGAGCCGGCTGATGTTGCCGAATAATTGTTGAAAACGGCCCCCCGGAGCGGATCCGGGGGGCTTTTTTGCCGAAAAATGCTGGGAAGGCATTGCTTTCGCTTATAATTTACGGCATCCGGTGGCACTTGCCGTATGATCGGACACGATGCCCACGCCGGCATGATACGAAACCATAACTCGGGTTGACGAGTTCAGGAGGACCATATGAATAAAGGTGATCTCGTTTCAGCCGTCGCCGACAAGGCCGGTCTGACCAAAGCCCAGGCGGGCGATGCGCTGGACGCCGCTATCGAGGTGATCACCTCGGCGCTTGCCCAGGGTGACGAAGTCAAGCTGATTGGTTTCGGCACCTTTGTGGTCGCAGACCGTCCGGCCGGTACGGCCCGCAACCCTCGCACCGGCGAGACCATCGAGGTCGCTGCTTCCCGCACGCCGAAGTTCAAGGCTGGCGCCGGCCTCAAGGATGCCGTCAACAACAAGTAAGCTTTCTCCCGGGTCGCGCGACGGCGCCTGTGCACGGAAAAGCCCGGATGTGGATCAGCTCCCGATATCTTCGGAGACTTGGTGCTGCAGGCCCTTTCGGGCGGGCCGGGGAAGAGTCGATTTGCATCTTGAAACACCCGGCAGGTTCCCTTAGACGATGGGGGCGTGCCGGTGTCGCCGGAAGAAGATTGCGCCTCGTCGACCCGCGGGCGTGTTTTGAAGCCTGAAGTTGTCGGGGGCGGTTAGCTCAGCTGGTTAGAGCGCCACGTTTACACCGTGGATGTCGGGGGTTCGAATCCCTCACCGCCCACCATGTTTCCGGGCGACACGCGCGGCGCACCAGCCCGTTACCGGCAGGGAGGAAGTGCAGCGTGCAGGCGTTCTCGTCCGATGGCGTTCGCATCAATTTCATCGATATTCCTGCCCGGAACGGCGATGGCCGGCCGGTGCTGCTCATTCATGGCTTCGCCTCGAATCATGCCGTGAACTGGGTCAATACGATGTGGACGACGACGCTGGGGCGTGCCGGCTATCGCGTCATCGCGCTCGACAACCGCGGGCATGGCCAGAGCGAGAAGCTCTACGATCCGGCTGCCTATACCACCGCGAACATGGCGGAGGACGCGCGCCGCCTGCTCGACCATCTGGACATCGAGCGCGCCGCCGTGATCGGCTATTCGATGGGCGCGCGCAACACGGCGCGGCTCACCGTGCTGCATCCCGAAAGGGTGGCGGCGGCCGTGCTCGGCGGGCTCGGCATTCACCTCGTCGATGGCGACGGCCTGCCGACCGCTATCGCGGAGGCGATGGAGGCGTCGTCGCTGGAGGATCTGACGGACCCGAACCAGCGCATGTTCCGCGCCTTCGCACAGCAGACGGGCAGTGACCTGCGGGCGCTCGCGGCCTGCATTCGCGGCTCGCGCGGCGGGGCGCTGACCCGCGCCGAGGTCGCCGCGATCGCCATGCCCGTGCTCGTCGCCGTGGGCTCGCGCGATCCCATCGCCGGCTCCGGCGAGGCGCTGGCGGCGCTCCTGCCTCACGGCCGTTTTCTTGAGATTCCCGGCCGTGACCACAATCTCGCGGTTGGCGACAAGGCGCACAAGCAGGGCGTGCTGGCGTTCTTCAGCGAGGTCTATCCGGCCGCGTAAGCCTCCGGGCGGGGCGGTGGAAACCGGGGGCGCAAGTCTGTCCTGCGCTGCACGCAATTGACGCCTGGCGGAGTGAGTGCGTACTTTTTCGAGGTCCGCGCGCTTGCCGGTGCGTCGATGCGCCTTCCGCCCTCCCACTTTCTTTCCCTCCGCCTTCACCGGATGAATCAGATACTGACCCTCGTCGCGCCGGTTTTCGGGCTCATCGGGCTTGGCTGGTTCGTCGCAAGAACACGGCTGCTGCCCGAAAGCACGGCGATCGGCGTGTCGGACTTCGTCGCGACACTCGCCATTCCGGCGCTGATTTTCCGCACCCTGTCGGAGGGCAGCGTTCCCGAGGCCAGCCCATGGAGCTACTGGGCGGCGTATTTCCTGGGCGTTGCCATTGTGTGGCTGCTGGCGATGGCGCTGGCGCGCCGGTTGTTCGAGGCGAGCGGAACCGAAACCGTGATATGCGGCTTCTCCGCCGCGCAGTCGAACACCGTGCAACTGGGTGTGCCGCTCATCGTGATGGTGTTCGGCGAGCCCGGCGCGCTGCCGATGTTCCTGCTGATCGCCGTGCATCTGCCCATCATCATGCTGGCGGCGGCCATCATGTTCTCCCGCGCCAACGGGGAAGGGCGCGGCTTCGGCATCGTGGCGACGCTGCGGGCGCTGGCGACGAACCCGATCATCATCGCGATCGTGCTCGGCGGCATCGTGCGCATCGCGCATATCCCGTTGCCGGGCCTTGTCGTGGACATCGTCGGGCAGCTCGCCGTGGCCGCGGCGCCCGTAACGCTCGTCGCGATGGGCATGGCCGTGGCGCGCTACGGCCTGCGGGGCAATCTCGGCCCGACAACGGTCATGACTGTGTTCAAGCTGGTCGTGCATCCGTTCGTAACCTGGATTCTCGCCTTTCACGTCTTCGCGATGCCGCCGGTTTTCGCCGCCGTGGCGGTGACCTTCGCGGCGTTGCCGACCGGCATCAATGCCTATCTGGTCGCGATCCGCTACAGATCCGGCGAGGCGTTGGCCTCAAACGCCATTTCGCTGACAACACTCGTTTCGGTCGTCACTATAACGTTCTGGCTATGGTTCATCGGCGCGGCGCCCGTGTAGGAGGCCTTGCGGACTTTCCGGAACGCGCGGGGAATATGTCGATTTTTGTCGTTCGCCGCGCCGGGGAGAAACGACTATTTTACATCTTCCGTTCAAGTTGTGGCGAGGGCGCGAAGTGTGCGTATCCCGGCCCTGCATCGGGACGGGAAGGGAATGTGAATTCGAGAATACGGCGCGCCCGACCCTTCGATCGTGTGACCCTCTGACCGGCGGCCGTTCTGGCCGCCGGATTTTTTTGTTCTTGGGGAATGTTTCGCGGAACTCGGGCTATACGGGTGAGAAAATCTTCAGGCCGACGATCCCGGAGACAATCAGCCCGACGCAGACGAGCCGCATCGTCGTCATCGGTTCGTGGAACAGCACCACGCCCAGAATGACGGTGCCGATCGCGCCGATTCCGGTCCAGATCGCATAGGCGGTGCCGACGGGCAGAACTTTCAGCGACCACGCCAGCAGCGCGAAGCTGACCGCCATCGCCGCCAGCGTGAGGAGCGAGGGCACAAGGCGGGTGAAACCTTCCGTATACTTGAGCCCGATCGCCCAGACGGTCTCGAACAGGCCCGCGACGAAGAGGGCGAGCCACGCAATTCCGGATTGTCCCATGAAGGGCCTCCAGTCAGTTCGTGGCGGGGTCGTCCCCGCCGGATTGAGGAGGCGTCGACATCGGGCGTCGAGGGCGGGGCCGTCCCCGCCGCGCCGTGACCGGCCGGAGCCCTCCCGCCGCTGGCGGAAGGCGATTGTCAGTGAATGCGCATGAACAGGCGGTCCCAGCGCACCGCCGACGGCCAATTCCATATCTGCCACGCGGGCGTTTCGTCGTCCAGCGAGAAGAATGTGATCTCGGCCCGGCCGATGAAGTGATCGAACGGCACATAGCCCATGGACGCGAGGTCGCGGGAATCGCTGGAGTTGTCGCGGTTGTCGCCCATCATGAAATAGTGCCCGTCCGGCACCTTGTAGACGAACGTGTTCGCCCAGTAGCTTGCCGCGCCCTCGCGCTCAATGATGAGGTGGCTGCGGCCGCCGGGGAGCGTTTCGCGGTAGAGCGGCACGTTCAGCGGCCGGCCCCACTGATCGGCGTCGGGATAGGTGCCGATCCGCTCGCGTTCGACCGGCTTGCCGTTGATGACGAGCACGTTGTCGACCATCTGGATGGTGTCGCCGGGCAGGCCGATCACCCGCTTGACATAATCGGTGCCGTCGTTCTTCGGCGAGGCGAAGACGGCGATATCGCCGCGCTGCGGTTCCGCGCTCCAGATCCGCCCCTCGAACGGGACGATGCCCCACGGGAAGGAATAGCGCGAATAGCCGTAGGCATATTTCGACACGAACAGATAGTCGCCGATCAGAAGCGTGGGGATGAGCGACCCGGAGGGGATGCTGAACGGCTGGAACAGGAAGGTGCGGATCACGAGTGCGATCAGTATCGCCTGGGCGACCACCTTGACCGAGTCGCCGATGCCGCCTTTTCCGCGTTTCGGTGCGTTGCTGTCGTCCCGCTGCTGCGTACCGTCGTCGGATGAGGCGTTCATGACATGCTCCGTGCGTGGGCCTCCTGAATAGGAGATGGATGCCGATGCGGGCAAGCGCTTTGTGGGCGTCACGCTCCCTGCCGGTCGCGCGAGGCTGCCGTGCGCGAAACGCAGCTTGACGGTCGATGGCCTCATTTATATAGTTAGTCTAACTAATATTATGAGGCGGCGAAAGACGTTTTCCTGTCTTGCTGCGGTCGCGGCGTGCACCCCGAGAGTATATCCACCATGCCATCCGAGCGTCTTGAGGACGAGGCGGCGGCCATCGCCGATCTGCTGCGCCCGGCCATCCTGCGGCTCAACCGCGACCTGCGCCGGGAGACGCGGGGAGCGGTGGGCCTGTCGCCGTTCCAGACGCTGCTTCTGGGCACGCTCCAGCGTGAGCCCGGCATCGGCGTCAACGAGCTGGCGGCGCGCGAGCGCATCACGCCGCCAAGCATGAGCGCGCATATAAAGCAGCTCGAAACGGCGGGCCTGCTGCGGCGCATCGAGGGCGCGCACGACGACCGCCGGCGGGTGGGCCTTGCGATCACCGGGGAAGGCGAGCGCGTGCTCGACGAGGTCAAACGCCTGCGCACCGCCTGGCTCGCCGCCCGCATCGCGCAACTGACGGACCAGGAACGCAAGCGCATCCAGCTGGCAATCGAGCCGCTGATCAGACTGAGCGAGTTGCCCCCATCATGACTTCCGCTGCAAAGCCTGGCCTGATCGAGCGGGTCGCCCGCTCGCGCTTCATCGTACCCTATATCGTGGGCTTCGCGCTGTTCATGCAGATGCTCGACTCGACGGTGATCGCGATGGCCCTGCCGGACATGGCGCGGTCGCTGAACGCCGATCCCGTGCGGCTCAATATCGCGATCACGTCCTACCTGCTCAGCGTGTCGGTGTTCATTCCCGTGAGCGGCTGGGTGGCGGACAGGTTCGGCGCGCGCAACGTGTTCGTCGCGGCGATCGTGCTGTTCACGGTCAGCTCCGTCTTCTGCGGCCTTGCGGGCTCGCTCGGCGAACTCGTCGCCGCGCGGCTTGCGCAAGGCGTGGCGGGGGCGATGATGGTGCCGGTGGGGCGCATCGTCATGCTGCGCTCCGTCAGCAAGGCCGATCTCATGCAGGCGACGACCTATCTCACGTTGCCCGCGCTGCTCGGCCCGGTGCTCGGCCCGCCGGTCGGCGGCTTCATCACCACCTTCGGCTCCTGGCGGTGGATATTCCTGATGAACGTGCCGGTGGGCGTGATCGGCGTCGTGCTGGCGCTGACGTTCATCAGGAACACGCGCGAGGACGGCGTGCCGCCGCTCGACGTGCGCGGCTTCGTGCTGACGGGCGTGGCGCTGGCGTGTCTCGTGCTTGGCTTCGAGACGCTCGGCCACGGCGCGATCTCGTGGCAGTTCAGCACGCTCGTGCTGCTGGTAGGGCTGGTGTGCGCGCTGCTTTATGTCCACCACGCGCGCCGCACGCTCCACCCCGTCGTGGACTTCGGGCTGATGCGGATACGGACGTTCAGGGCCTCCATCGTGGGTGGCAATCTGTGCCGGTTCGATGTGGGGGCGGCGCCCTTCCTGATGGCGCTGCTGCTGCAGGTCGTGATGGGCATGTCGCCGTTCGCGGCGGGGATGATCACCTTTACCGGAGCGACGGGGGCGATCATGGCCAAAATCCTGATCACACCGGTTTTCCGGCGCTTCGGCTTCCGGCTGGTGCTGACCGCCAACGCCGTGATGGTGGCGCTGACGATCGTCGCATGCGCGGCGCTGACGCCGCTCACGCCACAATCCGTCATCATGATCGTGCTGTTTGTCGGCGGCATGTTCCGCTCCCTTCAGCTCACGGGGGTGAATGCGCTGGTCTATGCCGATATCCCGCCGGAGCGCATGAGCAGCGCCAACACATTGTCGAGCATGCTGCAGCAGGTGGCATTCAGCATGGGCGTCAGCATCGCGGCGCTTGCCATCCAGGCGAGCATGGCGGCGCGCGGCGCGGCGACGATATCCATTGTCGACATCAGGGCCGGCTTCATCGTGCTGGCGCTGCTTGCGGCGGCCTCCACCATATCGTTCCTGCGCCTTCCGCCGCGGGCCGGCGAGGAGGTAAGCCGCGGGCGGACCGGCGCCATGGAGGCTTCCGTTTCCGACGGCCATGCGTGAATTCCTGCGTGAATTCACGCGCGAGTTTCTGTTGACAGGCGCTGGCGGGCGGACTTTCCTCGACGGAGGCGAGGTCCGGCCGGGTGCCGGGCTTCGGGAACTCCATTCAGGCAGGTATTCATGACGACGCATCCGCAGGACCTTTCCCCCTCGATCGATCCGGTGAAGCTCGACAGGCTGGCGGAGGTTGCCATCCGGGTCGGGCTGCAACTGCAGGCAGGGCAGGACCTGCTCGTGACGGCACCGGTGGCGGCGCTGCCGCTCGTGCGCCGCATCGCCTTCCATGCCTATTCGGCGGGTGCCGGGCTGGTGACGCCGTTCTTTTCCGACGAGGAACTGACGCTTGCCCGCTACCGCTTCGCCGCCGATCCCGGGTTCGACCGCGCGGCGGGCTGGCTCTATGAGGGCATGGCGAAGGCGTTTTCGGCCAACACGGCCCGGCTCGCCATCGTCGGCGACGACCCGATGCTGCTCTCGAACGAGGACCCCGTGAAGGTAGCGCGCGCCAGCAAGGCCAATTCGGTCGCCTATCAGCCGGCGCTGGAGAAGATCGCGGGTTTCGACATCAACTGGAACATCGTCGCTTATCCCGGGCTCTCCTGGGCGCGGCAGGTCTTTCCGGACGACGCGCAGGACGTCGCGGTGCGGAAGCTGTCGGATGCGATCTTCGCCGCCTCGCGCGTCGACGGCGACGATCCGGTGGGCGCTTGGGCGGCCCACAACGCGGCGCTGCACCGCCGCTCGGCGTGGCTGAACGCCCAGCGCTTCCACGCGCTGCATTTCACCGGGCCGGAAACGGACCTCACGATCGGCCTCGCCGACGGCCACGAATGGCACGGCGGCGCCTCGACGGCGAAGAACGGCATCACCTGCAACGCCAACATCCCCACCGAGGAGGTGTTCACCACGCCGCATGCCGCGCGCGTGGAGGGATACGTGGCGAGCACCAAGCCGCTCTCGCATCAGGGCACGCTGATCGACAACATCCGCGTGCGCTTCGAGGCGGGCCGGATCGTGGAAGCGAAGGCCTCGCGCGGCGAGGAGGTGCTCAACCGGGTGCTGGACACCGACGAGGGCGCGCGCCGGCTGGGGGAGGTCGCGCTGGTGCCGCATTCGTCGCCGATCTCGAAGAGCGGCATCCTGTTCTTCAACACGCTGTTCGACGAGAACGCCTCCTGCCACATTGCGCTCGGCCAGTGCTACGCCAAGTGCTTCGTCGATGGCGCGAAGCTGACGCCGGAAGAGATCGCGGCGCGCGGCGGCAACAAGAGCTTCATCCACATTGACTGGATGATCGGTTCGGACGAGGTCGACATCGACGGCGTGCATGCCGACGGCCGCCGCGTGCCGGTGTTCCGGAAAGGCGAATGGGCCCGGCCGGAAGAGGTCTGACCATGACCGGCGACTTCAGGATCGAAAGGGACGCGGGCGGGGACTTCGTCCTCGACCCTGCGGTGCTTGCCGCCCGCTTCCGCCTGTCCGTCGCGGATTTCCGCCGCAACATGGCGCTCGGCCATATCACGAGCATGGTCGAGGCGGGGCAGGGGGAGGACGCGGGACGATTTCGCCTGACGCTGCGCTTTGGCAACCGGGTCTGGCGGGCCGTGGTCGATACTTCTGGCAGGGTTGCCGACGAGACGCTGGGCTTCACCAGTCCGGTTCGCGGCATCCGGGCGGCGGCGACCTGTTCCGCGTCTGCACGAAAACCCTAATAATTCCTTCACAGTGAAGGTGTTATAGAATGAATTGATCGTTCGGGACGTCTCGTTCCCGGAAATCCCTCAAGACAAGGCGGCGGAAGAGATGGCGATAACGCAAGTGGATTATCTCCTGCTGGGGGGCGGCCTCGCCAGCGCAACCGCCGCCGAGACCCTTCGACATGAAGGCGCCAAGGGAAAAATCCTGATCCTCTCCGAGGAAAGCATCTCGCCCTACTATCGCCCGTTCCTGTCCAAGGAATATCTGGTGCAGGAACAGGATCCCTCGAAACTGCAGATATTCCCCGAGAAGTTCTACGCGGAGCAGGACATCCTGCTGGCGCTGAACACCACGGCGGTGACGCTCAACGCTTCGGGCAAGTTCATCGTCACGAATACCGGGCAGGTGATCGGCTATGACAAGCTGCTGATCGCCACGGGAGCGAAGCCGAAGCCGCTGCGCATCCCCGGCTGGGAGCGGGCGGGCGTCTTCTGGCTGCGCCGGCGCAGCGAGGGCGAGGCCATCCGTCGCGCGGCGGCGAAGGCGAAGACCGCCGTCGTCATGGGCGGCAGCTTCCTCGGCATGGAAATCGCCATGTCGCTTCACCACCTCGGCCTCAAGGTCACGGTGGTGGAACGCGGCGACAAGGTGCTGACCCACCTCGAATCGGCGCAATTGTCGGCCTACTTCCGCGCCTTCGCGGAGTCGAAAGGGCTGACCTTCCATTTCTATGACGAGGTCGTCAGCATCGAGGGCGACGAGCACGTGCAATCGGTCGTCACCCGCGAGGGCCGCACCATCCCGGCCGAGATGGTGATCGCCAGCATCGGCGTCGACCCGGCGACATCCTTCCTGCGCGGCACCGACATCGCGTTGGAGAACGGCCGCGTGCTGGTGAACGAGTTCATGGCGACCAACGTCCCCGGCATCTATTCCGCCGGCGACGTCACCACCTTCTACGATCCCGTTTTCCGCTCGAAGCGCCACATCGAGCATGCCGACAACGCCATGCGGCAGGGGCGCATCGCGGCGCGCAACATGCTGGGCAAGCGCCAGCGCTACGAACAGGTGTCGTACTTCTTCTGCGAGGTTGGGGAACTCAGCTTCAGCGCGCTCGGCGTCTCGGAGGAGGCGGACGAATGGATCGAGCGCGGAAGCCTCGATGCGCGCTCCTACTCGTTGTTCTATCTCCGCAACGGCGTGGTGCAGGGCTATTTCTCCATGGGTCGCCCCGCGAGCGAGACGCGCACGGCCGAGGGGCTGATCCGCTATCGCGTCAACGTCGCGGACCGCAAGGAGCGCATCGCGGACGCCTCCGTCGCGCTCGACGACATTCCCACCCAGAACGTGTTCGTGCTGCAGGGCGGCGGCGCGCTCGGCGCTTTCGAGACGGGCGTGATCAAGGGGCTTGAGGAACACGGCATCTATCCGGACATCGTGGCGGGCGTGTCCATCGGCGCGATCAACGGCGCGGTGATCGCCGGCAATCCGAAAAATCCGACCCGCGCGCTGGAGGCGTTCTGGAAGGACCTTACCGTGGACGCGCCGCACCTCCTGCCGGACGACGCGCGCCGCACGGCGGTGTCGCTGCAGATTCTGGCTTTCGGCGTGCCGAGCTTTTTCCGCCCGCGCTGGCTGCCGCCCGTGTACGACCCGATGACGCTGCCCTTCAACTGGACGAGCTACTACGACACGTCGCCGATGAAGTCCCTGCTGCGCAAGTATGTGGATTTCTCCGCACTGAAGGACAGCCCGGTGCGGCTGCTCGTGAGCGCCGTCAACGTCAACACCGCCGAGCTGGAAATCTTCGACAGCTACGTGGACGACATGACGCCGGACCATATCCTCGCCAGCGGCAGTCTGCCTCCGAGCTTTCCGTGGACGGAGATCGACGGAAAAGCGTATTGGGACGGCGGCATCATCAGCAATTCGCCGCTCGATATCGTTCTCGACCGCTGCGGCCCGGACGGCAAGCGCGTCTACGCTGTCGATCTGTTCGCGTCCAGCAAGCCCTTGCCGCAAAACATGATGGAAGTGCGCTCGCGCCTGAGCGAGATCATCTATTCGGAGCGGGTGCGCAACGACATCCGCATCCGTGAGGTTGTCAGCGCCTATCGCGGGCTCATCGAACACGTGCTCAGCCACGTGGAGGAGGAAACCGCCGCCCGCATCCGCCAGCGCCCCTACTACATCCAGCTCATGGGCGACGGCGCGCCGATGAAGATCATCCGTTTCCTGCGCGTCGGCACGCCCGGCGAACCGTCCTCGCGCGACTACGACTTCTCCGACATGGGCATCCGCGCGAACCAGAAAGAAGGCTACGAACTGGTCATCAGGACGCTTCAGGAACTGCGCCAGCAGGAAGAGGGCGACGAGATACCGGTATCCATCGCCGCGAAATAAGGTTTTGTGCCGCCTTTTATTGTGTCTGCAAAATTATGCCGGCAGCATGTTGACTTGACACACAATTGTTAAGTCGCCGTTTTAAGAGAATAAACGAGACGACGTCTCTGCCCGGCTGTCCGGCCAGCCAGTTTATAATAACTATAAGCTGGCCGTCTGCGGGTGTGTGTATGCCGTAACCGGGCGCCGACAAGCGGCGCGCCGGATTCGGGGCGCGCAACACATAATGTGAGATGGATCATGGCTGGATATGCCAAGCCTGCCGTCGCTGCCCGGGCATTCGGGCTCGTGGCGGCGATATGCTTTTCTGTGTTTTCTTTCGTGACGGTTCTGGCTGTCGGGGAGGTCCGTGCAGAGCCGATACGTGGCGCGGGGTCGACTTTCGCCGCGCCCGTCATCGCCCGCTGGGCGCGGGCCTACAGCGAGGCGCGCGCTGACGGCGGCGACTTCGTTTCTCCCGACTGGACGGTCGATTACGAACTGGTTGGGTCGCTCGCGGGCCTCATGCGCCTTGAGCAGCCCGAACTCGATTTCGCCGCGAGCGACGTGCCCGTCGAGCCCGAGGAGCTTGCGCGGCGCGGCCACCAGCAGTTTCCGTTCGTCCTGGGCGGCATCGCCGTCGTCGTCAACCTCGACGGCGTGAGGGTGGGCGAGCTGCGCCTGCCTGGGCCGGTGCTGGCGGACATCTATCTGGGCCGGGTGACGACGTGGAAAGACCCGGGCATCGCGGCGGCCAATCCGGGGCTCGGCCTGCCCGATCTGCCGATCACCGTCGTTTACCGCAAGGACGGCTCGGGCTCGACCTTCGCCTTCACCGAATACCTGTCGGCGGTCAGCCCGGAATGGCGCGAGCGCCTGGGCGCGGATACGCTGATCGCCTGGCCGGCCGGCAAGGGCGCTGAAGGCACGCAGGACCTTATCCGCAGCGTGCAGGCGACCAAGGGCGCCATCGCCTATGCCGAGTTCGGGCAGGTCGCGCGTACGAGCATGCCCTTCGCGTCCATCGAGAACGCTTCCGGCCGCTTCGTCGCGCCCGGGCACGAGGGCTTCCAGGCTGCCATCGACTCCGTCGACTGGTCGCAGACGCGGGACTTCTACGCGGCGCTGACCAACCGTACCGGCGAGAACGCCTATCCGATCACGGCCGCGACCTTCGCGATCGTGCCGGTCGCCCGGCGTTCGGCGGGCCGCTATGGCCGCGTGCATGACTTCTTCCGCCTTGCCTTCGACAAGGGCGGCGAGGATGCGCGCGCGCTCGGCTACGTGCCGCTTCCGGCGCCGCTCGTGGAGCGGATCAAGCAATACTGGGTCGAGGAACTGCGCACGCGAAGCTGATCGCGGTGCCTTCTGGGGATGGCGTAACTATGGATATTGATATCTTCAAGGACATTCTTGTCCCTGTCATCGGCGGCCTCGGGCTGTTCATGCTGGGCCTCGAATTCATGTCGAACGGCATTCAGGCCCTTTCCGTCAACAGGATGCGCGAGTTCCTCGCCAAGGCCGCGGGTACGCCGATCAAGGGCGTCATGGCGGGTACGCTGATCACGGGCGTCATCCAGTCGTCCACGGCGATGACGGTGATGGTGGTCGGTCTCGTCAACGCCGGCGTCGTCGCGCTGCGACCCGCCATCAGCGTGATCATGGGCGCCAACATCGGCACCACGCTCGGCAACGGCCTCATCGCGCTGCCGCTCGGGCCGCTTGGGCTCGTCTTCTCCGGCTTCTTCGCGCTCGTCTACTGCTTCTCGAAGAACGAGAAAGTGCGTAACATCGCGCTGTCGGCCATGGGCTTCGCGCTGATCTTCTACGGCCTCAACCTGATGACCGGCGGCCTGCGCCCCCTGCGCAACATGCCGGAAGTCATGGCGCTGCTTTCCACGCTGCAGGCCGACTCGTACATCAACCTCATCAAGTGCGTGTTGATCGCCGCCGGTATCACGGCGCTGATCCACTCCTCGTCGGCGACCATCGGCATCGTGATGGGCCTCGGCGCCGCCGGCATCCTGGACTGGAAGACGGCCGTCGCCTTCTCGCTCGGCGCGGATCTCGGCACCACGATCACCTCGTGGATGGCCTCGATCAACCTGTCCAAGAACGCCAAGCGTGCCGCTTACGCCCATATATCCTTCAATCTCATCGGCGTCTGTATCACGGTGCCGCTGTTCTTCGTCTCCATCGAGGTGCTGCGCTGGGGCATGCAGTGGTTCGGTGGCGATCCTGCGGTTCCGGTTCTGGTCGGCGGCAAGGAGACTTTCCCGCTGGTGCCGGTCGCGGTGGGTCTGTACTCGACGGTGTTCAACATCTTCAACACGCTGCTGCTTTTCCCCTTCGTGGGCGTGTTCGAACGTGTTCTCCTGCGTGTCGGCCATACGGACGACGAGGATGTAGAGGATTACTCCACGCCGAAGTTCCTCAACCGCGCTGTGGCTGACGACTTCGCCCGCGCCGTTCCCGCGGTGGAGCAGGAAACCGCCCGCCACCTGCAGGCCGGTGCCCTGTTCCTCGACATCGCGCGCGGCAAGAAGAACGCGCCGTCCGATCCGGGCGAGCACTACCTCGCGACGGATATCCTGAGCCGCGACATCCGCGCCTACACGGCGGCGCTGATGAAGGAGGATCTGCCCTACGAGCAGCTCGACCTCATCGCCAGCCTGATCGAGGAGGCGGACTTCACCGCCGCCCTTACCGAGTCGATGCATCAGGTGGCGCGCCGCGTGAAGCGTGAGAAGTTCTCGGACAAGGCGCAGGCGATCGTCGACGTCGCCCTCGACAAGCTCGACTACTCGCTGCGCGAGATCCTGCCCGACTACGGCATCGCCGATCCGCAGATGCCGGCAGGCCACGTCACGTTCCCCGGGGTCGATGAATTGCGTGCCCGCACGCTGGCGCTCGGCCCCAACGCCGGAGCGGGCGAACGCGGCACCATCCTCGCGCTGCTCGGCTCCATCGAGCGCGCGGAGCTGCTCATCCACCGCATCGACGCCGAACGCAAGTCCGTGAACCGGCAGAGCGTGCTGGCGCGCGCGGCCCGGCAGCAGGCCCCGACGCCCCGCGCGGACGAGGGCGGGCTGGCACCGGTGCCGGCCGAGTAAAACGGGCTTCCCGTTGCGCCGGAACATCGTGTAACGATCTTTCCCGCCGGGGGCGCACTCCGGCGGGAACAGTTTCGGCAGTCGCCTGTTGCCGCAGGATTTGATGCCACAACGACGATTGGAACGAACTGGGCGAGGCTTCGATGAGTGTCGGTCTGGTAGCACTTCTTGACGATATCGCGGCGCTGGCCAAGGTTGCCGCCGCTTCCCTCGACGATGTCGCCAGCCAGGCGGCACAGGCGGGCACCAAGGCGGCGGGCGTGGTTATCGACGATGCGGCGGTGACGCCGCGCTACGTCGTGGGCTTCGCCGCCGCGCGCGAGGTGCCCATCATCGGCAAGATCGCCATTGGCTCCCTGCGCAACAAGCTGCTGATCCTGCTGCCGGCGGCCCTCATCCTGAGCCTGCTGCTGCCGCAGGCCATCACGCCGCTGCTGATGATCGGCGGTCTTTATCTATGCTACGAGGGCGCCGAGAAGGTGTTCGAACTCGTCCTGCCGCACGCGGCCCACAGCCACGAGGCGGAGCTGGAGACGGTGGCCGTCGACGCCAGGACCTTCGAGGACCAGAAGGTCGCGAGCGCCATCAAGACCGACTTCATTCTCTCGGCCGAGATCATGGCCATCACGCTCGGCGCGGTGCCGAACGCCTCGCTCGGCATGCAGGCGATCGTCCTCGCCGTGGTCGGCGTCGGCATCACCATCGGCGTCTACGGCGCCGTCGCGCTGATCGTGAAGGCGGACGACTTCGGCCTGATGCTGTCGCGCTACAAGGCGCCTTCCACGCCCGGCAAGCTGATCCGGGGGCTGGGGCGCGGTATCGTGCAGGGCATGCCGTGGTTCCTGAAGGGCCTCGGAGTCGTCGGCACCGCCGCCATGATCTGGGTGGGCGGCGGCATCGTCCTGCACGGGTTCGAGCAGTTCGGCCTCGGCGGCGCCGCGCATCTGGTGCACGATTTCTCCGAGGCGGCGGAGCACGCGGCGGGGTCTGCTGTCGGCTGGCTCGCCGGCGCTGCGGGTTCGGGCGCGTTCGGCCTCGTTCTCGGCGGGCTCATGATTCCGATCATGAGCCATTGCGTTTCCCCTCTCTGGCGGCGCGCCAAGCTGCAGCTCAAGAGCGCCTGAGCCGCCCCGCTCCCCGCCGCATGTTCTCGCCGCGCGGCGCGCGGCCGCTCGCGGAGACTTCCGGGCCTCGTCTCAGTCGCGTCGTCCTGCCCGCCATGGACAAGGCCACGGTGCCGGTTTACAGCTTTTCCAATGTCCAGCGATTGCGGGACGCGGGACGGGGAGGTCGGCCGTGGAAGAGGCGCGCCACAAGCTTTCGATGAGTATCCTGATGACGCCCGACATGGCCAACTTTTCCGGCAATGTTCACGGCGGCCACATCCTGAAGTATCTCGATCAGGTCGCCTTTGCCTGCGCCAGCCGCTACGCGGGCAGCTATGTTGTGACGCTCTCCGTCGATCAGGTGATCTTTCGCCAGCCCATCCACGTCGGCGAACTGGTGACGTTCTATGCCGCCGTCAACTATACCGGCCGCACCTCGATGGAGATCGGCATCAAGGTGGTGACCGAGGACATGCGCGCCCGGAGCGTGCGTCACACCAACAGCTGCTACTTCACCATGGTCGCCGTCGACGAGAACGGCAAGGCGATCCCCGTGCCGCCTCGCGTGCCGCAGGGCACGGAGGAGCGCCAGCGCTACGAGGCTGCCATCCAGCGCCGCGCCCTGCGGCAGGAGATGGAGCAGCGCCACCAGCGCATCCGCGAATCCGTCAGCCACGGCCCGCACGAGGTGGCGCCGGTTTCCGACGAATAGCGCATCGGCAGGGACGCGGCGCGGCGGCCTTCAGACCTGCGTCGCGCCCCTTGCCCGCTTTCCCGTGTCGCTGCCCTCAGCCGGCCAGCATGGTGCCCTTTTCGCGCAGCCGGGCATGCCATCCCAGCGCTTCCTCGATGACATGCGGCGTCTGCCCGCCGCGCTTGAGGGCGCGGCCGAAGTAATCGTCGAGGGCGTCGCGGTAGCTCGCGTGGGCGCAGTGGTCGATGATCTCGCGCGCCCGCTCGCGCGGCGCCAGGCCGCGCAGATCGGCAAGACCCGCCTCGGTGACGATGATGTCCACGTCGTGTTCGGTGTGGTCGACATGGCTCGCGAACGGCACCACGCTCGAAACGGCGCCGCCCTTGGCGATGGACTTGGTGACGAACACCGACAGATAGGCATTGCGGGCGAAGTCTCCCGACCCCCCGATGCCGTTCATCATGTGCGTTCCGCCGACGTGGGTCGAGTTGATGTTGCCGTAGATGTCGACCTCCAGCGCCGTGTTGATGGCGATGATGCCGAGGCGGCGGATGATCTCCGGATGGTTGCTGACCTCCTGCGGGCGCAGGATGAGCCGCGACTTGTAATCGCCCAGGCGCGGCAGCACCCGGCCGTAGCACTCGCGCGACAGCGTGATCGACGAGCCGGAGGCGAAGCGGAGCTTGCCGGCGTCGAAGAGATCGAAGGTGCTGTCCTGCAGCACTTCGGAATACATGGTCAGGTCGTGGAAGGGCGTCTCGATGAAGCCGTGCAACACCGCGTTGGCGATGGAGCCGATGCCCGCCTGCAGCGGCTGCAGGGTGTTGGTGAGGCGGCCCCGCGCGACCTCGTTCTGCAGGAAGTCCGACAGATGGCTGGCGATGGCGCGGGTCTCGTCGTCGGGCGGCAGCACGGTGGAGGAGCTGTCGAGCTTCGTCGTCACCACGATGGCGACAATCTTTTCCGGCGGGATATCGATATACGGCACGCCGACGCGGCTTTCCGGCGTGACGACCGGGATGGGCTCGCGGTAGGGGCGGCGCTTGGGGATGTAGATGTCGTGCAGCCCCTCCAGCACGTCGGACTGCTCCAGGTTGATCTCGACGATGACCTTCTCGGCGAGGATGGCGAAGGAGGCCGAATTGCCGACCGAGGTGGTGGGCACGATGCCGCCGTTCTCCGTGATGGCCACCGCCTCGATCACGGCGACGTCGACCGGGCCGATCTGGTGCGTGCGCAGCAGCTCCACCGTTTCCGACAGGTGCTGGTCGACGAACATCACCTCGCCCTCGTTGATGAGCTTGCGAAGCGCGGGATCGGACTGGAAGGGCATGCGGCGCGCCAGCACGTGCGCTTCCGCCAGCGTCTTGTCGAGATCGTTGCCGAGCGAGGCGCCGGTGATCAGCGTGATCTTCAGCGGTTCCTCCTTCGCGCGGGCCGCGAGCGCCAGCGGTACGGCCTTGGCCTCGCCGGCGCGGGTAAAGCCGCTCATGCCCACAGTCATGCCGTCACGGATGTGGCGCGATGCTTCCAGCGCCGTCGTAACCTTGGACTGGAGGCCGGGATGGCGGATTCTCTCGCGATGCATAAGCGTGTCCTCGAAAACTGCGCGCGGTTTCGGTTGCCGTCTTTCCGGCAATGCCTGTCCACGTGGCAAATGAACGTCAGGGAACGGCCCGCCCGTGGCGTCGGGAAGGGGCCGTCCATCGTCATGACGGAGAGAGCCGTTCGTTGCCGCACGACTCACCCGCCAGCATATGTGGCGATATTCGATACGATCAACGGCGCGGGCGCGGTTTGGAACCTAGCAATTGGTTGTATGGGAAGGAAAAATGGAAATGCATTGCCGCTAACCCGCCGCCCGCCGCGCGCTTGTCAGGCCGCGCCACGGCGTGGTAACCGGAGACGGGGCAGCCGGGCGGTGGCGCATCGGCGCCGGTCCGTATATGCTCCGGGTAACGGGGATAGGCTCCGGGATGGAGATCGCAGGAGGCGTCAATGGCTGAAAACAATGCGCAGGGTGGCGGCGTCGGGACCGAGGTGCCGTTCAGCCTGTTCGTGGGCGGGGTTGCGATCGCGCTCGTCCTGATCGCGCTCGTCGCCATCGTGAACGTCGGCTGATGCCGGGCCGTCGCCGGGCAAGCGCCGGCGGCTGGGGTGAGCGGGCGTGAAAAAGCCGGCAGGGGAATGTCCCTTGCCGGCCGCATTGCGTTGCGGCTGCTTCAGCCGCGGTTACAGGCTGCCCTGCGAGACGAATTTCGTGTTGAGATAAGCCTCGATCGCCTCAAGGCCGCCCTCGGAGCCGTAGCCCGAATCCTTGATGCCGCCGAAGGGCACTTCGGGGAGCGCGAGGCCGAGGTGGTTGATGGTCAGCATGCCGCTTTCGATGGACTGCGCCAGCGCGGTGGCGGTCTTCGCGGAGCGGGTCACGGCGTAGGAGGCGAGGCCGAAGGGCAGGCGGTTGGCTTCGGCCACGGCGTCGTCGAAATCGCGGAACGGCACGATGAGCGCCAGCGGGCCGAAGGGTTCCTCGTTCATCGCCCGCGCGGTGGTGGGCACGTTGGCGAGCACCGTCGGCTCGAAGAAGTAGCCCTTGTTGCCGATGCGGTTGCCGCCTGTGACGAGTTCCGCGCCGTGCTGGACGGCGTCCTGGATGAGGCCTTCGAGGGCGGGGATGCGCCGTTCGTTCGCGAGCGGCCCCATGGTGGTGCCCTCCGCCGTGCCGTCGCCGACCTTGATGGCCTTCGCGAACGTCGTGAACTTGTTGACGAAGTCGTCGTAAACGCCTTCCTGCACCAGGAAGCGCGTCGGCGAAACGCAGACCTGCCCGGCGTTGCGGAACTTCGCGCCGGCAAGCATCTTCGCCGCGACGTCGAGGTCCGCATCGTCGAAGACGATGGCGGGCGCATGGCCGCCGAGTTCCATCGTGACGCGCTTCATGTGCAGGCCGGCAAGCGCCGCGAGCTGCTTGCCCACGGGCGTGGAGCCGGTGAAGGAAATCTTGCGGATGACCGGATGCGGGATGAGGTATTCCGAAATCTGCGCCGGCACGCCGTAGACGAGGCTGATGACGTCACCCGGCACGCCGGCGTCGATGAACGCGCGGATGAGTTCGGCGGGCGAGGCCGGCGTTTCCTCGGGTGCCTTGACGATGATGGAGCAGCCGGCGGCGAGCGCGGCCGAGAGTTTGCGCACCACCTGGTTGATGGGGAAATTCCACGGCGTGAAGGCGGCGGCCGGGCCGACGGGCTCCTTGATCACGAGCTGGTAGACGCCCTCGGCGCGGGCGGGAACCACGCGCCCGTAGGCGCGGCGCGCCTCTTCCGCGAACCAGTCGATGGTATCGGCGGCGGCCAGCGTTTCCATGCGGGCCTCGGCCAGCGGCTTGCCCTGTTCGAGCGTCATCTTCAGCGCGATCTGCTCTGCCCGTTCGCGCAGCAGGTCCGCCGCCTTGCGCATGAGCTTGGAGCGCGCGAACGCAGACGTCCTGCGCCAGGTCTCGAAGCCGCTCGCCGCCGCCGCGAGCGCGAGGTCGAGATCGGGAATCTCGGCATGCGCAACCGTGCCGATGACTTCCTCCGTCGCGGGATTGACGACCGGGATGGTTTTGCCCGACAGGCTGTCGCGCCAGGAGCCGTTTATGAAGAGCTGGACATTGGCATACATGTGAAGTCGTTCCCTCAGGTGAAGTCATTGGTGCGTTCGCCGCGCTGCGCTGGCGGCCCGGGCGGATTATGCTGCCTTTGCCGCAAAAGGAAAGGGCACCGGGCGCGCGTCAAACGCGCCCTCCCTGCATGGCGATGCAGGCGGTTCGCTTCAGGCGCGCGGCGGCCCGAGGCGCCCGGCGAGGCCGGCCGCGAATCCCTTTACCAGCGCGCGCGGCCGCGCCGTCCTGCCGCGGTCGGCCAGCCAGTAGGCCAGCGTCTGCGCGGCGATGTAGAGACAGATGCGCGTCTTCCAGCGCAGGGGAACGTGATCCATGCCCAGCAGCGCCGCCTGGTTGCGCGCGTAGGTGCCCAGCCGCAGGGGCGACTGCACCGGCAGTTCCCAGCCGATGACGGGCACCCGAAGCTGCCCGCCGCCGAGGCGGTGCGGCATCGGGATGTCATCCGCCAGCCAGCAGGAAAACCCCTTCGACCAGGCGCGGAAGCACCATTCCACGTCGATGGCGTCAATGAAGAAGTCGCCGCGGAACGGGCCGATTTCACGAAACGCCGCGATATCGATGAGGCTGCCCGACGAAATCGCGAACCACACGGCCCGCGCCTTTGCCACGACGCGCCCGTCGGGATGGGGATGCACGGTCGGCGGCTTGTGGTCGGGCGAGGCGGAGACGGGCAGGGGCCCGGTCAGCGCCGCGCGCTCGCCCGCCGCCAGGAGTGCCGACAGCCGGCGGGAAAGTGCCGTCACCATGCCCGGCGGGGGGCTCGAATCCTGGTCGAACAGGATCACGCGGCCGGCCACGGCTGATTCGGCCCTGGCCATGATGCGGGCGTAGGCCTCGCCCAGCCCGACATTGCCGCCCGGATCGTCGATGTGGATGGGCGTGTCCCCGGCGATATCCAGCAGGCGCGCGCGCTCCTCCGCCGGCATGGGGGAGTTGGTGACCACGACGACCTCCGCCGTCTCGGGCGCGACCGTGGCGACGAGATCCGCGAGCACGGCGAAATCGGGATTGAAGGTGACGATGCCGGCGACGATCCGTTCCATGTTGCCCCTGCCCGCGCCGGACATTCCCGCCGCCTGCGCCCGTGACCGTTTAACAGCGATATCCGGCAAGGTCCACGAGGATCGTGCCGTTTGCCCGGCACGGACGTTGACCCGGGGGGGCGTCTCCGATAATGACAGGACGCGCGGTCAAGCCTGCTCCAGTTGTGCGACAGGTTACGAAGGGTGATGCGGTTGCTGCCCGGCCGGCTCCCGAGCGGATGCTTGCGAGGGGACCGGGAGCAGGCGGCGCCCTTCGATGCCTCATCGCGGGCCTGATTCCTCGGGTCCGCGTGCGGTCAACCTGTTGCTGCAACCAGTTGTCGAGTGAACATCTGCATGTCCCTTCATCCCACTTCCAGAGACTGGCGGCTTGCCGCCGACGATTTTCTGCGCGGCATGAAGTCCTGGCAAATCTGGACCCTGATGGGCGTCAGCGACATCAGGCAGCGTTACAAGCGATCGCGCTTCGGCCAGTTCTGGATCACGCTGTCGATGGCCGTGTTCGTCGCCGGCATCGGGGTCGTGTTCTCGCTGCTGTTCAAGCAGTCGGTCGCCGAGTATGTGCCGTATCTGGCCGTCAACTACATCATCTGGACCTTCATGTCCGGCGTGGTGTCGGACAGCACCACGGCCTTCGTGCAGGGCACGGTCTTCCTGCGGCAGGAGAACCTGCCAAAGACGATTTTCGTGATGCGCGTCATCGTGCGCAATCTCATCGCGCTGGCGCACAACATCGTGATCGTGCCGCCGGTGTTCCTGCTGTTCGGCGTGGTGCCGGACTGGGGCATCTTCCTGATGCTCCCGGGCTTCGCGCTGCTGCTGGTGGCGTCGTTTCTCGTCACGCTCCTGTGCGGCATCCTGTGCACGCGCTTCCGCGACCTGCCCCAGATCATCGCCAACCTGCTGCAGCTCGCCTTCTTCATCACCCCGATCATGTGGCGCGTGAGCCAGCTCGACGGGCGGGGATGGTATGTGACGCACCTCAACCCGTTCGCGGTGTTCCTGCGCATCGTCACCGATCCGATTCACGGCAAGGTGCCGGAATTGTACGACTACGGCGCGGCGCTGACGGTCATCGCCGTGCTCACGGCGGTCACGTGGCCGCTGTTTGCCCGCTTCCGCGCCCGCATCGTCTACTGGCTGTGAGGAATCATGGCGAAGAGTAACGTTTTGCCGTCCATTGAACTCGTCAACGCGAGCGTCGAGTTTCCGATCTACAACGCGCGCGGCCGCTCGATCCGCTCCACCCTGCTGCAGCGGGTGGGGGGCGCGGTGAGCACCGAGGCCGACGGGGTGACGGTGACGGCCCTGCGCGACATCACCCTGTCGCTGCGCAACGGCGACAGGCTCGCGATCGTCGGCCACAACGGCGCCGGCAAGTCCACCCTGCTGCGGGTGTTCTCCGGCGCATACGAGCCGTCGAGCGGCGCTGCCGAGATCGTCGGCAAGGTCGCCTCGCTCCTTGACATCACCATGGGCATGGACCCCGAGCTGACCGGCGCGGAGAACATCATCCTGCGCGGCGTCTTCACCGGCATGACCATCGATGAGGCGCGCGGCTTCATTCCGGAGGTGGCGGCGTTCTCGGAACTCGGGGACTACGTCAACCTGCCGATGCGTACCTATTCCAGCGGCATGACGCTGCGGCTCGCCTTCGCCATCTCGACGGCCAGCACGCCGGATATCCTGCTGCTGGACGAGCTGATCAGCGTCGGCGACAGCTCCTTCGCCCACAAGGCGCGCGACCGCATCGAGCGCATGATGGACCGCGCCAGCATCCTGGTGCTCGCCTCCCATGACGCCAAGACGCTGCGCAAGTACTGCAGCCGCGCCGTCATGCTCTCCGAGGGGCGCATCGTGGCGGATGGCACCGTAGAGGAGGTGCTGGAAGCTTACGGCATCGGCGACGACGGCGACGGCGTGCTGTAGCAACGCCGGCGCCGGTCGCCGCGCCCGTCACTTGGCGGGCGTGTCGTCCGTGCGGGCGTAAATGTCCTCGATGCGCACGATGTCGTCCTCGCCGAGATAGGGTCCGGACTGCACCTCGATCAGGTTGAGCGGCAGCTTGCCCGGATTTTCCAGCCGGTGGACGCAACCGAGCGGCAGGAAGATGGACTCGTTCTCGCGCAGCAGAATCTGTTCGGAGTCGCGGGTGACGAGCGCCGTGCCGTTGACGACCACCCAGTGCTCGGCGCGGTGGAAGTGCTTCTGCAGCGACAGCTTCGCCCCGGGATTGACGGTGATCCGCTTCACCTGAAACCGCTCGCCGGTGTGGATGGACTGGTAGTAGCCCCACGGGCGATGCACCTGCACGGTCTGCGTGGCGGCGGCGTGGCCGTTCCGGCGCAGGCGCTCGACCAGTTTCTTCACGTCCTGGTCCCGGTCCTTGCGCGTCACCAGCACGACGTCGGGCGTGGCGACCACCACGAGGTCGTCGATGCCGAGCGCCGCGACAAGCTGGCCCTCGCCGCGCAGGTAGCTGCCGCGCACGTCCTCCGCCACCACATCGCCGATGAGCACGTTGCCGCTGCCGTCACGGCTGCCGATCGCCCATAGCGCCGACCAGCTTCCGACATCCGTCCAGCCGCAATCGGTGGGCGTGACGACGGCAAGCGCAGTCTTCTCCATCACCGCGTAGTCAACGGCGATGGAGGGGCTTTCGGCGAACGCGGCCTCGTCGAGGCGGACGAAGTCGAGATCGGCGCGCGCGGCGTCGAGCGCCGTGCGGCTCGCGGCCAGCACCTCGGGCGCAAGCCGTTCCAGCTCCTGCAGGAACACCGCCGCCGGAAGCAGGAAGATGGCGCTGTTCCACAGATAGTCGCCCGAATCGAGATAGGTCTGGGCGGTCGCGGCGTCGGGCTTCTCCACAAAGCGCTGCACCGGATAGACGCCCGGCACGTCGGTTTCCTCGGCGCCCCGCTGGATATAGCCGTAACCGGTGGCGGGCGCGGTCGGCTGCACGCCGAACAGGACGAAGCGGCCGGCCACCGCCGCCGGCAGGCTGTTGAAGACGGCGTCGAGCAGGGCCGGTGTGTCCTGGACGACATGGTCGGCGGCGAGCAACAGAATGAGCCCCTGCGGATCGCGCCGGCTCTCGACCAGCGCCGCGATGGCGGCCGCGGCCGTGGTATTGCGCCCGACGGGCTCCAGCACGATGGTGGCGTCGTCGATGCCGAGAGCGCGCAACTGCTCGGCAATGACGAATCGATGCTCGACGTTGGCGATCACGATGGGGGCGTTGAAGCGCTTGCGGTCGGCGACGCGCAGCACCGTTTCCTGCAGCATGGAGCGCTCGCCGGCAAGCGGCAGCAACTGCTTGGGGAAGGTCTCGCGCGAGAGCGGCCACAGCCGCGTGCCGGTGCCGCCGGAAAGAATGACGGGAGTGATGCGTCCGGAAGGGGCTTGCCTGTCTGTCTCGCTCATGTCTCGCTCACGTTATTATATTGCCACTCGTGCCGGGTTGTTTAGCACAGCTTCGTCGTGATTGGGCAATCCTGCTTCCTCCATAAAGTTGCTTGCGTCAGGCTGTCTTTCCCCGGATAACCTGACCTGCGAAACCGAACCGCGGGTTCCGCGGCGCGCTCAGGAGATGCGGGATGGTGGCTTTGCATATGACTTCGCCTGTAGCCCGGGGCGGATTCCGGCGGCTGATCGGTTATCTCGCGATGGCGGCGCTCTGCGCGTTCCTGCTGTCCGGCGTGCAGTCCGCGATGGCCGCGCGCAGCCAGATCGTGGTCGGCGTACGGCTGGAGCCGCCGCACCTAGACCCCACTGCCGGCGCGGCGGCGGCCATCGGCGAGGTGACCTATGCCAACGTCTTCGAGGGGCTGACCCGAATCGACGGCAAGGGTGAGGTTCTGCCGGGGCTCGCCGAAAGCTGGGACATCGCCGACGACGGGCGCACCTACACCTTCCGCCTGCGCGAGGGCGTGCAGTTCCACGACGGCAGCTCCTTCGACGCCGCCGATGTGAAGTTCACGCTCGACCGCGCGGTCGCGGCAGACAGCGTCAACCCGCAGAAGTCGCTGCTGGAGCCGATCGAAAGCGTGGAGGTCGTCGATCCGCGCACCGTGCGTATCGTCCTCAGGCGGCCCACCGCGCAGTTCCCGTTCACGCTCGGCCTGCCCGCCGCCGTCATCGTGGCGAAGGAAACTGCCGATACGAACCGCACCAACCCCAACGGCACCGGCCCCTTCCGCGTTTCGCGCTGGGTGAAGGGCGACCGGATCGATCTGGAGCGCAACGAGCGCTACTGGGGCGCGAAGCCCGCACTGGCGCGGGCCACGTTCCGCATCATCGGCGATCCCTCCGCCGCCTATGCCGCGCTGCTCGCGGGCGATATCGACGCCTTCCCGAATTTTCCCGCGCCGGAGAACGTGCCCCAGTTCCGGGCCGACCCGCGCTTCACCGTCGTCGTCGGCAACACCGAGGGCAAGACGGTGCTCGCCATCAACAACGGCCGGAAACCGCTCGACGACATCCGCGTGCGCCGCGCCATCGCGCACGCCATCGACCGCAAGGCGCTGATCGATGGCGCGATGGACGGGCTCGCCCAGCCCATCGGCTCCCACTACGCGCCCCAGAACAAGGGGTATGTCGACCTTACGGGCCGCTATCCTTACGATCCCGACAAGGCGCGCGAGCTGCTGAAGGAAGCGGGCGTGCCGGAGCTGCGCCTGCGACTCGTGCTGCCGCCGCCGTCCTACGCGCGCCGCGGCGGCGAGATCATCGCGGCGCAGCTGCGGGCCGTGGGCATCGAGACGGAAATCGTGCCGGTGGAATGGGCGCAGTGGCTCTCCGACGTGTTCCGCGACAGGCGCTACGATCTCAGCATCGTCGCCCACGTCGAGCCGAACGACCTCGATATCTACGCGCGCGACGACTATTACTTCGACTACCACAGCCCGGAATACAAGGAACTCTATGCCGCGCTCGTGGCCGAGACGGACGATGCGAAGCGGCTCGACATCCTGAAGCGGATTCAGGAGAAGCTTGCGGACGATTCCGTCAACGGCTTCCTCTTCCTGCTGCCCAAGATCGGCATCTGGGACGCCAAGCTGAAGGGCCTGTGGGAGAACGCGCCGATTCCCGCCAACGATCTGACCGGCGTTTCGTGGCAGGACTAGCCCTTTCCCGTCCCGCGCCTGCCGGCCCCTCGCCATGATCCGCGTGCTCCTGCGGGCGGTGCTGTCGCTGCTGCTGACGCTCGCGTGTGCGTCTGTGCTGGTGTTCGCTGCCATGCAGGTGCTGCCCGGCGACCCGGCGGAGGTGATGCTGGGCGTGAACGCGCGTCCCGATACGCTGGCGGCGCTGCGAGCGCAACTGGGACTGGACCAGCCCCTGCCCGTGCGCTACGCCGCCTGGGCGGCGGGCTTCTTCTCCGGCGACCTCGGCACGAGCAACACGTATGCCGTGCCGGTGATGGAACTGGTGAGGGAGCGGCTGTCCGTCAGCCTGCCGCTGGCGCTGCTGGCGCTGGCGCTCACCGTCGCCATAGCCTTGCCGCTCGGCATGCTCGCGGCGGCGCGGCGCGGCCGGCTCGCGGATCGCGGCGTGCTGCTCGTCACGCAGCTTGGCATCGCCGTGCCCAATTTCTGGTTCGCCATGCTGCTGGTGCTGCTGTTCGCCATCACCTGGCGATGGCTGCCGCCGGGGGGCTTCCCGGGCTGGGAGGCCGGCGTGCTGCCGGCGTTGGCGGCGCTGCTGCTGCCGGCGGTCGCGCTGGCGCTGCCACAGGGCGCAATCCTCGCGCAGGTGATGCGCTCCGCGCTGATCGATACCCTCGATCAGGACTTCATCCGCACCGCCCGCGCCAAGGGGCTGACGCGGGGCGAGGCGCTGCGGCGGCATGCGCTGCGCAACGCGCTTATCCCGGTGCTGACCGTCGTCGGCCTGCAATTCTCCTTCCTGCTCGCCGGCACGATCATCATCGAGAACGTGTTCTTCCTGCCGGGCCTCGGGCGTCTCGTCTTCCAGGCCGTCAACCAGCGCGATCTCGCGGTGGTGCAGAGCGTCGTCATGCTGTTGGTGGCGAGCGTGGTCATCGTCAACTTTCTCGTCAACCTCGCCTATGCCATCGTCGATCCGCGACTCAGGGGGCGCGCGTGAACGGGCGCCTCGCTTGCGGCCTCGCCATCGTGTCGTTCGTCGGGTTCTGCGCGCTGCTGTCGCTCGTGTGGACGCCGCATGACCCGCTGGCACTGGACATCGCCAACAAGCTGGCGCCGCCGGATGCCGCCCACTGGCTAGGGACGGATCAGCTCGGGCGCGACCTTCTTTCGCTCATCATGCGCGGCGCGCTCGCCTCCGTCGCCGTCTCGTTCGTCGCGGTCACGCTCGGTGTCGCGGCCGGCGTGCCGCTCGGCGTGCTGGCTGCGGGCCGGCGGGGCGTGACGGGCGACGTTGTCATGCGGATCAGCGATTTCCTGTTCGCCTTTCCGGCTATCATCATCGCCATCCTGCTGCGCGAGACCTTCGGCCCCGGCGTGACGAACGCCGCCGTCGCCATCGGCCTCTTCAACGTGCCGGTGTTCGCGCGCGTGGCCTATGGCGCGGCGCTGCCCGTGTGGGGCAGCGGCTACGTGATGGCGGCGCGCGTCGCTGGCCGGCGGGGGCTATGGATCGGCTGCGCCCATGTGCTGCCGAACATCGCCAGCACGCTCATCGTGCAGGCCACTATCCAGCTCTCGCTCGGCGTGCTGGCGGAGGCATCGCTGTCCTATGTCGGGCTCGGCGTGCAGCCGCCGCAGCCGAGCTGGGGGCGCATGCTGTTCGAGGCGCAGACCTTCATGGCCATCGCGCCGAGGCTCGCCGTCGTGCCGGGCCTCGCCATCGCCGTCGCGGTGCTTGGCCTGAGCCTCACGGGCGAGGGGTTGCGCCGCGCGCTCGATCCGCGCCGGGAGGAGCGCCGATGACGCTGCTGTCGGTGGAGAACCTGCACGTCGGCGTCGGCGGGCGCGACATCCTGCGCGGGATAGACTTTTCCGTCGCGCGGGGGGAGACGCTCGGCCTCGTCGGCGAATCGGGCTCGGGCAAGTCAATGACGGCGCTGGCCCTGATGCGCCTGCTGCCCGATAAGGCCACGGTGCGCGGGCATGTGCGGCTGGCGGGGAAGGACCTGCTCGCGCTGGACGAGACCGCGATGTGCGCCGTGCGCGGCGGGCGGATCGGCATGGTGTTTCAGGAGCCGATGTCGGCGCTCGACCCGCTGATGAGCATTGGCGATCAGGTGGCGGAAGGCCTGCGCGCGCACCTGCCCCTCGGCCGGCGCGCGGCGCGGGAGCGGGCAGCAGCGGTGCTGGCGCGCGTCGGCCTCGATCCCGCGCAGATCGCGCCGGACCGTTTTCCGCACGAGCTGTCGGGCGGTCAGCGCCAGCGGGTGGTGATCGCCATGGCGATCGCCATGCGTCCGGACCTTCTCATTGCCGACGAGCCCACGACCGCGCTCGACGTCACCGTGCAGGCGCAGATTCTTGCGCTGCTGAAGGAGATCGTGCGCGAGGATGGGCCCGGCCTGCTGCTGATCTCGCACGATCTCGCCGTGATCGGCGCGATGGCGGACCGCATCGCCGTGCTGCACCGGGGCGAGATCGTGGAGACGGGGCGTGCGCCGGGCTTCTTCCTGCGCGCCGTGCATCCGCGCGCCAGGGCCTTGTGCGCGGCGGCCGCAGCCATGCCGAAGGCGCCGCCCGCCGGTCCGGTGCCCGAAGGCCCGCCGTTGCTGGCGGCGGAGGGGCTGACGCGGCGCTATCCGCTCGCCCGCCCGCACCCCTTCGCGCGCCGCCCCTTCCGGCTGGCGCTCGACAATGTCAGTCTCGCCATTCACGCTGGCGAAAGCGTGGCGCTGATCGGCGAATCGGGCTCGGGCAAGTCGACGCTGGCGCGGCTGCTGCTCGGCCTCGACAGGCCGGACGCGGGCACCGTCACCTATCGCGGCGGGGACATCGCCCGCGCGGACGCCACGGCGCTGCGCGCCATGCGCCGGGACGTGCAGGCGGTGTTTCAGGACCCGTTCGGCTCGCTCGATCCGCGCCGGCGCGCGGGCTGGATCGTGGCCGAGCCTCTGCACGGTCCGCAGGACGCGGGGGAGGACGTGCGCGCCCGCGTCGCCGCGGCGCTTGAGGAGGTGGGCCTGTCAGCGGACGACGCCGACAGATATCCGCATGCGTTTTCCGGCGGTCAGCGGCAGCGGATCGCGCTCGCGCGGGCGCTGATCACCCGTCCGCGTCTCATCGTGCTGGATGAGGCGGTGTCGTCGCTCGACATGTCGATCCGCGCGCAAATTCTCGCCCTGCTCGCCGATCTGCGCGCGCGGCACGGGCTCGCCTACCTGTTCATCACCCACGACCTGCGCGTCGCGGAGGCCGTCTCCACGCGGGTGCTCGTGATGCACGACGGGCGCGTCGTGGAGGAGGGGGCTTCCGCCGATGTGCTGCGCGCGCCGCGGCATCCCTATACGCGCGCGCTGCTCGCCTCCGCGCCCGATCTCAGCGCGCTGCTTTCGGCCGGGAACGCCTGACCGGCCGGGCATTGTGGCCGACGACGATTGTCGTGCGCGGCCCCAGCACGGCGAGCAGCCGCGCCGCCCGGGCGCGCGGCACGGCGACACAGCCTTCCGTGGGGCCGAAGTTCTCGCGCGCGAGGTGCAGGAAGATGGCGCTGCCGCGCCCCTGGACGCGCGGCCGGGCGTTCCAGCCGAGGTCGAGCACGATGTCGTAGAGGCGGTCGTCGCGCCACATGCGCTCGTGCCGGGCCGGAAACGGCAGGCGGACCGGGCGGTTGTAGAGGCGGTGGCCCGGCTCGTCGCACCAGCCGTCGTCGGCGCGCAGGGGCGCGAGCGGCACGGTGGTCGCCGGCCTGTGCAGCCTGTCGGCGCGATACCAGCCGCGCACGGCATGGTGGACGCCGGCGGGCGTGACGCCGTCGCCCTCGCGTTTGACAGCTGCGATGCCGCCTTTGCCGAGCGCGCAAGCGATCGTCATCTGACCCGCGGCGATGCGGCCGCGCCTGCGATCGCCGACGCCGGCGAACACACGAATCCGTGAAAAGGTGGTGGACTTCTTCATCGTCTGTCCGAAAGCGCCGACGTTGCCCAAGATTTGGGGACAGTTTATGGAGGATAGTCAATGATGGTTGAATCAGCCTTAACGGTTCGACACCGTTCCGCCTTACACGTTCCGGAGAACACCTACGGATGCCAAGCGCCTACCAACTGCTGATCGTCGACGATGAGGCGGAGTTGCGCGACACTCTGTCCGAGCAGCTTGAGCTGACCGGGGACTTCAAGGTTTCGACGGCCGATACGGCCGCGGGCGCCATCGAGGCCGTGCGCAACGACCGTTTCGATATCGTCATCATGGATATCGGCCTGCCGGACATCGATGGCCGCGAGGCGGTGAAGGAGATGCGCCGCAACGGTTTTCGCGCCCCCATCCTGATGCTCACCGGCCACGCCGAGGACGCCGATACCATCCACGGGCTTGAGGCCGGCGCCAACGACTATGTCGTCAAGCCCTTCCGCTTCGCGGTGCTGCTGGCGCGCATCCGCGCGCAGCTTCGCCAGCATGAGGCAAGCGAGGATGCGGTGCTGACCGTGGGGCAATACACGTTCCGCCCCGGCGCGAAGCTGCTCGTCGACGTCAAGGGATCGCGGCTCAAGCTGACCGAGAAGGAAACGGCGATCCTGCGCTTTCTCTACCGTGCGGAGGATCAGGTCGTCACGCGCGAGACGCTGCTCGCGGAAGTGTGGGGCTATAACGCCAACGTCACCACGCACACGCTGGAGACGCACATCTATCGCTTGCGGCAGAAGATCGAGGAAGATCCGTCCAACGCCCGCATTCTCGTGACGGAGCCGGGCGGCTACAAGCTCGTGCCGTGAGGTTTTCCGGAGCCTTCCACCCCTCGCCGGAGCGGAGTGCCGATCATGGCGTTGAATGACGAAATCACGGTGTTGTCATCCCTGCCGGCATTGCGGGGTTTCGAGCAGGGCGCCCTGCGGCGCATCGCCCTGTCGGTGCAGACGCGCATCCTGCGCGCGGGGGACACGCTCTACCGTCGCGGCGAGGCGGCGGAGGGCGCTTATGTGGTGATGTCGGGCGAGATCGCGCTCGTCGATGCGGCGGGCAACACCGTCGCGCTGGCCCGGCCGGGCGACATGCTGGGCGAACTGGCGCTGCTGATCGAGATCGAATGGCGGGAAACCGCGACGGCACGCCGCTCGGCCTCGGTGATGCGCGTGTCGCGTGCGCTCATGCGGCGTATCCTGGGCGAGTTTCCTGCTTCCGCAGCCGCGTTTCAGGCGGAGATCGCGGGCCGCGTGTCGGCGCTGTCGGGCGAGCTGGAGCGCGTGCGCCAGTCCCTGCTCGCGCTCGACGGGGCGGCACCGGGCGGCGATGAAACGATGGGGGCGGCCCCGTAAGGCCGCCCCCGCTTCAACCGTTCCCCTTATGTAATCTTGCCGGTTGAAATCAGAGGTTGTAGGCCCGCTCGCCGTGCTCGGCGAGGTCGAGGCCCTCGCGCTCCACTTCCGGGCTGACGCGCAGCCCGACGAGCACGTCGACGACCTTGTACAGGATGGCGGACCCGACGCCCGTCCAGACAACGGTCAGCAGCACGCCCTTGAGCTGGGCGATGACCTGCGAGCCGATCGACACGGCCGCGCCCACTGCCTCACCGGGGCTCGCCACGTAGTCGACCAACCCGGCGCCGCCCAGCGAGGGCGCCACGAGGATGCCCGTGCCGATGGCGCCCACGATGCCGCCCACGCCGTGGATGCCGAAGACGTCGAGCGAATCATCGTAGCCGAGCGCGTTCTTGACGGCGGAGCAGAAGTAGAAGCAGATCACGGCCGCGACGATGCCGAGGAAGGCCGCGCCAACCGGCCCGGCGAAGCCGGCGGCGGGCGTGACGGCGACGAGGCCCGCGATCGCGCCCGATACCATGCCGAGCAGGGAGGGCTTGCCCTTCGCGCCCCACTCCACGAACAGCCAGCCGAGCACGCCGCCCGCGGTCGCGAACAGGGTGTTGACGAAGGCGAGCGCCGCGCCGCCGGTGGCTTCGAGATTGGAGCCCGCGTTGAAGCCGAACCAGCCGATCCACAGGATCGAGGCGCCGATCATCGTCATGGTCAGCGAGTGGGGCGGCAGCGCCTCCTTGCCGTAGCCGATACGCTTGCCGATGATGATCGCGCCCACGAGGCCCGCGACGCCGGCGTTGATGTGGATCACGGTGCCGCCGGCGAAATCGAGCGCCCCCCACTTGTAGATGAGCCCGGCGTCGGCCTGTACGGCTTCGAGGTTGGCGACGGCAGCCGCGCGCGCGGCGTCATCCGTGGCGGCGGCAACGGCACGCGCCGCATCCGCCAGCGCATCGGGGCCGGCCCAGTACCAGACCATGTGCGCGATGGGGAAGTAGACGAAGGTCAGCCACAGCGCCGTGAACAGCAGCACGGCGGAAAAGCGCGTACGCTCGGCGAACGCACCCACGATCAGCGCCGGTGTGATGCAGGCGAACGCTGCCTGGAAAGCAATATAGGCGTATTCGGGAATGACCACGCCATTGGAGAAGGTCGCGGCCGTCGACGAGGCATCGACGCCGGCGAGGAAGAGCTTGTCGAAGCCGCCGACGAAGCTGTTGAGGCTGCCGCCGCTGGTGAAGGCCAGCGAATAGCCGTAGGTGACCCAGATGATCGCGGCGAGGCAGACGACGGCCAGCACCTGCGAGAGGACGGAAAGCATGTTCTTGGAGCGGACGAGCCCGCCGTAGAACAGCGCGAGGCCCGGCAGGGACATGAACAGCACGAGCGCCGCGCTGATGAGCACGAAGGCGGTGTCGCCCTTCTCGGGGACCGGCGCGTCCTGCGCCATCGCCGGCGTCGCGAGGCAGGCCGCGGCGAGCGCGAGCGGAAGCGCGGAGCGCACAAGGGCGCCCGACGACAGGGAAGGCGAGGCGGAACCCCGGAGCCTGGAATTAAAGAACTTCATCGATTGAATTCCTCCCGTCACAGCGCGTCCCGACCGGTCTCGCCAGTGCGGATACGGATCGTCTGCTCTATGGGTAGAACGAAAATCTTGCCGTCACCGATCTGGCCGGTGCGGGCGGCGGTCTTGATCGCCGTGATCACGGCGTCCACTTGCGAGGCCTCGACGGCGACCTCGATCTTGAGCTTGGGCAGGAAGCTGACGGCGTATTCGGCGCCGCGATAGATTTCCGTATGCCCCTTCTGACGGCCGTAGCCCTTCACTTCGCTCACTGTCAGCCCGTGAATGCCGAGCGCAGTCAGAGCATCGCGAACTTCTTCGAGCTTGAAGGGCTTGATAACGGCCACGACGAGTTTCATGGTGTTGTCTCCCGCTGCGGATTCGGCGCGCACCATTGCGGCCGACGCGGGAGATCAATCAAGCTTCGTGCCAGATGGGGAGGGAACGCCCGAAAATCGCCTTCGGCAGGCGGGGAAACGCGGGCGCACGGCGAAAAACGCCGCAAACGGCATCAAACGCTGCGATTGCTCGCAACGGCATGCATTCGACGGCAGGAGGTGCCGCCTAAAAAACAGGCTGTGATTAAAATTCGTGCAACAATCAGGCGAGATTCCGCAGCGGGCGGATGAGGCCCTCCTGCGCGACGGTGGCGATGTGCCGGCCGTCCCGCGTGAAGACGAGCCCCCGCGACAGGCCGCGCGCACCGCCGGAGAACGGGCTTTCCTGCGAGTAGAGCAGCCATTCGTCGGCCCTGAACGGCTGATGGAACCACATCGCGTGGTCGAGGCTCGCGCCCTGGATATCGCCGTCGAAGACGGAGCGGCCGTGAACGGCGAGACTCGTGTCGAGCAGCGTCATGTCCGACGCATAGGCCAGCGCGCAGCGGTGGATCGCCGGGTCGTCGGGGAGGGGGCCGGTGGCGCGGATCCAGATGTCGAACGTCGGCTTGCGCGCGCCCTCGACGCCCGGGATGAAGCGGTTGTAGTCCACGGGCCGCAGCTCTATGGGCCGCTCGGCTTCGAAATAGGCGCGGATGTGGGGCGGCATGCGGTGCAGGAACGCCTCCCGCAGCTCTTCCGCGCCCGTTTCCTCCGGCGGCGGCACGACCGGCATCGGCGGCTGGTGGCGCAGGCCCGGCTCCTCCCTGTGGAAGGAGGCCGTCAGCGTGAAGATCGCATGACCGTGCTGGACGGCCTCGACATAGCGCGTGGTGAAGCTGCGGCCGTCGCGGATGTGCTTCACGACATAAATGATCGGCGCGGCCGGATCGCCGGGATGGATGAAGTAGCAATGCAGCGAATGGGCGCCGCGCTCGGGCGGCACGGTGTGCGAGGCCGCCACCAGCGCCTGCCCGATGACCTGCCCGCCGAAGACACGCTGCCAGCCCACCTGCGGGCTGCGGCCGCGAAACAGGTTGTCCTCCAGCACTTCGAGGTCGAGGATGGAAACCAGGGCGGCAACGGCTGCACTCATGAACGCAATCCCCTATCGCTGGGCAGGTGTCTCTAGACGGATGCCGGCGGGCCCACGGCCCTCCCGATTGAACAAACACTTGTTTTGCCGCTTCGGCGCAGATCGGGCTGCACCACCTTCCGGTCGGCCTGCCTCCATGGGGCATGTTCCATTGCGGCGCGTCAAGTGTATATAGAATGTTTTCAGATGGAGTTGATGACAGGCGCGACGTGCGCGCCGATCGAGGCGGAGGTGCGGCAATGGCGGAAACGGCGTTTCACGGGCGGGCCATCGTGGTGGCCGGTGGCGGGGCTGCCGGCCTCGCGGCGGCGCTGGCGCTCGGCCGGGCGGTCGGCGGGCGCCATCCGGTCGCGGTGCTCGATCCGGCGCTGGCGCGCGATCCCGCCCACGAAGCCGGCCGCGCCTACGCGCTCGCGGGCGGTTCGCAGCGGATGCTGGCGGTGCTCGGCGTCTGGGACAGGATCGCGGATTCCGCCCAGCCGGTCGCCCGCATGCGCATCACGGACAGCCGGGCGGGCGACGCCGTGCGCCAGCCGCTGCTGACCTTTGGTGAGGCGGGGGAGGCGGAGGGGCCGCTCGCCTGGATCGTCGAGGGCGACGTGCTGGTCGAGGCGCTGCGGCAGGCGAGCCGCGAGGCGGGTATCGCGCTGGAGCCGGTGGCGGTGAAGGCGTTCGACACCGCCTCCCGCCAGGACCTCGCCCATCGTGTCCGCGTGAAGCTGGCGGATGGGGGCGACCGCGAGGCGGCGCTTGTCGTGGCGGCGGACGGCAAGAACTCGCCCCTGCGCCGCGCTGCCGGCATTTCATGGATCGGCCGGCCCTACGGGCAGGCGGGCATCGTCGCCACCATCGGCCACGAGCGTCCGCACGAGGGCGTGGCCGTGCAGCACTTCCTGCCGGCGGGCACTTTTGCCATGCTGCCGCTCACCGGCAACCGCTCGTCCATCGTGTGGGTGGAGCAGGAGGAGGAGGCGCGCCTGTTCGCCGCCCTCGACGCGGAGGACGTCGTCCGCGAGGTCGAGCGCCGATTCGGCGCCTCGCTCGGCCGCCTCGAACTGCTGGACAAGCCGCGCGCCTTCCCGCTCGCGGTGGGTATCGCCCGCCGCTTCACCGGTGAGCGGCTGACGCTGGTGGGCGATGCGGCGCATGTCGTGCATCCGCTGGCGGGGCTCGGGCTCAACGTCGGCCTGCGCGACGTGGCGGCGCTCGCCGAGGCGGTCGCCGACGCGGTCCGGCTGGGGCTCGATCCGGCGCATCCCGACGCGCTGGAAGCCTACGAGCGCGCGCGCCGCTTCGACGTGGTGAGCACCGGCCTTGCCATGGACGGCATGAATCGGCTGTTCTCCAACGATATCCTGCCCCTGCGGCTCGCGCGCGACCTGGGGCTCGGCGTCGTTGACAGGTGGCCCGGCCTCAAGCGGCTTCTGGCGCGCGAGGCCGGCGGCCTCACTGGCCGCCCGCCCCGGCTGTTGCGGGGCGAGGCGCCGTAAGGGGTCGCGCCGTCAGGCCGCGATGGAGGCGTGCGGCGCGGCGGCGTGCACGTCCGCGTCGACATGCGGCGCGAAGGACGCGAAGTTCTCGCGGAACATGCCGACGAGGCGCGCCGCCGTCTCGGCGAACTCCGCCTTGTTCGCCCATGTCTTGACCGGATAGAGAATGTGCGGCTCGACGCCCGGCACGGAAGTGGGCACCGTGAAGCCGAAGTAGGGATCGGTACGGAAGTCTGCCCGGTTCAGCGAGCCGTCGAGCGCCGCCGACAGCAGCCGCCGCGTCACGCGGATCGGCATGCGCCGCCCCACGCCGTACTTGCCGCCCGTCCAGCCCGTGTTCACCAGCCAGCAGTCCACGCCGTGGCGGGCAATGAGATCGCGCAGCAGATTGCCGTAGACGGACGGATGGCGCGGCATGAACGGCGCACCGAAGCAGGTGGAGAACGTGGCCTCCGGCTCCGTGACGCCCTTTTCCGTGCCGGCGACCTTGGCCGTGTAGCCCGAGAGGAAGTGATACATGGCCTGCGCCGGCGTCAGCTTCGCGATGGGCGGCAGCACGCCGAAGGCGTCGCAGGTCAGCATGACGATGTTCTTGGGAATGCCGGCCCTGCCGGTGGCGCTGGCGTTGGGAATGAAGTCGAGCGGATAGGCGCAGCGCGTATTCTCGGTCTTCGAGATGTCGTCGAAGTCCGGCACGCGCGTCAGCGGGTCGAGCACGACGTTTTCCAGCACCGTGCCGAAGCGCGAGGTGGTGGCGAAGATCTCGGGCTCCGCCTCGGCGGAGAGGCGCACCGTCTTGGCGTAGCAGCCGCCCTCGAAGTTGAAGATGCCGTTCGCCGACCAGCCGTGCTCGTCGTCGCCGATCAGCGTGCGGGAGGCATCGGCGGAAAGCGTCGTCTTGCCGGTGCCGGACAGGCCGAAGAACACAGCCGAATCGTCGTCGTCGCCGGTGTTGGCCGAGCAGTGCATCGGCATGACGCCCCGCTCCGGCAGCACGAAGTTGAGATAGGTGAACACGGATTTCTTGATCTCGCCCGCGTAGGACGTGCCGCCGATGAGCACGATCCGCCGCGAGAAGTCGCAGGCGATCACCGTGGAGGAGCGCACGCCGTGGCGCGCGGGATCGGCGCGGAAGGAGGGAAGGTCGATGATCGTCAGGTCGGGGACGAAGTCCGCAAGGTCGCTTTTGTCGGGCCGGATCAGCAGGTTGCGGATGAACTGGGAATGCCACGCATATTCGGTGAACACCCGCGCCTTCACGCGGTAGGCGGGGTCGGCGCCGGCATGGAGATCCTGCGCGAAAAGCTCCTTCCCGGCCGCGTGGGCGAGGAAGTCCGCCAGCAGGACGTCGAACGATTCGGGTGCGAGCGCACCGTTGTTGTCCCACCACACGGCCTTTTCGGTCAGGGCGTCGCGGACGATGAACTTGTCCTTGGGGCTGCGGCCGGTGTGAACGCCGGTGTCGGCGACGAGCGCGCCGCCCGCCGCGAAGGTCGCCTCGCCACGCCGGATGGCCTCTTCGCTGAGGAAGGGTGCGTCGAGATTCCAGTAGATGCGCGCCGCGTCGCGCAGGCCGGGGGCGCCCGTGGCGCCGATCGTTCCGGCATCTGCCGCGTTGTTGAATACCCCGATGTTCTCCACGGTACGCTCTCCCTGATTGTTTCGGCTGACCGCTTCCGATGTCCGTCCACGATCCGGTTCCGGTTCGTTACAGTAGATGCCAATGTGACGAAACAATGCAATCCGGGATTACACATCTTTCGGCGATTCGGGCGTCGCCGGCGGCGCCCGCGCCGCCGCACGCGGGCGTTCTCCGATTGTATCGGGGGCGGGGAAAGTGTAGTTTGCCGAATTGTGGCTGGCCCGCCGGAGCGAAAACCGGTTGCCGCAGCGGCTTCGGACAGGGAAGCGCCATAATTCGGCCCCGCTCGCCCGTGCAAAAGGGGGGCAGGTTCCGGGGGAGCCAGTGCCGAGGAGAGCGACATCGTATGCCAACCATCGCCCTTGTAGATGACGATCGCAACATCCTGACGTCGGTATCCATCGCGCTTGAGGCCGAGGGCTACCGCATCCAGACCTACACCGACGGCGCCACCGCGCTCGACGGCCTGGCCAGCGATCCGCCCGACATGGCCATCTTCGACATCAAGATGCCGCGGATGGACGGCATGGAGCTGCTGCGCCGCCTGCGGCAGAAGTCCGATCTGCCGGTGATCTTCCTCACCTCCAAGGACGACGAGATCGACGAACTGTTCGGCCTGAAGATGGGCGCGGACGATTTCATCCGCAAACCGTTCTCGCAGCGCCTGCTGGTGGAGCGTGTGCGGGCCGTGCTGCGCCGCGCCGCGCCGCGCGACCAGTCCGCCCCGCGCGAGGCCGACGTCGCCGCGCGGGTGCTGGAGCGCGGGCACCTCAAGATGGACCCGGAACGCCACACGAGCACCTGGCGCAACCAGCCGGTGACGCTGACCGTGACCGAGTTCCTGATCCTGCAGGCGCTTGCCCAGCGGCCTGGCGTGGTGAAAAGCCGTAACGCGCTGATGGACGCCGCCTATGACGACCAGGTCTATGTCGACGACCGCACGATCGATAGCCATATCAAGCGGCTGAGGAAGAAGTTCAAGGCCGTGGACGACGAGTTCGACATGATCGAGACGCTATACGGCGTCGGCTATCGCTTCAAGGAAGCATGACCGAACCCGCGCGGCGGCCCGGCCGGCTGATGACGATGACACGCTGATGGGCGATGACGATCGAGTATCCTGACACAGGCGTTGCCCGGGCTTCCGCCGAGGCGCCCGCCACCCCGCCCCGCGCCGGCGCGCGGCGCTGGTGGCGGCGCGCGGGACGGCGCATGCTGCGCGGCGTGCTGCGGCGAGGCCTTTCCAGCCTGACGCGGCGCATCGTGCTGCTCAATCTCGCCGGCCTCGTCGCGCTGCTGCTCGGCTTTCTCTACCTCAACCAGTTCCGTGCCGGCCTCATCGAGGCGCGCACGCAGAGCCTGCTCATCCAGGGCGAGATCATCGCCGGCGCCATCGCCGCCTCCGCCACGGTCGAGACGGACACCATCACCATCGATCCCGACCGGCTGCTGCAGCTTCAGGCCGGCGAGAGCCTCGGGCTCGGCGACGACCTGTCCCCGCTCGATTTCTCCATCAATCCGGAGCAGGTGGCGCCGGTGCTGCGCCGCCTCGTTACGCCGACGCGCACCCGCGCCCGCATCTACGACAGGGAAGGGATGCTGCTGCTCGACTCCCGACACTTCTATTCGCGCGGCGACATCCTGCGCTACGACCTGCCGCCCATCGACCAGCAGCCGGGCCCGCTGGAGCGGGTGCGCGACTGGACCGCGCCGCTCACCCGGCTTTTCGGCGGCGGCAGTTCCGGCTTCTCGGAGGAGATAAGCACGGCCAACGGCCGCAATCTCGCCGAGGTGAAGCAGGCCCTGTCCGGCACGGCCGCCAGCACTGTCCGCGTCAATGGGCAGGGCCAGACAATCGTCTATGTGTCGGTGCCGATCCAGCGGCTGCGCACGGTGCGCGGCGCGCTGCTGCTTTCCACGCAGGGCGGCGACATCGACGCCATCATCGCCGGCGAGCGCTGGGCACTGCTGCGGGTGTTCGCCGTCGCCGCCGCGGTGATGACGGTGCTGTCCGTGCTGCTCGCGGGCACCATCGCCGGCCCGGTGCGGCGGCTGGCCGAGGCGGCGGAGCGCGTGCGTCGGGGCATCAAGTCCCGGCAGGAGATTCCCGACTTTACCGACCGGTCGGACGAGATCGGCCACCTGTCGGGGGCGCTGCGCGACATGACGCAGGCACTCTACCGCCGGATCGACGCCATCGAGAGCTTTGCCGCCGATGTGGCGCACGAGCTGAAGAATCCGCTGACCTCCCTGCGCAGCGCCGTCGAGACCCTGCCGCTGGCGCGCAACGACGAAGCGCGCGCGCGGCTGATGGCGGTGATCCAGCAGGACGTGAAACGGCTCGACCGGCTGATCAGCGACATTTCCGACGCCTCGCGCCTCGACGCCGAGCTGGCGCGCATCGAGGCGGAGCCCGTAGATGTGCTGCAGCTCGTGGAGGCCGTCGCGGCCGTGGCGCGGGGCGTCCATGACCATCCCATCACCGTGACGGTCGCGGCCGTTGACGATCCGGGCCGGGATTTCCTCGTGCTCGGCCAGGACGGCCGGCTGGGACAGGTGCTGAACAACCTCGTCGACAACGCACTGTCGTTCTCGCCGCCGGACGGCGAAATCCGCGTCTCCCTCGCGCGGGAGGGCGGCGACGTGGTCGTGGCCGTGGAGGATGACGGGCCCGGCATTCCCGAGCATGCGCTGGAGCGCGTGTTCGAGCGTTTCTACACGGATCGCCCGGAACAGAAGTTCGGCCAGAACTCCGGTCTCGGCCTGTCGATCTCGCGCCAGATCGTCGAGGCGCACCGGGGGCGGATCGAGGCCGGCAACTGCACGCCGCAGCCGGGTGCGCCGGAAGGGCGCGCCGGCGCCCGTTTCGTTGTGCGCCTGCCCGCCCTCGTGCAGGAGGAGGACTGAGGGCGAGATGGCGCAGGACACCCGGCCGCGCTCGCAAACGCAGCACGCCACGGCGGTCGTCATCGGCGAAACGGGGGTGCTGATCCGCGGCCGTTCGGGAACGGGCAAGTCGACGTTCGCCCGCCGGCTGATCGACCGCGCGGCACGCGGCGGGCGCTTCGCCCGCCTCGTCAGCGACGACCGCGTGCGGCTGACGGCCATTCACGGCAGGCTGTTGGCGGAAACCGTGGCGCCCATCGCGGGCCTGCTGGAGGTGCGCGGCGTGGGAATCGTGAGGGTTCCCCACGAGCCCGCCGCCGTGATCGGGATGGTCGTCGACGTCGACGTGACACCTCCACGGTTGCCTGAGTCGTGCGACAAAATGACCACAGTGTTGGAAATAGTTCTCCCACGTCTCGCCATCGGCGGCCTCATCGACGCAGCCGACGTGGTCGACTGCCTTGTTGCGCAACGAGAAAGCGGCGGCAGGCGCGGTTTATGGCTGAACGATGACAAAATGAACTTAGAACCCTTGCACTTTTCCGTGCAATGCACAAAATGATTGCTCCTGTCATGGATCGTGACGGTGATACAGGGTTCTGAATGATCGGTCTCGTATTGGTGACTCACGGTTCTCTGGCGACGGAATTTCGCGCCGCGCTGGAGCATGTCGTCGGTCCGCAAAAACAGCTGGAGACCGTCGCTATCGGTCCGGAAGACGATATGGACGGCTGTCGACAGGATATCCTGTCGGCCGTATGCAGAGCAGATGCCGGGGACGGCGTGGTCGTGCTGACCGACATGTTCGGCGGCACGCCGTCTAACCTCGCCATTTCATGCATGAACGGCAGCAAGGTGGAGGTGATCGCCGGGATCAACCTGCCCCTGCTCATCAAGCTTGCCTCGGTAAGGGAAGATCATCCGCTCGACGAGGCGGTGATCGAGGCCCAGGAGGCGGGCCGCAAGTACATCAACGTCGCCAGCCACGTCCTGACGGGGCGGTGACGTCGCGGCGCTCCGCCGAAGGAGCGCACGTTTGTGTGTTGAACAGGCCGGCTGAAGCGGTTACCTGAAAGGTGCGCGGCGCGGATGCTGCCGGTGTGGCCGCGACCACGCCTGTGACTGTTGCGCCTGAACTGTTTTGCGCCGGGTAAGGCGCCGTGCGAAGAGTGCCCGACCTTGACCGACTCCGTTGACAGCGCCGCCCCCCGACATACCGACAACGCATCCCCGGATGCCGGAGACGGCGCGGCCGTGCCGCCGCGCGAGCTGCCGATCATCAACCGCAAGGGACTGCACGCGCGCGCCTCCGCCAAGTTCGTCCAGACGGTTGACCGCTTCGATGCGGAGGTCACTGTCACCCGCTGCGGGGAAACAGTCGGCGGCCGCTCGATCATGGGCCTGCTGACGCTCGCCGCCGCCAAGGGAACCACCATCGTCGTGGCCGCCTCCGGCCCGCAAGCCGTCGAGGCGCTCGACGCCATCGAGGCGCTGCTCGCCGACCGTTTCGGAGAGGACGAGTAGGCCCGGCGCGTTTTCTATATAAAGACTTCTTTATATGCTTATTGCCGTTCTTTCCTGACGCTGCTATAGAGCGGACCAGAACGGCGTGTGCCCGCACGCCGGAACCGCACTTCACGATGGGACGCTGTTCATGTCGCAGGATTATGTCGTCAAGGATCTGTCGCTGGCCGACTGGGGCCGCAAGGAAATATCCATCGCCGAAACGGAGATGCCCGGCCTGATCGCGGTGCGCGAGGAATTTGGCCCGTCGCAGCCGCTGAAGGGCGCGCGAATCGCCGGCTCCCTGCACATGACGATCCAGACGGCGGTGCTCATCGAGACGCTGAAGGCGCTGGGCGCCGACGTGCGCTGGGCTTCCTGCAACATCTATTCCACGCAGGACCACGCGGCGGCGGCGATAGCGGCCGCGGGCGTGCCGGTGTTCGCTGTGAAGGGCGAGACGCTGGAGGAATACTGGAACTACACGCGCCGGATTCTGGAATGGGGCGACGGCGGCACGCCGAACCTCATCCTGGACGATGGCGGCGACGCGACGCTGCTGGTTCATCTCGGTCTGCGTGCCGAGCAGGGCGACGCGGCCTTCCTCGAAAAGCCGTCCTCCGAGGAGGAGGAGGTGCTGTTCGCGCTCATCCGCCGCACGCTTTCCGAAAAGCCCGGCTGGTTTGCGGAACTTGCGGCCAACATCGTGGGCGTGTCCGAGGAGACGACGACGGGCGTGCACCGTCTCTACATCATGGAGCGGGAGGGCAACCTGCTGTTCCCGGCGATCAACGTCAACGACTCGGTCACCAAGTCGAAGTTCGACAACCTCTACGGCTGCCGCGAGTCGCTGGTTGACGGCATCCGCCGCGGCACCGACGTGATGATGGCCGGCAAGGTCGCCATGGTGGCGGGCTTCGGCGATGTGGGCAAGGGCTCCGCCGCCTCGCTGCGCAACGCGGGCTGCCGCGTGCTCGTCTCCGAGATCGACCCCATCTGCGCCCTGCAGGCGGCGATGGAAGGCTATGAGGTGGTGACGATGGAGCAGGCGGCGCCGCGCGCCGACATCTTCGTCACGGCGACCGGCAACAAGGACATCATCACCCTTGATCACATGCGCGCGATGAAGGACCGCGCCATCGTCTGCAACATCGGCCACTTCGACAACGAGATCCAGGTCGGGTCGCTGCGCAACTTCCAGTGGGACAACATCAAGCCGCAGGTGGACGAGATCACCTTCCCCGACGGCAAGCGCATCATCCTGCTGTCGGAAGGCCGTCTGGTGAACCTCGGCAACGCCACGGGCCATCCCTCCTTCGTGATGTCGGCCTCCTTCACCAACCAGACGCTGGCGCAGATCGAGCTGCACACGAAGCGCGGCGAATATGAGAAGAAGGTCTACACGCTGCCCAAGCACCTCGACGAAAAGGTCGCGTCGCTGCACCTCGCCAAGATCGGCGTCACGCTGACGAAGCTGACGGACGAGCAGGCGACCTATATCGGCGTCTCCGCGAACGGGCCGTTCAAGGCGGACCACTACCGCTACTGAGGCGGCAGCTTGGCCGGGCGCGGCCGGGCGCTTGTGAACGTCCGGCTGCGACATATTGAATCGTTTGACGATTCCCCCTGTCCGGGAAGTCCAGATAGCTGGGGGCAGGCTGCGTTTCCTCCCCGTTAACCACTTTCTGATGAGCTGCACGAAACGTTAATGTACAGGTGATTCGCGGCTCGGTTTTTCGCCGGGCGGGTATTATCGGCAAAACTTTCCGGGCAGGCTCTTCGGGCGGGGATGATGAGGGCGATGGCGCGCAGGCATTGGCGTCGGTGCGGGGCTGCATTGTCGGTGCGCGCCCGCCGCGCGGCCGTGTGCGCGGGCCTGCTCACGACACTCCTTGCCGCCGGCGGCGTTGCGGACGCGGTGGGCGCGACCAGCGGCGAGGCAGACGGCGCCGTTGACGGTTTTGCACTGCGCTACACACCCCGATCCGCCATCGTTCTCACGGGTTTCGCCGGTCTCGCGGTCGCCTTCGCGCTCGCGGCTGCTGCGCTGGCGCGCGAACGCGCGCGCGGGCGCATGGCGACGACCGCCCTGCTGCGGGAGCTGAACGATCTGCGCGCGCGGCACGACCGGCATGTCACCCTGATCGCCAGCGATCCGCAGGTGATCGTGAGCTGGCCGGGGCGGGACAGCGAACCCGTCATCGAGGGCGACGCCGGCATTGCGGTGCCGGGGCAGTCGGCGCGGCGCGTGCTGGCCTTCGGCGCCTGGCTCGCGCCCTCGCACGCGCAGGCGCTGGACGCCGCGCTCGATGCGCTGAAGAACGGCGGCGAACGGTTTCACCTGGGCGTGCGCGCGCTGGACGGCCGCTATTTCGAGGCGGACGGGCGGGCCATCAGCGGGCAGGCGGTCTTTCGCCTGCGCGAGATGACGACGGACAGGCAGGAACTCGCCCGCGCCCGCGATTCGCTCACAGCCGCGCGCGGCGACCTCGCGGCGCTGCGCACCATGCTCGACGCCATGGCGCAGCCCATATGGCTGCGTGACCGCGAAGGCGCGCTGATCTGGGCCAATCTCGCCTACGCGGCGGCGGTGGGTGCGGCGGACGGTGCCGAGGTCGTGGCGCGGCAGGTTGAGCTGCTCGACGAGGACGCGCGCCGTGCCGTTCGGACGCGCATCGCGGAGGGGGCGATCTACACCGGCCGCGTGACGACCGCGGCGGGCGGAACGCGGCTGTCGCTGGAGATCGTCGAGAGCCCCGGCGGCAGCGGCGCGGCCGGCACGGCGAGCGACGTGACGGCGCTGGAGGAGGCGCGCGCCGATCTCGAACGTCTGCGGGAGGCGCATGCCCGCACGCTGGACAAGCTGCCCACGGCGGTGGCGATCTTCGACGCGGACAAGCGGCTGGTGTTTCACAACGCTGCCTATCGCAGGCTCTGGGCGCTGGACGCCGACTTTCTGGAGACCGTGCCCGGCGACGGCGACATTCTCGAACGGCTGCGCGGCGAGCGCAAGCTGCCGGAGCAGGCCGACTTCCGCGCCTGGAAGCGCGAGCTGTTCGCCGCGTATGGCGCGAGCGCGCCGCAGGATCACTGGTGGTATCTGCCGGACGGACGCACGCTGCGCGTCGCCATCACACCGAACCCGCAGGGCGGCGTGACCTACGTCTTCGACGACGCGACAGAGCGGTTCACGCTGGAATCGCGGTACAACGCGCTGATGCGCATCCAGGGCGAGACACTCGATTCGCTGCGCGAGGGCGTCGCCGTGTTCGGCTCGGACGGCGGGCTGACGCTGTCGAACCCTGCCTTCTCCGAACTCTGGGAACTCGACGACAGCCTGATCGCCTCGCGCCCGCATGTCGACGCCATCGCCGGCCATTGCGCCGCGCGCTCCACGGATGCCGCTGTCTGGCGCGACATCCGCATGGCGGTCGCCGGCCTGCACGACGCCCGCACCGCGCATACGTTCCGCGTCGTGCGCAAGGACGGCGCCACGCTCGATTGCGCCACGGCGCCCCTGCCGGACGGCTCGACCCTGCTCACCGTCACGGACATGACAGCCAGCGTCAATGTCGAGCGGGCGCTGACCGAGCGCAACGAGGCGCTGGAAAAAGCGTCGCGCATCCGCGACGATTTCGTGCATCATGTTTCCTATGAGCTGCGCTCCCCGCTCACCAGCGCCATCGGCTTCGCCCAGCTGCTGGCGGAGGAGACCGTGGGGCCGCTCAATGCCAAGCAGCGCGAGTACGCGGACCACATTACACGCTCGTCGGAAAGCCTGCTGGCGCTGATCAACGACATTCTGGACCTCGCCAGCATCGACAACGGCGGCGTCGAGATGAACATGGGCGATGTCGATGTGGCCGAGGCGGTCGCCGGCGCCATCCGCGGCATCGAGGACAGGCTGGCGGAAAAGGCCGTGCGGCTGCGCGTCGATGTGCCGGTGGATATCGGCGTCTTCATCGGCGATGCCCGCCGGGTGCGGCAGGTGCTCTACAATCTGCTGTCCAACGCGGTCAATGCCTCGCCGGAAGGCGGGACGATCGTCGTGGGCGCGGTGCGCGGCGGCGAGGATATCCGTATATCGGTCGCGGACGACGGGCCGGGAATGGCTCCCGGCGAGGCGGAGCGGCTGTTCTCGCGCGCGCAGGCCGCGACGGGCATGCGGCTTTCGGTGGGTGTCGGCCTGTCGCTCGTCGGCTCGTTCGTGGAACTGCACGGCGGGCGCGTCGAGGTGGAATCGGTCCCCGGGCAGGGCACGCGGATCGTCTGCATATTCCCGCTCGCGCGTGCGCAGGACAAGGCGGGTGAAGCCGGAGAAGCCGCCGCATGACGGATAATGGAACCAGCACGGGCGCGGCCGGAACGCCGGCGACATCGCCCATGACGACCTGGGCGGTGCGCCTCGGCGACGAGGCGGCGACGGAACATCTCGCCCGCGTGCTCGCGGACGAATCGCAGCCCGGCGATCTCATCACGCTCTCGGGCGATCTGGGCGCGGGAAAGACGACCTTCGCGCGCGCCTTCGTGCGCGCCTTCGCCGGCGATCCCGGACTTGAGGTGCCGAGTCCGACCTTCACGCTGATGCAGCTTTACGAGACGGCGCGCGGCAATGTCGTGCACGCCGATCTCTACCGCATCTCCGACCCGCTGGAACTCGACAATCTGGGCTGGGACGAGGCCATTGAGGACGCCGTCGTGCTGGTGGAATGGCCGGATCGCGCGGGAGAATACCTGACGGCCGACCGGCTCGACGTGAACCTGCGGCTGGTGCCGGGGCTGGAAGGCGAGCGGGTCGCGGTACTGACGGCGACGGGCAGCCGGGCGGCGTGGCTCGCGGATTTCAAGGCCGTGCGCACCGTGCTCGACCGCGCGGGATGGGGCCTCGGGGAGCGCAAGCCGATCTACGGCGATGCGTCGAGCAGGCGCTACGAGCGGGTGACGAAACCCGGCGGCGAGACGGCTATCCTGATGTTCTCGCCACCGCGCCCGAAGGTTCCCACTCTGGGGCGGGAGAAGCCCTATCACGTGGTCGCCCGCCTGTCGGAATCCGTGCATGCCTTCGTCGCAGTGGACCGGGGTCTGCGGGCGCTCGGCTTCAGCGCGCCGGTCATCTACGGGCAGGACCTAGACGCGGGCCTGCTGCTGGTCGAGGACTTCGGCGGCGAGGGCGTGGCGGATGCGGCGGGGCCCATTCCGGAGCGCTACGCGGAGGCGGTGCGCCTGCTCGCCCGCCTGCATGCCTCGCCGGTGCCGGATGTCCTGCCGGTCGTCGAGGGCGTGGACCATGCCATACCGCCCTACGATCTCGACGCGCTGACGATCGAGGTGCGCCTGCTGCTCGAATGGTATCTGCCCTACCGGGCGGAGCGATTCGTGCCGAATGCGGGGCGCGAGGCCTTCGGCCGGATCTGGACCGGCCTGCTGAACGAGGTGACCGCCGGCCCTCACACCTGGGCGCTGCGCGACTTCCACTCCCCGAACCTGATCTGGCTGAAGAGCAGGCAGGGCGTGGCGCGCGTCGGGCTGATCGACTTCCAGGACGCGGTGATGAGCCACCCGGCCTACGATCTCGCCTCGTTGTTGCAGGATGCCCGCGTCACCGTTTCGCCGGAACTCGAACTGCGGCTGCTCGCGCTCTATGCACGGGAGCGGCGCGCGCGGGATCCCGCCTTCGATGCCGAGGCGCTGACGCGCGCCTATGCCATCCTCGGCGCACAGCGCGCGACGAAGCTGTTCGGCCTCTTCGTGCGACTCGACCGGCGCGACGGCAAGCCCGCCTATCTGGCGCACCTGCCGCGCATCGGCGAATATCTGCGCCGCAATCTCTCCCATCCCGCGTTGCACGAGTTGCGTGACTGGTTTGCCACGCACCTGCCGCAACTGGCGACGGAGGCCTGATTCCGCCTGCAGGGGGTGCACGCGCGGGCGTTTCGTGCAGGTCAGGACTTTTCGCATTCCGATTGAATAAAAAAGCTGAAAAACGTCCAGGGATGCGTGGCGCTTGAGCATTGAAAAAGCGAAACTTTTTCCGCCGGGTGCAAATGCTGGAGTGCTTCTGTTTTCATCGGAAGCACTCTAATGGTTGCCTTATGGCGTACAGGTTCTAAAAAGGCGGAAAAATATCCCGTGCGGGAAAGATGGTTCCATCGATCTCCCTTGGCCGTATAGTCTCTCGCAAGAGCCAGATCAGCAACATCGATCATGTCCGAGCGCCCTTCGTTTACGCCCACCTCCGCCATGGTGCTTGCCGCAGGGCTTGGCAAGCGCATGCGTCCCGTCACCACGACCCTGCCCAAGCCGCTCGTGCGCATCGCCGGGCGCTCGCTGCTCGACCGGGCGCTGGACCGGCTGGTCTCCGCCGGCGTGCAGCGCGCGGTCGTCAACGTGCATTACCTGCCGGACCTCGTCGAGCAGCACCTGAAGCACTTCGACGGCCTTGAAATTGTCATCTCCGACGAGCGCGCCAAGCTGCTGGAGACGGGCGGCGGCACCAAGAAGGCGCTGGACCGGCTGGGGCCGGATCCGTTCCTGGTCGTCAATACGGACGCCATGTGGCTGGAAGGGCCGACGTCGAATCTCTCGCGGCTCATCCGGCGCTGGAATGCCGATGAAATGGACATCCTGCTGCTGCTCGCCACGTCTTCCAACAGCATCGGGCACGAGGGCAGCGGCGATTTCATCATGGAGCCGGACGGGCGTCTCAGCCGCCGTCCGGAGCGGCTGGTCGCGCCGTTCATCTATGCCGGCGTCGGGCTCGTCAAGCCGGAGCTGTTCGCGGACACGCCCGACGGGCCGTTCTCCATGAACCTGCTGTTCGACCGCGCCATCAGCGCCGGACGCCTCTTCGGCCTGCGCCTCGACGGGGAGTGGCTGCATGTCGGCACGCCGCATGCCATCCTTGAGGCGGAGGAATACGTTGCCGCGAGCGCCCGGTGACGGACAGGCACAGGATGGCGGGCGCGACCTGAGTCTCGCGCGGCGCGCGGCGCGCGTCCATGCCATCCCCACCGGAGCGCCGTTCCTGCCGACGCTCGCGGATGCACTGCTCGACGGGCGCGTCGTGCCGGGATTTCCGGATCGCGGCGACCCGCTGTCGCTGTCGCGGGCGACGATCTTCCTGCCGACCCGCCGCGCGGCGCGCGCCTTCGCGACGCTGCTGTCGGAGCGCTTCGCGCCGGCGCCCGTGCTGCTGCCGCGCCTCGTGCCGCTGGGCGATGTCGACGACGCTGAACTGTCGCTGGCCGCCTCGGCAGCATTGGACGAAGGTGATATCGATGTCGCTCTCGGCGCCGCACTGTCGGCGTCGCTCGCGCCGGCCCTGGGGGACACCGAGCGCCGGCTGATTCTCACCCGCCTCGTGCTGGCATGGGCGCGGGCAGTGGACCGCGCCTTGCTGCGGCTCGACGAGCGTGAACCGTTGCTGGTGCCGGCCTCGCCCGCCGACGCGCTGGCGCTGGCGGGCGATCTCGCGCGGCTGATGGATTCGCTCACCACCGAGGACGTGCCGTGGAGCGCACTGGCGGCGCTGGTGGAGGAGCGGCACTCGCAGTATTTCGCCATCACGCTCGCCTTCCTGAAGATCGCGGCGGAGCAGTGGCCGCAGATTCTGGAGGAGCGCGGCGCGAGCGACCCGGTGGCGCGCAACCACCGGCTGATCCTGGCGCAGGCCGCGCATCTGCGGCAGGCGCCGCCGGCCGATCCGATGATCGTCGCGGGCTCCACCGGTTCCATCCCGGCGACGGCGCAGCTCATCGCGGCCATCGCCCACCTGCCGCTGGGGGCCGTGGTGCTGCCCGGCCTTGACGACAGGCTCGACGAAGAGGCGTGGGAGGTCGTCGGCGGCAGGCGCGGCGGCTCTCCCGTGGCGCATCCCGAGGCGACGCATCCGCAGGCGATCCTGCGCCGGCTGCTCGACACCATCGGTGTCTCGCGCGAGGACGTGGAGACGTTGGGCGCGGCCGCGCCGGGGCTGGAGGCGCGGCGCCGCTTCGTGAGCGAGGCGCTGCGGCCGGCCGAGACCACGGAGCGCTGGCATATCAACCGCGCGGATGTTGCCGGCGCGCAGGCCGAAGCGGCGCTCGCCGGCATGGCGCTGATCGAGGCGGCGGACGAGCGCACCGAGGCGCTGGCCGCGGCTGTCGCGCTGCGCGAGGCGGTGGAGCGGGACGGGCAGACAGCCGCGCTGATCACGCCGGACCGGGCGCTGGCGGAGCGTGTCAGCGCCGAACTCGCCCGCTGGGGGATCGAGGCGGAGGACTCTGCCGGGCGACCGCTGTCGCGCAGCCGTGCCGGCACGCTCGCGCGGCTCGCGGCGCAGGTCGCGGTGTCGAACTTCGCGCCCGAGCCGCTGCTCGCGCTGCTCGCGCACCCGATGGCGGTCTTCGGCACGACGCGGGCGGAGGTGGAACGTGCGGCCGCAGTGATCGAGATCGGCCTGCTGCGCGGGCCTGCGCCGCCCGCCGGCATTGACGGGCTGCGGGCAATCCTGCCGGTGCGCCGGGCCGCGGCGCGGGAAGCGCATGCGCTGCGCCCGCTCGCGGCGCTTTCCGCCGACGACTGGGCGCTGGCGGAAGGTTTTCTGGACCGCTTGCAGGAGGCGTTCGCCGGGTTTCTGCCGCAGGCGGGCGACAATCCCGCCAGTCTCGATCTCGTCGCGCTCGCTCCGCGCCATGCGGCGGCGCTGGCCAGGATCGCCGCGCGCGACGGCGTGGAAACGTTGCCTGAGGGCGAAGGCGGCGAGGAACTCGCGGACCTGTTCGACGAACTCGCGTTTTCCGAAAGCCTCGGCGTGTGCGGGCGCTTCGCCGATTATCCCGCCCTGTTCGAGGGGCTCGCGGACATGCGCATCGTCCGCCGGGAGAGGCATGCGGGCGCGAGCGTCCATCCGCGCGTCAGGATATGGGGCCTGCTGGAGGCGCGCCTGCTGCATGCGGACAGGCTCGTGCTCGGCGGGCTCGACGAGGGTGTCTGGCCGCCGCGCACGCGCAGCGACGCCTTCCTCAACCGGCCCATGCGCGCCATGCTCGGCCTCTCCTCGCCGGAGCGGCGCATCGGGCAGACGGCGCACGATTTCGCCGAGGCGCTCGGCGCGCGCGAGGTGGTGATGACCCGCGCCGTGAAGCGGGACGGCGCGCCGACCGTGCCGTCACGGTTTCTCCAGCGCATGAAGGCGCTTGCAGGGGCGCAGTCGTGGCAGGCGGTGGCGGATGCCGGCCGCCGGTTCGTCGCGCTCGCGGAGGCGCTCGATGCGCCGGTTGCGGTGGCGCCCATCCGCCGGCCCGCACCCCGGCCGCCTGTCTCGCTGCTGCCGAGACGCCTCAGCGTCACCGCCGTCGAGACGCTGGTGCGCGATCCCTATGCGGTCTATGCGCGCCATGTCCTGAAGCTCGATCCGCTCGACGGCATCGCGGTGCCGCCCGGCGCCGCGGACCGGGGCACGCTGGTACATGCGGCGCTCGGCGATTTCGCGGCACGCTGGCCGCAGTCGCTCCCGGACGATCCGCTGGACGAGGTGCTCGCCGCCGGCCGCGCGGCCTTTGCGCCGCTGGCGGTCTATCCCGACATCGCCGTGCTGTGGTGGCCGCGTTTCGAGAGATTGGCGCAGGCTTATGTCGGCTGGGAAAAGGCGCGCCGCGCCGCCATCTGCAAGGTGCACGCGGAAGTATCGGGAAAGCTCGACATCCCGCTGCCGGACGGTGGTGGCTTTGTGCTCACCGCCCGTGCCGACCGCATCGAGGAGACTGACGCCGGCGCCGTGATCGTGGATTTCAAGACCGGCGCCCCACCGTCCACCAAACAGGTGTTCGCCGGCTTCGCGCCGCAGATGACGCTGGAGGCCGCAATGCTGAAACGCGGTGCATTCCGCGGCGTTGCACCCTGCGATGCGCCGGCGCTGCTCTACATGCATGCCACCGGCGGGCGCGAGCCGCTGCTGGACAGGCCGGTCAACCCGCCACGTGGCGAGGAACGCACCGTGGAGCAGATCGCAGAGGAACACTTTGCCGGCTTGCGGGCGTTGCTGGAAAGATATTTTGCCGGCAATTCCGGCTTTATCTCGCGTCCCTTTGCGGAGTTCGCGCGACGCGAAGGGCCATATGACCATCTGGCACGGGTGCGCGAATGGTCGGTGATGGCGGGAGAGGGGGAAGACGCATGAGCGACATCGTCGTTCCGCCGAAAACCGGCCAAGACCAGCGCCGTGCCGCCGATCCGGCCGCATCCGCCTGGGTGTCGGCCAACGCGGGCTCGGGCAAGACGAAGGTGCTGGCGGACCGCGTGCTGAGGCTGTTGCTGTCCGACGTCGATCCGGCGCGCATCCTCTGCCTCACCTTCACCAAGGCGGCGGCCGCGAACATGTCGAACAGGGTGTTCGACGAACTCGGCGCGTGGGTCGCGCTGGACGATGCGGCGCTGGGGCAAAGGCTCGCCAGGCTCGTCGGCGGGGAGCCGGGAGCCGGCAAGATCGAGGCTGCGCGCCGTCTCTTCGCCCGCGCCGTGGAGACGCCCGGCGGCCTGAAGATCGAGACCATCCACGCCTTCTGCGAACGGCTGCTGCATCTCTTCCCCTTCGAGGCCAACGTGCCGGCACGCTTCGAGGTGCTGGACGAGACGCAGTCGCAGGAAATTCTCGAACAGGCGGTGCGCGATGTGCTGATCGCGGCCTCGCGTGCCGGCGATCCGGCTCTCACCGGCGCGCTGGCGTTGATGTCGCGCGAGGCCGGTGACGAGGCGGTGAACAGGGTGCTGCGCGCGGCGCTGCGCTGCAAGTCGTTCCTGCGCGATTACGCGCGGGAACCTGGCGGGCTTGCGCGGGCGCTCGCGGCGTTCGGCGTGCTGTGCGGCCTCGCGCCCGGCGACACACCGGAGCGTCTGCGCCGCGCCATCGTGGAAGACGGCCTCGTGCCCGACGAATGGCCGATCGTCGCCGAGGCGCTGGAGGCGGGCAAGAAGACGGACAAGGAGCGTGCGGAGGGCTTCCGCCGCGCCTTCGCCGCCGCTGACGAGGATGAGCGGTTCGCGCTCTATCGCGACATCTTCCTGACGAAAACCGGCACGCCCGTCGCCCGGATGGCGACGCAGTCCGTCGATGCGGCGATGGCGGAGCGGCTGGTCGAGGAGCGCGACCGGATCGTCGACCTGCTCGGCCGCATCCGGGCGGCGGAGGCGGTGGCACGCACGCAGGCGCTGTTCGCGCTGGCGGACGCCGTCTTCGGCCGTGTGGAAGCGCTGAAGAACGCGCGCGGCGCGCTCGATTTCGACGACCTCATCGCCCGCACCGTCGCGCTGCTGCAACGTGCCGACGCGGCCTGGATCCTCTACAAGCTCGACGCCGGCATCGACCACGTGCTGATCGACGAGGCGCAGGACACATCGCCCGAGCAATGGGCCATCCTCAAGACGCTGGTGGCGGAGTTCACCGCCGGCGAGGGTGTCTTCCCGCGCCCGCGCACGCTGTTCGCGGTGGGCGATCCCAAGCAGTCGATCTACGGGTTTCAGGGCGCGGCGCCGCATGAGTTCGAGGCGAGCGGGCGCTATTTCCGCACCCGCACGCGCGGCGCGGGCATGCGCTTCGAGGACGTGGAACTGACGGTCTCGTTCCGCTCCGCGCCGGAGGTGTTGTCGGCGGTCGATGCCGTGTTCGACGTGCCGGAGCACCGCCGGGGACTGTCGTTCGACGACGGCGCGGGAGCGCCCGTGCACGAGAGCGCGCGTCCCGCGGCGCCGGGCATCGTCGAGGTGTGGGAAACGCAGTGGAAGGCGCCGGTGCCGGACGCGGATGCCTGGGCTTTGCCCGTCGACGAGCCGGAACGGTCGGCGCCTGCCGTGCGGCTCGCGCGCAAGATCGCGGCGACCATCCACCGCTGGATGGAGCAGGGCGACGGAAAAGACCCGGCGATCCCGCCCGGCGACGTGCTCGTGCTGGTACGCAAGCGCGGCGCCTTCTTCGAGGCCGTGATCCGCGCGTTGAAGGACGCGGGTGTGCCTGTCGCCGGCGCGGACCGGTTGACGGTCGCCGAGCACATCGGCGTGCGCGACCTCGTCGCGGCGGGGCGCGCGGCGCTGCTGCCGCGCGACGACCTCACGCTCGCGGCGGCGCTGAAATCGCCGCTCGTAGGCTGGGACGACGGCGATCTCATGCGCATCGCGGCAACGCGCGAAGACGATATGCCGCTCACGGAGGCGCTGCGCGCGGCGGCGGAGGCGGGCGATGCAGCGGCGGCGAAGGGGCTCGCGGCGCTCGCAGGATGGCGGGAACTGGCGGCGCGGGAAGGGCCGTTCGGCTTCTACGCCACCGTGCTGGGGCCGCGCGGCGGGCGCCGCGCGCTGGTGTCACGGCTGGGGGCCGAGGCTGGCGATGCCATCGACGCCTTCCTCGCGCAGGCGCTCGACCACGAGAGGCGCTTTCCCCCCTCGCTTACCGGCTTCCTCAACGCCTTCGAGGGCACGGCCGGCGACATCAAACGCGACATGGACGACGCGCGCAACGAGGTGCGGGTGATGACGGTGCACGGCGCGAAGGGGCTTGAAGCGCCGGTCGTCATCCTCGCCGACGGCGGCGAAAAGCCCGACGGCCGGCACGATCCCCGGCTGATCGAGGTCGAGGTCGCGCTGGACGGGAAAGCCGTTGCGGTGCCCGTGTGGTCGCCGGGCGAGAAATTCGATCCGGAGCCGGTCGCCGAAGCGCGCGCGGTCCTGCGCCACAAGGCCGTCGAGGAGAACAACCGCCTGCTCTACGTCGCGCTGACGCGGGCCAGAAACCGCCTCATCGTCGCCTCCGCCATCAACCGCTCGCCGCCTGCCGAGGGCGAGCCGCGCCCGCCCGAGGAAAGCTGGACCGGCATGGTCATCAACGGGCTCGAACGAGCGGCGGAAGGCGCGGGCCGGCTCGCCGGCCGGGGAACGCTGCTGCGCGATCGCGACGCCGATGGCGGCGAGGTGCTGCGCTGGCTGACGCCGGACAAGCCGGCCCCCGCCGTCCCGCCTCCGGTGGGGCCGAAGGCGCCGCCGCCGCCGATGCCGGACTGGCTCACCGCGTCCGCGCGCGCTGAGACGGAGGCCGTGCCGCCGTTGCGGCCGTCAAGCGCGCTCTCGGCGGCGGACCGGCCCCACCGCGCGCCGGAGACGCCGTTCGTCGCCCGCGCCCGCCTGCGCGGCCAGCTCGTGCATGCGCTGATCGAACGTCTGCCCGGCCTTCCGCTTGCGGCACAGGCTGGCGCGGCGGCGGCCTTCGTGAAGGCACGCGCGGCGCGCCTGCCGGCGCACGAGCAGCAGCAGATTGTCGCGGCCGCGCTCGATGTGCTGAACGCGCCGCCGCTCGCGGTGCTCTTCGGGCCGGGGAGCCGCGCGGAAGTGGCGTTGGCGGGCAACGTCACGCTGGAGCTTGCCGGCGGCCGGCGCGTCCTGCCGATTTCCGGCCGCATCGATCGGCTCGCCGTCGCGGGCGGCGAGGTGCACATTGCCGATTTCAAGACGGGCACGCCGCCCCCTCTCGACACGCGCCCGTCTCATGTGGTGCAGCTTGCGCTCTACCGCGCCCTGCTGCAGCAGATATTGCCGGGGAAGGCCGTGCGCGCCTTCCTGATCCACACCGCCGGGCCTGCTGTGCAGGAAGTGCCGGCCGCCCGGCTCGACGAGGCGCTGCGCCTGCCGGGGCTGGCGGGCGGCTGACGGGGGACACGATTGCATGGCGCGTCAGCATCTTCAGGTGGAAACAGTCATTCTCGGGGCAGGCGCGGCCGGCCTCATGTGCGCCGCCCATGCGGGCGCTGCGGGCAGGCGGGTGCTCGTCGTCGACCATGCCCGCGCGCCGGGCGAGAAAATCCGCATCTCCGGCGGCGGGCGCTGCAACTTCACCAATCTCAATGTGAAGCCGCAGTGCTTTCTGTCGGACAATGCCCACTTCGCCAAATCCGCGTTGAGCCGCTATACGCAGCACGATTTCATCGCGCTCGTGGAGCGCTACGGCATCGCCTATCACGAAAAGACGCGCGGCCAGCTTTTCTGCGACGACAGCGCCAGGCTGATCGTGGATATGCTGTGCGCGGAAATGGCGCGGGCGGGTGCCGAGCTGCGCCTGCAGACCCGCATCGACGGCGTGGCAAAGACGGAAGGCGGCTTCTCGCTCGATCTCGACGGGCAGGAAGGAGCCTATGGCGTCGCCTGCCGCAATCTCGTGGTGGCGACGGGCGGCAAATCGATTCCCAAGATGGGCGCGACCGGCTTCGGCTACCGGCTCGCGGAGCAGTTCGGGCTCGCCGTGACGGAAACGCGGCCGGGGCTCGTACCGCTGACCTTCGGGGAGGATGTGATGGCGGATTTCCGCCCGCTCGCGGGCGTCGCCGCCGATGTCGCGGTGACGTGCGGCGCGGCACGCTTCGAGGAAGCGATGCTGTTCACGCATCGCGGCCTGTCCGGTCCGGCCATCCTGCAAATCTCGTCCTACTGGCGGGAGAAGATGCCGATTGCGGTGGCGCTGCTGCCGGGGGCCGATCCGTTCGAGGTTCTGCGCGAGCGCCGGCGGCAGGACGGCCGCAAGGCCATCGCCTCCGTGCTCGCCGACCTGCTGCCGAAGCGGCTGGCGCTCCATATGGCGGACCGGCTCGGCCTCGCCGGCAACATCGGCGACATGAGCGACAGGAAGTTGTCGGCGCTGGCGCAGGCGCTCAACGGCTGGGAGCTTCATCCTGCCGGCAGCGAGGGCTACCGCACGGCGGAGGTGACGCTGGGCGGCGTCGACACGGCGGCGCTCAACTCGCGGACCATGGAGGCGAAGGCGGTGCCGGGCCTTTACTTCATCGGCGAGGTAGTCGACGTCACAGGCTGGCTCGGCGGCTACAACTTCCAGTGGGCGTGGTCGTCGGGCCGGGCGGCGGGCACGGCAATCGCCGGGGAGCGATCCGCCTGACCGGGCGCGATGTTTCCGGCGCCGGTCGCGGCTTCGTTGCCTGCCGCGCGATGCTGCGTTGCGGTGGCAGCGCCGCCTGATCCGTTATACACTGCCCGGCGTCCGGCCACTCCGGCCATATCCCAGAAAGGCATCGTTCATGAACATTCCCGCTACCGTTGCCGTCTTCGTCGGCAGCCTGCGCAAGGCCTCGTTCAACCGCAAGATCGCACATGTCCTCGCGGATATCGCCGCCGACAGCCTCAAGCTTGAGATCGTCGAGATCGGCGATCTTCCCCTCTACAATCAGGACCTCGACGACGAAGGCACGCCGCCCGCTGCCTGGACCGCCTTCCGCGAGAAGGTAAAGGGGTTCGACGCCGTGCTGTTCGTGACGCCGGAATACAACCGCTCGGTGCCGGCGGTGCTGAAGAATGCGCTCGACGTCGGCTCGCGCCCCTACGGGCAGAGCGTGTGGGGCGGCAAGCCCGGCGCGGTGGTGAGCGTCTCCATCGGCGCCATCGGCGGCTTCGGCGCCAACCATCATCTGCGCCAGTCGCTGGTGTTCCTCAACGTGCCGACACTGCAGCAGCCGGAAGCCTACATCGGCGGTGTCGGCCATTTGCTCGACGATGACGGCAAGCTGACGAACGAGGGCACGAGAACCTTCCTCGGCAAGTTCGTCGCCGATTTCGCGGCATGGATCGAGAAGAACCGCGCTCACTGATCCCTCACGCGGCGGGAGCAGCGGGCCACCCCAGGCTATGAGTTCCGTGGCCTTTATGGTATGCATGATCCCAAGGGAGGTGAGACGACCTTTCCTCCGGTGGGAGCCGGGCTTTCGCCCGACCCCCGTTCTCTTAGCGACTGACTGTCAGGGTGAAGCGCCACACTCCGATCCTGACAACCAGCGTAAGCCGGAATTTCAATCGTCTCACCTCCTTTCGTGTCGCCGAATCGCCTCGACCCGGCCGTTACTTTCTGCTTGATGCGCAATATTTTTCAAGCGCGGCGTCACTTGCGTCGCGCCGCATGGCGTTTCGATGCCGGATGGTATTGCTGTCCGGAAAGTGGACGATGAGCGCGTCAGACGGCTTTGCGGAGCGTTTTCCGCTCCGGCCGAATCATCCGGACAATAAGGATTCGCTCGAAATCAAAGCATTGATGAGCATGATCCGATTATTTCAAACCGTTTCGCGTTTTCGGGCTATCGTCATAAAAAAGGGGAAGGCCGCCAGAGCGTCTTCCCCCAGTTGGCACGGCGGGTTTCCGTGGTGAAGGGTTACGCGCGTGCGCGTTCCGGCACCGGCAGGTTCAGCCAGTCGCGGTAGAAGGTCTCGATATCGGGCTCGAAGTCGTGGATGACGGGATACCACGGCGTCGGGGCCTCCACGTCGAGCAGCGTGCCACAATCCGGGCAGTAGTACTCGCGCAGCACCTGCCAGGTGGCGGTGGGCGCCATGAGCCGGGGATAGATTTCCTCAAGGTCGGCCTGGGTGTCGCGCACGCGCACGCGCGCGTGCAGCTTCCAGTTCTCGCTGGCGTCGCAGAAGTCGTGGCCGCATTCGCAACGCACCACCCACTGCTTCGTATCCTTGCGCTGGACGATGTAGAGCTTCGGGCCGAGCGGCAGCAGGATGCGGTCGTCCCACTTCACGCGCTCTTGCAGGATGTCGATGTAGGTGACGAAGCGGTCCGGGTCCTTCGGCGTCGAGAGCATCTGGTGCAGGGTGTCGTGGTCGATGGTGCCGTCGACCAGATCCGCGATCTTGGTGCGGGTGTAAGAAGCCATGATGTTTCCTCCGGTGTTTCTTGGCGGGAAGGAGGCGGCGCTTCACGCCGCCCCGCGTTGTTTCATTCGTCCACGAATTTCACCGTGGTGACATCCGGCAATTCGGACACGTCCATCGAGTAGTTCGCGCCGTAGCTCGGGATATCGAGGTCCTCCTCGCGCAGATCCCACTCCGCCGGCAGCTTCCAGAACGTCTTGAAGTCGCCAAGGAACTTCGGGCTGAGCTTGAAGGAGGCGGCGAACATCTGCTGCACCTGCGTTTCCGCCTGCTTGGCGACGATCTTCTCCCGTTCCCGCGCCAGCCAGTCGGACACCGGTTCGGATTTCGCGAGGCGTTCCTTGCGGATTTCGAGGCGGCGTGCCACGGTCGCGTCCTCGTCGATGACATGCCGGCCGCCTTCGTGCTGCAGCACGACGCCGTAGACTCGCTCGGCGAAGCGGGGCAGCAGGTAGCCGCCGTCGAGATCCTCCTGGATGCGCGCCGTCTCGCGGTCGAGCGGATCGCCGAAGCCTGGGCCGCCACGCAGGTAGTTGAGATAGAGGTCGTAGTCGGCGAACATCTCCTCCGTGGTGATGGCCTGCTTGTCGCGCTTGATCTGCGCTGCCGGCAACAGGCCGTCCCATTCAGGATTTTCCGGGTCGGTGTCGCCACCCAGCGGCAGCGGCTTGCCCTCCTCGATGAGCGCCTTGATGTTCGTTTTGTGCGCGGCGAAGCGATAGCCGGAGGCGGCGGGATAGCCGCCCATCAGCCCCCAGTCGGAGGTGATGTGGCCGTTGCCCATGAAGAACATGGTCCAGTCCTTGGCGTTCCAGACCATGCGCAGGCTCTCGAAGCCGCAGCCGCCGCGATACTTGCCGTAACCGGCGGAGTTCGTCTTGATCTTGCGCCCCAGATAGACGAGCGGCTCGGCCAGTTCCCAGATTTCCATGTCGCCCATGTCGCCTTCCGGGTTCCAGATGGCGGCGGCGTGGTCGAGGCCGTCTTTCACCGCGCTCGCGCCGGTGCCTTCGGCGGCGGACTCGAACGAGTTGACGGCGTGGATCTCGTCGTACTGGTTGAAACCGCCGCCCTGCAGCCAGTTGGAGGTGTTGGCGTTGCCGGAGTTGACCTCCTCAAGATACCCGCGCCCGAAGTAGGAACGGCTGAGACCGCGCCACAACGACGTCCATGACGAGACGAGGAAGTGCCAGGCGTAGGAGAAGGCGACGCGCCGGTCGTCCGGGTTCATCCAGGTGCCCTTGGGCAGGCGGAACTCGGTGCCGTAGGCCGCGCCGTCGTTGATCATCTCGGACGGAATCAGCGTTTGCGTCATCATCACCCAGATGCCGGATGTGAAGCTCACCGCATGCGCGTTATAGGTATGCCAGCCCCAGCGCGACGAGCCGTCGAAGTCCAGCCGCCAGGTGCCGTCGCCCCGGATGGTGATCTCGGAGGGCGTGTGCATGATGGTGTTGACCTTCGCGAAGTCGGAAGGCACGCGCACGTCCGGGTGATCGTAGGGCACGTCGACGAAACCGACCTGCCGGTACTTGCCGGGAATGGTCATCGCCTTGATGCGGTTTTGCAGGCCCTGCCGGCCGTGCTCCACCGCCTCGTAGGCGAATTTCCAGTAGTTTTCGATGCCTTCCTCGGCGATCACTTCCTCGACGAGCTTGCGGATCATGTGGCAACCGGCCACGCGGGTGCGCTCGTCGAGCACCCAGTAGCGGGTGGTGCGCACCATGCGCTGGCTCTCGTGCAGCCAGTCGCGGAACAGCGTGTCGTTGGCGCCGATCTTGCGGCAGGTGATGGAGTAACCGTCGCCGAAGCGCTGCACCTGCCCGGTCGACATCGAGCCCGGCCCGACGGAGCCGGTGTCGATGACGTGGGTGACGCCGCCGACCCAGCCGATCAGCTCGCCCTCCCAGAAGATCGGCACGATGGTATGGATGTCGCACGGATGCACGTTGCCGATCAGCGCATCGTTGTTACAGAAGATATCCTTGTCGGCGACGCCGGGGTTCTGCTCCCAGCCGTTCTCGATCATGTACTTGATCGCCGCGCCCATGGTGCCGACGTGGATGATGATGCCCGTCGAGGTCAGGATCGAGTCGCCCGCCGCGTTGTAGAGCGTGAAGCACAGCTCGCCTTCCTGCTCCACGATGGGGGAGGCGGCGATCTTCTTCGCCGTCTCACGCGCGTCGACGACGCCGGCGCGCAGGCGGGAGAACAGCTTGTTGTACAGAATGGGCTGGGTGTCGCGCAGTTCGAGCCCCTTGAGGCCGGCATAGTGGCCGCTGCTCTTCGTCGCGTCCATCAGCCGGTCGCGGTGCTGCTTCAGCGTCTCGCCGCCGCGCACGATGCCGCGCGCCGCCCCGGCGAGGGCATCCTTGCGAACATTGACGTTCATGATGTTTCCTCTCTGAACTTATTGTTGGGGTCACACTTCCTTGAGGTGGAAGAGGCGATGGCCGTCGAGCCACGTCTCGAACCCGTCGGGCACGACGAAGGTGGTCGCGTCCGATTCGATGATCGCGGGGCCGGTGATGCGGTTGCCTGGCAACAGCGCCTCCATCCGGTAGAGCTGTGCGTCGACCCAGCGCTTCTTGCGGTAGAACTTGCGCGTACCGAGGAACGCCTCTTCGGGAGGCGTCGGGCCGTGTTCCGGCTCCTTCGGAATCTTCGGCTTGGGGATCGGCACCGAGCCGCGCATGATGGCGCCCGTCACCGAGTATCCCAGCTCCGGCGAGCGGGCGGAGGCGGCGTAGACGCGCCCGTAGGTGTCGTTGAAGGCATCGACGAGCTGGTTCCAGTCTTCCGTCGTGGCGACGGCGGGGAGCGGCGACTCGATCTCAAGGTCATTCAACTGACCGCGATACTGCATGCGGAAGCCCGGCGTCAGCGTCACCTGGTCGGCGGCGTAGCCGTTGAGCCGGAACTCCTCCAGCACGTTCTCGCGCAGTTCCTCCCACGCCTGCTGCAGGGTTTTCGACGCGGCCTCGCGGTCGCTGTCCGGCGCGTCCGGCGGCAGGTTGATGTCGAGGCTTTTGTCGTAGCGGTACTCGAAGTCGGCGGCCGCGCAGCCGAAGGCCGAGAAGCCCGCCGCCCACGCCGGTACGATAACGTCCTCGAAGCCGAGCCCCTCGGTGTAGCCGTAGGTATGCACCGGCCCGGCGCCGCCGTAGGAGAAGCAAACGAAGCTTGCGGGGCTGTAGCCCTTGCCGGAGATCATCGAGCGCAGGTAATCCCGCAGGTCGGAGTCGAGCAATTCGATCACGCCCGCCGCCGCATCCTCGACGGAAAGCCCCAGCGGGTCGGCGACCTGCGCCTTGATGGCGGCCACTGCCCGGTCGCGGTCGAGCTTGATCGCGCCGCCCAGGAAGTTGTCCGGGTTGAGATAGCCGAGCACGACGTGGCAGTCCGAGATGCTGACCGTCTCGATGCCGCTGTCCGCCCAGCAGACGCCGACGCGGTAGCCGGCCGAATCCGGGCCGAGCTTGATCGCCTTCGTGTAGGGATCGAGCCGGATGAAGCTGCCCGCGCCCGCGCCCACCGAGTCCATCGCGACGAGGGGAAGCGACAGCACGAGGCGCGCCATGTCGGGATCGTTCTTGATGGTGAGTTCGCCCTGCGTGATCAGTGCCACGTCGAAGGACGTGCCGCCGATGTCCGAACAGGCGATGTTCTTGTAGCCCAGCACCTCGCCGAGATACTTCGCGCCGATCACGCCGCCGATGGGGCCGGAGACGATGGTGCGCGCCAGCTCCTTCGCCTTCCACGAGATGGTGCCGCCGTGGGTCGCCATCACACGGAAGTCGAACTTCGTGCCGTGCTCCTTGAAGCTGTCGGATATTTTCTTCAGCGTTTGCCGCGAAGGCTCCGCCGCATAACCCTCCAGAATGGTGGTGTTGGTGCGGTGCGTCTCCTTGCGCACGGGATAGTAATCGGCCGAGGCGAACACCGGGATGTTCTTGCCGCTCTTCTTCACCGCTTCCAGCACGATGTCGCGCACGCGCCGTTCGTGAGCCGGGTTGCGATAGCTGTGCAGCAGGCTGATGACGATGCCCTCGACATCCTGATCGATCAGCTCCTGCGCGGCTTTCAGCGCGCTCTCCTCGCGCAGCGGAATGACCACCGTGCCGAACATGTCGACACGCTCCACCACACCGCGCGTGAGGTGGCGCGGCACCAAAGGCGGGTCGTAGCGGTGGGTGTTGAGATGGATCCGGTCCTCATAGGCATAGCCGAGATAGGCCTGGATGGCCCGGCCCATGCGGTGGAAGTCCTCAAGGCCCTGGTTGACGATGAGGCCGCATTTCAGGCCCTTGCGCTGTACCACGCGGTTGAGCATGGCGGTGCCGGAATAGACGCCGGTCTGCAATTGCTTCAGCGCATCGTCGAGGGAGATGCCCCAGGCCGCGAGGCCGTCGACGCTGGAGTTGATGAGGCCTATGGCCTCGTTCTGCGGCGTGCTCTGCGCCTTGCCGACGACGAAGTCGCCGTCCGCGTCGACGAAGAACGTGTCCGTCATCGTGCCGCCGGCGTCGATGCCGAGCACCTGCACGTTACGGGCTGGCACGTCCTTGTTATGGACATTCATGAAGTTACCTCCCCTTGGTCCGTGGTTTTTTGCGAAGCCGGTCCGCTTGTCGACCGGTCCGCCTGTGATGGAGCAAGGGGCGTGCCAGTGGTGCCCGGGCGGCGAAATGCCTTGCCATTGCACGGTAATTCGGGAAACGGCGCGTGTCCGGCCGCTGTCGTGGCGGTGTCGTGTCCGACAGCTATCGGACAATGGCCTGTCCGGATTTCGAACAGGGTAAATCAATATATTGTTGCGTGAGAACGTCAGCGGAAGACATATTGGCAAATGCCGTCAAACACGGTTATGCTACGTGACCCAGTTGCGCCGGCCTTACAGAAGCGCAACGGGATGGGGAAACGTGGACGGTTGACAGACCTGGGGCATCGCGCCGACCGTCGGGCAGGCCGATACGCCTGTCTGCACCTTTCCTCCTGATGCCTGTGCCATTGCAGATGCGGCGTTCCTTCACACGCGGCATGGCACGACGGGAAGGGAACTGCTGTGAACGAACGCGAGATTCGTCAGGCGTGGGAGACGTTCGTGGCCGATGGCCGGGTGCCGTCGGATTTCCGGCAAGACATTGCGGCATCCTGGGTTCGCTCGCGCGGCTATACGAGCATCGCGCGCCGTCGCAATGCCCCGAAGCTGCCGGAGCCGGAGCTTTACCGCCGCAGGCACGAGAACCGCATCCTTCTGAACGCCGCCCGCGGCGCGCTGGCGCGCACGGCCGATTTTCTGGCCGAGGCGAATTCGATGATCATCCTCACCGATCCCGGCGGCCTCATCATCGAGACGAGGGGCGATCCGCGCGTCATCGATTCAGGGCGCGACGTCCATCTCGAACGCGGTGGGCGCTGGGCGGAGGATGATATCGGCACCAACGCCATCGGTACCGCCATCGCGATGAAGCGCCCCGTCCAGATCCACGCCGCCGAGCATTATTGCGAGGATGTGCAACGCTGGACCTGCGCGGCGAGCCCCGTCAGGCACCCCATAGACCAGGAGATGCTCGGCATCATCGATATCTCCGGGCCGGCCAGGACGTTCAATCCGCAAAGCCTCGCGCTCGCCGTTTCCGTCAGCCAGCAGATCGAGGCGCTCCTGCTGCAGAACGTGCAGGATACACGGGAGGAACTGCTGCGGGTTTTCCTGTCGCGCCGCTCGCGCTGGCAGAACGACGAGATCGTGGTGTTGGACAACCGCGGCGCCATCATCCATGCGACGGACGCCGCGCTCGCGGCGCTCTCCCGCGATCATCCGGGCATGGTCGTCGGCCGGTCGATCGAGCCCCTGCGCGGCGTGCCCCTCGACCTGTGGCGGCCTCTGGTGCGGGGAAGCCTGCCCAGCGCCGAGGTCGAGATCATCGATGCCGCGCGGCGGCAGGCGCAACGCGACGATGCAGGGGACGGCCAGATCGGCGCCGTGCTGACATTTCCCTCCCGGCGCAGGCCGCGCCCGGTGGTGGCGCGGCCGCAAGCAGGCGAAGCCGTCGCTCTCGATGATATTCTGGGCGAAAGCGCGATCATGCGCGAGACGTTCGAGCGTGTCCGGCGCATGGCGGCGAGCCGCGCGCCGGTGCTGATCGAAGGGGAGACGGGCGTCGGCAAGGAGCTTTTCGCCCGCGCGCTGCATATGCTTGGCAGCGCGGAGGGCGCGCCGTTCATCCCGATGAACTGTGGCGGCATGTCGCGCGATCTCATCGCCAGCGAAATCTTCGGCTACGAGAAGGGCGCCTTCACCGGCGCGGACGACCACGGGCGAGCGGGCCGCATGGAGGCGGCCGACGGCGGCACCCTGTGTCTGGACGAGGTCGGCGAGATGCCGGCGAGCCTGCAGCCCTACCTGCTGCGGGTGCTGGAGGACGGCGTCGTCTATCGGGTGGGCTCGAACATCGGCCGGTCGGTGAATGTGCGTCTCGTGTCCATGACGAACCGGGACCTGCTGTCCGAGGTTGCGTGCGGCAATTTCCGGCGCGACCTCTACTACCGGATCGCGACATTGCGGCTTGCCATCCCCCCGCTGCGCGAGCGTGGCGACGATGTGCTGCTCATCGCCGGCCACCTGCTGCACAGGAGCGCGCGCGCCATGGGCCTGCCGATGCCGACGCTCGACCACGAGGTGGCGGACGTGTTCCGGCGCTATCCGTGGCCGGGAAACGTCCGCGAGCTTCGCAACGTGATCGAGAGCATGGTCGTTCTCGGCAGCGCGCATCTGACCATGCGGGAGGTGCCCGGCGAAATCGTCCGCGCCGTCGTCGGCGGCGAGGTTGCGGGGCAGTGGGAGGATCCCGCGCCGGGCACGGCTGAGGACCGCCTCCAGCAATGGAGCGCGGCGCAACGCGCGGTGATCGAGCGTGAACTGGCGCAGACGGGCGGCAACATCTCGCTCACCGCGAGGCGGCTCGGCATCGCGCGTTCGACACTCTACGCCAAGCTCGAAAAATACGGCTTCCGGCGCGACCACTGAACAAATGCGCCGGCGCCTCACGCCCCCGCATCGCTGGAGGCGGCGGCATGCACCACGATCCCGTCGAGCAGCAGTTCGATGGTGAGGGCGTGAACCGCGTTCGGCGCGAGGTCGCGATAGCGCGGCAGGAGCCGCTTCAGCAGCGGATACGAAGCGTCGGGAAGCTGGTCGATCTCCAGGGCGTCCTCGTCGGTCGCGGGGCGGATCAGTCCGCCGACCTCGCCCATCGCAAGGCCGGTGATGCAGGTGTACCAGCCGAGGCAGATGCCCGGGATGTCGCGGTCGGCGATGCCGGCCTCCTTCAGGGCGCGGTGTACCATCTCCACGTGCCCGTAGTCGGCGATGCCGGTGTGCGGGAAGCGTTGCATCAGCCGGAAACTGTGCGGGAAGCGAAGCGCGAGGCTGCGGTACTGGTCGGCGAGGTGGCGCAGCCGCCCGCGCCACGGCTGGTCCTCCGGCGCGGGGCGGATCTGGGCTTCCAGCTGGTCGGCCATGGCGCGGAACAGGCCTTCCTTGGACTTGAAATGGTAAAGGATCGACATCGGGTCGCACCCGACCCGCGCGCCGAGCTTGCGCAGGGTGAAGCCCGCCTCGCCGGCGGCCTCCATAAGCTCGATGGCGGCTTCCGCGAGGACCTTTCTGGATAATCCGCGCGAACCCGGACTGGTTTTGGGTTTGGTGTTGGGCATCTCACGCCGACGGAGAGGGCGGCGGCGGCGCAAGCCGTCGTCTGTGACAGTCGATTCCGGATTTTACGTTGCCGACATGGCGCGCGCAATGTTCTCTGTTCCGCGCCGGGCCGTTCCGGCACGCGGTTGAGCGGAGGCCGGGTTTCGTGCCATGAAAGTCCTTCCATAAAAATCTGCCGGCGCGTCTACACGAGAGGAGAACGGTCATGAGTCATCACCTGAAGTTTTTCATCGACGGTGCCTGGGTTGATCCGGTCACGCCGAATATCCTTGACGTTATCGATCCCGCGACGGAGGAAGCGTTCACGCAAATTTCGATCGGCTCGGCCGCCGATGTCGACAGGGCGATCGCGGCCGCGCGGGCTGCATTCGGCGCCTTCTCCACGACCTCCCGGGACGAGCGGCTCGCCCTGCTGCGGCGCATTCTGGCGCTCTACAACGAGCGTTACGAGGACATCGCCCGGGCCGTGAGCCGGGAGATGGGCGCGCCGATCACCTTCGCGCGCCGGGCGCAGGCTGCCGCCGGACAGGCACATCTGGAAGCGACCATCGCGGCGCTTGAGACCTTTGCCTTCGAGGAGCAGCGCGGTACGACACGCATCTTCCGGGAGCCGATCGGCGTTTGCGCGCTGATCACGCCGTGGAACTGGCCGCTGAACCAGATCGTCTGCAAGGTGGCGCCCGCCATCGCCGCCGGCTGCACCGTGGTGCTGAAGCCCTCGGAGATCGCGCCGGTGAGCGGCATCGTCTTCGCGGAGATCATGGAAGCTGCCGGCACGCCGAAGGGCGTCTTCAATCTCGTCAACGGCACCGGCCCGGACGTCGGACAGGTCATGGCCGGACACCCGGAAGTGGATATGGTCTCCTTCACGGGCTCGACGCGCGCCGGGATCATTGTCGCCCGCACCGCTGCTGAAACGGTCAAGCGGGTTGCGCAGGAACTCGGCGGCAAATCGGCCAACATCATCCTGCCGGATGCCGACTTCGAGCGGGCGGTGACGAAGGGCGTGCGGGGCTGCTTCGGCAATTCCGGCCAGTCGTGCGATGCGCCGACCCGCATGCTCGTGCCGGTGGACCGCCACGAGGAAGCGCTGCGTATCGCGGGCGCGGTGGCGGCAGCGGTGAAGGTGGGCGATCCGCGCGAGGAGGAAACGACGCATGGACCCGTGGTCAGCGCCACTCAGTTCGAGAAGATCCAGCGACTGATCGAAACCGGCATCCGCGAGGGTGCGACGCTTGTCGTCGGCGGTCCCGGCCGGCCGGAAGGGTTGGAACGCGGCTACTACGTCCGCCCCACCGTGTTCGGCCATGTCGCGAACGGGATGACCATTGCCCGCGAGGAGATTTTCGGGCCGGTCCTGTCGATCCTTTCCTATGAGGACGAGGAACACGCCATCCGCATCGCCAACGACACCGTTTACGGCCTTGCCGCCTACGTCCAGTCGCGGGATATCGGCCATGCCCGCCAGGTCGCGGCGCGGATGCGCGCGGGCTCGGTCTATCTGAACTATCCTGAGTGGGACACGACCGCCCCGTTCGGCGGCTACAAGCAGTCCGGCAACGGCCGCGAATACGCCGACTGGGGCATTCACGACTTCCTTGAGATCAAGGGCGTGGTCGGCTGGGGTGAAGCCTGAGGCGGGGGCTCACTCCGCCCATTCGGGGTCGGTGGTGAAGACGATGGTGAGCCAGCGGTCGGGGCTGTCGTCGCCGAGCGCCTTGCCAATCTCGTCGCGCAGCTTGTCCCATTCTTCCAGCCGCTTGGCAGGCCACGCGGGGGGCACGATGAAATAGAGTTCGATCTGCCTGCCGCGCCCGACCCGGGCGACATAGGCGCGGTAGGAGACGAAGCCGTAGCGTTGCACCATCTCCTGCGCGACGGTGTCCACGTGCCGCTTCAGGTCCGCTGGCGTGACCAGCAGAATGTCGGCCAGCGCCCGCCGCACCGTGCCGATGGGCATCGGAATGACAACGAGGCAGACCGCCGCCAGCACGGCGGGGTCGATGTAGGGCGAGATCCACGCAAGCTGCGTGCCCTGCACCAGATAGCCGAAAACGAAGGCAGCGAGCCACGCCACCGTCATGGCGGCCGACATCAGCCAGCCCTTCGCGTCGAGCGCCAGCAGATCGGAGCGGATGGTCTGATTCGCCGACCTCGCATAGAGCCCCATGCCGACCTCCGCCACGAGGGAGATGAGGGCATAGACGATGGCGTAGTCGAAGGAGATCAGGCGCCCGCCCGACAGGAAGGCGTCGATGGCGTTGATCAGCGCGTAGATGGCCGCGCCGATCAGCATCGTGCCGTTCAGCCCCAGTACCATGGGTTCCAGATGCCAGAACCCCATGGTGAAGCGCTCCACCAGCCTGCCGTGGGAAGGGCTGCCCGAGGTGCCGGCCGCGATCAGCCTGGCGACGAGCAGGGCAAGCGTCGTCATGGCGGCGTCCGTCAGTTCGTAGATGCCGTCGAAGACGATGGCCGACGAGCCCGCCAGCAGGCCGAAGAGAATGCCGAGCCCCGACATGAAGACGGTGAGCACGATGGAGACGCGGAGAACGCCCTGTTCCGATTGCATGTTGCCGCCCTCCGTCCGCAAGAAACCCGTCGGCCCCGGGCGGCCACCGGCTGCGCATACCGGCATTGTGACCTGCATCCCGGCGAAAGCCGGGGAAAGGAGCGCGCGGCGCGATTTCCCGAGCGGGCGCACCACGGGAGCACCGTTGCCGGGGAGAGGCGCGGCCACGCGGCGCCCCCGATCTGCCACGCTGCGTTTCTACATCGTAGAATGAAAAAGTCAAGTTCTCAGCCCGTCGCGGATGTTCAGGCCGACCAGCAAGGAAGCCTATCTGGCGACGTTGCGGACGATCATCGCCGCGCTCGATGCGCTTCCGGAATAAGCGGCGATCGGATGACACCGCCCGGCGAACGGGTATTATACCGCCTCCACCGCGAGGCGCCCGCCGGCAGGCGAGGGCGCGCCGCGACGGAAACCGCGGCGCTTTCCGGTTGGATGTAAGCATCCAGGCTTCCGGAATGCGTTCAATATCAAGAGAATCATGGGGCAGGTCCGGCGATGCCGGGTCGGGCTCCGGTAACGGGCGCTGTGAAATCATGTCTCTTCTTGATCGTCTGAACCTCTCTTATCCTATCGTCCAGGCGCCCATGGCCGGCGTCTCCACGCCGGCGCTGGCGGCTGCTGTCAGCGAGGCGGGCGGTCTCGGTTCGATCGGCGTCGGAGCGACGGATGCCGCCGGCGCGCGGGCGATGATCGCGGAAGTGCGGCAGCGCACGGCGCGGGCGTTCAACGTCAACGTGTTCGTCCACGCGCCCGCGCGGGCGGACGCCGTTCGCGAGGCCGCATGGATCGAGGCGCTCGCACCGCTGTTCGCGCGTTTCGGAGCCGAGCCGCCGCGAGGCCTGCGGGAAATCTACCGGAGCTTCGCCGGGGACGATGCGATGCTTGCCGCTCTTGTCGAACTCGCGCCGCCTGTCGTCAGCTTTCATTTCGGCTTGCCGGCGGCACCGCGCATCGCCGCGCTGAAGGCGGCCGGCTGCATCCTGTTGTCGACCGCGACCAACCTGGCCGAGGCCGAAGCCGCGCGCCGGGCCGGCATCGACGCCGTGGTCGCGCAGGGCTTCGAGGCAGGCGGCCACCGGGGTGTGTTCGATCCCGCCGCGCCCGACGAGCAGGCGGGCGTGCTGCCGCTCACACGGCTGCTGGCCGCCCGCGCCGGCCTGCCTGTCATCGCAGCCGGCGGTATCATGGACGGGCGGGGAATCGCGGCGGCGCTCGATCTCGGCGCGGTGGCGGCGCAGCTGGGCACGGCCTTCGTCGCCTGCCCGGAAAGCGCGGCCGACGCCGCCTATCGCGCCGCTCTCGCCGCCGCGCCCGGCACGGTCATGACGGACGCCATCTCTGGCAGGGCCGCACGCAGCCTGCGCAACGGCTTCACCGCATGGGCGGAGGCGCATGCGGCATTGGCGCGGCCGGATTATCCCATCGCCTACGATGCTGGAAAGGCGCTGAACGCCGCCGCGAAAGCCGCTGGGGAGAACGGTTTCGGCGCGCAATGGGCGGGGCAGGGGGCCGGCCTGTCGCGGGCGCTGCCCGCGGCCGAGCTGGTTGCGACGCTCGCGGTGGAACTGGCAGCGGTGCGGGAGCGCTCATCCGTTGCCGAAGCTGCGTCCTGAGGTCCGCTTTTCCATCTACGGACGGCGCGTCAGCCTGCGGGTTCCGCCCGGAAGATTGCCACGGCCGCGGCCACCAGCGCGGCATTGCCAGCGGCCGTCGCGCCGTCCGGCAGATGCTGGCCGTCCTCCAGCCCGACCCGAGTCGACCAGCGTCGCTGACGGGCAAGCGCGACGAAGGGCCAGACCATGGCGTCGAAACCGTGCAGCAGGACCGGCCGCGACGCCTCCGCGCGGCCGAGCACGCGGGCGATGCCGTCCGTCACTTCCCAGGCCGCATCCGGCTCCTGCTCCCCGATCTCGATCAGGATGCGAAACACTTGTCCGTGACCTGCGAGATTCACGAAACGCTCCGCGTCGGCGACTGATGCGAGTCCCGCCTCGATGCCGATTCCCCGGCGCCGGAGCAGATCCATGACGGCCGGCGCGTCGGGTTCCGACAGGTTCACGGACGCATGGTCCGGCAGCGCCTGCCAATCCGCTATGGCGGCGCGCGTCCTCGCTGCGCTGTTCTCGATCCATGCCCCCGTCGAAACGCCGATCAGCGTGCCCGGACAGGCGCGGCGCACGGCGTGCACAGTCGCGTCCACGGCCGCGAGGCTTTCGCAGCCGTCCGTCCCACGCGGGTGAATGTGCAGTTCGGCGGCTCCTGCCGCGACGCAGGACGCACCATCGCCGGCCATTGCCTCCGGCGTGAGCGGCAGCCGGGGATGGAAGCCATCGGGACGCGCACCATTGAGGCAGGCCTGAACGATCATCTGCTTTCCTGTCCGGTGAACTGATGTTTACTTTAATAGAGCGACCGCGGGTTGCAAGAATAACAGCGGCCGGGAAGCTCCTTTCATGCCGGCGGTCCGCGACGGCCGCATCCGGCCTTTTACCACGGTAACCGCCTCCCGCTGCAGCAGCGGGCATGTCGTCATCCGGCTCCCCTTACGTCCTTTTTCGCCGCGCCGCTGCTCGCCGGTCCGGTGTTCTGAATCGGCATAAGAATTATAATATTTCTAAAGCGATGTATTATTGACACAAGAATCGTCAAAATGAACATCGTTTCACATAAAATACTTCAGATTCATCTCACCGTAGGTCAGAAGCATAAGCAGTGCACAGGGTGCTAATTCTGATTCTTCCTTGAGGCGAAAACTTTTGAATTATTGAATTCTTGTTTTCGAAGTAGAGGAATTATAAAAAGGGGCTGTCAACATGACACGTCATGGAGAATTTGTCGGGGCAACGGCCCTGGTGTTGCTGTTTGCCGTTGCCAGCGGGGCTGCTCACGCGCAGGGCGCTGGAGCGCAGAGCCAGCAGGCGAACGCGGACAAGGAGCTGACGGGCGACGAACTGCTGCTCGACGAGGTCGTGGTGGTCTCCGCCCGCGAACAGCTGAACCAGGCGCCGGGCGTGTCGATCATCAGCCGGCAGGAGATCGAGCGCAATCCTCCGGCACGCGGCGACCTTGCCGAGATTATCCGCCGCCAGCCGGGCGTCAACCTCACCGGCAATTCGTCCAATGGCCAGCGTGGCAACAACCGCCAGATCGACATCCGCGGCATGGGCCCGGAAAATACGCTGATCCTCATCGATGGCAAACCGGTGTTCTCGCGCAACTCGGTCCGCATGCGCCGCGGCGGCGAGCGCGATACGCGCGGCGATTCGAACTGGGTCCCGGCGGAAGCGGTCGATCGCATCGAGGTGCTGCGCGGCCCCGCCGCCGCGCGTTACGGCTCGGGCGCCGCGGGCGGCGTGGTCAACATCATCACCAAGCGGCCGGAGAAAACCACGTTCAGCGCGACGAGCTTCGCCAATATTCCGGAAAGCAGCAGCGAAGGCCGCACGTACCGCTCCACCGTCGTGGCGGGCGGGCCCATCGATGAGCGTTTCTCCTACCGCATCTCGGGCAACTACAACCGCAGCGACGCCGACGACATCGATATCAACGAGGACGCCACGCCTGATGGCCAGAACGTCGCCGCCGGTAATGAGGGCGTGATCAACACCGACTTCCGCGGCCTGCTGTCGTGGAAGCTCGACGAACGCCACGTGCTGGACTTCGAGGCGGCATGGAGCCAGCAGCGCAACATCTATGCCGGCGATTCGCTGTTCCAGGATGTGCTCGGCTCCGCGCTCAACCAGGAGCTGGCGCGCGGCGGCCACGAGACCAACCGCGTGACGCGCACCACGCTGTCCGCCACCCATCGTGGCAAGTGGGAATTCGGTACGTCGAATACCTACATCCAGTGGGAAAACACCAAGAACAAGCGCCTCGGTGAAGGCAACGCCGGCTCTGTCGAAGGGCAGATCAACAGCCAATACGCCAAAGATCGCAAGACTATTACGCTCGACAACATCACGGCCAAGAGCGAATGGAACTTCCCGCTGACCATCGTCGTACCCCAGACGCTGACGCTCGGCACCGAGTTCCGCGGCGAGTGGATGGATGACGAGAACATGGCCGACGGCAACGCGCTCGATGCGCCGCAGTTCGGGGTGTCGAGCGCCGAAAACCGCAATCCCAAGAGCCAGGCGATGCTCGGCGCGATCTATGCCGAGGACAACATTCTCGTCACCGACAAGTTCATCCTGACGCCGGGCCTGCGCTTCGACCATCATACCGAGGCGGGCAACAACTGGAGCCCGAGCCTCAACGCCTCGTATTCGATCACCGACGAGATCACGCTCAAGGCCGGTGTCGCGCGCGCTTTCAAGGTGCCCAACCTGTTCCAGCTCAATCCGAACTACCTTTACTCCTCCGCCGGCAACGGCTGCCCTCCCGGCACGGGCCCCTGCTGGGTGATGGGCAATCCGGACCTGAAGGCGGAGACCAGCATCAACAAGGAAATCGGCATCAACTACACCGACGAGAAAGGGTGGAACGCCGGTATCACCTACTTCCACAACGACTACAAGAACCGTATCCAGGCGGGCACGACGACAGTCGGCACGTTCCAGGCATACAACTCGCGGCTGGGCCGCTGGGCCCCGAACAACGTCTTCCAGTGGGAGAACGTGCCCAAGGCCGTCATCTCGGGTCTTGAAGGCAACCTGCGCGTGCCGGTTCTGGAAACCGTGACGTGGAGCACCAACGCCACCTACATGATCCAGTCCAAGGACAAGAGCAGCGGCGAGCCTCTCTCGCTTGTGCCCAAGTACACCATCAACTCGAATGTCGAGTGGCAGGCCACGGAGGAGCTTCAGCTCAACCTCGGCGTCACCCACTACGGTGAGATCGAGGCGCCGACCATCTCCTATTCCACGCTGCAGCCCCTCTCGAATACCCGCTCGCGCTCGCCCTATACGCTCGTCAACATCGGCGCGCGCTACGAGTTCAACGAGAACCTGCGCCTGCTCGCCGGCGTCACCAACCTGTTCGACAAGAGCGTCAAGCGCGAGGGCACGGGCAACAGCGCCGGTGCCAACACGTTCAACGAACCGGGCCGCGCCTACTACATGTCGCTGACAGGCTCGTTCTGACGTTTTCCGGCGCGGGAGGGGGCCGCCACACACCTCCCGCGCTGCCTCTTGTATTCGCGCGTCGATTTTCCGGAGATTGCGTCTGCTTTCCGGCTCGATGCTTCGGATAACAACCAGAGAGACCGACCAGACTTGAAGGCTCCACGCTCCCGCCAGCCGGCGAGCGGGGAGCCTTTTTTATATGCTCGGGGCCGCAACCTCCCCCGCCCACCTTGCGGAAGCCGTGCCGCGCCCGTGGTCACACGCCGGATGGGGAAGGCTTTTCCGTGCTTTCCTGAAGCCGTTTCTGTACGAGCAGCATCGTGCGGTGCAGATCGTCGAGTTCCTTCTGCGAAAGGCCCAGGGCTTCGACCACACAGGCGGGGATGTGCTCCGCCTGCTTCCTCAACTCCCGTCCCTTGTCCGTCAGGCGGATACGCACCTGGCGTTCGTCCTTAGGATCGCGGGTGCGCGAGACAAGCGCCAGCGCTTCCAGCCGCTTCAGCAGCGGCGTCAGTGTATTCGACTCAAGCGACAGGGCCTTGCCGATCTCCCTGACGGTCTGGTCGTCGCGCGACCAGAGGCTCACCATGGCGAGATACTGCGGATAGGTCAGCCCGATTTCTTCCAGAAGCGGCCGGTAAAACTGGTTGAAGGAGTGTCCGGCCAGATACACGGAAAAGCACAGGAACTGGTCGAGCTGCAGGACATTCGCCACGGGGAGGGGCCTTTCATCAAGGAATCGTTATCGCCTCCTCCATGTAGATCGCGCGCGCCTTGATCGCAAGCGCTTGACAGCATGTCCGGGATCGGGCATAAAAATCTCACACGATTTAATCGTGAGCGATTTAATGGAGCCTGGCATGAGCTTCGGACACCCTGAATTCACCCGCCGTGGAGCGCTCGCCCTGGGCGCGGGCGCCGCGGCCTTCTTCCTCGCCGCCTCGCCAGCCGGTGCGGCGACCCGAAACCTTCATACGAGAGGAGACCTGATCATGAGCACCATCGCGACCAAGGACGGCACGACGATTTTCTACAAGGACTGGGGGCCGCGCGACGGCCAGCCGATTGTTTTCGCCCACGGCTGGCCGCTCTCGTCGGATGCCTGGGACGCGCAGATGCTCTTCTTCGGCCTGCGGGGCTTCCGCGTCATCGCCCATGACAGGCGCGGCCACGGCCGCTCCGGCCAGCCGTGGGACGGCAACAACATGGACCAGTATGCCGACGATCTGGCGGAGCTGATCGAGAAGCTCGATCTCCGGAACGCGGTTTTGGTCGGCCATTCGACCGGCGGCGGCGAAGTCGCCCGCTATATCGGCCGTCACGGTACGCAGCGCGTTGCCCGGGTCGTTCTGGTCGGTGCCGTGCCGCCGCTGATGCTGAAGACGGCCGGCAATCCGGAAGGCACGCCGATCGAGGTTTTCGACTCCATCCGCGCCGGCGTCGCGACCAACCGCTCGCAGTTTTACTACGATCTGACGATCCCCTTTTACGGCTTCAACCGTGAGGGCGCGGCGATCAACGAGGGCTTTCGCGAGAGCTTCCGCCTGCAGGGTCTCGCCGGCGGCATCAAGGGGCAGTACGATTGCGTCCACGAGTTCTCGGAGGTCGATTACACGAACGACCTCAAGGCGATAGACCGGCCGACGTTGATCATCCACGGTGACGACGACCAGATCGTGCCGATCAAGGCCGCTGCCGACAAGGCTGCGAAGCTGGTAAAGGGCGCGGTCTACAACGTCTACAAGGGCAGCAGCCACGGCCTCGCCCAAATCGAAGCCGACCGCTTCAATGCGGATGTGCTCGCCTTCATCAAGGCATGACGGACACCTGCCGTCAGCGGACCTGGAGCATTTCTCGGTTTCGTTGAAACGCGACGATGATCTATGTCTTTGTTTTTAAAACATTTCAGCAAAAGTGGCGTCTACTTTTGCTGAAATTGTCTTATAGCATTTCGACATTTCATTGAAACGCCGAAATGCTATAAGTTTTTGGTATTACGCGCTTTCTTCACGCAAACCGGTACCCGCTTTGCTTGAAAACGCTTTAAGGCCGCCGAAAGCCGCGGGTAACCGCGGCTTTCGGCAATATCGCTGTCCTCCGGGAAGGTGTTCATGGATTCTGGTGCCCGCGCGGCACCGGGGTGGTGACCTGCGAGCCGAGCTGCTTCTGCAGATTCTGGATCTCGTCCCTGACGGCTTCCAGTATCCGGCGGGAGCGTGCCGGCGCCTGCCGCAGCGGCGTCGCGACGCACAGGGCCCGCGTCACCGCCGGCTGGATCAGCTTGCTGCGTTGCCAGTTCGGGTGGAACGTCGCCAGATAGGGCAGAATCCCCATGGCCATCCCGCTGTCCGTGATCTTGATCACCGACCAGAGGCTGCCGGATTCATAGACCACGTTCAGCGTCACGTTGCGCGACCGTGCCACCTGCTCGATCTGCCGGCGGGTGATGTGCTCCTTGCCGGACAGCACGAGGGGGTAGCGATGCAGATCGGCGACCGGCGTCTCCGGCGGAAGCCGGATATCATCGCGGTGGCAGACCAGATACAGCGGGTTGCTGGCGATGGGGATCGGATTGAAGCGCTTGAGCATCGGCCCGTCGTCGAGGCAGGCGATGTCGAGCCGGCTGTCGTTCAGCCATTCGACAAGTGTGCCGCCCGCCGCTTCCTGGATAAGCAGTCGGGTGTCGGGAAGCATCTCCGACAGCCTGCGGATCAGCGGAACCGTGGCGATGGCCGCCAGCGAGGGGATGAGGCCGATCCTCAGCCTGCCGGGATTGAAGTCCTTGCTCTCGTCGATCAGTTCGCGGACCTGCTCGATGTCGCTCAGGATACGCCGGGCCATCTCGATGATCAGCGCGCCCTCGCGCGTCTCGACCAGCCCGCGGCCGGTGCGGTGAAAGATGGTCGTGCCGGCCTCCGCCTCCAGCTCCTGCACATGACGGCTGAGCACGGACTGGGTGACGCCCAGCACGATGGACGCCCGCGAGAAACTGCCGGATTCGGCGATCTTGACCAGATAGCCGAGGTTGCGCGCGTTGAGCTTGGTTCCGGTGACCAATGCGGCCTGCCCCTCCTGTTCGGGCTGCGGCGGCCGGATAGCCGCCGCAGCCCAAGCTACTAGGCGGCCACCAGCGTGTCGAGACCGTAAAGCCGTTCAAGCAGCAATAGCACCGCCAACGCTATCAGCATCTGGATAGCGCTGATGGCCGCGATTGCGGGGTCGAACTGGTTCTCCATGTAGCTCAGCATCACCACGGGCAGCGTCGTGGCCGACGCCGAGCCGAAGAAGAATGACAGCGAGAGGTTGTCGAAGGAGATCAGCGCGGCGAACATCGAGCCCGCGAAGATTCCGGGCCGGACCATGGGCAGGGTCACATGGCGCAAGGTGGATAAGCGCGAGGCGCCAAGGATCGCGGCGGCTTCCTCAAGGTTTTCCGGGACCGAGCGATAGACCGCCAGAACCGTGCGGGCGATGTAGGGTATGGCCACCACGGTGTGGGCAACCCACAGCCCGAAGAACGAGACCCCGATCCCGACGGCCGAAAGATAATACAGAAGCGCGAAGCCGAGGACGATGGCCGGGATCGAGATCGGCGCCACCAGAAAGGCCGCCAGTGTCCGCGCGGCGGCGGTCCGGCTGCGCGCCAGTGCCAGCGCCGCCGGCACGCCCAGCAGACAGCCGGCCAACGTCGAGGCGACCGCCAACTGGATGCTGATCCACAGCGACTTCATGAACGGTCCGTATTCGATGGCCCTCACATACCATTTCAGCGACCAGCCCCGGATCGGGAACTGGATGAAACTGGCCGAGGAAAAAGACGCAATCACCACCAGCACGATCGGTAGCATGACGAACGTCAGCAGCGCCACCGTATAGAGGCCGAGCGCCAGCCCGCTCATCTCGCGGCGCTTTCGGACGGTAACAAGGCTCATCTCAGCCTCCCTGCTTTCTGGCGAATTTCGATTGCGCCCACAACCCCAGCAGGGCGATCACCAGCAGCACGTTGCCCATGGCGCCGGCGAAAGAGGTGTCCTGGGTCAGGTTGAACTGCTGGTAGATCAGCAGCGGCAGCGTCTTCACGGAGTTGCCGCCCAGAAGCAGCGCGGCGACGAAATTGCCGTTGCACAGGACGAAAACCAGAATAGCGCCGGTGATGATGCCCTCCACGCTGAGCGGCAGCGTCACGTGGAAGAAGGCGCGCAGCTTGCTGGCGCCAAGCATCCGGGCCGCCTCCTCAAGGTTGCGCGGAATCGCCTGTAGCACCGAAGAGATCGACAGCACCATGAAAGGCAGCAGAATCTGGATCAGCGCCACATAGACAGAGACCGGATGGTTCACGAGGTTGACCGGCCGTTCGAGAAGCCCCCAGTCGATGAGCACGGAGTTCATCAAACCGCGGTTGGCGAACAGGACCCGCCAGCCGAACGCCCGCATCACCACCGAGGTCAGCAGCGGCGCGATCAGGCAGAACAGGATCAGCCCCTTCCAGCGACCGGCCTTCCGCACCATGAAGTAAGCCAGCGGATAGCCGAGCAGGATGCAAACCAGCGTGACGATCACCGCGACGAGGATGGTCTCGCGCAGGACGCCGAAATAGAACGGGTCGGTGACGAGAACCGCGTAGTTCTCCCAGATGCCCCGCGCTCCGGCCGCTGCCGGGGAGCCGGTGCTGCGCCAGGCATTGGTCAGCATCGGCGTGACGAAGAACAGCACCAGATAGAGGACCGCCGGAACGGTCCACCAGGCATTGGCGACGCGGTAGCGTCTGGGGCGGCGGCGGGGTTGGGTGGTGACGGCGTTCATTCCGCCACCTCGCGCAGAAGCACGGGCGCATCCGACCAGTCGAGGCCGACGACGCCGTCGCCGGGCAGGTCGAAGGACTGCTGGCTGTAGACGATGACCGGCTTCTCATGGCCGTCCACGGTCAGCTCGTAGGTGTACTGGCTGCCGCGGAACACCACGTCGCGCACCCGGGCGTTGATCTGCCCCTTGCCGGCGGCGGTGATCTGCAGCTTCTCGGGGCGGAAGACGAGAGACGAGGGACCGTCCGGTTCGCCCGCGCACGCGATCCGCAGCGCCGGCACGCCATCGGCGACGAAGAATCCCGACCGGAGCTTTCCGCTGAAGATGTTGCTGGTTCCGAGAAACTCCGACACGAAGATTGAATTCGGCCGGGCGTAGATATCCTGAGGCGTGCCGATCTGCCGGATTTCGCCTGCACCCATCACCGCGACGCGGTCGCTCATGGTGAGCGCCTCTTCCTGATCGTGGGTGACAAGGATTGAGGTGATGCAGAAGCTGCGCTGCAATTGCCGCAGTTCGAACTGCATTTCCTCGCGCAGCTTCTTGTCCAGCGCGCCGAGCGGCTCGTCCAGAAGCAGGACGGAGGGGTTGACCACCAGCGACCGCGCCAGAGCAATCCGCTGCTGCTGGCCGCCCGACAGCTGGCTGATCGCCCGGTCGCCGAAGTTGCGCATCCTGACCATGTCGAGTGCGGTCTCGATCCGGCGGGCCGCCTCGGCTTTCGCGATCCCGCGCATCTTCAGGCCGAAGCCGACATTCTCGGCGACTGTCATGTGCGGAAACAGCGCATAGTTCTGGAACATCAGGCCGATATCGCGCATGTTGGGAGACAGCCCCGTCACGTCGCGCGTTCCGATGCGGACCGAACCCGTATCCGGAGTCTCGAAACCCGAGATGATCCGCAATGTCGTGGTCTTGCCGCAGCCCGATGGTCCCAGCAGCGCGATCAGCTCTCCGGGAGCGACCTCAAGGTTCATCGGCTTCAATGCCGTCACCTGGCCATATCTCTTCGAGATGTCGGTCAGCGTAAGCGAGACGGACTTGTTCATCTGGTTCCCTGTTCTGGCTTCGATCTGCGGTGGTCCATGGCGTCGAGCATCTGATAATAGCTGCCGAGCGCGAACATAAACCACGGGTTACCATAATAGAGGGCGTGGCGCGGCAGGGGTTGCCCGTCGAAGGCGCAGACCGGCTCATTCACGCCCTCGCGCAGCTTGCGGCCCAGCATGTGGCCCAGCCAGGACATCATGGTTACGCCGCTGCCGTTGCAGCCGAAAACCCAGTGCAATCCCTCGCGGCCGCCGATATGGGGCATGTAGTCCAGCGTCATCGAGACATCGCCGCCCCAACTATGGGTGATCTTCACCCCGGCCAGTCGGGGACAGCGCTGCACCATCATCTGGTGCAGCAACCGGGCTGTGGTTTCTTCAGAAGTGGGCGTGAAGCGCGCCCGCCCGCCGAACACCAGCCGCTGGCCATCGCCGGACAGGCGATAGTGATTCACGACCCGCCGCGATTCCGAAACGGCCCTGTCGTTGCGGATGATCTCGCGCGCCAGCCCTTCCGGCAACGGCTCGGTCGCAATCATGTGGCTCGTCACCGGAACCACGCTGCGCGCCAGCTCGGCGTCCAGCTGGCCGCTCGAACCGTTCAGCGCCAGCACCACCTGACCGCAGCGGATCTCGCCTCGTGGGGTCTGGACCGTGAAGCCGTCGGTGGTGCGCTTCACCGCCGTCACCTGCACGCCGCCCCAGCCGCGTACGCCCTGCGCCATGGCGCGACGCAGCAGCCCGCCGTAGAAGGCCGACGGGTTCAGATGACCGGCGTTCCTGATGAATGCCGCGCCGTGATAGGCCGTGGTGCCCAGTTCCGCCGCCAGTTCGTCGCGCGTCAGCATCACCGCGTCGGAATCCGTCAGGGAGTTGAGCTGCGGCAGCCGCGCCTTCCACGCGGCGAAGTGATCCGCAGCCCAGAGCGCGGTCAGCCGGCCGTTCTGCACATAGTCGCAGTCGATGCCGTCGCCGGCGATGACTTCCTTCAGCCAGCGGTAGGAGGCGGAGGCGTCGCTCAACCGCCGTTCCAGGAGGCGTTGCGCCTCCGGGCTGCGGTTGCCGGCCATGGCCTGATTGGCCTTTTTCTGGATGTTGACGCCGCCGGTCACCTGGCCGCCCGACCGGCTGGAGGCGCCGCCGCCCAGCGGGCCCGCGTCCAGAACCGCAACATCGCGTCCGCCGGCGGCAAGCTCGGTTGCGCAGCAGATTCCGGCGTAGCCGCCGCCGACCACAACCGCGTCGGCCACCTGGGGAAGCGGATCGGTGCTGCCGTTATGCGGCCGAAACGCCTGCCACCAATAGGGTTCGGCAACGTAATCCGGCGCAAAGATGGAGTGAGCCATGGCCATATCCTTGAAGGATGAGAGGCGGGGCGGCATGCCGCCCCGAGGGTCAGTCGGCGATTCCGATGTCCTCGCGCATCTTCAGCCACCAGCCGTAGGACGCCGGCCACATGGACCAGGGGTTCTCGACATTCAGCGCCCGCGCGGCATTCAGCGCCCAGTGCGGATCGACCAGAGCCTCCCGCCCGATGGCGATCAGGTCGGCCTTGCCGGCCTGCAGGATCGCCTCGGCCTGCGGCCCGTCGAGGATCACCCCGACCGCCATGGTCGGGATCTCGGCATCGCGGCGGATGCGGTCCGCATAGGGAACCTGATGACCCTTGCGCAGCGGCTGCCGCTTCAGCAGGAAGTCGGTGCCGGAGCTGGCCGAGCGGATACCGCCCGAGGAACAGTCGATCACATCCACGCCGCGCGCCTTCAGCTCCCGCGCCAGCACCACGGAATCCTCCAGTGTCCAGCCATCCTCGCGATTGTCCAGATCGGGGCGCCAGTCGACGCAGGACAGCCGGAAGAACAGCGGCTTGCCGGCGGGCCAGTATTTCCTGAGTTCCTCGGCGATCTCCAGCGCCAGCCGCATCCGGCCTTCCCGCGAGCCGCCATATGCGTCGGTGCGGTCGTTATTTACCGGCGAGAGGAAGGAATGGATCAGATATCCGTGCGCCGCATGGATATCGAGCACGTCGAAGCCCGCCTCGTCAGCCCGCCGGGCGCCCTGGCCATAGGCTGCGACAATCTCGCGGATGTCGTCGACAGTCGCCATGCGCGGCTCGTGCCAGTTGTCCAGGGTCTTGTTCATCGCGGCGGCCACCGGCTGCCAGGCCGGCTCGCCACGGGCGGCCTCCGCCTCGCCGAGCGGGCCGCGTCCCTCCCACGGGCGTTGCCGCGATGCCTTGGGGCCGGCGTGATGGAGCTGCGCGGCCGCCAGGGTGCCCTGGGCGTGCAGGAAATCGACGAGGCGACGCAGCGGGGCGACATGGCCATCGTCCCAGATACCGCAGTCGCCATAGGTGTTGCGGCCCCGGGCCTCCACCATCAGCGCCTCGGTCATCACGGTGCCGAAGCCGCCGGTGGCAAAACGGGCAAGGTGCTGGAAATGCCAGTCGTTGAGCTTGCCGTCGGCGCCGGCGACATACATCTGCATCGGCGCCAGAACCAGCCGGTTGGGGAAGACGACATCCCGGACCCGGTAGGGCGTGAACAGCATCGGGCTGTTGTCGGAGGCCGGGCGGCTGGCCCGGCATTGGATCGTGGTGCTCATCGCGGCTCTCATTGCTCGGAAACGGTCAGATCGATGGATGGCAGCTCATTGAAGCTGGCCTGCAACTTTGCGTATGTCTCCCGGATGCTTTCAGGGGACAGGGACGTGTCAAGGGTCTCAGCCGCCCTGAACAGCCGGTGCTTGACGAAATGACGCCAGTTGATCGGAACGAGCGACATGATCTCGGTCATGGCATCATAGTTCCGGCGGCTCCAGACGGCTTCGAAGGCGGAGCGATTGGGGCCGAAGTCGAAATGGTCCTCCGGCGCCGCGCGCGTGCCGCGCAGTCGGGCTGTTGCCGCCATGTCGACCGCGCCGTCGACGACGATCACGCCATAGGCATCGCGGGCATGGTTGACGGAGACGAAGCCGCTTTCGACATCCTCCAGCACCGCTTCCGCCGGACGGTCGAACGGATGGCCATACCCGCCGCCGCCCGGGCCCTGGCTGCGGATCACGTCGCCCGGCTCGCAGGGAACGATGTCGGTATTGCCCAACTCGACGGCGTGGTCGGTGCCGGGGTTGCGGGTAAAGCGCGCGTTGGCTCCCGCCTTGCCGCCCAGCACGCCCCAGGCGGCGAGGCTGGCGCGGTTGCGGTTGCGGGCGGTCACCATCGCCTCCGGGGTGCGCATGCGGAACTCCATCACCGCTGCATTGCCGCCCCGCCAGCGACCAGCGCCGCCGGTATTGGGAACGACGCCATAACGGATGATGTGGATCGGTACCTCGGCCTCGTTGATCTCCACCGGCGTGTTTTTCAGGAAGGCGGAGTTGGCGCCGCAGCCTTCCTGCCCGTCCGCGGTCGGGCCACCGCCCGCACCGCCGCCTACCGGGCCGATGGAGGCGATGATCCGCTGCCCGTCGCTGGCCACCGCCCGCACGTTCAGCAAGCTCGAACCGCCCGCCGGGCAGGCAGGCATCCTCTCCGGCACCGCCTGCGAGAACAGGCCGAAGATGGCCGCCTGATTGACGGCGCTGATCAGGCTGCGCATGCCCACGGCCGCCGGCGCCACCGGATTGACGATGGTGCCGAGGGGCAGGGTGCCCGTCAGGATCCGGACCGTGCCGGCGTTCAGCAGCGCGTCGGGCCGCAGCGTGTGCAGGCTGTAGATCAGCCCCACGGTGATCAGCGAATGGCGGATGTTGCCGCCGGTCGGCATGTTCAGCGACGAAACGACCTGCGGATCGCTGCCGGTGTAGTCCAGATCGACGCTGTCCCCGGCAATGGTCATCCGGATATTGATCCGGCAGGGCACGCCGTCCACGCTGTCCTCGTCGGCGAATTCCGAGAAGACATATTCCCCGTCCGGAATCGAGGCGATGATCTGGCGGGCCTGGGATTCGGCGTAAGCCAGCAGTTGCTGGCTTCCGGCCATGAACTCTTCGGTGCCGAAGCGGTCGATGATCTCATGCACCTTGCGCTCGCCCGTCACGAGGCAGGCGAGCTGCGCGTCCAGGTCGCCGCGGTTCTGGGTGGGAGAGCGGACGTTCATGTCGATGATCTTCAGCAGCCGCTCGTCCAGCACCCCGTCGCGCATGATGCGGACCGGCGGGAAGCGGATGCCTTCCTGATGCACCTCCGTCAGCGTGCGCGACAGCGAGGCCGGCACGGCACCGCCCATGTCGGTGTTATGGACATGGTTGCCCACGAAGCAGACCAGCTGCCCGTCGCGGAACACCGGCATCCACAGGTGCACGTCCGGCGTATGAGTGGCGACAAAGCCGCTGTAGGGATCGTTCACCGCATAGACGTCGCCTTCGCGGTAATCGTCAATCATCCGGATGACTGGGCCGTAATCCAGACCCGTATACCAGGTCGCGCCCGTGGTGATCGGCGAGGCGAAGGTCAGCCCTTCCGGCGTCATGAGCTGGCAGGAGAAGTCCTCGGTCTCCTTGACGAAGGTCGAATAGGCGGTGCGCATCATGGTGAAACCCATCGCCTCGGCCGCCGCCGCGCAGTAATTGGCCAGAATCTGGAGGCGGGAGTTGCTGATCATGCCTGATCCCCTTTCACGATCCGCAGGTTGCCGTTGCGATCGACGCGGCAGCTATGGCCCCGCGGAATGACGGTGGTGGTATCGTCCTGTGCCACGATGGCCGGGCCGTCGAAATGGCTGCCGGCGGACAGGTCGTAGCGGCTGAACAGCCCCACGTCGCGCCAGTCGCCGTCCATGAACGCCCGGACCAGACGCTGCGGCTCCGCCCGGGCGGGAACGACCTCCTGCTCCTCGAACATGGGTTTGTCGCCAACGCCGGTGATGACCACCTTCAGTGAGATCAATTGCAGCGGGGCGGCCGGATTGCTGTGGCCGTACATCCGTGCATGCTCGGCATGGAAAGCGGCCGACATCGCCGCCACGTCGCCGGCCAGCGCGGCCGCCAGATCGATCGGCGTGTCCAGCTCGTAGGACTGGCCCTTGTAGCGCATGTCGGCGCTGGCGGTGACCCGGAAGTCGCCGTCGAAGCCCTGTTCATCCCCGAGCCAGCTTTCCGCCCGGTCCTTCAGGCGCGCGTACTCCGAGGCGATGAGCGCGGCGTCGCCTTCCGAGAGGTCCAGATAGACTGTCGAGAGGAAGTCGCTCTTCAGATCCGCGATCAGCCCGCCCAGTGCGGAGAGCACACCCGGCACCAGCGGCACCACGGTTTCCTTCACGCCAAGCTCGCGCGAGAGGTAGCAGCCCAGCATCGGACCGGCGCCGCCGAAGGCCAGCATGGAGAACTCGTTTATATCGATTCCGTACTTCGAGATCAGCGCGCTGACCTCGGTATACATGCCCGAAACTGCGATCTGCAGGATCGTTTCGGCGGTCTGTTCGATGGTATCGTTGAGACGGTCGGACAGCGTGGCGATGGCGCGCCGGGAGGCCTCGATATCGACATTGACGGCGTTGAAGCCCAGCGGCGCATGGCCCAGCAGCCCGGTGGCGGCCATGGCGTCGGTGATGGTTGGCCGGTCCCCGCCGCGTCCGTAGCAGGCCGGTCCCGGCCGCGAGCCGGCGCTTTCCGGCCCAACCTTCAGCACTCCCAGGTCATCCACCCAGGCGATCGAGCCGCCGCCTTCCCCGACCGACGAGACCGAGACCGAGGGGATATGAATGTTGAAATCGCCGATCAGCTCGCCGCTGCCGAACTTCGGCTGGCCGTCCGAAATCACCGCGATATCGGCGCTGGTGCCGCCGATATCGAGGCTGAGGCATCTGGTGATCCCGCAGGATTGCGCCAGATGGGCAGCGCCGATCACGCCCGAGGCGGTGCCGGACAGGATCATCTGCACGCAGTCCCGCTTGCCCTGTTCGGCAGACATGATACCGCCGTTGGACTTGGTCAGGCGGGGCTCGCAGGTGACGCCGGCCTTCTTCAGCGCCTGCTGCAGCGAACCGAGATAATGCGCGACACGCGGCTGCACGTAGCCGCCGATCACGGCCGTGATCGTTCGTTCGTATTCGCGGATGATCGGCCAGGTCTGCGACGAGCAGTTGACGAACACGCCGGGCCACAGCTCCTCCACCCGCGCGCGCACCGCCAGCTCATGCTCGGGATTGCGGTAGGAATGCAGCAGCGAGATGATGATGCCCTCGGCGCCGCGCGCCCTGGCGGCCTCGACAGCGGCGACGATCGAGGCGTCGTCCAGGGGAAACCGCTCGCTTCCGTCCGCATTGAGGCGCCCCTCGATGCCGAAAACCATCGAGCGTTTCACCAGTGGTGCCGGGCGCTTGGAGAGCAGGCTGTACATGTCCGGCCCCTTCAGGCGCCCCATTTCGAGAACGTCCTCGAAGTTGCGGGTAACGAACAATGCCAGCTTCAGCCCCCGGCGCTGGATCACGGTATTGATGCCAACCGTGGTGCCATGTGTGAAATAGGTGATCTCCCCGGGAGAGATTCCATAGCGTTCGCCCAGAAGGCGGATGCCCTCGATCACTTCCGCGCCCGGCTCGTCCGGTCGGGAGAAGGTCTTCATACTGCTGAGCTTTCCGGTTTTTTCATCGAAGACCGCAAAGTCAGTAAAAGACCCACCGATGTCGACGCCGACTCGATAACCCATAGCGATGTCCAGATTTTAGTGAGGAAGAGGAGTGGACCGACCGGAGCACCGGCCGGCCCGTCGGATCACTTATCGATCTCTTTGTTCCAGCGTTCGATCCAGCTCGCCAATCTGGTGGAGGCCCCATCGAAAGGCGGAACGACCAGGCCCTCGTGATTGGGCATGAAACGTGCGAGATCCGCGGGCACCTTCGCATTCATGTTGCCCACGCCATAAAGGATGTTGGCGGCGAAGCAGGCCTGCTGCTTCTCCCCCAGCAGGAAGTCGATGAACTCGTAGCCGAGTTCCTTGCCGTTCTTGACCTTCTGCGCCCAGGTCATTGCCGGAACCACGCCCGGCTCCGGGCCGTAGAAGTTGAAGTTCTCGTTGCCGTCGCGCACGAAGGCCCAGGCGCGGCCGTCCCAGTAGACGGCGATGTCCGCCTCGCCCGATCCCATCAGCGGCAGTACATCGCTGGAGCTGTTCCAGACGATCATGTTGCCGCTCTGCTTCATCGCCTTCAGCTTCTCGAATGCGCTGTCGACGTTGTCGAGACCGCCGCCCATCTGGCTGGACCAGAACCAGACGGTGGTCAGCATGGCGCTGATGCCGTTGTTGACGCCCGGGACGGCCAAGGTCCATTTTCCGTCGATGGTCCCGTCGATCAGCTCGACCCAGGTTTTCGGCGGTTCGGGAACAGTGTCCTTATTGTAAAGGACACCCATGGCGCCAAAATTGTGAACCGCGCCGTTGTCCCCGGTGAATTCGCGGAACTTGGGCAGGCTTTCGGCGAGCGCCGGCACTTTATCGACGGTCAGATGTTCGACCAGCCCACGGTGGATGGCGTCGAATGCCGCGTCGCTGGAGATCAGCAGCACGTCGATAGGCGGATTCCCGGGCGTGGCCGAAATCTGGTTCAGCCATTGCGCGGAGCCGCCCAGCTGGATCGCCACCTTCTTGCCGGTCTTGGCCTCGAAGGGTTCGATCGTGCATTTGCGCAAGGATTCTTCCCAGATTCCGCCAAAGGCTGTCACCGTCAGGTCCTGAGCTGTCGCCGGCAGGACTGAACATAGCAAAACTGCTAACGGACCAAGAGTTCGCTTCATGTTATGTTCCCGTCTGTGGAAGTTATATATGTTATTGATATACAAAGCTTTATATGCTTTGTCGTTGCGCCATTCCAGGATGGCGAGGGGGATATTGGGGTGCAGATTCGCGATGTCTGCATAGAAACGTTAGCATGACAGCTTCGTTCGACTATGCGGAACCAGATATTCGCAATCCGGCATAGCCGCTGCCTGAAAACCCCGCAGGACGGCCCGCCCCGAAGCCGGCCCCCCGGCCGGACACCCCGGCCGGACACCCCGGCACAGCGCCTCGAATGACCAGGCATTCGGCGGTTGGATTCTATTGCATCGTGCTTGACGATTTGAGCGGAGGCGGTGGAGGTGAGGGCTGGCCGGCTTCCGGGATGTTGACGAGTATTAGGCCCGGCTATGCTGAGCTTGGCGAAGCTTGTGCCGCTATTTATATTAACGTCGTGAGCATCGAGAAACTCGCCACCCACGTTCCTTCGCACTGGCGCCATCGCCACGCCGTCGTTCGCACCGTGGAAGATGAGAATGCCAAACTGAACAAGCTGCTCGCCGAGGCGATGTTGGCCAATGCTATTCTGAAAGATGTCGCATCAAAAAAATGGTGTCGCCCGGCGCAAACCGTGCACGCTTCATTCGGCCCGTCTCTTGGATACGACGGACTCTACCAAAGTATGGAGGTGGTTAAGGGGCTTAGGTCAGTAGCAGCGCGGAAGGAGGTTGGGCTGACGCAAGCCGAATAGGGGAAGCGACTGGGTCAGCGCCAGACTTTCGTATAAAGTCCGAGTTAGGCGAGCGCTGCCTCGACGTTGCGAAGTTCATCATGATCAGTCGGGCGATTGGGATTGATCCGGATGCGGTGATTCGGCAGGCAGAATCTCCTTGATGCTGCTAAACACCTTACCGAGTCCCACATACCCGAGAAACTAACATATGCACCAAGACACAATAAGCCGTCCTCATTACTCTTCAAACGAGAAATCCTTTATATTAGACCACTTCATAAAGAACCGTAGAAATGGATCTGTAATATAAAGATAGTCAGATGACCATTCTAGCACAGGTTCACCTTTAATTTTTTCCTTCGCAATGGACTCCATATGTCCTAAGGCATTTGAAACCTCGTGTTTCTGTGGAATGTCGGCCTCTCGAAGGAGATCTTTAAGCTGGTCACGAATTTCGTCATAGTGGAGCTTGGCTTTGGGGCCGGTCTTCCCCACAGCCATTAAGATTGCCTGGTAAATGTCAACACTGCCGGAGCCATCCCTGAGTCGGCGAGGGTTTCTTTTCGACCTCGATTGCGGCCCCTTTGCCAACTTCTCAAAAGTCGGAAATCCAAACTGTTTTACAACCTCCTTATAGATATCCTCAAGTATTATGTTCGTTGGTTCAAAATTTCTTATGGGCTTTATCGTTTCTGTAACCTCATAATAAGCGCATACACGACCACAAAACCTCTGCATCAATAAAGGACTTTGAAGTGCTTCCGCAGCCATTGTCTTGCACGTCTGATCAGGAACTGTCATCCCTAATTTTGGAAATCCCTTTTCGGGAATCGACAAAAGATCATCTATAGACCACGGCGGAATCGTAATGTGAGCATAGCGACCTTCCATTTCTGGTTCTGCGCTAATTGTATCAAATGCTCTATGTGGGACGGCAATAAATACAACAATTAATCCGTCAAATATTTCAGCTTTAAGAGAGCGCACAACCTCCTGCTGAATGGCGGGGGAGAGATAGTGAAAATCATCCACCACCAGAGTGAGATTCGACAAGCGCATCGCAGTTAGGATTTCTTTTTTTGTTGGAGCAGGATATTTTACTATGCTTCCAGCAGTAATTTGAGATTTTATTCCTATAATCGCTTGCCACGAAAACGACGCACTACCTGAAATATTTTCTGTTTCCTCAGTAGGTAATCGAAGGCTCCTAACTATTGCTGTCCAGAAGTCATCTGGACTTTCAACCTGTCCTCCGTCAATCCAAATGCATTCCTTAGCTGGTATGACCTTTCTACATAAAACCGTTTTTCCTGATTTTGTCGGACCAGTAATTGCAACAATTTTATATCCTTCCATCAACTCCGTGCGGAATTTCTTCTCTAAGGATAAATGGTTCCTATCAACATAGGTCACATTGGGCATTCCGCCCGCGACAAAGACATCCTGAAGTTTCACGTTTGCAAGCCCTTTACCCGAGCACTCGTTCACTACTGGCTATCATAGGCGATTTGCACTCAGAGACCGAGTCTTTCCGGTCCCATTATAGTGACATTCCGCTGAACTCCACCGCATCCCGCGCCCTTGTAACCCGCTTGTAACCGCGCCCTCCGAAGCCCCATCAACCGCCTGCGACTTCAACCACGCCCAAAACGACGAAAGCCGCGGAGAACCGCGGCTTTTGATCGTACCAAATTTTTGGAGCGGGCGAAGGGATTCGAACCCTCGACCCCAACCTTGGCAAGATTGAGACGACTATACTCTACGCTATCCAAAATCTATATATCTTACTGCGATAGCTATCGAAATCAGTTTCAAGATTGCCGCTCATATCCGCTAAATACCCTTCCATTTCTCTTTTTCTGCTGACAATTTGCTGACAGAGGCCATGCCATTATGCTATTGTCAGCAAGATCGTCAATCGCAGTCTCAGAGAGGAAGCGTTATGGCCAAACTCACCAAGCGGGCGCTCGAAGCCATGACCCCGCCCGAGAAGGGCAAGCAGGCATTCTTGTGGGACAGCGAACTTCGGGGTTTTGGAGTCCGCATGCTTCCCTCCGGCCTTCAAACATTCGTGCTGAATTATCGAAACGCGGCCAACAAGGAGCGGCGGATCAATCTCGGCCGCTTCGGAGTGATGACCGTCGAACAGGCCCGCGAGAAAGCCAAGGTCAAGCTCGGAGCCATCGCGGACGGAGAAGATCCTGCTGATACCGATGACGACCCGCACCACCAGCAGACGGTTTCCGCTTTGTGTAACTGGTATCTTGCGGAAGCGGAGGCCGGCCGCATCCTCGGCCGCCGCAATCGGCCGATCAAGAAGTCGACGCTCGCCATGGACAAGAGCCGCATCGAGACGCACATCAAGCCGCTTCTGGGCAACCGTCTCGCGCACACCTTGAAGGTGGCCGACATCGAGGGGATGCAGTCCGACATCGTGGCCGGCAAGACGGCAAAGCCGCGGGGCAAGGGCCGAGGCGGCGTCACGACCGGCGGTTCTGGTGTTGCATCTCGCGCCGTCGGAACGCTCCAGAGCATCCTTGGACATGCCGCCCGCCTCGACAAGCTCGAAAACCATCCCAGCCGTGGCGCGCGTAAGCTGACGGGCAACAAGAAACAGCGGCGGTTGAGCGTGGCCGAGATCAAGAAGCTCGGTGCGGCGATGCGGAACGCGGAACGCGATGGCGAAAACCCGGTGGCGCTCGCCATCGTCCGGTTCCTGGTCCTCACCGGCTTCCGCATTTCCGAGGGCCAGGGTCTGCAACGGCATTGGCTCCACCCAGATGCAGGCTATGTAGCCTTCCCCGACACCAAGGGAGATGCCCAGGTCCGCGCGATCGGCCCCTCTGCCGCGACGCTTGCTACCAGTCAACCGGTTCGAGGCAAGAGCCCTTATATCTTTCCCTCCGATATCACCGAGGGGCACTTCACAGCGGCCAAAGCCTGCCTTTCCCGGCTATGCGCCAGCGTCGGCATCAAAGGCGTTACGCCACATACGTTGCGTCACACCTTCGGCAGCGTCGCCGGCGATCTCGGCTTCTCCGAACTGACGATCAGGGCTCTCCTTGGTCATGCCGCCCAAAGCGTGACCCAAGGCTATGTCCATATCGACCAGGCCCTGAAGCTCGCCGTCGCCCGCACCTGCGAGGAGATCGCCTCCCTGCTTGATGAAAAGGACAAAGCGGTGCTTCCCGAGCAAGAAGAGAGGCAGGCGGCGTGATGACACAGCGCAAGGAAGCGGGTGCTGCCCGCGGCGGTTTCCGTCGGCAGCGCATTCGCAAGTCTCACGGACTTTCAGTTATTGCAGATGAAAGCGCGTACCCCTATATTGGCGGGCAAGGAGAACATGCCATGGCCAGCCAAGTCGTCCAGTTCGCCGGCCTCTCGGACCGGGATCGCAAAGCGGTGCCGCACCTGCCGAAACTCGGCGAGGGCGATCATCTTGAGCTGCATGTTCGGCGCCGGGACGGCGAGGAGCAGACGATCTCGCTGCCGCCGGCTGCGGCCGATGTCGTCGAAGCCTTGCTGTCTCGGCTTCTCAGTGGCGAACGGGTAGCGGTCATCGCGGAGCATGAGGAGTTGAGCCCCACCGAAGCCTCGATCATCCTTGGCATCTCTCGCCCCCTTGTCGTCCACCGCATGGAGATCGGCGATCTGCCGTTCCGCTATGTCGGAAAGCACCGGCGCGCGTCGCTGAAGGACGTGCTGGCGCTGAAGGCGCAGCTCGACGTCCAGCGCAAGGCCATGGAAGCCCTGGCCGCCGACGCCGAGGATCTCCACCGCGAATATGGCATTTAGTCCTGTTGTCGCGGTCTGCGACGCCTGCATCCTTTACCCGTTCCATCTGAGGAACATCATCGTCCAGGCAGGAGTCGACCGCCTGTTCCAGGCGCGTTGGACTGAAGAGATCCACGACGAATGGATGCGCAATCTCGTAGCCAACACGCCGAGCCTTTCGCTCACTCGCCTGGAAGCCGCGAAGCAACTCATGACAATCGCGCTGCCGGCGGCGACGGTTGTTGGATATGAGAAGCATATTGCGGCCGTCAGCTTGCCCGACCCCGATGACCGTCACGTCGCCGCCGCCGCGATCGAGGCCGGTGCATCGACAATCATAACCTGGAACCTGCGTGATTTCCCGGTCCCCAAGCTGAAGAAGCACAATCTGGTACGTCAGACACCGGATGCCTTCCTCGCCGGTCTCTATGAACAAGTTCCAGAGCGGCTGACCGGCTCGCTGGCGAATGCGCGGCGCAATCTCAGCCGGACGCGCGTGTCGGCTGCCGACTTCATCAGCATCCTTCGCGACCAGAGGCTCACCAAGCTGGCGGCGCAGATCGAGAAGCATGTCGACGATCTGTAGGGTGGCTTTCTCCATTTCCTGAAACCCTCAGCCACGGCTTTGCGCCTATACAATTCAGCGCATGATGCTTCGATGGGGTTGCACGCCGAGACCGGAGGGCAGAGCCGCAAGAGCGTTTTCAACGGGACCGCTTTGATCCGTTTCGAGGCTTAATTCCAGACTGTTGTTTCTACGCTTTTGCGTATTTACGGCGGGGGAAAGCCTTGTATGGGGAGTTCCCTGTCAAGGTCCAAGGAGCGACCGTCGGAGCGTGATTGGCCTGGAGAGCGTCGCGATAAGCGGACAGCAGGCGTCATCGCCAGCGTCGCACGCACGCACTGTTTCGGCCAGAACGCGTTCCATGCGCCTTAGATCGGCTATTCGCGTCCGGACGTCCTTCAGATGTACTTCAGCAAGATCGCGAGCTACAGCGCACGACGCTTGTCCGCTGGCGGCCAGGCCAAGCAGTGTCCGCACCTCGTCGAGCGTGAAGCCGAGCTCCCGTGCGCGTAGCACGAACGCCAGCCTGCCAACGTCCTCAGGTCCATAGCTGCGATAGCGTCCACGCCGCAGCGGTTCTGGCATCAAGCCGATGCGTTCGTAGTAGCGGATCGTCTCGATGTTGCAGCCGGTTCGCCGCGAAAGTTCACCGATGGGGATGGTGTGTTCGGCCATATCCAGCTCCCTGAAATTAGGGCTTGAATCTGTAGCGACTACAGACGGTAAGGTCACTCCATCCTGATTTCAAGGAGTGTCCTATGTCCGATGCGATCGAGAAAATGGCGGCGGCTCGACAGCCCCCAAGCGGGTCGGGGGCCGAGCGGGTCAACTTCGGGGCCTTGGCTGCCGCCTTTGGCGTCGCATCGTGCTGCGCGCTCCCACTGCTCCTGACGACGATCGGCGAGAGCACAGCTTGGCTCGGTGGCGTGGCGCTGTTGTGGCGTGAGCAGCGGGCCGCATCGATCTGCGGGCCGAACGACACCTGCACGCCGCCCGCTGTTCGCGTGCTGACTTTAGTTGGGCTTTTGATTGGAGCCGGTCTGCTCTGGGCAGGATACGTCTATGCCTGACACAACTCTCGTTCTGGAATCCACGATCATATGTCCGAACTGCGGTCATCGCGCGACCGAGACCATGCCGACAGAAGCTTGTCAGTACTTCTATGACTGCAAGGCGTGCGGCGCACTTTTGAAGCCGAAGTCCGGGGACTGTTGCGTGTTCTGTTCCTATGGCAGTGTGCCGTGCCCGCCGATTCAGGCTGGAGGCGGCGCGCCGACCTGCTGCGCTGGTGATGCTGCGGCCGTCGAGATCAGGCCGGGCGTCCAGCGCCAGACTGGTCGCTCGTGACTAGTGCAGCGGCAAGAGATGCCCTTCTCGCCCGCGACCGTAGCCGACCCGGACCTGTCGAGGCGTGGAGCACAGGCTTGCCACAGGCGGCCGATACGCGACCCGTCAAGGTCCAGCGCATCGTCTCCGCAGCGATGACCGGGAGGGCGCAGTCATGAGCGATGCGCCCAAGTCAAAACTCCTGCTGATCCTCGCCTGCTCGGCGACCATCCTCGACGATCTGCTACTGGTGTCAGAAGCCGACCTCGACCGGCTGCGGAGCCGGATCGAACGGCAGGAAGCGGCGATCGAGGTGCTGCGCCGGAAATACGGCGTCAACGAGGAGCGCCCGCAGCACTCCGACTGGTAACGCCGAGCCTGTCGGTCGCGCTTTAGAGGGAGAGAGGGGCTGGGGATTTCATGACGGGTTGGTAAGTCGAGAGAGAGGTTCTCGGCTGCTCGTCATGGAGTAACCCATCATGGCAAGAGCTGCCAAGAAGAAGTCCGCCCCTGCGATCATCGTCTTCTCGCGGGCGCGCGACATTCCGTTCAACCGCATCCGGCTGTCGGAAGCCAACGTTCGCGAGACGAACGTCGAGGCCGGTCTGGACGAACTCACCCAGGACATCAATCGTCGCGAGGACCTCGTGCAGGGCCTCAATGTCCGCGCCATCCTCGACGGTGATGGTAACGAGACCGGCGATTTTGAGACCCCGGCCGGCGGTCGCCGCTACAGGTCGATCGCGCGGCTGGTCGAGGCCGGGCGATTCCCGGCCGATGGCCTTGTCCCCTGCATCGTCAAGAAGGCTAATGCAAAGACCACCGCCATCAATGACTCGCTGGCCGAGAACACGTTCCGGCTCGCGCTCCATCCGCTCGACCAGTTCAAGGCGTTCAAGCGCATGGTCGATGGCGGCATGACCACCGAAGAAGTCGCCAGCGCCTACTTCACCACCCAGCGCTATGTCGATCAGCGCCTCGCACTCGCCAAGGCCTCCCCCAAGCTGCACGAGGTCTATGCCCAGGATGGCATGACACTGGCGACGCTGGAGGCGTTCACCGCGCACCCTGATCACGCCCGCCAGGAACAGGTCTGGGATGCCATCAGGCAGTCCTATTATCGCGAGCCCTGGCGCATCCGGCAGATGCTGACGGAAACCAGCGTTCCTGCTTCTGACAAGCGGGCGCTCTTCGTCGGCCTCGATGCCTATATGGCGGCGGGCGGCCCGGTGCTGCCGCGTTACCTCTTCGACGATGAGGAAGACGGCTGGCTCGACGACGTGCCGCTCCTCGACCGTCTGGTCGCCGAGAAACTGAAGGCCACCGCCGATGAAGTGGCCACCGAGGGATGGAAGTGGGTCGCGGTCGACCTCGAGCTTCCCTACAACCATGACTACGGACTGCGTGCCATCACCGGCACTTTCGCTGATCTGACCGAGGAAGAGCGGATCGCCCGCCAGGCACTCCGCGACGAATATGACCGGATTGAAGCCGAACATGGAGGCGACGAGCTGCCGGAGGAGATCGACCACCGTCTCGGCGAAATCGAAAAGCAGCTCGAAGCCTTCGAGCGCCGCCCGGCCATCTACGATCCCGCCGAGATCGCCACCGCCGGCGTTTTCGTCAGCTTCGACGAGGACGGCGCGCTTGTGGTCGATCGCGGCTGGGTGCGGCCGGAGGACGAGCCGGCTGCGTCCGTCGAAGGCGGAACGCCGGAGGTAGGCGCGGACGGTGATGCGGATGGTGCGGCCGCACCGGATGCACAACGTACCGTCATCACCATCGGCGGTCAGCCGGCCGAGCCCGAAGAGGATGAGGACACGATCAAGCCTCTCCCTGAAAGGCTCGTGTCCGAGCTGACCGCGCACCGCACCGTTGCGCTGAGCGACGCCGTGGCTGCCAATCCGCACATCGCCATGACCGCGCTGCTGCACCGGCTGGTCCGTGACACCTTCAATCGGTCCACCAGCGGTTCGGCTGTGCAGGTTTTAGTGCGTGAGGTGCATTTCCGCGAACAAGGCATCGACCTCAAGGACAGCCCCTACGCGAAGTCGGTGGGTCAACGACATGTGGACTGGAAGGCCGACCTGCCGGCCGACGACGATGCGCTGTGGGACTGGCTCGACGCGCTCGACGAGACCAGCCGTCTGGCGCTGCTGGCCCATTGCGTCTCGTTCGGAATCAATGCGCTCTATGAGCGGCCGAATCCTTACAGCGCCACCGGCGTTTCTGAACAGGGCCTGCGGACACGCATGGTAGAAGCCGACCGCCTTGCCCGTGCCACCGGCCTCGACATGGCCGACGCAGGTTTCCGGCCGACTGTCGTTAACTATCTCGGCCGCGTCACCAAGCCCCGCATCCTCGAAGCGGTCCATGAAGCGCTTGGCGAGGACAAGGTGCGCCTGATCGACCACCTGAAGAAAGACGCCATGGCGCGGGAGGCCGAACGCCTCCTGGCCCACACCGGCTGGTTGCCGGAGCCGCTGCGCCTTCACATCGAGGAGTCGGCTGCCGACACATCGGCCGGGGCGGACGAAGAGAGCATGGCATTGCCTGATTTCCTCGCCAGCGACGGCGAGGACGCAGACGATTCGGCGGCTCTCGTCGCCGCCGAATGACGCACGCTGGTGAGGCGGCTTCGGTTGCCCCGCCTTTTTCACCCTTCCACCACAAGGCCCGGCATCCCGCCGGGCCGTTTTTCGTTTCAGGAGAGCAGTTTCATGTCCGCTTCCCTCATCTTCGACATCGCACCACTCGGCTCGCTTGTGTCCTACAGCGACAATCAGCCGAAACCGCCCACGCGCTTCACCAAGAAGCTCGCCGCATGGAAATCACGCAATGGCGTCGGCCGGCTCGTGCGCAAGGAACCCGCCCGCGAACGCCCCACCTACACGAGCCCGCCGTATTTCACGCTGCATGAAGGCGACTTCGGAGAAGGCGGCATCATCCTCGTCACGATCATGCGGACCTACAGCATCGACAGCGATCTGACGTTCCGTGTGATCGAGCGTCCCAGGATCGGCCAGGTCCGTGTCGTGCAGGATATTGGCGAGAACGTCGAGCTGCTTCACCTCGCCGAAAATCGCGACGCCGCCGAACTCTGGCTGGCGAAGGGCAGATACAGCCGTGCCTGCCTGGAAGAGGTTACGGCCGACGAGGTTGGCGCAGATGTCGTCGAAGGCCGCACTGCCGCCTGACCTTAGCTCATTCCGCTTCACCTGGCTCGCCGTCGAAGGACGGCGGGCCGTTTTCATTTCAGGAGCCAGGGTATGACCATGCCGTCCAATACCAAACCCGCACGCGACCAACACAGCCTGCGGCCTGTTCATGTTGCTATCTATGAGCACCCCCATGGCACTGATGTCCGTGTTTTTCTCGACCAAGACCAAGCAATGGACTGGCGCACAGGCATTGCCAAGGAATGGTGGAGCAATGCCTACGATGACGATCCCCCACCGGACGATGAAATCGGCGAGAAATATTTCGAGCGCATGCTCGAGCGCGGCGACGAATTTTTCTCGACGGTGATGTGCGACGTCGAAATCTGCCCTCCCGATGCCGACGCTCCAATACCGTCCGGCGATCTCTAGCTTGCCTTCTTCCTTTTACCTCGTCTTCGCCCGGTCTCGCACCGGGCTTCTTTTCTTTCAGGAGAACATCATGGCTATTCCCGATCCCGTCCGCACCAACTTCCACACGCTGCTGCGCGCCGCCGACGATGGCAATCTCGCCCTCATGGAATGCCTCGACGCCGCCACGCGCGAGACCCGCTATGTCCTGTGCGCCGTCGGACGCGCAGACGACGGCGATATCGTCATGACGCCGTTCGGCCACCTCGCCGACGGCAATCCCTACGACGCCTATCTGCCGCCGGACCCAAATGATCCGGCGGGCTTCATCGAGAACTCGGATAGCAGGAGCACGGCATGATCACCGTCGATGAAATCTTTGCCGATGATCGCCGCAATTCTCCTCCGGAGCGGTCTCTTCCCTGGCAGGAAACACGCGAAGGCATCACCGTGATCGTCGAACCGAAGCCCCATTGGGCCGAGGACATGCGCGCCTTTCGGCTCGATGCCTGCGAATATTGCCGCTATGCCGATTGGACCACGCAGGGCGCCCGGACCCGCTTTTATGGCCATATCGACACCTCCGGCGACGGGGTGATGATGAAAGCAAGGTCCATGATCGCACGCGAGATCGCTGATGGGCTCTGGGACTGAAGGCCCGACAGCACCCTGCGAAAGCCGTCATGGTCACAACAACGGCCCCGACGGCTCAGATTCCAGCTTCACCCCGTCACCTTCCACCGACATCGCGGGGCATGGGGGTCCATCCCCGGCCTGAAGGAATACGACCCTGATGGCCGCATGGCGATGAGGCTGGCGCGGCGAAAGCATCTGCGTCGGCTATCCGGCACATGTCAGATGCGAAACACCACCCCCGCTTCCATTCGCAAACCTTGGTCCAATCCGTCTTCTTATCAATCAACCCGCAAGGGGTCGGCTTACGCGAGCGTGCCGCCCTCGCGGATTCGGGCTTGCCCGAACGCGCGAGGGTGATTGCAAATCCGGTCAGACACTTCGGGCGCCTGTCGCGCGGGGGATGGTCCCCCGCCTCCAAAGACAGGAGCCGGAACCCATGTCCTATGCAGATGCCACCGCCTACGCCGCCAGCCTCGTTACCACGCTGATGGTTACGATCGTCGTGTTCCAGGCCGGGGACGGCACCCATGGCGCGATGCCCGCCGCCGAGTTCGACGGCGACGAGGAAATGGTGAAGCTGGAACTCGATCCTTTCGGCTGAGGCGCAAAAGCGCCTCACCCCAACAGCCCGGATCGCGCAGGACGCGGCCGGGCCTTCCGGCCTGCGATGGCCGCCCATCGCCGGAAATCGCGCCGGGGACCAAGCCCCAACAATGGAGAGTGAGAGTACGGGCCGGATTTCCGTGACGGGTTGGTTGCCGGAGAGAGAGGCTCCCGGCGCCCGTCATGGAGTGATCCCGATGACCCATTCTCGCCATGACAGCTTCCGGCCGGTCAATCCCTTCGGGCGCGAGGTCGCGGCCGAGTTGCTCGCGCTGCCGCAGGCCGCCTGATCTCCCGTCCCATCTCCCGTCTATCCGGCCCGGCCTCGCGCCGGGCTTTCTCGTTTCAGGAGCCAGACATGGCCGACTATTTCACCCATTTCTCCTGCCTGCTCGATGTGGGCACCCCCGAAAACGCCGCCCGCGCGCTCGATCTCTACAACGCGTTGTCTGACGAGAACGCCGCCGAGGACCCGCCTTCGGACGGCTTCCTGCTGTCGATCCAGCCCGAACATGGGGGCACGCAGCTCTGGATGCGCGATGACGTCACCGGCGATCCCGAACATGTCATCCAGTTCGTCAAACGCTGCGCCGCCGCGTTCGGTCTGACCGGACTATGGGGTTTCCAATACGCCAACACCTGTTCACGGCCCCGCCTGGACGGCTTCGGCGGCGGCGCGCATGTCCTCGATCTCGCCACCGGCGAGACGGTCGCATGGACCTATACCGACGGCTGGCTCGCCCAGGTTCTCGATGGATGTGATCCCGATGCCTGAGATCATCGAAACCACCGTCTATCGGATCAACGAGCTTTCGAACGCCGCGAAGGAAAAGGCTCGTGCCTGGTATCGCGAAGGTGGCTTCGACTACGACTGGTATGATGCAGTCTATGAGGATTTCCAGTGCATCGCGGAAATCCTCGGACTGCGCCTCAAGACCCGTGCCGTCCGCCTCATGGGCGGCGGCACCCGCCAGGAACCCCGCATCTGGTTTCGAGGGTTCTGGAGCCAGGGCGACGGCGCCTGTTTCGAGACCTTCTATTCCTACCGGAAGGAAGCCACGCGCCGGATCAGGGAATATGCGCCACAGGATACGACCCTGCACGGCATCGCCGATGCCCTTCAGGCCACCCAGCGCCGCAATTTCTAACAGCTTCGCGCCGAGGCCAGCCATCGCGGGCACTATTATCATGAATACTGCATGGCGATCTCGGTCGAGCGCGATAGCCCGACCTGGCAGGACATGACGGAAGATGCCGAGGAAGTCGTGACGGAAGCGCTGCGCGATCTCGCCCGCTGGCTCTACCGGCAGCTTGAGCGGGAATACGACTACCTCTCCTCGGACGAGGTGGTGGACGAGACCATCGCGGCCAACGAGTACACCTTCACCGAGGCCGGTCGCCGCTTCGGCTGATCCAGACCAGTGCCCCTGCGGGGGCGCTTTTGTCATGCCAGTCACGCCCGCCTCTTGAGAGGCAGAGGGAGGCCGGGACGGGTTTGAGCTGGTGCGGTCGAGAGAGAGCGCCGCGCGGCTCGATCCTGTCCCGCTCTCCCGAGGTCTTCCCCATGAACATGATTTCCGCATCCGCGACGGCGCAGTCCGCCGCGTCGCTTCCGCTCACCTCCGACATCGATACCGCTGCGTCCATCTTCGCGGCGGCGGGGTTGCTGCTGCCGCATCTCGAACGCGGTCAGCGTATCGACGCCGCCACGCTGCGCGGCGCGATGGAAGCGGCCTTCGGCGCTTCCGATTCCGCCGGCGTCTGGGACTGGAAAACCGCCTATGACGCCTGCGAGGCGGCGACCGTCCTGTTCCTGCGCAAATACGGAAAGACGATTTTCCGTAAAGCCGGGTCTGCGGCCGATTGCCTGCCGCTGCTGGCGAAGATCGCCGGGCTTCTGCCGACGCATACGCGCCGGTCGAAGGAAGCCCAGACCTTTCAGCAGTTCTCGACGCCGATCCCCCTCGGCCTGATCGCCGCCACCGCCGCCGCCATCAAGCCCGCCGACCGGGTGCTTGAACCCTCGGCCGGGACCGGGCTGCTCGCCATCCTGGCCGAGATCGCCGGCAGCGCGCTGATTCTGAACGAACTGGCCGAAACGCGGGCCGCTCTTCTTTCCTCCCTCTTTCCGGCCCTTTCCGTCACTCGCTTCGACGCGGCGCAGATCGACGATCATCTCGATCCGTACCTGATCCCATCCGTGGTACTGATGAACCCACCGTTCTCGGCGCTGGCCAATGTCGAGGGCCGCGTGGCCGATGCCGCCTTCCGCCATGTCGCCTCGGCGCTGGCGCGTCTCGCGCCCGGCGGGCGGCTGGTGACGATCACCGGTGCCAGCTTCGCCCCCGACAATGCCACTTGGCGGGCCGCCTTCACCCGATTACAGGAGCGCGGCCGCGTCATCTTTTCCGCCGCCATCGACGGTTCGGTCTATGCCAAGCATGGCACGACCATCCCGACGCGGCTGACCGTCATCGACAAGCTGCCCGCCGAAGATCCGGCGGTCTTTCCAGCCGCTCCCGGCGTCGCGCCGGACGCCGCCACGCTGATGTCCTGGCTTGCCGGGCTTCCGGCTCGTCTGCCGGTCGAGATGCCCGCCGCTGCGGCTGTCGTCCCGGCTGCGCCCGCGCCCCGCACCGCGCGCGGCTATGTCAACCGCTCCGCGAAATCCGCACGACCCGCGCCGCTGGCCGAGCCGGAAGCCGTACCGCTCGACTACGAGGCCGTCGACTGGCAACCGGCCGAAAGCGGCAATATCTCCGACGCCATCTACGAGGAATACGGGCTTCAGGTCATCCGTATCCCCGGCGCACAGGCGCATCCGACCCAGCTCGTTCAGTCGGCGGCGATGGCGAGCGTCGCGCCGCCGAAGCCCAGCTACCGGCCGCATCTGCCGAAAACCATCCTCAGCCTGCTGTCCGACGCACAACTTGAGACCGTCATCTATGCCGGGCAGGCCCATTCGGATCATCTCGCCGGGGCCTGGACGGTGGACGACACCTGCGATGTTGTCAGCGCCGCGCCGGAGGACGCCAAGGCCGCGGTCCGCTTCCGGCAGGGCTTCTTCATCGGCGACGGCACCGGCGTCGGCAAGGGCCGGGAATCCGCCGCCATCATTCTGGACAACTGGATGCAGGGCCGCCGCAAGGCGGTGTGGATCTCGAAGTCGGACAAGCTGCTGGAAGACGCGCAGCGGGATTGGTCCGCCCTCGGCATGGAGCGGTTGCTGGTCACGCCGCTGTCGCGTTTCCCGCAGGGCAAGCCGGTCACGCTGCCGGAAGGCATCCTATTCACCACCTATGCCACGCTACGCTCCGACGACCGTGGGGAAAGGGTTTCCAGGGTCAAGCAGATCGTCGAATGGTTGGGTTCCGACTTCGATGGGGTGATCATTTTCGACGAGGCGCATTCGATGCAGAACGCCGCTGGCGGCAAGGGGGAACGCGGCGATGTCGCCGCTTCGCAGCAGGGCCGTGCCGGGCTCCGCCTCCAGCACGCCCTGCCGGATGCCCGCATCGTCTATGTCTCGGCGACCGGCGCCACCACGGTCCACAACCTCGCGTATGCCCAGCGGCTCGGCCTCTGGGGCGGCGAAGATTTCCCCTTCGCCACGCGGGCCGAGTTCGTCGAGGCCATCGAGGGCGGCGGCGTCGCCGCGATGGAAGTCCTGGCCCGAGATCTTCGGGCGCTTGGCCTCTATACCGCGCGATCGCTGTCCTTCGCCGGCGTCGAATACGAGCTGGTCGAGCATGAGCTGACCCCCGAGCAGACCCGGATCTACGACGCCTACGCCGGGGCCTTCGCCATCATCCACAACAACCTGGATGCGGCGATGGAGGCCGCGAACATCACCGGCAGCACGGGCACTCTCAACCGGCAGGCCAAATCCGCCGCCCGCAGCGCCTTTGAATCGGCCAAGCAGCGGTTCTTTGGCCATCTTCTGACCAGCATGAAGACCCCGACGCTGATCCGGTCGATCACCGCCGATCTGGAAGCGGGCCATTCCTCCGTCATCCAGATCGTCTCGACCGGCGAGGCGCTGATGGAACGGCGGCTGGCGGAGCTACCCACCGAGGAATGGAACGACGTCCGGGTGGACATCACGCCGCGCGAGTATGTCCTGGACTACCTCGCTCACAGCTTCCCGGTGCAGCTCTACGAACCGTTCACCGACAGCGAGGGCAATATGTCGTCGCGGCCCGTCACCCGAGACGGCCAGCCGGTCGAAAGTCGCGAAGCGGTCGCCCGGCGCGACGAGTTGATCGCCCATCTCGCCAGCCTGCCGCCGGTCCCCGGCGCGCTCGATCAGGTGATCCAGCATTTCGGGACGGATACCGTGGCGGAGGTGACGGGCCGGTCGCGCCGCATCATCCGCAAGCCCGGCAATGGCGTTACCCTGGATCGGCTTGTCGTCGAAAACCGTGCCGGATCGGCCAACCTGGCCGAGACGCAGGCGTTCATGGACGATAGCAAGCGCGCACTGGTGTTCTCGGACGCCGGCGGCACCGGGCGCAGCTATCACGCCGAACTGTCGGCACGAAACACCCGGCTGCGCGTCCATTACCTACTCGAAGCCGGGTGGAAAGCGGACACGGCCATCCAGGGCCTTGGCCGCACTCACCGCACCAATCAGGCGCAACCGCCGCTGTTCCGGCCGATCTCGACCAATGTGAAGGCCGAGAAGCGGTTTCTCTCGACCATCGCCCGCCGTCTCGACACGCTGGGCGCTATCACGCGTGGCCAGCGCCAGACCGGCGGCCAGGGCCTGTTCCGGCCCGAGGACAATCTGGAGAGCCACTACGCCCGCGATGCCCTGCGCCAGCTTTACCTGCTGCTGGTGCGCGGCAAGGTCGAGGGTTGCAGCCTCGACCGTTTCGAGGCGGCGACTGGGTTGAAGCTGATGGACTCGAACGGGATCAAGGACGATCTCCCCGGCATCACGACCTTTCTGAACCGAATGCTGGCGCTCACCATCGAGCTTCAGGGCATCCTGTTCACCGCCTTCGAGCAGCTCCTGACCGCGAAGATCGAGGGCGCCATCGCATCCGGCACCTATGACGTCGGGCTGGAGACGCTGACGGCCGAGAGCTTCGTCGTCACCGACCGGCAGACGATCTACGCTCATCCGCGCACCGGCGCCGAAACCCGGCTGCTGACCATCACCGAGCGCAAGCGCAACCATCCGGTCGCGCTGGCCGAGGCGTTCTCTTATCTGGACGATCCGCGGGCCGTGCTGCTGGTCAACGGGCGGTCGGGCCGCGCCGCCGTGCAGATACCCACCACCAGCGTCATGCTGGATGATGGCGAGATCGAGCGCCGCGTCCGGCTGATCCGGCCGATGGAGGCGCAGAATATCCCGGTCAAGGCCATGCCCGAGACCCATTGGGTCGAGGCCGACCGGGATGCCTTCGCTTCGGCCTGGACTGCCGAGGTGGCGGAAGTGCCGGAGTTCTCCGACGCCACCCTGCATATGGTCACGGGCCTCCTGCTGCCGATCTGGAAGCGGCTGCCAAACGACAGCACCCGTGTCAATCGGCTCCAGACCGATGCGGGCGAGCGGATCATCGGCCGCCGGGTGTCGCCCGCCTGGGTCGCCCATGCGACCGTGACCGGCACCACCTCGCTTACGCCGGAGGATGCTTTCACGGCGCTGATGGACGGGCGGACCATCCTCGATCTCGCCGAGGGCCTCCAGCTTCGCCGGGTCCGGGTCATGGGCGCGCTGCGCATCGAATTGTCCGGCTTCACCGACACGATGCGCGAGCGGCTGATCGCCTATGGCCTCTTCCACGAGATCATTTCGTGGAAGCTCAGGATGTTCGTGCCCACCGATGCCAGTGGCCCGGCCGTTCTCGCCCGGATATTCGACCGCTGGCCGGTCGAGCGCATCGGCGAGCGGGAGGCCGCGTAATGGCGCCTCGCTTCGCCACGGATCTGGCACACCGTCTCGGCCGGGAGGCCGAGGCGGTGTGCCGCGAATATCTCTCCTCCGGCAAGCGCGCCGGGAACTACTGGCTGGTCGGGGATGTGCGGAACACCCCCGGCCGCTCCCTCTATGTCCGCCTGAAGGACAGCGCCAAAGGCCCGGCAGGCAAATGGACCGACAGCGCCACGGCCGAATATGGCGATCTGCTCGATGTGATCCGCGAGGCGCTTGGCCTTGTCGACTTCAAGGACGTGGCCGAGGAAGCGCGCCGTTTCCTTTCGATCCCGTATCCCGAATCAGAAAAGACCATGACGCCGATGGGGAGGATGCCGGGCACGGCACCCGGTTCGCCAGAAGCGTCTCGGCGTCTCTTCGCCATGTCGCAGCCGATCCCCGGCACGCTTGCGGCGCTCTACCTGCGCGGGCGGTCGATCATGTCGCTCGAAGGCACCGCCGCGCTGCGCTACCATCCCCGGTGCTATTATCGGCCCGACGATTCTTCGCCCACCGAGATCAGGCCGGCGATGGTCGCCGCCGTCACCGACCTTGCCGGACGACAGACCGGCGCGCACCGCACCTGGCTCGCCCCGGACGGTTCCGGCAAGGCGCCTGTCGAGACACCGCGGCGGGCGATGGGCGACCTTCTCGGGTGCGCTGTCCGCTTCGGGGTTGCGGGTGAGGTGCTCGCCGCCGGAGAGGGAATCGAAACCGTGCTGTCGCCCCGTCAGGTTCTGCCCCACATGCCGATGCTGGCGGCGCTTTCGGCCGCTCACCTCGCTGCCATCCTGTTCCCGGCGACGCTGCGCAGGCTCTATGTCCTTCGGGATCGCGACCCGGCCGGGGACGGCGCCAGAGACAGCCTGATCGCCAGAGCGACGAGCCTCGGGATCGAGCCGGTTTCGGTGTCGCCGGTGCGTGAGGACTTCAACGAGGATCTGCGCTGGCGTGGCGCCGACGCCCTGCGGGCGGCCTTGAAAGACCAGCTTCACCCTGAAGACGTCAGCCGATTCATGGAGGGGTGAGGCGATCAGCAGGGGCATGACGTGGTCCTGGCGTCTGCTCCTGCCGTCTCCGGTCATCCTTCGGGGGAGACGATCCTTCCTGTCGGAGAGGCCGGCGCCCACGGCCTTCTGAGAGGGCGATCGGCCCACAAACGGGCCGGCCGGGCAATGGCGCGGCGCTTTCGGCTATTTTCCGCCGGCGGGGACGAGCCCCGCCTTTGCATCGCGAAGCAAAATAGCCGGCTTGGCCATCAAGGCCCTCGCGGAGGCGCGAGGGCTGCCAGGCAGTCCCGCCTGTGGGCTTCGACGCCTGCGAAGGCCGCGATGGGCGCGGTCTCGTGGACAGAAGGATGCTCCCGATGATGAACGAAGACGATACCGCAGGTTTCGAGCCGGCCCACAGCTCATCCCCCACCGATCATGTCCTCACCGAACTCCAGCTCTACGGCTACCGCCCGTTTCAGGATGAACCCGATCCACGGCCGCTGCCGGAGGGCAATGACGTCGCCGCCGCTGTCGCAGACATCTTCGACGCCCTCGTCTCGACGCTCGGCGACACCCGCCTCGAACCTGACCTCGACGATCTGCTCTGGGGGGCTGTCAACCTCTTCCACCGCGCCGCCGACCGGGTGGAACGCGACCTGGACGACAACGAGCAGGCGCAGCGCCGCCTCCAGCGCGAACAGGACGGCAGCGAGGTTAAGAGCGTCGAACTCGAACGCCTCACGGCGGAGGGGCAGACCCTGATCGAGCGGCGCAACAGCATGGAACTCTTCCGCGACCTCGCAGCGGACGCTTTCGAGCACCACACCCACAAGCCCTGGCGGCCACGCAGCGGCTCGATGGTCAACCATCGCAACCTGACCTCGGCGATGATCGACAGCCGCGACTTCCTTGCCGCGAAACGCCGGGCGGAGACCGAGGTGCTGCTGCCCGCTGGCCCCAGGGTCGCCGTCACGGGCGGTACGGACTTCAACGACCATCGCCTGGTCTGGGCGAAGCTCGATCTGGTCCATGCCAAGCACCCCGACATGGTGCTGCTGCATGGCGGCTCGCCAAAAGGGGCGGAGCTGATCGCCTCCCGCTGGGCCGATCACCGCGGTGTGCGCCAAGTCGCCTTCAAGCCCGACTGGACGAAACACGCCAAGGCCGCGCCCTTCAAGCGCAACGACGCCATGCTCGACACCCTCCCCATCGGCGTCATGGTCTTCCCCGGCACCGGGATTCAGGAGAACCTCTCGGACAAGGCCCGCAAGCTCGGCATCCCGGTCATGAAGTTCGACAAGGGCGGCGCGTAGAGCGCCTCCCTTCCGCATCACATCTCAAAACATATGATGCGTTATGTGCGGACAGCGCAGCAGACCGGATCTTTCCCGCGCGCCGATCATGGTGACTGGCCGATGATCGGCGCCGGTTCGGTCAAATGGCCTTCGCCAGAGCCACCGCATCGGCCCCCGCCGGGTAGCGCAGCCTGTCCGATCCATCGGTCGCAGCCCGCCAGACCGCCTCTGCCACATCGCTTTCCTTCGTCGTCTGCGGCGGATGGGCGAAGCCGGCAAAGATCGGCTGGGCGAACGCCGCATAAGCCTCGGGGATCAGGTCCGCGACAGGAATGTCGGTGTTCGCGGCGAAGCGCGTCGTTGGGGCATAGCCAGGCTCCACCAGCTTCACGCGCACATCGAAAGCGCCCAACTCATGCGCCAGCGAGCCGGTGAAGCCCTCGATCGCCTGCTTGCTGGCGGTATAGGCCGCGGCCAGCGGCATCGGCGCCAGCGTCACGCTGGATGTGACGTTGACGATCACGCCCGACCGGCGCGCCCGCATCTGCGGGATCACCGTCTGCACCATCGCCATGGTGCCGAAAGTGTTGGTCTCGAACACCTTGCGCACATGCGCCATCGGCGTCGCCTCAAAGGCCCCGACCACGCCGATCCCGGCATTGTTCACCAGCACGTCGATGGGGCCGGCGGCCTCAACCGCTGCGGCGATGCTGACCTGATCGGTCACGTCCAGCGGCAAGATGCGCACGCCGTCGGGCAAGAGCCCCTCGCGCGGGGTGCGCATGGTGGCGATGACGGCCCAGCCCTGAGCGTGGAAATGGCGGGCGATCTCCAGCCCGTAGCCCGACGAGGTCCCGGTGATGAGGACGGTATTCATGGCGGTCTCCTGTGTTTCGTGTTGACGAGACCTGTGTAGCCGCCATAGATAGGACTATCATCAATCTTAAGTCCGATATTAATTTGCGTTAGTCCGATATGGCCGATCCGCTCACCGAGGTGATCCAGCTCCTTCGCCCCCGCGCCGTGTTCTCGAAAGGGATCAGCGGCGCCGGCCGCTGGGCCGTGCGCTATGCCGAATTCGGCCAGCCCGGCTTTTGCGCCGTGACCGAGGGGCGATGCCGTCTCGCCGTCGAGGGCGAGGCGCCGGTCGTGCTCGAGGCCGGCGACTTCATCCTTCTGCCCGCCACGCCGGCCTTCACCATGTCCGGTTTCGACCCCGCGCCGCTCCAACGCATCGACCCGAACACCGCCCCGCCGCCCGACCGGGAAGTCCGCTACGGCCGACCGGACGGGCCACCCGATGTCCGGCAGTTCGGCGGCTGGTTCGCCTTCGGCTCACCCGACGCCGGGCTGCTCGTGTCGCTCCTGCCGCGCATGATCCACATCCGCGGCATCCCGCGCCTCACGCAACTCGTCCGCCTCGTCGGCGAGGAGGCGGCGCGCGATGACGTCGGCCGCGATCTCATCCTCGAACGCCTTGTCGAAATCCTGCTGATCGAGGCGCTGCGGACAACGCCGGCGGCGGCGGCGCAGCCGGGCCTTCTGCGCGGCCTGGACGATCCGCGCATCGCTGGGGCCCTGCGCGCGATGCACGGCGCTGTCGAGCGGCCGTGGACGATCCCGGATCTCGCCCGCGCGGCGGGCATGTCCCGTTCCGCCTTCTTTGACCGCTTCGTTCGCACGGTCGGGGTCAGGCCCATGGAGTATCTGCTGGCCTGGCGCATGGCCGTGGCGAAGAATCTGCTGCGCGGCGGCAAGATGGCGCTCGACGAGGTGGCCAGACGGATCGGCTACGGCTCTGCCAGCACGTTCAGCACCGCCTTCAGCCGCCATGTCGGCCTGCCGCCCGGCCGCTTCATGAGGCTCGAAGTGACATGCGACGGGCCAGCGGTTGCTTGACGATATCCCCCTTTCCGTACCATCTTGTCCAAGAAGAACCGGCGAAGCAGCACAGTCGCAGGCGGAGCGTATTCCGAGGCAGCCTGTCGTGATCCAGAAATCACCGACCTGTGGAGGCTCCCGTGACGCTTATCCTTCTCGCCATCTCGTTGACGATCGCGCTTTGCGTGATTGCATATAACTTCGCCATCTACGCCCTGCCGTTCATGGTCGGGCTGACGGCGTTCCAGCATGTCTATGCCGCCGACGCCGGATTCCTGATGTCCGGTCTTGCCGCCATCGGCGCGGCGCTTCTCTCGGTCGCGCTGGTCATCGCGGTTCTCGGCTTCGCCCGGAATCCGGTCCTGCGGCTTGTCGCGCTGGCCGTCTTCGCCATTCCCGCCGCCATCGCCGGATATGCGCTCGTCCATGGCGTCACCAAAAATGCCACGGACTCGGCGATCCTGCTCAACCTGCTCGGAGGCATGGGCGGTTTCATCATCGGCGTCGCCGCGATGGTGAACCTCAACGCGCTCGGAACCGCCGTCTTGTCACGCTGACGCTGCGGCACAGGTCCGCTCCCATGAGGCAATCCGGCGGCTTGCGCCGCCGGGCCTCCGGCATCCCGCACAAGGGGAAGCGGTCGTGTCCGCTGTAAACTCACCATCATCGTTTTCGGTCTGCTGCGCCCTGGGGGGCAGTCAGTCATCAAGCGAATATCCCACCGTTGCTCAAGCTCAGCCGCCGCGTCAGTTGCGGGACTCAGGCCGCGCAGTTCCTTCATCTTTCCCCGTTCACGCAATTCGTCGGTTCGCACCTTCGCCCATCGAGGCGGATGCGGAGCCATTCGCTCTGAGCCCGATAACTGTCATCTTCCCTTCCCAGCCGACCTTGCTCATCCGAGCGGGAACGCGAGGCGGCCGGTGGCGAGGGTTCTCATGCGGCGCCCGGCATGGGGCGGCGGTTCCATGAGCCTGTCAGCACGCCGTCGCCGGCAAGGACGAAGGTTCCGCTGTACGTCCCCGGTTCATGCTCTCAAAGGCGCCAATCCCTCCGACTGACTGATCCCCTAAGACCGTTCGGTTTCCGACCGCAACCCCCGCGGCTCCGGACCGTGTTGGCGCAAGCGCCGGCCCGCGCCACTCCGGGCCTTGGGGGCGAGCTGCCGTGAAGGCGGCAGTTGCTGTCGTCTCCCGACGGCCTTTGCCGGGTCTCGTCGGAGGGATGGTCCCTCCGAGGAGCAACGGAGACTTACAATGCAGAACATCGTCATTCTTGCCGGCAATATCGGTCAGACCCCCGAAACCCGCACCACCCAGGGCGGCACCAGCATCACCCACTTCACCCTGGCCACCTCGCGCCCCCGCTACTCGGAAGGCAGGGCTGTCCGGGACGAGAACGGCTACCGGGTCCAGGACACAGAATGGCACCGCGTCACCGCCTTCAACGGCCTCGGCAAGACGATCCAGCAATATTGCGAGAAGGGGATGAAGCTCCTGGTTCGCGGCCGCATCCACTACACGAAGTGGACCGATCGCGAGGGCGTCGATCGCTACAGCACGGAGATCATCGCCGAGACGGTAGATTTCCTGAGCCGTGCAAAGCAGACCGAGAACGCGGAGGATCAGCGTGATCTCGACGATGACATCCCGTTCTGAGTGGGGCGCGAAGGTCCGGCGGCGCAAGCCGCCGGGCCGGGTTTTCCGTTGTTCATGGCGGATTGCGGCGCCGTCCCCACGCCTACATCCCGGAACACAGGATATCTGGCCGGATCAACCGGCCCGGTATCCTCGTGAGCCCCGTTGCAGCGTGGTGCCAAACCGGCTTTCTCCCAATGACGGCCCATCATACCAGCAGTCGGGCCGCGTCAAGGACGTGCGGTTCCCCCAAAATGCTGACGCATTTCGGCTCCCCCACACGCCGGCTCCGCCGGTCGCTGCGCGATCCTTGACCCGTCCCTCCAACAACTGGTTGCCCGCCTCCGTCATCGAGACAAAGGAGGTTCACATGACACGGGTCGACATCTACACCGAAATCGCCGAGCTGCGTGCCGAACTCGGGCACTGCATCCTTACCCGCAAGGAGCGCAGGGAATCGCTGCGGCGCCTCGAAGAGCTGCTCGCCGAAGCTGAGCGCAGGCGGTGCGAGGAGGAGGGAGCGTAAGCTCCTTCTTTTTGTCGGCGACGGTGGCTGCGGACAGCATCGACAGGATCTCCAGCCGGATCGACCGGCCGGATCTCCTCATGAGAAGGGGGAAAGCCCCCCTCTCAAGCTCTCCCCCAAAGGGGCAGGGACACCCCGCCCCCTTGAACCCCCACCCATGGAGGGGGTGAATCACCCCCTCCAAACCACCCCGGCGCATACGGGCGCGGCGCCTCGTCGACGCCGCGGGCTCTTCTCTCTCTGACTTCCCATCATAGCACCGCCTCTCCGGCGTCAAGGACATCGCGGCCCCCTCCAATTTTCAGCCGCCGTCCCGAAGGACGGCGCCGGAAAATCGGTGCCTCCGCTCGCCGCAAGCGGCGGCTTACGCCGTCCTTGACCCCTCGATGCGCCGGTGCGGCCTCCTTCCGTCAGAGAACGAAAGGAGAGATCTCATGACAAAGCACAAGATCACTTACATCGACGGTGACAGCGCCGAATACCGGCGGCAGCGGAAGGAAGGCTTCCGCCGCATCCGCGAAGCCGAGCTGGCAGCCCAGAGGCTGAAGCGCGCGCCGATGTATCTTCACGGCGGCTACGACGAGGATGGCGACGTCATCCCGATCGAAAACCTCGGACCCCATGACGATATGGAGGACGCGATCCGGGCCATCGAGGCGAGCGAGACGGCCGTGAGCATCCTCGTTGCGCAACGTCGCGTCGAAATCGCAGGGCATCGCATCCCGGCTGTGACGCACGCGCTCCACCGGGACGATGAATTCCTCTACTGGGACGACGACTTCGATCCGGAGGCCACGGGTCCAGACACCGACTGAGACCCAGACCAGAGGCGGCATCCGCCGCCTCTGGTCTTTGCCTCGGTTGGAAGCGACGCCGGCCGGATCGACCGGCCGCCTTCGCTGACGAAAGAGGGGCAAGCCTCCTCTCGCCGCTCACCCCATGAGGGAAGGGCAAGCCCCTCCCTCAAACTCCCTCCCATGGGGAAAGAGGGACGGTTCCCTCCACCTCTTTCCCCAAACCCCTATCCCCCCTCCCGGCCCAGCCTGATTGGTCTTATCTCACCGGGATGATGCCGAAGGCCATACCCGATCCGCACGCGCCGCCCACTCCGGCCCTCCGTAAACGTCCGGTCTGACCGCTATCCGTTCCAACGCCACGGCATCAGGTCATCGACCTTTGTGATTTTGTAGTCGGGGATGCGGGCGATGGTATCTGCGAGCCAGGTTTGGGGATCGAGGGCGTTGAGCTTGGCTGTCTCGATCAGGGTGTAGGCGATGGCGGCGGCCTTTCCGCCCGCCTCCGAGCCGACGAAGAGGTAGTTCTTCCGCCCGAGGGCGATGGCGCGCATGCCGCGTTCGGCGGTGTTGTTGTCCAACTCCAGGATGCCGTGGTCGAGGTAGGGGCGCAGGCGTTCCATCCGCGACAGCGCGTAGCGGATGGCCGCGGCGAGCGGAGATTTTCCCGAGATCGTGGTGAGTTGCATGGCCAGCCAGGCCTCGAGATCATCGAAGACAGGGGCGGCATGGGCCTTTCGCAACTCTGCGCGACGATCAGGTGGCGACCCTCGAGCTTCCTTTTCGACGGCATATAGCTGGGCGATCCGTCCGATGGCCTCTTCGGCAATGGGGGAGCCTTGCGACCGGTGGATATCGACGAACTTGCGTCGGGCATGGGCCATGCAGGCGACCTCGCAGATGGCGCCGGAACGATAGAGATCCTCGAACCCGGCATAACCGTCGGCATGCATCCAGCCGCGGAAGCGGGCGAGATGGTCCTTCGGATGCTGGCCTTTCCGGTCACTGGAGAAGCGATACCATGCGGCAGGCGGAGCATCGCTGCCCCAGGGTCGCTCATCGCGGGCATAGGTCCAGAGCCGCGCCGTTTGGGTCTTGCCTGCGCCGGGCACCAGCATCCGCACCGGAGTATCATCGGCGAAGATCGCCTCGGCGGACAGGACATGTCGGCCGATGGCTTCGGCCAGCGGTTCCAGCAGAGCGGTGGACTTGCCGACCCAGTCGGCCAGGGTAGAGCGGTCGAGATCGAGCCCTTCGCGATCGAAGATCTGGCTCTGGCGGTAAAGCGGCAGATGGTCGGCATACTTGCTGACTAGCACATGGGCGAGCAGGCCGGGGCCGGGACGGCCGCGTTCGATCGGGCGCGAGGGCAACGGCGCCTGGACGAAACGCTCACAGCAGGAGCAGGTCAGTCGGGGACGGACGATGCGGTTCACGATGAAGCGCCCGGGGACATATTCCAGCTCTTCCGTGACGTCTTCCCCGATCCGGCGCAGGTGCCCGCCACACTCAGCGCAGGCATCAACACCGGGCGTCAGTTCCACTTCCATCCGGGGAATGTGGTCCGGGATCGGGCGGCGCTTGGGTTTGCCCTTCTCTTCGATGTCCGGCAGCTTCATCCGTGCCGTCATTACGGCGGCGGCGATCTCGCTGGTCTCAAGGGCCAGTTGCAGTTGCCCGGCAGTCTCGGACGAGGCCCCGAACCGATGTGCGCGGTGCCCGGCCAACTGGTGTCGGAGCTTCTCGATCAGGATCGCCTGCGCCTTCACCTCGGCCAGAAGCCGCGCGGTGAAGCTGCGCAACTCCTCGGGATCTTCCGGTAAGGTCAGGGTTTGCTCGAACATGAGAGAAGTCTATCCCACGGGATTCCTTGTGGGAATCCCGTGGTTGCCGAGCGGTCGGATTATCCCGCTGCCAGCGGGCGCCAGGTCCGTTCCGGGGTCCGCCAGTCGATCCCCTCAAGCAGCATGGATAACTGTGCAGGCGTCAGCGCGACCTTGCCCTCCTTGGCCGAGGGCCAGACGAACCGGCCCCTCTCCAGCCGCTTCATGAACATGCAGGCCCCCTGGCCGTCCCACCAGATCACCTTCACGAGGTCGCCCCGGCGACCACGGAACACGAAGAGATGCCCGGCGAACGGGTCCTGCTTCAGCACCGCCTCGGCTTGCGCCGCGAGCGCCGCAAAGCCCTTGCGCATGTCCGTCACTCCGGCCGCCAGCCAGACCCGCGTGTTGGCCGGGACCGGGATCACGCCGTCAGCCCCCGGATCAGCCGTGCCAAGGCTTCCGGATCATAGCCGCCGCTGATCCGCATCCGGTGACCGCCTGCAAGTTCGATTTCGATCCGGTTCTCGGCAATAGGCGTGGTCACCGGCGGCGGCGCCTCCCCGACGATCTCCACCGGCAGAAAGTGCGCTTCTTCTGAAGGGGCCGGAACCGAAGCCGGGTCAGGTGCATAACGGGCATCGCGCAGCCACTTGAAGATCAGATTGGCATTCACCGCGTAGCGCCGCGCCACCTGGGCCACCGAAACGCCGGGCGCAGTCGTCTGGAAACAGATCGACCGCTTCTCCTCGTCCGTCCAAAGCCGCTTCGTCCGACGCGCCACGCCATCACCATAGTGTCCACTATCGATGGTGGACACTATCCCGCACTCTCAGAACGCGGCAGTGCGGGCAGACCGGACGCTTACGGCCCTCCTGATCCAACAGGAAGCGCAATGCCCGCTGCCGACTATGACGGAGACGACAGGGACGACGACACCATCATTTAGGAAATCGACCAATTCTCTTGAAGCCGGTGGAGCTTCTGCCCCGATCGTCCGCCTGATCACGCCAGGAGGGGCTGCAAGCGGGCCTATCCGCTTGCACGTCCGAATCAGTTCCAACCAAAAAGGCTTGAAACCCGTCTTTGCGGCCAACTCCTTCACCCGCAGCAAAGAACGGCTAAAATAGACGAGATACTCGGTCGTTTGTGCCTCAATTGAACATGATAGACGTTCTAACTCCTTTTAATAATTTATTTTACTGCCGCGCTATCGTCTTCGATCGACCGCCTGAACGCTTCAGCGATAGTGGAAGGAAACAGTCGATCTCGTCGGCGCTGAATGTTAAATCTTCCATTTTCTGCAGTCGCTTCTGAGCTTCGATATAGGCCTTGCCATTTGTTTGTGGCGCAGCCTGATAGAGCGCAGCAAGCATTGTCTGCAACTCATCGCGACGTTCGACAGCAGCCTGCCGATCGAGCGTCGGTAAATCTGTAAGAAGCGAAAGATAACATTCGCGGACGTTCCACAGTTTCGCGGCCGCCTCACGGTGCTTCTGCGCTGTAGAACCCAAGTCGAAATTCTTCAAATATGTCGTTACAAATAGCGTGAGGAACGACACTAGAGCCGTTGCGACTTCAACCCACGCTTTGTCCGTTACCACCGCGCCAACGGCACTCGTACTCGTGAGTGCTGTGAGGACAATTTGCAGGATCTTATAGCTGTTGAGTTGCTTGGCGCAGTTATCGGCCATCCGCTCATGCGTCTTGTGGGTGTAGACGACCCTACCAAAACATTCGCGGATCTGATCCTCAAGGGTGATGTCATAATCAGGCTGCATAATCGTCTACCTCGGCGCTCTGTGCGCTGATGGGAACCCGAATGACATCCCGGGCGACAACCACCCCATTCAAAACTGCATAGGATTCTACACGATGATTGCCACGAAAATCAGTGCTTTCGTACTGCTCCCAAGAGCCGGAGTCCCGGACAATCTGGCCACGTATCATGTCGCGACGCTCGGCCTCCTCGCCACGATTCAGTACCTTCCAATAGATTTCGACTTCGGGGGGGAGATCGGAGCTATCTGCTATGAAAAAGCGGAGACTTTTCTTGCGTAGAAGAATGCCGTGGCGTTCGAGAAGGTCGAGCAAGAGCGTAGGACGGAAGCCATTCTGGATCACCTCGCAATCGATTCGCACATCATACCGCACATCCACTGGAAAGCGGTCCTCAATATATTCTTCCGTATTGCGAAATGCAGCTTTGGCAAACGCGGCTTCGGATGCCGATTTGGATACTGGGGCAGGATAGCCATTCCCAAACACGTTACGCCATTTCTGGCGTTCATTGGCTTGCCCGCTCGCCTCGATAGCTTTCAGGCAGAGTTCGTATGCCTTTTTGGCTTTCCTCTCGAATCTCTTTTTGACACGCACACGCTGCCTGCTGCCAAGGGCGGCGTATTCAGACTGTTTTGGCTGCTCAGATAAGAACTTAAAAAAATCACGACACATGTAATCGTAGTACAGATAGCTCCTTTTGTCGTACTCGTCGGTGGATTCCAGAAAATTGTAGGCGAGCGTATCTATCAGGAGCCCGCTCATCGCTACGCCATGCTTGTTTTTCCAAGCGCGTGTCATTTTGCACAAGCGGCGTAGATTTCTGTTTTTTCGATCATTTGCCGCTTGCATCTCATCAAGCTCATCCTGCGGCTTGGTTATCTTCCATGATCCGCCATTCGCGGTATCCGGATATTTATAGCTTCCATCTGATTGCCGAAAAGCGGGCATCACCTCAACGTGGAAGTCCTTGTAGAGAACCTGCACGACTAGTCTGTCGACCTTTACGGTAGTCGACGGATAACGCGATTTGATCGCATCTTTGGTATCACGAAGAAGTGCGTAATGGCCGCCGTTCTTGTAATTATCCCATTCCGCGGCAGGGACGATGTAAATCATGTCCAAGTCGGAGATACCTTTTATTGCCGTCCAGCGACCGTAAGACCCTACTTGGAGGCTGTTGGCAGTTTTCGATTCGGTCTCTCGGAATCGCTTATTAAGAGCGGCGGTGATCTCACCATAGCGAAGTGAGATAGTTGCTGCGTTATCGATTTTGATGTTGTCGAGAAAGGTTTTGAAGTCGTCTGCGATGCCCACTGTGCCCCCAATCGGCTGAAGGGATGATGCGCCCTAGCATGCGAGCTCGACAAGCGCAGGTTCCTATTCTGTGCTCATCTGGGCATGACCGTCAAACTTCACAAGGCGATTATCACACGGAAATTTCGTACAGGACACCGCAGACACAAATATGGGCGGTCAGGAACACCTGTAGGCGACATCTGTCTTTCTTAATTCGCTGAATAATGATTAAATAAATCATAATTAAAAAATAATACTGATATTGGTTATGAGGAGTTAGCGTTCCTGATTCTAGATGGATTCGGCATATCTTAGAGGCGCTATATTGGTATTTATGTCCTGTCCCGCAGCATCAACCTCTGAGGTTGAGCGCGGCAGCCTCGTCTGTCACGAACGAAAGCTATACGACAATTAGGTCGTGGTGACGATTTAATTTTTGGGATTCCCAAAGTGCTACAAATCAGATTCATATGTGGACGCCCCCTATGGCAAGGGTTTTTGTCTGATGAATTTGATCGGTTGCTTTCATATGTCCGGCCTGTTTGTGCGGCATTGTGATGGCCGCTGGCCCTGATGGAAATCCGTCGGTGAGGTCCCTGATCAATTTGGCGCGCTTGTGAGGCGCGTTGAATCAGACGGGCTGGTCTCACCATTGGCTCGATCGTTACTCATCATTGACTGCCGTTACCAATTCGGGTGATCTGTATTCTGTCAGGCTGCCAGTGGGTGAGGTCGATAAGCTTCCTTTCGCGTCAACACGGCCCATGCGATCCGAGCCAACTTGTTCGCCAGTGCCACGGAGACGAGCCGGAAGGGTTTTTTCTCCATGAGCTTCCTGATCCAGTCAGCCATGGGTGTTGGCTTATCCTTGACGTGGCGGATGACAGCGGTGGCGCCGACGACGAGCAGGCGGCGCAGATATCGATCTCCCTGCTTGGAGATACCACCCAGCTTCGTTTTGCCACCGGTGGAATGCTCTTGCGGGGTCAGGCCCAGCCATGCGGCGAACTGTCTTCCCGAGCGGAACTGATCGGGATTGGTGACGGTGGCGGTGATCACGCCGAGGCCGGGGATCGCGGCAAGCCTGCGGCTGGCCTCGCTCTCGGCATGCCAGGAACTGAGCTGCTGGTCGAGGACCGTAATCTCGCTGCTGATCGCCATGATTTGGCGGATGAATGTCTCCCGGGCGGTGCGCGCATAGGATGGCAGGGCATTGGCGAGCATGGTGCGCTGACGTACGAACAGGGACCGGGCGCGATGTGTCATGAGGATGCCCTGTTGCTTGATCGTTTTGACCGGCACGAACCGCATCGTCGGACGTTGCACGGCCTCGCAGATCGCTTCGGCATCGAGTGCATCGCTTTTACCGCGCTTCACATAGGCCTTCACGTAGGACGGGGGAATCAGGCGGACTTCATGCCCCATCGCGACGAGCGTTCGCGCCCAGTGATGCGCCGTTCCACAAGCCTCCACGCCAATCAGGCAGGGCTGCAGCTTTGAGAAGAACGGCAGCATCTGCTTCCTGTGCAGCCGCTTCACCAAAATCGTGGCGCCGTTCTCGTCGACACCGTGTGCCTGAAACACGTTCTTGGCCAGATCCAGTCCAATCGCTGCAATCGTCATCGTAAATGCTCCTTTTCCTGCTTCGGCCGGTTGAGCAGCATAACCGCTGCTGGCAGTGCAGGGGCGTCCACATCATCAAGGCTGTTTTTTTGGAGATCGGCGATGGACTGTGATGCTCTTCGGGATGATCAGTGGGAACGGATCAGGAGCTTTGTGCCCGGCGGCATGAAGGGCAAGCGCGGACCACGCACCGATAACCGCAAGTTCCTCGACGCACTGTTATGGATGGCGCGCTCTGGCGGCCGCTGGCGCGACCTGCCTGAGCGGCTTGGCGACTACCGTTCGGTGAAGCGTCGCTACTATCGCTGGATCGAAATGGGTGTGCTGGACAACATGCTGGCTGCGCTGGCCCGCGAAGCCGATCTGGAATGGCTGATGATCGACAGCGCCATCGTCCGCGCCCATCAACACGCGGCCGGAACCCGCAAGGTCAAAGGGGGGCGGATGCCCAAGGCCTGGGTCGGTCTCGCGGGGTCCTGAGCACCAAAATCCACGCTGCCGCCGAGGCCCTTGGCTTGCCTGTCCGCCTGATCGCTTCGCCCGGCCAACGCAATGACATTGCCTTCGCCCACGATCTGATCGACGGCATAGAAGCCGATGCTACCATTGCGGACAAAGGCTACGACGCCGATCATCTTGCAGACAAGATAACCGACAGCGGTGCGGAAGTCGTCATCCCGCCCAAGCGCAACCGCAAGGTTCAACGCCCCTACGACGTGGATCTCTACAAAGAGCGCAACTGTATCGAACGCTTCTTCAGCAAGCTGAAACAATTCAGGCGGGTCGCCACACGCTACGACAAATTGCTCGCAAACTTCATGGGCTTCGTCAAACTCGCCGCAATCGCCATATGGATCAGATAGTTAAATCGTCACAACGACCTAGATCATATCACGCAATACATTCTATCACTCCCGTTTCCGATCCGCCCATAAGCTTGGAGGCCGGAATGCTGTCTCAGCATATCTGTGGGCGGTCGTCTGCATCGAGACCCGTCACATGAAGGCCGCGCTTTCGGCACAGCTCAACAAAACTGATGGTCATGATGCATGCGGGATCGCTCAGATGATGCGTGTCAGCCTGTTCAAGCCGGTTCGTATCAAAACGCGGACCAGCCAGCGCCTTCGGACTATGCCCACAGCACAGCAATGTTTGCGGAACAAGCTCCAAGATATCGCGAACAAAATCCGCTGCCTTATCCGCAACACCACCTCAGCAAGGCGATCATCGCACTGGCGCGCAGAATCGTGGTGATCTTGCGTCGCATCTATATCGACCGCATGGAATTCGATTAGAGCGAGAAGCCGGAAGCAGAAGCTCCTTCGGCTTGAGCTTCAGCCGGATAAGACCCTATCGATGCAACTCTCCGCAAGGGGACGGGAACTGACGAGTTCGCAAATACGACTTAACTACCCAGGCCCCGCCAAAGCGATGCCGCATAATAGATTGTTTCGTTGGCTCCTCTGGCCCCATCTTATGGTGGCCTCCTGCCTACTACGAAGAGTAGCGTGATCCTCGCGAGAGGGGCGCTCAACTTTGATCGTCGGGCGTAACCAGCTCGACGTGACTGACGCCGAGAGCTTGGGCCAGTTCATAGAGCGTGATCACGGTCGGATTCCTCCGACCGCGTTCAAGGCTGCTGAGATATTGTTGACTGAAGCCGGAACGCGCCTCGACCTCTTCCTGAGTCAGGCCCCTCTCCCGACGCAGGCGGGCGAAGTTCCGGCCGACCAGTTTGCGCATATCCATGCATAGGAAGATTGCCGTTTACATACTTTAAGTTTATCAACTATAGTATGTAATTGAGCTGCAGATGGAGATTGGGGTCGTGCAAGCGGCATGGTCTGGATAGAGAGGCCGCAGTTTGGGAATGCGCGTAGGTCCATGCGGACGGTGATCATGTATGATCATCGCTCGACAATCACGGGCCGCACGCGCGTTGCTGGGTTGGACACAGGAGACGCTCGCTGACAAGGCCCGAGTATCACTGACCGCACTCAAGCGCCTCGAATCCGAGAACGGGTTCGAAGTGTACGAGTCGACACGCGATCAGGTGCGCCGATCTCTCGAAACGGCGGGGATCGTTCTCCTGTCGACAGAAAAGGGTGAAGGGGACTTGCTACTACACGATAGGACCGATGCCTCGCAGTAGCTGTTCTTTATGACGAGCTACCAATCCTTGTCACAAAAAGAGCTTATCTCCTGCGGAGATCGTTAATGGCAAAGTGCGCACGAATATGGGTGGAACAAAATGGGGCAAGCAATCCAGACATTTTTGCACAAACCCCCGTCCAGCGAGACGATTACGTCTTACGATCGAGAGCACATGAAACTCTATATGCGGCTACTCGATGCCGAGCGCGATGGCGCCGACTGGTACGAAGCCGTCAGCATCCTATTTGGCCTGGATCCTGATCACGATCCGAAACGCTGCCACGCCATCTACGAGGCCCATCTTGCTCGCGCTCACTGGATGACGGAGTACGGCTACAGAGAACTGGTTCGCGAAAGCCAGCGGAAGACATCATCGTGATGCGTTGAAGGCATCACCTGATGCTCTCCAACTGACTTCCCAAATTCAACCCGAAGGGGAATCGTGACCCCTCCCAAGTTCTTAAACCGAGATTCGGGAGAATCGCGATGACACCTGATGCATCGACCTGGCGTACATCGGCACACTACGACCATCTGGATGAACTAACGCCATCCGATCTCGCCTGGGAATGGCTCCGCCGCAACGACGAATACGACGCAGACTTCGAGGCGTCGATTTCCGAAAGTAGTGATCGCGAAACGTTGACCGAGCGAATGAAGTGGCGGTGGCGATTGCGATTTCGCCGTTGACCCCCTTACACCACCTCCCGATGCTCCCGTCTTTTGGCTCCCGCTGGAGGACACCAGCGTTGTCGTGCTGACCGAAGCCCCTTCGGCACTTAGCGACAGCATCGCAGATGGTTCCATCGAACCCTGGCGACCCGTCCCACCGGCTGACGGTGCAGATGACGCTGCGTTCCGCTACCCTTTGGGCAATGGGCAGCACCTCCAGGTTGTCGATTGCGCTGTCCAGAAAGGCGCTGTAGCCGCCGTTCCTCTCGGCATTGAGGGCTTCGACCGGATCGAGGCAGTTCATCGCCTCCTCTCGGCTCTGCATGGCCGCGCTGTTCCGCCAGATACGCGCCTCACACACCAACAGCGCATCCGTCAACGCAGAATGCTTCGCGCGTTCGACGGAGACCGCGCTGGCGCGACGCAACAGGAAATTGCGCAGGTTCTCTTCGACGTCGATCATCTCAACCGCGACGAATGGCAGGCTTCGTTTGCTCGCCATCGCGTCAAGACGCTCCTTCGTGACGCCCGCAAGATGATCACGGGCGGATATCGAAAACTCCTTCATCATCGCCGCCAATCCTAGCGCGCTCCTATCCCCGCATGGTGGGCGATTTCAATACCTCCCAACTTCGCCCTGCAACTCGCCAGCTCTCCTCCGCCACCGTGGTCGCTGTCAGCCGCTGATCCGCAGCGGCCGTCCCCAACGCCACGGAGGCCCGATCCATGCCCCACGAACCCGTCGTTTTGCCGCCGCGTTTCCTGCGCACCAAGGAAGCCGCCGAGTTTCTCAGCTTGTCCGCCCGCACTCTTGAGAAGCATCGCACCTACGGAACCGGCCCCGCCTATCGCAAGCTCGGCGGTCGCGTCGTCTATGCGATCGACGATCTCGAAGCCTGGGCTGCGCGCGGCTCCGTCACCTCGACCTCCGATCCGCGTGGGCAGGTGCTGCCGGCGAAGCGCCAGGTGCTCCCCGCCGTCCCGCAGCCCGGCCGCTACGCACGCTGATCGCGGGCGGTCGACCGAATGGCGGTGCGGAGCCGATCTTCCTCGGAGCGCGGGCAACTCGATCTGTTCCGGGCGCTCCCCGGCGACTTCGCGCCAAGAGACGCGCAGGATCTCATGGCCTATCCCTTTTTCTCTCTCGCAAAGACGCCACGTGTCGCGCCGATCGATTTCGTCGCCGGCGACATCACCATCCGTGTCGAGGCCGTTCCCGACCATGGCATGGCCACCATCTGGGACGCCGACATCCTTATTTGGGCAGCGAGTCAAATCGTCGAGGCCCGGGACACGGGGCTTCGCACCTCCCGGCTCATGGCCGCGACCCCCTACGAAATCCTCAAATTCATCGGACGCGGCGTGTCGATCCGCGATTACCAGCGCCTGAAGGCGGCGCTCGATCGCCTTCAGTCCACCACCGTCAGCACAACCATCCGCCAGCCCGCCGAGGGCCGCCGCCATCGCTTCTCCTGGATCAACGAATGGAAGGAGCGCACGGACCGCAACGGCAAGCCCGATGGCATCGAGATGATCGTGCCCGATTGGTTCTACCAAGCCGTCCTTGATGATGCGCTCGTGCTCACCATCGATCGCGCCTATTTCGGTCTGACGGGCGGCCTCGAACGCTGGCTCTACCGCATCGTGCGCAAGCACGGCGGCAGACAGCGCGCCGGATGGCGCTTCGACTTCCGCCATCTTCACCAGAAATCCGGCAGCCTGTCGCCGTTCAAGCGCTTCGCGTTCGAGCTGCGCGACATCATTCGGCGCCAGCCGTTGCCCGGCTATACCCTATTTTTGGAGGTCGAGCTGGGCGGCCGCGTCCTGCTCGCCTTCGAACCGTCGGCGCCCTGTGGACAAGCTGTGGATGGCTTCGTGCCATCAGGAACCCGCCGGGACGTGCTATCCGGAACCGCCCCCTCGTGCCAACGGGAACCCAAACAGGATGTAAACTACCGAATAAAAAAAGAAAATAGCGCCCTTAACTTAGAATCTAACATAGATTCTAACCTTTATAGGGGCGTGCGCGATGTGGAAAGCATCGAAAACCGGCCACCGACAAGGCCGAAAACCGATAAGATCTATCCTACGCCGAATACGTCTTTCCGTAAATCCGTAAATCCTGCCAACGAAGCTTCGGACGCGCCGCAGTTGCCCCTCGACCACCGGCCGGGAGGGGCAAGATGATCGTGGCGCTCCTCAACCAGAAAGGCGGAACCGGCAAGACGACCCTCGCCCTGAATCTCGCCGGCGAATGGGCCAGCCGAGGGCTGCGCGTCACTCTGATCGATGCGGACCCGCAAGGCTCCGCCCTTGACTGGTCGCAGCAACGCAGCCGTGAAGGTCTGCCGCGCCAGTTCGGCGTCGTCGGCCTGGCGCGCGACACGCTGCACCGCGAAGCACCGGAACTCGCCCGCGATGCCGACATGATCGTCATCGACGGACCGCCGCGCGTCGCCGGCCTGATGCGCTCGGCGCTACTCGCTGCCGACCTGGTGCTGATCCCCGTGCAACCATCGCCGCTTGACGGCTGGGCCTCGGCCGAGATGCTGGCGCTTCTGAACGAAGCGCGCATCTACCGGCCAGAACTGGCCGCTCGCTTCGTGCTCAACCGATGCGGCCCCCGCACCGTTCTGGCGCGTGAGATAGCCGAAACGCTGGCCGACCACGACCCGCCGGCACTCTCCAATACCATCGGACAGCGCATCGCCTTCGCCGTCGCGGTGCAGTCCGGCCGCCTCGTCTCGGAACTCGATGACGACACGCCCGCCGCCCGCGAGATCGCGGCGCTTGCGGACGAAATCGACCGGCTCGGTGTCGGGAGGATCGCATCATGACCATCCTCACCGGCGATTGCCGCGACCTCATGCCCGCGCACGGCCCTTACGACCTGATCCTCGCCGATCCGCCCTATGGCGACACCTCGCTCGCCTGGGATAGCCGCATGGATGGCTGGATCGCGCTCGCCCGCGCGGCGCTAGCCCCCACCGGGTCGCTCTGGGTGTTCGGCTCGCTTCGCCATTTCATGGCGACCGCCGACCAGTTCGCTGACGCCGGGTTCCGGCTGGCACAGGAGATCGTCTGGGAAAAGCAGAACGGCTCCGGTTTCCATGCCGATCGCTTCAAGCGCGTCCATGAGTTGGCAGTTCAGTTCTATCCGGCCGAGACGCCCTGGCGGGACATCCACAACGTCGTCCAGACCACGCCCGATGCGACAGCGCGCACGGAACGGCGCAAGCAGCGCCCACCGCATACCGGCCATATCGACGCCGGTCACTATGTCAGCCGTGATGGCGGACCACGCCTCATGCGCTCCGTCATCTATGTGCGCAACTGCCACGGTCGCGCGATCCATCCGACCGAAAAGCCGGCCGCTCTCCTCGAAATCCTCATCCGCACAAGCTGCCCGGAGAGCGGGCTTGTCGGCGACTGGTTCGCGGGATCGGGCGCGGCCGGTGAAGCCTGCCGGCTGACCGGCCGCCGTTACCTCGGCTGCGAAATCGATCCCGGCATGGCAGAGAAGGCCCGCGCCCGGATCGCCACGGTGCTGCCGTTCGACGGGAGGGCCACGTCATGAGCGAGCGCCCGGCCCGCAAAGGCTTTGCGACCCGGCCTGCCGATCCCGAAAGCTGGATCAAGGCCACCGATGCGTCGACGGCTCGCAAGGAAGACATTGGCACCTACACCGCCCGGCTGACCATCGACATCACGCCCGAATTGCGCGGCCGCATCAAGATCACCGCCTTCCGGCACGGCGTCACCGTCGCCGAGATGCTGCGCGAGCTGCTCGCGCGCGAATTTCCCCCGACACAAGGAGATCTCCCATGACCGGCATTGCGGCCTCCCGCGTGCGCGGCGGCCCATGGCCGGCCGCACGCTCCTCAGACAATATGACCGACGTCGAGCTGACCTGGATCGAGCAGAAGATCGAGTTCTGGATCAGGTTCGGATGCGAAGCGCATGAGCAAATCCTCGACCGCCGCAGGCGCATCGTCTCTTTCCGGCCGAACAGCATCTTCGCCTTCGTTCGCTGGGCCGCCAACGACTTCGGGACGGTCATCTCGCGCATCGACATCGTGCGCGCCGTCAAGCCGGGCGAAGCGTATCAGACACTGCCCTTTGTGCGCCCCGGCGGGGACATCCTGCTGAAGATCGAAGGCTGGCGACAAGTCGAGGATGTGCTGCGCCACATCGATATCGTGGAGCGCATCGGCATCGACGCTTGCGACGTGGCCCCCGATTACTGGCGTCATGTCGCCCATCGCATGCAGGCCGGCCTTAAGCCGCGCCTTTACGCGATGGAACGCCATCAGGCGTGGCTCATGCGGCGGGAGATCGAAGGATGACCCGCTTCGGTTACGTCATGGTGACGTATTTCGCGGCGATGGGCGTCGCCATAGCCGCGTTCATTCCGACACCGACCAGGCTTATCTGGAACGCCACCGCCAGCGCGCCGATCGGGATCTACACCATCACACCGGCCGACCGGCTGGAGGTACCCGAACTGGTCGCCATCAACCTGCTCGAACCGCTCGCGGATTTCATGGTCGAGCGCGGTTATGTCGGCCGCGACGTGCCGCTCCTCAAGCGCGTCCTCGGCTTGGCCGGTCAGCGCGTCTGCCGCATCGGCCGCGTCATCACCGTCGACGACGTGGAGATGGGCGAGGCTCTGGAGCGCGATCGGACCGGCCGCGATCTGCCCGTCTGGCAGGGCTGCCGACGCATCGCCGACGACGAACTTTTCCTCATGAACTGGGAAGTCCGCGACAGCCTCGACAGCCGTTACTTCGGCCCGATTCCGGCCTCCGCCGTGATCGGCCGGGCGCTCCCTCTCTACACCGATGAAGACGGCGACGGCCGCTTCGTCTGGCGCGCGCCGACGCGGTGACGGCGTGTCCACATCCATCCTCACCGCGAAACCCAAGGAGACGATTATGGCTCAGATCGGCCAATTCAACCGCACGGAAACCGGCTTCGAAGGCCACCTCAAGGCGCTCGGCCTCGACGCCGAACTCACCCTCGTTCCGGCCGAACCTTCAGACTCCGAGAACGCTCCGGACTATCGTGTCCTGCTCGGCGACGAGGAAGGCTTGGACATTGGCGCAGGCTGGAAGCATGCCAGCGAACGCGCCGGCGAATATGTTTCTATCGAGGTCGACAGCCCGCTTTTCGCCAAGCCGTTGCGGGCCAACCTCTTCCAGCCCGGCGGCGACAGCACGCTCTGGGGCCTGCACCTGAACCGGCCCGCCAAACCGCGCAAGGAGGATTGAGCGGTGCCGGCCCGTCGCCATGCCACCTTTGCCGGACGGCCGACCACCGTCCGGCATACGGCCGTCCTTCTTCTCCTTTCCGGCATGGTCGCCGCCACCGCAGCGTTTCCGGCTACGGCGCAATCGCTGCCGGCGACGCGCGCGCCGACTGCCAGTCCCTATGCCGCGCATATCGCCGAGGCATCGCAACGGTTCGGCATTCCGACGCCATGGATCACGGCGGTCATGGGGGCCGAAAGCGCCTACGATCTGCTCGCCGTATCACCGGCGGGCGCCATGGGCCTCATGCAGTTGATGCCCTCGACCTGGCGCGAGCTGCGCGTCCGATATGGCCTCGGCGATAATCCCATCGACCCGCGCGCAAACATACTCGCCGGCACGGCCTATCTGCGGGAAATGCACGAGCGATACGGCACCATTCCCGCAATGCTCGCGGCCTATAACGCGGGACCGGCGCGCTATGACGAGCATCTCGCGACCGGCCGTCCACTGCCCGCTGAAACGCGCGCCTATGTGGCGTCGCTCGCTCCCAGGCTCGGCGCTGGACCGCTGCTTGCAGAGCCGAGAACCGTGCCGCCGACACCGCCCGACTGGCGCGAGGCTCCGCTCTTTGTCGCGCGCTCGGACGACCGCCGAACCACGGATCCCCGTGCATCCGACGCTTCGTCGAATGGCGCGCGCGCAACCGCCTCCCTTCAGGGCACGGCTCCCGCCGGGCCGCAGACGGAAGCGATTTTTCTCGCCCGAAGCGATGGGGAAGACCCGCGATGACCCCCAAAGGCTCATTTCGCACCCTGTCGGGCTCCCGCGCATCATGGAGCGTGAAGGGGCGAGAGACAGGCACAACAACCGTATGCGTCCGGGGGCTGCACGTGATGTCAGCTCTTGACGGGATTTTGCGCTTTCCAGTTCCACGGCAGCAGTTCGTCGAGTCGATTGACGGTGTGTCCGTCGCGCATGCGCTGGAGAACGTCGGCAAGATAAGCGTAAGGTTCGACGCTGTTGAGCTTGCAGGTTTCGATGAGCGAGCACACGACCGCCCAGCGATCTCCACCGCCGTCGCTGCCGGCGAAGAGATGGTTCTTGCGGCCGAGACTGACCGGGCGGATGGCGCGCTCGACCGGATTGGTATCAAGTTCGATGCGGCCGTCGGCGAGGAAGCGGCTCAATCCCTCCCAGCGTGCCAGCGCGTAGCGGATCGCCTCGGCCAGCGTGCTGCGACCGGGAATGCGCGGCAGTTGCGTCTCCATCCAGACGCGCAGATCGGCGACGACGGGTTTCGATTGGAACCGTCTGGTCGCAAGGCGATGGGCGGGCGATTGGCCGCGCACCTGCGCTTCGATGGCGTAAAGCTCGCCGATCCTGCGCAGCGCCTCGGTCGCAATAGGCGATCCGGTGGCCTGCGCCACGTCGTAAAACTTGCGTCGCGTATGCGCCCAGCAGGCGGCGAGAACGATGTCTCCCTTGGCGGTAAGCTGCTCGAAGCCGGCATAGCCATCGACATGCAGCACGCCCTTGAAGTGCTGAAGATGCGCGACCGGGCGTTCGCCCTTACGATCGGGCGCGAACACATAGACGGCAGCCGGAGGTTCAGGTCCGGCCCATGGCCGCTGCTCGCGAGCGTAGACCCACAACCTGCCGGTCTTGGTGCGCCCGCGTCCGGGATCGAGCACCGGAACCGGCGTGTCGTCGGCGAACAGATGGTCGGATGCGAATACGTTCTTCGCCAGCCGATCGTGCAGGGCTTCGAGCCACCAGCATGCGCCGCCGACCCATCCCGCAAGCGTGGAGCGGGCAAGATCGACGCCATGACGGGCGAAGATTTGCGACTGCCGATAGAGGGGCGTGTGATCGCAGTATTTGCTGACCAGCACCTGCGCCAGCAGCGCCGGCGTCGCCAGGCCACCGGCGATCAGCCGTTCCGGCGCGGAAGCCTGCACCACTGTTTCACAGGCACGGCAGGCGTATTTCGGGCGAACGGTTCGGATGACGCGAAGTTGCGCCGGCACCCAGTCGAGCATTTCGCTGACGCTCTCACCGATGGCATGAAGCGGGCCACCGCAGCAGGCGCATATCGTGCCGCCAACATCGAGAACGACATCCTCGCGCGGCAGGTGATCGGGCAGCGATCCGTGTTGTGCAGGTCGTTCGCTCGACGGTTTGGCGACAATGGGACGGCTTTCCCAGATACGCGCGATGTCACCGTCGAGGTCTTCCAGCGCGAGCGCCAACTGGTCGGCATCAAGGCGTTCGGAGCGACGGCCGAACTGCGCCCGCTGAAGTTTTTTGATGATGGCTTGAAGGCGCTCGATCTCTCCGTCCCGGCTCTCGACGACGCTCGCCATGTCGCGCACGAGGCGCTGCAAAAGCGTTGGATCGGAGGGCAGGTTTTCGAGATCGATCAACATGATCGAATCTACCATAAACCACTCAAAAACCCAAGGATTCCGGCAATTTTCGTGCAGGTTGGTGGCGCATTTTCAGCCAGCCAAAGCGGGTCTCCACACACGCTCGGGAGCGCGCCAGTCGATACCCTCGATCAGCATCGCGAGCTGCGCAGGCGTCAGCGTGATCGAGCCGTCGTAGCCCGCCATCACCGGCCACACGAAGCTACCCTGGTCGAGTCGCTTGGTGAACAGACACAGCCCGTTGCCGTCCCAGAACAGGATTTTCAGCATCGACGCCTTCTTCCCCCGGAAGGCGAACAGATGGCCCGAGAACGGGTCTTGTTTCAGCGTTTGCTGCACCAGCATGGCGAGCCCGTCGAGGCCTTTCCTCATGTCGGTGTAGCCCAGCGCCAGATGCACTTTAACGCCGGCCGGGACCATCATCATGATGCTGTCCCCACGTCGCCGATCTGCGCGCGAACGGCAGCGGGATCGCTTCCTTCCGGCACGAACATGCGCCGTCCGTCCGGCAGATCGACGGCTATCATTCCGTCAGGCGGTCGCACGAGTTTCTGCAAAGCCAGTGTCGCCGGTGTGTCGTCCGGCAGCACAACGGGTGCCAGTTTCGCGCGCTTCTTTTGCGTCACGCCGAACTGTACCCGCCAGCGGAACAGCATGCCGGTGACGATCCCGTGCTTGCGCGCCACAGCGGAGACACTGACGCCCGGCTGGTCGCTCTCCAGCGCGATGGCGTGCTTCTGCTCATCGCTAAAGAAGCGTCGGACAGGCGATCGGGGCGGCTCGGGATCGTCCTTAGGATGGCCTGTCAAGCTGCTTTCGGGCCGCGATTTCTTAGCACTAGTGCCAACGACCGGGCGGGCGGAGGGGTGAAGATGCGCACGCCAGTCGATCTCAACCTCGCCTTCGTCCAGCCGGTCACGCCAGATGCGCAAGCTTGTCGGCGAGATATGCAGCCCGGCCGCATATTCGCGCACGCCCATGCCGCTCCAGTTCATCGCCTCGACATGCATCGCCCAAAACGCCTGGAGCGCCCGATTGCGTTCTTCCGTGCTCACACCGAAGCGCCGCCGAGCACGTATTTTGCGCCGCTTTTCCCGTATCTCAAGCTTCTGCTGACGGCGCAATTCCGCCTGATATTCCGCATGCTTACGCGCCGCATCTTCACCCGCGAGATGCTTCAGCCATCCGTCAAGCGTGTGCTTCGACACCCGATGCTGACGGCAATAGGCCGTGCGTGTGAGGCCGCTGCGTTGCCATGCCTCGATATGAACCAACCAGAAAGAACGGTGTGCCGTGTTCTCGAAACGTTTCAAATTCATCGAAGATCCTCCAGGCTACGAAGGAACCCGACATGCTGCTCTATTGCACTACCCGATCAGTGTGCAGGGAACGGACGCTTACCAACAACCGGACGATGGCAGGATAAAAGGCCGCACATTGTGCGTTGGTCGGGCGGTTGGTTTTGTTGGAGTTTCTGGCTCAGCGCGCACCTTGCCACCTTCCGGCGCAAAGTGCGCGGAAATCGTAAGCCTCTCTATTTGAATGACCTTTTGCACATTGCGGAGCCGCGCCATGGCCGATGAGCGTGATTTCCGCATCCGGCCGGGGCGCATCCGCTCAACCCGCGCGCAGTCCACGAGGCCCTTCATCGCCCAGGCGCTCGCCGCCGCGAAGAAGGCGGGTGGCGGCGTGTCGCGTTCGGGCCGCATCGTCTCCGGCAATCGCTCGCGCTTCGGCCACGGCCAGCGCGCCAGTATCCAGGCCAACCGGCTGATCACGTCCCGTTCACGCGGCGCCGTGATCAAGGCCCGCGTCGTCCGCCACTCGGCGCGTTCGGCCCCGCTCGGAACCCATCTCGACTATCTGCGCCGCGATGGCGTGACCCGCGACGGAGAAAAGGCGCGTCTGTTCGGGCCGGGAACGGAAGAGGCGGACGGCCGCGCCTTCGCCGAACGATGCGAGGATGACCGGCACCATTTTCGTTTCATCGTATCGCCCGACGACGCGGTGGAAATGTCGGATCTCAAGTCCTTCACCCGCGATCTCGTGCGCCAGATGGAACATGATCTCGGCACCCGGCTCGACTGGGTGGCCGTCGATCACTGGAACACCGCGCATCCGCATGTCCATCTGATCGTGCGCGGCGTGCACGACGACGGCCAGGATCTCGTCATTTCCCGTGACTACGTCAAGGAGGGGATGCGCGATCGCGCGCGCGATCTCATCACGCAAGAGTTGGGACCGCGTACCGACCTCGACATCCGCCGCACCATCGAAAGGCAGGTCGAGGCGGAACGCTGGACGCAACTCGATCGGCAGCTTGTCCGCGATGCAGGTAAAGTCGGCATCATAGATCTTGCCCCGCACGCCGACCGCCAGCCCGACGAGTTCCACGCGCTGAAGGTCGGCAGGCTGCGTACCCTCGAAATCCTTGGGCTGGCCGGACAGGTCGGCCATTCGCAATGGTTCATCAAGCCCGAAGCCGAGACGGTGCTGAGGGAACTCGGCGAGCGGGGCGACATCATCAAGCGTATGCACCATGCGCTCACCGAACGCGGCATCGAACGCGGGTCGGCGCAATTTGTCCTGGCGGCCGAGAGTCTCGATGCGCCGGTCATCGGCCGCCTGGTCGAGCGCGGTCTCGACGATGAGCTGAAGGGAACGGCCTACGCCGTCGTCGACGGGGTGGACGGCCGCAGCCATCATATCAAGTTGCCGCATCTCGACGCCGCCGGCGACAGTCCGCCCGGTTCGATCGTCGAACTGCGCGCCTATGAAGATGCACACGGCGAACGCCGCATTGCGCTCTCCGTCCGTTCGGATCTCGACATCGATCGCCAAATCACGGCCTCGGGCGCCACATGGCTCGACCGGCAGGCTGTGGCGCGCGAACCGCTGGCGCTCTCCGAGACCGGCTTCGGCGCCGAAGTGCGTCAGGCCATGGAACAGAGGGCCGATCATCTGGTCGGTGAAGGGCTGGCCGAGCGCCAGGGCCGGCGCATCGTTTTTGCCAGACGGCTGATCGACACCCTGCGCCGCCGCGAATTGGATGCACTCGGCGAGACGCTCGCCGCGCAGACCGGCACGGCGTTCAACCGTGCCGGCGGTGGCGAGTATGTCGCCGGCACCTATCGGCAGCGATTCACGCTCGCCTCCGGCCGCTTCGCCATGATCGACAACGGCCTCGGCTTTCAGCTCGTTCCCTGGTCGCCCTCCCTCGAACAGCAACTCGGCCGCCATGTCTCTGGCGTCGCCCGCAGCGACGGCGGCGTCGACTGGAGCTTCGGCCGCAAGCGGGGGCTCGGCCTCTAACTCTCAATTCCCAAGAAAGGACCATCGCCATGTCCGCGACGAAAATCCTCTGGGGGCAGATCATAATTGTCTTCCTCATCATTCTCCTGACCACCTGGGGCGCCACGCAATATGTCGGCTGGAGCCTTGGCTTTCAGACGCAACTTGGCGAGCCGTGGTTCAAGCTGTTCGGGATGCCCGTCTATTACCCGCCGGCGATCTATGTCTGGTGGTATTTCTACGATGCCTATGCGCCGGAGGTTTTCGCCAGCGGCGGGATCATCGCTGCATCCGGTGGATTCATCGCCATTGCCGTCGCCATCGGCATGTCCGTCTGGCGCGCGCGGGAAGCGAAGAACGTCGCCACCTACGGCTCCGCGCGTTGGGCCGAGACAGTCGAGGTCAAAGACGCCGGGCTGCTCGATCCCGATGGCGTCGTGCTCGGTCGATACGAGCGCGAATATCTTCGCCATGACGGGCCTGAGCATGTGCTGTGCTTTGCGCCGACCAGGAGCGGCAAAGGTGTAGGCCTCGTCGTGCCCTCACTGCTGACCTGGCCGGGCTCTGCCATTGTCCATGACATCAAGGGTGAGAACTGGCAGATCACCGCCGGCTACCGTGCCCGGCACGGCCGCGTCCTGCTGTTCGATCCGACGAACACGCGATCTTCCGCCTACAATCCGTTGCTCGAAGTCCGCCGCGGCGAATGGGAGGTGCGTGATGTTCAGAACATTGCCGACATCCTCGTCGATCCGGAGGGAAGCCTGGAAAAAAGAAATCACTGGGAAAAGACATCCCATGCCTTGTTGGTCGGCGCCATTCTCCACGTTCTCTACGCCGAAGAGGACAAGACCCTGGCCGGCGTCGCCGCTTTCCTCTCCGACCCGAAGCGCCCGATCGAGTCGACACTCGCCGCGATGATGAAGACGGCGCATCTGGGCGAAGCCGGTCCTCACCCGGTCATCGCCAGCGCCGCGCGCGAACTGCTGAACAAGAGCGACAACGAGCGCAGCGGTGTGCTCTCGACCGCGATGTCATTTTTGGGGTTGTACCGCGATCCCGTCGTCGCACAAGTGACACGCCGCTGCGACTGGCGGATCACCGACATCGTGGGCGGCAAACGTCCGGCGACGCTCTACCTTGTCGTGCCTCCGAGCGACATCAACCGGACAAAACCTCTCATTCGCTTGATCCTTAATCAAGTCGGCCGGCGCCTGACCGAGGACTTGCAGGCGAGGGCCGGGCGGCACAGGTTGTTGCTCATGCTCGACGAGTTCCCGGCCCTGGGCCGGCTGGATTTCTTCGAGTCCGCCTTGGCCTTCATGGCCGGTTATGGCCTCAAGTCCTTTTTGATCGCCCAGAGCCTCAACCAAATCGAGCGCGCCTACGGCCCGAACAACAGCATCCTGGACAACTGCCATGTCAGGGTCTCGTTCGCAACCAATGACGAAAGGACGGCGAGAAGGGTGAGCGATGCGCTCGGCACCGCCACCGAGATGAAGGCGATGAAGAACTACGCCGGGCACCGTCTGTCGCCTTGGCTCGGGCATCTGATGGTCTCGCGCTCGGAGACTGCCCGGCCATTGCTCACCCCCGGCGAAGTGATGCAACTGCCGCCATCAGACGAGATCGTCATGGTCGCCGGAACGCCGCCGATCAAGGCGAAAAAGGCGCGATACTTCGAGGATCCGCAGTTTCAGGAGCGGGTCTTGCCGCCACCAGAACTCACCCGTCCCGGTGAACCGCGCCCCGACGACTGGAGCCGTTTGCCGATCCCAGTTCGCCCGGAAAGTGGGGAGGCTCCAGCAGGCTCGGCCGCGGAAAATGAAGACCCGACAGAATCCGAGCGTCGCCATCAGCCGGAGCTTAATCGGGTGAAGCCGGTGGAGAAGAAGGCGCCGATCGAGAACGAGTTCGGGATCGATCCACCCGACGACATGGAGGAGGCGGCCACCCGAAACCGGCGTCTGACGCGCCTCATGCACGGCGTCGCACGGCAAGTTTCGCTCGATCCCAATGACGGCATGGAGCTGTGAGCGCCATGACCGGACGAAAGAAGAAGGCCCAGATTTCCGTCTATCTCGACCCGGACGTGATGACGATGCTGTCAGACTACGCCGCACGCCGGGAGCAATCGCTTTCCCAGATCGCCGAGGCCGCGATCGCGTCGTTCCTGTCACCGGACGACGCCGAGCGACGCGAGGCGGTAATCGCCAAACGCCTCGACCAGCTCGACCGCAGGATGACCCGGATGGAGCGCGATCTCGGCATCTCGGTGGAAACCCTGGCGGTCTTCATCCGCTTCTGGCTCACCACTACACCGGCATTGCCCGAACCCGCTGCGCAGGCTGCGCGCGCCAAGGCTGGAGAGCGTTACGAAGCCTTCGTAACCGCGCTCGGCCGCAGGCTCGCGCAGGGGCCAAAGTTGCGGCAGGAAATCAGCGAGGACATTGTCGACTCATCGGACGGTCAGGTCGCTTCGGGCGCAGACGCACAGGGCGAATAGTGACCACTCCGGTGAGGTCAAGGAGATCGCAACTCCGCCGTTCTCCTGTATTTGCACGCCATGCCACTACGACGCTAAATACTTGTTGAATAGGTCGAATTTACGGCTCTTTTAATCATCCCCGTCCGGGGACTGTCTGATCTTCCCCGGCCAGGAACGGGGATCGGATGGCAGGTTCGCATCACAATTCGGAAGGCTTGGCTCGCAGCGTGCGGATGCTGCGCACCGCACTCGGCCTCGCCATTGTCCGGTTTCTGGACGACCCGGACGTTGCCGAGGTGATGCTCAATCCCGACGGCCGGTTGTGGATCGACCGCCTGTCGGGAGGGATGTCCGACACGGGCGAGCGTCTGTCCCCGTCTGACGGCGAACGCATCATCCGTTTGGTCGCCCACCACGTTGGTGCGGAGGTTCACTCCGGAGCGCCAGGGCTTTCGGCCGAGTTGCCGGAAACTGGCGAACGCTTCGAGGGGCTGTTGCCTCCAGTAGTGACCGCTCCCGCTTTCGCGATCCGCAAGCCAGCGGTCGCCGTGTTCAGCCTCGACGACTACGTTGCCGCCGGCATCATGTCGGCGGATCAGGCAGAGACGCTGCGGGGAGCCATAGTCGGCCACGCCAACATCCTCGTCGCCGGCGGAACCAGCACCGGCAAGACGACATTGGTCAATGCACTTCTGGACGAGGTTGCCAAAAGCCCCGACCGCCTTCTCATCGTCGAGGATATGCGTGAGCTGCAATCCCGATCCGAAAACAAGGTGCCTATGCGCACCAAGGACTTTATCGCCGATCTTCTCTATCTCTCCCGCCGCTCCATGCGTCTCCGGCCCGACCGCATCATCGTTGGCGAGGTGCGTGGGTCCGAAGCCCTTCAATTGCTGAAACTCTGGGGCACCGGCCATCCCGGCGGTATCGGCACCATCCACGCCAGCACGGCGATCGGCGCCCTGCGCCGGCTGGAACAACTCGTCCAGGAAGCCGTCGTTACCGTCCCGAAGACGCTCATCGCCGACACCATCGACATCGTTGCCGTGCTATCCGGTCGCGGCCCCGCGCGCCGGCTCTCCGAACTCGCCCGCGTCGAAGGGCTCGGGCCGGACGCCGACTACCGCATCGCCCCCGCGATCCCACCCGCAAACCCCAATGGAGAACAATCATGATTCGAACCCTTTCGTGCGGCTGCAACGCCATGGCGACGGCCGCGACCGCCATGACCGTCAGCCTCATGTTCGCGCCGGCGGCCCATGCCTCCGGCTCATCCATGCCGTGGGAGGCGCCGCTGCAATCCATCCTTCAGTCAATCGAAGGGCCGGTCGCCAAGATCATCGCCGTCATCATCATTATCGTCACCGGCCTGACGCTGGCCTTCGGCGACAGCTCCGGCGGCTTCCGGCGGCTGATCCAGATCGTGTTCGGTCTCAGCATCGCCTTCGCCGCTTCAAGCTTCTTCCTGTCGTTCTTTTCGTTCGGTGGCGGGGCGCTGGTCTGATGGCGGGCGGTCTCGAACAACTCGACGAGGTGCCGGGCTTCACGGTGTCGGTTCACCGCGCGCTGACCGAACACATCCTGCTCGGCGGCGCCCCGCGCTCCATCGCCATCATGAACGGCACGCTCGCCGGGGCTGTGGGCCTCGGCCTGCGCCTCTGGCTGGTCGGCCTCGCCATCTGGGCCATCGGTCATTTCGCGGCAGTCTGGGCCGCGAAGCGCGATCCGCTGTTCGTGGAAGTGGGAAGGCGACACCTGCGCATCCCCGGCCACCTCACGGTCTGAAGGAGTCTGTCGATGATGAACCTTGCCGAATACCGCAATCGCAACGCACGGCTGGCCGACTATCTGCCTTGGGCCGCGCTGGTCGGCGGGGGCGTTGTTCTGAACAAGGACGGCAGCTTCCAGCGCACCGCGCGGTTCCGCGGGCCTGATCTCGACAGCGCCGTCGCCGCCGAGTTGGTCGGCACGGCCGGCCGCATCAACAATGCCGTGCGCCGTCTAGGTTCCGGCTGGAGCCTCTTTGTCGAGGCGCAGCGCTACGAGGCCGCGAGCTACCCGGACAGTCGTTTTCCCGATGCCGCGTCGGCGCTGGTCGATGCAGAGAGGAAGGCCGATTTCGAGGAAGCCGGCACGCACTATATATCCAGCTACTTCCTGACCTTCGCCTGGCTGCCACCAGCCGAAGATGCTGCCCGCGCCGAAAGCTGGCTCTACGAGGGCCGCGAGCAAGGCGGCGTCGATCCGTTCGAGGCCCTGCGCGGCTTCACGGATCGCACCGATCGCGTGCTGGCGCTGCTCGACGGCTTCATGCCGGAATGCCACTGGCTCGACGATAGCGAGACGCTGACCTACCTACACTCAACCATTTCCACCAACCGGCACCGCGTCCGCGTTCCCGAGACGCCGATGTATCTCGATGCCCTCCTGGCCGATCAGTCTCTGACTGGCGGGCTGGAGCCGCGCCTCGGCAACACGCATCTGCGCATTCTCACGATTGTCGGTTTTCCGACCGCAACCACGCCCGGCATCCTCGATGAGCTGAACAAGCTCGCCTTTCCCTATCGCTGGTCGACGCGCGCGATCCTGCTGGACAAGACCGACGCCATCCGGCTGCTCACCCGCATCCGTCGCCAGTGGTTTGCGAAACGCAAGTCGATCGCCGCCATCTTAAAAGAAGTGATGACCAACGAGGCGTCCGTCCTCGTGGATACCGATGCCGCGAACAAGGCGGCCGATGCGGACATCGCGCTTCAGGAACTCGGCGCCGACTATGCCGGCATGGCCTATGTCACGGCGACAATCGCCGTCTGGGACACCAATCCCCGTCTGGCAGACGAAAAGCTCCGCCTTGTCGAAAAGACAGTTCAGAGCCGCGATTTCACGGCGATGCCGGAAACCATCAATGCGGTCGATGCCTGGCTCGGCTCACTGCCGGGGCATGTTTACGCCAATGTCCGTCAGCCACCGATCTCGACGCTCAATCTCGCCCACATGATCCCCCTCAGTGCCGTGTGGGCGGGGCCGGAACGGGACAGCCATCTCGGTGCGCCGCCCTTGCTCTTTGGCAAGACCGAAGGAAGCACCCCGTTCCGGCTTTCCATTCACGTCGGCGATGTCGGGCATACGCTTGTTGTCGGCCCGACCGGATCGGGCAAAAGTGTGTTGCTCGCCTGCATGGCGCTCCAGTTCAGGCGCTATGAGCGGAGCCAGGTTTTCGCTTTCGATTTCGGGGGCTCGATCCGGGCCGCAGCCCTCGCCATGGGCGGCGACTGGCATGATCTTGGAGGTGATCTCACCGAGGGAGACGCATTTTCCGTTTCGCTCCAGCCGCTTGCGCGCATCCATGATGTTCCGGAACGCGCTTGGGCGGCCGACTGGATCGTCTCCATCCTGACCCGCGAGAACATCGCGATCACGCCGGATGTCAAGGAACATATCTGGACGGCGCTGACCTCTCTCGCTTCGGCGCCGGTCGAGGAACGCACCATCACCGGCCTGACGGTGCTGCTGCAATCGAACGACCTGAAACAAGCCTTGCGCCCGTATTGCGTCGGCGGTCCCTACGGCCGCCTGCTCGATGCCGAAACCGAACACCTCGGCAGTGCGTCGGTGCAGGCGTTCGAGATCGAGGGGCTAGTCGGCACAGGCGCCGCGCCGGCCGTCCTGTCCTATCTGTTCCACCGCATCGGCGACCGGCTCGACGGCTCGCCGACCTTGCTCATCATCGATGAGGGCTGGTTGGCGCTGGACGACGAAGCCTTTTCCGGACAGTTGCGGGAATGGCTGAAAACCCTGCGCAAGAAGAATGCATCGGTCATCTTCGCCACGCAGTCGCTGTCCGACATCGACAATTCTGCCATCGCCCCCGCGATCATCGAAAGTTGCCTGACACGGCTTCTTCTTCCGAACGAGCGTGCCGTCGAACCGCAGATCACCGCCATCTATCAGCGATTTGGCTTGAACGCACGGCAGATCGAGATCCTCGCGCGGGCCGCGCCGAAGAAAGACTACTACTGCCAGAGCCGCAGCGGGAATCGTCTGTTCGAGCTGGGCCTGTCCGAAGTCGGGCTGGCGCTCACGGCCGCCTCCTCGAAATCCGACCAGTCCGCCATCGCCCGCGTCTTCGCCGAGCACGGCCGGGACGGCTTCCTAGCCGCCTGGCTTCGCCTGCGCGGCGTCGACTGGGCCGCGGACCTCATTCCCGACCTCGCAAATCTCATCCCCCAGCCCGACAAGGAGACTTCATCATGAAAACCCGTCATTCCCGCGCGGCCTTGCTTGCCGCATCTTTTCTTGCCCTCTCAGGCCCGGCTTCGCTGGTTCTGGCGCCGCCGGCTTCCGCTGCCTGGATCGTGTTCGATCCGAGGAATTACATCGAGAATGTCCTGTCGGCCGCGAGATCGCTGGAGCAGATCAACAACCAAATCCAGTCGCTTCAGAACGAGGCGCAATCGCTCATCAACCAGGCCCGCAATCTGGCGAGCCTGCCATATTCCTCGCTCCAGCAGCTCCAGCAGTCCGTTCAGCGCACACAGCAGCTTCTGCAGCAGGCGCAGAATATCGCCTTCGACGTCCAGCAGATCGACCAGGCGTTCCAGCAGCAATATGGCAACGTCTCGCTGACGACGAGCCAACAGCAGCTCGTCGCCGACGCCCGCTCGCGCTGGCAGAACACGGTCGGCGGCCTTCGAGACGCTCTCCGCGTTCAGGCCGGCGTCGTGGGCAACATCGAGACCAACCGCGCCGAGATGTATGCGCTCGTCGGCCAGAGCCAAGGCGCAACCGGAGCGCTGCAAGCCACTCAGGCCGGCAATCAATTGTTGGCCCTTCAGGCGCAACAGCTTTCCGACCTGATCGCGCTGATTTCGGCCAATGGCCGCGCCGAAGCGCTCACCGAGGCCGAACGCACCGCCGCCGCCGAACAGGGCCGCGAGCAGCGCCGCCGCTTCCTAACGCCGGGCAGCGGGTATCAGCCAGGCAATGCGCAGATGTTCAACAACGGCAATTGACCGACGGAGGGGCGCCTATGGACGGCAAGATGCTGGCCCGGCTCGCGGCGGTCGTGTTCGTCGCCATCGCCATCACCGCCACGGCGATCGAGATGACCCGCACGGAGGAGCCGCCGACGCCCCGCTCGGCCGTTTCCGCCGAACCAGCGCGCGATCCACTGCGCGAGAAGCAGCGTCGGTGCCAGCGTCTCGGCGAAGCGGCCGCAAGCGACCCCGAATGCCTGCGCGTCTGGGCCGAGAGCCGCGACCGCTTCCTCGGCCGGGCCTCTGCACCCGCCGCACCACAGACCGCGGAAGGACAGTGATCCGATGGGCGGCACCGGCGTAATCGACTCGTTTCTCGGGGTTTTCACATCCTACATAGACTCCGGCTTCGGCCTGCTTGGCGGAGAAGTCGCCTTCATCGCCACCACCCTGATCGTCGTCGACGTCACCTTAGCCTCGTTGTTCTGGGCCTGGGGCGCGGATGACGATATCATCGCCCGGCTGGTGAAGAAAACCCTGTTCGTCGGCATGTTCGCCTACATCATCGGCAACTGGTCGAATCTCGCCCGCATCGTCTTCGAGAGCTTCGCCAGCCTTGGCCTCAAAGGCTCGGGCACCAGCTTCTCGGTCGCTGACCTCATGCGCCCCGGAAAGGTGGCGCAGGTCGGCCTCGACGCCGGACGGCCACTGCTGGAATCCATCAGCGATTTGATGGGATGGATCGCGTTCTTCGAGAATTTCATCCAGATCGCTTGCTTGTTATTCGCCTGGGCCTTGGTCTTGTTGGCCTTCTTTATTCTGGCGATCCAACTATTTGTCAGTTTAATTGAGTTCAAGCTCACCACTCTCGCCGGATTCGTGTTGATTCCGTTTGGCCTCTTCGGGAAAACGGCTTTCATGGCCGAAAGAGTCCTGGGGAACGTGATCTCCTCGGGCATCAAGGTTCTGGTGCTGGCCGTAATCATAGGAATCGGCTCGACACTGTTTTCGCAGTTCACCGCTGGCTCCGGTGGCGCGACGCCGACCATTGACGACGCCATGGCGATCGTGCTGGCCGCCCTGTCGCTGGTCGGATTGGGAATATTCGGGCCAGGAATTGCGAACGGCATCGTTTCCGGAGGCCCTCAGCTTGGCGCTGGCGCGGCCGTCGGCACCGGCCTTGCGGTCGGCGGGGCGGCCGTCGCGGCCGGTGGCGCAACCATGCTCGCCGCAAAAGGTGGAGCGGCCGCACTCTCCGGTGGAGCTGCGGCCGTCCGGGGCGGTGCGGCTGCCGCCGGTGCGACGTCGACCGCCTACAGTCTCGGTTCCATGGGCCAATCCGGTGCAGCCGGTGTCGCCTCCGGTCTCGGCGGCGTTGCGCGCGCGGCCGGATCGGCGGCCGTCTCGCCCCTGAAGCGCGCAGCAAGCCGTGCCGCGGAAAGTGTCAAATCCAGCTTCTTCGATGGCGCGAAGGCAGGGTTCAGCGCGACGGGCGGCACCTCGACCATGGGCACCGTCGCCAGCGCAGCCGGTGCATCCCCTGCTTCCCCGGCGCCCGCTGATGGCCCGCCCGCCTGGGCGCAACGTATGCGGCGCAGTCAGGCGATCAGCCACGGCATCAGCTCTGCCGCCCATGCCGTCCGTTCCGGCGACAGCCATGGCTCCGGCTCCTCCGTCAATCTCTCCGAAAGCGACCGCTCATGAGCTTCTTCAAACGACCCGCCGCGCATTACGGCAAGACACCTGAACCGGAAACACCTTATCAGCGTGCAGCACAGGCTTGGGACGACCGCATCGGATCGGCGCGGGTTCAGGCCCGCAACTGGCGATACATGGCCTTCGGCAGCCTGATCCTGTCCGCCGGCTTCGCCGCAGCCCTTGTCTGGCAGTCGGCGCACGGGACTGTCGTGCCCTGGGTGGTTCAGGTCGATCGGCTCGGCCAGGCGCAGACCGTCGCCCCCGCCACGGCCGACTACCGCCCGACCGATCCGCAGATCGCCTGGCATCTCGGCCGCTTCATCGAGCAGGTCCGCGCCATCCCGGCCGACGCCATCATCGTCCGCCAGAACTGGCTCCGGGCCTATGAATGGACCACGGATCGCGGGGCGGCAGCGCTCAACGACTATGCCCGCGCCAACGATCCGTTCACGAAGGTCGGTCGCCAGCAGGTTGCCGTCGAGGTCTCCAGCGTCATCCGCGCCTCGCCGGATTCGTTCAGGATCGCCTGGACGGAACGCCATTACGAGAACGGCCAGCTCTCCCGAACCGAGCGCTGGACCGCGATCCTGACCATCGTGATCCAGACCCCGCGCGATACCGAGCGGCTCCGGACGAATCCCTTGGGAATCTACGTCAACGCCATCAACTGGTCGCGGGAGTTGGGCCAATGAGCGCGATGTTCCGCCAATCCGCATTTCCGGCTTTACGCAAATCCGCGATCGCGGTTGTCCTTCTTTCCGCATCCATGCTGGCCGGTTGCGCGACCTACAAGCCGCCGCAGATCAGCTACGACGCGGACGTGCCACCTTTGCCGGCCGTGCCCGCCGCCGTCACCGACGAGCGGCCGCGCCCCTTGCATGTTCCGCCCGCCTGGACGCCGAGCCGGGGCGGCAATGCCGCAAGCACCCCGGCCGGCCGCGTCACCAACGCTAATGCCGCCGCCCGTGTCGAGCCGCGCCGCGAGGGTTATTACAATTCCATTCAGATCTACCCGTGGAGCGAAGGCGCACTGTATCAGGTCTATGCGGCGCCCGGCCAGATCACCAATATCGCGCTTGAGCCGGGGGAAAACCTGACCGGTGCCGGCCCGATCGCGGCCGGCGACACCGCTCGCTGGATCATCGGCGACACCGAGAGCGGTTCGGGCGTGACCCGTCGCGTGCATGTGCTGGTCAAACCGACGCGCGCCGACATCTCGACCAATCTGGTTATCACTACTGACCGGCGCACCTACATGATCGAGCTGCGCTCGGGCGAGACCCCCTACATGCCGGCCATCGCCTGGGCCTACCCGACGCCTCCCGCGTCCCAGCGTCAGGCAGCGCCCGCCACCCCGATCATTCCAGCCGCCGCGGCGCGTAACTACCGCTACAACCTCACGGGCGCCACGCCGCCCTGGCGGCCGGTCGCGGTCTATGACGACGGCCGCCGAGTCTATATCGTTTTCCCGCGCGGCATCGCGCAGGGGGAGCTTCCGCCCCTGTTCGTCCTCGGCCCGGAGGGCGAGGCGCAGATCGTCAACAGCCGTATCCACCAGAATATCCTGATCGTCGATCGCATCTTCGCGGCCGCTGAGCTGCGCCTCGGCAGTGGCGAGCGCCAGCAGACCGTCAGGATCGTGCGCACCGACGGGAGGCCCGCGTCATGAGCGATACCGAGAACACGCCAGAAGACAGCGTGCCGCTGACCGGCGCCGCAAGCGATTCAGCCTCCGCCATGCGCCTGCGCGCCGAAGCGCCGCGCGTCACCCGCCTGTCGCGCAAGGTGCTGGCCGGCCTTGGCGTCGTCGCCGGCCTCGGCATCGGCGGAGCGCTGATCTATGCTCTCCAGACCCGCGATCCCGGAGCCGGCGGCGAGGAACTCTATTCCACAGAGAATAGGCCAACGGCCGATGGTCTTGCCGGCCTGCCGCGCGATTATACCGGCCCTGTGCTCGGGCCGCCGCTGCCGGGAGACCTGGGCGGGCCGATCCTCGACGCACAGAACCGGGGCCAGCCCGTCGCTCCGCCACCCATGACGACCCCCGCCGTCGATCAGGCGGAACAGCGGCGGCTTGCCGAGGAAGAGGCCGCACGCCTGAGCCGTGTCTTCTTCCAGACCGAGGCCCGTCCAGGTGCGGCCACCGGCACGCTCGCCGGCGGTGCGAACCCGAGCTTCGCCGGACTCGGCCTTGCCGGCCAGACCGGAATACCCACCGCGCAGGATCGGCAATTGGCCTTCCTCAATGCGGCTGTCGATCGACGCACGGTCGCCCCCGATCGCGTCGCCCCCCCGGCATCGCCCTATGTGCTTCAGGCAGGTTCAGTCATCCCGGCCGCGCTCATCACCGGCATCCGCTCCGATCTTCCCGGCCAGATCACCGCCCAGATAACCGAAAACATCTACGATAGCCCGACCGGCAATATCCTGCTCGTGCCCCAGGGCGCTCGCCTGATCGGCGAATACAGCAACGACGTCGGCTTCGGGCAGCGCCGCGTCCTGCTCGTCTGGAACCGGATCATCCTGCCCAACGGCCGCTCCATCGTGCTGGAACGCCAGCCCGGCGCCGACACGCAGGGCTACGCGGGGCTTGAGGATGGCGTCGATTACCATTGGTGGGACATCGCCAAGGCCGCCGGTCTTTCGACCCTGCTCGCGGTCGGGACGGAACTGGCCGTCGACGACGATGACAGGCTGCTTCGAGCCATACGTAACGGCGCACAGGACACGATCAACGATGCCGGTCAGGAAATCGTCCGCCGCCAACTCAATGTCGCGCCGACGCTGACGATCAGGCCCGGCTTCCCCGTCCGCGTGGTCGTTACCCGCGATCTTGTCCTCGAACCCTACAGGGGCTGATCATGGCGAAACTGAAACTTGGTCCCCTCGCCGACGACAAACCCGTGAAGGTCACGGTGGAGTTGCCCGCATCACTCCATCGAGACCTTGTAGTGTATGCCGAAATTCTCGCCCGAAACGCCGGTGAGGTTGCGCCGTATGATCCGGCGAAGCTCATCGTCCCAATGCTTCAGCAGTTCATGGCCACTGACAAGGGATTCAGCAGGGCGAAACGATCCTCTGAATAGAGATCCTGCAATATCCTGCGCATCATGATACAAGAATACTAGCACGGCCGAGGTAGGAGCTACTTACCAGTGGCAATCTGTTCGTCTGAGAGAGTGCGGGCAAGGCTGAGAAGGCGCCGGCATGCGGGATTGTCGTTTGTCGGCGACCATACTGTGCAAAACGGAACCGTCTCGCTTGCAAGTTGGCGATATAGCACGCCCGGAAAAAGCATTGCGGTAGCCGCCTCGCTGACCAGAGTCAGATTTCCACCACTAGCGACCATTTGCATGAGGTTGTCTCGATAAACCGCCTGCACCTTAACTGATGGTTGATGCCCCGGTTCCGACAGGTGTTTTATTAGAAAATCATGGATTTCAGGGCCTGGCCACGTCTCGCAAACTACAAACCGCCGCCCTTGCAGTTCTCTCCAAGTGATGCTTTCATGCACAGCTAGGTTGTCATCCTCGGGCATTGCAACAAAAACCTGTTCGCTCCATAGCTGCCTAGTCTCGCAGCCGCTGACATGCGGTGATCCAGTAAGAAATGCGACATCCAACTGATGTGTGCGTATGGCTTGGATGTGCTCTAACGGAGTGCCTTCAATGAACTCAAGGCGCACTTTCGGATGACTATTAGTATAATTTTCGATTAAGCTTGTCATAAAATTTGAAGCAAGGGACACTGAAATTCCAACGTGTATCCTTCCTTCATCTCCCTGGCCTGCAGACGCGACATCTTTTCCCGCAGATTTGATATGCTTCATGGCGCGCCTCGCCCGTTGTAGGAAAAGCTCACCGGCGTATGTCAGACGTACCCCATTCGACTGCCTGATGAATAGCGCAGCACCAATGTTATCCTCTACATCCCGAATGCGTCGGCTCACTGCTGACACTTGCACACCTATGGCTGCGGCAGCCAGCCGAAAGCTTCCATGTTCGGCTGCCGCGATAACATATCGGAGATGACGTACTTCGATGTCCGAGTGCTTCGTCCACATCTTCAGCCTCTACAATAGTGGATGGCCATGCAAGCGGGCGTTCGAGGCTCGCGAAACATAGCTCTCGAGAACGAACTGTTGAGCTGATTCGATACTCAATTCGTTTGGAGAACGATTCAGTCCTTTCGAGAAACAAACGATCGCGTGCAACTGCTGTCCTTTTACGACCTCAGTATCAACGGCTGGCTGTCAGGGGATATACGACACCGCCCGCTTGACAAGTTATTGCACGCCCCCGAAATGGGTCAGCGCCTAAGTCAGCTCGTCGTGCATTGCCAGCGAGCTTTGACCGGCATTGTAACTGCGGATGACCGGCTGGGGTGCGTAGAGCGAATCTGAAAGCTTGAGCGCTTGCCTCATCCGATGCCTTGTTGCTGCTGACACTTCGAATACGCCGCAACACACCGGAAAACGGCCGAAACCGTTCGCATGCCCGATCTCATCGAACTTGAGGCCCGCGCGTCGGTAGATTCTCCGCATGTGGGGCTCGTAGTTCGAAATTAGGGTATGTATTCCGTAATGAAGTGCACACTCACATAGCGCCAGAAGTAGCATGCTGAAAGCGCGTCTCGGATCGAGGTCCGGAAAATCGGCGAGAATTGCAGTTTCATCAACACACATTCTTGTCCCTTCCCAGATCCCGGGTCCGATAAGGGAGATGTCAGGGAAGGTCGACCGAAATACGTCATATAGAAGAGTCGGACCGGTCGTCGGTAACAGGCGCACGCTACCGTAGAGATGATCGGCTTGTTCGTCGCACCAAATGAGATAGGCAGGCCCAAGATTATCGTAACTGTCGCGCTCGTATGGACCTGTAACCTCCACTTTCCATCTCAGTTGATCGACAAATATCCTTTTTCTAAGACGGAATGATTGATCGATAAGGTGGGCGTATTTATTGTATTCATTCTTCTGGATGACAATAAACATCATATCCTCCAACCGGTGATTGGTGGATAAACAATGCAGTATGAAAGTTCGCGATGAAATTCCCTCATATGAGTACCCTCATATGAGGGTATAGGATCACAAAGTAATGAGGCGCAGATGCAATGCGAGCGTCGCGGCAGATGAAATTGTCACGCATCCAAGCTTGATTCGTGCTGATTTCAGGTAACTCCGCGCTGTATGATCGGATATGCCAAGTATGAGCGCGATTTCCTTGTATCCTTTGCCAAGTGCTGTCCAATGAAGGCATTCCAGTTCGCGCGGGCTCAAAGACGGTGCAGGATCTCGTTCACCATACAGCTCAAGGACGGCCTTCTGGTGAACGAGTAATGCAAGCTCCACCCATTCTTCCTTATGGCGATTTACTGTTCTGTTCCAGATGGATGGCGCCTTCATACTATTCATCGATAGCAAGGCGCGACGTCGTACTTTATCAACAATAGGTATTGAAAATCCATTCTCTCCGATTCCGTGACGTTGTGCATCTTGAAAAAAATCATAGGCGTCAGGTGGAATTTCGATTTCGCGCCAGTGGAACGGTAATTGTCGTAAAAATCCCTCCTTTACAATTGGATCAACCTTGACATACCCATTCAACAAGTAACGTGAAACCCATTCATCAGGATAATTAGTCCGGACGAACGGGGAGTCTACTGAATCGATAATGGTCTGGGCGAAGTGATATGTTACAAAATCGATGTTGTAGATTTTTGACAGGCTTACAATTGCCTCTCCAACGGTCGAGGCAGCTTCGGTTGCGTAATACGCCTGCTCAAAAAGACTTTGACGACGTGTCATTTTCATCCGCTGCGAAGGGCGGCACTCCATGCTTGGGTTGCCATCTGGACCGGATCCCACGGGCTGCTCAAGGGCGGGGTGTAGCTGAGGTCAAGATCGCTTGCCGCCTCGACGCTCATCCCGTGATGAATGGCGGCCGCAAATATGTCGATGCGCTTGGAAACCTCGGTCCCGTAGTGCCCGATGATCTGCGCTCCGAGCAGTCTCTGTGTCGAACGGTCGCCCGTCACCCGGATCGTCATCTCCCTGGCGCCGGGGTAGTAGACCTTGTGATCCCATACGACGGAGTCGACGGAAAGCGGATCAAATCCGGCGTTTGCCGCGTCCCGGTCGTGAAAGCCGGTGCGTGCGACGACGGACTCGAACAGGCGAACCGACTGGGTGCCGAGACTGCCTTCGAACTGCCGGTCGCCGCCGACTGCGTTCTCGCCGGCAATCCTGCCTTGTTTGTGCGCGGTCGTTCCGAGAGGCAAGTAGGCGTTCGCCCGGGTGATCCGATGCCATGTTTCGACGCAGTCGCCCGCCGCATAAACATCAAGGATGTTGGTCTCCATCCGCCGGTTCACCTGCAGGGCTTTCTTGAACCCGAGGGTGATGCCTGCCGCCTCCGCAAGCCCCGTTTCCGGCCGGGCGCCGACGGCGACAAGAACCATGTCCGTCGGCAGCGAGAAGCCGTTCGGGCCATCCAGGCGCAGTCCCACGCCATCCCGCGAAATCGACGAAATAGCCTGACCAGCGGCGATGTGAATTCCATTGCGCCGGAGTTCCTCACCGACTTTCTGCCCCAGGTCGGAGTCGATTGTCGTCATGACGCTCGGCGCCATTTCCACCACCGTGACGTCAATGCCGCGCCGCGTAAGCGCCTCGGACATTTCAAGCCCAATATAGCCTCCGCCGATAATGGCGATGCTCCGCGGCTTGGCTTCCTCCAGGTGCTTCTCGAAGGCGAAAGTGTCGTCCATCCATCGCAGCAGGAAAACTCCCGGCAGATCAAGGCCGGGAAGCGGCGGCCGTATCGATGTCGCTCCTGTGCCGATGACAAGCTTGTCATAACGGTGTTCGACTATGCGTCCGCTGCTGTCCCGGGTCGTCACCTGATGACTGGCAGGATCGATGCCTTCCACCGCATGGTCCAGCAGCAGCTCGACGCCGAGCGCTTCGATGTCGGCAGCCTTGCGGTGAGCAAGGTTGGTAGCTTCTTCCACCTCACCGCTGAGGAAGTACGGGATGCCACAAATGCTGAAGTTCGGATAACGGTCTGCAGTGGCAATTGTGACATGCCAATCTAGAGCGAGTTCGCGTGCTCGAAGGGCGGCGCTAATGCCGGCATCGCTTCCGCCGATAATGAAGAGTCGAGGCATGATAACTCCGTCAGAGGTTCCGATTTGCTGCTGCATTCCGATTTCGTGGCTGCGGGAGACTCCTGCTCGCGAATGACGACAATAACATAACAAATTGCCATTTTTCTGGAAATCTGGATTTCCAGAAATAATGTGGCTTTATGCATCGACCTGATTGCCATTCATTTCGGTTGCTGTAGCCATGATGCAGCGCGCCCCGCTCCCCACCGCCAGCAGGTAAAACTTCCGCTACGAATCGCTTCTCATGCACTTACCGAAGGGATTTCCCTTGCTTCGATCCCGCGCATTTGCTACCCAATATCTCAACATTAATTGAGGCGTGGAACAATGGAAGAAAAGCAAGCCCTCGATGCTTTCGGCGCCCTTTCGCAGGAGACGCGGCTGCGTATCGTCCGGTTGCTAGTGGCTGCCGGTCCCGAGGGTATGCCCGCAGGGGCCATCGGCGAGGCGCTGGGAGGCGCGTCCTCCTCGCGCCTGTCGTTTCACCTCAGCCACCTCGAACATGCCGGTCTCGCCCGGTCTCGCCGGGGGGGGCGGCTGATCATCTACAGCGCCGTCTATCCGGCGCTTTCCAGCCTCATCCAGTTTCTCATGCGCGATTGCTGCCAGGGCCATCCGGAGGTGTGTACGCCAGCCATCTCGGCCCTGTCCTCCTGCTGCCTTTCAACTACTGGGGAAAACGCCCATGCTTGAGCCGTCCTTGCAAGTCCGTGTATTCAACGTTCTCTTTCTTTGCACCGGCAATTCCGCCCGTTCCATCGTCGCCGAAAGCATCCTGAACAAGGATGGGGAAGGCCGTTTCCATGCCTTCTCGGCGGGCAGTCATCCAAGGGGCGACGTGCATCCCTTGACGTTGGAGACGCTGGAGAGCTTCGAGTACCCGACCGAGGGATTGCATTCGAAGAGTTGGGACGAGTTTGGTCAGCCCGACGCTCCGGTGATGGATTTCGTATTCACGGTCTGTGACAACGCTGCCGGCGAAGTCTGCCCCGTCTGGCCCGGACAGCCGATGACCGCCCATTGGGGCATCGAGGATCCGGTTGCAGTTGAGGGAACCGACATCGAGAAGCGGACCGCTTTCGTGACGGCGCTTCGCTATCTGAAGAACCGGATCTCCATTTTTGCCGCACTGCCGATCGAGAGTCTCGACCGCACATCGCTCAAGGCCAAAGTGACGGAAATCGGTCGCATCGAAGGTGCGACCGATTTCCGCGCTGATATCGCATGAGGTCAGCCATGGACGTGATCATCTACCACAACCCCGACTGCGGCACCTCGCGCAACACGCTTGCCATGATCCGCAATGCAGGCATCGAGCCCCATGTGATCGAGTACCTGAAGACGCCGCCGTCGCGCGCGCTGCTCGTCCAGCTCATCGCGCGCATGGGGCTGACGGTGCGCGATATCCTGCGGGAGAAAGGCACGCCCTATGCGGAACTGGGCCTCGATGACCCAGCGCTGAGCGACGACCAACTGCTCGATGCGATCGAAAAGCATCCGATCCTCATCAATCGTCCGATCGTCGTCAGCCCGCAGGGCGTGCGGCTCTGCCGCCCTTCGGAAGCGGTGCTCGACCTGCTTCCCCCGCAACGCGGCGCGTTCACCAAAGAGGACGGCGAGAAGGTTGTCGACGCACTCGGCAACAGGCTCGTCTGACGTGCCAGGAGCTTCCCCCATGGAAACCACTGTTCGGCCGGCCTCGCGGCTGTCCTTTCTCGACCGCTACCTGACGGTCTGGATCTTCGCCGCGATGGCGCTCGGCGTCATTCTCGGCACCGTCTTCACCGGCCTGCCCGATGAGCTCAACGCGCTGTCGGTCGGTTCCACGAACATCCCGATCGCCATCGGGCTGATCCTGATGATGTATCCGCCGCTCGCCAAGGTGAAGTACGAGGAACTTCATCGCGTCTTTGCCGACAAGCGCGTGCTCGCGCTCTCGCTGGTGCAGAACTGGATCATCGGCCCCACGCTGATGTTCGCGCTCGCCGTCATCTTCCTGCGCGACCATCCGGAGTACATGACCGGCCTCATCCTGATTGGCCTCGCGCGCTGCATCGCCATGGTGCTGGTCTGGAATCAGCTCGCCAAGGGCGACAACCAGTATGTCGCCGGTCTCGTCGCCTTCAACTCGATCTTCCAGATCCTGTTCTTCTCGACCTATGCTTGGATATTTCTCACCGTGCTGCCACCGCTGTTCGGACTTGAAGGCAGCGTCGTCGATGTCGGATTCTGGACGATCACTGAAGCGGTGCTGATCTATCTCGGCATTCCGTTTCTGGCCGGATTCCTGACCCGCCGTATCCTGGTCGCGAAAAAGGGCGCCGACTGGTATGAGAACGTCTTCCTGCCGAAAATCAGCCCGATCACGCTGGCGGCGCTGCTTTTCACCATCGTCGCGATGTTCAGCCTCAAGGGCGGCGATGTGGTGCGCCTGCCGCTCGACGCTGTCATCATCGCGATCCCGCTGACGATCTACTTCATCGTCCAGTTCCTGATCAGCTTCTTCATGGGCAAGCTGATCGAAGCCGATTATCCCCGCACCACGGCGATCGCCTTCACCGCCGCCGGCAACAATTTCGAGCTGGCGATCGCGGTGGCGATCGCGGCCTTCGGGCTCGCATCGCCGGTTGCCTTCGCCGCGGTGATCGGTCCGCTGGTCGAGGTGCCGGTGCTGATCCTGCTGGTCCATGTGGCGCTGCGGCTTGGGGAACGATTGTTTCCGACGACCGCACCGGCGCCCGTCGCGGCGGTGAAACAATAGAAAGAGAGAATCATGCGTTTGCGTACGTTGTCCGAACCCGACCATCTGCCTGCTCTCGATCGCCGCTTCGCGCATCGTCGTCCGGGCATCGGTCTGGGTCCGGGCGATAGCAAGCCGCGTATCCTCCTGCTCTACGGTTCGCTGCGTCCGCGCTCCTATTCGCGGCTGGCAACGGAAGAGGCGGCTCGGCTTCTCGCGTTCTTCGGGGCGGAGACTCGCATCTTCGATCCTGGCGATCTGCCCTTTCCCGACCAGGTTGCCGACGACGACCATCCGGCCATCAGGGAGCTGCGCGAGCACGCGATCTGGTCGGAAGGCATGGTCTGGTGCAGTCCCGAACGTCATGGCCAGATGACCGGCCTGATGAAGGCGCAGATCGATCACCTGCCGCTCAGCATGGGAGGGATTCGACCGACCCAGGGGCGAACGCTTGCGTTGATGCAGGTGTCGGGAGGCTCCCAGAGCTTCAACGCGGTCAATGCGCTGCGTCTGCTGGGGCGTTGGATGCGCATGTTCACCATCCCCAACCAATCGAGCATTGCCAAGGCGTTTCAGGAGTTCGACGAGAATGGCCGCATGAGGCCGTCGAGCTACTACGATCGCATTGTCGACGTGATGGAGGAACTCGTCCGCTTCACCATCCTTCTGCGGCCGCATGCCGGTGAACTCGTCGATCGCTATTCCGAACGCAAGGAAGCTGGCAAGCCGATAGACGCCGGAACCGACCTGTCGTCCATCGCCACCGCATCGCGGAAGAAGTCGGCATGACGAAGCCGGATCACGAGGTGATCGTCGTCGGAGGCGGTCAGGCGGGGCTTGCCGTCGCCTACTATCTTCGCCGACTCGGACTGGATTTCCTCATTGTCGACGCAGGTGACGGGCCGGGCGGAGCATGGGTCCACACCTGGGACTCGCTACATCTGTTTTCGCCGGCGGCCTACAGTTCGCTGCCGGGCTGGCCCTTTCCGCCGGGCGCAACGGACGGATATCCGACTCGAGACGAAGTGATCTCCTATCTTACGCGCTATGAGGCGCGCTATGATTTCCCGATCGATCGGCCTCGGACCGTTGGAGCCGTCGAGCGGGAGGGCACTTTTCTCCGGATCGGATTCCGTGATGGCGGGAGCCTTGCCGCTCGCGCGGTGGTCAGTGCGACCGGCACATGGGCCGCGCCTTTCGTGCCCGACTACCCCGGACGCGAATTGTTCGAAGGCGTCCAGCTCCACTCGGCCCATTACCGGACGCCCGCGGCATTTGCGGGGAAGCGCGTCCTGATCGTCGGCGGAGGGAATTCCGGTGCGCAGCTTCTCGCGGAACTGAGCGAGGTGGCCCAGACGACCTGGATGACGCTCAGGGAACCCGTCTTCCTGCCCGACGATGTCGACGGGCGCGTGCTGTTCGAGCGCGCCAGCGCCCGCGTGCGTGGCATCGACGACGCCTCCTCGACGACGACCATCGGCGATATCGTCATGGTGCCGCCAGTGAAGGAAGCCCGGACACGTGGTGTGCTCAAGGCCGTTCGCCCGTTCGCACGCCTCATTCCGGGCGGCGTCGTCTGGCGTGACGGAACCGAAAGCACGGTCGATGCGATCATCTGGTGTACGGGCTTCCGGCCTGCGACCGATCATCTGAAGCCCCTTGGCATCGTCGAACCCGACGGGCGCATCGAAGTCGTGGAGCAGCGGGCGGTCAAGGAACCGCGCCTTTGGCTCGCCGGCTACGGCAACTGGACGGGCGCAGCGTCGGCCACGCTCCTGGGGGCGGGAAGGACGGCACGAGAGATGACGCCGCGCCTGGCGCAAGCGCTCGCCGAAGCCATATCGGCGGCGCCGTATCAGGCGGGCTGATGTCTGCGTGCGGATGTCGGCAGGATGGCGAACAGGACGGTGACCAGCGCGACATTGGTCAGCGCGACGGCAAGCAACATACCAAGCGTCGCATCCGCTCCGAACCGATCGATGAGCACCGCTCCGACGGACGGAGCGGCCGCCTGGGCGATCAGGCTCGGCATGGCGATGCGTCCCATGACGACGGCATAGCGCTCCTCCCCGAACAGGGCGAGGGGCAGCGTGCCGCGCGCGATCGACTCGATGCCGATTCCCGCGCCGTAGAAGATCAGCGCGGCGGAGATCAGCGGAAGCCCGGCCCACAGGGCGCCGACACCGGCGGCGACGAACACCGTCGATGCGAGCTTCGTCCAGATGGGATGGTGATAGCGGCTGATGGCCATCTCGATCACGCGCGCCCCCACCTGCGCGGGACCGACCGTCGCGCCAAGCGCCACGGCGGCGGCCAGGGCGATATCCCGGGCCTGCAGGATGGTCAGCAGATGAACCGAGAGCAGCGCCGAGATCATCGAGCTGACCGTGATAGTCAGGGCGACGAGGATGAACAGCAAACCGGACGCGCGTGCTGTCTGGACGTCGGGGGAGCCGACAGCGGCCTGCGCCTGCTCCGGTTTCGCCGGCATGGGGCGTTCGGGCTCGCGCGGCAGGGCGAAGAGGTAGAGCGGCATCAGCAGGCCAAGGTGAATGCCTGCGTAGACGAAGCAGGCGCCCCGCCAGCCAAGCTCGGACACCAGCCAGGCTGACAGCGGCCAGCACAGCGTGCTGGCGAAGCCGCCGAACAGGGTCAGCGCGGTAATCGCCGAGCGGGCCTTGAGCCCGTAAAGGCGTCCGAGCGTGGCGAAGGCGGCGTCGTAAAGCCCCGCGCCCATGCCGACGCCGACGATCAGCCACGCGGCGATATAGACGAGCAGGTTTGGCGACAGCCCGAGCCCCGCCAGACCGAGACCGAGGCAGGCCGCGCTGAACGCCAGCACCGGGCGGCCACCCAAACGCTGGATGCTGCCGCCGACGCGGGGCGATACGATGCCTGCGGTGAGAAGGCCGAGCGACAGGCCGCCGACGATCCAGGCAAGAGGCCAGCCGGTGTCGGCCGCGATGGGCGCGGCGAGCACCGCGAGCAGATAGTAGGACGAGCCCCACGCCAGTATCTGCGTCATCCCAAGGACGGGGATGACATGGCGTCGCGACGGCACGGCCACGGGAATATTCGCCCCGGCCGTCATGCTGCACAGCAACGATCGCGGGCGCAGCAGGCCGTATCGGCACTTTCAACGATCCGGGGTGCATCATCCGTTTCCGGTCCGCCACAGCAGCTTGCTCTAGATGGTCCATCGGCGACAGGCGGTCCGTCGGCAATCTGCGTGGTGCAGACGCCGGTCTCCGGAAGCACGAGACGGACGTCGTCCGCCGCCGCAAGGTCGCCGGACAGCGCCGCTGCCACCGAGCGGGCCTGTTCGTATCCCGTCAGCAGCAGGAAGGTCGGCGCCCGCCCGTAGCTCTTGACCCCGACCGTGTAGAAGCCCTTTTCCGGATGCGACAGCTCCCGGTGGCCGTGAGGCGGCACTGAGCCGCAGGAATGCAGATTCGGATCGATGGCAGGGCCGAGCCTTCTCGCGCACTCCAGCCCCGGATCAAGTTCGAGGCGCAATTCGCGGGTGATGGCCAGGTCCGGGCGCTGGCCGGTGCAGACGACGATGCGATCGACCGGGGGAAGTGCCTGCGGCCCGTCGGCCGTCTCCCCCTCGACGAGCAGGCGTCCGGCCTCCTCGCGCACGTGCCGGATCGCGAAACCGGCAACGAGCCGGATGCGGCCGTGCTCGATCAGCCGGCGTGTACGGGTACCGAGATCCGCGCGCGAGGGGAGTTCATCGGCCGCGCCGCCGCCGAACACGCGCGCGAGATTCGCGCCCCGCGTCGCCCAGACGATCGCCGTTTCCGGTGCCTCCCTCGACAGGCGGTCGAGATCGAGCAGGACATTGGCGGCGGAATGCCCGGCGCCGACGACCAGCGTCGTCCGGCCGGCATAAAGCGGCCGGTCGCGCCCGAGCACATCCGGAATGCCGTAAGCGATCCGTTCCGCGAACGCGGCTTCGCCTGTCGCCGCGATGCCGTCGGCGCCGAGGGGATTGGGCGAGGCCCAGGTGCCGGAAGCGTCGATGACCGCCCGCGCCAGATCGCGGCGCTCGCCCTCGGGTGTCTCGACAACGAGAACGAAGGGCCGCCCGTCGCGGCCGCGGCTGACGACCTTGTCGATGCCATGGCGGGCGATCGCGGTGACGCGGGTGCGTGTCTCGATGATAGCCGACAGCGCCGGCGTGGCCGCCAGCGGTTCGAGATAGCGGGAGACGAGTTCATGACCCGTCGGCACCATTTCCCCATCCGGCATCTGCCAGCCGTGCCGCGCGAGGAGCCGCACCGCCTCCGCATCGACGCAATATCGCCACGGCGTGAACAGGCGGACATGCCCCCAGTCGCGGATATTCTCGCCGACGATTGAACCGGCCTCGTAGACCTTCACCGGCATTCCCCGGCCGACGAGATGAGCGGCCGCCGCAAGCCCGATGGGACCGGCGCCGACAACCGCGATCGGCAATGCAGAAGGAAAAGGCGCAGACATATTTTATCCTTCCGGGATTATGGAAATAGTTGGCGAAGAAAAAACGCCTCAGGCGAGCGCGGCGGCCTTTTCTCGTGGAGCGCAGCGGGCGTCGATGCAGCATTCGTCGACCAGAAAGCCGACGAGGCCGTGCATGGCCGGATAGTTCGCGCGGCAGATCAGCGTCGTTGCCTGCCTTTCCTGGGTGACGAGCCCCGTCGAGATCAGGCGGTGCAGGTGGTGGGACAATGTCGACGCGGCAATCCCGATCCGCTCCTGCAGGCTGCCGACGGGAAGACCGTCGTCGCCCGCGCGCACCAGCGTCCGGTAGACGCGCAGGCGCGTGACGTTCCCGAGGGCCTCAAGCTGTTTTGCCGCTGTTTCGATGCTCATGGAAATAGCGGTAACCTCCGCTCGTTCATCGAGTCAAGTCATATTTCGAGCTTCTTCGAAATATGGGCCCGAACGGCGCGATCGGGGGCGTTCTTCGGCCCCGCTGTCCGGTCCGGATGTCAGTGCTGCGTTTCCGGTCGCGCACACGACGACGCTGGATCGAGCATGGCTGCCACTTCGCCACAAAGACCGGGCTGTCCCTTGCAGCAATCCTGCACGAGATAGAGGACCAGCGCCTTCATGGCATCGAGCCGGGCGCTGTAGACGATCGAGCGGCCGGAGCGCTGCGATGCGATCAGTCCCGCGCGCTCGAGGATGGCGAGGTGCGTCGACATGGTGTTGGACGGAACGCCGACAATCCGCGCGACGTCGCCAGCCGGTAAACCATCCGGTCCTTCGGCGACCAGCAGCCGGAACGCCTCGAGCCGGGTTTCCTGGGCGAGCGCCGCCAGCATGGCAAGTGACTGGTCCGTCGTGATTTCGGTCATCGTGCAATCCGTTCGGTGGGCATCGAGCAAATATCTATCTATCGCGAATAACGGAAGTTGATGAACGGCGCAAGAAAAATATCGATATTTCTCGAAATATCGTTGCATGTGACATTTCGATGGTTGTAGAAATGAGGGCAACGAACAACAGGAGGAGCCACTTCCATGCCGTCCCAGCCGTTCCGCACCCTCTTCCTCTGCCGAGAGAACGCCTGCCGTTCCATTATGGCCGAAGCGATCCTCCGCGACATGGACGATCGGTTCGAGGTATTCTCCGCCGGTAGCCATCCTGCGGCCGCAATCGATCCGGACACACGCTTGCTCCTCGGTTCGCTTGGACACGACACGACGCCGCTTCGGACAAAGAGTTGGGCAAGTTTTGCAACGTCCACCGCACCTGCACTCGATTTCGTTTTCACGGTTTGCGATCGTACAATGGGCGAGATTTGTCCGAGTTGGCCCGGAGATCCCATCACCACCCATTGGAGTATCCCTGACCCGACGCTCGCTCAAGGCAACACCGCCGAGCGGGCGTTGGCGCGGTGTGAAGTCTATCAGATGCTTGCCCAGCGCATTTCTATTTTCACGAGCTTTCCGCTTGAGACTCTGGATCGTCTTGCGCTGACAAACAGGATCGCCGCGCTTGGTCGACTTCGCTCCATCTCCCATGAAAGTGCGGGACGTCAAGACTATAGTCCAGTTTATAACTCCCAAGCGACCATATCAGACCGCCATAATGGATGAAATTCTTCTATATATCCAAGTAAAACGATATTTATATTATTATAATATTATGTATTGTGTATATAATAAATATTTATTATTAGAATGCGTCAGTTCGTGTTCTGCAACAGAGCAAGAGGTTATCATGATCAGCGGAAATAAACTTTTCCATCTCGTTCAAACAAGGCGCACGCCTGTCACCGTTGCCCGATCCTGCTTTGGAGAATGGTTCATGGAGAGCTTTAGCCCGAAGAACGCGCTTTATGCGGCAACGCTTGCAGCGGCCTTCTGTCTTGCCGGACAGGCGAGAGCCGTTGAACTCAATGGAGCCGGATCATCATTCCATTCCAATCTCTACAAAGAGTGGATGGCCGAGTTCAACCGGGCCAACCCGGACATCACCGTCACCTACAAGAGCGTTGGCAGTGGTGAGGGCATTCGGCGCTTCACGCAGGGGAGCGTTGCTTTCGGCTCGACCGAGCGCCCGATGACCGATGCAGAAATCGCGAACGTGCCGGAGAACGTGTTGCATGTGCCGACCACCGCGGGGATGGTCGTTCTGGCCTATAACATCCCGGGCTTCTCGGGGGATCTGCGGCTAAGCCGCCAAGCCCTCGTCGGCATCATGAGCGGCAGGATCAAGACGTGGGACGATCCGCTGATTCGTGCCGCCAATCCGGGCGTCGACATTCCGAAGCGCAATATCGCTGTCGTTGCCCGGCGAGACGCGAGCGGCACGACCTTCTCTTTCACCACCCATCTCGCTGCGGTGAGCGACGCCTGGAAGGAGGTCGGCACCACCGTCGCCTGGCCGAACAACGCGATGATCGTTTCAGGCAATGAAGGTGTCGCAGGCCGGATCGCGATCGCGGAATACTCCATCGGATATGTCGAGTATTCCTTCGCCGCACAGTTGAACCTGCGGTCTGCGCTGATCGAGAACAGGGCCGGGCAGTACGTTCGTGCGGACGGCGCTTCAGGCTCGGCAGCGCTTGCCTCTGCGCTTGATGGCATGCCGGAGGATGGACGTCAGATCATACCCGACCCCGTGGGCGATACGGTCTATCCCATCGTTTCCTATAGCTGGACCTTGTTGCGCAAGGCCAACAAGGATCCGCAGGTCGCCGATGGACTGAAGCGGTTCGTCGGCTGGGGACTGGTAGAGGGCCAGACTTTCGCCGAAGGACTCGGCTACATCCCGTTGCCCGCGCCCGTCGTGAACCGTGCGCAGGCGATCCTTGCGGGGTTGCACTGACGGAGGGCGATTGCAGAGGGGCGATCGCGGGTTTCCCGCGATCGGGAAAGTGGCTGCGCCATCCGACGAAACGTCATCGGATGGCGCTCGGGGGCGCGATCGAAAACGCAACGCCTCACCAAACCAGCCCTGTCGGATGCGGGTAATAAAAATGTAACTGCCAGATTATATGTGTATTTCACATAGAGAATTGCCATTCAATATATATCAATACATCCAGATACTATGATATTACTTATTTGACACACAATTGTCATCTGTGATTACTATGTGAAGCATAGGCGCTGTCGGTGCCGCCCCTTCCCATGCTCATAAGAGAGTCGCCATGACCAGCAGAACCCACCCCATCGCTCCCGCGTCGAAGTCGCTCATCAAGGCGGCAACGGCCGCGTTCATGCTTGGCTGCCTGCTTACGCCTTCCTTCGCCCAGCAGGCGCCGACCGTCCTGATCGATGGATCGAGCACGGTTTTCCCGATCTCCGAAGCCATGGCGGAGGAGTTTCAGAACAAGCAGTCAGGCAAGATCCTAGCTACCGTCGGCTCGTCCGGCACAGGCGGCGGGTTCAAGAAATTCTGTCGCGGCGAAACCGACATCACCGGCGCATCGCGTCCGATCCGCTCCGAGGAAATCGCGCTTTGCAAGGAAAGCGGCATCGAATTTATCGAGCTGCCGGTGGCCGTCGATGCTCTGGCAACCATCATTAATCCGGGCAACGATTGGGCTACCTGCCTTTCCGTTGCCGAGTTGAAGAAAATCTGGGAACCGGAGGCACAGGGCAAGGTCCAGAACTGGAATCTGGTCCGCGAAGGCTTCCCGAGCGGTCGTCTGGCCCTGTTCGGCGCCGGCACTGATTCCGGCACATACGACTATTACACGCTGGCTATCAACGGTAAGGAACACTCCAGCCGCGGCGACTACACGGCGACGGAAGACGACAACATCACCATCCAGGGGGTGATCGGCGACAAGAATGCCCTCGGCTTCCTCGGTCTGGCATACCTCACCGAGAACGCCGGCAAGGTGAAGGCCGTCGCGATCAGGCAGGCGGACGGCTCCTGCGTGGAACCCTCGATCGCGACAGCCACCGACGGCACCTATCAGCCGCTGACCCGCCCGCTCTTCTATTACGTGTCCAAGCAGGCGGCGGACGCGAAGGAACATGTTCGTGAGTTCGTGGCGTTCCTGTTCGATGCCGATAATCAGAAGGAACTCGTCAGCGAGGTTGGCTACGTGGCGCTGCCCGCCGAGGCTGCGACCCTCGCTCTCATGAAGTTCGAGAGCCGCAAGACAGGCTCCCATTTCGAGGGCGGCTCCAAGATCGGCGTGACTGTGACCGATCTGGTTCAGGACGCAGCCAACTGACGCGATGACCAGCCCCGATGGCTGAGGTCAAGCGCCTCGGCCATCATCACTACCGGAGATGCGCCAATGAGTTCGTCGGCTGACGCCTTCCGGCCTTCCGAGGCCTTCCTTCGCCGACGCCGGTTGATCGATCTCGGCATGCGCGCCGTGCTCTTTCTGTCGGCGGCGCTTTCCGTGTTCGTGACTGCCGCGATCGTTTATGTCCTCGTCAGCGAGTCGTGGGGCTTTTTTACCGAAGTATCGCTATGGACATTCCTCACTGATACTCAGTGGACCCCCGTTTTCGCGCAACCCCGCTATGGCATCCTGCCGCTGCTGACCGCGACGCTTTGGGCTGCGGGTATAGCGATCGCCATCGCGATCCCGTTCGGAACCGTTCTCGCTGTCTATCTCAGCGAATATGCTCCGGCCGCCGTGCGCGAAACCGTTAAGCCGATGCTCGAACTGTTCGGCGCCATACCGACGGTCGTCTATGGATATTTCGCCCTGCTGTTCCTGACGCCGCTGTTTCAGACCTTCATTCCGGGCTTGACCGGGTTCAACCTGCTGGTTCCGGGGATCGTGCTCGGCATCATGATCCTGCCCTACATCGTCTCGATCAGCGAGGATGCAATGCGTGCCGTTCCCGCGTCGCTGCGCGAGGGCGCATTCGCGCTCGGCATGACGCGCCTTCAGACCACCTTCAAGGTGATCATCCCGGGCGCGTTCTCCGGCATCACCGCGGCATATCTGCTCGGCATGTCCCGCGCGGTAGGGGAGACCATGGTGCTTGCCATTGCGGCCGGGCAGAACCCGAACCTGACTGCTGATCCACGTGAGGGGGCGGCGACCATCACATCCTACATCGTGCAGATGAGCCTCGGCGATCTGCCGCACGGTTCACTGGCGTACCAGACCATCTTTGCCGCCGGCCTTGCGTTGTTCCTGCTGACGCTCTTCTTCAATATCGTCGGTTTCTTCCTGCGCCGACGCTTCCGGGAAGCGTACTGATGACCTCCGAAATTCTCACACGGGCCACCACGGCCTCATCCGAGCAGGACGAAATCGTTCTGGTAGGCAGGGCACGCCGAAGGGATGCCATCTTCGCCGGCCTCGGTCTTTTCATTCTCTTCGTGGCCATGGCGTTCCTGCTGGCGTTGATCGCCGATCTATTCGTGGATGGCTTTTCCAGAATAGACATGGCTTTCCTGACCGATTTTCCTTCCCGGCGCCCCGAACGATCCGGCATCCTTTCCGCATGGGTCGGCACATGCCTCGTCATGTTCGTCACTGCCATGCTCGCCATCCCGCTCGGTATCGCCGCCGGTCTCTACCTCGAGGAATATGCGCCGAAAAACTGGTTGACCGACATCATCGAGATCAACGTCACCAACCTCGCCGGCGTTCCTTCGATCATTTACGGTCTGCTGGCGCTCGGCTTCTTCGTCTACCTGGCCGGGCTTGGCCGGTCGGTCATGGTTGCCGGCATGGTGCTTGCCCTTCTCATCCTGCCGATCGTCATCGTCGCAACGCGCGAAGCCGTCCGCAGCATTCCGCAAATGATTCGGGAAGGGGCTTACGGGATCGGGGCGGACAAGTGGCAGACCATGTGGCACTACATCCTGCCGGCAGCCCGGCCCGGTATCCTGACCGGAGCGATAGTCGGCCTGTCGCGTGCGATCGGCGAAACGGCGCCGATCATCACCATCGGCGCGCTGACCTTCATTGCCTTTCTGCCGCCGGCGCCGGTTCAGCCAGATTTTCCCTTCGTCAACTTTGACTGGTTGCACGCGCCCTTCACCGTGATGCCGATCCAGATGTTCAACTGGATCTCGCGCCCGCAGGCTGCCTTCCACGTCAACGCCGCCGCCACGGGTGTCGTACTCCTCATCATGACTCTTGGCATGAATGCCATTGCGATCTGGATCCGCTTCAGGCTGCGTCGCCGGATTGGCCTCTGAACCAAGGACAGGACTTGAACATATGGTCGAAACGCCCGCTCCCACCTTTCAGAAGCCGATTGCCGGGGAGACCGAATCTGGCGGCATCGGCGGTATCCTAGTCCGCCCGGAAAAACTCCGGGCCGAAGTTCGCAACTTGTCCTTCTGGTATGGCGACTTCCTCGCTCTGAAATCGGTCAACCTGCCGATCGCCGACCGGGAGGTTACAGCGCTCATCGGTCCTTCCGGATGCGGCAAGAGCACCTTGCTGCGCTCGTTCAATCGCATGCACGATCTGTATCCGGGAAACCGCTATGATGGCGAGATTACGCTCTTGCCGGAGGGAAGGAACGTGGTCGGGCCGCAAACCGACGCGATACTGATCCGGCTTCGCATCGGCATGGTATTCCAAAAACCCAATCCCTTTCCGAAATCGATCTACGAAAACGTGGCGGCGGGGCTTCGGGTTAGAGGCATCAATCGCAAATCCGTGCTTGACGAGCGGGTGGAAGAGGCACTCAGGGGCGCGGCGCTCTGGAACGAGGTCAAGGACCGTCTGCACGATTCCGCCTACGGCCTTTCGGGTGGGCAGCAGCAGCGCCTTTGCATCGCCCGGACGCTCGCGCCCAATCCGGAAATCATTCTTTTCGATGAGCCCACGTCCGCGCTCGACCCTATCGCGACCGCGCGTATAGAGGAACTGATCGACGAGCTCCAGCAGCACTACACGATCGTCATCGTCACCCACAACATGCAGCAGGCTGCACGCATATCGAGCTACACGGCCTACATGCACCTGGGCGAAATGACCGAGTTCAACGCGACCAAGGAATTTTTCACCAATCCGCGCCACGAGCGGACCCAGCAGTATATCACCGGGCGGTTCGGTTGAGGCGACGGGAGGGAGCGGTGAATCTCGCGGCATGATTCGCTACGACGCGCGAGGCGCGAGCCTGCATCGTCACGCAAGACAAGAAGCCGCGGTGCCTTACAAACTGCCGATCGTCCGGAGCTTGTCGCGAAGGGACATCCGGTCGAGCGAATCCAGCGGGAGGCTGATGAACGCGGCGACACGATTTCGGATGTAACCTGCCGCCTGGCGGAATGCGGCGGCTTGCCGAAAATCAGCCTCTCCGACGATGGAGGGGTCTTCGATGCCCCAGTGGGCCGTCAGCGGGCGCCCTGGCCAGACCGGGCATTCCTCACCCGCCGCGCTGTCGCAGAGCGTGAATACGAAATCCATGATGGGAGCTTCGGGGCTCGCGAATTCGTCCCAGCTCTTCGAACGCAATCCCTCAGTCGGATAATCGAGTTCTGCCAAAGTTGCGATGGTGGTCGGGTGAATCTCGCCTCGTGGCTTGTTACCGGCAGAGAAAGCACGGAATCGCCCCCCGCCATCGCGGTTCAAAACGCTCTCCGCGAGGATCGACCGCACGGAGTTGCCCGTACAGAGAAACAAGACGTTGTATACGGGGTCGGGTGCAGCGCCAGCCCGCGGAATGACGGCTGTTGAAATGGACCTGTCCGTGGTCGCCGCGAGAGCCGCAAAGTCTGTGACCAGAAAATCGACGAGTTGCCAGACCCGCTCGGTGTCCGGCCGGTAGATGATCGTCGTTCCGTGCCGTTCGGTACGAACGAGGCCGGCCCGCTTCAGCACCGCAAGATGGGCCGACATGGTATTCTGCGGCACGTCGAGCAGCTTCGCGACGTCGCCCGCCGGCACTCCCGTCTCCCGGCGATCCAGGAGCAGGCGCAACGCATCCAGTCGTGTAGCTTGCGCGATGGCTGCAAAAGCCTCGACGATTATGTGTTTTTCCATGCGTCGAGATTTATCGAAATAATATGCCGAACGCAAGTACCTCCACAAATGAGCGCGATCAGAATATCTCGCCGGCGCGTGCAGCAACACCCTCAAGAAAACGGACGATACGCAATCGGCTCAGGTTGTAGAACCAGCATGTTCAATGAGATGCACCGCTACAAGCTATTTTAGCTGAACACCGTGCTGGAGCAACGCGAGAACGAGATTTCCACGAAGAAAGTGCGATCGGCGATCGATGCACTCAGGGCTTTGGCCTCGCGCCCGACCGGGGTAGTCGCTCTGCATCGCATCAGAGTGTGGCGATAACCTTCTCGTCGATAGCGAAGCCGAGCCGCTGTTGTCCGTGAATTAGGAAAAATTTCTCCGATACCAACAGATGCTGGGTGGCGACATGGGCGTCCCTGAGTCGCTTCTGGAGCGGATTCGCTAAGAATGTCGAGGTGGCGCCGCCTAGCGTATACAAGGCGTCAACCACCTTCGAGGCTTCCTGAGCAGCGTGGCTGATGGCGAGGCGGGCGGTCGTCCTCTGGTCTACTGTCGCTGGATCGCCAGCCTGAATGGTTTCCCATATGCTGGCCAAAGATTCGCGTACGAATGCGGAGGCTGCAAGAAGCCTAGCTTCGGATTGAGCAACCGTCAGTTGCGTCAACGGAGTTTCAGCAAGTGTCGCCTCGCTACCAGTCGGAACCTTGTGCCTAGCCAGATCAACGAGTTCATGGATGGCCCCCCGCGCGTTCCCTAGCAGTACTGCAGCATAGGCAGCGGCGATGTAGACGAAGCCCGGAAAACGGGCAAGGGCGCTATCGACGGCAGGAACGAAGCCCTTGCCGAACTCAAGGATACGGTGCCCGGGAACGATGGCTCCCTTGCGAACCGAAAAATCATTTGAAGCCGTCGCCTTTAGACCGAACGCATGCCATGTATCATGCGGCTCAAAATCGCCGCGGGGGAGGAAGATGATGAAGAGACGGTCGCCGTCGAGAACCCCACCAGTCATCCAGTCTGCTTGAAGGCCACAAGATCCCCACGGCCACCGCCCCTCATCGACCCGCAGCCTTCCGTCAACCCATGAGCCGCGCCCCGTCGGGGCGAACGAGCCCCCTGTGAGAGACGCCGGATTGGCAACGTAGATTTCTCGGACCGCCTCGGGCTGCAGATACCATGCGAGCACGGATGTCGTAGATGAAACAGCAGCGTACCATCCGGCAGCCGCGTCCCCCTCCGACAGAGCTGCTATCGCGTCGACATAGGTCACGGGATCTGCCTCGGGTCCGCCATACACGGCAGGCACTGCTAGCCTGAACAGGTCGGCAGCCCCGATTGCGTCTACCACCTCTCGCGCCAGGACCCGAGCATTCTCCGCGGCGACGGCGTGCTCACGGGCAAGACTGGCAATCTCCCGCGCTCGCGAGACGAGGTGGCTGCCAGAGGCATTTAGCGGATGATTCACCGGGCTGTTCATGGAGAGGTACCTCATAAAGAGCAGTCGCGACTTGTTTGACGATGAATCGCAATGAATGGAATGCGGAGCAGTTCCGGTCTCCTTTCCAAGCATTTCGACGTTTGTACGATTCTCATAAATTACATATAGTTTATAAAAAATCTAGAATTCTATGGAAATAGCTATGCGATTCTCCGGAGAGGCTCGTGGGACGCCCCTGAAAGGGAGCATGCCCAACGTCTATAGATTGGTCTCGCCATATAAGAGGCAGAGGAAGGCATCATTACCTTTGCCGCGCCGCGTGTACCGACGCACGTTTGCGTCACTCGATAGCAGCCTCCTGCTAGTCTATGAGCCTTGCTTCTGCGCCGAGACCTGGACCGCTCATGGATAGGATTGTCCGATTAAGTGCTTTCACGCACGCCAAATTTTCGACACCTGTAGTGCGCCATCTGCAGTATAGAATTGGCGATAAATCGTGCATGGACTGGGTATGAAAAACACCCTGGTCTCTGCGCGATTTCTTGTTGCCGGTTGTCAATTGCCGGTCCGGTAGAATCGTAGCAATTGTGCGTTGATTGCGACGATGATCGTGCTCGCGGACATGAAGATCGCGCCAACGGCTGGCGTCATGAGAAAGCCGGTGCCGAAAGTAATGCCCGCCGCCATTGGAATGGCAATGACGTTATAGGCGGTTGCCCAAATCAGGTTCTGCACCATTTTTCTGTAAGTAGCGCGCGACAGACCCAAGATCGCTGCAACATCGCGCGGATCGCTCCGAACCAAAACGATATCCGCTGATTCCACGGCCACGTCGGTCCCGGCGCCGATGGCGACACCGAGATCAGCCTGCACCAGCGCCGGCGCGTCGTTGACACCGTCGCCCACCATGGCGACCTTGAGCCCGCGGGCCTGAAGCTCCTTGATCTTGGCCGATTTCTGATCAGGCAGAACCTCGGCGAAATACTTGGCGATGCCGAGATCTTCCGACACGGCCTTGGCCACGCCCGCGGCGTCGCCGGTCAGCATCACCGAATTGACGCCCAGCCGCTTCAGTTCCGCGATGGCTTCCCGGGATTCGGGGCGCACGATGTCGGCCAGCGCGAGCAGCGCCTGCGGGACACCGCCTCGGACCAGCACGACAACGGTCTTGCCCTGCGCCTCAAGCTGCTTGAGACGTTCCCCGCCCACAGGATTGCCCTGCCGCGCCAGATGGCCGGGGCTGACGATGCGCACGTCCTCGCCGCCCACCGTCGCCGCGATCCCTTCACCGGTGATGTTGCGCACGTCGCCGGCTGGCGGCGGTACAAGACCCCTTCTCTTAGCCTCGGCCAGGATGCCATGGGCGATCGGATGCTCGGACCGGCTCTCGGCGGCGGCGGCGTAGCGCAGCGCCTCAGCCTCATCCCCCGCCAGGAGCACGACGTCGCTGACCCCGAACCGGCCTTCGGTGAGGGTGCCGGTCTTGTCGAAGACCACCGCATTCAGGTTGCGTGCCCTCTCGAAGGCGGCCCGGTCGCGGATCAGGAGCCCGTTGCCGGCGCTGAGCGAGGTGCTGACCGCTACGACCAGCGGCACGGCGAGGCCGAGCGCATGCGGGCAGGCGATCACCATCACCGTCACCATACGCTCGATGGCGAACTGGAAGGGGGCGCCGAGGGCGAGCCAGACGACCAGCGTGCCGATGCCCACCGTCAACGCGATATAGGTCAACCAGGCCGCGGCGCGGTTGGCGATATCCTGCGTGCGCGAGCGGCTGGCCTGCGCCTCTTTCACGAGCGTGATGACCTGCGCGAGATAGGTCTTGTCGCCGGTGGCTGTGACCTCGATCGTCACCGAGCCTTCGCCGTTGATCGCCCCGCCGATGGCGCTTGCCCCTACCGCCTTGGAGACCGGCCGCGATTCGCCGGTCAGCATCGCCTCGTTGAACGAACTCACGCCCTCGATGATCTTTCCGTCCACCGGCACCTTGGCGCCGGGGCGGATGAGCACGCGGTCGCCGGGCTGGAGAGCGGAAATCGGCACATCCTGCGTTGCACCATCCGCGCCGATCTTCGTGGCGGTGTCCGGCAGCAGCCTGACCAGCTCCTCCAGGGCGCGCGAGGCCCCCATCACCGAGCGCATCTCCAGCCAGTGGCCGAGCAGCATGATGGTGATCAGCGTCGCGAGCTCCCAATAGAAGGACTCGCCGGGAAGGCCGAAGGTGACGGCGACGGAGTAAAAATAGGCGGCCGAGATCGCCAGCGCGATCAGGGTCATCATGCCCGGCTGCCGGTCGCGCAGTTCCGAGGTGAACCCGGTCAGGAAGGGCCAGCCGCCATAGACATAGACGATGGTGGAGAGCGCGAAGAGCACGAGCCCGCTGCCCGGGAAGGCCAGCGCATCGCCAAGCCCCAGCCAGTGCTGGATCATCGGCGACAGCAGCAGGACCGGCGGCGTCAGCACCAGCGAGATCCAGAACCGGCGCCGGAAGTCGGCGATCATGGCAGCGTGGTCATGGCCGCCGTGCGCGGAATGGGTGGAGCCGGCTGCCGCGACGACGGAGTTGCCGTCAGGATGGTGATGCGCATGGCCGCCGTGATGGTCATGATGGCTGGCGTGGGACTTGTGATCGGTCATCGTCTGAAATCTCCGGGATAGGTGTTGTTTGCTCCGGAACGAGCGATCCGGGGAATGAAGGCGGGCACGCTGCGGGCGTAGCTTTCCCAAGCGGCGGCGAACTCCGCCCGTGCCGCCGTTTTCACCAGCGATGGCGGTTTCAGGCGGCGTAGTCGACGAATGCCATCATTCCCGCGGCCATGTGATAGAGATGGTGGCAGTGGAGCGGCCAGCGGCCGGGGTTGTCGGCGTCGAAGACGACGGTCACACGGGCATGCGGTGGCGCCAGCACCGTGTCGCGCACCGCACCGCGGATGGCCCTGCCGTCGATGCCGGTCACCTGGAAATGGTGGCCGTGCAAGTGCATCGGGTGCGCCATCATCGATGTGTTGACAAGCGTCACCGCGATCCGCTCGCCGTGGGCGGCTGTGAGGGCGTCGCCGCTACCGAAACCCCAGACGTAACCCGCCATGTCACCAGTGAGGGCGAGGGTGTAACGGCGGTCCGGCGCGCGGTGCGCGAGCGGTGCTGTCGCCGACAACTGCCTTTCGAGATCGAGATCGAGAACCGGCCCGGCAACCGCGCCATGCACCGGGATCTTTCGGACCGGCGCGCCGGGCGTGGCGAGGATGATGCCGGCGCGCTCGACGGCGCCCTCGCGCAGGGCGAGGATCGGCCACGCGCCTCCGCCTTGCGGCAGTTGCAGCCGGATGTCGACGCGCTGGCCCATCGACAGCGGAAAGGCGTTGCCCACAATTGGCCGCACGTCCTGCCCGTCGACAGCGATCAGGGTCCCGCCGAGGCCGCCGGTGTCGATGGTGAAGGCGGTCGCCGTCGCGCCGTTGATGATGCGCAGCCGTATCCGGCCGCCCCTCTCCACGTGCACGACTTCCGGATCGTCGAGCGTGCGGTCGTTGGCGAGATAGGCGTCGTACTCGATGTCGTTGAGGTCCATCACCGGTATCGGCATTGTGCCGTGTCCTCCGGCGGCTCCGTGCGCTGCAGACCCGTGCATCGCGGATTGGCTCATGGCGGCGCCGTGCTGGCCGCGCCCGCTACCCGTGGCATTCTGCAGCCGATTGAGAAGTTCCTCCGCCGGTGTGAAAGAGAAGTCGTGCAGCAGGATCACGACTTCCTGCTCGTCCCGCGCGCGGTCGGCGGCGGTGCGTACGATCAGCGGGGCGGCCTGCTCCTGCAGCGTATGGGCATGCATCCAGTGGGTGCCGCCGGCGCCCGCCGGAAAGCTGTAACGGCGGGTTTCGGCCGGTTGCAGCAGGGCAGCCGGGTTGTCCGGCACGCCGTCCTGTTCCCACGGCGGCGTCAGACCGTGCCAGTGGATCAACGTCGGTGCATTGGCCCGGTTGGTGAGCGTCACGTCGAAGCTGCCGCCTGCGTCGAGAGTCAGCCCCTGCGTTCCGTCGGGCTGTGCGAGCCCGAAGACACGCGCGGCCCTGCCGTTGATGTCGAGCGTACGGGTGATGACGGCGAGCTGGCGCGTTTCGTCTTCAGCCGGAGAGGCCGGGCTGGCGGTTTGCGCCCGGGCAAGGCCGGGAAGGGACATGGCGGTCGGCGACGCGAGCGCTACCGCGCCGGCCGTCAGCCGCGTGAGGAAGTCACGACGATTCATGTTGGGAACCCGTTTCCATGCCGACACGGTGGTCGGCGAATTGATCTATGCGCGCCCTTGCGGCGCACAATCATCCACATGACGCCGGAGAGCGGCGTCCTGACGGCTTCAGACCATGGATCGGGGAGGAGTCAGCAAGGGCAAGACCGACAGGCCAAGGGAAATCTGGTCGGCCCATCCGTAATATTGCCTGACGGAAGCCGGAACGAAAGTGCTCGCATCCGCTGCACCGGCCACGACGGCGCACACGCCGCAGGCGAAGCTGCAGCATACCTTATAATCAGCCGCGTGTAACTGACCGTTTCCGGTATGGATCTTATGAACGGATACGGCGGCTTGATGTTGATTCCCAACGCCGTCTTGCGCCGGTACCTGAACGGTCTGGCTGTGGCACGGTACCGGCATGGCATGAGCCAACGGCGCAGCAAACAACGCGACAGCAACCAGCAGGGCTGGCAGCAAGCGCATCCGTGAAAGCGTGTACCAAACGGCCATCCGCCAGCTCACTTTCCGCCACATGGTTTGCCGCTTGTAGCAAACCATCCGGTTGCGCCTCAATAACCGGCGCGTCGGCTTCCTGTCAAGGAAAGCCGATATCAAGACAACACGATCCGCCCTCGGATAACAGCGCCTCGCCGGCAGGAAGCGATATGCGGTGGGCCTGCATGTCTGCAGGTATCGCGTATCCCCGCGCGGGCGAAAATCGTTCGGAGGCGCTTTCCTAGCCCTTGCGCAACCACCGGTCTGCGAGTAATTTCCGGTGCAAGGGGTTGATCGCGATTACCCCGTGAGGCGGCAGCCTAAACATCGCGTCCATGTTCCCTGAAAGAGGAATGGACGTTCATGCCGTCTCATACCGAAATCACCGTACCGCAGCTTTCCCGTCTTGCCGGCCTGCCGACCGCGCCGGTCATCGTCGATGTCCGCGTGCAGGCGGACGTCGATGCCGACCCGCGCTTCCTGCCTGCTGCCCTGAGCCGCGACGCTTCGCGTGTCGCGGCCTGGGCCTGCGAATTAGCCGGCCGCCACGTCGTCGTGGTCGACGGCAGGGGGCGGGATTTCGCCCAGGCCGTGACCGCCTGGCTGCTCCACGAAGGCGCCAGAGCGGAAACGCTCGAAGGCGGTTTCGACGCTTGGCGCGCCGCCGGTGGGCTCCTCGTCAGGCCCGACAGGCTGCCGCCGCGCGACGACGCCGGACGGACCGTGTGGGTCACGCGGGCGCGGCCCAAGGTCGACCGCGTCGCCTGCCCCTGGCTCATCCGCCGCTTCATCGATCCGAACGCCGTGTTCCTCTACGTCGGCGCGCCGGAGGTGACGGCGGTCGCCGAACGCTTCGGCGCAACACCCTTCGATATCGACGGGGTGTTCTGGAGTCACCGGGGCGAGCGCTGCACCTTCGACGTCATGCTGGAGGAATTCGGGCTCGTCTCCGAACCGCTCGGCCGTCTGGCGGCGATCGTGCGCGCGGCGGACACGGCGCGGCTCGATCTCGTGCCGGAGGCCGCCGGCCTTCTCGCCGCCTCGCTCGGCCTCTCCCGCATGTTCCGCGACGATCTCGAACAGCTCGAGGCGGGTCTGCTGCTCTACGACGCCCTCTATCGCTGGAGCCGGGATGCCACCGAGGAAACGCACAACTGGCCTTCCACCAAGAAGCCGGCATAACGGAGGTCGCTATGACAATCACTGTCACGACGGATGAAGCCGTCGCCGCGCCGGCCGTCCCGACCTTCGCCGAGGCGACGCGGGTGTGGGCTAAGATCGGCCTGCTCAGCTTCGGCGGGCCGGCCGGCCAGATCGCGCTGATGCACAAGGAACTGGTCGAGGACCGGCGATGGACCGGCGAGCAGCGTTTCCTGCACGCCCTCAACTACTGCATGCTGCTGCCAGGCCCCGAGGCACAGCAGCTCGCCATCTACATCGGCTGGCTGCTGCATCGCACCTGGGGCGGAGTGGTCGCCGGGGTGCTGTTCGTGCTTCCCGGCGCGCTGGTCATGCTGGGCCTCAGCCTGCTCTATGTCTTCTTCCGGGAACTGCCGTTCGTCGATGCCATGTTCCTCGGCGTAAAGGCGGCGGTGCTGGCCGTCGTCATCGACGCCGTGCTGCGGATCGGCCGGCGGGCGCTCGCCAGCCCCGCGCTGGTCGCGATCGCGGTCGCGGCCTTCATCGGCATCTACGCGTTTCGTATCCCGTTCCCGCTTCTCATTGCGATTGCCGCCCTCACGGGCTGGCTCGGCAGCCGCGCCATGCCGCAGCTCTTCGTTGCCAAGGGGCACGGCGCGAAGGGGAGTGCGGCGGACGACGCGGGCGTGGTCGACGGGATGTTTGCGCGCGGGGAACTCACCCACGCCGATCCGTCGTCGGCGGGCTTCCTCAAGGTGCTGGCGCTGTGGCTGCCGATCTGGCTCGGGCCGGTGCTGCTGCTGTGGCTGCTGACGGGCTCGTCCAGCGTCTGGACGCAGCTTGGCGCCTTCTTCAGCGCGATCGCGGTGGTCAGCTTCGGCGGCGCCTATGCGGTGCTCGCCTATGTCGCGCAGGCAGCGGTCGACGGCTACGGCTGGCTCTCCACCGGCGAGATGGTCGACGGGCTCGGCCTTGCCGAAACCACGCCGGGGCCGCTGATCCTGGTGCTGCAGTTCGTCGGCTTCCTCGCCGCCTGGCGCGCGCCGGGCGCCCTCGATCCGCTCCTCGCCGGGGCGCTGGGCGCGCTGCTGACCACCTGGGTGACGTTTGCGCCGTGCTTTTTGTGGATCTTTCTCGGCGCGCCCTATGTCGAGGCGCTGCGCGGCAACAGGGCGATCTCGGCGGCGCTGTCGGCGATCACCGCCGTCGTGGTCGGCGTGATCATGAACCTCGCGCTGTGGTTTGCGCTGCATGTCGTCTTCGACGCGGTGCAGAGGGTCGACGTCCTCGGCGCCAGCCCCTATGTGCCGGTCCTTTCCTCGGTCAACTGGCGCGCGGCCGTGCTCGCCGCCGCCGCGATGGTCGCCATGCTGTGGTTCAGGGTCGGCATGATCACGACGCTTGTCGCCAGCGCGGCGGCGGGATTGATCATCGGCTACTGGCTGGCGTGACGGCCAGCCGGCCGGAAACGCGCCTCGAAGCCGTCGCTTCTGCCGGGCGCTGGCGAAGTCAGGGTCAGCGTCGCGCCGGTTCCTCTAGTGATGGCGGCGGCGATGGCTAGGCCCAGCCCCGAGCCCCCGCTGATGCTTCCCGCCCGCTCGAACCGGGCAGTGAGGCGCGAGAGAACTTCCGGCGGGATGACGGGGCCTGCGTTGCTAACGGTCAGCCCGCCGTCGGGTGCGAGCGTCACCTCGACCGGCTTGGCGGAATCGCCGTGGATCAGCGCGTTCTCGATCAGGTTGCGGGCGAGGATGGCGAAGGCGTCGGGGTCGATCCGCGAGCTTGCGCCGTCCTCCGGCAGGCTGAGCCGCAGACGCTCGCCGTGCCCCGCGCGAACAAAGTCTTCCGCCACCATCGACAGGATCGGCGCCATGTCGCTTGCAATGTCGGCCAGCACGCCGCCGCCTTCCGCGCGCGACAGGTGAAGCAGCTTTTCCGCCAGGCGTGCGACACGCTTCAGCTCGGCCTCGATCCCCTGCGCACGCTGGCGCAGCGGTCCCTCCGGGGCCTCGGCGACGAGCCGCTGCGTCTGCGCAAGCACGGCAGCCACCGGCGTGCGCAGCTCGTGCGCGGCATTGGCGGTGAAGCTGCGTTCGGCGTCCAGCGTGCGGGAAAGCCGGGCCATCAGCCGGTCCACGGCGGTGCGGATCGGCACCAGTTCGAGCTGCAAGCCGGGCGTGGTCAATGGCGAAAGATCGGAGGCGTCGCGCCCCGCCACCTCGACGGAGAGCGCCGCTATGGGCGCCAGCCGCGCACGGGTGAAGAGGCCGATGCCGATAAAGCTTGCCGGCAGCAGCAGGATGAGCGGCAGGAACATCGAGCCTATGGTGTCAAGCCGCGCCTCGCGCCGATAGGAAAACGGTTCGGCCACCTCGATCCGGTAGGCGCCCGACACGGCCGAGCGCGCGTAGATGCGGTGGTCGTTCACGGTGTGGAAGCCTTCGGCCAACGGTTGCGCGAAGACTGCGAGATCGGCGTCGTCCGAGAACAGCGCGATCCTGCCGTCGCGCCCGCGCAGGACATAGGTGATCTGCCCCGTCATCGGCGGCCCGAGCGCCGAGATCTGCCGCGAGGTGGGCGCGTCTTCCGCGTTGATCTGCTCGATGACCGCGAGCGGCAGGATGCGCTCGGCCGTCTGGCGCAGGGCGGCATCGAAGATTTCCTCCAGCTCGTGGCGGACGACGAACCCCGCCGTGATCATCGCCAGCAGCCAGAACAACGACAGCCCGAGCGACAGCCCCACCGCCAGGTCGCGGCGCAGGCTGGGGGGGCGGCCGGCGGGACTGGCGATTTCGGGCGCACTCATCCGCGCCCCAGCCGATAGCCGAGGCCGCGCAGCGTCTCGATACTGGCCCGCCCGAGCTTGCGGCGCAGACGGCTGACGTAGACCTCGATCGTGTTGCTCTCCACTTCCGCGTCGAAGGAATAGAGCCGTTCCTCGAGCCGGGATTTTGGCACGACGATGCCGGGGCGCTGCAACAGGGTCTCGAAGATGGCCCATTCCCGTTGGCTCAGCCCGATCTCGCCGCGCGGACCAGTGACGCTGCGGGCGGCGAGGTCGATGGCGAGCGGGCCGAGCCGGATCAGCGGGTTGGGATTGCCCGCATAGCGGCGTGCTACCGCACCGACGCGGGCGGAAAGCTCGGCGAGGTCGAAGGGCTTGACCAGATAGTCGTCAGCTCCCGCGTTCAGCCCCTCGATGCGCTCGGTGATGCGGTCGCGCGCGGTCAGGATGATGACCGGCGTCACCGAGCCGCCCCGGCGCAGCGCCCGCAGGAAGTCGAGGCCGCCGCCGTCGGGCAGCATCAGGTCGAGCAGGATCAGGTCATAGGCCACGGTCTCGGCGCAGGCGCGCGCATTGGCGAGCGTCGACACCCAGTCGGGCGTGTGGCCCTCGGCGGCCATCTGGGCGCGCACGGCGTCTCCGATGCCACGGTCGTCCTCGACCAGAAGGATGCGCATGACCTGTCTTTCACCTGTCCCGGCGATGGTCGGCCCACAAGCTGACGCGGGGCTGAATGCCGCGGAGTGCGACGTTCAGCCCCGCGTCAGCAGAACCATATATCGTCGTAACATTGAATGATTATAAAGAGGAGTGGAGGGATGAAACGACATGTTCTGCTCGCGGCGCTGGCCTTCGTCGGCATCGGCGCCGGCGCAGCGCGGGCCGACGACGGTTGTCGCGTGCCGATGGCGCGCTGGCAGCCGCGCGAGTCGGCGGGCCAGGCGGCCGAGGCGCTGGGCTGGCAGGTGCGGCGGATCCGCACCGATGACGGCTGCTACAGGATCGACGCCGTCGATGCGCGCGGCAACCGCATCGAGGCGCAGCTTCAGCCGGACACGCTGACACTGCGCCGGATCGAGGTGGAATTCGCCCCCGGCGGCGGCCTTGCGGATCTTGACGCCGCGACCGTCTCCGGATCGCTCGCCGCGCCCCGCTAATCGACAGGGAAGCGATCCCCAAGGGGATCGTCCATCGACAACCCATTCAGGAGAACCCACGATGTCTGCTTCGAGACCCATCGACTATTCGTCTGCGCAGATCGCGCTCCACTGGCTCATCGCCGCACTGGTGCTCTTCCAGCTCATCTTCGGCGAAAGCATGAAGGAAGTGATTGATGCAGCCGAGGAGGGCAAGGCGATGTCCGCCACCGACGCGGCGTTGGGGAACGCCCATTACTGGGTCGGAATCGCGGTACTCGCCCTTGTGGCGCTGCGTCTTGCGCTGCGTATCGCTCGCGGCGCGCCGGCGCCGATCGGCGAGGGCATCCTGACCAGGGTTGCGGCGGGCACGCATCATCTCTTTTACGTGCTGCTCGTGCTCGCACCGGTCACCGGGCTGCTCGGCTTCTACGTCGGCGAACCGTGGGGAGACCTGCACGAAATCTTCAAGCCCATCTTCATCATCCTCATCGTCCTGCATGCAGCCGGCGCGCTCTTCCACGCCTTCTGGCTCCACGACGGGACATTGCGGCGGATGCTGGTTCCGCAAAGGAGCTGACATCGCTCGCGCGGCCGGGGCGAGGCGTTCAGCCCCGGTCGCTGCGGATCGGGTCGGCGAGGAGCCGCAGCCCGTTCAGCACCACCAGCACCGTGCCACCCTCGTGGCCGAGCACCGCGAGCGGCAGCGGCAGGTCGAGGAACAGGCTCGATGCCACCAGCACCGCCATCGCTCCCATGGCGAAGGCGAGGTTCTGCCGGATGATCCGCCGGGTTCGGCGAGCCAGCCTGCGGGCGGCGGCGAGCCGCTGCATGTCGTCCGACAGCAGCGCAATGTCGGCAGCCTGAAGTGCCACCTCGCTGCCGGCGGCCCCCATGGCGATGCCGACATCGGCCCGCGCCAGCGCGGCGGCGTCGTTCACGCCGTCGCCGACGAAGGCCACCCGGCCGCGGCCCGTCAGTTCGCCGACGAGCCGCACCTTATCCTGCGGCAGCAGATCGGCATGGATGTCGGCGGGTGCGAAGCCGAGTGCGGCGCCCATGCGCAGCCCGACCGCGCGGCGGTCGCCGGTCATCATGACGATGGTCGTGACGCCTTCGGCCTTGAGCGCGGCAAGCCCGGCGGCGGACGTCTCGCGCGGCCGGTCAGCGACGCTGACGGCGCCGAGCACCTGGCTGCCGCGCCCGAGATAGACGACCGTCTGGGCGCTCTCGGCGAAGCGTGAGAACTCAGGCGTGTCCGCCGGCGCGCCCATCCGTGCCGCCATGCGCAGGTTGCCGGCCCACAGCGTGCCCTCGGTGTCGGCCCCGACGATGCCCTCGCTCGGGATGGACTGCACGTCGCGCATGGTCGTCGGAACGACGCCGCGCGCCTGTGTATGGCGGCGGATCGCCTCGGCGACGGGGTGCTCCGACTGCGCCTCCAGCCCCGCCAGCAGCGCCAGGAACGCCGCATCGTCGTCGCGGGCAACGATCCTCGTCACCTCGGCCTTGCCGGTGGTGAGCGTGCCGGTCTTGTCGAAGGCGAAGGTGTCGACTTCGGCGAGCGTCTCCAGCGCCGCGCCGCCCTTGAACAGCACGCCGCCGCGCGCAGCGGACGCGAGCGCCGACAGGATCGCGGCGGGAACGGAGATCACGATGGCGCAGGGGCTTGCCGCCACCAGCAGCGTCGCGGCGCGGTAGAGCGCGTCCCGCATCGGCCAGCCGAGCCAGGCGAAGGCCGCGAAAGCGAGCGCCGAGCCAGCCAGCACCGCCACGGTGTAGCGTTGGCCGAACCACTCGCTGAACCGTTCCGACGGCGCGCGGGCGGCCTGCGCCTCCGTCACCAGAGCGATCATCCGCGCCACGGTGCTGTCGGCGATGGAGCGCGCCACCTCCACCGCCAGCACGCCGTTGAGGTTGACCGTGGCCTCGAACACCTTGGCGCCGGGGCGCTTGTGGACGGGCATCGATTCGCCGGTGATCGTGGCCTCGTCCAGCGATCCCTCGCCGTCGAGGATCACGCCGTCCACCGGCACGCGCGCGCCGGGCCGCAGCATCACGACATCGCCCGGGGCGAGCGCCGCCGCCGGCACCTCGGTCACCGTGCCGTCCGGTTCGCGCCGCAGGGCGGTATCGGGACGCAGCGCCATCAGCGCCTCGACGGCGCGCCGCGCCCGGCCCATGGCGCGGTGTTCGAGCGTGGTGGAGATGCTGAACAGCGTCAGCAGCACCGCGCCCTCCAGCGCCGCACCCACGGCGGCGGCGGCAAGCGCCGCGATCACCATCAGCAGGTCGATATCGAGGATCTTCTCGCGCCACAGCGCCGACAGCGCCCGCGCCCCGGCCGGCAGCCCGCCGGCGAGATAGACCAGGGCGACGCCCGCCGACCCCCAGACTCCCGGAATGCCGAAAGCGTTGAAGGCGGCAAGCGCCATCCCCGCCACGGTGGCGACGGTCAGCGCCGTCGTCAGACGGTCGGACGAAAGATCGACGTGCAATGCATCTCCCCCGCTCTGCGGCGCCGACAACGGCCCCGCGACGAGTGGGGGAGTTTCCTGACACCAGCCTGAACGCGGGCGCTTCCAGCCTGTCAGGCGGCGCGACGTGTATCGCCGGCTCGCTCGGCCTTTCCGGCGTCAGCTACGCCGGCTGACCGACACGGTGTCGTCCGGCTCGGCCGCGGTGCCCTGATTGGCGGCATAGACGAAACGGCCGTCCGGGGTGGCATGGACCTGGATAGGCTGGCGCCCGACATCGATGCGGGCAACGACCTACCGCTGCGTGGTATTGATGACGGTAACCCTGTTCTCGCCACGCAGCGAGACGTAGACGCGGCTGCCATCGGGCGTGAAACCGACCTGCACGGGAGCGGCGCTCGCCACGATCCCGTCGACCTCCGTCAGCGAACCCGTGTCGATGACCGATACCGTGCCGTCCCGGACATTGGCGACATAGGAGGGACTTCCCGTTCGGGCTCAGGCGCAACCCGTGCGGAGATTCGCCTGTTGCCGCGGCTGCAACCGCCTTGCGTGCCTGCAGATCGACGGTCGATACGGTGTCGTCGCCCGCATTCGTCACGTAGGCGCGCTGGCCCTCCGCGTCCGCCACGACATGGGCGGGATGGCTGCCGACAACGATCGAATCTCCCGGCCCGGAGGCGGAGCTGTCCGTGCGCAGCAGAACCGGCGCGCCCACCGCCCCGTCGTGCCCATGACCGCCGTCGCCGTCATGGCCGTCGTCCGCACACTTTCCACCGCCATGGCCGTGGGAGGTTTCGTTCTCCTCCCCCACAACCGTACCGGCGGCGAGCAGGAGATTTCCGGCCGGCACGAACTGGACATTATGCAGCTTGATGCCGATCGCGACGATGTCCACGGTTCCGTCGTACAGGTTGATGCGGCTGATCGTGTTTCCGTGCTCGTTGGCCGTGTGGACGAAGCCCGATGCAGCGGGCTCCGCATTCCCCGGGAGAAAGGAGGACGACAGCGCCAGTGCCGATGCAGCGGCAAGTACGAGAGTCGAATAGAACCATCCCCATAACGGCGATCTTGATTGTATTAACGGCGGAACATGGCGCACGTCCAAGCCGTGCAGGGGGCGGTAGAGTCGCACGGAGCCGCTTGACGACGCTGCAATCGCTTTCAGGAAACCAATGGATCGTACCTGCACACAAGGGGTTATCCGCGCAAAAAAACACGCCAGGACATCCCAAAACGCTCTCTCTCGTGCTGACAACCTGCTGACAAAGAGCCATCGCGCAAGCGCTGTAAGCAAAAACGGCCCCGAAGGACCGTCTTTATCGCTTTGATTTTCCTGAAGAAATTTGGAGCGGGCGAAGGGATTCGAACCCTCGACCCCAACCTTGGCAAGGTTGTGCTCTACCCCTGAGCTACACCCGCATCCACTGTCGCGGCGGTCATTGCCGCCGCCGATGGGTGGGTTATGTCTGGAATTTTCCCTGAGTGCAAGTCCCAATTTTCGGGCTGTGGAAAACTATGCCGGCCACATAATTTGCACAGCTGCCTTTCGTTGCTTTGCAAGGCTTTTGGGCCGGCTGTGCTATGTTGCGACGTTGGCGAGGCGGGCAGTGTCGCGGACCGGTTCTTGTCGGCTGACGGAATCGGCCGTGGAATCAGTAGCCTTCCTCGGTGTTGACGAGGCCTTCCGGCGTTTCGCCCGCCTGAACCGCGTTAATCTGGCTGGCGATGCGGCGGGTGATGGCGTCGAGGTCGCTTATCGCAGCACTGTGCGGGGTGACGACCACCGCAGGGTGGTCCCATAACGGCGAATCGGCCGGCAGCGGCTCCGTCTCGAAGACGTCGAGGGACGCGGCTCCCAAGGTGCCGTCACCCAGCGCCTCCAGGATGTCGGCTTCGTTCTGCAGGCCGCCGCGTCCGGCGTTGATCAGTACCGGGCGGCCCAAGCGGCCATTACGCGCGAGGCCCGCAAAAATGCTCTTGTCGAGCAGGCCGCGCGTTCCGTCGGTCAGCGGCAGCAGCGACACCAGAATATCCGTACGCGCCAGGAAGGCGGGCAACTGCCCGTCGCCCGCGAAGATTTCGATGCCGGGGATGTCCTTGGGCGTGCGGCTCCAGCCGGCGACCTCGAACCCGATGTTGACAAGCTTCTGCGCCGCATCCCGCCCCAGAACGCCGAGGCCCATGATGCCCACCCGCACGCTCTGCGCCGCCGGCTGGAGCAGGTCCGGCGCCCAGCGACGCTGACGCTGATTCTGCAGATCACGCAAAAGGCCCCGCTGGTGCAGCAGGCAATGCAGCACCACGTACTCGCTCATGCGGCCGGTGAGATCCGCATCGATGATGCGATAGACCGGCACCGGCGGCAAATCAGGGTCGCGCAGCAGATGGTCGACCCCGGCCCCGGTAGAAAAGATCGCCGCCAGATTCGGCAGCCCGTTGAGACTGCGCGGCGGATGCTGCCAGGCAACGACGTAATGGATTGCCCGCCGGTCGAAGGGCTCCCCCGGCACGAACACGCTCATGCCCGGCAGGAGTGCGCTCAGCCGCTCCTGCCAGACTTCCAACGGCATGCCGGAAATGGCAAGCAACACGCTCATGAGCTTCCCCCTGCAGGTTTTCCGCGCCCGGTGTTCGCGCGCCGGGCGCTCGCGTACGACATCCGTACGGCATCTGGCAAGGATGGCCTGCGAAGCGGCGGTGCGCAAGAGCCGCGCTGCCGTGCGCACCGCTCTGCGTCCCTGCGCCGCTGTTCAGGACGTCAGGGCGGGGACAGGCGGGGCCGGGGCTCGGCATCGAGAACGAGCTGCCATTGCGGGCCCCAGACACGGCGATGGATGCCCATCGCGGCGCTTGCGAAGGCCCGCCAGTCGTCCGTCGCCTCCTGCGCAAGGCTCATCGCTGTCGGGTTGAGATTGACGATGATGCCCGTGCGCTCGTCCGGCGCCAGCCTGATGCGCGCCTGGAAGTGCCGGGCGAGGTTCTGCATGGCGCGGTTTTCGGGCAGGCAGTGCATGACGAGCCTTGCCGTCTGGCGGTTGCGCGCGGTGATGATGAGCTTTTCGAACAGGGAACTGCCGATCCCCCTGCGCCGCCAGTCGTCCTCGACGCTGAACGCCACCTCGGCATGCTGCCCGTGCTCGCCGCGGTAGGGCCGGAACTCGGCCGCGCCACGCACCAGCCCATCCTCGACATAGCCGAAAACCAGTGCATCGTCCCGAAAGCTGCTTTCCACGTAGGACTCGATGAAGGCATCGCGCACGAAGCTCCCGAAACGGCTGTAGCGGGTGTGCGAATCGAGGCGCAGAAGATGCGCGCGGTATTCATGCAGATCCGTGGCGAATAGCTTGCGGACACGGAACGTCTGTATCAATCGGGATAATCTGAATTCATTCATCGACGGGCATCAAACTCCGGCTTAACCACCGGGCGCCTCATCCCTGAAAAGAACCGGCTTGCCTCGCCGTTATTAGTGAGCATCCGGGGGCAAAATGCGACCCGTTGCCAAAATGTAATCTTCTTATATCACACATGCTGCACTGCGATATGAAACGCAAGTGCGCATTCCACATCTCCACAGGTTCGTCAATGCGTCATATGCATGGATGACCAGGTGCGGCATCCATCATTCATCGGCCGGCAAGGGCTTCCTCGCGCAGTGCCGTGATTTCGGGTTCCGTCAGGTCGAGCAGGCGGGCGGACCGCCAGATCGCGTCGTCCTCGAAAGCGTGAACGGCGCCGTCGACGCGCGCCACGTCCCAGGCCGTGCGAATCAGCCGCTTGCGCTCTTCCCGGTCCATTTCGCGGCGCAGCGGCCGCAGCACGCCCACGATTCCAACCGGATCTTGCTCGGCATCCTGCGCCTTTTCCAACAGCGCACCCGCATCAGCCGGCTGCAGGCCGAACCGGTCCACGAGCACGTTCACCAGATAATCTCGCTCGCGCTTGACGATGACGCCATCCACGCGGGCGACATGCACAAGCACCGCCGCGAGCGCCGTCAGCGCCGGTTCAGGCACGCCGGGGGCCGGCGATGTCGAGACCTGCGTCGGCAGAAATCGCTTCACGGCGTTATCGAACAGCGAAAACAGACCAGACGGAGATGCCATGCGCCACCTCAGGATATACCGTTTCGAAGGTGGTCCGCGACACACCCGCCCCGTAGTCTGGCGGCTTTCCGGCTGGTGGGCCGAAAGGCACCGATCCTGTTGCTGTTGCCCTCAGCGGCGCCGGAACTGCGGACGTGCGGCCCCTGCGCCCGGACGTGGGGCGGAGTGCTGTTCGCGATGCCGGAAGATCAGCCGGCCTTTTTCAAGGTCGTAGGGCGACATCTCGACCGTCACCCGGTCTCCGGCAAGCGTCTTGATCCGATGCTTTTTCATCTTGCCGGCTGTATATGCAATGATAGAATGGCCTGTATCGAGTTGTACCCTGTAGCGGGCGTCCGGCAGTATCTCGGTCACAAGACCTTCAAATTCCATCACTTCTTCTTTAGCCATAAACACACCTTCTTCAGCGCCGAACTCTGGCGGCAACCTGCCGTCGCGAACCGACGGAATGACGTTTGGCAGGGCCGGTGCAGGGCGATGCGCCGCGAGGGCGCCGGGCCGAGGGTCGACAATGCCGTTCAATCGTTGCTGATATAAAGCATTTCAGGCGACGCAATCAATGCCTCGCCTGAAAAAGCGTTACCGGACGGATAAACCGCCGCATGCGCCGGACCGGAAAGTGCAGATATCGATCGGGGAATCCCGTGTCTGAACAATCAGATAGTGCGCAGATAACGCGGCTGGCCTCTTTCCGTTCAAAAACGCATTGCGGCGGAGCGTTCACCGATCGGACCGGATCGGTGAACGCTCCGCCGCTTTTTCTCCGGAGCGAATTCTTGTCCATCGAATGATTTCATTGACGGACAAGCGCTCCAAAAGGGCACGATTACTGCAGTTGCAGATTCACTGCCGACTCGCGCCCCGTACGGCGGTCGGTTTCGAGTTCGTAGGTGACCTTCTGGCCGTCGCCCAACGAGTTGAGGCCCGCGCGCTGCACGGCCGTCACGTGAACGAACACGTCCTTGCCGCCGGCGTCGGGCTGGATGAACCCGTAACCTTTTTGTTCATTATACCATTTCACCGTGCCGGTAGCCATTGTATCAATCCTTGTCGTCACAAACAGATATCAGACGGACGGGGCTCAAGCCCCAGTCCGGGTGGGTCGAAACTTGGAGGTAGCTGAACGTCCACCCCGCAATGGCGCAGGCAACGGCCCAGTCATCTGGCCAAAATCGATACCGACAACGTAGGTTTGCGCAAGGCATTTGGCAAGCCTCACGCTCAAAATTAACATATATATATCACTTTCCATTCAGAAAAATGACATGATGCTCTATTATGTCAACATTAGGACGAAATTCTTCCAACACCTTTCCATCCGTCGAATGCTGCGCATCGGCAACATTCTGCTGACCAGAAGTGCCGCGGCCGCTGTGTGAAAGGTAGGGAAAGGCTGCCGCCTCTCTCACTCCCACTCGATCGTGCCCGGCGGCTTCGAGGTGACGTCGTAGGTGACACGGTTGATGCCCTTCACCTCGTTGATGATGCGCGTCGCCACCCGTCCGAGGAAGCCCATGTCGAAGGGATAGAAATCCGCCGTCATGCCGTCCACCGACGTGACGGCGCGCAGCGCCAGCACGTAGTCGTAGGTGCGGCCGTCGCCCATCACGCCCACCGTGCGCACCGGCAGCAGCACCGCGAAGGCTTGCCAGATGTCATCGTAGAGGCCGGCGCGGCGGATTTCCTCCAGATAGACGGCATCGGCGTGGCGCAGAATGTCGAGCTTTTCGGCCGTGATCTCGCCGGGGCAGCGGATCGCGAGTCCCGGGCCGGGGAAGGGGTGGCGGCCGACGAAAATCTCCGGCATGCCAAGTTCGCGCCCAAGCTTGCGCACCTCATCCTTGAACAGGTCGCGCAGCGGCTCCACGAGCTTCATGTTCATCCGCTCAGGCAGTCCGCCCACGTTGTGGTGGCTCTTGATGGTGACGGACGGGCCGCCGGTGAAGCTTACGCTTTCGATTACGTCGGGGTAAAGCGTGCCCTGCGCCAGGAATTCGACCGGCTTGCCGTCCTGCGCGGCGAGCTTCCGCGCCTCGGCCTCGAAGACGTCGATGAACAGCCGGCCGATCGTCTTGCGCTTCGCTTCCGGATCGGTGACGCCTGACAGCTCCTTGAGGAACAGGTCCTGCGCCTCAACGTGAACGAGCGGGATATTGTAGGCATCGCGGAACAGCTGCACGACGCGCTCCGCCTCGCCGAGCCGCAGCAGGCCGTGGTCGACGAACACGCAGGTGAGCTGGTCGCCGATCGCCTCGTGGATCAGCACCGCCGCCACCGCCGAGTCGACACCGCCGGAAAGCCCGCAGAGCACCTTGCCCGTGCCCACCTGCTCCCGGATGCGGGCGATCGCCTCCTGGCGGAAGGTCGCCATCGTCCAGTCGCCCGCGCAGCCGGCGATGCGGCGCACGAAATTGCGCAGCAGTCCGGCGCCGTGGGGCGTGTGCACCACTTCGGGATGGAACTGTACGCCGTAAAAACGCCGTGCCTCGTCGGCAATGGCGGCGAACGGCGCGTTCTCGGACGTCGCCACCACCTTGAACCCGTCGGGCAGGCGGGTCACCCGGTCGCCGTGACTCATCCACACCGGGTAGGATTCGTCGACGCGCCACACCTCCTCGAACAACGGGCTTTCCGCCTTGACGTCGACCTCCGCACGGCCGAACTCGCGATGGTGGCCGCTCTCGACCTCGCCACCGAGCTGCGCGACCATCGTCTGCTCGCCGTAGCAGATGCCGAGCACGGGCACATTGGCCTCGAAAATCTCCTCCGGCGCGCGCGGACTGAAATCCTCCGTCACGGAAGCCGGGCCGCCGGACAGGATCACGCCCTTCGGCTTCAGCGTGCGGAAGGCCTCCGCCGCGCGGGTGTAGGGCACCACTTCCGAATACACCCGCTCCTCACGCACGCGCCGGGCGATCAACTGGGTGACCTGGCTGCCGAAATCGACGATGAGGATCTTGTCGTGCGTTGCGTCGGTCATGGTCTCAATCTTGTCGGTCAGGGATCAGGAAGCGCTTGCGGCCGGACGGGGCGCTGGCGGCTGTGGCCACAATACCTTGTCCTGCGGAAAATCATAGATGATGCCGGTCTGCGTCCACGCTGGCGACAGCAGGCGCACGAGGTGGGGCGCGAGTTCCTCCGGCGTGCGCAATGTCTGCGGATCCTCCCCCGGCATGGCGGTGGCGCGCATGCGCGTGCGCAGCGGGCCGGGGTTGACGAGCGACACACGCACCGGCGTCGTCTGCGTTTCCGAGGCGTAGGTCAGTGCCAGCGCCTCAAGCGCCGCCTTCGAGATCGCGTAGGCACCCCAGAAGGCGCGGAACCGGTGTGCGGCGCCCGACGTCACGAACACCGCCCGGCCTGCGTCGGAAGCCCGCAGCAGCGGATCGAGGGAGCGGACCAGCCGCCAGTTGGCGGTGACGTTGACGGCGATCACCTCGTCCCAGCGCTTCTGATCAAGATGGGCGAGCGGCGTCATGGTGCCGAGCACGCCCGCGTTCGCCAGCAGCGCATCGAGCTTGCCCCAGCGCTGGAAGATGCTGAGGCCGAGCCTGTCGAGCGCGTCGAAATCCTTCACATCGACCGGCACGAGCGTCGCGGTGCCACCCAGAGACTGGATGCTGTCGTCGAGTTCCTCCAGTGCGCCGACGGTGCGCGCCAGCGCGATGATATGGGCCCCCGCCTGTGCCAGCTCCAGCGCCGCCGCGCGCCCTATGCCGCGCGAAGCGCCCGTGACGAGAGCCACGCGGCCGGCGAGGGGCTTTTCCGCGGCAGAGCTGCCGGATGTCGCTGCCGTCATGACACTCAGCCCGCTTCGGCGAGCAGCGCCGCCTGGCGCGGGGCCTCGCCGTCGACATCGGTGAGCGGCGTGGGATAATCGCCGGTGAAGCAGTGGTCGGCGAACTGCGGCCGCCGGGGGTCTCGCCCCTGATAGCCGCAGGCGCGGTAGATGCCGTCCACCGACAGGAAGGCCAGAGAATCGGCGCCGATGAGCGCCCGCATCTCCTCCACCGAGTGCGTGGCGGCGAGCAGCTTCTCCCGCTCGGGCGTGTCGATGCCGTAGTAGTCGGGATGCGTGATCGGCGGGCTCGCGATGCGGAAATGCACCTCGCGCGCGCCGGCGTCGCGCATCATTTGCACGATCTTCATCGAGGTGGTGCCGCGCACGATGGAATCGTCTACGAGCACGATGCGCTTGCCCTCCACCGCGCCCCGGTTGGCGGAGTGCTTCATGCGCACGCCAAGCTCGCGCACCGACTGCGTGGGCTGAATGAAGGTGCGCCCGATATAATGGTTGCGGATGATGCCGAGTTCGTAGGGAATGTCGCAGGCGCGCGCGTAGCCTATGGCGGCCGGCACGCCGGAGTCCGGCACCGGCACCACGACATCGGCCGCCGCCGGCGCCTCAAGGGCGAGCTGCGCGCCCATCTTCTTGCGTACGTCATAGACGCTGCGCCCGTGGACGATGGAATCGGGACGGGCGAAATAGATGTATTCGAAGATGCAGGGGCGCATCGGCTGTGCCACGAAGGGCTTGATGGACTCGATGCCGTCATCGTCGATGACGATGATCTCGCCGTTCTCCACGTCGCGGATGAACTGCGCGCCGATGATGTCGAGCGCGCACGTCTCGGAAGCCAGGATGTAATGGCCGTCGAGCTGGCCGAGCACCAGCGGGCGGATGCCGAGCGGATCGCGCGCGCCGACCAGCTTCTTGTTGGTGAGGCCGACGAAGGAATAGGCGCCTTCGAGCTGCACCAGCGCGTCGATGAAGCGATCGACGAAGCGGCTGTGGCGGCTTCTGGCGACGAGGTGCAGGATCACTTCCGTATCGCTCGTCGACTGGCAGATGGCGCCCTCGCGCACCAGCCTGCTGCGCAGCGTCAGCCCGTTGGTGAGGTTGCCGTTGTGCGCCACGGCGAAGCCGCCGCCCGCGAGTTCCGCGAACAGCGGCTGAACGTTGCGCAGCATCGTCTCGCCCGTCGTGGCGTAACGCACGTGGCCGATGGCGGAATTGCCGGCGAGCTGTCGGATGACATCGTGGTCTGAGAAGGCGTCGCCGACGAGGCCGAGACGCCGCTCGGAATGGAAGCGCGCGCCATCGAAGGAGACGATGCCCGTGGCCTCCTGTCCACGGTGCTGCAGGGCGTGCAGCCCCAGCGCCGTGATGGTGGCGGCCTCCGGATGTCCGTATATGCCGAATACGCCGCATTCCTCGCGCAGCGTATCGTCGTCGGGATCGAAGTCCCAACCGGAAAGCAGGTCTGTGGACCGACCGTTATCCATCGAACATCCTCCGATAGCCTTGCGCCGCAACACGCTTCCTGACGACATCCCCTGCCGGAAGGCCGGGAACGGGCCGGAAATGGGGCGACAGGCCTTCGCTCCTTGCCGGCAACGATCATGTGCGCGATGAGCGCCGGGAATACCACCCTTGCGGGTGCACGACAGCCCTGCTTCACAGGACTGTCATACAGCATCCGTGCCGGGAATCGCGAAGCAAATTTTCGCGATTCCCGGCACGATACACGCTATTCCGTGGCGCCTGCCGCAGACCGCGTCACTGCGTCCGCGTCGGGCCGCCGAGCAACTGCTGGATCTGGTCGCCGGAGCCCTGTCCGGGATCGGCGTCGGCGGGCGAGGCGTCGTCGCCCGCCTGCTGCGGCTTGACCTTCTGCAGGATGGCGTTGCCGAAATCGGCGGGCAGCAGCGCCAGCAGGCCGTCGCCGGTGCTTTGCAGCAATGGGCGCGACTTGGCGTCGCGCGCCCATTCGGGCTGCGCCTCGGGCTTCACGAGCCAATTGAAGAACAGGAAGGCGATGGCGCAGATCAGGATGCCGCGCGCCGCTCCGAACACGAAGCCGAGCGAGCGGTCGACGGCGCCGATGCGCGAATCGAGGATGAGGTCCGAAATCTGCACCGTCACGAAGGAGACCAGCACCAGCGTGACGATGAACACTGCGGCGATCGCTGCCACCTGCGCCACCGTCGGATTGGAGATGTAGGGCTCCAGATGCGGCAGCACGAAGGGGTGCAGATAGAGCGCCGCGATGGCGGCCGCTATCCACGAGACGATCGCCAGCACCTCCCGCGTGAAACCGCGTACGGAGGCGAGCAGCGACGAGATCAGCACGACGCCGATAACGATCAGATCAAGCAGGGCGATAGGCATGGACCGGCACCTTGGTGGCAAGCGGGACGGGTGGAAGGACGCGCACGGCGGAACACATTCGGGAAGATGTGGTGCACATACGGGTCATGGCTGCGAATGTTGTCCGTGTGTATAGCGGCAGAATTGCGCCGCGTCACCTGTCCGCGCTCAGGCTGCGCCGCTCGCGCGGGGTCTGTGGCCGCCGTGCCGCGATGGCGGCGACGAGATCGGCGATATGGCCGAGGCTCTGCAGCGCCAGCGGCGAGGCGTCCGGCGCGTCCTTCAGGGCCGCGGGCACCACGGCGCGGCTGAAGCCGAGCTTGCCGGCCTCCTTCAGTCGCGCGGGCGCCTGGGCCACGGGCCGGATCGCGCCCGACAGGCCGATTTCGCCGAAATAGACAGTCTCCGGCGACAGCGGCGCGCCGGCGAGCGAGGAGATGAGGGCTGCGGCGGCGGCGAGGTCGGCCGCCGGCTCGTTGATGCGCAGGCCGCCGGCCACGTTGAGGTAGACATCATGCTGGCCAAGCTTCAGCCCGCCGCGGGCCTCCAGCACCGCCAGCACCATGGACAGGCGGCTCGGGTCCCAGCCGACCACGGCCCGGCGCGGCGTGCCCAGCGACGAGGGGGCGACGAGTGCCTGTATTTCCACCAGCAGCGGGCGCGTGCCCTCCATGCCGGCGAACACGGCGGTGCCCGGCGCGGAAAGGTCGCGCCCGGCCAGAAACAACGCTGACGGGTTCGCCACTTCGGACAGGCCATGCCCGGTCATCTCGAACACGCCGATTTCGTCGGTCGGGCCGAAGCGATTCTTCACCGCGCGCAGGATGCGGAAATGATGGCCGCTGTCGCCCTCGAACGACACCACCGCATCCACCATGTGCTCGACGACGCGCGGCCCCGCGATCTGCCCATCCTTGGTGACGTGGCCGACGAGGATGACGGTGGTACCCGTGGTCTTCGCGAAGCGGATCAACGCCTGCGCGCTGCCGCGCACCTGCGTCACCGTGCCGGGCGCCGCCTCGACGGCGCTGCTCCACATGGTCTGAATGGAGTCGATCACCGCGAGCTGCGGAGGTGCGCCCGCGCCGAGCGTCGCGACGATGTCCTCGACGTTGGTTTCGGCCGCGAGTTCCACCGGCGCGTCGGTGAGGCCCAGCCGTTCGGCGCGCAGGCGCACCTGTGCCACCGCTTCCTCGCCCGAGATATAGGCGACCCGCCGGCCCCGGCGTGCCAGCGCCGCGCAGGCCTGCGTGAGCAGGGTCGACTTGCCGATGCCAGGGTCGCCGCCGATCAGGATCACCGATCCCGGTACGAAGCCGCCACCCGTCACCCGGTCGAGTTCCGCGATGCCGGAGGCGACGCGCGGCGCCTCGCGGCTGTCGCCCTTCAGGCCCTCCAGCGCGAACACTCGGCCCTTGCCGCGCGCACCGCCGCGCACCGCCCCCGCGACGGGCGCGGCCACGGCTTCCTGCGCCAGCGTGTTCCAGCCGCCGCAGGCGTCGCATTTGCCCTGCCAGCGCGAATAGACCGCGCCGCAGCTCTGGCAGATGTAGGAGGGGGAGCGCGCCAAATGTCAGGCCTCGTCTTGTGTTTCAGAAGCGCCTGCGTGTCAGAACTGATCCGGCATATGGTCGTCGCTCGCCAGATTGCCGAAGCGTGTGACGTCGGCCTGGAACGAGAGGCGCACCGTGCCGGTGGGGCCGTGGCGCTGCTTGCCGATGATGAGTTCGGCCGTGCCGTGTGCCTGATCCATCTCCGCCTGCCACTTGAAATATTCCTCGCTGCCCATTTTGGGCTCCTTGTTCTTGAGGTAATACTCCTCGCGGAACACGAACAGCACCACGTCGGCGTCCTGTTCGATGGAGCCCGATTCGCGCAGGTCCGACAGCTGCGGGCGCTTGTCGTCGCGCTGCTCGACCTGGCGCGAGAGCTGCGACAGCGCCATGATCGGCACGGCCAGCTCCTTGGCGAGCGCCTTGAGCCCGGTGGTGATCTCGGTCAGTTCCTGCACGCGGTTGTCGCCGCGCTTCGTCGAGCCGGAGAGCAATTGCAGGTAGTCGACCACCAGAAAATCAAGCCCGCGCTGGCGCTTCAGTCGCCGCGCGCGCGCCGCGAGCTGGGCGATGGAGATGCCGCCCGTCTGGTCGATATAGAAGGGCAGCATCTGCATTTCGCGCGCCACGTCCGACACCCTGTAGAATTCCTCCTCGGCGATGTCGCCGCGGCGGATCTTGTAGGAGGGCACGCCGGACTGCTCGGCGATGATACGGGTGGCGAGCTGTTCGGCCGACATTTCGAGTGAGAAGAAGCCGACGATGCCGCCATTGGCCGTCTTCACCGCGCCGTCGGGCTGCTTCTCGCCCCGCCAGGCGCGGGCGACGTTGAAGGCGATGTTCGTGGCGAGCGCCGTCTTGCCCATGCCGGGACGCCCGGCGAGGATGATCAGGTCCGAGGACTGCAGGCCGCCCATGGTGCGGTCGACATCGGTAAGCCCGGTAGCGATGCCCGAAAGGTTGCCGTCGCGCTTGTAGGCGGCGGCGGCGACGCTGATGGCGGTGGTCAGCGCATCCGAAAAGCGCATGAAGCCGCCTTCGTAGCGGCCGGTTTCGGCAAGCTTGTAAAGGCGCTGCTCGGCGGTCTCGATCTGCTCGCGGGGGCTCGAATCGACCGGGGCGTCATAGGCGGTGTTGACGATGTCCTCGCCGATGGCGATCAGCTCACGCCGCACCGCTAGGTCGTGAATCGCGCGGCCGTAGTCCTCGGCGTTGATGACGGTGGTCGCCTCCGCCGCCAGCCGCGCCAGATATTGCGGGATGGTGATGCCGCCGAGATCGTGGTCGCCGAGGAAGGTCTTCAGCGTGATCGGCGTCGCGACCTTGCCCGCCTTGATCAGGGAGGACGCGACCTCGAAGATGCGCCGGTGGATATCCTCCTGAAAATGCCCCGGCTCCAGAAAATCCGAGACGCGGAAATAGGCGTCGTTGTTGACGAGAACGGCCCCGAGCAACGCCTGTTCGGCGTCGATGTTGTGCGGCACCTGCCGGTACTGCGGCTCCTGTCCGGTATCCAGCCTTGCCACGAGCGAATTGACGATGCTCATTCCCACCCCACCGGCGCGCGGATTTCCCACGATTGCGACTCACCCGTCATCGTAGAGAGATTCCCGGCGGCGGGGTACTCCCGAACCGCCGGGAAGGGACGTTTCCCCGCAATGCACCTGCGGGTCACTCGCCCGCCTGCCGCAGGCCGCCGTCGTTGTCCTGCGCCAGAAGCTCCGCCTCGCGCCGGCGCAGCATCGCCTCCTGCCGGGCGATATAGTCGCGGGTGAGGGGCACTGCGTCCTGCCGCCGCGCGAGCTGTATCTGAAACACCATCATGCCGTCGTGCCGGAAGGCCATCTCGGAGCCCGCCAGGTAGAAGTCGAACATGCGGAAGAAGCGCTCGTCGAACAGCGCCAGCACCTCGTCGCGCCGGGCGTGGAACCGCCGCCGCCATGCCTTGAGGGTTTCGGCGTAATGCAGGCGCAGGATTTCGATGTCCGTGACGACGAGCCCCGCACGCTCGATGGCCGGAAGCACTTCGGAGAGCGCCGGGATGTAGCCGCCGGGGAAAATGTAACGGGCGATCCACGGGTTGGTGCTGCCCGCCCCGTCCATCCGCCCGATGGCGTGCAGCAGCATCACGCCGTTATCCGCGAGCAGCTTCGCCGCCTTGTCGAAAAACACCTGATACCACGGCACGCCGACATGCTCGAACATGCCGACCGAGACGATGCGATCGTAGGTGGCGTTCAGCGTGCGGTAGTCCGCCAGCGCGAACTGCGCCCGATCCGCGACGCCGAGTTCCTGCGCCCGGGCCTGCGAGACGCCGAGCTGCTCCCGGGACAGGGTGACACCGGTGACGGAAGCGCCGCAAAGCCGCGCCAGATAAAGCGCCATGCCGCCCCAGCCGCTGCCGATGTCGAGCACCTTGTATCCCGGCTTCATCACCAGCTTGGCGGCGATGTGGCGTTTCTTGGCGAGTTGCGCCGCTTCAAGGCCATCCGGGTCCGGCACACCGCCGGCCGGCGTTTCGGCGACGTTGCGGCCGTTCTCGCTCGCCAGCGTGCATGGCGCGCCGAGGTTCTCGAAGTAGGCGCAGGAGTACTGGAGGTCGCGGTCGAGGAACAGCTTGTAGAGGCGGCCGTCAAGATCGTAGTGATGCGCCACGTTGCGGCGGGAGCGCCCGATGAAGTTGAGCTGCGCGAACGTCCGGAATATCCGGCGCCACCAGCGCGTCAGCCGCACGGGCAGGATGGTGTCGGCGGCGTTGTAGTTGCGCATCGCGAGTGCCAGAAACTCGCCGATATCGCCCTGCCGGATTTCCAGTTCGCCGTCCATGTAAAGCTCGCCGATCCGCAGGTCCGGGTTGCGCAGCAGGCGGCGGACGGCGCGGTCTGTCTTCAGATGCATGGCAAGCGGGGGACCAGACCCGTCGCCGACGGTAAATGGCGGATGCGCGGCCACCGACACAGTCAGCGACCCCGATCGGATCAGGTGAGTGAGAACGAACCGCAGCAATTTTTCCATGCCCGACTCCGTATGCTTATGTTCACTCCATTCGTTCATTCCCGCATGAATTCGGGATCGCCGCCCTCCAGTTCGCAAGGTAATCCCATTCGGACAAAAAACAACGGGGGGCGTCGTCGCGCCCCCCGCCAACATGATCAGCAGTCCGTTTCCGGACGATTGCCGGCGACAATTTTGTCGCCGCCCCGCAATTGCGGATGTTATGCTTCGTCGTCTTCGCCGGCGGCATCGGCGAGCGCCGCGCCGACTTCGAGGCCGAGTTCGTCGAGGTCGATCTCCTCACGGGCGATGACTTCCTCGCCACGGCCCTGACGTTCGGCCTCCTCGGGGCTGCGGGCGACGTTCAGCGTCACCGTCACCTCGACTTCCGGATGCAGCGCCACCGGCACCGCGTGCAGGCCGAGCGTCTTGATCGGCGTGTGCAGGACGATCTGCTGGCGGTTGACGGTGAAGCCGCCCTGCGTCAGCACTTCGGCGACGTCGCGGGTCGCGACCGAACCGTACAGCACGCCCGACTCGCCGGCCTGACGGATGAGCACGAAAGTCTGCCCGCCGAGCTTCTCGCCGACGGCTGCGGCTTCCGTGCGCAGTTCGAGGTTACGGGCTTCAAGCTGGGCGCGCTGGTTCTCGAAGCGCTTCTTGTTGGTGTCCGTCGCGCGCAGCGCCTTGCCGCGCGGCAGCAGGAAATTGCGGGCATAACCGTCCTTCACGCGCACCGTGTCGCCGATCTGGCCGAGGTGGGAAACGCGCTCAAGCAGGATGACTTCCATTGTTATTTCTCCTTTTAGAGTGTCTTTTCGTTCAGTTTCAGATTCAATTCGGGTTGCCGGGCGGTTGGGGCGCACGGCCGGGCCGGGCCTTCAATGCGACGGCGGCCGCGCCCGTGCCTGCCAGAATGACGATGATCCAGACCGACAACAGCAGCAGCGACAGATAGAGGAGCGCCAGCAGCGCCGGCCGCGCCCGGTTGCCCCGGGTCGCCGCATGGATCGCCGCGAGCCCCTGCAGCGCGAAGGCCGCGGCGAAGCCGCCCAGAACCGCTATCGCCGTCAAACCCGCATAGCCGGGCAGAACGGCCGCCGCTGCAACCGCGCCACCCGCGATCGCGAGCGAGGTGCGCGGCATGAGGGTATCGGGCAGGGAAGGCCATGGCCGCGGCAGCCGTCCCGATACCCGGACGGTGAAGGCGGCGAGCCACAGGTTGATCACCAGCATGAAGACGAAGGTCATCGCCGCGACGGCGGGCACGGCTGTGGCGACGAGGCGCACGAACTGTTCCGTATCGGCATCGTCCGGCAGGGTCGTCGACAGTTCCGCGCCGGCCAGCGCGCGAATCAGCTCTTCAAGGCTGTTCCGGTAGGTTTCATAGGAAGGGCCGAGCGCGATGGCGCCGATCAGCGTGATGAGGGCGGCTGTGGCCGCCACCCACACCAGGATGCGCCCAAGCGGATACCACTCGATCCGGCCGGCGCTGTCCGGGCGCCCGAGCAGGGCGAGATACGCCAGCCACCACGCCGGCAGGCCGACGGCAACGGCGAACACGGCCCCGGCGGCGGGCGCGAGGACGATGGCGCTCACGACCGCGCCAACAGCGGAAGCAACCAGCCCGGCACGGTGATTCCAGCCGAGAGCAGCGATCAGGACGGGGAGGGGGGCGACATAGGACAGCAGCAGGCCAAGCGGTGACAGCGTCGCCACCACGCCGAACAGAAGCGCGGAAACCAGGCCCGCGCCCGCGCCGATCAGGGAAATCCTTGTCATCGTCCAGCTGTCCCACTGCTTTTGCAGGGTTAGAAGCGTCTGCCGCCCCAACAAACCTTCCGGCGCTGCACGACGGAAGGCGACTTGTTCATTTCGTCTCGTGACGGGTCGCGCGGTTTCGCCCGCGCGGCCCGTGGTTCGTTCAGGTGCCGCTTACGCGATCACGTAGGGCAGCAGGCCAAGGAAGCGCGCGCGCTTGATCGCCTGTGCGAGTTCGCGCTGCTTCTTGGCCGACACGGCGGTGATGCGCGAGGGAACGATCTTGCCGCGCTCCGAGATGTAGCGCGACAGCAGGCGCGTGTCCTTGTAGTCGATCTTCGGAGCGTTGGCGCCGGAGAACGGGCAGGTCTTGCGACGGCGGAAGAAGGGGCGACGGGGAGCCGCTGCGGTCGTCATGATCAGTTCTCCTCCGATTCTTCAGCTTCAAAGTCGTCACGCGGGCGCTCACGGCGGGGGCCGCGGTCACCACGATCGCCGCGGTCGAACCGGCCGCCGCCGCGCTCGAAGCCGCCGCCGTCACGCTCGCGGCGGTCGTCGCGGTCGCGCTTCTGCAGCATGACGGACGGGCCTTCCTCAAGCTCCTCGACACGGATGGTCAGCGAGCGCAGCACGTCCTCGTTGATGCGCTGCAGGCGCTCGACCTCGGCCAGCGCCGCGGACGGGGCGTCGACGTTGAGCAGCGTGAAGTGCGCCTTGCGGTTCTTGCGGATGCGGTAGGCGAGGGACTTGATGCCCCACGGCTCGATCTTGGTGACCTTGCCGCCGTTCGTCTCGATGATGCCCTTGTACTGCTCGACAAGCGCCTCGACCTGCTGCGACGTCACGTCCGGACGCGCCAGAAAGATATGCTCGTATAAAGACATAGTGGCCTTTCAATCCTGTTTTCGACCGTCGTTCCGGCGCCAAGCCCTTCGAGCCTCGTCACCAAGGCCCGAGTGGTGTTGCGTCGAAGGCGGAGACACGGGACGAAAAGGGAGCACCCTCATGCCGCAAGGCACCGTCCGTTCAGCCCCCGGCCGGAGACAACGAGAAGCAGGCCCAATACACGACAAGCGGGCGGAAAGCAAGCTGCCCCGGGCAATTTTCCGCCCCTGCCTGCGGAGCGCTCGCGCGAGGCTTCATATATAAGGAAGCAGGCGGCAGGAGAAAGGACAAGGCATGATCATCGGTATCGGCTCCGATCTGTGCGACATCGACCGCATCACCCGCACGCTGGAACGCTTCGGCGAGCGTTTCACGCATCGGGTCTTCACGGAAGGGGAACGGGCGCGTTCCGACAGGCGGGCGGCGCGGGCGCCCTCCTATGCGCGCCGCTTCGCCGCGAAGGAAGCCTGCGCCAAGGCGCTGGGCACCGGCATGGCGCGCGGGGTTTTCTGGCGGGACATGGAGGTGGTCAACCTGCCGGGCGGCAAGCCGACCATGCGGCTCACAGGCGGTGCGGCGGAGCGCCTCTCGGAGCTGCTGCCCGACGGTCACCGGGCGGTCGTCCACGTTTCCCTCACCGACGATCCGCCGCTGGCGCAGGCCTTCGTCATCATAGAAGCGCTGCCGGAGTAAGCCGCCGCCGATGCCCGGCAAAGGACAGGGGGCCTGACAAGAAAAAAGGGCCACATGTAAACATGCGGCCCAAGTCTAGGGAGGAAACGCCCAAGAAGGGCAGCGGCAGGCAGAGCCATACCGCAATGCAACAATACCCGGATTGGAAAATATAGCAAGAGGTTGTCTATGCAAATTTTGCATTTCTCAATTGCACGGGCAGGGAAGTCGGAGTCCGGCAGGGCATGAATTTCGCCTTCTTAATGCCTGAATCGTTGCCCTGCAGGGCGCCGACGCTGCGTGGATGCAATTGGCAGGATTGATGCATTATGCGTCAGAGGCATGCCGCCCATTGTGCACCCCCGCATCAGAAGGGGTCTGCGGAAGCCTGCGGCGGGCAAATACTGCTTACTTTTTAGGCAATTTCCCTGATGCATCCATGGCGGATATCCGCCGTCCGGCGGGCCTCGGCGGCCGTCTCCGCCCCCGGCGCTCTATCAACGGGGCGCGGCATCGTTTATCAGGAAACAATCCGTATTTTTTTGACGCTGTGGATGAACGAACATGTCGCACAACACCTTCGGCCACCTGTTTCGGGTCACTACCTTCGGCGAGAGCCATGGGCCGCTGATCGGCGCGGTGGTCGACGGCGTGCCGCCCCGCATTCCGCTGACGGAAGCCGATATCCAGGCCGAGCTTGACCGCCGCCGTCCCGGCCAGTCGCGCTACACCACCCAGCGGCAGGAGCCGGACCAGGTGCGAATCGTTTCCGGTGTCTTCACGGATCCGCGGACCGGCGGGCAGGTAACGACGGGCACCCCCGTCGGCCTGATCATCGACAACGTCGACCAGCGCTCCAAGGATTACGGCGACATCCGCAACACCTACCGGCCCGGCCACGCGGACTATGTCTACGATGCCAAGTACGGCATCCGCGACTATCGGGGCGGCGGGCGCTCCTCGGCGCGCGAGACGGCGATGCGGGTGGCGGCGGGCGCCATCGCCCGCAAGGTCGTGCCGGGGCTCTCGGTGCGCGGCGCGCTCGTGCAGATCGGCCCCCACGTCATCGACCGCGAGCGCTGGGACTGGGACGAGGTTGCCCGCAACCCCTTCTTCACGCCGGACGCGGTGGCGGCGGAAGTGTTCGGCAATTATCTCGACGGCATCCGCAAGAGCGGCTCGTCCGTGGGCGCGGTGATCGAGATCGTGGCCGAGGGTGTGCCCGTGGGCCTCGGCGCGCCGCTCTACGGCAAGCTCGATGCCGATATCGCCGCGCTGCTGATGAGCATCAATGCGGTGAAGGGCGTCGAGATCGGCGAGGGTTTCGCCGCCGCGGCGCTGACCGGCGAGGAGAATGCCGACGAGATGCGCCCCGGCAACCAGGGCGGGCCGAGCTTTCTCGCCAACCACGCCGGCGGTATCCTGGGCGGCATTTCCACCGGTCAGCCGATCGTCGCCCGCTTCGCCGTCAAGCCCACGTCGTCCATTCTGACACCGCGCCGCAGCGTCGATCGCAGCGGCGCGGAAGCCGAGGTGCTGACCAAGGGCCGTCACGATCCCTGCGTCGGCATCCGCGCCGTGCCGGTGGGCGAGGCCATGGTTGCCTGCGCCATTGCCGACCATTACCTGCGCCATCGCGGACAGGTCGGGGAGTCGCCCGAGTGGCCGTTCCCCGATCATTGATCTGTGCTCAATCGCACAGGCTGTTGCATATGCGTCGATTTTAGTTGAACTAAAATCAGACGTATTCTAGCGTTTGCCTATGAAGCTTGCGGATTGGCTCGACAGGAACGGAATCACGCGCGTGGCGTTCGCGCGGCGCATCGGTGTGACGCCGGGCGCGGTGACGCAGCTTTGCAACAACCCGGCCGGCTGGCTCTCGCGCGAGACGGCCGAACTCGTTCTGCGCGAGACGCGCGGAGCCGTGACGCCGAACGACTTTCTCGGCAGCCACGGCGCTCAGGAGAATATGATGACCCAGTCGGTTACAGAAGCCATTGAGGCCTTTGCGCGTGGCGACATTGTCGTTGTCACCGATGACGACGATCGCGAAAACGAAGGCGATCTGATCTGCGCCGCCTCCCTGTGTACGCCGGAGAAGATGGCCTTCATCATCCGCCACACTTGCGGCATCGTCTGCGCCCCGCTGTCGCTGGAGGAAGCGCGCCGGCTGCGGCTGGAGCCCATGGTGGCCTCCAACGACGCGCCGCTCGGCACCGCGTTCACCGTCTCCGTGGACGCGCGTCACGGGCTTACCACCGGCATTTCCGCCGAGCAGCGCTCCAACACCGTGCGCGCGCTCGCCAACAACAACATGGGGCCGAACGATTTCGTCCGTCCGGGGCATGTCTTTCCGCTCATCGCCCGCGACGGCGGCGTGCTGATGCGCTCCGGCCATACCGAGGCGGCGGTGGACCTGTGCCGCCTCGCCGGCCTGCCGCCTGTCGGCACGATCTGCGAACTCGCCAACGACGACGGCACGGTGATGAAGGGCGCGCAGATCGAGGCCTTTGCCCGCGAACACAACCTGAAGCGCATCTCCGTCGCCGATCTCATCGCCTTTCGCCAGGCGCGGGAGAAGCTGGTTGAGCGTGTCAGTACCTTCTCCGTGCAGACGGATATCGGCGAGATGACCGGCTATGCCTACATCACGCCTTTCGACGACGTGCAGCACTTCGCCTTTGTCTACGGCGGCATTGGCGACGGGCGCGGCGTGCCCGCGCGGCTGCACCGGGCGGACGTCATCGGCGACATTTTCGGCGGCAAGCTGCTGCACCGGGCGCTGGACTATTTCCGCCAGCAGGGAAGGGGCGTGCTCGTCTACCTGCGCGACGGCACCGCCGGCGTGCCGGTGAAGCGGCCGGACGTGCTGGAGGGAACGGAGGCGCAGCGCGCGCAGCAATGGCACGAAGTGGGCCTCGGCGCGCAGATCCTGCGAGACCTCGGCGTCACCTCCATCGACAACGTCACCTCGACGCAACGCGGCTACGTCGGGTTGTCCGGCTTCGGCATCACCATCGACCGCAGCGTCGCGCTGGACAAGTGACGTCTCCGCCGCGCGGCCGCGGCACGAGCGGCGCCGTCATCCCCGCATCAGGGTGGTGACGTGCGCCGCGACTGACCGCGAGAGGCCGACGAGATCGTATCCGCCTTCCAGAATCGATACGACCCGCCCGCCGCAGCGCCGGTCCGCGAGGTCGAGCACCATGCGGGTGGCGATCGCGAAATCCGCTTCCGTCAGGTTGATGTTGGCGAGCGGATCGCGCCAGTGGGCATCGAAGCCGGCCGAAATGATGATGAGGTCCGGAGCAAACGAATCGATGCGCGGCAGGACTGCGATATCCAGTGCCTCCCGGAAGACGGGGCTGCCGTCGCCGGCGTGCAGCGGCACGTTGACGATGTTCTCGTACTCGCCGCGTTCGTTCTCGGCGCCGGTGCCGGGGAAGAGCGGCATCTCATGGATCGATGCATAGAGCACATTCTTGTCGGCCCAGAAGATGTCCTGCGTGCCGTTGCCGTGATGCACGTCCCAGTCCAGAATCGCCACCCGCTCGATGCCGTGTTCCTTCATCGCGTAGCGCGCCGCGACGGCGGCGTTGTTGAACAGGCAGAAGCCCATCGGCTTGTCGCGTTCGGCGTGGTGGCCGGGCGGACGGATGGCGCAGAAAGCGTTGTCGACCTTGCGCGTCATGACCTCGTCGACGGCGTACCGGCAGGCGCCGAGCGCGCGCATGGCCGCGTTCCACGATCCCGGCGACAGAACCGTATCATCGGCGATGCTGACGATGTCCTCGCGCGGCAACGCCTCGTAGATGTCGCGCACATAGTCTTCCGGATGGGCGAGCAGGGCCAGGGTTTCGTCCCCGCGCGGCGCGGCCTCGCGCAGCAGGCCGGAGAAAACCTCCTGCTCCAGCGCCCTTTCGACAACCACGAGCCGGTCCGCCCTTTCGGGATGGCCAAGCTGCGTCTGGTGGTCGAGACAGTCCGGGTGGGAGAGATACAGCGTATTCAATGAACGTTTCCTGCCCTGCGGCGTCCGGGCCGGATTCAGGCAAAGCGCTGATTCCCGGACGCATCATTGTTCTTTCAGGCCGGGGTGATTTTCCACGAATCGTTATCCCGTCCTATCCTTTTGTTTTTACAGCATATTTTCCGGAAGGCGGTATCCGCTTTCCGGAACCGTGAGCGAGAGCGGCGGAGAGAAAACTACAGTGGCGCCGTCGCTCTATCTCTTTGTTTTTTCACCCAATCCAGCCAGGAGACAGCATCCGTTTCCCGGTCTGGTATTCTAGAGCATAACCATTTTCCCGGCGGCGGCACGTCTTTTTTAGCCGGCACGCGCGGCCGGGCGGCGGGATAGCCGGAGAAGCGCCGGATTGTCCGCTGAATTCATGCTGTTGCCGTCAATCTGTTAACCATTTTCGACATGGTTAAACAGCACAATAGACGTGGTGAATCTGATACATGCTGAGCCCGGAATCAGGCACTCCGGCGGTGAGCTGTTGCACAGCCGCCGGACGGATCGCCGGGGGAACCGGTTCGCGTGTGTCTGGCCCGGTCGCTGTGTTTTGTCTGGGGCGCGATCCCGGAACGGGATGCCACTTTCCGGGACAGGTCGCGCCCGTTCACATGGATGGGTCGGGGCGGCGCTTCAGCGGAAGTCGTGCCGATCTGGAGGGGAAGAGGCGGGCGCTTCGACGTCCATCGCACTTTCATGCCGGCGCTCGCCATGGAACCGTTCCGTGGCGCGGGGCCTTATGATCCGTGAAGGTGCGAAGGGACGGGGAACCGTGCCGGCCGTTTTGAGCTTGCGGAAGGACAACGAATGGTGAGGTCCAGGATTGTGCAATGGAAGCGCGTGCTGCTGATGCTGGTGGCGGGCATCGGTCTGGCGCTGGCGGGCTGCACTTACAAAAGCACGCCCGATCCCTCCGTTTCCGGGCGGGACGCGGAATGGATGGCGCAGATGCCGAATGCGGACGTCGGTCTGGAGTTCGAGCGTTATCTCATCGACGACCCCACTGGCGAAGCGCCGGGCACCATCGTCGTGGACCAGAAGAAGAAGCTGCTTTACTACGTGCTGCCGGACAAGAAGGCGATGCGCTACGGCGTTGCCGTCGGCGACGAGGCATATGGCTGGACGGGCGAGGCGACGATCCGGCGCAAGGCCGAATGGCCGAACTGGAATCCGCCTGCCGAGATGGTCAAGCGCTGGCCCCATGTCCACCCGGTGAGCGGCGGCCCGCTCAATCCGCTGGGCGCGCGGGCGCTCTATCTCTATGACGCGCAGGGCCGCGATACGCTGTACAGGATTCACGGCACCAACGAGCCGGAGAAGATCGGACGCGCGGTGTCCTCCGGCTGCATCCGCATGCGTAACATCGACGTGATCGATCTGTACAACCGCGTCGATCCTGGCGCCCGCGTGGTCGTCAAGTAACGGATGAAGGCGGTATCGGCGCCGCTTGCCGGCGCCGATGGTTCGTGGCTGCGTCAGCTATAGTGGGGCTGGCGCAGGAAGACGGGCAGATCGTGGGCGGCTTTTGCCGTGTCGCGGCTCCCCTGCGCGCGGCGGGTCGCCGCCGCGAGGGCGGGGATGCCGAGCGCCCGGAAGGGCGGGGGCAGACGCTTGCCGGTCGGCTCGATGGCCGCGCGCTGCGCCTGAACTGCGGCCGTGTCATGGATGGCGGTCGTGTCGGGTTGGTACTGCTTGGCGGTCATGATACTCACACAACGATGCTGGAACCGGGATGCCGGAGTTGGGGTTAGGCGGAACGCTGCCGCAGGATGCTGGCGGAACGCGCCGACACACTAGCGATGACGAATGATAGCGACGGAGTATTGACCGGTGCATGGCAAACTCGTGGCATCCCGCCGTGCCGGCGGGAATCTTTGCGAGTGTTGCTAATGAATGATTAAGTTCTGTCGCGCACATGTTGACCCGGTGCGCCCGGATATCGTGATCCGGTGATCGCTTCAGGCCGGTGGAACATGCGACGTCTCGTTGTCGAAGAACCCGTCAGCCGCGCCGCTGTCGCTGGCCGGCGCGTCGGGCTGTTCAGCCTGCCGGTGCTGGCCGCCGGCGTCGTGCTGCTGCGGCTCGGGCTTGTGGACCTCGGCGCGGGGCTCGCCGTCATCGGCGCGGCCGCGCTGCTGGCCGCCACCGCGGCGGCGCTCGCGGTCGCCGCCTTCGTCCAGATCTGGCGCGAGGGCCGCCGGGGCCTCGGGGAAGCCATCCACGCGCTGCTGATCGCCGCCGTGGTGCTTGCCTATCCCGGTTTTCTGGCCGTCCGCCTGCTGCTGATGCCCTATTACGCCGACCTGTCGACGGATACGACGCGCCCGCCAGCCTTCTCGCGCACCACGGCCGCCATGGACGCGCGCGGCGGATACGTCCCCGGCGCCGCGATGCCGGCGGGCGGCGGGACCTGGCCCGGCGTCGCCCTGCCGTTTCCGGACAAGGCGGTGCTGCGGCAGTTGCAGCGGCGGCAGCATCCCGATTTCGCCCCCCGCAGCAGCGATCTGGCTGCCGACGTGGTCTTCGCGCGCGTGCAGCAGATGGCGGCGGCGGAGGGGTGGCGAATCATCGATTCGGCCCCGCCGGGAGGGCGCTTCGGCACGGGTCATCTGGACGCGCTGCTATACACGGGAGTGCTGAAGCTGCCCGTCGACGTGACGGTGCGGCTGCGCATTCACGCCGACGGCACCACCATCGACGTGCGCTCCGTGCCGCGCTATCCACTGTTCGACGTGGGCACCGGCCCGCAGCCCATCGAACGTTTTCTCGAAAGGGTGGACCCGGAAGAAGGCGTCGCCCGGGGGTGAGGGTGCCGGCCCGGCCGGCCTGCTACCGCCGCCGCAGGAAACGCCCGCCGAGGTGCGCCGGCCCTTCGGATTCCACCTGCCCTTCGGCGATGAGGCTTTCGATGTGCGCGAAGACGGAACGGGCCGCGCCGTCGCGCAGTTCCGGTGCGAGGCCGGTGTAGAGCTTGTCCACGATCTCGCCGATGCGGCCGTCTCCCGCCTCGATCCGCGCCAGAATCGCCGCCTCGCGCTGCCGGCGGTGATGGAGGAGGGCGCGCACGTAGCGGCGCGGGTCGCGCACCGGCCCGCCGTGGCCCGGCCAGTAGATGCGATCCTCCCGCATGCGCAGGCTCTCCAGCGAGGCCATGTAAGCGGCCATGGAGCCATCGGGCGGCGCGATCAGCGTCGTCGACCACGCCATCACATGGTCGCCGGAGAACAGCGCGCCGGTTTCCTCCAGCGCGAAGGCGAGGTGGTTGGCCGTATGGCCGGGCGTGGCGACAGCGATGAGCGTCCAGCCCTCGCCGGAGAGCCGCTCGCCGTCGGCCAGCACGCGGTCGGGGGCGTAGGCAAGGTCGGCGGCGGCCTCGATCTCCTCGGCCTCGCCCGGTGCGCGCGCGGCGAAGTGCGGCGCGCAGCCCGTCACCTCGGCCCCCGTCGCGGCCTGCAGAGCGGCAAGGCCCGCCGTGTGGTCGAAGTGTGTATGGGTGACGACGATCCGCGACACCCGCTCGCCCTTCACCGTGTCGAGCAGGCGGGCGAGATGGGCGGGATCGTCGGGGCCGGGGTCGATGATGGCGACATCGCCCTCGCCGACGATGTAGGTGCAGGTACCGGTATAGGTGTAGGCGCTGGCGTTCGGCGCGATCACCCGGCGCACGAGCGGCTCGGGTCGCGAAACCTGCCCCGCGACAGCGCTGTCGTCTCGCTCGAAGGGTATGTCTGACATGGGATGCTCACTTGTCGGGATGGTCGCGCCGAGGGAGGCCCGCCTCGCGGCGCCGGTTCGGCCATCCGGCGCCTCCTGTTGCACGGCAGCATAGCATAACCGGCGGGCGCGGGCAGATCCGCCATGCTGCCGGCGTTCAGAACCCCAAACAAAATCTCGCGGCATCCTCAGTCCGGAGGTTTGTCAGGGCTTCTTGGTCTCGTCCGGATTGCCGGCCGGAGTCTGCGCGTATGTGTCACGAATAACAACCATGTCCTTCAAAAACGCAACTGAAAGTTGCATATTGCGTGAAGGTGTGTATATAAACGACGGGTCAAACGACAAATTTCGCAATTTTTCGGTCGTTGACGCAATTTATGCGCTTTTCACCGTCATTATCAATATCGGGTGCCGCGGCGTTCATGTCGACCAACGGACACTGGTTCACTGAGCCTGTCATGTTGGTTTCACTAGAAATCTTGAGAAAGTGACGAATATGGACATCGACGTAAAACAAAAGTATATCGACGGAAGACGTGATCGTATACTGTTGACAACGGATGGCCCGGGGGTTGATGCAAGCGCTATTGAAACCATACGGTGCGTCAATTCCGCGGAATTCAACAAGGCATGTGGATCGGTAGTGTCTGCGACCGCCAGTCCGGACGATCATTCGTTCAGGGCGGACATCGGGCTGACGCCACAACTGTCCGCTGTTGCCGCGACATGCGGCGAGCAGATACGCCATGTCGCCGGGGAGCGGGACATGCGCGAACCGGCCGTGATCCTGCTGTTCCGGCGCGCCGGCGGCATGACGCTGCGGGTCGGCGGCAAGCTGACGCCTCTCGACGTGGCGATCGTCAGCTCCGATACCGACTTCGCCATCCGTGCGGGCGACGTGCATGCGCCCTGTTCCATCGGCTGGATCAGCCTGACGGGCACGTCCGCTCTCGCGGCTCGCATGCGGCAGCCGGTGGTCGTGCCTCACACTGCTGCCGCGCCGGCAGATGACGGCGCCAGCCAGGCTGACGCGGGCACGGCGCTGCGGCAGGTCGGTGGCTCCGTTCTCGCGGCGCTGGCGCACGGCGATCCGGCGCCCGGCGCGGATGTGGCACATCTTGCGGCGCAACTGGCCGGCCTGATCGGCGAGGTGCTGGAGAATTGCGAGAGGACCGGGCGGCAGGCAACGGGAGAGGCCGGTCAGGCCGCGGACGGAGACAGGGACGACCGCGACATCATCGCCGCCGTGCAGCGCTATCTGCGCCAGCATGCGCGCGACGCAGACCTGACGCCCGCCCGCCTTGCGCGCCATTGCGCGGTTTCGGTCCGCAAGCTCTATAATGCCTTCGCGGAGGCCGATCTTTCGCTGCACGGCGCGGTGCTGAGCCACCGGCTGGAAGAGGCGCGCCGCCAGTTGAGCGCCCCCGGCGCGAAGAAGGTCACGTCGATTGCCTTCGACTCCGGCTTCAAGGACATATCGACGTTCTACCGGAATTTCCGCCGCGAATTCGGCTACTCGCCGCGCGGCTCCGTGGCGCCTTCGCCGATACAACGGGGGGCCGCGCCGGATCGCGGCACGGCGCGGCCGGTGGCGGAACCGGCGGGCCGAATCGGCGCGCGGCGCGATGAGGAGGGGGAAACCGTTCCCTTGCCGCGCGAAATGCTGTTCAGGCGCCGCGCTCCCCGCCGCGCCGTCCGCTGCCACCCGATGCCGGAGGGCCGCCGTTTCACCGAATAGGGACCCGTTCCGCTCCCGGTTACTCCATGCCGAAAAGTCTGAAGCGGCGCAGCAGCCATTTCTCGATTTCAAGTACGATCATGATGGCGATGCCCAGCAGAACGAGCAGGCCGCCGTCCTGCCAGGTGACGGGCCGCGTGTCGAAGGCCGCCTGCATGAACGGCGCATAGGTGAAGATGAACTGTCCCAGCGCCACGGCGCCGACGGCGGCGAGCACCGCCCGGGTGCCGAGCGCTCCCCGCAATGTAAAGGAGGAGGTGTTGAGATAGCGCACGTTGAACAGATAGAATGTGTCAAGGATGACCAGCGCGTTGACGCACAAGGTGCGTGTCAGGGCGAGATCGTCGCCGCGCGACAGACTGTAGAAATAGACGGCGAGCAGCGCGATCAGGAACAGGACGGAAACCAGAAGCACTCGCCAGAGCATGAACGGCGACAGCAGTCCCGCACGGGCATCGCGCGGCCTGCGCGCCATCACGCCCGGCTCGGCCGGCTCGAACGCCAGCGCAAGTCCCAGCGTGCCCGCCGTGATGAGGTTGAGCCACAGGATCTGCGCCGGCGTCAGCGGCATGGCGAGGCCGGCCGCGATGGCGAAGACAACGGCGAGGAGTTCGCCGCCGTTGGTGGGCAGCGTCCAGGCGATCATCTTGCGAATGTTGTCGTAGACCGTGCGTCCCTCCGAAACGGCGGCGACGATGGAGGCGAAGTTGTCGTCGAGCAGCACGACCTGCGCCGCCTCCTTGGCGGCCTCTGTGCCCTTGCGGCCCATGGCGATGCCGACGTCGGCCTGCCGCAGGGAGGGCGCGTCGTTGACGCCGTCGCCCGTCATGGCGACAACGGCGCCCGTCGTCTGCAGGGCCTTGACGATGCGCAGCTTGTGCTGCGGGCTCGTCCGCGCGAAAACGTCGGTGCGTGCGGCGAACGCCGGCAGTTCGTCGTCTGACAGGGCCTCGACATCCGCGCCGGTCGCCACGGCCGGGGTCGGCGAGAGACCGAGCTGCCGGGCGATCGCGGCGGCGGTGGCGGCATGGTCGCCCGTGATCATCTTCACCGCGATGCCGGCGGTGTGGCACTCGCGGATGGCGGCGACGGCCTCGTCACGCGGCGGGTCGATGAAGCCGGTGAGGCCGATGAACACCAGCCCGTCGCGCAGGTCATCGAACGTGAGGCGGGAGGCGAGCTTCGGCAGCGGGCGGAAGGCGAAGCCGAGCACACGCTCGCCATGCGCCGCTGCCTTGGCGATTTCCTCATGCCAGTAGTCAGCGTCCATGGCCGCGTGGACGTCGTGCCCGGTTCCGTCGCCGGCCATCTGGCTGGTGCACACCTCGATCAGCCGCTCGGGTGCGCCCTTTATGAAGATGATGCCTCCCCCGCCGGGGGCGTGGTGCAGTGTGGCCATGAAGCGGTGGCCGGAATCGAACGGGATCTCGTCCAGGCGCTCCCACGTCCCGCGCTCCTGCGAAGGGTCTAGGTCGGCCTTGCGGGCGAGCGTCAGCAGCGCGCCCTCCATCGGGTCGCCGTCGACGATCCAGCGGCCGTCGCGCCAGTGGAGTTGCGCGTCGTTGCACAGCGCCCCGGCGAGCAGGAGCCGCCCGACAGGGTCTGTCGCGGCAGGGTGCACGGCCTCGCCGTGGAGCGTGGCGATGCCGCCCTCCGGCGCATAGCCCGCGCCCGCGACGCGCAGAAAGTCTTCGGCAGTGATGATGCTGCGCACCGTCATCTCGTTGCGGGTCAGCGTGCCGGTCTTGTCGGAACAGATGACGGAGGTCGCGCCGAGCGTCTCGACGGCTGGCAGACGGCGGATCACGGCGTTGCGCGCGGCCATGCGCCGCACGCCGATGGCGAGCGTGATGGTGATCACGGCCGGCAGCCCTTCCGGCACCACACCCACGGCCAGCGCCACCACGGCAATGAGCGCATCGGCCCAGCCGAAGCTGCGAGCATGGACGGCGAAGAAGAACAGCACCACGCCGCAGGCCAGCGCCAGCAGCGTGAAACGTCGCGCGAATTCGTTGATCTGGCGCAGCAGGGGGGTCGACATCGGCTCGACATTGGCGAGCAGCGTCGAGATGTGGCCGATCTCGGTGGCGGTGCCTGTCGCCACGACGATGCCCGTACCCTGTCCCGCGGCGACCATGGTGCCGGAGAAGGCGAGGCTGGTGCGGTCGCCCAGCGGCGCGTCGGGGGCGGCGGGTACGTTGTGCTTTTCGGCGGCGATCGATTCGCCCGTCAGGATCGCTTCGTCGATCAGCAGGTTGCGCGCGTGCGTCAGGCGCAGGTCGGCTGGCACCCGGTCGCCTGCCTCCAGCAGCACGATGTCGCCCGGCACGAGTTCATCCGCCGGGACGCTGGTGCGCGCGCCGCCGCGGATGACGTTGGCGCGGGGCGAGATCATGTCCCGGATGGCGCCGAGCGCCGCCTCCGCCTTGCCCTCCTGCACGAAGCCCACGACAGCGTTGACCACCACCACCGCCAGAATCACCGCCGCGTCGATCATATGGCCGAGCACGAGGGCCGCGACCGCCCCCGCCAGCAGGACGTAGATCAGCACGTTGTCGAACTGGGCCAGAAAGCGCAGGATGGGGTTGCGGCGCGGCGGCTTCGGCAGCCGGTTGAAGCCGTGGATGCCGCGCCGGCGGCGAACCTGCGCGTCGTCGAGGCCGTCCTCGCCGACCTCCAGTTCCCTGCGGACCGCCTCGGCCGGCAGGGCGTGCCACTGGGGCGCGGGATCGGCGGGGGCTGCTGGCGGTATGGCGTTCATGAAACCTCGTCGGCATCGATGGGGAGCGGCGGAAGGCTAACGTGTATCGCTTAGGCCGCAATGTTCATGCCAGGATATCGCAACGTCGCCGCAGGCGGATGAACGGGAGATGACAAAGCGGCGCAAGGCGGCTGACGATGGCGGTTGCCCTCGGGCGCCGGAATACTCTATTAGCGTCGGGCGGCATGCCTGACGCGCCTTGCCGCGTTCAGGGTGCTTTTCAATGCGCGCGCTGTCGCGCCCGGACCGGGACAAAATGTCGCTACGTATCGTTTTCATGGGCACGCCGGATTTCGCCGTTCCCACACTCGCCGAGATCGTCGGGCAGGGGCACGAGGTCGTCGCCGTCTATACGCGCGCGCCGGCGAAGCGCGGCCGGGGCCTTGCCGAGCAGCCCTCGCCGGTGCACGCCATGGCGGACAGGTTCGGCTTTCCCGTGTTCACGCCGCGCACACTGCGCGATCCGGAGGCCGTCGAGACCTTCCGGTCGCTGGAGGCAGACGTGGCGGTCGTGGTGGCCTACGGCATGATCCTGCCGCAGGAGGTGCTCGATGCGCCCGCGATAGGCTGCCTCAACCTGCACGCCTCGCTGCTGCCGCGCTGGCGCGGGGCGGCGCCCATCCAGCGGGCGGTGATGGCGGGCGATGCGGAGACGGGCGTCGCGGTGATGAAGATGGAGGCTGGCCTCGACACCGGCCCTGTCGGCATGCTGGAGCGCGTCGCCATCGGCCCGGACGAGACGGCGGGCGAACTGCACGATCGTCTGTCCCGCCTTGGCGCGGACCTCATGGCGCGCGCGCTTGCCGCCCTGTCGCGCGGCGCGCTCGGCTTTGTGCCGCAGCCGGAGGAGGGCGTGGCCTACGCCAGCAAGATCACCAACGAGGAAGCGCGTATCGACTGGTCCTGGCCGGCGAAGAAGGTGCACGACCACGTGCGCGGCCTCTCGCCTTTCCCCGGCGCGTTCGTGCTCGCCGATCTCGGGCGCGGCGCGGAGCGGCTCAAGGTGCTGCGCACCGCCGTCGCCGGGGGGGCGGGCGAGCCCGGCACCTTGTTGGATGACGAATTGACCGTCGCCTGCGGCGAGGGCGCCGTGCGCCTGTTGCAGGTGCAGCGTGCGGGCAAGGGCGTCGTTACGGCGGCCGATTTCCTCAACGGCGTTTCCCTGCGCAAGGGCGCTGTCCTCTCCGCATCGGCGGATGACGGAAAGCCCGACTGAATGCCGCGTTACAGGCTGATCGTGGAATATGACGGCACGCCCTATGTCGGTTGGCAATGGCAGGACAACGGGCGGGCGGTTCAGCAGGCGGTGGAGGAGGCGATCGCCGCCTGCACGAATGAGCGTATGCGCGTGCAATGCGCCGGGCGCACGGACGCGGGCGTGCATGCCACGCATCAGGTGGTGCATGTCGATCTGGTGCGCGATTGGCGCGCCGACCGGCTGCGGGACGCCGTCAACGCGCATCTGAAGCTGCAAGGAGATACGGTGGCCGTGGTTGCCGCCGATGCCGTCGACGAGGCGTTCGACGCGCGTCATTCCGCCATCCGGCGTCACTACCTCTACCGCATCCTGAACCGCCGCCCCCAGCCGGCTTTGGAGCGCAACCGCGTCTGGCACGTGCCGCGGCAGCTCGACGCGCCGGCCATGCATGAGGCGGCGCAACGCCTTGTGGGAAAACACGATTTCACGACATTCCGCGCAGCCGATTGTCAGGCAGCGAGCCCTCTCCGCACGCTGGAGCGGCTCGATGTGGAACGCACGGGCGACGAGATCCGCATCTTCGCCGCCGCCCGTTCATTCCTGCACCATCAGGTGCGCTCGATGGCGGGCACGCTCGAACTCGTGGGCGCGGGAAAATGGACGCCGGACGACGTGACCGACGCGCTCGAAGCCCGCCAGCGCGCCCGCTGTGGCACGATGGCGCCGGCGTGCGGGCTTTATCTGATCGGCGTGGATTATCCGTGAGGGCCAGGGGGCGGCTAGAGTGTGTTCCGTTCAGATGAAATCATCTGAACGATCAGAATTCGCTCAAAATAAGGAAGCGAGAATCTGTCCTGTTTCAACTTAAACAGGACAGATTCTAAGGTCCGAAATAGCGCTCCAGCGCACCGCGGTAGATGGCGGTGAGGCTGGCCAGATCGTCGACCGCCACGAACTCGTCCACCTGATGCATGGTGCCGCCAACGGGGCCAAACTCCACCACGGGGCAACAAGCCTGGATGAAGCGCGCGTCGGAGGTGCCGCCCGTCGTGGAAAGCGCCGGCCTGCGGCCCGTCACCGCTTCGACGGCGGCACTCACGATGTCGACGAACGGGCCGGGGTTGGTGAGGAAGGCGACCGCGTTGCTGTAATCGAAGGTGAGGCTTACCTCGGCGTCGCCCTCGCGCCGCGCGCGGGCGAGGCGCCCTTCGATCTCGGCCTTCAGGCTGTCCAGCGTCCAGCGGTCATTGAAGCGGACATTGAACACCGCCTTCGCCTCGCCGGGGATGAGGTTGGTGGCCGGGTTGCCGACGTCGACGGTCGTGACTTCCAGATTGGACGGATCGAAATGCGCGGTGCCATCGTCAAGCGCCGGCCCGGTGAGGGCTTCTAGCGCGCGCAGCAGCGTTGGCAGCGGATTCAGGGCAAGGTGCGGATAGCCGACATGGCCTTGCCGCCCCGTCACGGTCAGCCGCCCGGTGAGAGAGCCGCGCCGGCCGATCTTGATCATGTCGCCGAGGCTCGCGGGATTGGTTGGCTCGCCCAGGATGCAGTGCGAAAACTGCTCGCCGCGCGCCTTCGCCCATTCCAGCAGCTTCACCGTGCCGTTGACGGCCGGGCCTTCCTCGTCCCCCGTCAGCAGGAAGGCGATGGAGCCGCCGAATGACGGATGGGCGGCGATGAAATCGGTCGCTGCCGTCACCATCGCCGCGACGCCGCCCTTCATGTCGCACGCGCCGCGCCCGTAGAGGCGCCCGTCCACGATCTCGCCCGCGAAGGGATCGTGCCGCCAGCGCGCAACATCGCCCGTCGGCACCACATCCGTATGCCCGGCGAAGACGAGCAGCGGCGCGCCCGTGCCGTAGCGGGCGTAAAGGTTGTCGACGTCCGGCGTGCCGGGGGCGGAGAAGGTCACCCGCTCCACGGAAAAACCGGCGGCGGCGAGGTGGGAGGCGAGCAGCGTGAGCGCGCCGCCCTCCGCCGGCGTGACGGAGGGGCAGCGGATGAGATCCTGCGCGAGCAGGACGGCGGGGTGGATCGCGGCGTCGGACATCGGGAACTCAGTCGCGCAGCAGGTCGTTGATGCTTGTCTTGGCGCGCGTCTGTGCGTCGACGCGCTTGACGATCACCGCCGCGTAGAGGGAGGGGCCGGGCGTGCCGTCGGGCAGGGGCTTGCCGGGCAGACTGCCGGGCACCACCACGGAATAGGGCGGCACCTCGCCGCGGAAAACTTCGCCGGTCTCGCGGTCGATGATCTTTGTCGAGGCGCTGATGAACACGCCCATCGACAGCACCGCGCCCTCGCGGACGATTACGCCCTCGACCACCTCGGACCGGGCGCCGATGAAGCAATCGTCCTCGATGATGACGGGGTTCGCCTGCAACGGCTCCAGCACGCCGCCGATGCCGACGCCGCCGGACAGATGCACGTTCCTGCCGATCTGCGCGCAGGAGCCGACGGTCGCCCAGGTGTCGACCATTGTGCCCTCGCCCACATAGGCGCCGAGATTAACGAAGGAAGGCATCAGCACGACGCCGGGCGCGATATGGGCGCCGTAGCGCACCGTGACGTTCGGCACCGCGCGGAAGCCGGCCTCGCGGAAGGTGGGCGCATCCCAGCCGGCGAACTTTGAGGGCACCTTGTCCCACCACACGGCGCCGCCGGGGCCGCCTTCGATGACGTGCATATCGTTGAGGCGGAAGGAAAGCAGCACCGCCTTCTTCAGCCACTGGTTGACGCGCCACGCGCCGTCGACCTTCTCGGCCACCCGCGCCCGCCCACTGTCGAGCAGGCGCAGCGCCTCCTCCACGCCGTCGCGAATCTCGCCGGCGGTGGCGACGGAGATTTCGGCCCGCTTTTCCCAGGCGCTGTCGATGATGGAGGCGATGGCGTCGTATGTCATGGTTATCCGTGTTCTCGTTGCGGCACGGTCGGGAGCGTGCATCGAAAACGCAAATTTGCCCGCCGCCGCCCGCCTGTCAATGGCCGACGACAGGATCTGGCCACAGGCGGGACCGGGCACGATCTCGCGGAACGGCATGCCGGAATCTCAGCCCCTCGCGGGGCTACCCTCGGCATAGCCTCTCTGTCGATGCTGCCGGCGGTTTTCTCGATCGCCGGTAGGAGGGAAGAGCTGCCGATTACTCGGTAACCGGCAGATCGCTTTCCACGGTTTTCTTGCGGGTGCGCGTCGCCCGCAGCTTGCGCACGGGGGGGGCGGCCTCTTCTTCGCCCACGCTGCCTTCCTCCACACTGGTGACCGCTACGGCCGTGGTGCGGCGGCGGCGGGTGCGCGGCGCGGGCGCCTCGGCGGGCTCTTCCGCGGCGGTGACGGGAGCAGGCGGCGCCGGCTCCGGCGCAGCAACGGCGACCGGCGCGGCAGCCGCCACATCGGCAGTCTGGTCGCGGGGAGCGGCTTCGGGCGCCTCATCGGCGGCGCGGGGGCGCGCGACAACAGGCTGCTCATCGGTCTCGACAGCGGTGGTGCGCACCGGCGTGGTCAGGAAAGCGGGCAGGGAAGGCTGGCGGGCCGCGCCGGCATCCTCGGCGGGTTGCTGCGCATAGCCGTTGATGTTTTCCTCGCGCCTGCGGCGGAAGCGTTCGCGGCGGTCCTGCCGTTCGCTCCTGTCGTGCGCTCCGCGCTCCTGCGGGGCGCCATCCTGCGTGCGGTCCTGTCCCCGGCCGGACCTTTCGCTGCGTTCGCGCTGGGGAACGGGCTGGCCCTCGTCATCGAAGGCGGCAAGACGCGAGTCAGTCTGACGCTGGCCGCCCTGTCGCTGGTCGGAGGCGCGCGTATCGGGCTGGGGCGAGCCGTAGTCCTGCACGCCATAGCCGTAGCCGCCGTCCTCGCCCGCATCCTCCTGATCGTCGTCGAAGGGACGCGGGAAACCGAAGTTCTGCTGATATTGCGCCTGGGCGGCGAGAATGATGCGCAGGTAGTGTTCCGCGTGCTGGAGATAGTTCTCCGCCGCCACCGGATCGCCGGCGACGTGCGCGTCACGCGACAACTGCGTGTATTTCTCGGCGATGTGCTGAGCCGTGCCCCGCACCTTCACGTCCGGCCCATTTGACTCGAACGTCTTCGTCAGCGGGTTGGGAGCCTTGCGGTTGCGGTTGCGCATGCGTCTGTTTTGACCTGGTCTCATCGACTATCTCATTGGGAGCTGTAACTGGGGGACGTCACGTCCCCGCTGCCATCCGGTGGGCCGCGGAAATGCCGATCGCTCGCTGCATCGGTTACTCGTCCGTAACGCCGGTACTTCAACCCTCGCGCTCATGCGGCAAGGGCACCTGGTTGCCCCCGTCGCGCAAGGGCGGCAAAAGGCCTTTGGTTCGTTAATGTTCTTATATCCTCGATACCGCTTTCCAGAATCCGCGCACGCCCGCAAGCATGCGCTCCGGCGATGTCTGGCCCGGCGCGCGGGATGCCACGCAATTCAACAACACGGCGAAATCCGCGACCGCCCGCACGCGCCCTCGGCGGGAAGGCGCGCTGCGACAGTCGAAAACAGCCGGATACGTCGATGGATCACACGAAATCCCGATCTGCTGGAATCATCCATTACGATAGATGCGATCAGTTCAACAGATTGTGCGAAAAGCTGCCCGGAACCTGCACGCAGTGGAGGCGTCCCAGGTAATACAGTCAACAGCCAAGCCTGATTCACGCTTCGACACTACCGGCTTACCCCTGTCCCGCCAAGCGTTTTTTGTCTGGAAAGTATCAAGCAGCCTCATCTTTCATATTAATGTGGCAACAATGACGCGCTCGATTCCAGACAGGTCGGCGAGCGGCGGGTGGGCGGACAGCCCCTGCGCCCGCGCGATATCCGCAACGGACGCCGCCTGTCCACGGCCGAATTCCACGATGACGGCGCCATCCGCGCGCAAGAGCCGGCGCGCATCGGCGAATATCTGCCGGTAGGCATCAAGCCCATCGGCACCGCCATCGAGCGCGAGATGTGGATCGTAATCCCTTACATCGGGTTCCAGCCCTTCCACGTCAAGGGTTTCGATGTAGGGTGGGTTGGAAAGGATCATGTCCGCGCTGCTGTCGGCCAGCGCCGATCCCCACGATCCCGCGATGATCGACAAGCGCTCCGCGACGCCGTTGCGGCGGGCGTTGTCGCGGGCGACCCGCGCGGCATCGGGAGCGAGATCGACGGCGATACCGCGCGCCGCCGGCAGTTCGTGTGCCACCGCGACGGCGATGCAGCCGGAGCCGGTGCCGAGATCGACAAAGGTGACGGGCGAATCGCCACGCGCCGCGGCGATTCGCCCGTGTTCGGCGACGGCCGCCTCGACGACGAATTCCGTCTCCGGGCGCGGCACGAGCGTGGCCGGGGAGAGGGTGAACGGCAGGCCCCAGAATTCCCATTGCCCGAGAATGCGCGCCACCGGCTCGCGGGCGCGGCGGCGGCGCGCCATCGCCGCAAGGCGCGCGAGCGCGGCGTCGCCGAGCGGCGCGTCGGGCCAGGCATAGAGATCGGCCGTCGACAGATTCGCCGCCGCCTTCAGCAGAATGCGCGCGTCGAGGGCGGCGGTGTCGATGCCCGCTTCCCGCAGGTCTGCGGTCAGCCGCTTCAGGGCCTGCGCGCGGGAGGTCGGCTGCGTCATCGGCCGGCGATCATGCCTGCGCCGCGAGCTGTTCGGCCTGATGCTCGGCGATCAGGGCATCGAGCAGCTGGTCGAGGCCGGTGCCCATCATCACCTCGTCCAGCTTGTAGAGGGTGAGGTTGATGCGGTGGTCCGTGACGCGCCCCTGCGGGAAGTTATAGGTGCGGATGCGCTCGGAGCGGTCGCCCGAGCCCACCTGCAGCTTGCGGTCCTGCGCGCGCTCGGCGTCCTTGCGGCTGCGCTCGGCATCATAGAGACGGGCGCGCAGCATGGACATGGCCTTGGCGCGGTTGCGGTGCTGGGAGCGCTCCTCCTGCACCAACACCACGGTGTTGGTGGGGATATGCGTGATGCGGATGGCCGATTCGGTCTTGTTGACGTGCTGGCCGCCCGCGCCGCCGGAGCGCATGGTCTCGATGCGCAGGTCCGATTCGTCGATGGCGACATCCACCTCCTCCGCCTCCGGCAGCACGGCGACCGTGGCGGCGGAGGTGTGGATGCGGCCGGACGCCTCCGTATCCGGCACGCGCTGCACGCGATGCGTGCCGGATTCGAACTTCAGGCGCGCGAACACACCCCGGCCCGTCACCTCCGCGACCACTTCCTTGTAGCCGCCGGCCGTGCCGGGGCTCTCGGACAGAATCTCGACCGACCAGCCCTTCGTGGCGGCATAGCGCGTGTACATGCGCAGCAGGTCTCCCGCGAACAGCGCGGCCTCGTCGCCGCCCGTGCCGCCACGGATTTCAAGGATGGCGCTCTTCTCGTCGGCGCTGTCCTTAGGCAGCAGCATGATCGTCAGCGTGCGCGCAGCTTCCGCAAGTTGCGCCACGGCTGCCGGGCGCTCGTCCGCCGCGAAGGCGCGCATCTCCCGGTCCGTCTTCGGATCGCCGATGAGCGAATCGATCTCCGCGAGGTCGCTCTCCGCCGTCTTGAAGGTGCGGATCGCCTCCACGACGGGGTCTAGCTCCGACAGCTCCCGCGACAGCGAAACGAACGTGTCGGAATCGGCACCGGCCGCCAGCGTCGCCGTCAGCACGGCGTGGCGGTCGAGAATGGCGGCGAGCCGGTCGGCGGGAGGGGTGATGATGTCGGTCATGAATATCTTGTCGGGGAAATGGATGCGGCAGCGTGGAACCGCAAGGGCGGCGGCGCGAAACGGAGACACGCTACACCGGAATCCCCCGCGCGGCTGCAAAGCCCGCCAGCGCCTGGCGCAGCGTGCCCCGGTCGCCCGCCGTCGCCAGCAGCCGGTTCATCTCCGCCGTGATGGCGCCCGTGTCGAGCGACAGCAGCATGGCCTTCACCGGGCCGATGGAGGCCGGTGACATGGAAAGCGACCGGTAGCCCAGGCCGATGAGCGCCATCGCCTCCAGCGGCTTGCCGCCGATCTCGCCGCACAGCGTCACCGGCGTGTTGCCGGCACTGGCGCTGTCGTGAATGACCTTCAGCGCGCGCAGCAGCGGCGTGCTGAGCGGGTCGAAGCGCTCGGCCACCTGCCGGTTCTCGCGGTCGGCGGCGAACAGGAACTGCATCAGGTCGTTGGAGCCGACGGAGAGAAAGTCCGCGACCCGCACCAGTTCCTCGATCTGGAACACCAGCGAGGGCACCTCCACCATCACGCCCACGGCGATGGAGGAGGGCTCGACATGGCCGTGCTTGCGCAGGTAGGACAGCTCGCGCGTGACGATGGCCTTCGCGCGATTGAACTCCTCGACGGTGGCGACCATGGGGAACATCACTTTCAGCGCCCGCCCGCTGCAAGCCTTCAGCAGCGCGCGCACCTGCGCCCGCAGCAGGCCGGGCCGGTCGAGGCCAATGCGGATGGCGCGCCAGCCCAGCGCCGGATTCTCCTCCTCCACCGCCTGCATGTAGGGCAGCACCTTGTCGCCGCCGATATCCAGCGTGCGGAAGGTCACCGGCGCGCCGTTCAGTTCGTCGAGCACCTGCCGGTAGAGCGCCTCCTGCTCGCTGGTGGAGGGCATGCGCTCGGCGATCATGAACTGCAGTTCCGTGCGGAACAGGCCGACGCCGTCGGCATTCGTCTCCGACACGTGCGGCAGGTCGACGAGCAGGCCGGCGTTGAGATTGAGCGATATCCGCTCGCCGTCGAGTGTCAGCGCGGGCAGGTCGCGCAGGCTGCGGTACTGCTCCTGCCGCTTGGCGCGCAGCCGCGCCTTCTCGGCGTAGGCGGACTGGACGTCGGGCTGGGGACGCACCTGCACGTCGCCCGCCGAACCGTCGACGATGACGGCATCGCCCGCCTCCAGCATGCCGGCGATGCCGGCGATCTCGCTGACGGTGGGGATGCCGAGCGCGCGCGCGACGATGGCGATATGGCTCGCCGGTCCGCCTTCCTCCAGCACGAGGCCGCGCAGGCGCGAGCGGTCGTAGTCGAGCAGCGCCGCCGGTCCCATGGAGCGCGCCACCAGGATGGCGTTCTCCGGCAGTTCCTCGCGCGAGGCGCCGAAATGCTCGCCGGCGAGCGCGTGCAGCAGGCGGTCGGACAATTCGTCGAGATCGTGCAGCCGGTCGCGCAGATAGGGGTCCGTCTGGCGCAACATGCGCGCGCGCACGTCCGACTGCACGCGCTCGACGGCGGCCTCGGCCGTGAGGCCGGTGCCCACGACCTCGCGCACGCGCCTGATCCAGCCCTGATCGTTCGCGAACATGCGCACCGTCTCCAGCACGTCGCGGTGCTCGCCATGATGGGCGACGTCGCCGCGCTCCACCAGCCGGTCGATGGTCTCGCGCACGGCAGCGACGCCCTTGTCGATGCGTGCGAGTTCGTGCGCCGGATCGTCCGCGAGAAGATTGTTCACCACGACGCGCGGCTCGTGCAGCACCGCGTGGCCGAGCCCCACGCCGTCTGCCAGCGAAACGCCGCGCAGGTGCAGGGAGCGGCGCACGGCGATGTCGGCGCCCGGTTTCGCCAGCGCCTGCAGCTCGCCGGAGGCGATCATCTCCGCGAGCACCATGGCCGTGGTCTGCAGCGCCTCGATCTCTTCTTCCGTATAGTTGCGCTGGGCGCGGTTCTGGACGACGAGAACGCCGAGCGTGTTGCCGGCGCGCAGGATGGGAACGCCAAGGAAGCTGCGGTACACTTCCTCCCCGGTTTCCGGCTTGTAGGAATAAGCGGGGTGGAGCTGCGCGTCCGCCAGCGCGAGCGGTTCAGCGTCGCGGGCGATGGTGCCGACGATGCCCTCGCCGAGGCGCATGGTCGTCATGTGGACGGCCTCGGGATTGAGGCCCTCCGTGGCGTAAAGCTCCAGCGTGCCGTCGATGCGCAGCACGTAGACCGAGCACACCTCCGCGACCATGTTGGAGGCAATAACGACCACGATCCGGTCCAGCCGCTCCTGCGCACTGACCGGTTCCGCCATGACCTCGCGCAGACGACGCAACAGCAATCGTGGGCTCCCCAACGCTCCCCGCATCAGCCCGTTCCCGAAAAGCCGCTCCCTGTCGCGGGGCGGCACCACACCGGCCCGAAACCGCGACTCACGACGCAGCTCCCCGGCAGCCCATGTGCGGGGTATAACCAAGCTTCATGCAACATCGCAAGCGTCAACGCCCAAAAGAATGATGCGGATTGCAGTTGTGCAATGCAACATTGACCTCTCCAGGACGTCACGCGCGTTTGTCGCACGCAATCGTGCACGTCACACGACAACGGCGCAATCCGCCGCCGGCCCGTTCAGCTTGCGGCCTTCGTTTCCGCCTCGGGCTTCCTGTCGAGTCCGTAGAGCGCGTGGAGCGTGCGCACGGCAAGCTCCGTATATTCGGCATCGATCAGCACCGAGAACTTGATCTCCGATGTGGTGATCGCACGGATGTTGATGCCCTTGTCCGCCAGGGCGCGGAAGGCGCGCGCGGCGACGCCCGCATGGCTGCGCATGCCGATGCCGATGGCGGAAATCTTCACAACGTCGGTTGCGCCCTGCAGGGAGGTGAAGCCGATGGTGGCGCGGTGATCCTCCAGGATCTGGCGCGCCCGCTCATAGCTGGAGGCCGGAACGGTGAAGGTGATGTCGGTTGTCGTCGTGTCGTCGGAAACGACCTGGATGATCATATCGACATTGATATTGGCATCCGCCAGCGGGCCGAAGATCGCCGCGGCGATGCCCGGATGGTCTGCAACGCGCCGCAGCGTGATCTGTGCTTCGTCTCGCGAGAAGGCGATGCCGGTCACGACCTGTTGTTCCAATATATCCTCCTCATCGCAAATCAGGGTGCCGGGCCGGGGCGCGGCCGGATCGTCGAAACTGGAACGCACGAAGGTGCGCACCTTGTAGAGCATGGCGAGTTCCACCGAGCGCACCTGCAGCACTTTCGCGCCGAGCGAGGCCATTTCGAGCATTTCCTCGAAGGAGACGCGGTCGAGCCGGCTGGCGTGGGGCACCACGCGCGGGTCGGTGGTGTAGACGCCGTCGACGTCCGTGTAGATATCGCACCGGTCGGCGTTGATGGCGGCGGCGACGGCCACCGCGCTCGTATCCGAGCCGCCGCGCCCGAGCGTCGTGATGCGCCCGGTCTGCTGGTGAATGCCCTGGAAGCCTGCGATCACCGCGATCTGGTTATTCTTCTCGAACGCCTCGATAAGCGGCGCGCCGTCCATGCCGGTGATGCGGGCGGCGCCGTGGGCGCCGTCGGTCAGGATCGGAATCTGCCAGCCGAGCCACGAGCGCGCATCGAGCCCCATGGATTGCAGCGTGATTGCCAGGAGGCCGGCCGTGATCTGCTCGCCCGACGCGACCACTGCGTCATATTCGCGCGCGTCGTGCAGGGCGGAGGCCTCGCGGCACCACCCCACCAGTTCGTTGGTTTTGCCCGACATGGCCGATACGACGACGGCGACCTGATGGCCTGCATCCACCTCGCGTTTTACATGGAGAGCCACGTTGCGGATTCGTTCAATCGTGGCGACGGACGTACCGCCGAACTTCAACACCAGACGGGCCATGATGGAATCGGGTTCGCTTTCCGTTGGCTTGCACCGCCGCAGCGGCCGGGAAAACCGGGACTGAAGGAACTGGCGCCAGATGGAACCGGAGCCTGTGGAACTGGCATTCAACCGCTGAAAACGGCATGAAAGGCGTGTATAGATGCCGGGGGCGGGCCCGCATGTCAATGGTCCGCATGTGCCGGTCGGACGAACGGCGGGTGACGTCTGACGACGCCCGCCCGGCCGGGCGCGGGACAGGGGCTTGCCCGAGATGCAGCAGGAGGACGCGGTGACTGGCACACGACAGACTGAGGCGGGAACGGTCGATCCCGACGAGGTGGCCCGCTTCGAGCGCCTCGCCGGCACATGGTGGGACCCGCGCGGGCCGATGCGTCCGCTTCACCGCTTCAACCCCGTGCGGGTGGGCTACATCCGCGACCTCGCCGCGAATCGCTTCGGGCGCGACATCCGCGCCGATGCCCCGCTGGCCGGGCTTTCGGTGCTCGACATCGGCTGCGGCGGCGGTGTGCTTTCGGAGCCGCTGGCGCGTCTCGGCGCGTCCGTCACCGGGCTCGATCCGGCAGAGAAGAATCTTGCCGTGGCGCGAGCGCACGCGGCGGGGGAGGGGCTCGCCATCGACTACCGCGCGCAGACGGTGGAGAGCGTGGCCGCCAGCGGCGAGCAATTCGATGTCGTGCTCGCCATGGAGGTGGTGGAGCACGTGGCCGATGTCGAGGCTTTCGTCGCCGCGACCTGCGCCGTCGTGCGGCCGGGCGGTCTGCTCGTCATGGCGACCCTGAACCGCACGGCGAAATCCTTCGCGCTCGCCATCGTGGGAGCGGAGTACGTGCTGCGCTGGCTGCCGCGCGGCACGCATGACTGGCGCCGGTTCATCACGCCCGACGAACTTGCCGCCGCCATCTCCCGGCACGGCCTGGCCGTCACGGACCGCACAGGCGTCGTCTATCGGCCGCTGGGCGATACGTGGCAGACGTCGTCCGACCTGTCGGTGAATTATATGCTGGCGGCGGCGCGCGTCTGAGCGGGCCGCGCCTCGCCCGCCGCTTCCTCCGGCGCCAGGGGCTCTTCCTGGGCCGCCGCGTTTTCGCGTGCCTTGCGCCGCAGCGCCGCGATGGAGGCGTTGAGTTCCGCCCCGTAGATGAAAATGGCGGCGAGCATATAGAGAAATACCAGCACGATCATGCCCGACGCCAACCCCGCGTAGGTCGAGACATAGTTGCGCGCGAAGCTGTCGAGATAAAGGCCGAAGGCCGTGCCGCCGACGAGCCAGAGAACCAGCGTCACCGCGACCCCCGGCAGCACCGACAGCAGCGTGCGCCGTTCGCCGAGCAGGCGGTCCTTCTTGCGGCGCGCGCGTTCGCTGGGCAGCCACAGATGGCCGACGAAGAGCGCGATCACGATCACCAGCGTCGCCACCGAGAAGCGCGCGGCGAATACGAGGCCATGCAGAGGCTGGAGCGCGGGCACGTATTCCACCAGCGTGCGCCATAGCAGCGGCCCTAGTACGACGAGGAACGAGAACACGATCAATGCCGCCGCGCCGCCGATCACATAGGCGAAGGCCTCAAGCCGCGTCAGCCACCACGGGCGTGTCTCCGTCACGTCATAGGCGCGGTTGAGGCCGATGCGCAGCGCCTCCACCCCGTTCGACGAGAAGTAGAGCGCAAGCAAGGCGCCCACGGTGAGCAGGTCGCCGCGCTTGATGGTGAGCACATGGTGGAGTTCGCGCCCGATCGGCCCTGCGACCTCCTGCGGCCAGGCCTCCAGCATCAGGTCGGTGACGGAATCGGCAAGCCCTTCGGCCTGAAACGTACTGGCGAGCGCGGCGATGAGGATGACGAAGGGAAACAGCGACATCAGCGCCGAGAGCGCGATATGGCTCGCGATGGCCCAGCCATCATGGGCGTCGAAGCGGCGGAACGACATCCAGATCAGCTTTGCAAGGCGGGTCACGATGTCCAAACCGACCCCTCCGCGTGCCAGTATCGGGGATGGACGGCGCCTGCCTAGCGCGATCCATCCCCATCAATAGCATATCCGGAACACGAATATGTGGTGCGCGAGGCGCACCGCTCCGTTATCGCCGCAAGGAAACGGAGGTGGGGAGCGAAGGGCGCCGGATCGGAAATGCCTATTTCGCGGCTTCGGTTCCCGCCGCCTGTGCCGCTGCCTCCGCCGCGTCGTGGATTTTCAGCGTTTCGGTGCGCGGCATCGAGATGATGTTGTAGCCGGAATCCACGTAGTGGATCTCGCCCGTGACACCGGAGGACAGGTCCGAAAGCAGGTATGCCGCCGCACCGCCGATTTCCTCGGTGGTGACGGTGCGCCGCAGGGGCGAGTTGGCCTTCTGGTAGGAATACATCAGCCGCGCGTCGGCGATGCCCGCGCCCGCCAGCGTGCGCACCGGGCCGGCCGAGATGGCGTTGACGCGGATGGAATCCGCGCCGAAATCGTTGGCGAGGTAGCGCACGCTCGCCTCCAGCGCCGCCTTGGCAACACCCATGACATTGTAGTTGGGCATGACGCGGGTAGCGCCGCCGTAGGTCAGCGTCATGATGGAACCGCCCGCCGGCATGATCGCGGCCGCGCGCTTCGTCACCTCGGTGAAGGAGAAGCAGGAGATCAGCATCGTGCGCAGAAAGTTCTCGCGCGTGGTGTCGGCATAGCGGCCCTTCAGCTCGCTCTTGTCCGAGAAGGCGATGGCGTGCACCAGAAAATCGATGCCGCCCCACTGCTCCTTCAGCGCGTCGAACACCGCATCCACGGACGCGAGGTCCTCCACGTCGCACGGCAGGATCACGCTTGAGCCGACCGTTTCCGCAAGCGGCGCCACGCGCTTGTGCAGCGCGTTGCCCTGATAGGTGAAGGCCAGTTCCGCCCCGTGTTCGTGCAGCGTCTTCGCGATGCCCCAGGCAATGGAATGATCGTTCGCGACGCCCATGACGAGGCCGCGTTTTCCCTGCATCAGACCTTTTGTCACTAGCATTCCTCCGCCTCAGGCTTCGAGTCGCTTGAAGACGAGGGTAGCGTTGGTGCCGCCGAAGCCGAACGAGTTCGACAGCACGCAATTGAGCGATACGTCGTCAATGCGCTCGCGGACGATCGGCATGTCCGCGAAGGCGGGGTCCAGTTCCTCGATGTTGGCGCTCTTGCAGATGAAACCGTTGTTGAGCATCAGCAGCGAATAGATCGCCTCCTGCACGCCCGCCGCCCCCAGCGAATGGCCGGTGAGAGACTTGGTGGCGGAGATGGGCGGGCAGGCCTCCCCCGCGCCGAACACGCGCCGGATGGCCTCGATTTCCGGCCCGTCGCCGGCCGGCGTGGACGTGGCGTGCGGATTGATGTAGTCGACCGGCACATTGACGGTGGCGAGCGCCTGCCGCATGCAGCGCTCCGCGCCCTCGCCCGAGGGGGCAACCATGTCGTAGCCGTCGGACGTCGCGCCATAGCCGACGATTTCCGCATAGATTTTCGCGCCGCGCGCCCGCGCGTGCTCCAGCTCCTCCAGCACCAGGACGCCGGCGCCGCCGGCGATCACGAAGCCGTCGCGGTGGAGGTCATAGGCGCGGGAGGCGGTCTGCGGCGTGTCGTTGTATTTCGAGGACATGGCGCCCATGGCGTCGAACAGCACGGAGAGCGTCCAGTCGAGTTCCTCGCAGCCGCCCGCGAACATGATGTCCTGCTTGCCGTACTGGATCTGCTCGACGGAGTTGCCGATGCAGTGGCTGGACGTGGCGCAGGCGGACGAGATCGAATAGTTGACGCCCTTGATCTTGAACCAGGTCGCGAGCGTGGCGGAGGCGGTGGAGGACATGGCCTTCGGCACGGCGAAAGGCCCGACGCGCTTGGGGCCCTTGGTGCGGGTGATGTCCGCCGCGTCGACGAGCGTGCGCGCGGAAGGCCCGCCGGAGCCCATGATGATGCCGGTGCGCTCGTTGCTGATGTCGGACGGATCCAGCCCCGAATCGGCGATGGCCTGATCCATGGCGATGTGGTTCCAGCCCGTGCCGCCGCCGTGGAACCGCATGGCGCGCCTGTCGACATGCTCCTCCGGCCGGATGGTGGGGGCGCCGTGCACGCGGCAGCGGAACCCAAGGTCGGCATAGTCCTGCGCGAAGACGATGCCGGAACGCGCTTCGCGCAGCGAAGCCAGCACTTCCTGCGCGTTGTTGCCGATGGATGAGACGATGCCCATCCCCGTCACCACGACACGTCTCATCGCAAACGTTCCCTCTTTCGCAATATTCGGTTCAGTCAAGTCGTTCGCGCGCGGCCAAGGCCCATCCCGGCATCTGCGGGGGAACCTGCGGGCGGTATCCGCCCGCGCCGGCACTTGTCGCAGCATATGGCGCGCGTCGGTGGCGTTGTCCAGCCATCCCGCATCCCGCTCGCGGAAAACCGGCCGGCTGCGTCAGGCGCCGGCTGCGGCCGCATCCGTGGTGAACAGGCCGACGCGCAGGTCCCTGGCGGTGTAGATGCGCTTGCCGTCGGCCTCCAGCCAGCCGTCGGCAATGCCGAGCACCAGCTTCGAGCGGAAGACGCGCTTGAGATCGACGCCGTAGACGACATTACGGATGGTCGGCAGCACCTGATCCGTGAACTTGACCTCGCCCACGCCCAGCGCCCGGCCGCGTCCCGGCGAGCCTAGCCAGCCGAGGAAGAAGCCGACGAGCTGCCAGAGGGCATCGACGCCCAGGCAGCCGGGCATCACCGGGTCGCCCTTGAAGTGGCAGGAAAAGAACCAAAGGTCCGGCCGCACATCGAGTTCCGCCCGTACGCCGCCCTTGCCGTATTCGCCGCCTGCCTCCACGATGGAGGTGATACGGTCGAACATCAGCATCGGCGGCAGGGGCAACTGCGCATTTCCGGCACCGAACAGCTCTCCCCGCCCACAGGCGAGAAGCTGTTCATAATCATAACTCGACTGGCGCTCCATGTCCCCCGGTCGTTCCTTTCATCTTTTCGTCATCGTTCAGGGCGCTAATGCACCGTTGCCCGAACCTTTAGTGACGGTGGGCGGATCAATCCCGACGTGGCCGCACGGCGCGTTCACCTAATGCGCCGATACGTCATCCGTTAGTAACTGGTGAAGCCGCGTCCGCGAACCGATTCCCGATCCCCGACCCAACCCCGTTTCGCGCTTCCTAACATAATGGTCGCCGACCTGAAAGCGGCGACGGGGACTTTAATGTTGTCTACAGGCTTGATTCCGCAAGATCACGACAGCGGCTGCCGCTTGAGATTGTCGCCACCATACCCCATCTCCCGTTACCCGTCGCGAAAACGGCCCGTCCGGCTGCCGGCCAGCTTTCCGCACACGGGCCGGCGCGGCAGGCCGCGCCGGGATCTCGTTACCGCCGGCCGGGAAGGTTGAAGACGCGCGATGGCGTATGAAGAAAACGAGGCGCGGGCTGCTCTGGCCGATCCCGCGGCGGCCGGTGTCGCAGGCGGCGATGCCCTGCCCGGACACAATAACGTTTTCGCGCATGTCGAGACGTGGATTTTCGACCTCGACAACACGCTGTACTCGCATGAGGCAGGGCTGTGGCCGCAGGTCGATACGCAGATCACCCTCTACATGTGCGAGTTGTTCGGCCTCGACGCGATGTCGGCGCGTGCGCTGCAGAAATATTATTATCATCGTTACGGCACGACGCTGCGCGGCCTGATGGCGGAGCACGCCGTCGATCCGCAAGCGTTCCTCGATTTCGCGCACGACATTGACTATTCGGCCGTCGTCCGCGACGAGCGCCTGCGCCGCGCGGTGGCCAATCTGCCGGGGCGCAGGTTCGTCTTCACCAACGGGTCGCGCGCCCACGCGGGTGCCGTCGTCGGGCGGCTGGGCATCGCCGATCTGTTCGAGGATCTGTTCGACATTGTCGACGCCGCATTCGTGCCCAAGCCCGAAGCCGTCACCTACGCGCGCTTCATCGAGAGGCACGGCATCGACCCCACGCGCGCGGCGATGTTCGAGGACCTCTCCGCCAATCTCGCGGTGCCACACGGGCTCGGCATGCAGACTGTGCTCGTGCTGCCCGCGACGCCCGACCCACACCGCGAGGCGCACGAGCAGGGGCGCTCCGCCGAGGCGCATATCGGCCACCAGACGACGGACCTTGCGGCCTTTCTCCATTGCGCGGCGGGCGGCGCGAGTCAGTTATCTGACACCCGTCCGATTTATGACGTGTTGCAGCGCACTGATGGCGTGCGCCAACGGTGATAATAAAGTGGGCGAGAGGCTGGAACTCCCTAGCGGAGAGCTTTCGGCGATCCCTTGTCGCCCGTGTGCCTGTGGCGCGCGGGTGCCTGGCCCGGCAGCCGGCATGAACGGACCGTTCGCGGTGCCCCCTCCCGTTCATGCTGCTGCCGGGCATTCTTCTTGCCCTTCGGTCTTCTCGATCATCGCCCCCGCGCATCGTCGGGGCCAGGCGCCAGTCCGAATTGCGATTGCGGCTGCGAACGTGTATTGGCGCACTGTCTTCCAGTCTGATTGAGAGTAGACTGCCTTCATGTCTGCGCTTATGCACCCTCTCGCTGTCCAGCAGCCCCTCCCGGCGGACGCCCTGTCCGTGCGGTTCTGGGGCGTACGCGGTTCATTGCCGGTGTCCGGGCCCCAGTATGTGGCGTTCGGCGGCAATTCGTGCTGCGTGGAGATCCGCTGCGGTGAGCGGCTGTTCATCGTCGATGCGGGCACCGGCATCCGCCCTCTCGGCGAATATCTCGGCGCGGAGCGCTCCGGCTGCGAGATCGATATCCTGCTGAGCCATCTGCATCTCGACCACGTCATCGGCCTGCCGTTCTTCAGGCCGGCGCTGGTGCGCGGCAACACCATCCGCGTTCATGTCGGCAATCTCGGCGGGGCGGACGGCAGTGCCGCGCTGGGGCGGCTGTTCTCGCCGCCGCTGTTTCCGCTGGGGCTCGACGGGCTGCCGGCGCGCTTCGAGCATGTCGGTTTTCGCGCCGGCGACAGGCTGGCGTTCGTCGACGGCCCTTCCGTCGCCACGTGCCCGCTGCTCCATCCCGATGGCGCGAGCGCCTACCGGTTCGAGTTCGGCGGCCGGCGCGTGTGCTACGTCAGCGATGTCGAGCACAGCCTGGGCTGGCCGCCGGAGGACCTTACCGATTTCGTCTCGAACGCCGACCTGATGATCTTCGACGCCATGTATGCGGCCGATGAATACACGCGGTGCAAGGGCTGGGGGCATTCCACCTGCGAGGCGGGCCTCGCGCTCTGCGCGGCCGGCAAGGTGAAGGCGATGGCGGCGTTCCACCTGCACCCCTGCCACGACGACACGCGCCTGGAAGCCTATGACGCCCGGCTGCGCGCGGCGCTGCCGGGTTCCTTCGTCGCCCGCGACGGGCTCGCCGTGTCGTTTCCCGCGCTCGACCATTTAACTTGACCGGAACGCGGCGCCGGACCGTTTCCGCGTGCGCATGCCCGGTCGCAGACCGGGCATGCGGGCAGGTTCAGCGCAGGCTGTTGACGAAACGCTGGATGCGGTTGCCCGCTTCCTCCAGCTTGTCGTTCGACGTGGCGTAGCTGACGCGGAAGTTCGGGCCGGAGCCGAACGACGAGCCATGCACCGTCGCCACGCCCTCGGTGGCGAGCAGTTCCAGCACGAAGTCCTCGTCCGTCTCGATCTTCTTGCCGGACGGCGCCGTCTTGCCGATCAGCGGGACGATGGACGGATAGACGTAGAACGCGCCCTCCGGCGTCGGGCAGGTGATGCCCGTCGTCTGGTTGAGGATGGAGACGATGAGATCGCGCCGGCCCTGGAATGCATTGCGGAACACCGCGAGGTGGTCCTGCGGCCCGTCGAGCGCCTCCACGGCCGCCCATTGCGAAATCGACGACGTGCCCGACGTCTGCTGGCCCTGCACCGTGTCCATGGCCTTGATGAGCGTCTCCGGGCCGCCGGCGTAGCCGATACGCCAGCCCGTCATCGCGTAGGCCTTCGACACGCCGTTGATGGTCAGCGTGCGCTCGTAGAGGTTGGGCTCGACCTGCGCGGGCGTGACGAATTTGAAGTCGCCGTAGACGAGATGCTCGTACATGTCGTCCGTCATCACCCAGACGTGGGGATGGCGCACCAGCACATCGGTGACCGCCTTCAGTTCGTCCCACGTATAGGCCGCGCCGGAAGGGTTGGAGGGAGAGTTCAACAGCACCCATTTGGTCTTGGGCGTGATGGCGCGCTCCAGATCCTCCGCCTGCAGCTTGAAGCCCTTGTCGATATAGGTATCGACGATGACCGGCGTGCCGCCGCACAGCGCGACGATTTCGGGATAGCTAACCCAGTAGGGCGCGGGAATCACCACCTCGTCGCCGGGGTTCAGCGTGGCGAGGAAGGCGTTGTAGATGACGTGCTTGCCGCCCGTGCCGACGATGGTCTGCGAGGGCTTGTAGTCAAGCTCGTTCTCGCGCTTGAACTTGCGCGCAACCGCCTCGCGGAGCTGCGGAATGCCAGCGACCGGCGTGTACTTGGTCTCGCCCCGGCGAATCGCCTCGATGGCCGCGTTCTTGATGTTGTCGGGCGTATCGAAATCCGGCTCGCCGACGGAAAGCGAGATCACGTCGCGGCCCTGGGCTTTCAGATCGCGGGCTTTCTGCGTCAGCGCGATGGTTGCGGACGGCTTGATGCGTGACAGAGCATCGGCGAGAAAGGCCATGATCATGGGCTCCTTGAGAGAAGGGATGGTGCAGCGCTTGATTGATTTGGGGCGGATCGCCCGCTTCGCGGAGCGCGATCATTCCGAAAAGCGTGGAAACGTAGTCCGCCCGCCGCTCGCTGGCAAGCCTGAAAACCGCCGTATTGCGGCATCGTGGGTGCAGCGACGCGCCTTTCGGTGACGATTCCGTGAAGATGTAGGAACTATTCGTTAACCGCCCCGTTAACATGGCAGGGCATCCACCGGGCGTCTCTGGCATAGTGCAACTTCAGGCACGGCGCGGAGGCAAGACGATTTCGCCCGCTGCGGCAAAATGCCCGGAACGACAGGAGGCGGACATGACAACGAACGACCCGATCCGCATGTCGGATTACCAGCGCCGGCAACGGGCGGCCATCGCACCGGCAGAGGCGGCGCGCCAATTCAGGATATCGGCCGTGCTGGCGCTCGTCCTGATCGCGGCGTCGGCAATCGTCGCAGCTGGAACGCTGTTCGGCCCCGCGCACACTGCGCATACGGAGCCGCCGGCAGGAATCGCCCGCGTTTCCTGATGGCGCCCGGAGGCCAACGCGATTAAACTGACACGCAGGTCCGCGCGATCTGCGAAAGGTTCTTCGATGAGGTTTTCCGGACGGTTTCCGAAGATTGTGGCCGCAGGATTGCTGGCCGCCGCTGCCGTCGCGCTCCCCGATGGCATGGCGATACGGGCGGCCGCGCAGGTCGCACCCGCCGTGACGGAGCGGACGGAAAAGCTCGACATCTCTGTCGAGACCGTGACCTCCGGGCTCGAACATCCCTGGGGCCTCGCCTTTCTGCCATCCGGAGAGTTCCTGGTGAGCGAGCGGCCGGGGCGCCTGCGCCGCGTGAGTCGCGATGGCAAGCTTTCGCCGCCCGTTGGCGGCGTGCCTGCCGTGCTCGCACGGGGGCAGGGAGGGCTGCTCGACATCGCGCTCGATCCCGACTTCGCGCGCAATGGGTACCTGTATTTCGCCTACGTCGAGCCGCGTGAGGGCGGTTCGGGCATTGCCGTCGACCGCGCCGTGCTCAACCGGGAGAAAAACACGCTGGAGCAGGTCGAGGCGATTTTCCGCCAGAAGGATACGGCATCGGGAACGGCGAATTTCGGCGTGCGGCTGGTGCCGGCGGAAGAGGATACGCTGTTCATCACGATCGGTGACCGTTTCGGCACCCGCGACAAGGCGCAGGATGTGAGCAGCCATCTCGGCAAGGTGCTGCGAATCAACACCGACGGCACCATTCCCATCGACAATCCGTTCGTCGGGCAGGATGATGCCCTGCCGGAAATCTGGTCGCTGGGGCACCGCAACGCGCAGGGTGCCGCGCTGCATCCGCAGACCGGCGAATTGTGGACCGCGGAGCACGGTGCGCGCGGTGGCGACGAGATCAATGTCGTCCGCCGGGGCCTGAATTACGGCTGGCCGATCATCACCTACGGCGTCGACTATTCTGGCGCGCCGATCGGCATCGGCACGGCGCGGGAAGGGCTGGAGCAACCCGTCTATTACTGGGTGCCGTCGATCGCCCCTTCCGGCCTCGCTTTTCATGAAGGGGGAGCGATCGCGCCCTGGCGCGGCAGCGTGTTCGTCGGCGCGCTGGCGGGGAAGGCGCTGGTGCGCCTCGAAGTCGCGGACGAGAGCGTCACCCACGAGGAACGGCTGCTGACGGATCTGAACGAACGCATCCGCGACGTGCGCACGGGCCCGGACGGCTATCTATATCTGCTGACAGACGCGGATAACGGCCGCATCCTGCGCATTGTCCCCGCCAGATGAGACGTGGCGGCGATCGGGTTCTTGACAGGCGCGGCGGATGTTCCCTATATGCGCTTGATAAGACGCGCGGCGAGGTCGCGCGGGTTGAGTCGTCGTTATCGGTTCCCGCCTCGCGGAGACGGTGACGGAAGCGGCAGTGTAGCTCAGTTGGTGAGAGCGCCGGATTCATAACCCGGAGGTCGGCAGTTCAAATCTGCCCACTGCTACCATTCCGCTTCGGATTTCGTGCGATTCGCCCTGTTCTCACACACTGATTCTCTTGTTTTCCCCTCCCTGATCGATGCAAGATCGAAGAGCCGTGCCGGCTGGCCGGGCCTCGGCGTGTATGCGTCAACAAACCGTTTCATGGTGCGGGTAAGGGAGCGTATCGACCGCATGGTCGGGCTGCAGGAAGGGGCATGTCGTGGCATCATACGCAATCGTCAGCATAGAGGGCATCGGGGAAAACGACGCGCAGGCACTGAAGGTGGCGGGGATCGCCACCACCGACGCGCTGCTGGAACGCGCGCATGACCCCAAGGGGCGCAGGGAACTGGCAGCGGAGACCGGCATCGACGAGGCGCTGATCCTCAGGTGGGCGAACATCGCGGATCTCCTGCGCATTCACGGCGTTGGCAAGGAATATTCCGACCTGCTGGAAGCCGCGGGCGTCGACACCGTGAAGGAACTCAAGCATCGCAACGCCGTCAACCTGACGAAGGCGCTGGCGGAGGCCAACGAAAAAGGCAACTACGTCCGCGCGCTGCCCACCGAAAAGGTGGTGGCGAAGTGGATCGAACAGGCGAAGGAACTGCCGCCGCTCCTCACCTACTGATGCGGTTTTCGCCCGGTGACAGCCGGAAAAAGGTTGTTAACCGGGCGTTCCCGATGTATGGGTCTGAAGTCCGGAATGCGCTGCCCGCGGGTGGTGGCTGGGGCGCGTTAACCGCGCCCTTTTGGTGTTGTTGCATATGTGGCGCTGTCGCATGCAAAACGACCCCGCCGCCCGAGCGCGCCGCCGGAATCGTTCCCTGCTGTCGGCCATGAGGCGCCGGCCCGCCGTTACGGCGGAAGATCGTGCGGCAAACCAGACCGCGCGGCGCCGGCAGCGTGGGAGCGGCCCGTTATTCGAGCCGCCGGCGCCGTTGGTCAGGAGTTTTCATGTCCGTAACCGCTAACCATGCCCCGACCCGCGACGATTTCGCGGCGCTTCTCGAAGAATCCCTCGGTGGGCATGAGTCCCAGGAAGGGACCGTCGTCAAGGGTATCGTCGTCGCAATCGAGAAAGACGTCGCCGTCATCGACATCGGCCTCAAGACCGAGGGCCGCGTTCCGCTGAAGGAATTCGTCGGCCCCGGCCGCGATCAGACGCTTGAGATCGGCGACGAGGTCGAGGTTTATCTGGAGCGCGTGGAGAATGCGCTCGGCGAGGCCGTGATCTCGCGCGACAAGGCGCGCCGCGAGGAGAGCTGGGTCAAGCTTGAGAAGGCTTTCGAGAACAATGAGAAGGTGACGGGCGTCATCTTCAACCAGGTCAAGGGCGGTTATACGGTTGATCTCGACGGCGCCGTGGCGTTCCTGCCGCGCTCGCAGGTCGACATTCGCCCGGTGCGCGACGTCACGCCGCTGCTCAACGTGCCGCAGCCGTTCCAGATCCTCAAGATGGACCGCCGCCGCGGCAACATCGTCGTCTCGCGCCGCACGGTGCTTGAGGAGACGCGCGCCGAGGCCCGTTCCGAGCTCGTGGCCAACCTCGAAGAGGGGCAGGTCATCGAGGGCGTGGTGAAGAACATCACCGAATACGGCGCCTTCGTCGATCTCGGCGGCATCGATGGCCTGCTGCACGTCACCGACATGGCATGGCGCCGCGTCAACCACCCGACCGACGTCGTCAGCATCGGCCAGTCGGTCAAGGTCAAGATCGTCAAGATCAATCACGAGACGCACCGCATCTCGCTCGGCATCAAGCAGTTGCTGGCCGATCCGTGGGAAGGCATCGCCGAGCGCTATCCGGTCAACAGCCGCTTCAGCGGCCGCGTGACGAACATCACCGACTACGGCGCGTTCGTCGAGCTGGAGCCTGGCATCGAGGGTCTGATCCACGTCTCCGAGATGTCGTGGACCAAGAAGAACGTCCACCCCGGCAAGATCGTCTCCACCTCCCAGGAAGTGGAAGTGCAGATCCTCGAGGTCGATCCCGTCAAGCGCCGCATCTCTCTCGGCCTCAAGCAGACCCTGCAGAATCCGTGGGAAGCCTTCGCCGAGAAGCACCCGATCGGCTCCGAGGTCGAGGGCGAGGTCAAGAACAAGACCGAGTTCGGCCTCTTCATCGGCCTCGACGGGGATGTGGACGGCATGGTCCACCTCACCGATCTCGACTGGAACCGTCCGGGCGAGCAGGTCATCGAGGAGTTCAAGAAGAGCGACGTCGTGCGCGCTGTCGTTCTGGACGTGGATGTCGAGAAGGAGCGCATCTCGCTCGGCATCAAGCAGCTTGAGGGTGACCCCTTCGCTGACGCTTCGGACATCAAGAAGGGTTCGACCGTCACCACCGAGGTGCTGGAGGTCAAGGACGCCGGCATCGAGGTGCGCATCGTCGACACCGACCTGACCTCCTTCATCCGCCGCGCGGAGCTGGCGGGCGACCGCAACGACCAGCGGCCCGAGCGCTTCTCGCCCGGCGAGAAGGTCGATGCCCGCGTGGTGCAGTTCGACCGCAAGGCGCGCCGCATCCAGCTCTCCATCAAGGCGCTGGAGAAGGCTGAGGAGAAGGAAGCCATCGCGCAGTACGGCTCCGCCGATTCGGGTGCGTCGCTCGGCGACATCCTCGGCGCCGCGCTGAAGAAGGCGACCGAAAAGAAGTAAGGCCGGCAAGGCGTTGCGCACGCTTCCATCACGTCTTTCGTGATGGAGGGCGCCCCGCGCCGCAACGAACGGAAGATCGGGACCCGCGCGGAAACGCGCGGGTTTTTCTTTTTGCCGGCGCACCGTCAGGAATCGGCCGCGCCGCATGTGAAATCTTTATGAAGACCGTTTATATCAATTACTTATCAAAAATAGGGTTTCCCTTCGAGCCGGAATTGATCTAGTCTTGCGGCGGATCGAGGGCCGGATGGCGGCCCGCCGTTTCGGGATGGACATGGGTTACGAAGCCGACCTTATCGCCGATCGCCGCCGCTTGCGTGGCCGCGTCACCCTCTGGCGGGCGCTGGCGTTCGTGGCACTGATCGCGGTGGCTGTCGTGGCGGGCTTTTCGCTACGGGAGGGCGGCCTTTCCGCCTCGCGCCCGCACGTCGCGCGGGTGACGATTGACGGCCTCATCACGGGCGACCAGCGCACGCTCGATCTCATCGGCGATGTGCGCAAGAGTTCGGCCGTGCAGGCAGTGATCCTGCGCATCGACAGCCCCGGCGGCACCACGGCGGGGTCCGAGGCACTGCATGAGGCGTTGCGCCGTCTCGCTGCGGAGAAGCCCGTGGTCGCGGTGGTGGACACGCTCGCGGCGTCCGGCGGCTATATCGCGGCACTCGGCGCCGACCGGATCGTGGCGCGCGAGACGTCGCTCGTCGGGTCGATCGGTGTGCTGTTCCAGTTTCCGAATGTAACGGGCCTGCTCGACAGCGTCGGCGTCAGCGTCGAGGAGGTCAAGTCAAGCCCGCTGAAGGCGGCGCCCAACGGGTTCTCGCCCACGTCGCCGGAGGCGCGCGCGGCGCTGGAGAGCCTGGTGCGCGACAGCTTCGACTGGTTCAAGCGCCTCGTGCGCGAACGGCGCGGCTACGATGATGCTGGCCTCGCGCGGGTGGCCGACGGGCGGGTGTTCACCGGGCGGCAAGGCGTCGATCTCCGGCTCGTCGACGAACTCGGCGGCGAGCGCGAGGCGGTGGCCTGGCTGGCCCGCGAGCGCGGCGTTGCCGAGGGCCTGCCGCTGCGGGAATGGAGGCGGAGCCTGCGGGACCGCAGCTTCGGCTTCCTCAGCGGTGCGACACTGGTGGCGCAGGCCGCGGGTTTTGAAAGGCTTGCAGCGTTTTTCGGCGGTCTGGATGCCGGTGCCGGCGTGCGGCGGCTTGACGGCCTGCTTGCGCTCTGGCACCCTGAAGTCGAAAACTAGTATTGTTTCAAGTATATACCCTTGGCAAGCATTTGAGCTAAAGCAAGAGTGGGGTTGATGATCAAATCCGAACTCGTTCTGCGGATTGCGGAGCAAAATCCCCATCTCTACCAGCGTGACGTCGAGAATATCGTCAATGCCATACTGGAAGAGATCACACGTGCGCTGACCCGCGGCGATCGGGTGGAGCTGCGCGGCTTTGGAGCGTTTTCGGTCAAGAAGCGTGAGGCGCGGGTCGGCCGCAATCCGCGCACCGGCGAGACTGTCGAGGTTGACGCCAAGATGATTCCGGTGTTCAAGACCGGAAAGGAAATGCGACTGCGCCTGAACGGGGGGCGGGAAGCGCTCGGCGATGGCGACGAGGCCGCCGAAACCGTCCGTCGTTCGTCGGCAGGCAAGTAGCAGGGCGCAGGCAACAGCAGGGTACGCGCGGTGAAGACGCTAATCAGAATCCTGATCATTCTGCCGCTGACGGTGGTGATTGTCCTGCTGTCGGTCGCCAATCGCACGCCCGTGCAGGTGTCGCTCGATCCATTTTCCGGCGCTGCGCCGCTGGTCGCATTCTCGGCGCCGCTGTTTGTCATCATCCTGACGGCTGTTGCCGTCGGCGTGCTGCTGGGCGGCTTCGCCGTCTGGTGGTCGCAGGGCTATTATCGCCGCGCCGCCCGCCTGCGCGCGCGTGAACTCGATCGCGTGAAGGCGGAGGCCACCGCGCGGCAGGCCGGCAGCGCCCAGGCTGCGGGCGGCGCATCCTCCGGCGGCGCGCTGGCGTTGCCGACGCATGCCAATGCCCGCTGACACGCGGGGTCTGCCGGTGCAGAAAGCCAGCCTGCTGATCAAGATTTGCGGGCTGAACACCCCGCAGGCGGTGGAAGCCGCCGTGGCGGCCGGCGCCGATCTGCTCGGTTTCGTCTTCTTTCCGAAAAGTCCGCGCTATGTCGGCCATCGCGAGGCGGCGGAACTCACCGCGCTGGCGCGGCGCCTCGCGCCCGGCGCCGGGATCGTGGCGCTGACCGTCGACGCATCGGACGCCGATCTTGAGGCAATTATCGATGCCATCGCGCCGGACTGGCTGCAGCTGCATGGCGGCGAAACGCCGGAGCGCGTGGCGGCGGTGCGCGAGCGTTTCAAGGGCGGCGTGATGAAGGCGCTGGGCGTCGGCAGCGCCGGGGATGTCGCGCGGGCACACCGTTTCGCGGAGGGTGCGGACAGCCTGCTGCTCGACGCGAAGCCGGCGGCGGACGCGGTGTTGCCAGGTGGCAACGGCATTCCCTTCGACCACCGTCTCATCGCCGGGGAGCGCTTCGGCGTGCCGTTTCTGCTGTCCGGCGGGCTTCATGCCGACAATGTCGCCGACGCGATCCGCCTCGTGCGCCCCCAAGGCGTCGACGTCTCGTCGGGGGTCGAGTCGGCGCCCGGCGTCAAGGATGCAGCGCGGATAGCGGCGTTCGTCCGCGCGGCGCGGGAAGCATTGGACATGGTCGGGCAATAACAGTATGTCCGACTCCTGAACCAATGGAAGCGACGCTTCCCGAAAAAACTGATCCCGAGGACACGACAGCGTGAGCAACAAGCTGAATTCTTATACGTCGGGGCCGGACGAGCACGGCCATTTCGGCATTTTCGGCGGCCGGTTCGTGGCCGAGACGCTGATGCCGCTCATCCTGTCGCTGGAGAAAGCCTACGAAGAGGCGCGTGCCGACCCCGATTTCGCGCGTGAGCTTGCGCAGTATCAAGCCCATTATGTCGGCCGGCCGAGCCCTCTCTATTACGCCGAGCGCCTGACCGAGGCGGTGCGCGCGGGCGCAGGCGAGGGGAAGGGCGCGAAGATCTATCTGAAGCGCGAGGAACTCAACCACACGGGTTCGCACAAGGTCAACAACGTGCTCGGCCAGATCATGCTGGCGCGGCGCATGGGCAAGACGCGCATCATCGCGGAGACGGGCGCGGGCCAGCATGGCGTGGCGACAGCAACGCTGTGCGCCCGCTTCGGCCTGAAATGCGTCGTCTACATGGGCGCGGTGGACGCCGCCAGGCAGAAGCCGAACGTGTTCCGCATGGAGATGCTGGGCGCGGAAGTGCGGCCCGTGCAGGCGGGCGCGCGCACGTTGAAGGACGCCATGAACGAGGCGCTGCGCGACTGGGTGACGAACGTCGCGGATACATTCTATTGTATCGGCACGGTGGCCGGGCCGCATCCCTATCCCGCCATGGTGCGCGATTTCCAGTCCGTGATCGGGCGTGAGGTGCGTGAGCAGGTGCTGGCGCAGGAGGGGCGGCTGCCCGATTCGCTGGTTGCCTGCATCGGCGGCGGCTCCAACGCCATGGGGCTGTTCCATCCCTTCCTCGACGAGCAGTCGGTGGAGATTTTCGGTGTCGAGGCTGCCGGACACGGCCTCAGCTCCGGCGAGCATGCCGCGTCGATCGCCGGCGGGCGTCCCGGCGTGCTGCATGGCAACCGCACCTACCTGCTGATGGACGACGACGGCCAGATCACGGAGGCGCACTCGATTTCGGCCGGGCTCGACTATCCGGGCATCGGGCCGGAGCACGCCTGGCTGCACGAGACCGGCCGCGTAACCTATCTCTCGGCGACCGACGACGAGGCGGTGGCGGCGTTCCGGCAACTGTCGCTGCTGGAGGGAATCATCCCGGCGCTCGAATCCTCTCACGCACTTGCGCGCGCGGCGGATCTCGCGGCGCAACGGCCGCGCGATCACCTGATGGTCGTCAACCTGTCCGGTCGCGGCGACAAGGACATCGACATGATCGCCGAAAGGCTCAACGCCGCGAAGCGCGAAGGGGAAGCAGAATGAGCCGCATCGACCGTCGTTTCGCAGCGCTGCGCGCCGAGGGCCGGGCGGCGCTGGTAACCTACATCACCGCTGGCGATCCGGATTTCGATACCTCGCTCGCCGCGCTCAGGTCGCTGCCCGAAGCGGGCGCCGACGTCATCGAACTCGGCATGCCGTTCACCGATCCCATGGCCGACGGTCCGGCGATCCAGCTCGCGGCACAGCGCGCGCTCAAGGGCGGGCAGACGCTGGCGCGCACACTCGCGCTGGTGCGGGCCTTCCGCGAGGGTGACGCCGACACGCCGATCATCCTGATGGGGTATTACAACCCGATCTATATTTATGGCGTCGATCGGTTCCTGGCCGACGCCAAGGAGGCGGGCGTAGACGGTTTCATCGTCGTCGACCTGCCGCCGGAGGAGGATGAGGAATTGTGTCTGCCGGCACTGCGGGCAGGGCTCGCCTTCATCCGGCTTGCGACGCCGACGACCGATGACGCGCGCCTGCCCACGGTGCTCGCCAACACGCGCGGATTCGTTTATTACGTGTCCATCACCGGCGTGACCGGCACGGCCGTGCCGGACTTCGAGGCCGTCGCGGCGCAGGTCGCGCGGATCAAGCGCCATACCGACCTGCCGGTTGCGGTGGGCTTCGGCGTGCGCTCCGGCGCGCATGCGGCCGCCATCGCCCGCGGCGCGGATGGCGTCGTCGTCGGTTCGGCGATCGTCGGCGCCCTCGCCAGCTCGCTCGATGCCGAGGGCCATGCGACGGCGCGGACGGTGCCGGCGGTCCACGCGCTGGTGCGGGAACTGGCGGAGGGCGTGCGCTCCGTCGCCAAACAGAACGCCTGAGCGGCGGGTGCGGGTGCGAGCCCGGGAGAGAGTGTTCGATGAACTGGATTTCTGACGTTGTCCGGCCGAAGATCAAGACGCTGTTCCGGCGCGAAGTGCCGGAGAATCTGTGGATCAAGTGCCCGGAAACGGGCCAGATGGTGTTCCACAAGGACGTCGAGGCCAATCTCAACGTCATTCCCGGCTCGAACTACCACATGCGCCTCGGCGCGCAGCAGCGACTGAAAATCACCTTCGACGATGGCGTCTGGGAAGATGTTCCGCTGTCCGACGTGGCGCTCGACCCGCTGAAGTTCCGCGACGAGAAGCGCTATACGGACCGCGTGCGCGACGCGCGCTCCAAGACGGGGCTCGCGGACGCGATCAAGGTCGGCGTCGGCGCCATCGAAGGCTCGCCGGTCACGGTCGCCGTGCAGGACATCAACTTCATCGGCGGTTCGCTCGGCATGGCAGCCGGCGAGGCATTCATCAGGGGTGCGCAGACGGCTGTCGAGCGCAATATGCCGTTCGTCATCTTCACCGCCTCCGGTGGCGCGCGCATGCAGGAGGGCATCCTGTCCCTGATGCAGATGCCGCGCACGACCATCGTGATCGACCGGCTGCGCGAGGCGCGGCTGCCGTATATCGTGGTGCTGACCAACCCGACGACCGGCGGGGTGACGGCCTCCTACGCCATGCTCGGCGACGTGCATATCGCGGAGCCGGGTGCGCTGATCGGCTTCGCCGGCCCGCGCGTGATCGAGCAGACCATCCGCGAGAAGCTGCCGGAAGGGTTCCAGCGCGCGGAATACCTGCATGAACACGGCATGATCGACATGGTCGTGCATCGCCACGAGCTGAAGGCGACCATCGCGCGCCTGTGCCGTTTCCTCACCCGCCAGCCCAAGCCACCGGTGGTCGAGCCGCTGCCGGAGACGGAGGAGGTGGCGGTCGAGGTGGCCGAGGCAGCGGCCATTCCCGCTGTTGTCGAAAACCGGCCGTCCTGAGCCCCGCATTCGCCGGACCGGCCACCACGCGCCGCACCACTGCGGCGCGTGCGGGAGTATCATGAATGGAAGCATCAGAGGTTTTGCTGGCGCGGTTTCTGGCGCTGCATCCCAAGGCAATTGACCTGTCTCTCGAACGCATCGAGCGCCTGCTGGAGAAGCTCGGTCATCCCGAACGGCGGCTGCCGCCGGTCATCCATGTCGGCGGCACCAACGGCAAAGGGTCGACCATCGCCTTCATGCGGGCGATTCTGGAGGCGGCCGGACTCATGGTGCATGTCTACACGTCGCCGCATCTCGTGCGCTTTCACGAGCGCATCCGGATCGCGCGGCCTGGCGGGGGGCGGTTCGTCAGCGAGACCGATCTCGTGGAGGCCTTCCGACACTGCGAGGCGGTGAACGCGGGTGCGCCCATCACGTTTTTCGAGATGACGACGGCGGCGGCGCTGGTGTTGTTCTCGCAGCACCCGGCCGACGTCCTGCTACTGGAGGTCGGGCTCGGCGGGCGTTTCGATACGACGAACGTCGTCAGCCATCCCGCCGCCGCGGTGGTGACGCCGGTGTCGCTTGACCACGCCGATTTTCTGGGCAACCGCGTGACGCTGATCGCCGCCGAGAAGGCCGGCATATTCAAGAAGGGCGCGCCTGCGGTGATCGCGCCGCAGGACCCGGAACCCGCCGCCGTGCTGGAGGCGCAGGCGGAGCGGGTGGGCGCGCGACCGTTCGTCGGCGGGCAGGATTTCACCGTGCATGAGGAAAACGGCCGCCTCGTCTATCAGGACGAGCAGGGCCTGCTCGATCTGCCGCCGCCGCGCCTGCCGGGGCGTCACCAGCACGTGAACGCGGGCACGGCGATCGCGGCACTCCGGGCGGCGGGCTTCGGCAACCTCCCGGCATCGGCCTTCGAGGCGGGTATGCTGCAGGTGGACTGGCCGGCGCGCCTGCAGCGGCTGACACGCGGCCGGCTGATCAGGCTGCTGCCGGACGGCGCCGACTTGTGGCTGGACGGCGGGCACAATCCCGACGGCGGCCGCGTGCTGGCGGAGGCGATGGCGGAACTGGAGGAAAAGAATCCCGCGCCGCTGGTCATCGTCTGCGGCACGCTCGGCACCAAGGATTCAAGCGGTTTCCTGCAGCCGTTCAAGGGGCTGGCCAAGGAGGTGCTGGCCGTGCCGATCCGCGCGCAGGCGGCTGCGCGCCCGGCGGAGGAGGTGGCTGACATCGCCCGCCGGGCCGGGCTGCGGGCGTCGTCCTTCCCCAGCCTGGAAGCGGCGCTGGCATCGACCCGCAATACGGTGTGGGAGCACCCGCCGCGCGTGCTGATCACCGGGTCGCTCTACCTCGCCGGCGATGTGCTGGCCGCGAACGGCACACCGCCAGTGTAGACAGGTTTCGGCGCCGCCATCGAGTGGCATAACGATCGAGTAGAGTAGCATCTGTAACGGAACCGGCGCCGGTCGAGGACGGGCGCCGGATTCGCTTCACGCGAAGGCCGCTAGAGCGTTTTCAAGCAAAGCGGAGATCGGTTTGCGTGAAGAAAGCGCGTAATATCAAAAACTTATAGCATTTCGGCGTTTCAATGAAATGTCGAAATGCTATAGGCCAGCGGGCATCATGCGTTGGTGGTGATCCAGTTGGAGAGGTCGCCCTTGTGCGACGCGCCCACCTTCTGCGCGGCAAGCTTGCCTTCCTTGAACAGGAGCAGCGTCGGAATGGAGCGGATGCCGAACTGGGCTGCCGTGTTGGGATTCTCGTCGACGTTGAGCTTGACGATCTTCACCTTGCCCTCAAGCTCGGTGGAAATCTCTTCGAGCGCCGGCGCGATCGCGCGGCAGGGACCGCACCATTCGGCCCAGAAATCCACGACGACGGGCTCGGCCGACTTCAGCACGTCGGCCTCGAAGCTCGCGTCAGTCACCTTTGCTGTCATGACGGTTATCCTCGATCAGGGTTGCGCGCAGCGAAGCGCATGGTCGTTGTTCAACGTAGGCACCGCCCCGTGGGCGGTCAAGCTGCGTGCTTTCGCCCGGGCCGGGCGGGCGTGTGTTTGCACACTTTTATGGCGCGGCTGCGCGTTGCAGTGCAGACCATCGCCGGCGGCTATGGACGGCGGTCGCCGGCAGATGATATGCGGCGGACAGGGGCGCGTCGCGGCGCCGCGCCTGTTGTGCTGTTCCCGCGTCGGGATACGCAATCCGGGATGACATGATGCGCTTGTCCGTTGATGCCTTGGCCGCCTTGCCAACTGCCGGCCGCTGGGGCGTGTTGCTCGTGGCCTCGGCCCTGCTGGCGGCGGGGCTCGAAGCCATCGGCGCGCCGGCGGCGCTGTTGCTGGGGCCGATGCTGGCGGGCGTCGTCGTCGGCGTTCTGAACGGCAGGCTGCATGTGCCGCCGCTGGCGTTCAGCCTTGCGCAATCGTTGGTCGGCTGCCTGATCGCGGCCGACATCACGCCGGGGATCGTGACGTCTTTCCTGCGGGACTGGCCGCTGTTTCTCGGCGTGGTGGTGGCGACTATCCTGGCCAGCAGCTGGCTCGGCTGGCAGATCAGCCGGACGAACGTTCTTCCCGGCACGACAGGCATATGGGGGTCGTCGCCCGGCGCGGCCTCGGCGATGGTGCTGATGGCGTCTGCTTTCGGCGCGGACGTGCGTCTCGTCGCCTTCATGCAATATCTGCGGGTGATCTGCGTCACGCTGGCCGCCTCGCTCGTCGCGGGGCTCTGGACGCAGACGGGAACCGTGCACGTCAGCAGGGAGTGGTTTCCGGCCCATACGGCCGCCGAATGGGCGACAACGGCCGCGCTGGTGCTCGCGGGCCTCGCCGCCACGCGGCTGCTGCGCTTCCCGTCCGCGTCGTTTCTGCTGCCGATGCTGTTGGGCGGCCTGCTCAACAGCCTCGGCCTCGTCAGCTTCGCCCTGCCGCCGTGGCTGCTGGCGCTGGGCTATGTCGCGCTGGGCTGGAGCATCGGTCTCGGCTTCACCCTTCAGGTACTCGCCGTGGCCATGCGGGCGTTGCCGTGGATTCTGGCCTCGATCGCCTTGCTGATCGCCTTCTGCGGCGGCCTCGCGGCGGTGCTGGTCTATGCGCTGGGGGTTGACCCGCTGACGGCGTATCTGGCGACGAGCCCGGGCGGGCTCGACTCGGTCGCCATCATCGCCGCCGCCAGCAATGTCGATCTCGGTTTCGTGGTGGCCCTGCAGACGGTCCGCTTCGTGATCGTCGTCCTTGCCGGGCCACCGCTGGCGCGGTTCACTGCCCGTCGAGCGTCGTCGGGGGAACGATCGTAGCGACGATGGAGGAATCGAGCGCCTCGTAGTCGTGCAGGCCGATGGTGTCGTAAAGCTCGGCGCGGGTCTGGAACTGGTCGAGGATGGCCTTGACCGAGCCGTCACGCTTCAGCGTGGCGTAGAGCGTCTCCTGCGCCTTGTTGGCGATGCGCAGCGACGACACCGGCCAGATGATCAGCTTGTAGCCGAACTCTTCGAACTCCTTGGCGGTGTAGTAGGGGGTGCGGCCGAATTCCGTCATGTTGGCGAGCAGCGGCACGCCGGGCAGGCGGCGGGCGAACTCGCGGAACAGCTCGGCGTCGTTCAGCGCCTCGGGGAAGATGGCGTCCGCGCCGGCTTCAACATAGAGCTTCGCGCGTGCAACGGCACCCTCGATGCCCTCGCTGGCGGCGGCGTCGGTGCGGGCGATGACGTAAAGGTGGCGGCGCGCCTTCACGGCAGCGGCGACCTTTGTCGCGAAGTCGTGGGCGTCAGCGATTTTCTTGTCGTTGAGGTGGCCGCACTTCTTCGGCAGAATCTGGTCTTCGAGATGGATAGCGCCCGCGCCCGCGTCCTCGAAGGTGCGCACGGCGTGCATCACGTTCAGCGCCTCGCCGTAGCCGGTATCGCCGTCGACCAGCACCGGCAGGCCGGAGGCACGCGCCACCTGGCGGATGAAGAACGCCACTTCGTCGACGGTGATGATGCCGAGATCGGGCAGGCCCATGGAGGCCGTCATCGCCGCACCCGAGAGATAGACGGCGTCGAAGCCGGCATTGCGCGCCTGAATGGAGGCCTGGCCGTTGTGCGCGCCCGGGATCTGCAGGATGCCTTCGCGCTCGACCAGCGCCCGGAAGCGCAGGCCGGCGGGCTCGTTCGGGAGGTCGGAAGCAACAAGATAGGGCATGGTTTCGTTCCTTAAAGCAGTTTGCATTTGATTTAAGTATTAAACTAAATGCAAGTTGCGGAAAACAGCAGAAACTGGAGCGGCTTGCATAACAGCCCCGCTTCAACGATTGTGCAAACCGCCCCGCGGCGCGCCATCATTTCATGGAACGACGACACGCTCCGGAATCCTGATCGGCGGAGGGCTGACGATCGCCGCTTCGCGAGGATCATACACCTTTCCCGGGCCGGAATGAAAACCGGCGGGCCATGCCCGCCGGTCGCTGTTCTTCAGGCTGCGGCGGCGCCGCGCTCCCCGATGGGCACGAATTCAAGATTCTCCGGCCCCGTGTAGTTCGCGGACGGGCGGATGATCTTGTTATCGATGCGCTGCTCGACGATGTGCGCGGCCCAGCCGGAGGTGCGCGAGATCACGAACAGCGGCGTGAACATCGCGGTCGGCACGCCGAGCAGGTGATAGGAAACGGCGCTGAACCAGTCGAGGTTGGGGAACATCTTCTTGATGTCCGCCATCACCGATTCGATGCGTTCCGCAACGTCGAAGAGGGCGGTGGAGCCGGCCTCCTGCGACAGCTTGCGCGCCACTTCCTTGATCACCACGTTGCGCGGATCGGACACCGTGTAGACGGGGTGGCCGAAGCCGATGATCACTTCCTTCGCGTCGACGCGCTTGCGGATGTCGGCCTCGGCCTCGTCCGGATGCGCGTAGCGCTTCTGGATTTCGAACGCCACCTCGTTCGCGCCGCCGTGCTTGGGGCCGCGCAGCGCGCCGATGGCGCCGGTGATGGCGGAGTAGAAGTCCGCCCCCGTGCCGGCGATGGAGCGCGCGGTGAAGGTCGATGCGTTGAACTCATGCTCCGCGTAGAGAATGAGCGAGATATGCATCGCCCTGACCTGCGACTCGGTCGGCTTGCGGCCGTGCAGCAGGTGGAGGAAGTGGCCGCCGACGGAATCGTCGTCCGTCTCCACCTCGATGCGCCGGCCGTTGTGGCTGTAGTGATACCAGTACAGCAGAACGGAGCCGAGCGAGGCGATGAGCCGGTCGGCGATGTCGCGCGCCCCCGGGTGGTTGTGGTCCGCCGCTTCCGGCAGCACGCTGCCGAGAACGGAGACCGCCGTGCGCTGCACGTCCATGGGGTGGGAGGAGGCGGGCAACGCCTCCAGCACCTGACGCAGCGTCGCGGGCAGGCCGCGCAGGCCGCGCAGTTTCGCCTTGTAGGCGTCGAGTTCCTGCCGGGTCGGCAGATGGCCGTGGATCAGCAGGTGGGCGATTTCCTCGAACTCGCTATCCTTGGCCAGATCAAGAATGTCATAGCCACGATAGTGCAGATCGTTGCCGGTGCGCCCCACGGTGCAGAGCGCGGTATTACCGGCGACGACGCCCGACAGCGCGACCGATTTTTTCGGCGCAGGCTTCTTGACTTCTTCTGTCGTGCTCATTGCTCAGTTGTTTCCCTTCCAGTCGAAGATGCCGGTAGCGGGCGTAACCAGCTTGCCGGCGGGCAGGGTGAAGGTAAGGCCGCCGAGTTCCGCGGCGGTCAGCTCCGGCAGGCGCTCCACGAGGGCGAGGAAGCGGTCCTGCTCGGCCGTCTCCAGCACGCCTTCCGTCAGCGTGCGGAACTTCTCGATGTAGTTGGGGCGCTTGAAGGGGCGCGCGCCCAGCGGATGCGCGTCCGCCACGGCGAGTTCGTCCTCGATTACCGTGCCGTCTTCCAGCGTGACGACGACGCGGCCGCCGAACGCCTTTTCCTTCGGGTCATGCGAGTGGTAGCGGCGCGTCCACTCGGGATCTTCCAACGTCGAGATCTTGTGCCACAGGGCGACCGTCCCGGGACGATTGGCGCGCTCGGGCGCATAGCTGCGCTCGTGGTGCCAGCCGCCGTCCTCCAGCGCCACGGCGAAGATGTACATGATGGAGTGGTCGAGCGTCTCGCGGCTCGCCTTGGGGTCCATCTTCTGCGGGTCGTTGGCGCCGGTGCCGATCACGTAGTGCGTGTGGTGGCTGGTGTGGATGACGACGCTCTTCACCTTGGACAGGTCGCCGACCTTCGGGCCGAGGCGGCGGGCGAGGTCGATGAGCGCCTGGCTCTGGTACTCGGCCGAGTGCTCCTTGGTGTAGGTGTCGAGGATGGCGCGCTTGGGCTCGCCCTTGGCCGGCAGCGGCACGACGTATTCGGCCGACGGGCCGGAGAGCAGCCAGGCGATGAAGCCGTCCTCGCCTTCCCATGCCGGCGACGGCGCGCCCTCGCCGCGCAGCGCGCGGTCGACAGCCTCGACGGCCAGCTTGCCGGCGAAGGCCGGGGCATAAGCCTTCCAGCTCGAAATCTCGCCCTTGCGCGACTGGCGGGTCGTGGTGGTGGTGTGCAGCGCCTGCTGGACGGCCTGATAGATGATCTCGGTCGGCAGGTTCAGCAGCGTGCCGATGCCAGCGGCGGCGGACGGGCCGAGGTGGGCGATGTGGTCGATCTTGTGCTCGTGCAGGCAGATGCCCTTCACGAGATCGACCTGGATTTCATAGCCCGTGGCGATGCCGCGGATCAGGTCCGCGCCGTTCTGGCCCGTGTGTTGGGCGACCGCGAGGATGGAGGGGATGTTGTCGCCAGGGTGCGAGTACTCGGCGGCGAGGAACGTGTCGTGGAAGTCAAGCTCGCGCACGGCGACGCCGTTGGCCCAGGCTGCCCATTCCGGCGACACGCGCTGGCTCTGCTCCAGGCCGAACACGGTCGCGCCCGGCTGGTAGGGATGCGCCACGGCCTGTCCGCGGGCGCTCGCCACCGGATGGCGGTTGACGGACGCAGCGGCGACGGCGGCGTTGTCGATGATGCGGTTGCCGATTTCCTCGACCACGGCCGGCTCGACGGCAACCGGGTCAGCGGCGACCTCGGCGATCTTCCATGCGAGCTGATCCTCGCGCGCCAGATGTTCCGACGACTTGTAGGTGCGGACCTTGTGCTGCGTAACCATTGGGTGCTCCTCTGACATTAGTGGGGCCGGGTGACATCGGCGCTGCCGGATGCTCGCAGGCTCGCCGGGCCGGAACCTTGACAAACCGCAAGCGAACGGGCGGCCGCGCAAACCGACGTGCGGGATCGCCGTCACACGCATCACACTTTGCAATATCTGCAATTTCAGGGGCCGGCAAGATGCCGGAAATGCATAGTTTCCAGCGCGTCTGCGTGCTATTTTGCGAATGTTGCAAATCGGGGGAGGCAATCCTTGGGAAGAAGCCTTGTGGCTGTAAGGACTTCAGCAGGCGGAGCACCGGCGGGGCTGCCGGGCGCGAAGCCGGAAGGGGAGAAGCCGCAGGGCGGCAGGCGGCGGGCGGCCAGGCGGGAAGCGAAGAAGAACTTCATCGGCGTGCGCCTGCGGCGCCTGCGCGAGGAGCGGCAGATGACGCAGCAGGCGCTGGCGCTCGCCATCGGTCTGTCGCCGAGCTACCTCAACCAGCTTGAGAACAACCAGCGCCCGGTCACGACGAAGGTGCTGCTGCGGCTCGATGCCGTGTTCGGCGAGCATCTGCAATTGCTGTCGCAGGACGACGAGGCACGCCTTGTCGCCGACCTCGGCGATGTGGTCGCCGATCCGATGCTGGGCGAGTCCATCTCGCGGGCGGAGCTGCACGCGCTTGCGGCCTCCATGCCCGCGGTGGCACGCGCCTTCATCGCCCTGCACACGCGCTGCCGCCAGATGAGCGAGCAGTCGGCGACGCTTGCCGCGCGGCTGGGGGACGAGCGGGCCGACGCGGCTTCGCCTTTCGCGCCTTTCGAGGAAGTGCGCGAGTTCATGTACGAGCGGCACAATCACATCGCGGAACTCGATGTGGCCGCGGAGAGTCTCGCCGTCGCCGCCGGATTGCGCCCGGGCAACGCGGCCGACGAGATCGCGGCGTTGATCGCCCGCCGTCACGGCGTGCGCGTGGAGATCGCGGTCGCCCAAGAGGGGCCGGAGCGCGACATGCAGCGCAGCTACGATCCGGAAACGCGCGTGCTGCGCCTGTCGTCGCGGCTGCGGGCGGGTCAGCAGGCGTTCCAGATCGCGACCCAGCTCGCCCTGCTGGAGCACGACGGTCTGATCGCGGCGCTCGTCGCGCAGGGGCGCTTCACGAGTGCCGAGGCGCGCAAGCTCGCCCGCATCGGCCTCGCCAACTATTTCGCCGGCGCGCTGGTGCTGCCCTACGGCACGTTCCTGCGGGCGGCGGAGGCGCGGCGCTACGACATCGACCTGCTCAGCCATCGGTTCGGCGTCGGTTTCGAGACCATCTGCCACCGTCTCAGCACCTTGCAGCGTCCCGACGCGCGCGGGGTGCCGTTCTTCTTCATCCGGGTGGACAGGGCCGGCAACATCTCGAAGCGCCAGTCCGCCACCGACTTTCACTTCTCGCGCATCGGCGGCACCTGCCCGCTGTGGAACGTCTACGAGGCCTTCGCGCATCCCGGGCGCGTGCTGACCCAGATCGCGCGGATGCCGGACGGGCGCGCCTATCTGTGGATCGCCCGCACGGTCGCGCGCGATCACGGCGGCTACCGCGCGCCCAGCAAGACCTTCGCCGTCGCGCTGGGCTGCGACCTGCGGCACGCGGGCCGGCTCGTCTATTCCGACGGGCTCGACCTCAACAACCCGGCCGCCGCCACGCCGATCGGCGTCGGCTGCAAGGTCTGCGAGCGTCCCGCCTGCCCGCAGCGCGCCTTCCCGCCCATCGGCCGGGCGCTGAAGGTGGACGAGACGCGCCGCCACTTCTCGCCCTATTCGGGCGAGTGAGCCGGGGGCGCCATGCCGCGGGGAGGCAGGCCGCGAGAAGCGGTGCCGTTCATGTCGCGCGGGGGCGGGGCGTCCTCGAAGTCGAGGGCGGCGATCGCCTCGCCGCGCCGCGCCACCTTGTCGGCCGAGACACGGATCTGGCCGACGTCCTCCTGCGCCTGCCGGAAATGCGTGTCGAGCTTGTCCACCCGCTCGCGCAGGCGGCCGATGTCGTCGACGAGGCGGCCGACCTCCGACTGGATGACGCGCGCCTCCTCGCGCATGCGCGTGTCGCGGATCAGCGACTGCACGAGCTGGATCGCCATGGTCAGCAGCGAGGGCGAGACGAAGATCACCCGCGCGCGGTGCGCCCGCTGCACCAGATCGTCGAAATGCTCGTGCAGGTCGGCGTAGATCGACTCGGAGGGCACGAACAGCAGCGCGATGTCCTGCGTCTCCCCCGGCAGCAGGTATTTTTCGGCGACCTCGCGGATGTGGTAGCCGATGTCGTTGCGCACGCGCTGGACAGCGCGCCGCCTCGCCTCGCCGTCGTTCGCCTCGCGGAAGGCAGAGAGGCCCTCCAGCGGGAACTTGGCATCGACGGCGAGCGGCAGGTCGCCCGGCAGGTCGATGAGGCAGTCCGGCCGCTTGCCGTTGGCGAGCGTGGGCTGGAAGCGATAGCCGTTCGCCGGCAGGCCGTCGCGGACGATCGCCTCCATCCGCCCCTGCCCGAAGGCCCCGCGCGCCTGTTTGTTGGCGAGAACATCCTTCAGCCCGAGGACATGGCCGGAGAGTTCGGACAGGTTCTTCTGCGCCGCGTCGATGAGCGCAAGCCGTTCGTTGAGGCTGGCGATATGAGCCGCCGTATGCCTGGCGGAGGCGTCGAGGTTCTGCCCCACACGATGCTGCAGCCCCTCCAGCCGCTCGGACAGGAAGCGCGCCAGATCGTTCTGCCGCGTGCCGAACACCTCGGCGACGGTCTGCATGCGGCCCGTGAGCTGCGCCTGCAGGCCGCGCATCTCGGCCAGCCGTGCGTCGAGTTCCCGCGCCCGCTCGTGGGCGGCGAAGGCCTCCTCGCGCCGCGCCCGCGCCAGCCCGGCGAGCTGCACGGCGATGGCTGCGAGCAGCACGAAGGCCGCCGCGCCCGCCCCCGCGAGGGCATGGAGCAGCGGCACCGGATGGCCGAAGAGGACGATCGCGTCATTCATGTCGCATCTATAGCCGATTCGCGCCGCAGATCGAACGAATAAAGAACATGTTGACCTCGGGGTAAAGAATGCTTATCTCGCTGCCATCAAGGCAGAGGCACGATGACGATCCTTCCCATTCTTGTACTTCCCGACCCCCGGCTGCGGCTGGTTTCCAAGCCGGTCGAGGCGGTGACCGACGATATCCGCACGCTCGTCGCGGACATGTTCGAGACCATGTACGACGCGCCCGGCATCGGGCTGGCGGCGATTCAGGTCGGCGTGCCCAAGCGGCTGCTGGTCGTCGATGTCGGCAGCCGCGAGGAAGAGCGCCAGCCGATGACCGTCATCAACCCCGAGATCGTCTGGGAGTCGGACGACGAGTTCCGCGTTCATCAGGAGGGGTGCCTCTCCATTCCCGAGTACTATGAGGAGGTGGAGCGCCCGGCGCGCGTGCGCGTGCGCTACATGGATCTCGACGGCGCGACGCGGGAGATCGAGGCCGACGGCCTGCTCGCTACCTGCCTGCAGCACGAGATCGATCATCTGAACGGCGTGCTGTTCATCGATCACCTGTCGCGGTTGAAGCGCGAGCGGGTCAGCCGCAAGTTCGCAAAGGCGGCGAAGCATGCCGGCCGGGCCGGCGGCGAGGGCGAGCACACGGAGGCATGACGCAGGAAATGACGGAACTCGACAGTCCGGCGGATGCGATCACGGGCGGGCGCCGGCCTTCCGCGGGCTCTCTGCCATTCGCCTGGCGCCCCATGGAGCCCAACGACCTTGACGGCGTGCATGCCGCCGGCGAGCGCGTGCATCCCGGCTATCCGGAGCGCATCGAGGTGTTCGCGGAGCGGCTGCGACTCTATCCGGAAGGCTGCCATGTGCTGGAGATGGACGGCGGGACGGCCGGCTACGTCATCAGCCATCCGTGGCATCCGATGATGCCGCCCAAGCTCGACAGCCTCGTGGTGGCGATGCCAACCTTCCCGGCGACGTTCTACATCCACGATCTCGCCCTGCTGCCGCAGGCGCGCGGCAGCGGCGCGGGCGCGCGGGCGGTCGCGCATCTGGCGGAACACACGCGCGCCATCGGCCTCGCCGACCTGTCGCTCGTGGCGGTGAACGCCTCCGCGCCGTTCTGGCGGCGGCAGGGGTTCGAGATCGTCGAGGATGCGCGTCTCGCCGCGTCGCTCAAAAGCTACGACACCGACGCGCGCTTCATGATGCGCCGGCTTGAGGCGGTTTTGCCGCTGTAGGCGGCGATTCGGGTTTGTAATCCGGAAAAAAATCTTTATAAGACGCTGGCGCCCGCGAGACACCCTTGGAGGCACGGGCGCTTTCGTGAGCCGGAGACCACCGGGCCGTGCATGTGCGCGGCCATTTGCATTTCCGGCAGTCGTTTACATTTTCGTTTGTCAAGGATGATCAATATGTCCGCTGCCCATTCGGCAAAGCCGCTCAAGGCTACGGCGCGCGCAGGGGTCGGCAAGGGGGCCGCCCGTGCAATCCGCCGTCAGGGTCAGGTTCCCGCCGTGATCTACGGCCTCGGCGCCCCCGCCCAACCCGTCGCGCTCGACTTCAACGAGACGAAGCGTCTCATCTACGCCGGCGGCTTCCTCAGCACGCTGTTCGAGATCGACGTCGACGGCAAGAAGACCACCGTCATTCCGCGCGATTACCAGCTCGACAAGGTGAAGGATTTCCCGATCCATGTCGACTTCCTGCGCGTGGCACGCGGCGCGAAGATCGAGGTCGAGGTGCCGCTGCACTTCGTCAACGAGGAAGCCGCTCCGGGCCTCAAGAACGGTGGCACGCTGAACATCGTTCACCACAAGATCGCGCTGGTCGTGGCGGCTGACGCCATCCCGGACAGCGTCGAGGTGGACGTCGGCAATCTGGAGATCGGTGACTCGGTCCACGCCGAGACCCTGAAGCTGCCGGAAGGCGCCGAGTTCGGCGCGATCGAGCGCGACTTCACGGTCGTCACCGTCGTTCCGCCCACGGTTTCCGAGGCGGCGGAGACGGAAGCGGCCAGCTAATAATCCGGCTGGACCGGAGACGGACGCTCGCGGATCGTGGCATGCGCGGGCGCCCGTCCCCCGGACGCGGCGGCGGAGCGTCATCGAGGGGGCGTCATGCAGCTCATTGTTGGACTGGGCAATCCCGGCGAACGTTATGCGCGCAACCGCCACAACATCGGCTTCATGGCTGTGGAGGCCATCGCCCGCGGGCACAATGCCGCGCCCTGGCGCAAGCGCTTCCATGGGCTGACGTCGGAGGCGGTGATCGGCGGCGAGCGCGTGCTGCTGCTGCTGCCGCAGACGTTCATGAACGAATCCGGCATCGCAGTCGCGGAGGCGGCGCAGTTCTACAAGATACCGCTGTCGGGCGTCGCGGTGCTGCACGACGAACTCGACCTCGCCCCGGCGAAGCTGCGCGTCAAGACGGGCGGCGGCAACGCGGGTCACAACGGCCTGCGCTCGATCACGGCACACATCGGCAACGATTACCGGCGCGTGCGCCTCGGCATCGGCCATCCGGGCGACAAGTCGCGGGTGCACGCCTATGTGCTGGGCGACTTCGGCAAAGGTGAGTGCGCGTGGGTGGACGACCTGGCCCGCGCCATCGCCGACAACGCGGCGCTGCTGGCGAAGGGCGACGATCCCACCTTCCAGAACCGTGTGCATCTGGCCATGGAGGCGCGGGGCTGGACGGACGTGAAGAGCGTCACGGAGCGTACCCCCGGCTGACCTGCGGGCTGCCCCGCCGGGTTGATTTGCCCGGTTGACCCGGGACGCGCCATAGGGCACTCAGGCCGGGATATCTTTGGCATCGATGCCCGTGCCCGGGCATCTCAGAAAGGCGGCCGCCGCACGGCGTCGCGGGCGAGGATCATGGGTTTCAAATGCGGCATCGTCGGCCTGCCGAACGTCGGCAAGTCCACGCTCTTCAACGCGCTGACGCAGACGGCGGCGGCGCAGGCAGCCAACTATCCTTTCTGCACCATCGAGCCCAACGTGGGCGACGTGGCGGTGCCGGATGCGCGCCTTGACGTGCTGGCGGAAATCGCCGGCTCCGCACAGATCATCCCCACCCGGCTGACCTTCGTCGACATCGCGGGCCTTGTGCGCGGCGCCTCGCGCGGGGAGGGGCTCGGCAACCAGTTCCTCGCCAATATCCGCGAGGTCGATGCCATCGCGCATGTCGTGCGCTGCTTCGAGGACGGCGATATTACCCATGTCGAGGGCCGCATCGACCCGATCAACGACATCGAGACCATCGAGACGGAGCTGATGCTCGCCGATCTCGACAGCCTCGAAAAGCGGGTCATCGCGCTGGAGAAGAAGGCGCGCGGGCAGGACAAGGAGGCGAAGGAGGCGCTCGACCTCATCAACCGCACGCTGCCGCTGCTGCGCGACGGCAAGCCTGCCCGCCTCGTGGAGCGGAAACCGGAGGAGGAACGCACCTTCGCCCAGCTCGGCCTGCTGACCTCGAAGCCCGTGCTCTATGTCTGCAACGTGGATGAGGGCTCGGCCGAGGCGGGCAACGATTTCTCCGCCCGTGTCTTCGAACGCGCGAAGGCGGAAGGCGCTGTCGCCGTCGTCGTCTCGGCCCGGATCGAGAGCGAGATCGCCGTGCTGCCGCCAGAGGAGCAGAAGGAATATCTGGAGGCCATCGGCCTGACGGAGCCCGGCCTCAACCGCGTCATCCGCGCCGGCTACAAGCTGCTCGGCCTGCTGACCTATTTCACCATCGGCCCCAAGGAGGCCCGCGCCTGGACGATCACGGCCGGCACGCGCGCACCGGCGGCGGCGGGTGTCATCCATTCCGATTTCGAGAAGGGCTTCATCCGCTCCGAAACCGTCGGCTATGACGACTATGTCGCCTGCAAGGGCGAGGCCGGCGCGCGCGAGGCCGGCAAGTTCCGCCTCGAAGGCAAGGATTACATCGTCGCGGACGGCGACGTGCTGCACTTCCGCTTCAATACCTGACGGCCGCGTGCCAGCCTCATGCGCAGGTCGCCTTCCCGAAAACGGGAAGGCGACCCTCTCGCCGGGCACGGCTCCGGCTCAGCGCATTTGCTCTACGTCTTGACACCGCTATTCGTGACCTCAGGCTCCGGAGCAGGCGGCGAAAGGCTCTTCTGCACCTTCTTGCAGATGCCCACGACAACCGGGCACACAAGGCCGGCTATCGGGCCCGAGACCAGCAGCGGCAGGAATCCGAGCCATCCCAGGGTCGCGAAAAGAACCATTCCTATCCACGCCACCACTTCCATCGAAGACGCGAACTTTTTCATGAACTCCGTCCGCGCGGGCGACTTGGCCGCCCAGGTGACGAGCTTCCGGGCACACGTCGTCACGAAAGACTCGATCCACCTTGGAAAGATCGAATTCGCGTCGTTTTCAGGAAGCTTGACGTCCACCGCAGCTTTCGGCTTGATCTCCGAGGGTGCCGTGAGGCTGAGACCGCCCGATGTCGAGATATCGGACAGGTTCTTGAACAAGTTCTTGTTGCTGTTGAGCGGCGAGTTCCTGTCACTGAATATGCCAGATTTTGCATGGCTCTCTTGAATCGCAACGTTTATCTTTCGCCTGCGGGGCGAAGAAGCGGCTTTTTGCTGCTGTGCAGCCGCCAGTCTCTCCGCCTGCCCGGTCTCGAACACGGCATCGCGCCCGCTCGTCTCCATATAGCGCAGTTGCTGTTCGGATAGCGTCTGGACGCACTTGTTCTGCCGGTGCAGAGGCGTACCCTCTGACTTCGTCACGCCAACCGCCCGGTCCCTGAAGCTGTCCCTGCCGTTGTTCGTTACGATGATTTTCGTGCCGAGCCGTGCCGCGATGCCCGATGGGCTGTCGCCATTCGTGGGATTGGAGCTGACTGTCTGTCGGGAGGCGGTTCTGGGCAGGGCGGGCATCCCTTGCGCGGGGCCGGATGCGACGTCCCGATAATGCGGATACATCAAACGCGCTGAAAAATTATGAACATTGGACATGACTGTCCTCCGAAGTAATAAAGATCTATAAAATTGTTCTGGGCATACCTTTTGCGCAACGTTATGTCGAAAAAAGACAGTGACGGGATTCTTAATTTCTACAGGAAGCCAAAACGCCTGAAAAAGACGCCTCCGCCGCTCCCCACACCTCCATCTTGACCCTCTGAGGCCTGTAAATATCGAATTATGCTTATGGTTTATTATGATTCTTCTTAATTATACTGCGGAACGGAACTCATATGAAACATTTATGTAGTCTAGCTCCAATATGACGAAAAACGCAAGCATGCTGTGTGCGGTTCAGCACACTCTGTCAAAATAATAACATTGATTCATATATTCTATAGAATGTATATAATTTTTGTCAAGCCGGCGAACGATGCGTCTGACAGCGCTATGCGGCCGCGGCGTGCTGCGCTTCTTTACGCCGCGAAGTAAAGAGCGATCGTGTAGACCAGCACGTAGAGAGCGTACGTCTGTCCATTGCCGCTATAGAGCAGCCGGACGTTGCCGGCCAGCCGGAGCGTGACGCCGGCCAGACCGTCCCACAACGCGCTGAAGCCGGGCACGTTGACCCTCCCGAGCACCCCCTTGAAGAACATCAGGAAGCCGGAGATCGGGGAGGTTCCGCCCGTTTCGTCGCGCGCGGGGGCGTAACGGCGGTACACCAGCACGGCAAGGCCGAACAGCGCCAGCGAGATGACCACGGCCATGCTCATGACCGGCAGCGGATTGAGCGCGTCGTAGATTTGCTCCAGCGACCGCCCTTCCCAGATCAGCGAGGCGGCGAAATAGGGATCGATGGCCAGCGACAGCGGCTCCATGAGCAGCTTCGGGTAGAACGACAGCACGAGGATGCCCGCCACCAGCAGGGCTTGCGGAACGACGAGCGCGGCGGGCGCTTCCGCCACCTGCGCATAGGCGGCGCCCCGGTCGCGCAGGAAGAGGCCGTATGCGAAGCGTGCCATGTAGAGGAAGCCGGCGAAGGTCGCGAGGAAGCCGACGGCGGCGAGCGCATACCATTCCCTGTCCATCATGGTGCCGATCAGCAGCCATTTGGAGCCGAAGCCCGCGAGCGGCGGCAGGCCCGCCATCGCGGTCAGCGCGATGACCGAGGCGGCGAACGTCCACGGCATGCGGCCGGCCAGCCCGCCGAGGCTGCTGAAATTGCCAGCCCCCGTGCGCAGGATCACGCCCGCGACGGCAAGGAACAGGACGCCCTTCACCAGCAGGTGGCTCGCGACCAGATAGAGGGCCGTCACCCAGCCGATATGGCTCATCAGCGCGATGGCGGCGACGATGTAGCCGATCTGGCTGACGCTCGAATAGGCCAGCATCCGCTTGACGTTGTCCTGAAAGAGGGCGAGCCCGGCGCAGATGAGCGTCGTCGCGAAGCCGATCCACGCGAGCAGATGCGCGAGGTCCAGCCCGGATTGCGAGCGAATGGCGAGATAGGTGATGCTCAGCAGCCCGAAGATCGCCACCTTGCTGATCACCGCCGAAAGCAGCGCCGTGAGGTCGTCGTCCGCCAGCGCGTAGGTGCCGGGCACCCAGACATGGACGCCCAGCACGCCCGCCTTCACCAGACAGCCGGCGGCCAGCAGCACGAAGGCGAGGTTCGCGTCAGCGTCGAGCATGCGCAGCACGCCGAGATCCACGGTGCCGCTGACGCCGTAGATCTGGCCGAAGCCCGCAAGCAGGAGGAAGGCCGCGGCAAGCGAGAACAGCAGGTAGCGCAGCGTCTGCGAGCCTGTTCTGCCGCCATGCGCGATCAGGAAATAGGACCCGATCGTGACGAACTCCCAGCACACCAGGAATTCGAGGCCCGTCATCGCCCCCGTCAGCGCCGGCATCGACAGCAGCGTCACGGCGAGCAGCGGATAGTAGTAGGGCCGGGGCTCGGCGCGGTAGAGCGCGCCCAGCCCCACCACCAAACCGCCGCCGATAAACAGCGCGCCGAACAGCCAGGCGATGCCGTAGACCCCGGGCAACAGCCACGGCCCGATCACGGCGACGCTGAGCAGTGCGAGGGCGGCCTTCACACGGCCGGACGGATGCAGCAGCCGCTCGACGAGGGCGAGCGCCGCGCCGGCGGCCAGCGGCGCGAAAATCCACAGCGAAAAGGGTGCGGCGAGAAAGGCGGCGAGGCCGCCGCCCGCGAGCAGCAGCAGGATGGCGCCAGCCACGGGCGCCACCTGGAGCGGGCCCGTCACCGTCAGCGTCTCGTCCGTGCGCGTGTGGAGCGAGCGCCCGAGCCAGCGGAACATGTAGGCCGCCTCAAGCAGCGAGCCGACGAGCACGGCGGCGATCGTCCAGCCATAGCCCGCTGCGGATAGCTGCATCACCAGTTCCCACTTCGCGAAGAAGCCGGGGAAGGGCGGCAGGCCGGAAATCGCCACCACCAGCGCCGCGAACGACGCGACGAGCACCCTCCGGCGGGCGACGGGCGACCATCCGGCCGTCGACTGCCGCCCGACGAGGTCCGCCAGCCAGAACAGGCCCGCCTTCGCCAGCAGGTGGTTGAGGAACAGGCCGCCCACCACCAGTGGTATCGCCGGGACGGCGCCGTTCTTTTCGAGCAGCGCGAGCGCCAGCGTCAAAAGGCCCATCTGCCCGACGGAGGAGTAGCCGAGCATCCGCTGCACCCGCACCTGCCGCAGGCCGAGGAGATTGGAGGCGACGAAGGTGAGACCGCCGGAAAAGGCGATCAGATCGAGCCACGGCGCGAACAGCGGCAGCAGCTTGTAGAGCGCGAAGAACACGCCGGCCGAGACGCCCACCGACACGAAGGCCGCGATGCCGCCGGGCGCCGTCTCGTAGACGTCGATGCCCCAGCCGTTGGCGGGGAACGGTTTCAGCTCCACGAGCAGCGCGGCGAGCAGCAGGATCAGCGCCGTCGTCGCGATGGGGCCGGCGGGCGGTTCGGGCAGGCTTGCGAGCGCGTCGATGTTCAGCGTGCCGGTCGTGAAATAGAGCAGCGCGGTCGCCAGCAGGAAGAAGGTCGAGGCGATGACGGTGGCGACGATGTACTTGAACGCTGCCGCCAGCGACCGCGCGGTGCCCGCAAGGCCGAGCAGCCCGTAGGTGGCGATGGACACGATCTCCAGAAACACGAACAGGTTGAAGAGATCGCGCGTCATCACCATGCCGTTGATGCCCATCACGCCGATCAGGTAGAGCAGCATGGCGCCGTAGTGCTCGCGCAGGCGCGGCCACAGGTGGATGGCCCCGAGCAGCGACACGACGTTGACGGAAAAGGCGAAGAACCCCTCCACGACGCCGAGACGCAGGCTGATCGACACGGGCGGCGCGGTGCCGGCGGTGAGGACCTCGATGGCGGGCGCGCCCGACAGCACCTCGACGAAGCTCACGCCGCTGACGACGGCTATGCCGGCGAGCGCGAAAAAGAACACCAGCGGCAAGCGGGACTTCGCCAGCCTGTAGAGCAGCGGGATGAGGAAGCCGCCACCGAGCCCGAGGATGTAGATGTTCAGCGGATGGAACAGGACACTCACCACTTCGACTCCGTGAAGGCATCGATGGAGAGCGTACCCTTCGCTTTATACAGCCTGATGGCATAGGCGAGCATGATGGCGGTGACCGAGAAGCCGATGACGATCGCCGTCACCACCAGCGCGGAGGGAATGGGGTCGACCGCGTTCAGCGCCGCCTCGCCCGGCCCCATCGTGTCGTCGAGGATGGGGGCGGTGGCGCCGGTGACGTAGCCCGTGGCGACGAGTACGATATGGATGCCGGTGTCGACCAGCGAAAAGCTGATGATGATGCGCAGGATGTTGCGATGCGACAGCAGCCCCCAGAGGCCGATGAGCACGAGCCCGAAGCCGACGGCCAGGGCGAGATGGGAAACCGGAAAGTCCATCGCGGAACTCCTCAGGCGCGGAATCTGTCGACGATGACGGACAACTCCGCGCCCACCTTGACGCCGAGCAGGATGGAGATCGCGGGGATAGCGCCCGCGCTGACGAACGCGCCGAACTCGCCCGCCGGCAGGAAGCGGCTGTCGAGGAAGCCGCCGGCGAAGAAGACGCCGAGCAGGCCGAGCGATACATAGAGGACGCCGGCAAGCGACTCCGTGATCGCGAGCGCGCCGAGCGGCAGCGTCGTCAGCGGGCGCGCGAGCAACAGCAGCACCACGCCCGAGGCGACGATCGCGCCACCCTGAAAGCCGCCGCCTGCCGACAGATGGCCGTTGGCGATCACGTAGGCGCCGAAGAGGAAGATCAGCGGCAGCAGCGTGGCGGCACCTGTTTCCACGATCTCGCCCGAGGAGCGCGCCGGCGGGCGGGCCAGCAACTGGCCGGTGGGCGCGGGGGCGGGACGCAGCAGCAGCCCGACGCTCGCCGCCACCATGAACAGCACCGCGACCTCGCCCAGCGTGTCGAAGCCGCGCCAGGTGATGAGGATGCCGGTCACGATGTTCGGCAGGCCGAGTTCGAGCGGCGTCTGGGTCACGTAGAACTCGGCGAGCGGGCGCAGAAACTGGCGTTCGTCATAAGCACAGACGATGCCGGCGAAGATCACGCCGAACAGCGCCACGACAATTGCATTGAAGATCTGGCGTCTCATGTCCGGCGTCTCATGTCATGGCGCTTGCGCCGGGGCGCTGCCGGCATTGCCGCTGCCGTCCGCCGCCTCGTCCTCGCGCAGCGCGTCCGCGCCCGTCGTCGGCGCCATGGGCGTGCGGGCGCGGTGGGCGGCGCGTGAGAGGGCGTGAGAGGAAACGGGATTCGTCATCAGCACGAAGCCGGCGATGACGAGCAGCTTCAGCGCCCAGTCGGGATGATGGATGCCGAGGCCCGCGAGCACCAGCAGGTTGCCGAGCGTCGTGGCCTTGGTGCCGGCCTGGATGCGGGTGAAGGGGTCCGGCATGCGCAGCACGCCGAGCCCGGCCGAAAACAGGAAGAACGCGCCGAGCAGGACGACGAAACTGCCGACAATCTCCATCGCCGCGCCCATGGTTCAGGCCTTTCCCGCGCCGGTCTTGTGGATGGTGTAGAGCAGGATGAAGGTCGCGAGGCCGGAGCCGATCGCCGCTTCCGCCATCGCCACGTCGGGCGCGGCGAGCAGGATGTAGATCACCGAGGCCGACAGGCTGGCCAGCCCCGCGCTCACGGCCGCCGCCAGCACGTTGCGCAGCGCCACCGCGAGCACGCCGCTCACCAGAATGCCGAGGGAGACGAGAATGGTGAGCAGGCTGAGCATCACAGCCCCCTTTCCAGATAGCGCGCGATGGCGAGCACCGCGAGGAAGCTCAGGAGGCCGTAGACGAGCGCGACATCGATATACGCGAAGCGGCCCGACAGATGGGCGTAGAGCGCGATCAGCGAAATCGTGATCACCGTGAGCATGTCGATGGCGACGATCCGGTCGACGATGGTGCGCCCGATCACGAGCCGCGCCATGGAAAGGGCGATGCCGAGAAAGATCAGCACGCCGGAGATGGTCAGCAGGGCATCAGCCAAAGGCCGCCTCCAGATGCTTCTCGAAGGGGCCGACGATCTGGCGGGTGGCCTCTTCCCGGTCGCTCGTGCGCACGTCGAGCCAGTGGACATAGAGCACGCTGCCCTCCAGCCCGAGCACCAGCGAGCCGGGCGTCAGCGCGATGGAATTGGCAAGCGCGAGCCGCCCCAGCGGCGAGGCGAGGCGCGTCTCGACCTTGACGACGCCGGGATGGATATCGATGTGGCGGGCGTAGACGTAACGCAGCATGCCGACGTTGGCGCGCACCAGCTCGATCAGGAAGATGCCGAGATAGGCGAGGAAGTGCCACAGCGCGCGGGGCGTGACGGCCAGGGAACGCCAGATGCGGCCGGACCAGGACTTCTCCCGCCCGGAGAAGAGCCGGGTAATGGCCAAAGCCACCGCGACGCCCGCCACGATCAGTGCCGGTTCCAGTGAAGCATTGACGATTGCCCACAAAACAAAAAGCAATATAAACAGAGTCGGCGAGCCAATCGATATGACATCTTTTGATGTCAATTTCATATTGTTATTCATCCGCCGAGCCCCATGAAAACACGGGCGAAGCTACCCGTAATCCCCCCGGAAATCAATCCCCAAGCTGCCGCGCGCCGTCGCGCGGGCGCGCCTGTGTTCTTGGTGCATCGGGGCGTTGACGCGGAGCTGAAATGGGAGCATAGACGAGAACGAACGTTCATTCTCACTCTTTGATCGCGGACCCATGACTGATCGCAGACCCGGGCCGGCATCGACCTCCGTCTTGCCGGCACACGCCGACGCCCCGCCGCCCGGACAGCGGCCGGAGGCGCGGGCACACGAGCCCGAGCGCCTTGAAGTCCAGCGAACGGAGCGGCGCGACCTGATCCTGCGCGCGGCCGAGCGGTGCTTCACCAGCTTCGGCTTCCATCGCACCACCATGCAGCTGGTGGCGAAGGAGGCGGGCATGAGCCAGGGCAACCTCTACCGCTATTTCCCGTCGAAGAACGCCATCGTCGAGGGGCTGGTCGAGCGCGACCGCGACGAGGCCCGCCGGCGCTTCGACAGCGTCGATCCCGGCGCGCCGTTCTGGGACCAGTTCCGCAAGCTCGGCGAGGACTACTTCATTGGCGATGCGCAGTGCAAGGCGGCGCTCTGCATCGAAATCTGGGCGGAGGCGACGCGCAATCCCGAGATCGACGCCATCAACCGGCCCATCGAGCAGGAGATCGTCGCGCGGCTCGTTGCGTTGCTGGAGCGCGCACAGGTGCGGGGCGAGATCGCCGCCGACATCGACTGCGCGGCTGCCGCGCAGATGATCATCGTCATCACCAGCGGTCTTTACGTCCGCTCCGCCCTCCGGCGCGACGGCGACGGCACGGAGCAGCTCGAACGGGCGCTGGAGGCCGTCTACGGCCTGCTCTCGGGCGCGCCGGCGCTTCGCCTGTCGCGGTCGGACGCCTCCGGCGGCCATTGCGGGCCTGAGCGCCCCGCTTCCACACAGGAGCCATCATCATGAAGGCAAGCCAGCTTTTTGCCGGCCTCATCGTCGTCGCAGCCGCGGCATGGATCGGCTCGGGCATGATCGGCGGCGGCGAGCCGGCCAGCAGCGCGCCCGAGACGCAGCCGCAGTCCGCGCGGCCGCCGTTCCGCGTCGCCGTCCAGACGGTCGAGAACGCGGATCACGCCCGGCGGATCGTGCTCTCCGGCCGCACCGAGGCCGACCGGCGGGTGGATGTGGTGGCGCGCACCAACGGCATCGTCGAGAAGCTCCCCATCCGCCGCGGTTCCGTGGTGAAGCAGGGCGAGGAGATCGCCGTCCTGTCCGACGAGGCGCGGGAGGCGCTGGTCGGGCAGGCGAAGGCGCGGCTGGAGCAACGGCGCGCCGAACTCAAGGCGCGGCTGCGGCTGATCGAGACCGGCAACCTGGCGGCGCTGCAGAAGCCGGTTCTGGAAGCTGAGCTGAGCGCGGCGGAGGCGGCTTTCGCGCAGGCCGAGGCGGAGCGCGACCGCAACGTCGTCCGCGCGCCCTTCGACGGTGTCGTCAACGTGCTGCATGTACGCGAGGGGCAGGCGCTGCAGGTGGGCTCGAACATCGCCGAGGTGGTCGCTCTCGAACCCATGCTGGCCGTGGTCGAGATCGCGGAGCGGGAGCTTGGCGGCGTACGGGTGGGCGATGCGGCAGAGGTCGCGTTCGCCAACGGCGGCACGGCGCGGGGGCGGGTGCGCTTCGTCTCCGCCGTTGCAAGCCCGCAGACGCGCACCTACCGCGTCGATGTGGAACTCGAAAACGGCGCGGCGCCGGTTCCGGACGGCATCACCTGCGAGGTCGCGCTGACGCTGGCGCGCGTGCAGGCGGCGGCGGTGCCGCGCTCCGCACTGGTGTTCTCGGCGCAGGGCCAGCTCGGCCTGCGCACCGTCGATGACGCCGGCGTCGTCGGCTTCGTGCCGGTCAAGCTCGCCGAGGACGGGCTGGAAAGCGTGTGGGTGACGGGTCTGCCGCCGTCCGCGCGGGTGATCGTGCAGGGGCAGGATTTCGTCGCCGAGGGCCAGAAGGTCGAGCCGGTGACGACCACGACCGTTTCGCAGCGGAGCTGAGCCGATGGCGAACCCCGTCGACTACGCCATCTCCCACGCGCGCCTGACGCTGGCGATCCTCATCTTTCTGCTGATCGCCGGCATGATGTCCTACATGGCCATCCCCAAGGAGGCGGAGCCGGACGTCAAGGTGCCGATCGTCTACGTGAACGTCACCCAGCGCGGCATCAGCCCGGAGGATTCGGAGCGCCTCATCCTGCGCCCGCTGGAGACGCAGCTCAAGACGGTCAACAATGTCAAGGAAATGCGTTCCGCTGCTTATGAAGGCGGCGGTTACGTGCTCGTCGAGTTCGAGGCGGGCTTCGATTCCGACGTGGCCATGGCCGACGTGCGCGCCAAGGTAGACACCGCCAAGAGCGATCTGCCGCGCGACGCGGACGAGCCGCAGGTGCACGAGGTCAACCTGTCGCTGTTCCCCGTCATCGTCGTGGCGCTGGGCGGCGACGTGCCTGAACGCACACTGCTGAGGCTCGCCCGCGACACGCAGACGATGATCGAGCAGATTCCGGGCGTGCTCTCGGCGGACCTGCGCGGCGCGCGCGACGAGGCGGTGGAGATCATCGCGGAGCCCATGCTGATGCGCAGCTACGGCATCTCCCTCAACGACCTCACGCAGTCGTTCGCCGCCGGTAACAGCCTTGTCGCGGCGGGTGCGCTGGAAGGTGCCGCGGGCCGTTTCGCCGTCAAGGTGCCGTCGCTGATCGAGAAGCCGGAAGACATCCTGGCCTTTCCCGTCGCGGCCTCGCGCTCCGCGTCGGTGACGTTGGGCGACATCGCGGAGGTGCGGCCCACGTTCAAGGACCCCACCTCGATCACCCGCATCAACGGCAGCTCCGCCATCACGCTTGAGGTGGTCAAGCGCACAGGCGCCAACCTGATCGAGACCGTGGACGCGGTGAAGAAGGTCGTCGCCGAGCTGCAGAAGACGTGGCCGGCTACGGTTCAGGTCGCCTTCACGCAGGACAAGTCCACCGAGATCAGGTCGATGCTGCACGAGCTGCAGAACAGCGTGATCACGGCCGTGCTGCTCGTCGTCATCATCATGCTGCTGGCTCTCGGCGGGCGGGCTTCCGTCTTCATCGGCATCGCCATTCCCGCCTCCTTCCTCGCCGGCATTCTCGGGCTGCATCTGGCGGGGCTCACCGTCAACATCGTCGTCCTGTTCTCGCTCATCCTCGCGGTCGGCATGCTGGTCGACGACGCGATCATCGTTTCCGAATTCGCGGAGCGGCGCATGGTCGAGGGCATGCCGCCCAAGGCTGCCTATTCGCTGGCCGCCAGGCGCATGGCGGGGCCCGTCGTCGCCGCGACGCTCACACGCATCGCCGCTTTCTCCCCGCTGATGTTCTGGCCGGGCATCGTCGGCGAGTTCATGAAATACCTGCCGCTGACGCTGATCGCGACGCTCTCCGCCTCGCTCGTCGTGGCGCTGTTCTTCACGCCCACACTGGGCGCGATGCTCGGCGCGCCGACCCATGTGCAGGACGAGCGCATGGAGGATCGCGGCCTTTACATGCGCATTGTCAGGCTGGCGCTGCATCATCCCGGCACCACGCTCACACTTGCGGTGGCGCTGCTCGTGGGTGTCGTCGGCGCCTACGGGCGGTTCGGCAACGGCGTCGAGTTCTTTCCCTCTGTCGAGCCGGAATATGGGCTGGTGCAGGTGCGGGCGCGCGGCAACATCTCCATCACGGAGAAGGACAGGCTCGTGCGCGAGGTCGAGAGGCGCCTCGCCGGCATGCCCGAGCTGGACACCGTCTATGCGCGTGCGGGCGAAGGGCAGCGGGGCTCGAACGAGGTGACCGAGGATACGATCGGCACCGTGCAGTTCGAGTTCGTGGACTGGCGCAAGCGCCGCAAGGCGCATGTCATTCTGGCCGAGATCCGGGAGCGGACGCAGGACATTCCCGGCGTGATCATCGAAGTGACGGAGCCGCGCGCCGGTCCGCCCACGGGCAAGCCCATCACGCTCGAAATCGCTGGCACGGACCCCGTGCCGATCTTCGAGACCGCGCGGCAGGCGGCGGCGGCGCTGCGGGCGCGCCCCGACACGCGCGACGTCGACGACGGCCTGCCGCTGCCCGGCATCGACTGGAGGCTGACCGTCGACAAGGCGGAGGCCGCGAAATACGCGGTCAACCCGCTGATCGTCGGCACGGCCGTCCAGCTGGTGACGAACGGTGTCAAGATCGCCGAATACCGGCCGTCGGACACGGACAAGTCGGTCGACATCCTTGTGCGCTTTCCGGAGAGCCGCCGGAACCTCAACGAACTCGACAACCTGCGCATCAATTCGGAACTGGGCGCGGTGCCCGCCGGCAATTTCGTCGTGCGCTCGGCCGAGCGCAGCGTCGGGCTGATCAACCGGGTGGACGGCCGGCAGGTGGTGAACGTCACCGCCAACGTGGCCGAGGGCGTGCAGACGGCGGTGGTGCAGAAGGCGGTCATGGACGGCATGGCGGCCATGAGCCTTCCGCCCGGCATCACCTATCGCCTGAAGGGCGAGGACGAGGAGCGCGAGAAGGCGGGCGCGTTCCTGGTGAGCGCGTTCGGCGCGGCGATGTTCCTGATCTTCGCCGTGCTGCTCGCGCAGTTCAACAAGTTCACCAGCGTGTTCCTCGTGCTTTCGGCCGTGGTGCTCTCGACGATCGGTGTCCTCATCGGCCTCATGGTCATGGGGCAGGCTTTCGGCGTCGTGATGACCGGCATCGGCATCATCGCCAACGCCGGGGTGATCGTGAACAACAACATCGTGCTCATCGACACCTACGACCGGCTGCGGCGCGAGGGGGTGGAGGCGTATGACGCCATTCTGGAAACCTGCCGGGAGCGCGCCCGCCCGGTGGTGCTGACGGCGGTGACCGCGCTGCTCGGCGTGCTCGCCATCGCGTTCGGCATCAACCTTGACTTCGTCGCCCGCTCCGTCGACATCGGCGCGCCCTCGACGCAGTGGTGGACGCATCTTGCTACCGCCATCGTGTTCGGGCTCGGCTTCGCCACTATCCTGACACTGGTGGTGACGCCGGCCGCGCTGATGGGGCTCGCCAATATCGCCGCCTGGCGGGAAGGGCGGCGAAAGAAGCGGCGCGCCGGCAGGCAGGCCAGCGCCGCGCTGGAAACCTGAACGGAAGGCGCCTGCCGCTGCCATCGGCCGGCAGACGCCTTTCCCGGATCGCGTTGTACCAAGCCGCCCGGTCGTTCCTCGGTACGTAAAAACCCCCGGCGAGGGATCGCCGGGGGTCTCAATCGTCGCGGCTGCCGCCTTGCCTTCCCTGGAGCCGTGTCCGCCCCGGTTCGGCGCTCTATCGTTTCGGCAACAGGTGCAGCGCGTTGACGAGGGCGTCCACGTCCTCGCGGGTGTTGTAGAAGGCGAGCGAGGCGCGCACCGTCGTTTCCACGCCGAAACGGCGCAGGGCCGGCTGGGCGCAGTGGTGACCGGAGCGCGTGGCGATGCCGTGCCTGTCGAGATGGCGCGCCACCTGTTCGGACTCGAATCCCTTGACGACGAACGACAGGACGCTCGCCTTCAACGGCGACGTGCCGATGATGCGCAGGCCCGGAACGGTGGCTAGGCCCTCGTTCGCATAGTCGAGCAGGGCATGCTCGTAGGCCGCGATATCGGCGATCCCGACATTGTTGATGTAGTCGACGGCGGCGCCGAGCCCCACCGCGCCGGCGATGTCGGGAGTTCCCGCCTCGAATTTCTCGGGCGGACCCTGAAAGATCGTGCGCTCGAACGTCACGTCCCGGATCATGTGCCCGCCGCCCTGCCACGGCGGCAGCGCCTCCAGCCATCGCTCCTTGCCGTAGAGGATGCCGATGCCGGTCGGGCCGAAGATCTTGTGGCCGGACAGCACGAGAAAATCGGCATCGAGGGCGCGGACGTCGAGCGGCAGGTGCGGCGAGGACTGGGCCGCGTCGACCAGTACCGGCACGCCCCGAGCGTGGGAGAGCGCGATGATCTCCGCCACCGGGTTGATGGTGCCGAGGGCATTCGCCACGTGGGTTACGGACACGAACTTCGTGCGCGGTCCGAGAAGCGCGGCGAACTGGTCGAGCAGCAGCGTGCCGTTGTCGTCGACGGGCGCGACCTTGAGCACCGCGCCCGTGCGCCGGGCCAGCAACTGCCACGGCACGATATTGGCGTGATGCTCGATATGCGTGATCAGGATCTCGTCGCCCGCGCCGATGAACTGCTGTCCGAAGCTGTTGGCGACGAGGTTGATCGCTTCCGTCGTGCCGCGCAGGAACACGATCTCGCGGGAACTGGCCGCGCCGATGAAATCGCGCAGCTTGTCGCGCGCACCCTCGAACAGGTCGGTGGAACGGGCGGCGAGCGTGTGGGCGGCGCGATGGATGTTGGAGTTATGCCGGGAATAGAATTCCGACGTGATGTCGATGACGCTCTGCGGCTTCTGGGTAGTCGCCGCGTTGTCGAGCCACACCAGCGGCTTGCCGTTGACGGTTTGGTGAAGGACGGGGAAATCCCTGCGCAGGCCCCGCGTCTCGAAAGCCGTCAGCACGCTGTCGCGTGGCGCGTTCGCCGCCGCGTGTGCGTTCGCCGGATGCGCGGGAGAGGCGGCGGTGCCGCCCGGCCCCACGCTTGCCGGCACGGCGTCCGCCCGCGCGGGCGCCTCCCGCTGCTGCAGGAAGTAGTAGTTCGGCGTCGAATCATGGCGCGCATGATGCTGCGCGATAACCGTGTCGCCGCCCTGCCTGTCCTCGTAGCCGCCGAGGAAGCGCGGCTCGCCGAAAACGAAAACCTCGTGCGGATGCAGCACGTGGTCGAGCGCCAGCGCGCCGTCGGATGTCGGTGCGCCGGAGGGGGCGGGATGGCCGCCCGCCGGCGCGTAGGCGCTGACCGGCGCATAGCCGCTCACGCTGGCGTAGTCCCCCGGCGGGGTCAGGTAGTCGCCGGGAAGGAAGCCGCTGCCTGGCACGGAGACATGGCCGGAACGATCGGGCGCGAAGGCCGGCGCGAGCGCGGCCTCGGGCACCTGCGCCGCCGGGTCCGCATGCGCGGCGGCCGGCGCGATGACGGGAAGGTCCGCCGGCAGCGAGGGAGCTGTCAGCGAGACGGAATCCACCGGCGCGGGCGGCGCGGCAACGGACGGGATAGCGGCCTGCGGCGGCGTGGCTTCCGGCAGCCCCTCCGGCAGGGAGGGGGCGGCCGGCGCACCCGAGAACGCTTCCCGCACCAGTTGCGAGAGCAGGGAGGTGAGCGGCGATTGGTCCTGACCCGACGGCAATACCGCGCGGGGTTCAGACTGCGTAGTCATGATAGCGGCCGATCAGGACGTTATCGAGACGGGCAACGGCGTCGTTCACGAGCACCGCCACGGAGAAGTAGCGGGTCACGAGATGCGAGGCGATCGAGTGCTCGTCCGTGCCGCTGTAGCGGACCGACAGGCCGGGCTCCACCTCGCCGGTGACGCCGGTCTTCTGCAGGCCGACGACGCCCTGATCCGCCTCGCCCACGCGCAGCAGCAGGATGCTGGTGCTTTCCGGCACGCCATTGAAGCCGCCGGCGATCGGCAGCTTGTCGGAAGGCACGAGCGGCACGCCGCGCCACGTGAGGAAGGGCGCGCCGAACAGATGCACGATGACCGGCGGCACGCCCCGGCGGGTCGCCTCGCGGCCGAATGCGGCGATGGCGCGCGGATGGGCGAGGAAGAATGCGGGTTTCTTCCATACACGGGCGAGCAGTTCGTCGAGATCGTCCGGGGTCGGCGGCCCGGAACGGGTCGGGATGCGGTTCCCCGGGGCGACCTCATGCAGCAGGCCGAATTCGGCGTTGTTGATGAGTTCCCACTCCTCCCGCTCCTTCACCGCGTCGACGGTGAGGCGCACCTGCTCGCGGAGCTGGTCGATCTGGTTGCTGTAGAGATCGGTGACGCGGGTATGCGTCTGCAACACGGTCTGGATGGTGCTGAGGTGATATTCGCGCGGATGCTCGGCATAGTCGACGAAGGTCGTCGGCAGGCGCGGCTCGCCGCTGTGGCCGGACAGCAGGTCGATGGCAACCTCGCCCCATTCGTTTGTCCGCGCCGCGAGCGCGTGCTGCTCGTCGCTGGAGCGGGCGATGGCCTGGCGCAGGCCTGACTGCTCGTCGATCTTCGAGACATCAAGCTTCAGCACCGTGGCGGGCGTCAGCGCGGCGGCCGTGGTGGCGATGGGGCTGTCCTGCAGCAGCGTGCGGTGGCCGAAGAAGCTGCCCGCGCCGATCAGCCGCTGGCGCAGCTTGCCGCCGAAGGGGTTGACGCCCGTCTGCTCCACCGTGCCCTCGGCAACGATGAACAGCTTGCGGGCGCTGCTGCCTGCTTCCGTCAGCCGCTCGCCGGCCTCGACGTGCTTGACGGCGAAGAGCCCTGCAATCTTCTTCAGTTCGTCCGGGTTCAGGCCGGAGAGGGCCGGAATCGCGGCGAGCGATTCGGGGGAGACGGCGAGCTTGCCGCCGTCGTTGACGATGACGACCTGCCCCTCGCGGGCGCTCACGACCTTGCGGCGGTTGACGCGGTAGACACCGCCTGCGACATCGACCCACGGCAGCAACTTGTGCAACCAGCGCGGGGTGCGTTCCGTATTCTGGACGACGGTGACGGTCGCCGTCGCAAGATTGCGTGCCGCGGGAGCGCTGACGCTGCGTTGCGCGCCGTGGCTGGTGGAAGACGCAGTCATTATTAACCCCATTCGTTCGGTTGGATGTCGAAAACGGTGTCTGATGACGAAGGCCGATGAGCTTGCCTCATGGGCCTTCGTTAAACCCGCGCGGCAGCGAGCGAGGCCATTCCGGCACCGGTCGGGCCCCATGGCATCGCGTCGGGGTGACGCTGTTTATGGCTGTGCGGGCCGTGGGCGCGCGCACGTCTGAAAGCATGTTCTTGTCTTTTTCTGGCAAGTTCTGTCAGTTTCAGCCAGTATAAACTGGCCGATATGACTTTTTGGCTATTACATTTGTTTTTGAAAATTGCTATCATAGCCATTTTTTTATAGTAAATCAATAAAAATGACATATTTTCATCTTTAATTATTTAGTCTTACATAAAAACTCATGAAATCTGCGGATTTTCGCCCTGAAGGTGCTTTTTCATACACTGCAGCGCTGCATCCGCAGTCCGGCCGTCTGGCGCAACGGCCCGGCGCACCCCACCTGCAGAGTTGAAAAGCGGAAACGGCGAAGGGGCACGGCGGCATATGCGCCTTGACGACACCACCTGCACGAGACATCCGAGCCCCCCAGCCAGATCGAACGCAGGCGCATCTCACCCGCGCTGCACTGGAAGCTTTCCGATAATTGTCTATAATGTCAATAGACAATATGAGTTACGAACGTGAGGGCGTTCGCCAACCAGCGGGCGCGGATGCGGCCTGCGCGCGAGGATGAGACGATGAGTACACGGCAATTGAAACTTGGCGCCTTCATGCGTCCTGTCAGCATTCACACCGGCGCCTGGCGCTATCCCGGCGCCCTGAAGGACGCCAATTTCAACTTTCCCGCCCTGAGGCGCTATGCGCAGCGGCTGGAGGAGGCGAAATTCGATGCCTTCTTCATGGCCGATCATCTCGCCGTGCTCAACATGCCCGTCGAGGCGCTGAAACGCAGCCATACGGTGACGTCCTTCGAGCCGTTCACGCTGCTTTCGGCGCTGGCCGGGGCCACGCAGCGGCTGGGGCTCGTCGCCACCGCGTCCACCACCTTCGAGCACCCCTTCCACCTGGCGCGCCGCTTCGCCTCGCTCGACCATATCAGCGGGGGCCGCGCGGGGTGGAACATCGTCACCACGTCGAACCCGGACGCGGCGCTGAACTTCGGCCTTGATGAGCACGTCGCCCACGCGGACCGCTACGCGCGGGCGCGCGAATTCTATGACGTGGTCACCGGGCTGTGGGACAGCTTCGCCGACGACGCCTTCATCCGCGATGCCGAAAGCGGCATCTATTTCGATCCGGAAAAGATGCATGTGCTCGGCCACAAGGGGCCGTCCTTCTCGGTGCGCGGCCCGCTGCACATCGCCCGCCCGGTGCAGGGCTGGCCGGTGATCGTGCAGGCGGGAGCGTCCGAGGCGGGACGCCAGCTCGCGGCGGAAACGGCGGAGGTGGTGTTCGCCGCTGCCGGCACGCTCGCGGACGGGCAGCGCTTCTATGCGGATGTGAAGGGCCGGCTGGCCGCGGCGGGGCGCGAGCGCGACCATCTGAAGATTTTGCCCGGCGCCTTCGTCGTGGTGGGAGAAACGGTCGACGAGGCGCGGGCCATCCGCGCGCGTCTCGACTCGCTCGTCCATGCCGACAGCGCCATCGCCTCGCTGTCGATCGCGCTCGGCCACGACGTATCGCATCTCGATCCCGAGGGCTTCCTGCCCGATATTCCCGAAACCGAGGCCAGCAAGTCCAGCCGCGAGCGGGTTCTGGCGCTGGCGGAGCGGGAAAAGCTCACCATCCGCCAGCTCGCGCAGCGGCTCGGCGGATACGCCGGCCTCGCCTTCGTCGGTACGCCGCAGACCATCGCCGACGAGATGCAGGAGTGGCTGGAAAGCGAGGGATCGGACGGCTTCAACATGATGTTTCCCTACCTGCCGGGCGGCCTCGACGCCTTCGTCGACCGGGTCGTGCCGGAACTGCAAAGACGGGGCATCTTCCGGAAGGAATATGAAGGCGAGACCCTGCGCGACAACCTGGGGCTGCCGCGTCCGGCGAACCGCTTTTTCGCCTGACGGCGGAGTTGCGGCATTTACATATTAATTTCATCGACTATCTGGATTTATGGGCTGTCGTCGTTATAGACTGGGCCTTCGCAGGTTCATCGCGACGACCGCTCTTCACAATCAGGAGACGAAGACATGTCCATCCAGCTCGGCCAGATCGCGCCCGATTTCGTGCAGAACAGCACGGCGGGCGAAATCCGCTTTCACGAATGGCTCGGCAATTCGTGGGGCATCCTGTTCAGCCACCCGCGGAACTTCACGCCGGTCTGCACGACGGAACTCGGCGAGGTTGCCCGCCTCGCGCCGGAGTGGGAGAAGCGCAACGTCAAGGTCCTCGGCCTGTCCGTCGATCCGCTCGACGCGCATGAGAAATGGGGCGCCGACATCGCGGAGACGCAGGGCCATGCCCTGAACTTCCCCCTGCTCGCCGACGACGACAAGAAGGTGTCGGAACTCTACGGGCTCATCCATCCCGATGCGGATCCCAACGTCACCGTGCGCGCGGTCTTCATCATCGACCCGAACAAGAAGGTGCGCCTGACCTTCACCTATCCGCCGAGCGCCGGGCGCAACTTCGCCGAAATCCTGCGCGTCGTCGACAGCCTGCAACTCACGGACGCCCGGAAGGTCTCGACGCCGGTGAACTGGAACCCCGGTGATCCGGTAATCATCGTCCCGTCCGTTTCCGACGAGGAGGCGAGGCAGCGCTTCCCGCAGGGCTTCAAGACGCTGAAGCCTTACCTGCGCATCGTTGAACTCGACGGGCAGCAGGACAGCTGACGTCCAGGTCGGTGTCAATTCAATCTATATATTCTATAGATTGAATTGACATTGGATGTGTTTGCATGTACCGGATATAAATGGCTTGCGGAGCCGTTTTCCTGCTGCATCAGACCGGAGAATGGGCACAGTTTTCTGGATCAACCTGATGTCTGAACAAGAATAGAGCGGCGGCATGCGTCGGTTTCTCCGTTCGCTGCTCCGTCCGGAAATGTCCAGCGTATCGTGTCCCGCCAGAGGCGCGAGGGAGATGCTGGTATTGTGTTATTGATGGTCTGGCGGGAGAATCCCGTGCCGGTCGTCGCGATCCCGGTCCCGCACGCGCATGTGGCGGGCGCGCGTCGGGATGCAGCGGATGGCGGCGGACGCGGGGATATCCGGATGTTGCGGAGCTGATCAGTGTCTGAAAATGCCAATGTCGTCGCCTTGCCCACCGGAAAGCGCTTCCCCGAAGCCCGCGCCGGCGGGATCAGTCTCGGAGCGGCGGTGGACGCCGGCCGGTTCAAGCTCGGAATGCGCCGCCTCGCGGCGGGTGTATCCATCATCGCCACCACCCTTGAGGAGGTGCGTTACGGCCTCGTCGCGACGGCTGTGAACTCGGTTTCCGCCGATCCGCCGACGCTTCTCGTCTGTGTCTCGCAGACGGCTTCCGCGCATGATTTCATCAGCCGCGCCGGCCGTTTCAGCGTAAACGTGCTGCATGCCGACGACCGGGAACTGGCCGAGAATTTCTCGCGCCCCGAATTCCGCACCCGCCGCTTCAGTTTCGGCGAATGGTCCACGGCGACGACCGGCGCGCCGGTTCTCGACAGCGCGCTCGTCGCCTTCGACTGCCTGATCGCGCAGGAGGCTCGCGTCGCCAGCCACACCGTGTTCTTCGGGCAGGTCGTGGATGTGCGCCTGAGCGATGGCCTGATCGATCCGCTGCTGTTCTGGAACAGCAGCTATCATACGGCGGAAGCCGGCCCGCGGTGAGCCTTAAGCGGGCGCCCAAGGGGCGCCGCCGCGTTGCCTGCTTCATCCCTCACACCGCATCCAGTTGGCTCTGAAGCCTGATCTGGTCAAGCGGCTGGACGTTCGCGCCGGCGGTCAGTTCCTGATAGGAGAGCACCGGCAGGTCGGGAAAATCGCGCTCGATGATCTTGCGCATGAAGCGCCTGATATCCATCGGCGCCATGACGACCGGCGCCGTTATGTGCCGGTCGACATCGCCGATGACGCGCTTCATGGTGGCGATGAGCTGCCGGTGCACGTCCGGAGACAGTGCGAGATACGAGGCGCCGCTCGTCTGCCGCACCGCGCCGCGCACGACATCCTCGACCTCTTTCGAGATCAGATAGGCCGGGATGATGTTCTGTCCGGCCGAGAACTTGTGGGTGACATATCGGCTCAGGGCACCGCGCACATGTTCCGTGAGGATGATCGGGTCCTTCTCCCGTTGCCCCCACGTCACCAGCGCCTCAAGGATGGTGCGCATGTCGCGGATGGAGATTTCCTCGCTGACCAGTCGCTGCATGACATCGGTGATGGTAATGATCGGCAGCAGGCGCGTTACCTCGCGCACCAGTTCGCCGAAGTTCTTCTGCATCTGGTTCATCAGGAACATGGTTTCCTGAATGCCGATGAATTCCGAGGCGTGCGTCTTCAGGATGTGCGCCAGGTGATAGGTCATCATGGTCGACAGGGTCATCACCTGGATGCCCGCCCGTTCAAGCAGCGGCAGGTATCGGTTGGAGACCCACAGGCTCGGCGTGCGCGGCAGGAAGTCCTGCCCGCGCTCCACCGGGATGTCGAACATCCGCAGGTTTTCCTCGCTTTCCCGCACCATGACGTAGCCCGGCCGCGCCGAGCCCGACGCGACGGGCACCTCGTTGACCAGAACACGGTATTCGCCGTCGGCCAGGTTGTCGTTGAGCCGCAGGTTGATGCCGGGAAAGGGGACGCCGAGGTCGAAATAGAGCGCCCGGCGCACCTTTGCCACCTCGCGGTCGAGCTTCTCGGGCCGGATGGAATGGCGGACGCTCGACGCGATGTCGACGATCAGGGGAACGGTCAGCGCGAAGCTCACCACCTCGACGGGCGCGACCGGTTCTTTCTCGTCGTCATCGTCCGGAAACGTGGGCATCTGGCCGCCGGCCGCCAGCGCCGGCGCGAAGGCCGGCAAACCGTGGGCGCCGGGTCTGGCCGCCGCCTGTTTCGCCTTGCGCGAGAGAAAATAGCCCGCCCCGCCCGTCGCGCCGGCGAGCACGAGGAACACCAGCGTCGGAAAGCCGGGGACCACGGCGAAGATCATGAGGATGCCCGCCGTGATCAGCAGGGCGCGCGGCTCACTGCCGAGCTGCAGCACGATGTCACTGCCAAGGTCGGCGTTGTCGTCCGACGACACGCGGGTGACGATGAAGCCCGCCGTGATCGAGATGAAGAGCGCCGGTATCTGCTGCACCAGGCCGTCACCGATGGTCAGCAGCGAGTAGCGGCTCATGGCCTCGTTCAGCGGCATGCCGAGCTGCATCACGCCGATTGCCACGCCGCCGATGAGGTTGATGGCGGTGATGATGAGGCTCGCCACCGCGTCGCCCTTGACGAACTTCATGGCGCCGTCCATGGCGCCGTAGAGCTGGCTCTCCTTCTCCAGCTTGCCACGCCGGCGCTTGGCCTCGTCGAGTTCGATCACCCCCGCCCGCATGTCCGAGTCGATCGACATCTGCTTGCCGGGCATCGAATCAAGAGAGAAGCGCGCCGACACCTCCGCGACGCGCTCCGACCCCTTGGTGATGACCATGAAGTTGACGATGGTCAGGATGAGGAACACCACGAGACCGACGACGAGGTTGCCGCCGACGACGAATTCGCCGAACGCCTCGACGAGATGGCCGGCATCGGCCTGGATCAGGATCAGCCGCGTGGTGCTGATCGACAGCGCGAGACGGAACAGCGTGGTGATCAGCAGGATCGACGGGAACGACGAAAGCTGGACGACGTCCTTGATATACATGGACGCCATCAGCAGGATCGCCGCCAGCGTCAGATTGACGCCGATGAGCAGGTCGATCAGATCCGTCGGCAGCGGCAGTATCATCATGAAGATGACCGCGACCAGCAGGAAGGCCAGCACGAGGTCGTTACGCTGCGCCATGAGATGCAGAAAACGGGTCATGTAAAACGCCTTCTGCGCATCCGGATCATTATCTTTGCGACAATAATGTCAGAGTATGCGCACATATGTCAACGATGTTGCAACCGCGATGTCGCGGCCGTGATCGGCCGCCGCATGGCGCTGCCACGTGTCAGCGCGTATGCAATTGGCTGCGCAGCAGTTTTGTGATGTCCTCCAGTTGGGAGCTGTTCCGGATCACGCGCGGCGTCAGCATGATCAGCAGCTCGACCCGGCGCACGCGGTCCGTCCGCGTCTTGAACAGGTTGCCGATGATCGGCGTCGATTTCAGCACCGGCACGCCCGTCTCCGTGTCCTCGAAACGGTCCTGGATCAGGCCGCCGAGCACGATGGTGCGCCCCGACTGGCCGAGCACGTTCGATTCGACATTGCGTGTCGAGATGACCGGGTTGCCGTTCTGCAACGTGGGCGAGGGCGTGCTCACCGACTGGTTGATGCGCAGCGCGACCGAGTTGCTGGCGTAGATGCGCGGCGTCACGTCGAGGACGATGCCGGTGTCCTTGATCTCGATCTGCTGCGTTACTGTCACGTTGCCGGAGCTTTGCGACGTCTGCGAGCTGATGGCATAGGGAATCTGGTCGCCGACGACGAGGCGCGCCGTCTTGCCGTCGAGCACGGTGAGATACGGCGACGAGATCACCTTGACCTTGGTCACGGCCTGCAGTGCGGACAGTATCGCCTCGATGCGATAGTTGCCGACGTTGCCGCCGAGCGAAACGAACGCGCCGTTGCCTTCCGGAGCGGTGACAACGCCGGTGCCGCCGGTGGGCAATGTGTCGCCGGTCGTTCGGGCGGCCACATACGGCCCCTGGAGGTACATCTGAACACCGTGATCGAGATGGTCGTTCAGCTCGACCTCGACGATCATCGCCTCTATGGCGAGTTGCGACTGGGGCACGTCCATCGTCGCGACCACATCCCGGATGCGCTGGAAATCCGCATAGGTGGCATGGATCATCAGCGTATTGGTGCGAGGATCGGGGACGATGCGCACCCGGGGGGCGGAGGGGGCTTCAGCCGCTGCCGCCGCACCTGCGCCGCGGCTCCCGCCGGAGGGTGTGCCACTCCCGGCGGCGGACGCGGCGGCTTCGACGATGCCGCGCATGTTGAATTTGGGCGCCGCTTCCGATCCCGCGTCGCCGTCGGCCAGCGGTGTCTGCTGGGGAATCGCCGGCATCTGCCGCGGCGCCCGCTGCGCCGGTTGTTCCTTGCCCCGCGATTCGGTGGCTGCGGCGGTGTCGCCTTCCCCCGACTTGCCGAATATTTCCGTCAGCGGCTTGGCGATTTCCTCGGCGGTGAGGTGGCGCAGCTCAATGATGCGTAACGCCGGCTCGTCCGTCGCCTCGCGGTCCATGAGCTGAGCAAGCTGCTTGACGCCGTTCATGATCTGCAGATCCCGCGCGCCGATGAGCAGCGCCTGCTGCCGTTCGAGCGGCAGGATGGTGGGCATGTCGCCGCCTGCCGGCACGCGCGCCTGATAGAACGCGATGAGTTTTGCAGCCACCTTCTCGGGCGTGCCGTGATGGACGGGCACGACCGCCACCTTGTCGTCGCCCAGCCCGTCGCGGGAGATGGATTGCAGCGTCTGCTCCACCTGCGCGATATCGTTCGCCGGTGCGCGGACGATGACGGCGTTGGCTGCGTTGCTCGGCGTCAGCGAAATGCTCTGGGGAAGCAGCTGGCCAGCGATGCCGATGACATTGGCCGCATTGTTCCTGTCGAGTTTCACCACCCGGGTGATCTGTTCCACCGTCTGATTCCGGCGCGCATTGGCCTCCAGCGATTCGACCATCTCCGGTGTGCCGACATGGTAGACGCTGTTGACCTGCCGCATGGCGAGGCCGTTACGGGCCAGGATATCGCGGACGACATAGAGCACCTGGCTCTTCGGCAACGGCTCCTCCGTGCGGAAAGTGACAGAGCCGCCGAGATCGTCGGGCGCGATGTAGTTGACGCCGAGCGCGCCGCCGAGCAACTGCTTCAGCACGAAGCCGATGGTGGCCCTGTTGAAGTCGATGTTGACCTTCGCCTCCGGGTCGAGCGCCCGCGCGCCTGCGTTCTGCAGGCTGGCAAGGTCCTGCTGGACGCCGCCGGGGGTGGGCTTGTAGTCCACGCGAACGCTGTCGACATAGCCGACGAAGGGCAGCACGCGCGGCGGGGGCGCGTTCAGCCGCGCGGTATCCAGCACGCCGCCGGCGGGCGCCGCCTCGCCCGTGTAGAACAGCGACCTGTCGCTGCCGTTGTAAAGCACCGCACGCTGTTTCCGGGCCGAGAGGAAGCCGTCTTTGCAACGCCCGTCCGTCTTGCCGGTCTGCTCCCCCCCGGTGGGAACGGTGCAGGCATCGCCCTTCAGCGCCTCGCAGGATGTAAGCACGAAGGTCATCAGAAGCCCGAGCGCAAGGTTGCGCATCAGGAGGAGGGACCGCGCCGCGGCTAGGAAGCTTGTGTCATTTCTGCCTTTTCTCCCGCTTCGTCTGGTTCGTTGCTGGTTACGCATCACACCTACCAGTTCGCTCGGAGCCCGAACAACGGGTTGCCGCTATCATAGATATTGAACGCTAAACATCTCCATATGCGATAGTATAATTAATCTTTCCATGAAAGAGAAATATTTTATATATGGATGAGAAAATAATTGACTTGATATTTATTTAAATATGAGAGAATTTATTATAATATATATAAAAATATACATATTTAAACAATTTATTTCTTATTATTTTCAGTATTTATGTATTCGTTAAGCATATATTAACCAAACGTTCCAGGTGCCGAATCCGGAAGACTATGATTGATTCGCTTTCTTGCCCGGTCAGCATCCTGCCCATCGAATGGATTCTGTGACGTTCGGCACACGGAGGAGCGCCGAAGCAGGGTAGCGTGCCTTCCGATTATTCACGGGAGCGTCCCACCGGCGTCTGCACAGGTCCTGCCGTGCTCCGCCGTTTCGGAGGCGCGTCAGGGCGTTCCCGCACAGGTTGGAGAAGCCCATGCCGTCGCGTTCTTCCGCGTTGCGTTCTCCTGCTCTGGGTGAAGCGTTGTTGACGCTGCCAGAGGCGCCGGAGCGCGCAGTCCTGGCGGCAAACCTTCCGGACGCCCCCGACGTCCGCGAGCAACTGTCGCGGGCGCACGCGCATGCCCAGCGGCGGGCTCAGGCGGGGGAAGACGTGTTCAGGGCGGCATTCGCGCTTCAGGGCGGCCGTATCGATGACATGTTGCCGCTGGTCGCGCTCGAAATCGCGAACACGCTGCACAACCTTCCCGATGGCGCGGGACACTGTGTGCCCGGCAGCAAATCGCCGGCGGAGGAGCCGCGAGACGACACGCGCGGCGTCGTCGTCGCCCTTCAGGCGGGGGCCGTCTCCCTCGTTGCCGCCGGCGCCGTCAGCGACGCCGTCACGTTGCTGTGCGCGCTGCTCGATTGGCCCGAGGCGCGTAGCGACGCGCTGCTGGGCCTCGCCATCTGCGCGATCCGGCTGGAGCGGCACGAGGTAGGGCTGGTGCTGGCGCTCGACTATCTGAAGCGCGGCGGGCGCCACCCGCGAGCCCATTGTATCGCCGGCCTGTGCCGGATGCGTTGCGGCAACCGCAGGGCAGCACAGAATCATCTCGCGCTGGCCGCCCGAGCAGCACGAAGCGATCCTCTGTTTCGGGACGAACTGCGCGCCGCGCAGCGGTTACTGATCGCACTGAACTTCAGCCGCTAAATCAGATGAAAGAATAATGAATGTAGAATACATAATAAATTGAAATAAAATATAATAAATTAATATATAAATTTTCACTTAATAAAATGAATATGGAAATTATTAATATATAATCTGGATAGTTTGAGAAGATTATTGCCCATCTGATGGCTGTGTTTGGCCGGAGGCACTCTAGGAGACAACCTCCGGGCGGGCCCTGCAGAAATTGTGGAGCATTGTTGTATGTTGCGTACTGAAGACGTCAGGCTGCTGGCATCGCTGGGATTCATCGCCGTCATGCGCAGCCGCGACGCGCACGCCCGCGCGATATTCGAGGGCGTCATGGCTGCACGCCCCGAGCAGGAGGCCGGTGCCGTCGGGCTTGCCATGCTGCACCTGAAGGACGGAGAGTACGACAGGGCTATCGAACTGCTCAGACCGTTCAGTTTCAGCGAGACAGCACTTGCCTTCCTGGGGCTGTCCTTTTTCCGAAAAGGCGATCGCGAGAGAGCGATGAAGATCCTCAGGGACGCGGTCGTATTGTCGTCCGGAGGGGACGGCGGCGCGTTCGCGCAACAGATGCTCAACGCGATCGAGGCCGAGGTGGGCAGCAGGTCCCCGCTTGTCTGACGCTCTGCGTCATTACGGTATGCGTGCCGCGCAGCCAGGCCATAAACGCCTATACCAGACGGTTGTGTGCCTCGATGAGGCGGTCAACACAACGCTCGATCCGCGGGGCGTCTATCTCATGGTCTTCCAGCATGAACGACAACACGATGGCACCACCCGCGGTCAGTCCTGCATGAAGGAACAGGCCGGTCGCAAGATCTGGCCCCGCAGTCTGCAACGCCCGTAGTTCCTTGTCCGGATCCTCAAATGCAGGCGTCCGGAGCAAGCTGACGATCAGGCGTGTACCGTCCATGGAAGGCAGGAACGTCAGGTCGCCGGAGCGTGCAAACCGGAACGCGAAGGTGCCGTCCTGCGCCGGCATTGCCGACAGGCCTGCGCGCGCGGCGAAATCCATAATCGCATGCAGGCCGGTGCTGGAAAAGGTAATCGTCATTGGGTCGCTAAAGGTTCCTTACGCTGCTTTCGCTTCGTCCTCGATGGCGAGTTCGGCGCGCCACAGTTTCAGAACGCTGTCCTGAGCGTTTCTATGCGTCTGGTCCCCGTTGATCTGCCCGTTCGGGAACAGGTCATCTGGCAATTGCTTGTGCAGGCTGGCAATGCAGGTTGAATAGACGACGCGGTCCTGAAGTGCGGCGTTATTGGGCAGCACGGCTTCGAGCGGCCGGATGGCGCTGCGGTCGACGTTGTCGTTCGAAACGAAGCCGAGAACGGCCCTGGTGACATTCGTCGCGTCAAGCGTCTTTTTACCCGGCGTGCCGTTATCGAAACGGCGGGCAATAATATGCATCGGCTCCACCACCATCTGCTGCACGTGATCGAACACGGAGTTCAGTTTTTTCAGCACCGCAAGCTCGGTCAGGAGGCGATGCCGGAAATCATCATCAAGGGCCGGGCCGTTGCCGTCGGCAAGATTGCTGCCGGCGCCCGCCATGAAGTCGCCGACGACCTCCCGCAGAGTGCGCAAAGGGTCGGATTTTTGCAGCGTCTCGAATATGTTGCTGAAATTCTTGCTTTCCTGTAGAAGCTGGCGCTGCTGCTCGCGGAACAGGGCGGGGCTGCTCTCCAGCGTGGCACTGGTGACAGCGAGGCGGTTGATGGCGGACAGCGTCTCGCGAACGACACGCCCGACAGTCGCCTCGTCGAACTCGTTCCGGATGCCCAGTAGCACTGACTGGAACGCCTCGTCGGTCGGATTGTCCGTGCTGAAATGGCCGAAGATGATTTCCAGCGCCGCCAATTGTTGCACGGCGTCCGTGTCATACGCATGCAGGGCCATCCAGATTTGGCCATGGATATCGCGCCGTTGTGCATCCGTAAGCCCGATCTCGCCGGCACCGGCCAATGCCGCCCTGGTTGCCATCTCGTCGCGGATGGCGGAGAGACCCTTCAGCAGATTGCCGGTGGCCTGCCGAATCTTTTCGCCAGTAACGCGCGCGAGCTGCGCATATTGCCGCTGCTGCTGATTCTGTTCGGTGCCGGCATCGCCGCCGGAGAACTCGCGGAAGGCGAGCAGGCGCAGAATCTGATCACGCTGCTCGTCGGTGTCGGACGTCGGGGAGGAAGTGCTTTCGATGTCCGGGCTGCTGCCCTTGCCGGCGACTGCCTTTCGGCCTGCGCGTTGCGTCATGTTACCAAGCGGGATGCGGCCGGCAAGAAATGCGCCGAGTTCTTCGGCGTTGTCCTGGAGATTGGCCAGCAGGTCGGCCGCCGGCAGGTTGAGCATTTCCACGCTCTCGCCCTTGCGTTCGCCCACTTTCGATCCGAAGCTGTCGATCGCCGCGCGAGCCGCCGCATTGGGCTCGAACAGGGGAGCGTTCAGGTTGCGGTCCTGCTGCGCCTCTTGCGTATCGGGCGGCAATTGCGTTCTGCCTGCGAAATAACCGATCTGGCTCATCAGACTCCCCTTTCCGTAATGACACCTGACGCCACATCCGCGCAGATACGTCGCGCGTAGCCCTCCAGCCTGAGGCCGCCGGCTGATTGTCTGGAACATTATCGCGCGGCCCGGCATATCTGCTTGTGCCGAAGGTCACAGAACGCGCATTTTGAGCCGCTGAAAGCAAACCGGAGCAACCGGTTGCTCCGTCCGTTGGTTCATACGCCAGATTTACTCAGGGAACGCTATCCGTTCCTCGGCCTGAGGCTCTCGAAGCCTGTGCCGCGCCTCTCCGGCGCGCCGGACGCCTTCACTGGATGTTGCGCACGATGCCCTTCAGCGTATCTGCGACACTCTTGATAATGTTGGTGCGCAGGTTGCTGATCGCCGACCAGGTGTTCATGGCAATCTGCATCGCGAACATACGTTCGGTGTCCGACAGGTTGGCGTTCGCCTCGATTGCCTGGATTTCCGCCTCTATGGACCGCATCTGCTCGCCCATGTGCGACTGGGCCCAGATGAGGTCGAGGCCGTCTTCTTCCGGCAGCTTGAAGGTGTCCTTGTTGGCGATCGTCGCCGGCGTGAGGCTGCTGCGTATCGCTGCGCCAGCGTCGAATTGCGTAATGGCCATTTCAATCTCCGTTTCGTTGGATTTCTGCCAGAAGCCGTTTTGCATGCTCAATAGCGTTTAGAATTGCGGTTGCAGCGGCATGCTCTTTGTAACTCAGCCCGCTATTCAGCGTGTTCTCAACCTCTGTTTTCGCGTGATCGAGCCGTTGCACGATTGCCGCTGAAACAGTTTCTCGCTCTTTCCGGAACAGCAACTCTTCCAGGTCGCTGACTGAAAACGGCGATATGTCGTCCAGTATGCCGGCCCCGGTCGCAGGTCTGTTCAGTGTCGCCTGGCTCATCGATCAGAGCCCTTCCTGCAGGGCCAGCGATTCCAGCCTGGCGCGATCAAGAACGATGATGGAGCGGTCGCGGATGGCGATCCATCGGTCGCGTTCCCACGCTTTGAGCGCGCGGTTCACGTTACTGCGCGCGCCTCGTGCCATCAGGCCGAGGTCGGTCTGCGTCACCGCCGGGCCGATGCAGGGATACATGCGGTCGCCGGCCTTGACGCGCGTGCCCAGCCCGTCCGCAAGCCGTAGAAGCGTTTGCGCGAGACGGGCGGCGAGGGTCCGGAGGCTTAGCATGCGGGTGAGTTCCACATAGCTGCGGTACCGGCGCGCCACCACGTGCGCCACGGCAGCATCGATTGCGGGAAACCGTTCCCGCAGGCTTCGGAACTGGTGCAGCGGCACGGCGGCGGCGGTCACGTCGCCAACGGCGCTCGCCATCTCGCAATGCGTGCCGCCCTCGAAGATGCCGAGTTCGCCAAAACTTTCGCCCGGTGGCAGGATGCCGCAGAGCACAGCCGACCCGTCTTCCATCAGATAGGAAAGTCTGACGTAGCCTGAGCGGATGAAGTAAAGGTTGTCGGCGTCGTCATCCTGCAGATAGATGACGTCGTGCGGCGCGAAGACGCGCAGGATGAAAGATGCAGCCAGTGCAGCTTCTGCCGCTGCGCCCAGGTTTTGAAACTCCGTCGCGACGGAAAAGAGGCTTCTGCCGTCCGCAAGTGTGATCCCTCTCGCCAGAGGCGCCGGCGCATGTCCGTCGGGGATGGCATGCAGCGGCGGCAACGGCAGGGCGCCGATCAATGCGGGCGGCCCGGAAGGCATGCTGTGGGGCGAGGGCGCGATGCTGCTCATGCCGCATTATCCGTCAGACGACGCTCCGGCGCCGTGGGTGGCGTGTCATCGGTACGCTGCAACATATCCTCCATCGAACCGGCGCTCCATGCGGGAGTTTGGCGTCATTGACGTTGCGGATCACGTTTACGATTGATCTTTGACATATATGCTGAAAAAAGTCACTATGATTCGACAAAAATAGCGTATAAAATGACTTATATGTCTAGGCGAGGCGAGGCGCGCCGGGCGGGGTATCTCAGGGGGGGTTGATGGCGGGCGCGGAACTCATAGATGGCGCGATCCTCAAGATCCTCAGCGGCGTGCAGTCCGGCGTCGAGGTTTCTCTCCTGCCCGGGCAATACGGGCTCGGCTCGGGGCCCGACGACGACATCCAGATCATCGATGTCAGCCTTGCGCCCGGCCATCTGGAACTGCGGATAAGCCATGCCGGCATACAGATCCGCGCAGCTGCCGGTCCGGTCAGAACCGCGAACGGCGTTGTTCTGGATGTGAACAGCGACTGGCAGGAGATCGAGCCGCTCGACGTTCTTACAGCCGGCACGACGCGGCTGGCGTTGGGCCCCGCGTCGGCATTGTGGACATCCATCGCGGATGCCGAGGTGGAAGTGGATCGCCCGCAGGCGTCGGTCGCCGCGCGGCGTCGCCCTTTGCGCACGCTGGCGCTGTCTGTGTTGGCGCTGGCGCTGGTCACGGCGATCGCTTTATGGTATCTGAATACCGGCGATATGGCGCGGCCAGGCGCGGGTGAATCGGATCTGGCCGGCTTGGAGCAAGTCCGTGCGGCCCTATCGACGCTGCCGTTTGCGCGCGATCTCGCGGTCGTGCAGCAGGTCGATGGCGTGATTATCGTCACCGGCTATGTAGACACCCAGGCCGAGCGGCGGGCGGCTGTCGGTGCCATCGGGGCGGCACGCGCCGGTGCACATCCGCGCATCTGGGTGCTGGAGGCGATGCGACAGGAAATAGAGGGGCTCATCGCCGCGAAAGGGCGGAATCTGTCCTTTGACGTGTCGCGGAAGGGCGCCGTCACGCTCGACGGCCAGATTCCGGACGACCGGGAAGCCGAAACCTTCGTCATGACCGTGCGCGACGCGGTGCCGGGTGTGTCGTCGGTCGACTCGCGCCTGCGGACGCCGTCCACATTGCTGGAGCAGGTCAACGCTCTGGCCGATTCGTCGCAGATCAGGCCATGGGTGCTGCTACGTCTCGACGATGGTGTGATTGAGGCGACTGGCTCCGTACCGGTGGAAAAGATTGATGCTTGGTCGGGCTTCCTGCAGGTCTACGCGCGTCGCTTCGCGGCTGATATCGGGCTGCGGTCGTTCGTGCGGCTACAGGATGTGACGAGAGTGGCGGCGGAACTTCCCGTGCCGGCTATTTCCGCGAATGCCATCATGATCGGCGTGCCATCCGCGACCAGCGCCGATGTCGTGCTCGACGTCGCCCGTGTGCAGAGGGGCGATTTCGCGCCGAAAGATGTGCTGGTCGATGCCGAAAGGCCGGCGGCGAAGACAAACAGCAATTTGCCGCTCGCCAGCGGAAACGCCGGAACGCCGGTTCCGCCGCTGGCCACAAATGCCGAGCCGGACAAGCACGAGGAGGCTGGTGACGGGTCGGAGCATCTGGCGGCGGATAAGCCCGTCGAGACACAGGCGAGTGACTTGGGTGCGGTGCTGCGGGCGATTGCTGGCACGCAAGTTGCTCCCGGCGATCAGTCACAGCAGATGTCGCAGCCGGCGCGTGAGGCCGCGATGCAGCTGTCGGGAAACGATGGTGCCGTCAGTGCGCGCGGAACTATCGGCGAGGCGTCATCGGAGAATTCGCAATCTTCATTAGAGATCGTGTTACCGTCGGCGAACAGCGGTAACGGGTCGAATGCTGTCGTTGAGGTCTCCGGAGGCAATAGCCAACAGGTTCCCGTGCTGCCGCGTAATGCTGCACGGCAGCCATCCGGCAGCGTTTCCCTGTCTGGCAATGTCACGCCCTCGTTTCCATCACCCATTACGGACGAGGCCGCCGCGGCAGTCCTGCCTGCTTCCGCGCCGGCTAGGCACTTGACGCTTTCAGACAGCACACGTCTCCTGCTCCAGCAGTGGCGAGACGACCGCCTGCCATCCGTCAGCGGCGCGCAGCTTTTGCTCAATGCTCTTCAACGTCTCAGTGCAATGCTGCAGGGTCGCCCCGACGACGTCACGCCTCCGTCCCGGCTGGCGCGGCAAAAATTGCACGATCAATATCTGCCGGCGCAAGGCTTGCAGAGCCACTCCGGCCATGACACCTGTTGGCCGGGGGCGGCGCTTGGGCCCGACGATGCCATGACGGCGATATTCTGGCTCGACATTCTGAGCGTTGGCCGGACGCTGTCGTTATCAAGTTTTGAGCCGCGCTTCCAGCTCGTCATCATGGAGGCCGCGATTAATCCGCGCCGCACGATGCAATGTGTGATCGACGTCTATCAGGGTGGCACGGTCGCGGCGCAGTCGGTATTCCTGCGTGAGATCGGGCGTAATCCGGCTTTCATTCGCTTCATCGTGCGAGACATTGCGCCCCACACTCTCGACATTTCGGGCGCCGGGCCGGGCGCGCCGTCACGTTTCATCCAGACTCGCAGCGGCGAGAAAATCCATGAAGGCGCCGCGCCCGACATAGCGAGCCGGTTGCTTCTGGTCGGCGAATTGGGGGCAGTGCTGGAGGTCGCAAACGGCCTCGCCGTGGCGATTTACGGCGGTGAGTTGGCTTGGATTTTAGAATAAAATAATATTGTGAAATTTAATTACATAATAAAAACATGGAATTTTTTAAAAATTAATTAATTATTAAATATTTATATTATTTAGCAAAATAAACTTTATATATTGGCTGCCGTCAGCGTCGCGGCGCAGTGTCAGCCTGCTCGGTCGCTGCCCTTCTTCTTGTGACATCTGCGCGGTGGTCTCCGGCCTCCATGTCGAGCACGCCGTGGTCGAGCCGTCCCTTGTAGAGCGTGTTCCGGTTGCGTGCGACCCATGCCAGCACTTCCGCCACCGCGTCGAACAGTTCGGTGGGTACATAGTCGTCGACCTCCGCATCGGCGTAGAGTGCCTGTGCAAGTTGTACATTCCGGAAGACGGGAACGCCCGCTTCCTCGGCCTGCGTACGCAGGAAATGCGCGTGCCGGTTGCGCCCTTTGGCCGTGACGATGGGCAGTGGCATCTTCTCTGGAGTATACAGGATGACGACGGCGAAATGCGTGGGGTTCACAACAACGGCCGTGCCTTCGCGCGCTGCCGCGCCGCCGCCGTTCATCGCCAGTTCCTGTGCGATCTGGCGGCGCTTGCCCTTGATATGGGGATCGCCCTCGCTCTCCTTGAATTCGCGTTTGACCTCGTCCTTCGACATCATCAGAGTCTTGATATGGCTGCGCCGCTGATAGACGATGTCGACGACCGCGACGACGACGAAGGCCAGCGCGGAATAGACGAAGGTCTGAAACATGAATTGCGATGTAACGCCAACCAGGCAGGACATGCCGCAGGAAAGAGATGAAATGTAGGCGCCGAGCGCATTCTTCACGACAAAATAGAGCAAAATAGAAAGGATGGCGATCTTGATGATCGACTTCAGTGTTTCGACGAGCTGCTTCATCGAAAATATGCGCTTGAACCCCTTCCCGGGGCTGATCTTGTCAAGATTCGGTTTCACTGCTTCCGCCGAGAACAGGGTACCGATCTGGAAGTAGTTCGCGAGAATGCCTGCGAGAAAAACAACCCCGAGGACCGGCAGCATGATTCTGGTAATGTCATAGACAATGATTTCGATCGCCTTGGCGGCGTTAACCCTGAACTCACCCACTGAAAGCTGTGCGATTTTGTCGAACAGGCCGAGCAGCGTGCCCATCGTGTTGTGCCAGTTCACCCAGATGAAGGCGATCACCGCGAACAGCGACGTCGTCGTGACGATTTCCGTGCTGCGTGCCACCTGACCCTTCTTACGGGCATCCCGCAATTTCTTGGGCGTTGGTTGCTCTGTCTTTTCTCCGGATGAGTTCCCGCTCATGGCGTGCCCGCTACTCCGTCACTGCCGAAGGTCGGGTACGGTGGCGGGAATTAGGCTATAGAAGTATTCGACGTATTGATTTATCTTGTAAATGTTTGATTCAGAATATCTTAGTAATGAAGAAAAGTAAAAAACAAGCATGAAAATGGCGATAATACTCTTTATAGGCATCGCCAGTACGAAAACCTGAATCTGTGGTGCGAAGCGGCTTACCATCGCCAACGCGAACTCGGACAGAAACATGACCGCAACAACGGGGCCTGCCAGAATGACCACGAAACGAGTGGCATGGTCCATCACGCCCAGTATGAAGATGGGGAATTCCGGCGAGATGACGGGAATGAAACTGGTGACAGGCCAGAGTGCAAACGACTGGTAGACCATCCCGAAAATGGGCAGCATCGCGCCGGTGACGAACACGTAGGTGATGAAGGCATGCGAGAACATGAGGGCGAGCGGAGACGCCTCGTGCCCCTGCATGGGATCGATGCTGGCCGCGATGGCTGCGCCGCGCTGGTTGTCGATCAGCGCGCCGGCCGCCTGCACCGACCAGAATATCCAGCCGACAAGATAACCCATGACGAAACCGAGCGCGTATTCCTTGGTGAACAGCAGGGCGAAGACGAAGACGGAGCCGTTGAAATGCAATGCGTACGGCATGTTGATCGGCACGCTGATGACTGAGATGGACAGCACGCATGCCGTGCGCGCCAGGCGCGGAACGGCTCCTGAACTGAGCAACTGGGATGTCGACAGGAAAGCGTAGAGGCGGGGCAACGACAGCAGTAGCGCGACCAGCTCCCCATGGAACAGATCCGCGAAAAGCAGATAGGCCGCCCTGAGTTCGTTCATGTCATGTCCGGAAAGCCGTTGAAGATCTTCAGTGTGTAGTTCAAGATTTCGCTGCCCAGAAAGCCTGCAACCGAGGCGATGGTGATCGCCACGGCGATGAGCTTGATGGCGAATGACAGCGTTTGCTCCTGAACCTGCGTCAGCGCCTGCAGCAGACTGACCAGAATGCCCACAACCGAGGCGACCACGATGGGCGGCATCGACAGCAGCATGACGAGCATCATCGATTCCGTGATCTGACGCAGGGCGACTTCGGGCGGCATGCATTTCTCCTCGCGTATCGATGCCGCGGATCGGGCGCGGCTCGCGCTGCTACGGGACATACGTCTTCACCAGTCCCAGAATGAGCCGCGACCAGCCATCGATCATGACGAACAGGAACAGTTTGAACGGCAGGGAAATTGTGAGCGGGCTAACCATCATCATCCCCATGGCGAGCAGGATGTTCGACACGATGAGATCGATGGCGATGAATGGCAGGTAGAGCAGGAAGCCGATCTCGAACGCTTCCCGCAACTGGCTGACGGTGAAGGCCGGCAGCACGACCGCGATGCTGTCACCGGTTAGCTGGCTTGCGAGATTCTCCGGCCACAAGGTGCGGGCGGCCTCCAGAAAGAATTGCTTCTCCCGCTCGGCGGCATGTGTGTTGAGGAACTGTGTCAGCGGCCCCTTGGCCGCCTGATACGCCTCCTGGATGCCCTCGACGGTCTTGAACGTATGGCTGCCCTGTTCGAGGATGTCGTATGTTTCCGCCACCACGGGAAACATGATGTAGCCGGACAGAATGATCGCCAGCGCATTCAACGCCATATTGGGCGGGATCTGCTGCACACCAATAGCGTTGCGCACGAGCTGGAAGACCACCGAAATCTTCACAAAGGATGTAGCGACTACTGCCATGAATGGCACCAGCGCCGCCGTCAGCAGCACAAGGATGAGATTCAACGGATCGATCAAGGGAAACTCCTGTCCGCCTGGCTGTCTCAGGTTCGCAGCAGGATTTTCGACAATCTCACCGCCAATCTGTCGTCGATCGCGACGAGATCGCCGGTGGCGACCGCGCACCCATTGGCCCGCAGCGTTACCGCAACCTGGTCTGCGAGGGCGGGGGGATCGAGCGCCACTACGGCGCCGGGCTGCCATGTCTCGATTTCGGCCAGCGTGAAATCCCGCTCGCCGATGTCGAAGTCGATGGTGATGGCAAGATCGGACAGGCACACGCTCTTAGCAGCGTCCTCCTGAGGCGGTAAACCGGGTTCAACATCGCTCTCGCCGTCCGGCCAGACCTGTTCTGTCACTGCACTTTCCCTCAACCGGCGGCGCCGTGTTTCTTCCTGCAGCCGCTTCCTGTTGCCGGCGACGAGCCATCCCTCGTCAGTGAAACGAAAATCCCACAAGATCTGCCCAATGCGCAGCCAGCGCCGTTCGAGAGGCGCCGCCGGCAGCAGGATGACGGTGCCCTCGGTCAAGCCAGCCAACTCCCGTGCCGTAAGCGGAAACGCGCCGAGCGTGAAGGCACTCGCCACAATCATTGTGCCACGGGCCTCTGCCTGCACAGCGGCGGGCACAATGGGCCATGCGGCCGATGTCGAAAGCAGCAGGCTGCGCGCGCAGCCGAACGTCAACCGCACCGGTTCCGGCGCGAGGCCGGCGAGGATTATATCGAACCAAACGATGTCTGCGTCGGCCGTGGCGCTGCCCCATCCGGCGATGGCGACATCGCTGGCCGCGTCGGCCGGCAGGGTACGGCGGATGACGTCGACCATGCCCTCTATCAGCGCGTCGCGCAGCGTTGGCGGCAGCACCGGAAAGTCATCCACCGTCAGCGGCGTGTCGAACATGTCGGCGAACGGGAACATGCGCCACACGACGTAGGCTGCGCCGTCCCGGCCGAGGCGTAATTTCGTGCAGAGTATATTTGGCCCAGGGGGCGCCGCCGGCGTGAAGACCAGATGCGCCTTGCCGGCGAGGGGAAGGGCCGTCCCCGCGTGGCTGAGTATCGCATTCCACAGTGCTTCGGATTGTCCGATGCCGGGCAGGGCCGGCGGATGCCAGGGCATGGCCGTCATGCCAGGCGACCCGCGCGGCCGGCGACGGCGTCCGCGAGCGGCGACGCCGGAACATCCCCGTCGGCTTCATCCGCGCCGGCTTCCCGTCCGGCGGCGAGAACGCGGATCGTGCGGCTACCGAAGCGCTTCGACAACCTGTCCGCCAACGCCTGCGCGGCATGGACGGCGTCCTCGGCGAACATTTCACCGCTCCCCGCGAGCACGATGTCGAGGCCGCCGGCCGACAGGCGGATAGTGACGGCGCTGATGCCGTTCATCGCTCCTCCCAGATCGATGCTCAGGCTTCGCATGCCGTCGGGTGTGACGGCGAACTCCGCCCGGATCGCCCGTTCGACACGGACGGCGATGGCATCGAGCGCCTCCTGCAGCCGGGCGGGGGCGGCGGCCGTCGCTTCTGCCTGCTGGATGGCGTTGAATAGCGGCAGGGTCGAGCCCGTCCCGGCGCATGTTGCCAGCACGCGCTCATCCCCGGTGGCATCGGCCGACCGGCGGCTTCCGCCCGATGGCTCTCCTTCGTTCTCGGCGCTCGCGGCCTGGTGCAGACGGTGCTGGAAGTCGTCGGCGCGCATGGAGAGGCTTGCCGGTGTTTCGCGGCCTTTCGTGTCGCGCGGCCAATCGCCGGGTGGCCGCGCACCGGCCCCCGTTCGGGCGCCGGCGTGCTCTTCCTTCGCTCGTCGCTCGCCGAAGCCGGACCAGGTGCCGTTGCCGGAGGCGCCTGTGCCGTCACCTGCCGGATAGTGGCGGCTGCCGCCGCGGTCCAGCCGGTCTTCATGTCCTGTCCCGCCGGGGCGGTAGGGGCCGAGGTGGCTCATGCGATCCTCCGTGCAGGTCTGGTGAACAGGTCCTCAAGCTCAATTTCTTCCTTGAGCGCTGCCATTTCCTCGGCTTCGACCTGCATCGTCCCGGTAATGTCGATGTACTTGTCGCGGTTCTTCACGGCGGTTCGGTAGGCGGCGATCGCCTCGTCCAGCTCTTCCTTGCGCCGTGCCTCGATCTGGCGCGCGCGGTCCCAGTCATCGCGCAACGCCGTGTATTCGTGCTCGATGGCGACGATGTCCGCCCGCACGTCATCGAGACTCCCGATGCCGACGACGCGCCCCAGCACCCGGGCGTAGACGGCATCCTCACGCGCCGGGATCGTCACCCGGAACGCCTCGGCGGTTTCGAAGGCCCGTCGCGTTGCCTCGCGCGCCTGTTCAAGCTGCGCATGCCTGGCGTGCATGGTGTTCAGCGCCTGCTCCTGCTTGAGTTCCTTGATGCGCAGCAGCGCCTTCATCTGCCTGATCATCCGGCCAGCTCCGCAAGCTTGCGCAACGTGTCGTCGAACGTCTCGAACTCGTCCGTACGTTGACGCAGGAAGGCGTTGATGGCCTTGTTCTTCGCCACCGCGATATCGGTATCGGCATCGTTACCGGGCTTGTATTCGCCGACCTTGATCAGCAACTCGACGTCGGCATATGCGGCGAGCCACTGGTTAATCTGCCCGGCCAGCTTGCGGTGCTTTGCGGAAACGACGGCGTTCATTACGCGGCTCTTCGACGCGAGCACGTCGACCGCAGGATAGTGGTTTGCGGAGCCCAGCTTGCGCGACAGGATGATGTGGCCGTCGAGAATGGAGCGTGTTTCGTCCGCGACCGGCTCGTTCATGTCGTCGCCCTCGACGAGCACCGTGTAGAGCGCGGTGATCGACCCCCTGTCGTTCATGCCCATACGCTCCATCAGCTTGGGCAGGACGGCGAAAACGGACGGGGGAAAGCCGCGGCGCGTCGGCGGTTCCCCCGCGGCAAGGCCGATCTCACGCTGGGCGCGGGCGAACCGCGTGACGGAATCCATCAGGAACAGCACACGCTTGCCCTGATCGCGGAAATACTCGGCGATGGCCGTGGCGGCGAAAGCAGCCTTGGCGCGCTCCATCGAGCTGCGGTCGGACGTCGCCACCACCAGAACGGACTTCGCGAGCCCCGCCGGGCCCAGATCGTGCTCGATGAACTCGCGCACCTCCCTGCCGCGCTCGCCGATCAGCGCGAGCACCGTCACGTCGACATCCGCGCCCTTCACCAGCATCGCCAGCAGCGTGGACTTGCCGCCGCCCGCCGCCGCGAATACACCCATGCGCTGGCCCTCGCCGCAGGTGAGCAACCCGTCCAGCACCCGCAGCCCGAGCGATAGCGGCCGGTCGATGATGCGGCGGCTCATCGGGGCCGGCGGGTTCTGGTAGATGGGGTAATGGGTTTCCGCCGCGAAGGGGATATCCTTGCCGTCGATGAAATGCCCCATGCCGTCGAGCATGCGGCCGAGCAGGCCGGGGCCCACGGCGATCGACTGCACGCGCCCGGTGCGGCGCACCTCGGTGCGCGGGGATATGCCCTGCGTCTCCCCGATGGGCGACAGCAGCGCCTCGTCGTTCAGGAAGCCGACGCATTCCGCCAGCAGCTGCAGGCCCGTGGAACGAGTGAACAGCTCGACGATCTCGCCAATCTGTATTTCCGGCACCGAGGCATGGATGATCGTGCCCACGACCTTGCGCACCTTGCCCGTAGCCGCGTAGGGCACGAACGCGCCGGCGCGCTCGGCAAGCCGGCTTGCGAACTCGCCGGGCCATGCGGCGAGCAGCCGCTCCCGCTCCGCCAGAAAGATATCGAGATCCGGCGCATCAGCGTTCATCGGCGCCGCCTTCGTGTTTTCCGTCTCCGTCACCGACCGGCGCGACGAGGATGCCGGAGGCGATCTCGCGGACGATGCCGGCGAGTTCGTCGAGTCGGGAGCCGAGATCGCCCTCGACACGGCCGATGCTGGTCTCCACAACGACGCGCGGCACCGACAGCGAGGCGTCCTCGACGACCTCGATCAGTTCGAAGCCGGGGAACTCTGCCAGAATCGCGCTCACGCGCGCGCGGAAATAGCCGACCTGTTCTGAGGAGATGCGCAGCTCCGCTTTCTTTTCGCGGCGCATCTGCTTGAGCGCACCGCGCACCACCGCCATCGCCCGGGCGTCGGCGTCGAAGCCGTCGACAAGCTTGCGCATGGACGCCAGTACGATCGCCGACAGTTCGCGCTCCAGCGCCTGCAGCCGGGCGTCGAGATCGGCGCCCTGACGCAAGGTTTCCCGGGCGGCGCGCAGCCGGCCTTCCAGCAGCCCTTCCTCAAAGCCCCGGCGGCGCTCGTTCTCGCGCTCCGTCCGGGCTTCCTCAACGATCTCTTCCGCCCTTGCGTGCGCGTCGGCAACCAGCCGCGTCGCCTCCGCGACCGGCGCGAATGTTGCAGCCGGCAGGATGTGCAGGCCTTCGGGCAGCGCGAACCCGAGTTCCGCCAGCCGATAGTGCGCGCTCAACCGACGATAGGCGACCACGGCGGGAACCTCCGTTGAAGCAGTTTGACGATGTGCGCGCAGTGCTGATCGGTCAGCGGGGCAACCACGCCGGCGCCGTTTCCGCCATCGGGCGGGGGCGGATTGCGGATGGCGAACAGCGGCGCGAGGAAGGGCTCCGTCCTCTCCACCAGCAGGCATAGCGTCGCGTGCCCGGTTGCGGTTATCCGACGGCCGATATCCCGCGCCCGCTCGTCATCCGTCGCGATCGAAGCGTCGATGGAGAGCGAGCCACCCGCGAGGCCGGCGAGGGGGGCGTAAAGCACGGGTGCCTCGCGTGTCGCCACCAGGTAGAAGTCGTTGCCGAGAATGCCGCGTAGCGCTTCGCGCTCGCTTTTCAGCGTGCACGACAGGAAATGCCGGTGGAGGATCGCCGCGCCGACAAGCAAGGACGCCTGGGCGACGACTGCGGGATCGTCCGTGGCGAGCGTGAGCGACAGACTGCTCGCGCTGCTGCGTCCGAGCTGGCGCAGATGCCCCGTATCGATGGCGATCTCCTCCAGTTTCGACAGCCGTGCGGCAGCGCGGTTGAGCGCGGCGCCGAAGCTTGCATGGCGCGCGATGACGCTCATGCCGGCTACGGAAATCGGTCCGGAGCCGGTGAAATCGCCTACGGCGACGCGCGTCGCGCCGAGAGGGCGGGCGATCGCGGCGGCGATCCGGGCAGCGATGGCGAAATCGACACTGGGGCGGGAGTAGTCTTCGCCGGGTACCGGGAAACCGCTGCGAGCCGTTTCGTCGCCCGCAAGGCTCCGTTCACGCGCCGGTATCGTGTCCGGCGCGAGGGTGGCAATCCGTTCCGCGCTCGTGCTGGCGCTGGCCGTGATGGCGCTCATCCCGCGCCTCCCTTTCCGCCAAAGCGATGCGGCGGCGCCACTCTCCCGTTTTGCCTGTGCATCGCATGGAACCGGGAAATGGCATCCGTTTCCCAGTTTGAGGTGCCTGTTGCCGCGCGCTGTTGTTTCATGTCGGTTCGAGTGCGGATGGCGTGGCGTCGTCCGCGTTAGCTCTGGCCTTGCCGGTCCGCGCGCGCCAGTACAGATAGAGGCAGGCGATCACCGCGATCACCAGCAAGGCGACGACGCCGGCCACGATATAGAGGATTTCCCGGAAGCGGGCGGCGTCGGTTTCGCGTACAGCGAGGCCGGGGAGCAATTCGATCGTGGCATCGAGATGCGCGGAGGCGTCGGGCTTCATCGGCACGGCCTCCGACAGGATGACGGTGACGGCCGCGTAATCCAGGCCCTCGATGGAACTGCTGACGAGGCGCCTGATCTGGGGCACGAAGAAATCGAGGTCTACGCCCGCCTGATGCTTGATGAACACGGCCGCGGAGGCCGGCGTCGGCTGCTTGCCCATCTGCGGCGGATCGGGCTGCACGATGTGAACACGCGCCGCCAGAACCCCATCGATGAAACTCAGCGTCCGCGCGACTTCATCACCCAGCGTGCTCACATAGCGTACTTTTTCCTCGAATGGCGAGGACATGATGCCGGACTTCTGGAACACTTCGTTGATCGACGCATGTGAAATGGTAGGCAGTCCCTTGCCGTTGAGCAGGGCGAGCGAGCGCAGCACATCCCGCTCGTCGACCCGGATGGCGAAGCCGCTCTTGCCGGAGACCACCTTTTCCGCGGTGATGCCGCTTGTCAGCAACTCGGCGAGCATCCTGTTCGCTTCCACTTCCGTCAGGCCGGTGTAGAGATCGCTCTTGCAGCCGGCGAGCAGAAGCGCAAGCCCTACCGCCAGCCACACGGCCATCCGCCGCCAGCCGGATGCCGCCGGCCTGCGTTCCATGAGAAGCGCCGTGCACACCTACTGGCCCTTCATCAACTGGTCGATGGCCTGCGAGGCCTTGCCCGTCAGCTTGGACGACATGTCCAGCAACATCGAATACTTGGCTACTTCGATCTGCATTGCCGCCAGAGCGTTCGGAACTGAGAGATTTTCCTGCGCCACGCTGGCTATTCGCCCCTGCTGCTCGTCGAAAATGCCGCGCATCTTCTTCAGGCCGTTCAGGATCGAGTCGCCCGACGTGATTGAGGACGTCGTCTCGGGATCGGGCGTGCGCCCCTGTTCGCCCGCCGTTGCCGGGACGGTGACAACCGCTGGGCCGCCCGCAACGATGGGCGGCTGCTCCGGCGCGGGGTCAACGCCGTTGCGGCTCAACGCATTCTCGAATGCGATTGAAGCCTCACCTGCCTTGCGCGCACCGTGAAGCCCGCTTTCGGCAGGCGTAAAGGGCATTGCACCGAAGCTATTGGGTAGCAGTCCCAGATCAGGCATGGATCACCTCCGATGCCATAACGAATACGCCAATATAAATCGCCAATCAAGATGCAAAATTGAAATATTATTTAAAATAATACTTTGATATCAAAAGAAATTATGAATAAATATCTTTTAAATAACGAAGGATATATACAATATTCTTTCTTATAAAACAGAAAAATACAAATTTTATATAAGTATATTTTTGGCATGATGGCAGCCCCTTGGCGTTGTTCTTAACGCCGTCCGCGAGACTGGACAGCGTGAGTCCGCTGCTGGCTTTGCCCGCTCCAAGGAAGCTGCCGCTCCTCATGACAACGGGCGGGATGGCGTCTCCCGCCATCCCGCCCGTTCCGGTATTCCGTCCGGATGTCGCCGCCGGTCAGCGCGGCAGCAGGCTTTCGCCCATCAGGAACATATCGATGGCGTGCGCCGCCTGACGCCCCTCGCGGATCGCCCAAACGACGAGCGATTGGCCGCGCCGCATGTCGCCTGCCGCGAACACCTTGTCGCGCGATGTGCGATAGGCCTGCGTGTCGGCGGCGACGTTGCCGCGCCGGTCGAGTGCCACGCCCGCCTGTTCGAGCATGCCTTCGTGAAGGGGGCTGGCGAAGCCGATGGCGATGAACACGAGATCGGCCCGGCGGATGAACTCGCTGCCGGGAATGGGCTTGCGTTTCTCGTCCACGCGGGCGCACCGCACGCCCGTCACCAGCCCGTTCTTGCCCTCAAGGCCGAGCGTCGCCGCCTGGAACTCGCGCTCGGCGCCTTCCGCCTGGCTCGACGAGGTGCGGAACTTCGTCGGCCAGTAAGGCCACACGGCGAGCTTGTCCTCATGCAGGGGTGGCATGGGGCGGATGTCGAGCTGCGTGACCGACAGGGCGCCCTGCCGGAAGGCTGTGCCGACGCAGTCGGAGGCCGTGTCGCCGCCGCCAACCACCACCACATGCTTGCCGGTTGCCAGGATGGGTTCCTCCTGCGCCGGCAGTTCCTCATCGCCGTTACGCCGGTTTTGCTGGATCAGGTATGGCATCGCGTAGTAGACGCCCTTGAGGTTGGTGCCCGGCAGTTGCGGGTCGCGCGGCTTTTCCGAGCCCCCCGTCAGCAGCACCGCGTCGAAGCCGGCGACCAGATCGTCGAACGGGTGCGTGACACCGACATTGACGCCGTAGTGGAAGCGCACGCCCTCGGCCTCCATCTGCGCGACGCGCCGGTCGATATGGTGCTTCTCCATCTTGAAGTCCGGGATGCCATAGCGCAGCAGGCCGCCGGCCTTCGGCTCGCGCTCGAAGACATGCACCTCATGGCCGGCGCGCGCGAGCTGCTGCGCCGCCGCAAGCCCGGCCGGGCCCGAGCCGATGACCGCGATCCTCTTGTCCGTTTGCCGGTCCGCGATCTCGGGCACGATCCAGCCTTCGTCCCACGCCTTGTCGGCGATGGTCTGCTCGATGGATTTGATCGTCACCGGCATGTTTTCCAGGTTCAGCGTGCAGGCTTCCTCGCAGGGCGCGGGGCAGATGCGGCCGGTGAACTCCGGGAAGTTGTTGGTGGAGTGGAGATTGAGCGCCGCCTCCTTCCAGTCCTGATGGTAGACGAGGTCGTTCCAGTCCGGAATCTGGTTGTGGACCGGGCAGCCCGTGTCACCGTGGCAGAACGGGATGCCGCAATCCATGCAGCGCGCGGCCTGCCGCTCGACGTCCTTGTCGTCGAGGGGGAGCGTGAACTCGCGAAAATGGCGCACCCGGTCGCCGGCGGGCTCGTACTTGCCTTCCTGCCGGTCGTATTCGAGAAATCCTGTCACCTTGCCCATTGTCGCCTCCCTTACTCCGCAGCCTGCAACACGCGCGCCCGTTCCATCTCGCGGATGGCACGCCGATACTCGACCGGCATCACCTTCACGAATTTCGTGCGGTAATCCTGCCAGTTGTCGAGAATGGCGCGCCCGCGGGCGGAGCCGGTGTAGCGGACGTGGTTGGCGATGAGCTGCATCAGCCGCTCTTCGTCGTGGCCGGACATGTTCGCCAGAATGTCGATGCGGCCCTTGGTTTCCAGATCGCCGCCATGGTGGTGCAGACGTTCCAGCAAATCCTCCTCTTCCTCCACCGGTTCGAGATCGACCATGGACAGGTTGCAGCGGCGGGAGAACGTGCCGGCCTCGTCCAGGACATAGGCAAGGCCGCCCGACATGCCGGCCGCGAAGTTGCGGCCGGTCTCGCCCAGCACGACGACAACGCCGCCCGTCATGTACTCGCAGCCGTGATCGCCGGTGCCCTCGACGACGGCGACCGCCCCCGAGTTGCGCACCGCGAAGCGCTCGCCCGCGACGCCGCGCAGATAGCATTCCCCGGAGATCGCGCCATAGAGCACGGTGTTGCCGGCGATGATGGCGCGCTCCGGCTGCGCCTGCATGCCGGGCGCGGGGCGGACGATGATCTTGCCGCCCGACAGGCCCTTGCCGACGTAGTCGTTCGCCTCGCCTTCGAGGTCGAGCGTGACGCCCGCCGCGAGGAAGGCGCCGAAGCTCTGGCCGGCCGTGCCCGTGAGCTTCACGGTGACGGTGTCGTCCGGCAGGCCCTCCATGCCATAGCGCTTGGCGATGACACCCGAGAGCATGGCGCCCGTGGTGCGGTCCACGCTGCGGATGCCGCGCTCCAGCACGACGGGTGTGCGGGTTTCTATAGCCTCGCGCGCCTCCTCGATCAGGCCGAGGTCGAGCACGTTGTCGATGGGGTGGTGCTGGCGCTCCGTATGATGCAGCGGCCCCTCGGTTTCGGGCTTGTGCAGCAGGCGGGAGAAGTCTAGCCCGTTCGCCTTCCAGTGTGCCATGGCCTCGCGCTGGTCGATGAGGTCCGCACGGCCGATGAGTTCCTCAAACCGGGTGAAGCCCATTTCCGCCATCAGCCCGCGCACTTCCTCCGCGACGAAGAAGAAGTAGTTGACGACGTGCTCCGGCAGCCCCTTGAAGCGCTTGCGCAGCACCGGGTCCTGCGTCGCGACGCCGACGGGGCAGGTGTTGAGGTGGCACTTGCGCATCATGATGCAGCCGGCCGCGATCAGCGGCGCCGTGGAGAAGCCGAACTCGTCCGCGCCCAGCAGCGCGCCGACGATCACATCCCGCCCGGTACGCAGGCCACCGTCGACCTGCAGCACCACGCGGCTGCGCAGGCCGTTTAGCACCAGCGTCTGTTGCGTTTCCGCAAGCCCTGGCTCCCACGGGGAGCCGGCGTGCTTCAGCGAGGTGAGGGGGCTTGCGCCCGTGCCGCCTTCATAGCCGGAAATCGTGATGTGATCCGCGCGCGCCTTGGCGACGCCCGCCGCGACGGTGCCCACGCCCGCTTCTGACACCAGCTTCACCGACACGTCGGCGGTCGGGTTGACGTTCTTCAGGTCGAAGATGAGCTGCGCCAGATCCTCGATGGAGTAGATGTCGTGGTGCGGCGGCGGGGAGATGAGGCCGACGCCCGGCGTGGAATGGCGCACGCGGGCGATGACCGCGTTGACCTTGTGGCCGGGCAGCTGGCCGCCCTCGCCGGGCTTCGCGCCCTGCGCCACCTTGATCTGCATCATGTCCGCATTGACGAGATATTCCGCCGTCACGCCGAAGCGGCCGGAGGCCACCTGCTTGATGGCGGAACGGCGCGAGCGCCCGTCCGGCATCGGCACGAAGCGCTCCGCCTCCTCACCGCCCTCGCCGGTGTTCGACTTGCCGCCGATGCTGTTGAGCGCGATGGCCAGAGTCTCGTGCGCCTCGCGCGAGATGGAGCCGAACGACATCGCGCCCGTCGAGAAGCGCTTCACGATTTCCGACGCCGGCTCGACCAGTTCGAGCAGCACGGGCTTGCGGCCCTGCTCCACCGCGCCCCTCAGGCGGAAGAGGCCGCGGATCGTGGTGAGGCGGTTGTCCTGCTCGTTGATGCGCGCGGCGAACGCCTGGTACCTGTCCTGCACGTTGAGGCGCACGGCGTGCTGCAGCTCGGCGACGGCGTCCGGCGTCCAGACATGGTCCTCACCGCGGATGCGATAGCCGTAGTCGCCGCCCACGTCGAGCGCGTGGCGAAGCACCGGCACGTTGGCGAAGGCGGCGCGGTGGCGGCGCACCGTCTCCTCCGCGATCTCCGCGAGGCCGATGCCCTCGATGCCGGTCGCCGTGCCGAAGAAGTAACGGTTGACGAAGGCGCTGCCAAGCCCGATGGCGTCGAAAATCTGCGCGCCGCAATAGGACTGATATGTCGAGATGCCCATCTTCGACATCACCTTGAGCAGCCCCTTGTCCACCGCCTTGATGTAACGGTGCACGATCTCGTCCTCGGAAACCTCCTCGGGGAAGTCGAGCGCCTCGTGCATGGAGAGCAGCGAATCGAATGCGAGATAGGGGTTGATAGCCTCGGCGCCATAACCCGCGAGACAGGCGAAGTGGTGGATTTCGCGCGGCTCGCCCGATTCGACCACCAGCCCCACCGAGGTGCGCAGGCCCTTGCGGATCAGGTGATGATGCACGGCCGCCGTCGAGAGCAGCGCCGGGATGGCGATGCGGTCTGGCCCCACCTGCCGGTCGGAGAGGATGATGATGTTGTAGCCGCCGTGAACGGCCGCCTCGGCGCGCTCGCACAGCCGCTCCAGCGCGCCCTCCATGCCGGCCGCGCCCTGCAGCGCCGGGTAGGTCATGTCGAGCGTCTTGGTGTCGAAGCGGTCTTCGTAGTGGCCGATGCAGCGGATCTTTTCGAGGTCCTCGTTGGTGAGGATCGGCTGGCGCACCTCAAGGCGCTTCTTTCGCGACGTTCCTTCAAGGTCCAGGATGTTCGGGCGCGGGCCGATGAAGGACACGAGGCTCATGACGAGTTCCTCGCGGATCGGGTCGATCGGCGGGTTCGTCACCTGCGCGAAGTTCTGCTTGAAATAGCTGTAGAGCGGCTTGGACTTCTGCGACAGCACGGAGATCGGCGCGTCGTTGCCCATGGAGCCCACGGCTTCCTGCCCGGTGACGGCCATGGGCGGCAGCACCAGCTTCAGGTCCTCCTGGGTGTAGCCGAACGCCTGCTGGCGGTCGAGCAGGCTCACATCCGTGCGCGACTCCCGCGCCTGCACGGGCGGCAACTCCTCCAGCACAAGCTGCGTGCGGTCCAGCCACTCGCGGTAGGGATGGGCGCTGGCGTAGAGGCGCTTCACCTCCTCGTCCGGCACGATGCGGCCCTGTTCGAGGTCGATGAGCAGCATCTTGCCCGGCTGCAGCCGCCACTTCTCGACGATCTTTTCCTGCGGGATGTCCAGCACGCCCATTTCGGACGCACCGACCACAAGACCGTCGTCCGTGACGACATAGCGGGTGGGGCGCAGGCCGTTGCGGTCCAGCGTCGCGCCGATCTGGCGTCCGTCCGTGAACACGAGCGCGGCCGGGCCATCCCACGGTTCCATGAGGGCGGCGTGGTACTCGTAGAAGGCGCGCCGTTCCTCGTCCATCAGCGGATTGCCGGCCCAGGCTTCCGGCACCAGCATCATCATGGCGTGGGCCAGCGGGTAGCCGCCGCGCACGAGGAATTCGAGCGCGTTGTCGAGGCAGGCGGTGTCGGACTGGCCCTCGTACGAGATGGGCCAAAGCTTGGCGATGTCATTGGCGAAGAGTTCGGAATCAACCGATGCCTGCCGCGCCGCCATCCAGTTGACATTGCCGCGCAGCGTGTTGATCTCGCCGTTGTGCGCCATCATCCGGTAGGGATGCGCCAGCGACCAGGTGGGGAAGGTGTTGGTGGCGAAGCGCTGGTGAACGAGCGAAATGGCGCTCTTGAAGCGCGGGTCGTTGAGATCGAGGTAATAGTCGCCGAGGCCCGTGGCGAGCAGCATGCCCTTGTAGACGAGCGTGCGCGAGGACAGGCTCACCGGATAATAGCCGTCCGTGCGCGGGTCCTTCATGTCGTAGACCGCGTTCGACACGACCTTGCGGGCGATGAACAGCCGGCGCTCGAACTCCTCATGCGTGGCGACGCCGGGGCCGTGCCCCACGATGATCTGGCGCTGTTGCGGCTCGGTCGGGCGCACGGATTCGCCGAGGCCCGAGGGATCGACCGGCACCACGCGCCAGCCGAGCAGCGTCAGGCCCTCATCGGCAATGACCTTCTCGACGATATCGGTGACGAGGCGGAAGCCTTCCCCGTCGCGGGGCATGAACAGATGACCCACCGCATAGTCGCCGGGCTCGGGCAGGGTAACTCCGAGCTTCTGTGCCTCCGCCTGGAAGAAGGCGTGCGGGATCTGCACCAGCATGCCGCAGCCGTCGCCGGCCTTCGGGTCCGCGCCCACGGCGCCGCGGTGATCGAGGTTCTTCAGGATGGTGAGGCCGTGCTGCACGATCTCGTGCGAGGGCTCGTTGCGCATGTTGGCCGCGAAGCCCACGCCGCAGGCATCGTGCTCGTTGCGCGGGTCGTAGAGCCCTTGCGGTTGCGGCAGGCCATGGCTGCGGCGAATGAACGGCGTTTTTTCAATGGAAGCCGTTTTATCGATGGACGTTGCGGCGGCGATATCGCGGGCGCGGGTCTCGACCGGCTGCGACGGCTGCAATCCATGATGATGCTTCTCATTGAAATCGTTCATTTTTTCTTCCTGTGCGCGGCCGGGAAGGCCTCCTTGGGATCGGGGTCGGGAAAGCGTGCGGCATGCCTGGAAGGCACGCCGCATTCAGCGTCGGCCGGTCCATCATCGGGAAGGGCCGATGCCTGAACCGGTCAGATTATCCGTTGGCAGGTTCCGGTTATCTGGAGCGGGCACGCCTGCTCCGTGCCCGCTCCCGTTGCGTCATGCGCGCGTCGGGCGGGGCACGGCCTAAGGTCGCGCTTACCCGCCCGCTCGCGTATCCGTTTTACGGACGGCGGGTTCAGTCTCGAAAGGGGCTACAGCGAACGGGACTGCAATAATGCGTGCCATGATAGCCAACGAGCCTCAGAACGGCCGGCGACCAACCCGCCGCCATGCCGCTATTCAAAAAACCTTTCCGGCGGGGGCGGGTTCCCCCTGACCGCCGAAAAAGGCAAAAATTCAGAATGGGACAGTCAAGCTGTCCTAATCTCAGGCGGACAATGCCAGATTTCTCGAACCGTTACAAGCGGCGATCATGGTATTTTTTGCACGAAAATGCGAGATAAACCGGTATTGCTGAAATTTGTGGTCTGTAGGAAGCCTATCAGGGAAATTTAATTGCGCGAATCATGCGTTTGCGGGCCGGCAGTCAAAAAAGGGGCGCCCGAAGGCGCCCCCCTGTCTGTCTCATGTAGACCTGATGTCAGGCGGCCTGCCGCGCGGCGCCGTGGCCTGCCCCTTGGCCGTTCGTCCCTGCATTGCCGGCCGGCGCCGGCGTGTTGTCGACGATGGCCTCGCCGGCCTTGCTGCCCCGGATCGGGATGAGGCGCGGCTTGTTGGCTTCCGGAATCTCGCGCACGAGATCGATGTGAAGCAGGCCGTTCTCCAGCAGCGCGCCTGTCACGTGGACATGGTCGGCGAGCTGGAAGCGGCGCTCGAAAGCGCGCGACGCGATGCCCTGGTAGAGCACGTCGACGGGCTTCTCTTCTGCCTGCGCCTTCTTTTCGCCGCGCACGGTCAGCGTGTTGTCCCGGGCCTCGATGGCGAGCGTGTCCTCGGTGAAGCCCGCGACGGCGATCGAGATACGGTAACTCGTCTCGCCGGTGCGTTCGATGTTATAGGGGGGGTAGCTCGGCCCCGCTTCTCCACCCGCGGCCTGATCGAGCAGCGAGAACAGCCGGTCGAAACCGACGGTGGAGCGATAAAGCGGAGCAAGATCGAAATGACGCATGACACATCCTCCTGTTGAAGCGATATGATATGACATCGACATCGGACCCGCCGATGGCCGGGCCGTATGATCGTCGGATGCCGCAAGGCAGCCGCGTTGGCCTGCCCGGTTATTGAGGTAGGCAGGCAAAGATCGTTTTCAAGAGGATGGCCGCAGGGTCGATACATGAAAAGCGCACTGCCGGAACTCGTCGCGATTCCCGACAACCCGATCCCGCCCTCCGTCTCTGTGCGGGAAGTGACGGCGGTGGACGGCATCCGCCTGCGCATCGCGCACTGGCAGCCCGCCGGGGATGCAACGCCCGGCCGCGGCGTCGTGATCATCCTGCAGGGGCGGGGTGAGTTCATCGAGAAGTATTTCGAAGTCGTCGCCGAGCTGCGCCAGCGCGGCTTCCATGTCGTGGCCTTCGACTGGCGAGGGCAGGGCGGTTCGCAGCGCCTGCTGCGCCGGCGCGGCCGCACACCCGTGCAACCCGGCCACGTGCGCGACTTCGCCGACTACCAGCATGATCTCGACGCAGTGCTGGCCGATGTCGCAGCCTTGCTCCCTGATCTGCCGCGCTTCGCGCTTTGCCATTCCATGGGCGGGGCCATCGCGCTGCTACGCGCCGCGACGGAGGGGCATGGCGGCGACTTCGCGCGCATCGTCGCCATCGCGCCGATGATCGCGCTGTCGCCCGCGATCGCCCCTTCCTTTGCCCCCGCCGCCGTCGCTCTCGGGCGCAATCTCGGGCTGTCTCGGCTCATCATTCCCGGCGGCAGGCGTGCGGCGACGGTCATGCGTCCCTTCGTCGGCAACCGGTTGACGAGCGACCGCGTCCGTTTCGACCGCATCCGGGCCGTGATAGCGCAGGCGCCGTGGCTGGCCGTTGGCGATCCGACGGTGGGGTGGCTCGCGGCCGCCTTCCGCGCCATGGCGCAACTATCCGTGCCGCGTTTTGCGCTCTCGGTTGCAACGCCCGCGCTTGTCGTCGCTGCCGGCGCCGACCGCATCGTCTCCACCCCGGCGACGGAGCGATTCGGATCGCGGTTGAAGGCGGGCAACGCCGTCGTCCTGCCCTACGCGAAACACGAGATCCTGATGGAGAACGACGACATCCGCGCCGTCTTCTGGGCGGCGTTCGACGCCTTCGTGCCGGGGCAGGGGCTGGTGGATGGCGGCGACGAGATCAGGCCGGGCGACGGCAACCATTTTCTGAACAAGTCCGACGCCTGAACGGGCGAGGAAGCGGGGCAGCCCGGGTTTCCCTCCGCCGCCCAATCAGCCGTTGAGCAGGGCGAGTGCCACCTCGTGAACGCGGGGATCGCCGGCCGCCACCGCCGTGCCGCCCGCTGTCACCGGCCCTCCGGTCCAGCTCGTGACAACGCCGCCCGCTGCCTCGATGACCGGCACCAGCGCCACGATGTCGCAAGGCTTCAGCCCCGCTTCCACGACGAGATCGACGTGACCGGCAGCTACCATGGCGTAGGCGTAGCAGTCATAGCCGTAGCGGGCGAGGCGGCATTGGCCTTCCACCCGGTTGTAGGCTTCAAGATTGGTCCCCGTGAACATGCGCGGCGAGGTGGTGGAGATGGTCGCCGAGGAGAGATCGGCGCACTCGCGCGTGCGCAGCGTGCCGCTCGCCGTCCCGCGCCGGTAGAGTGTGAGCGGCGCTGCCGCCGGAAACGCGGCGCCGGAGAACGTTTCGTCCGTAAAGGGTTGATGCATCAGCCCGAAGACGGGCGCGCCCCGGTATTTCAGCCCGATCAGCGTGCCCCACAGCGGCAGGCCGGAGATGAAGGCGCGCGTGCCGTCGATCGGGTCGAGCACCCAGACATAGTCGGCGTCGAGGCGCTCGCCGCCGTGCTCCTCCCCCTCGATGCCGTGATCGGGGTAGGTCTGGCGGATGAGCGCGCGCATCACGGACTCGGCCTCGCGGTCCGCATCCGTCACCGGGTCGAAATCGCCGTCCTCCGCCTTGTTATCCGCCGTCAGGGCGGTGCGGAACAGCGGCAGGGTGACGCCGGCAGACGCGGTGGCCAGCCTGTCGGCAAAGGCCATGATGTCGGAAATATGCGGATCGGACGACAAGACAAGCTCCCTGGAATGGTCCGTCCGCTGCTCTAGAGCGCTTTCCCACCAAATGGAAGCATTTGAATGAGGAAGTCGTTCCGGAGAAGGCAACACAAGGCCCCCGCCACCCGGGACGGGACGGCGGGGGCCTTGTGCACAGATTCGGACGCGCAACAACGCCTTGATAACCAACAGGTTGCGCCGAGAAAAGCCTCATCGTTCCGGCAAGCGGCAAAAAGTCCGCTCGCCGGTCTTGTGTTTTGTGCAGCGCGGTGGCATATTGTTGCAGTGCGATATGGCGATGGCGTCGCCTTATCGCTGCCCTCCTTGGGCGTTTCCTCCCTAGACTTGGACCGCGCATGCAAATGTGCGGTCCTTTTTTATGGGCGGACGGGTTCCTGTCATTGCGTTAACGCAATGACAGGGGTCGTTTCGTTAAATTTTCAGTCGAGCGACTTCAGGATGCTTTCGACCGTCTTCTTCGCATCGCCGAACAGCATCATCGTGTTGTCGCGGAAGAAGAGTTCGTTCTCGACGCCGGCGTAGCCGGACCCCATGCCGCGCTTGCAGAACAGGACCGTCTTCGCCTTTTCCACGTCGAGGATGGGCATGCCGAAGATGGGAGAGGACGGATCGTTCTTCGCCGCCGGGTTGGTGACGTCGTTGGCGCCGATCACGAAGGCGACATCGGCCTGTGCGAATTCCGAGTTGATGTCCTCAAGTTCGAACACCTCGTCGTAGGGCACGTTCGCTTCCGCCAGCAGCACGTTCATGTGGCCGGGCATGCGGCCGGCGACGGGGTGGATGGCGTACTTCACGTCGACGCCTTCCGCCTTCAGCTTGTCGGCCATCTCGCGCAGCGCGTGCTGGGCCTGCGCAACCGCCATGCCGTAGCCTGGCACGATGATGACCTTGCCCGCGTTCTTCATCAGGAAGGCCGCGTCTTCCGCCGAGCCCTGCTTGACCGGGCGATTCTCCACCGCCCCGCCGGCGCTCGCCGCGGCAGCCTCGCCGCCGAAGCCGCCGAGGATCACCGAGATGAACGAGCGGTTCATGCCCTTGCACATGATGTAGGACAGGATCGCACCCGACGAGCCGACGAGGGCGCCCGTGATGATCAGCGCGAGGTTGCCGAGCGTGAAGCCGATGCCGGCGGCCGCCCAGCCCGAGTAGGAGTTGAGCATTGACACCACGACGGGCATGTCCGCGCCGCCGATGGGCACGATCAGCAGGAAGCCGAGCGCGAAGCTCACCAGCGCGATCAGCCAGAACACCACGTGGCTTTCCGTCGTCACGAAGACGACGAACAGCACCAGCAGCAGCACGGCGAGCGCGATGTTGATGGCGTGGCGGCTCGGCAGCAGGATCGGCTTGCCGGACATGCGCCCGTCGAGCTTCAGGAACGCGATGACCGAGCCGGAGAAGGTGATCGCGCCGATGGCAAGGCCGAGGCCCATTTCCACCAGGCTTGCGCCGTGAATTTCGCCGGGGGCGCCGATGCCGAAGGCGCGCGGCGCATAGAGCGCGCCGGCCGCCACCAGCACGGCGGCGAGGCCGACGAGCGAGTGGAAGGCGGCGACGAGCTGGGGCATGGCCGTCATCGGCACGCGCCGCGCGATGACCGCGCCCGCGCCGCCGCCGATGGCGATGCCGAGCACGATCAGCAGCCAGGCGAAGCCGTCGGCCGGCGGATGGCCGACCAGCGTCGTCGCGATGGCGAGCGCCATGCCGATCATGCCGTAGAGGTTGCCCTGCCGCGATGTCGCCGGGGAGGAGAGGCCGCGCAGCGCCAGGATGAACAGGACGCCCGCGACGAGATAGAGAAGGGCCGCAAGGTTTTCGGACATGACGATCAGCCCTTCTTCTTGTACATGGCGAGCATGCGCTGCGTCACGAGGAAGCCGCCGAAGATGTTCACCGAGGCGAGAATCAACGCGATGAAACCGAAGAGGCGCGCCCAGCCCGAGCCGCCCTCAAGTGCGGGCGCGGCCTCGACGCCCACCGCCAGCAGGGCGCCGACGACGATCACCGACGAGATGGCGTTGGTTACCGACATCAGCGGCGTGTGCAGCGCCGGCGTCACCGACCAGACGACGTAGTAGCCGACGAACACCGCCAGCACGAAAATGGCGAGGCGGAACACCGTGGGGTCCACCGCGCCGCCCGTTGCACCGTGGGCGATGGCGCCGATGGCGGCGGCGGCCTGATCTGCGTAGACCTGTGCCGCGTCGGCTGCGGCGCGCGCCGCGTCCGCCGCCGAGCGGGCCTGTTCAAGCGTATGTTCCGGCGAAAGGTTTGCCACGGGGGTTGCCATGACGCGCATCCTCTCAGATCAGGAGAAATTAAGCCTTCGGCTGGAAGGCGGGATGAATGACGGCCCCGTCGCGGGTCAGCGCGGTGGCTTTGACGATCTCGTCGTCCCAGTTGATGGCGATCGCCTTCGACTGTTTGTCGATGAGCTGCTCGGCGAAGGCGAGCAGGTTTTTCGCGTAGAGCGTGGAAGCGGTGGCCGCCAGGCGGCCCGGCACGTTGAGGTGGCCGACGATCTTCACGCCGTCGACGGCCGCAACCTCGCCGGGCTTCGCGCCCTCGACATTGCCGCCGCGCTCCACCGCCAGATCGACGATCACGGAGCCGGGGCGCATCGAGCGCACCATCGCGTCCGACACCAGGCGCGGCGCGGCGCGGCCGGGAATCAGCGCCGTCGTGATCACGATATCCTGCTTGGCGATGTGGGAGGCGATGAGTTCCGACTGCTTGCGCTTGTACTCGTCCGACATCTCGCGCGCGTAGCCGCCTGCGGTCTCCGCCTGCTTGAATTCCTCGTCCTCGACGGCAATGAACTTGGCGCCGAGCGATTCCACCTGTTCCTTGGCAGCGGGGCGCACGTCCGTGGCGGTGACGATGGCGCCGAGGCGCCGGGCCGTGGCGATGGCCTGGAGGCCGGCGACACCCGCGCCCATCACGAACACGCGCGCGGCCGGCACGGTGCCGGCGGCCGTCATCATCATCGGCAGCGCCCGGCCATATTCCGCCGCGGCGTCGATCACCGCGCGATAGCCGGCAAGGTTCGCCTGCGACGACAGCACATCCATGACCTGCGCGCGGGTGATGCGCGGCGTCAGTTCCGTGGCGAAGGCGATGATGCCGGCTTCCGCCAGCGCCCTGATCGCATCCTCATGACCATAGGGGTCGAGCTGCGCGATCAGGATGGCGCCGTTCTTCAGCAGCCCGATTTCCGCCTCTGCCGGACGGCGCACCTTGAGGACGACATCCGCCCCCGCCAGCGCCGCGGCGGCATCGCCAGCGACGGTCGCGCCGGCAGCCTCGTAATCGGCATCCGGAATACCCGAGGCAAGCCCCGCACCAGCCTGAACCCGTACGGTCGCGCCGAGCGCAACGAATTTCTTGACGGTTTCGGGCGTCGCGGCGACACGGCTTTCGTCAGCCAGGGTTTCTGTGGGAACGGCGACCAGCATGGCATTCACTCCGAAGCGGCACAGGGCGGCATGTATCTGGTTGGTCTGATTTTCTGATTGCTACAATGCGTGAATGGGCGGAATGTCAGGCGTGTGACGGGCCGGCGCGGCTGGTGTTTCAGGCGGCAGGGCTCCGCGCAGCCTTGCAAGCGATCGCGCGCAGCGGCCGCTCCCGCGGGACGTTGCCCGCACACGCATCTGGCTGTGAAGCTTCCGGAAAGCGCCGACGGCGCGCATGACGGGCCGCTCCGGGCGAGGGAAAAGGCAATCTGCCGCTATGGTCGAATGACGGATGACAGCGCGGGCGCGGCGCCTGCCTTGCCGGGACCCGGCGGTGGAGGCCGGTCCATTTGCACCCAAACCGCCCGGCGATCACAGCAGGAAGATCGCCATCAGGACCAGCACGGCGATGATGGCGCCGCCGCCGATCTTCGCCAGGCGCATGAAGCCCGCATAGGTGCGTTCGTGCTCCCGATAGTCCATCTCGACAATATCATTCGCCACGGCGCCACTCCTCCCCATCCGATCCTCAGCTTGAGGTCGTACCTCAAGGCGCGCGCTCTTGCAATGGTGTCAAACCAGTTTGGTTTATTTTGGGCGGATCAAGGGCTACGCGATGTTACGCACAGGAGTTTTTTCGACTGATACTATTCCTTGCTGGCAAATGGTTCGATGCGTTTTGCCGCACCCGCTTGAAAATCCCCTCTTGCGTTCGGTGAAGTTTCGTGCGCAACTATGGCCATCCAAGAATGGTCGCCTGTAAGGGTCCGGTCCTGGATAGACGGACAATACAAAAACCGCGCATCGTTCCGTGAAGCGGTCCAGGTCTAGGGAAGAAACGCCCGGCAAAGGGTAGGCGGCAAAAAGCGTCACCGCGACGCTCGTCTGAATAGCACCCGCCACGAGGTGCAAGGAACCCGTCCTGTACGACAGGACGGGTTTTTTCATGGCCTTGGCCTGTCTATTGCGCGGATACGGTCGCGGTCTGCACGGTTGTGCCCGTTCCGTCGGGCGTGGGGGATGCTTCAAAGCTGGCGTTGAGCGGGCGCTCCGGAGGCGGCCAGGAAAAATCGTCGGCCCGCCCAGCCACGGGTTCCGGCGCGCGGCCCTCGCCGTAGACGCGGTGCACGAGCACAGCGGCGTCGCCTTTCAGGACGGGGCGTTGGGTCAGCAACTGTCCGTCCGGCGCGGACTGCAGGCTGGCGAGCGGCAGGATCGGCCCGGCGGCCGGCTTGACGGGAATGACGACCGGCACCGGCATGTCGGGCAGCGAGAGCAATGCCCCTTCCTGATCCGCCTCGGCTTGCGGGCTCGTCTCGGCCGGGGTGGCGGCGATGACCGTCGACAGCCCGCGCGCCTGCAGGAGCCGGCGGATCTCCAGCTCGACAAAATGCGCCGCCTTGCGCCCGCCGGCCTTCGTGAGGCCGACGCCGTCGCCGTTGCGCAATTGTGCCGTCTGCCCGCGGACATCAGGCCCGGTGGCGGTGAACTCCTTCTCATCGTTGGAAAATCCGGCCCAGATATCCACGAATACGCCGCCCGCCTTCAGCACCTCCTCCCGGTAGAGCGCGTTGAGGGCGCTGGCGGCGTCGGAGTGCGCCTCGTTCTTCATCGGCGGCAGGCCGACCCAGATCAGCGGAAGGTCGCGGTCGGCGAAGGTGCGAATCAGCGAATCGATGCGCCCGGACATCAGCTCCTTCCAGCGCGCCGACTCGAAGGGCACCTCGACCTCGCCGTCCATCAGGCTGCGCGGCGGCTCGGCCCCGAGGAGCACAACGCCGACCGTTATCGGCTGCGGCGCCGGCATCCCCTCGCGGCTGTAATCGCGCATCAGGAAGGCCCAGTCGGGCAGGGTAGCGCGCGTCAGGCTCGTCTCCGCGCCGGCGCGGCTGACAACGGCGATCTCGCGCGTGGTGGCGAACGCCTCCTGCAAGCCGCCGGCCAGCGCCTCACCGAGCGAATCGCCGATCACGGCGATGAACGTGTTCGCTTCCCGCTTCTGCTGCGCATCACGCACGATCACGGTCGCGGGGCGGGGTTTGCGCGGCACCTTCCGCGCCTGCGCGGGCGCTGGCGGGCGGGTGGGCTTCTGCCTCACGCTACGGGCGGCGGGTGGCTGCGCGGGCTGCTGTTCCTTCTTGAAAATGCTGTCGAGGAAGCGCGTCAGCGGGTCGGACGCGGCATGGAGCGGCGCCTGCGCCGCGCCCAGAACAAGGCCGACGCCTGCAATAGCCGCGATAATGCGCAGCAATCCGCTCCCGGTTGATCCGTTTCGACGCGACGGCATGATGCTTCACACGGAATGACAGGTCGCCGCTCGTCTTCGCGACAAGCGGCATGGGTTCATACCTTTGCATCATAGGGCAGAAACGGCGACGAGTCTCGCGTCGCCCGCGCGTTCGCGGGTCAGGGTAAACGCGGGGAAGGTCGCCGCCTTCCCGCTGCTTACAGCTCCCGCCGGAGGTGCGTCAGCAGCGTCTGGCTGGGATGGCCGTCCGGGATCAGGCCCTTGCGCTCCTGATAGGCGGTGATGGCGGCGCGCGTCTGGCTGCCGATGCGCCCGTCCGGTTCGCCGACCGAGAAGCCGAGGTTGGCGAGATAGCGTTGCAGATCCTCACGCTCGTCGCGGCTGAGGGGCTTTTCGTCGAGCGGCCAGGCGGCCTGTACGCCAGCGCCCCCGTGGATCATGTCGCCGAGCAGCGCCACGCCGAGCGCATAGGCGTCAGAGTTGTTGTAGCGCTTGATGACGTCGAAGTTCTTCGTGACGAGGAAGGCGGGACCGCGCGCGCCGGCGGGCAGGAAGATGCGCGCCTCGCCTGCGGCGGGCATCGTCCGCCCATCCATGCGCCGCACGCCGGTGGCGGCGAAGGAGGCGAACGTACCGTTGCGGTGGCGATAGTCGTAGCCTGTCGGCAGCTTCACCTCGAAGCCCCATGGCAGCCCCGCGACCCAGCCGTGCTCCTTCAGGTAATTGCCGGTGGAGGCGAGCGCGTCGGGTACGGAACTCCAGATGTCGCGCCGCCCGTCGCCGGTGAAATCCACGGCGTAGCGCGTGAAGCTCGTCGGCATGAACTGGGTCTGGCCCATGGCGCCGGCCCATGAGCCGATCATCTTGTCGCGGGTGGTATGGCCCTCTTCCAAAATAGTGAGAGCGGTGACGAGTTCATTGCGGAAGAAGGGGCCGCGATACTGCGCGTGCGCCAGTGTCGCCAGCGCCTCGACCACATAATAATTGCCCATCGTGGAGCCGAAGTTCGTCTCCATGCCCCACACGCCGGCGATCACCTTGCGGTCGACGCCGAATCGGCTCTCGACCGTGGCGAAGGTGTCGCGCCATTTTGTCGTTTGCTCGCGGCCGCGTTCGAGCCGTTGGGCGGAGGTGGCGGAGGCGAGGTATTCCCAGACCGGCTTGACGAATTCCGACTGCTTCTTCGTCAGTGCGATGATCTTGGGATCGGGGGCGACGCCGGCAAGCGCGGCATCGAAAGTGCGCCGAGAGACACCGCGCGCAGCGGCTTCCGGCCACAAATCCCTGATGAAGGCGGAAAAGTTCGTCATATCGGGCTCGGACGACGCTTGCGCATAGGCCATGGCCGGGCTGGCGGGCCGGGGCGAAGAGGCAGGAATAGACGCGGTGGTGCCGTTGTCCACGGTGCCCGGCCAGTAATTGAAGGACGAGCAGGATGCGAGCAACGCGCTCGCCGCCAGAACGGCAAGCGCGGACCTTGCGGAAGCCGCACCGGCGTGAAACCCGGAATGCCGCTTGCCGGAATACCACCTGCCGGGATGCTGTCTGCTCGCTGCCATCGGTCGCCCTTCTTGCGGTCGCGCCATCTGCTTCGCCTGGTTTCCGGAAACGGAAAGCCGGTGCGACTGTTCACCAAGCTGGTAAAAACCCCAACAACGATGCGCCCATATGGTTTAGAAACGGTTGAGACGACGTGACGGCATGTAGCGAGAAGGACGCTAATTCAGCGCTTTGCCCTATTCCTGTCGCGATGATACATCACGTCATAATAAGCGGCGGCTGGCACGCCGTTTCCAGCGGTGGGGCGCGTCAGGGGTGGCGCGGGCTGCCGGCCCACAACTCACCCCACCTGTTGAAACGGACATGAACAAACCCATTCGCAAGGCTGTGTTTCCGGTGGCGGGACTTGGTACGCGCTTCCTTCCCGCGACCAAGGCAATGCCCAAGGAAATGCTGACTGTCGTCGACCGGCCCGTGATCCAGCATGTGGTGGATGAGGCGCGCGCTGCCGGTATCGAGCATTTCGTGTTCGTCACGGGGCGCAACAAGGGCGTGATTGAGGACCACTTCGACAACCAGTTCGAACTTGAGCGCACGCTTCTCGAACGCGGCAAGAAGCGCGAGCTGGAAGCGTTGCTGCACGATCTGCCCGGCCCCGGCCAGACGAGCTTCACGCGCCAGCAGGGACCGCTCGGCCTCGGCCATGCGGTGTGGTGCGCGCGCGACATCGTGGGCGACGAGCCGTTCGCCCTGCTCCTCCCTGACATGCTGCACCATGCCGAGACGCCCTGCCTCAGCGAGATGATCGATGCCTACGCCAACCACGGCGGCAACATCATCGGCGTTTACGAGGTGCCGGCCGACCAGGCGCATCAGTACGGCATCGTCGACGTTGCCGATGCCGGCGCCAAGGTCTCGCCGATCAGAGCCATGGTCGAGAAGCCCGCAAAGGGCACCGCGCCCTCCAACCTCGCCATCTCCGGGCGCTACATCCTGCAGCCCGAAATTTTCGACATCCTCGCGAAGCAGGAGCGGGGTGCCGGCGGCGAGATCCAGCTCACCGACGCCATGATCACGCTTGCGACGTCGCAGCCCTTCTTCGCGACGCGCTTCGACGGCGAGATCTACGATTGCGGTTCCAAGATCGGCTTCCTCGCCGCCAACGTCGCCTACGCGCTGGCGCGCGACGACCTCGCGCCCGACTTCCGCATTGCCCTGAACGCCCTGCTCAGGCAGTGAACGGCGCCGATAGCGCCTGAACCCTAGCCGCCCGCGCCTTTCGCGCGCGGGCGGCGCGAGGCCGTTTGAAAACCGGGGAGTAATGCGATGAATCTGCCGTCGTCCCAGACCGTTATCGGTATCAGCGAACCCGGCGGGCCGGATGTCCTGCGTCCGGAAACGCGCCCGGTGCCGCGCCCGGCGGCGGGGGAGGTGCTGGTGCGGGTGCATGCGGCTGGCGTCAACCGGCCGGATGTGGTGCAGCGGCAGGGCCATTATCCGCCGCCGCCGGGCGCCTCCGACATCCCCGGCCTCGAAATCGCCGGCGAGGTCGTGGCCGCGGGCGAGGGCGCGGACGTACCCGCGCCGGGCAGCCGCGTGACGGCGCTGGTGACGGGCGGCGGCTACGCCGAGTATTGCCTGGCCGACGCCGCGCTCGCGCTGCCGGTTCCCGACGGCCTCGACTTCGTCACGGCGGCGGCCGTTCCGGAAACCTATTTCACCGTGTGGTCGAACGTTTTCGACAGGGGTGCGCTGAAACCGGGCGAGACGCTGCTCGTGCACGGCGGCACGTCCGGCATCGGCACCACCGCGATCCAGCTTGGCAAGGCGTTCGGCGCGCGGGTGCTGACGACGGCGGGCTCGGCGGAAAAATGCGCCGCCTGCATGCGGCTGGGTGCGGACGCCGCCATCAACTATCGCGAGGAGGATTTCGTCGCGGCGGTAAAGGCGGCGACGGCCGGGCGCGGCGCCGATGTGATTCTCGACATGGTCGGCGGCAGCTACATCCCGCGCAACTATCAAGCGGCGGCGCAGGACGGGCGTATCGTGCAGATCGCGTTCATGCAGGGATCGAAGGTCGAGGTCGATTTCATGCGGCTGATGCTGAAACGGCTCACGCACACCGGCTCCACCCTCCGCAGCCGGCCGCTGGACGAGAAGGCGTCAATCGCCCTCTCCCTGCGGCAGCACGTATGGCCGCTGCTGGCCGAAGGACGCTGCTTGCCCGTGGTCCACAAGACCTTCCCGCTGACGGAGGCCGCCGCCGCGCACGCCCTGATGGAAACGGGCGAGCATATCGGCAAGATCGTGCTGCGGGTCGCCGGGTGAGGCTGTATTACAGCTTGCTGCCGATGGTCAGGAACTTGTCGGCGCGCGCGCGTTTCACGTCGTCCGCGGACAGCCCCGCCAGCTCCTGAAGGGAGGCGGCGATGGCGTCGCCCGTCGCGTTGATGGCGGCGTCGGGGTCGCGATGCGCACCGCCGGCGGGTTCGGGGACGATGGCGTCGATGATCTGGAAACGCAGCAGATCCTGCGCCGTGATCTTCATGGCGGTCGCGGCGTCCTGCGCCCGTGTGGGGTCGCGCCACAGGATGGACGCCGCGCCTTCCGGCGAGATCACCGAATAGATGGCGTGCTCCAGCATCAGCACGCGGTTGGCGGTGGCGAGCGCGATGGCGCCGCCCGATCCACCCTCGCCGATGACTATCGAGACGTTGGGCGTGGGCAGAAGCAGGCATGCGTCCGTGGAACGGGCGATGGCCTCGGCCTGTCCACGCTCCTCCGCGCCGATGCCGGGATAGGCGCCCGCCGTATCGACGAAGGTAATGACCGGCAGATCGAACCGCCCGGCGAGTTCCATCAGCCGCACGGCCTTGCGGTATCCCTCCGGCCGCGCCATGCCGAAATTGTGCCGGATGCGCGTTTCGGTCGACGAGCCCTTTTCCTGCCCGATGATGCAGACGCTCTCGCCCCGAAACCGGCCGAGCCCGCCGACGATCGCCTGATCCTCGCCGAACTTGCGGTCGCCGGCGAGCGGCGTGAAATCGGTGATCAGCGCCGAACAGTAGTCGACGAAATGCGGCCGCTGCGGATGGCGGGCCACCAGCGTCTTCTGCCAGGGGGTGAGGGAGGCGTAGACATCGTTGAGCGCCTTGCGCGCCTTGGCCTCCATATGCGCGATCTCGTCGCCGATGGCGACCGCGCTGCCCGAATCGGCCAAGGCCCTCAGCTCCTCGATCTTCGCTTCGAGTTCGGCGACGGGTTTTTCAAAGTCGAGATAGCTGCGCATCGGTTAGCCAGTCGTTGCCTCGTGAACGCCGCGGACGCACGCTCTGGCGAACCGCGCCGGAGCGCTTCCCGATCGGAATCCGCTCCAGGAAAGAATCGGGAGGCGCCTGCCGGACGGGCCGTCCGGCAAACGCTCTTGTGTGCGCGGAACTTGGCGTCCGCGCGTCTTCAAGTCAAGGGCGGCGATGGAGCCCTTGCCGCGTCTCCCGCGTCTGTGCGGGCCGGGAGATCGTCAGGTGCACGGAAGACGCGGGCGCGAAAACCGGTGCCATGCGTGCGGATTTGCGCGTCGCCCGCAGCGGGATCGGCCGGTAGAGTTGTTTGACCGCCTCCATCACGTGCACGCCGGCGAACGGCAGCGACAGGCCCGCGCCGATGCGCTCCCACGCCACGGCGGAGCGCAAGGCCAGGCGGCGCGGCACGGGCGGAATGTAGAGTGCCTCCCCCCACGTCTCCGCGGAGAACAGGCTCGCCTGCATCAGGCGGGCGAGCTGCGAGCGGCTGAAGGGCTGGCCCTGCCCGAAAGGCGTGGTGTCCATGCGCGTCCACAGGCCGCGCCGGTTGGGAACGATGACGATCACCCGGCCTCCAGGCGTCAGGACGCGCCAGATTTCCTCCATCAGCGCCTGCGGGGAATCCGTGGTTTCCAGCGCATGCGCCAGAATGACGCGATCGACGCTGCCGATCTGCAGTGGCAGCGACGTCTTGTCGACGAGCGCCGTCGCGTTGGGGCCGTGGCGGGGCCAGTGCATGACGCCCTGTGCCGCCGGCATGAAGGCAAGGAGCCGGTCCGCGCTGCTGCGGTAGGCCGAGAGGTAGGGCGTGGCGTAGCCGAAGCCGAGCACGGTATGGCCGCGCGCATCCGGCCATATCCGCTCGACAGCCTTCTTCACAAGCCGGCGCGCGACTGTGCCGAGCGGGCTCGCGTAGAAATCTCTCAGTTCGACGATGTCCACATCCATGACCGATACAGCTTTAGACCATTTCCAGCGCCAGATGTAGTCTTGTATTATAAAGCGTAAATATCACGGGTGTGCGGGCGCCGGGAGAAAGATCGGCGGGCGGCTGCCGCTTTTCATACGGAACGGAGGCACTGGCACGATGACGGCTGAAACGCATGTATTCCTGGCCCGCACCGACAACATCGGTGTGCTGCTGCACGATCCGCAGACCGGCGCAACCGCCGCCATCGATGCGCCCGAGGAGGCCGCTGTCGTCGATGCGCTGGCGCGCACCGGCTGGCAGCTCACCGATATCCTCGTCACACACAAGCATGCCGATCATATCGACGGCATCCTGCCTCTGAAGCAACGCTTCCCCGCCGTCCGCGTCACCGCGCCCGCGCTGGAGCGGGACGCGATCCCGGCCGTCGACGCGACGGTGGAGGAGGGCGACAGTGTGCCGGTCGGCTCCCTGACGGCGCAGGTCATCGCCACGCCCGGTCACACGCGCGGCCATGTCGCCTACTGGTTCGCGCAGGACAGGGCGCTGTTCGCGGGTGATACGCTGTTTTCGCTTGGCTGCGGCCGTCTCTTCGAAGCCGACGCGGCAACGATGTGGGCGTCGCTCGAAAAGCTGCGGGCGCTGCCGGACGATACGCGCCTGTTCTGCGGGCACGAATATACGCTGTCGAACGCCCGTTTCGCGCTCGCCGTCGATCCGGACAATCCTGCGTTGCAGGCGCGCGCCGCCGCCGTCGAAGCCGCCCGCCGCGAGGGGCGGTTGACCGTTCCTTCCTTCCTTGGCGGCGAGAAGGTGCAGAATCCGTTCCTGCGCGCCGACGACGCGGCCTTCGCCGCCCGACTGGGGCTTGCGGGACAGGCACCGGCGCAGGTCTTCGCCGAGCTGCGGGCACGCAAGGACAGGGCATGAGCAGCAGACAAAGCCCCGGGGAAACTCCCCGGGGCAATCGTGAAACGTAGTGAAGGGCCTGTAAAGGCCGCTCAGCCGTTGGCGATGTACTGGGCGCCGTTGACGGTGAGCACCGATCCGTTGAAGAAGCTCGCCTTCTCGGAGGCGAGGAACGACACCGTGGCGGCAATTTCGTCGGCCCGACCGAGACGGCCAGTCGGGATGGTGGCGATGATCTTCTTCAGCACGTCCTCCGGCACGGCGGCGACCATCTCGGTGTCGATGTAGCCGGGCGCGATGACATTGGCGGTTATGCCCTTGGAGGCGTTCTCTTGCGCCAGCGCCTTGGTGAAGCCGATGATGCCGGCCTTGGCGGCCGAATAGTTCGTCTGCCCCGCCTGGCCCTTCTGGCCGTTGATCGACGAGATGTTGATGATGCGGCCCCAGCCGCGCGCCCGCAGGCCCTCGATCACCGGACGGGTGACGTTGAACACCGAATCGAGGTTGGTGCGCAGCACCTGCGACCACTGTTCATACGACAGGCGGTGGAACGTAGCGTCGCGCGTGATGCCGGCGTTGTTGACCACGATGTCGATGGGGCCGTGCTCCGCCTCGATCTTGGCGATGCCTTCCGCCGACGAAACCGGATCGGCGACGTCGAACTTGATGACCGGAATGCCAGTTTCGGCGTTAAACTTGGCCGCGGCCTCTTCGTTGCCTGCGTAATTGGCGACGACCTTGTGTCCGTCCGCCGCCAGTGCCTTGGAGATCGCCGCGCCGATGCCGCGCGTACCCCCGGTTACTATCGCTACCCGTGCCATGGTGATCCCTTTTCTTTTTTTGTGTGTGAGGCGGCACAGGTATTGTTGCTGAGGAGACCGATGCCGCCCGAAAGTTCTGCCAAGATCGCAGCTGTGGAGCCCTGATTCAGAACATTGTCAGGATATTACGAAACTTTAGCATTGTCTCCCGCTCAATCATTATTATGGATCAATTTTTTAGACTTGTTTCTATTGCGACTATTCAGGCGGAAGACAGAAAACGTTTACTCAAACCGAAATGCGCGCTCAGCCGGGGATAGCCGCCGGAACGCCGCGGAAAACTGCGTCATGCCAAGGCTCCCGATCCCCGGCCGCTCCGCGCAGGCTTGGCTCAAGCGCCGCACGGGCCAGTCCGATTTCCGATGAGTCGCGCCCGCCGGGAATCGGTCTTATGCTGTGGCCGCGAAATCATGTGCGCCAAGCGGACCGCCCCTTCGAGCGGACCGCCCCTTCGAAAGGCGCCGATCCGCTTCATCTTCCCGTCTCTTGTCGCTGCCAGGGGAGAAGCGTCTCACGCCTCTCCCCAAACCGGCTTTAGCGTTCGACGGTCAGCGCGACACCCATGCCGCCGCCGATGCAGAGCGTGGCGAGGCCCTTCTTGGCGTCGCGGCGCTGCATTTCGTAGAGCAGGGTGGTGAGGATGCGCGCGCCCGAAGCGCCGATGGGGTGGCCGATGGCGATGGCGCCGCCGTTGACGTTCACCTTCGACGTATCCCAGCCGAGATCGCGATTGACCGAGATCGCCTGTGCTGCGAAAGCCTCGTTGGCCTCGATCAGGTCGAGGTCCTCGACCTTCCAGCCGGCCTTCTCCAGCGCCTTGCGGGCGGAGGGGATGGGGCCGGTGCCCATGATCGCCGGGTCGACGCCCGCCGTCGCCCACGAGGCGACGCGCGCCAGCACCTTCAGGCCGCGGCGCTCGGCTTCCGCCGCCGTGGTGATGACGAGCGCTGCTGCGCCGTCGTTGAGGCCGGAGGCGTTGCCGGCGGTGACGGTGCCGTCCTTCGTGAAGGCGGGGCGCAGCTTGGCGACCGCGTCATAGGTCGCGCCGTCGCGGATGTACTCGTCGGTATCGACGATCACGTCGCCCTTGCGGGACTTCACGGTGACCGGCGCGATCTCGTCCTTGAACTTGCCGGCGTCGCGGGCGGCTTCCGCCTTGTTCTGCGAGGCGACGGCGAACTCATCCTGCTCCTGGCGGGAGATCTGGTACTTCTGCGCGACGTTCTCGGCCGTCTGGCCCATGTGGTAGCCGTTGAAGGCTTCCCAGAGGCCGTCCTTGATCATGGTGTCGATGAAGTTCAGGTCGCCCATCTTTTGGCCGGCGCGCAGGTAGGCGGCGTGGGGAGCGAGCGACATCGATTCCTGGCCGCCTGCGACGATGAACGTGGCGTCGCCCGTGGCGATCTGCTGGGCGCCGAGCGCAACGGCGCGCAGGCCCGAACCGCAGACCTGGTTCAGCGTCCATGCCGTCTTCTCGACCGGGATGCCGGCGTGAACGGCGGCCTGGCGGGCGGGGTTCTGGCCCTGAGCGGCGGTCAGCACCTGCCCGAGAATCACTTCGTCGACATCGCCCGCCTCGATACCGGCGCGGGCGATGGCGGCCTGAATGATCTGCGCGCCAAGCTCATGAGCCGGCACGGTTGCGAAGGAACCGTTGAAGGAGCCGACGGCGGAACGCGCTGCGGCGACGATGACGATATCGTTGAAGGCCATGAGATCAGTCTCCAGTTGAGCGTTTTTTAAAAAACGTTCTGCGGGGCTTTCTGCCCGGAGCGGGCGGTGAAAATCCTCCCCCCGTCGCTAATGTGGACGCGGCACGTGGGGCGTCAAGCGTTGAAACCGTGAAGGGGGCGCCCGTATCCCTCGCGAGAGCTGCGGACACCCGTGTGAAACCACACCGAAGCAACGGGTTGCTGCGAAAAGTGTTTGCCAGAACGCGCGAACGGCCTATCGTCCCCGACTCAGGGGCCGGAGCAATGACTTGCGTCAATTCGCAGGACGCTGCAAAAGACCGGCGGGGACAAGAGACGGTAAGGATGCTCATGGCGACCGATAAACAACCCACGGTTATCAAGAAGTACGCTAATCGCCGCCTGTACCACACGGGAACCAGCACTTATGTGACACTCGAGGATCTGGCCGGCATGGTGCGCCAGGGAGAAGACTTCATCGTCTTCGATGCGAAGTCGGGAGAGGACATCACCCGCTCGGTGCTGACCCAGATCATCTTCGAGGAAGAGGGCAAGGAGGGACAGTCCTTGCTGCCGGTCGCTTTCCTGCGCCAGCTCATCCGTTTCTACGGCGACAGCATGGAAGCGCTGGTGCCGAGCTATCTCGAATTCTCCATCGAGAATTTCACGCGCGAGCAGCAGAAGCTGCGCGAGAAGATGGCGCAGTCTTTCGGTCCCGCCGCCGCATTCCATGCCATCGAGGAGCAGGTGCGCTCGAATATGGCGATGTTCAGCGAAGCGCTGCGGCTGTTCACGCCTTTTCCGCAGAAGACAGCCGAGGACGAACGCCGCGTCGTGCCGCCCGTCACCGATGCGTCTGATCTCGAAGTGCTGAAGAAGCAGATGGCCGACATGCAGGCGCGCCTCGATGCGCTGGTGGGGCGGAAGGGGGAGCAGGACAAAAGCGGCGGCTGAAAATCAACGGCTGCTTCGCTCAAGGCGAAGCAGCATGCCAACCCGGCGAGCGGGGTCAAGGCCTCGCTCAATCTCCGATTGCAATACAGCAGCAAGGTCTGGTGGCAGCAAGGCGCCGCTGACTTCGCGAAAACCCAGCGATTCGTAAAACGGTCGGTTGAAAGGCGCGAAGCGGTCGGTCGTCAGCGTGGCCGTCCGCAAGCCCCTTCGCCTCGTTTCCGCGATGGCCGCCAGTATCAGCGCGCGGCCGATACCGCGCCCCTGCCAGCGCCGCCACACGTCGATCTCGCCGATATAAAGCGCCCCGTTGCGCGCCTCCGCGGCCAGAAACCCAAGCGGCGCATCGTTTTCATCCGCGGCCACAAACAGCAGGCCATCGGCGGCGCACCGTTCCATCAGGTCGCGCTGCGTTGCCGAAAGGTCGTCGGGCGGAATGGCGCCAGCCTCAATCAGCGCATGGGTGGCATCGATTTCAAGTGCCGCCAGGCGGTCCAGCTCGTCAAGCCGCCCGGCCCGGACAGGGCGGGACCAGACTGCTCTTGCCGGGGGGACCGCCGGCCGCGTCCATGCCGATCAGCCGAACGTGGGATCAAGCTCGCCCGAGGCGTAGCGCCTGGCCATAGTGGACAGCGGCAGCACCTTGATCTTCGAGGCGTTGCCGGCCGTGCCGAACTGTTCGAGACGCAGCTTGCACAGCTTCGTCATCGCCTCCATGGCGGGCTTCAGGTACTTGCGCGGGTCGAACTCCGCCTTGTCGGTGGCGAGCACCTTGCGGATGGCGCCTGTCATGGCGAGTCGGTTGTCGGTGTCGATGTTGACCTTGCGCACGCCATGCCGGATGCCGCGCACGATCTCTTCCACCGGCACGCCCCACGTCTGCGGCATCTCGCCGCCGTAGGCGTTGATGATGTCCTGCAGGTCCTGCGGCACGGACGAGGAGCCGTGCATGACGAGGTGGACGTTCGGCAGGCGCTTGTGGATTTCCTCGATGACGTTCATCGCCAGAATCTCGCCGTCCGGCTTGCGGCTGAACTTGTAGGCGCCGTGCGAGGTGCCCATGGCGATGGCAAGCGCGTCGACCTTGGTCTTCTTCACGAAGTCGACGGCCTGGTCCGGATCGGTCAGCAACTGGTCGTGCGAGAGCTTGCCCTCGGCGCCGTGGCCGTCTTCCTTGTCGCCCTCGCCGGTTTCCAGCGAGCCGAGCACGCCGAGTTCACCCTCGACGGAGACGCCGCCCCAGTGGGCGATATCGGAGACGCGCCGGGTGATGCCGACGTTATAATCATAGTCGGCCGGCGTCTTGCCGTCTGCGAGCAGCGAGCCGTCCATCATCACGGAGGTGAAGCCGTTCTGGATCGCCGTGACGCAGGTGGGCTCACCATTACCGTGGTCGAGATGCATGCAGACCGGGATGTGCGGGTAGATTTCCACCAGCGCGTCGATCAGGCGCGCCAGCACGATGTCGTTGGCATAGGCACGCGCGCCGCGGCTCGCCTGGATGATGACCGGCGCGTCGACGGCGTCGGCGGCGGCCATGATGGCGAGGCCCTGTTCCATATTGTTGATGTTGAACGCCGGCACGCCATAGCCGTGCTCTGCCGCGTGGTCGAGAAGCTGCCTCAGGGTAATGCGGGCCACGATCGTCCTCCTGAACGAAAGGTGTAAGCGTCTGCAATAACTCGCCGACGGCGCAGCGCCACCGGCGACCGTTCATCAAGCCTGCCCGGCTGCCGCACGGGCGCGTTCGGCCGCCAGCGACAGGGCGGCGATGCCGGGCAGGGGCTTGCCCTCCAGCCATTCCAGAAAGGCCCCGCCCGCGGTCGAGACATAGGTGAAATCTTCCACGGCGTTCGCCTTGTTGAGCGCCGCGATGGTGTCGCCGCCGCCGGCCACCGACACGAGCTTGCGTTGCCGCGTGCGCTCGGCCGCGTGGCGGGCCGCCTCGACGGTGCCCCGATCGAACGGTTCGAGTTCGAAGGCGCCGAGCGGCCCGTTCCACACCAGCGTCATGGCGTCGTCGATGGCGGCGCGCACCCGCTCGATGGACTGCGGGCCGATGTCGAGGATCATGCCGTCGTCGGGAATGGCGTCTAGGCCGTAGGCATGGCTTTCCGTGCCCGCCTTGAACTCCCACGCCACCACGCCGTCAACCGGCAGGATGACGCTGCAGGAGTGCTTTTCGGCAGCATCGAGAATGCGCAACGCCGTGGGCGCGAGGTCGCGCTCCGCCAGCGACTTGCCGACAGGCACGCCCTGCGCCAGCAGGAAAGTGTTGGCCATGCCGCCGCCGACCACGAGCGCGTCGACCCGGGTGACGAGGTTTTCGAGCAGCGCGAGCTTGGTGGAAACCTTCGCGCCGCCGACGATCGCCACCACGGGCCGCTGCGGTGTCTCCAGCCCCTTCGCCAGCGCCTCCAGTTCCGCCTGCATGGTGCGCCCGGCAAAGGCCGGCAGCACGTGGGCGAGCCCTTCTGTCGAGGCGTGGGCGCGGTGGGCGGTGGAGAATGCGTCGTTGACGTAAAGATCGCCAAGCTTCGCAAGGTCCGCGACGAAGGCAGGATCGTTCTTTTCCTCGCCGTCGTGGAAGCGCGTGTTTTCCAGCAGCACGATGTCGCCGTCGCCGAGCGCGGCAACAGCCTGTTCGGCGGCCTCGCCGACGGCCTCGTCGGCGAAGGCGACGGGCCGCCCGAGGATTTCGGCGCAGACGGGCGCGAGCGCGCGCAGGCTTTCCTTCGGGTCGCGGCCCTTCGGGCGGCCGAAGTGCGACAGGACGACCACGCGGGCGCCCCTGTCGGCGAGTTCGCCGACGGTCGTCATGGCGCGGGCGATGCGGGTGGTGTCGGTCACGCGGCCATCGTCATCCGTCGGCACGTTGAGATCGACACGGACGAGCACACGCCGACCTTTCACATCGGCGTCGTCCAGCGTGCGAAAAGCGGTCATCGGGCATAACTCCGGTCGTGGAAAAGGCGCGGCATCCGCCGCGCCTCAGGTGATCAGATCAACTTGCCGAGGAGAACGGCGACGTCCGACATGCGGTTCGAGAAACCCCATTCGTTGTCGTACCAGCTCAGCACACGCACCAGCTTGCCGTCTATAACCTTGGTCTGGTCCAGCGCAAAAATGGACGAGCGCGGATCGTGATTGAAGTCCACCGATACGTTGGGCTGGTCCGTGACGCCGAGAATGCCCTTGAGCGCCCCGCCAGCGGCGGCCTTGACCGCCTCGTTGATCTCCTGCACCGAGGTCGCGCGGCTTGCGACGAACTTGAAGTCGATCACCGAGACATTGGGGGTCGGCACGCGGATCGAGCTGCCGTCGAGCTTGCCGGCGAGTTCCGGCAGCACGAGGCCGACGGCCTTGGCTGCGCCCGTCGAGGTCGGGATCTGCGACAGCGCCGCCGCGCGTGCACGGTAAAGGTCCTTGTGCACCTGGTCCAGCGAGGGCTGGTCGTTGGTGTAGGAGTGGATGGTGGTCATGAAGCCACTCTCGATGCCCACCGCCTCATGCAGGACCTTGGCAACGGGCGCGAGGCTGTTCGTGGTGCACGACGCATTGGAGATGACGAGGTGCTCCTTCGTCAGCTTGTCGTGGTTCACGCCGTAGACGACGGTGAGATCGGCGCCGTCGGCGGGCGCCGAGACGATGACGCGCTTCGCGCCGGCCTCAAGGTGCGCGGCCGCCTTGTCACGGGCGGTGAAAATGCCCGTCGATTCGAGCGCGATGTCGATGCCGAGATCCTTGTGGGGCAACTGCGCCGGATCGCGCACGGCCGTGACCTTGATCGGCCCGCGGCCCACGTCGATGGTGTCGCCGTCGATCTTCACCTCGCCGGGGAACCGCCCGTGCACGGAATCGAAACGCAGCAGGTGGGCGTTCGTCTCCACGGGAGCGAGATCGTTGATCGCCACGACCTCGATGTCGGTGCGGCCGCTCTCGACAATCGCGCGCAGAATGTTGCGCCCGATACGACCAAACCCGTTGATTGCTACCCGAACCGCCATTTTCTCGTCTCCTCGCAATAGATGCTCACTCGGTTATTCTGGCTCGGCCGAATTTTACAGCCCATATCGTCAGCTATTGTGGCGCTTGATCACCTTTTCGACGACGGCTTCGGGCGTGATGCCGAAATATTTGTAAAGTTCCTTGTAGGGAGCGCTGGCGCCGAAGCCGCTCATGCCGACGAAAATGCCGTCCGAATCGATCACGGCATCCCAGCCGAAGCGCACGGCCGCCTCGATGGCGACCTTGATCCGGGCGTTGCCGACGACGGCCCTGCGCACGTCTTCCGGCTGTTCGAGGAAAAGTTCCAGCGACGGCACCGATACGACGCGCGCCGCGATACCCTGTTCCTTCAGCAGTTCCTGCGCCTTGAGCGCGATCTCGACTTCCGAGCCCGAGGCGAACAGCGAAGCCACCGCCACGCCTTCCGCGGGCGACAGTTCGTAGGCGCCGGTGGCGGAAAGGTTCTGCGGCGCGGGCTCGGTGCGCACGGTCGGCAGGTTCTGGCGGGTGAGGGCGAGCAGCGTCGGCCCCGTGGTGCGGCCAAGTGCGATCTGCCACGCTTCCGCCGTCTCCACCGCGTCCGCCGGCCGCAGCACGCGCAGGTTGGGGATGGCGCGAAGCGCCGCCAGATGCTCGACGGGCTGGTGCGTGGGCCCATCTTCGCCGAGACCGATGGAATCGTGCGTGAACACATAGATCGCCGGCGTTCCCGTCAGCGCAGCAAGGCGGATTGCCGGGCGCGCGTAGTCGGAGAACACAAGGAAGGTGCCGCCGGCCGGGCGGTAGCCGCCGTGCAGCAGGATGCCGTTCATCGCCGCGGCCATGCCGTGCTCGCGGATGCCGTAGTGGATGTAGCGCCCCGCATAGTCGCCGGGCGCGATCTCCTTCAGGCCCTTGGTGCGGGTGTTGTTGGAGGGCGTGAGGTCGGCGGAGCCGAGCAGCAGTTCCGGCACCTCGCCGACAAGCGCTTCCAGCGCCAGCTCGCTGGCCTTGCGGGTGGCGATGGCCGGCTTTTCGCCGTTGAAGCGGGCCTTCAGCGCATCGCTGGCCGCATGCAGGCGCCGCGTGTCGGGCTCGCCGGTGATGCGGCGGGCGAACTCGGTGCGCACCGCCTCCGACTCGCCGGCGAGCCGCTTCTGCCAGGCCTCGCGTGCCGCCCGCCCGCGTTCGCCGAATGTCCGCCACGCCTTCAGGATGCCGTCGGGCACCTCGAACGGGCCGTGGTGCCAGCCGAGGGCCTCCTTGGTGGCGAGTATCTCTTCCGCGCCGAGCGGCTCGCCATGAGCCTTCGACGTGCCCGCCTTCTTCGGCGAGCCGTAGCCGATGACGGTTTTCGCCGCGATCAGCGTCGGCCGGTCGGCATTGCGCGCGGCCTCGATGGCGGCGGCGATCGCGTCGGGGTCGTGGCCGTCGACATGCACCGCGTGCCAGCCCGCCGATTCGAAGCGCTTCGCCTGATCGACCGAATCGGAGAGCGACAGCGGCCCGTCGATGGAGATGCCGTTGTCGTCCCACAGCACGATCAGCCGGTTCAGCTTCAGGTGGCCGGCGAAGGCGATGGCCTCCTGGCTGATGCCTTCCATCAGGTCGCCATCGGAGGCGAGGACATATGTAAAGTGATCAACGAGGCCGTCGCCGTATTCCGCGTTGAGCAGCCGTTCGGCCAGCGCGAAGCCGACCGCCGTGGCGAGCCCTTGCCCGAGCGGGCCGGTGGTGGTTTCGACACCGGCGGTGACGAAGTTCTCGGGATGGCCGGGCGTCTTCGAATGGAGCTGGCGGAAGTGCCTGATTTCGTCGAGCGTCACGGAAGGTGCGCCCGTCAGGTACAGCAGCGCGTAGAGCAGCGCGGACCCGTGGCCGGCGGAGAGGATGAATCGGTCGCGGTCCGGCCAGCTCGGATTGGCGGCGTCGAACTTCAGAAAGCGGGAAAACAGGACCGTCGCGACGTCAGCCATGCCGAGCGGCAGGCCAGGATGGCCGGATTTCGCCTTTTCCACCGCGTCGATCGCCAAAGCGCGGATGGCGTTGGCAAGCTCTTTGTGCTCGACTTGTGCTGTCACGGGTGAAATCCTCTGATCGTCAAGTGCGGGTGTGGAGGAGCGGTCGGGTCCGGTGAACGCAGGCCGCAGGCCATGCTGATGAACTGGCTTGATAGCAGGCTGTATCCCCATGTCAAAAGGGAACATGACAATCAGACGTATTGACGCGCGGAAAACTGCCGTTCACCCTGCGGCGAAGTGCGTGTCGTCGTCATGTTCCGGTTCAGGGGCCATATTATGTCGCTTGCGGATGCGTTGAAAAGGCTCGACGCCGCCGTCGCGGCGCTGGAGAGAGCGACCGTGCGCAGGCTGGAACTGGACCGGCGCGGCGGCGACCTGCCAACCGAGCTTGCGCTGATGCAGGACGATCGCGCGCGCCTCGCCGTCGAGCTCGACGGGACGCTGGCGCGGCTGGCGCAGCTCGAAGCGGTGGCGGGAGACGTCGACGAGCGCCTCGCCACGGCGCTCGGCAAGGTAGAGAGCGTGCTCGCGGGCGAGCGGGGGATCTGATCGTGTCACATGGAAGCGGCGGCGCCGTCACGCATGTCAACGTCACCATCGCCGGGCGTCCATACCGCATGGCCTGCGACGCCGGCGACGAGGCGCGGATCGTGGCGCTGGCCGCGCGCGTCGATGCACGGATCGGGGAACTCGCATCGGCCTTCGGCACCATCGATGACCTGCGCCTCACCGTCATGGCCGCCTTTTCCATCGCCGACGATCTCGCGTCGGCCGACCGGCGCCTTGCCGAGCGGGAGGCCGAGATCGCGCAGCTGCAGGAGCAACTCGCCACGGAGAAGGAACGCGCCGGAGCGCAGGAAGCGCAGATCGCCGCCGCCGTCAACGCCGTCGCGGAGCGGGTGGAGAACATCACGGCCGACTTGACGCCCACCGTGCAGGCGTGATTGCCGCCGGACGGAGTTTTCCACGGAAGGGCGCGGGTGGACGGATGCGTTCCCCGTTTGTTTTTGTTACACGGACAGCATGACGGGAAGACACGTGATTCGCATTCTGGGGATCGATCCGGGCTTGCGCCGCACGGGCTGGGGCGCGATCGCGGTCGACGGGTCGCGATTGTCTTTTCTTGGCTGCGGCTGCGTGGAGTCCGACGGCGCGCTGTCGCTGGCGGAGCGGCTGCGCCAGCTGCACGACGGGCTCGCGCGGGTGCTCGCCGAGGCCGCTCCGGACGAGGTGGCAGTGGAGGAAACCTTCGTCAACAAGGATGCGCAGGCGACGCTGAAGCTCGGCCATGCGCGCGCCGTTGCCCTGCTGGTGCCGGCGCTCAGGGGGCTTTCGGTGTCGGAATACGCGGCTAACCAGATCAAGAAGACGGTGGTGGGCGTCGGTCATGCGGAGAAGGCGCAGATCGCGGCGATGATCCGCGTGCTGCTGCCGCTCTCGAACGCGAGGACGCCCGACGCGGCGGACGCGCTCGCCGTGGCCATCACCCATGCGCATCACCGCCGGGCGCGGGCGCTCTCGAACAGCCTGCTGGCGCGGGTGGCCCCATGATCGGCAAGCTCAGGGGCATCGTGGATTCGCAGGGCGAGGATCACGTCATCCTCGATGTCCATGGCGTCGGCTACATGGTGCATTGTTCCGCCCGCACCCTGCAGGCGCTGCCGCAGGCGGGGGAGACGGCGACGCTCGCCATCGAGACCGTGGTGCGCGAGGACATGATCCGCCTCTACGGCTTCCGGTCGGAGGCGGAGCGCGAGTATTTCCGCCTGTTGCAGACCGTGCAGGGCGTGGGCGCCAAGGTGGCGCTGGGAATTTTGACCGCGCTCGATCCCGCCGCGCTTACCGCCGCCATCGCGCGCGCCGACAAGACTGCGCTGGCGCGCGCGCCAGGTGTGGGGCCGAGGCTCGCGGTGCGCATCGCCACCGAGCTGAAGGACAAGGCGCCGGTCTTCGTGCCCATGCCGGGCGGGCCCGCCGCGCCGCAGCCCCCCGCCGTGGCGGACGATGCGCCGCAGCCGCTGGCGGATGCGGTTTCCGCGCTCGTCAACCTGGGCTATGGCGAGCCGCAGGCCGCGCGTGCCGTGAGCGCGGCGGTGGAACAGGCGGGTGAGGGCGCCGATGTCGCCCGGCTCATCCGCCTCGCGCTCAGGGAGCTTGCCTCATGAGCAAGGGCGTGCTCAGCCCGGAGCAGCGGGCGGACGATCAGGAACTGTCGCTGCGGCCGCTGGCGCTCGGCGAATTCATCGGGCAGGCACAGGCGCGGGCGAACCTTTCGGTATTCATCGAGGCGGCGAAGACGCGCGGCGATGCGCTCGACCATGTGCTGTTCGTCGGTCCGCCAGGGCTCGGCAAGACGACGCTCGCGCAGATCGTGGCACGGGAGCTTGGCGTCAATTTCCGCTCCACCTCCGGCCCGGTGATCGCCAAGGCGGGCGATCTCGCGGCGCAACTCACCAATCTCGACGAACGCGACGTGCTGTTCATCGACGAAATCCACCGCCTCAACCCGGCGGTGGAGGAAATCCTCTATCCGGCGATGGAGGACTACCAGCTCGATCTCATTATTGGCGAGGGGCCGGCCGCGCGTTCCGTCAAGATCGACCTGCCCAAGTTCACGCTCGTCGGCGCGACGACGCGGCAGGGCCTGCTGACGACGCCGCTGCGCGACCGCTTCGGCATCCCGATCCGGCTGCAGTTCTATACGGTCGAGGAGCTGGAACTCATCGTCACGCGCGGAGCGAAGGTGATCGGCATCGGCATGAGCGCGGATGGAGCGAACGAGATCGCGCGCCGGGCGCGCGGCACGCCGCGCATCGCCGGACGGCTGCTGCGCCGTGTGCGTGATTTCGCCGTGGTGGGCGGCTCCGACATCATCACCCGCACCATCGCCGACCGGGCGTTGCAGTTGCTGGAGGTTGACGGGGCGGGGCTAGATCTGATGGACCGGCGCTACCTCACGCTCGTGGCGCAATCCTTCGGCGGCGGGCCGGTCGGCATCGAGACTATCGCGGCGGCGTTGTCCGAGCCGCGTGACGCCATCGAGGAAATCATCGAGCCCTATCTGATCCAGAAAGGCTTCGTGCAGCGCACGCCGCGCGGGCGCATGCTGACGCCACATGCCTTCGGCCATCTCGGGATGGTGGTGCCAGGGGGCGGCGAGAGGCGCGACGAAAAGTCGCAGACGGCGCCATTCTCCGCCGGTCTGTTCGACGAGGAATCATCCGATGACGCATGACGACGCATCCAGCGGCCCAATTCGCCCGCGCGGCGACTGGCCTGATCTGGCCGGCCGGTTCGCGGGCGATACGCACATCCTGCCGGTGCGGGTCTATTATGAGGACACAGATTTTTCCGGCGTCGTCTATCACGCGGGCTACCTGCGCTTTCTGGAGCGCGGACGCACGGACAGCCTGCGCCTCTCCGGCGTGGGGCAGGGGGAGTTGCACGCGGGCGGCGAGGGGCTCATCTTCGCGGTGCGGCGCATCACCATCGACTATCATCGCCCGGCGCTGATGGACGACGTGCTGGAGGTGCGCACCCGCACGGAGGAGGTGCGCGGCGCCTCGCTCGTCCTCGCGCAGCGGATCGTGCGCGGGCAGGAGCTGATCGTCTCGGCCGATGTGCGGGTGGCGGCGATCGCTGGCGGACGCCCTGCGCGTATACCGGATGGGCTTCGGCAAGTGCTGGAGGGCGTGTCCGGCCCGCGTTCGTAACCGGGCGTTAACCGTAACGGGTGTTTTGTGTTGTAGCAGCGTCTCGCGGAGTGGCGGCGGCCGTCGAGACGGTCGGCCCTCATTTCGACAGATTCGCACGCGAGTTACAGACCGGTAATCATCAAAGGTGCGGCGTCGTCCCGACGTCCTGCGGATGCGATTCCGGCAGGCGGGCGAAAGGAAACCCTGCAGGAGGCGCTGCCGTCGCGCCGGCAATGTCCCTGCGGCGTTCGGGAGCGCGTTCGTGCCGGTCGGGTGATTCCCTTCGACGGACGGATGCTCGGGCGTCGTGACCGGAGTTTGAAAGGAATTTCGATGAATACCGCCGCTGTGGTCCAGACGGCCCTGCCATCTGCGGAGATTTCACTCTTCGGCATGTTCTGGCAGGCGCATATCGTCGTCAAGCTGGTGATGATGGGGCTCATTGCCGCCTCGGTCTGGTGTTGGGCGATCATCATCGACAAGTCGCTGCTGTTCGGCCGTTACCGCCGGTCCATGAACCAGTTCGAGGAAGTGTTCTGGTCGGGCCGCTCGCTCGACGAACTCTACCGCTCGCTGGAGGACCGGCCCGTGCACGGCATGCAGGCCCTGTTCCAGGCGGCGATGCGGGAGTGGCGGCGCACGTTCGACGGCCAACGGCGCGCCGTCGGCAGCCTGCAGCAGCGCATCGACCGGGCGCTCGACCTTGCCATCCAGCGCGAGGGCGAGACGCTGCAAGCCCGCCTCGGCGTGCTGGCGACGGTGGGATCGTCGGCGCCGTTCATCGGCCTTTTCGGCACGGTGTGGGGCATCATGACCAGCTTCCGCTCGATAGCGGCCTCCAACAACACCAGCCTCGCCGTGGTGGCGCCCGGCATCGCCGAGGCGTTGTTCGCGACGGCCATCGGCCTTTTCGCCGCCATTCCGGCGGTGATCGCCTACAACAAACTGCAGTCGGAAGCGACGCGGACGCAGGCCCGCCTCGAAGGTTTTGCCGACGAGTTCTCGTCGATCCTGTCGCGCCAGATCGACGAGCGCGTGGCCGCCTGAGCCGTTAAGGGAGTTTGCGATGGGCATGTCGGTTGGCGGAGCGGGAGCGGGCAGCACGCGGCGGGGACGCCGCGGCGCGCGCACACCCGCCGTGATGTCCGAAATCAACATGACGCCGTTCATCGACGTGATGCTGGTGCTGCTGATCATCTTCATGGTCGCGGCGCCGATGATGGTGGTCGGCGTGCCGCTCGACCTGCCGCAGACGGCAGCGAAGCCGCTCAACATGGAGCACAAGCCGCTGACGGTTTCCGTCGACGAGGCGGGGCGGATTTTCGTCGTCGATACAGAAGTGACGGACGGCGACATCGTCGAGAAGCTGCGGGCTGTCGCACCCGCGGGCGAGGAAGAGCGCATCTATGTGCGCGGCGCGAAGGCCGTTGATTACGGGCGCGTGGCGGAAGTCATGTCACTGATCACGGCGGCGGGTTTCAAGAAGGTGGCGCTGGTGACGGAGCCTGCCCCCGAAAAGCATGCCAGCGGATCGAACTGAGGAAGGGTGAGGTGCGCATCTCGAAGAACGAGCCCGGACTGCTCGCCTCGGCGATCGCGCATGGCGTGTTGCTGGTGGTCGGGCTCGTGGCTTTTTCATCGCCGTCGAAGTTCGCCGACCAGCAGGAGTCGATCGCCGTGGAAGTGATCTCGGAAGAGGCCTTCTCCACGATGACGCAGGGTGACCGCAAGGCGAAGACCGTGCAGGACAGCCCCAAGCCGCGTGTCGACAGGGTGGCCGACGTTGAGGAAACCCGGCCCGAGCCGGGGGAGGCGAAGCAAGACGTGCCCGCCCCCGTAGCGCGGCCGGTGGAGCAGGACAAGAGCGAGGACCGTGCGGCCGTGGAGCCGGCGCCGACGCCCGAACCCGCTACGCCGCCGCCCGCGCCCCAGCCGGTCGCCGAGCAGGCCAAGCCCGAACCTGCGAAACCCGAACCCGCGCCGCCGCTGCCCCAGCCGCGGCCGCAGCAGACCGCGCAGGCAGAGGTGACGAAGCCTGAGCCCGCGCCGAAACCTGAACCGAAACCGGAACCAAAGCCCGAGCCCAAACCGGAACCAAAGCCTGAACCCAAGCCAGAGCCGAAGCCGGAACCGAAGAAGCCTGAGCCTCCCCGGCAGGAGCCGAAACCGGAGCCCAAAAAGCCCGAGCCGCCGAAACCGGAACCGAAGAAACCCGAGCCCAGGAAGCCGGAGCCGAAGAAGCCTGAGCCCAGCGAGACGCAATCGAAACAGGCGGAGGCGAAAAAGCCGGCTGGCGGCAAGGAGCCGGTGAAGGCCGCCTCGCGCTCGCAGAACGATAAATCGTTCGATCCGAACGCGATCGAGAAGCTTCTGGCCAGCAAGGACACGGCGCAGTCGGCCGGTTCTTCCGGGCGCCAGAAACAGGCGGCCTCGGCGGGCACGCCCACAGGCAACGCACCCAAGCTCTCGCTGTCGCAGAGGGATGCCATCGGCAACCTGATGAAGGAGCAGATTTCGCGCTGCTTCTCCGCGCCGCCGGGGCTGGCGGATGTGCATACGTCGCCGCTGGTCCGGGTGTCGCTGAACGAGGACGGCACGCTCGCCGCGCCGCCGCAAGTCCTGAGCGGCGCAAACGATGCGGCTTCGCGCGCGTTCGCGGAAAGCCTGATGCGGGCGATCCGCCGCTGCGCGCCATACAGCTTCCCGGCGCAATATGCGCCCTATTTCCACGAATGGCGCGACTGGCGAATCGATGCCTCGCCCGGCGATTTTCTGGGCTGATCGGGGGACACGTGCCATGGCGGCATCGTTTGACGTAATTCCTTCATGCGAAACGGTATCCACTGGGCGCGCAAGTGCCGCGGCGGGGGCGGGCACGCCGCTGCCCGCGGCCTTGCCGGCCGGACAATCCGTGATCAAGAGACTGGCGACGATGAAGATGAAATTCCTGCTGTCCCGGATCGCCGCTGCCCTGCTGGCGATGCTTCCGGTCGGTCTGACCATTCCCGCCGCGCGGGCGGAAATCTCGATTACGCTCAACAGCGCGACATTCGCGCCGCTGCCCATTGCGGTCGTCGATTTCTCGGGCGATCCGGAGGTTGCCGCCGGCATTACCGAGGTCATTACCGCGAACCTGCGCCGCATCGGCTACTTCGCGCCGCTAGACCCCTCGACCTTTATCGAGAAGTCCGTCAACTTCGACGCCGTGCCGGATTTCGCGTCGTGGCAGAGCATCAACGCGCAGGGCCTCGTGACCGGCCGCGCCGTGCGCGAATCGGGCGGGCGTATCCGCGTGGAATTCCGCCTGTGGGACGTGTTCGCCGGCCAGCAGCTCGCCGGCCAGCAGTTCTATACGGACCCGGTGAACTGGCGGCGCATCGGCCATATCATTTCGGACGCCGTGCTCACGCGCGTCACCGGCCTCAAGGGCATGTTCGACACGCGGGTCGTTTTCGTCGACGAGACCGGCAGCAAGGAAAACCGCCGCAAGCGGCTTGCCGTTATGGATCAGGACGGCGGCAACCTCCGCTACCTGACGCGCGGCGAGGAGCTGGTGGTGTCGCCGCGCTTCTCGCCCGTGTCGCAGGAAGTCGCCTTCATGTCCCAGCGGCTGAATGAACGCACCCGCGTGCAGCTCCTCAATATCGAGACAGGGCAGCGCGAAGTCGTCGGCAGCTTCCCGGACATGACGTCGAGCCCCCAGTTCGCGCCTGACGGCCAGCGCGTGGTGTTGAGCCTGCAGCAAGGCGGCAACGCCAATATCTATGCGATCAACCTGCGCTCGCGCACCACGACGCGCGTCACCTCGACCAACGCCATCGACACGTCGCCCTCCTTCTCGCCCGACGGCAGCCGCGTCGTGTTCGAGTCGGACCGCGGCGGCGGACCTCAAATCTACGTGATGGGCGCGGATGGTTCCGGCCAGCAGCGCGTCTCCTTCGGCGAGGGGCGCTACAGCCAGCCGGTCTGGTCGCCGCGCGGCGACTACATCGCCTTCACCCGTCAGCGGGGCGGCCAGTTCGCGATCGGCATCATGAAGCCGGATGGCTCAGGCGAGCGCATCCTGACGGAGGGCTTCCACAACGAAAGCCCGACCTGGGCGCCCAACGGCCAATTCATCATGTTCTTCTCCGATCCCGGCGGACAGGGCGGCGGACGACTCTATATGGTGGACGTCACCGGCCGCGTGAGGACGCAGATACCGACGCCGTCCTACGCATCCGATCCCGCCTGGTCGCCGCTGCTGAGCGATCTGCGCTAGATCACGTCATCGTTTCACGGAAACACTGACATGATCTAATTCTTTGATTTCGAGCGATTATTATCGATCAAATGATTCCATTCGATCGAAACGCGCTCCAGGCTTTTCACGTCATACGGTTCAAGGCACCCCATTCAATTCCAGGAGATTAGACGATGTTCGGTATCAAGGTTTCCGCCGGTCTCAAGGCGGCTGCCGTCATCACGGCGACGCTGGCGCTCGGCGCGTGCGCTTCCAACAAGACGGACCAGGCGGGAGCCGGCGGCGCGGGAGGCCTTTACGGCGCGGGCGCGTCGACGCCGGGCTCCGCGCAGGATTTCGTCGTCAACGTCGGCGACCGTGTATTCTTCGAGACCGACAGCACCGACCTGACGTCGACTGCGGTCGCGACGCTCAACAAGCAGGCCGTGTGGCTGCAGCGCTATCCGCACTACACGTTCCTGATCGAGGGTCACGCCGACGAGCGCGGCACGCGCGAATACAACTACGCGCTCGGCGCCCGCCGTGCCCAGACCGTCTATGACTACCTCGTCTCGCGCGGCGTCACCTCGAACCGCATCCGCGTGGTCTCCTACGGCAAGGAACGGCCGGTCGCTGTCTGCAACGACATTTCCTGCTGGTCGCAGAACCGCCGCGCCGTCACTGTTCTCGACCGCCCGGCCGGCTCGTGACGACGGCTCGCCGGCGCGACAGCGGCGGCGGCCGCCGGACAGGGCGTGCCATCGGGCCGTTTCCCTCCCGGGAAGCGGCCCTGGCGGCGCTTTGAAATGACGCGGTGAATGGTTTCGGGTAAGAATGCCTGTCTGTGGTTTATGCCATCGTGTAGAAAAGGACGAGGTTCTTTGCTGATGACCGCACGTCGTTTGTTTTTTTCCCGCGCCGGGCTGGCGCTCGCGGCTCTCGTGCTGCCGGCGTTATTGCTCGTGGCGGCGGCCCTGCCCGCGAGGGCGCAGGACAGCACCGATTTCTTCCTGCGCCTGAACCGGCTGGAAAACCAGGTGCGCGAACTTTCCGGCACCGTCGAGAAGCTCCAGTTCGAGAATCGCCGCCTGCAGGACCAGTTGAAACGCTTCCAGGAGGACGTCGAATTCCGCTTCCAGGAGCAGCAGGGCTCGGGTGCGCAGCCCGCCCCTCCGAAGCAGAAACGGTCGGACCTCGGTCCGCAGGACGCTTCCCCGACGATACAAGCAACGACGCCGGCTCCGCCGGCGTCGTCTCTTCCGGCCGATGCAGCAGCAGCGGGAACGGAGATGCCGGCGCAGCCCGAGGGGGAGGCACTCGCCGCCGCCGGAGAAAGCACGGAAACGCGGGCCGAACCGCAGGTGAACGCATCCATCGCCGGCGAACAGCCTGCCGGGAGCTTTGCCGGGCCGGGGCGCCCGCTCGATCTCGGCGCCGTTGCCGGCGTCGCCTCCCGTCAGAGCCGTAACGGATCGGCGACGGCCAGCGACGGGACCGCCGGGGCGGAAGACGCCGCGCCGATTCCTTCCGTGGCCGCCACCGCGCCCGGCGATCCGCGTGCGAGCTACGACGCGGCAGTCGCCCTGATGCGCCGGCAGGCGTATGAGGAGGCGGAGATGAGCTTCCGCCAGTTCCTGCAAAGCCATCCGCGCGACAAGCTGGCGCCCGACGCCACCTTCAATCTCGGTGAGAGCTATTTCTTTCGCGGCCGCTACCGCGAGGCGGCGGAGCAGTATCTCAAGCTGAGCACCGCCTATGCCGACAGCCCCCGTGTGCCCGAGGGCATGCTGAAGCTTGGCATGTCGCTCGATGCGCTAGGCGCCCGCGATCAGGCCTGCGCGACGTTCTCCGAAACCACGCGGAAGTTTCCCAATGTCGGCGCCGACGTCAAGGCCGCGCTCGGCCGCGCCCGCAGCCGCGCCAATTGCGCCTGAGCCCCTGTTTTCGAAGAGACGCGCCGACCGCGCCGCATCCATGGCTGAAGCCGATCCATCCTTTGCCGACAGCGTTTTCTCCGCCCGCGGACCCTTCGCTGCAATCGCCGATGCGGACGTTGCCGCGTTGTTCGCGCCGCTGCTCGCGGCGCGCGGTCTGGTGCTCGCGGTTTCCGGCGGTCCCGATTCGCTCGCGTTGCTTCTGCTCGCCGCGCGCTGGCGGGAAGTGGCCGGGCGAGCATCCTTTCCGGCGATGACGGTCGCGACCGTCGACCATGCGCTGCGCGCCAGCGCCGCCGACGAGGCGCACATGGTGGCGCACCTCGCATGCGCCATGGGCTTGCCGGCGCGCGTACTGGTTTGGCGCGGGGAAAAACCCGCCCGAGGTATCCAGGAGGCGGCGCGCGCCGCGCGATATGGCCTGCTGGCGCAGGCGGCGCGTGAGGCCGGCGCGAGCCACATCGTCACCGCCCACCATGCCGACGATCAGGCGGAAACCGTGCTGATGCGCCTTGCTGCCGGCAGCGGCATCGGCGGGCTCGCGGCCATGCGCCCTTGCCGAGCGCTGGACGAGGCGACGGTGGGGGAGGGGGAGCCTCTTGTTCTGGTCCGGCCGCTGCTTGGACTGACACGGGCGCGACTGGACGCGATCGTGCGGGAGGCAGGCATCCAGGCCGTCGACGATCCCGCCAACCGCGACCCGCGTTTCACCCGTGCCCGGCTGCGCGCGCTGGCGCCGGAGCGCGAGGCGCTCGGCCTGACGACGGCGCGGCTTGGCCTGCTCGCCGCGCGCTGCGCCCGCGCGGATGCCGCGCTGGCGGCGGTCGCGGTGCAGCGATATGCCGCGCTCGCGCGCCATGAGGGCGACCGCCTGACGATCGGCGCGGATCTGTGGCGCGAGCCGGACGAGATCGTGCTGCGCTGCGTGGCGCTTGGCGTCGAGGCAGTCGCCGGGGGCGGGACGAATGCACCGCTGCGGCTCGAACGGCTGGAGCGCCTCGTCGAGGCGCTGCGCGACGCGGCGAAAGAGGGAAACATGCTGCGGCGCACGCTCCACCATGCCGTCGTCAGGATCGCTCGCAGCGGTGAACTCGATATCCGGCGGGAACCGGAGCGCCGCCGGGGCGTTGAAACGGGCAGTCGGAAGGCCTAAAACTGTCCGTCGGTTACAGGAGAACGGCCGGAAGATGGCGATTCTTGCCGGTTACTCCTATCAGGACCTTGGCAAGCGCGGCCACGGCACCTAGATTATCGCCAGATATGCTATCGTTCCAAAGGCGCTCAGCCTTTCAACCACGCGGGACAACAGACACACGATGAACCCCAATTTCCGGAATTTCGCCCTGTGGGTCATCATATTCCTGCTGGTGCTTGCTCTGGTCAGCCTGTTCCAGAACCCGGGTCAGCGCGGCAGCAGCAACGAGATCCCCTATTCCCAGCTTCTGAACGATGCGGAAAGCGGCGGCGTCGCTACCGTCACCATTTCCGGCCAGGAAATTACCGGCACGTACAAGACGGGCGGCACCTTCCGCACTTACGCGCCCTATGACCCCAGCCTCGTCAGCCGGCTGTCCGAGAAGGGCGTGCAGATCACGGCGCGTCCGCCCAGCGATTCGACGCCGTGGTTCATCGCGCTGCTGGTCAACTGGCTGCCGCTGATCGTCTTTATCGGCGCGTGGGTGTTCCTGTCGCGCCAGATGCAGAACGGCGCGGGACGCGCCATGGGCTTCGGAAAGTCGAAGGCCAAGCTTCTCAGCGAGGCGCACGGGCGCGTCACCTTCGAGGATGTCGCCGGCGTCGAGGAAGCCAAGGAAGATCTGCAGGAGATCGTCGAGTTCCTGCGCGATCCGCAGAAGTTCCAGCGCCTCGGCGGGCGTATCCCGCGCGGCGTGCTGCTCGTGGGCCCGCCCGGCACAGGCAAGACGCTGATCGCGCGCGCCGTCGCGGGCGAGGCGAACGTGCCGTTCTTCACCATCTCCGGTTCTGACTTCGTGGAGATGTTCGTCGGCGTCGGCGCTTCGCGCGTGCGCGACATGTTCGAACAGGCCAAGAAGAACGCACCTTGCATCATCTTCATCGACGAGATCGACGCGGTCGGCCGCCATCGCGGCGCGGGCCTGGGCGGCGGCAACGACGAGCGCGAACAGACTCTCAACCAGTTGCTGGTCGAGATGGATGGTTTCGAGGCCAACGAGGGCGTGATCATCATCGCCGCCACCAACCGGCCTGACGTGCTAGACCCCGCGCTGCTGCGCCCCGGCCGCTTCGATCGCCAGATCGTGGTGCCGAACCCGGACGTGCTGGGCCGTGAGCGTATCCTGCGCGTCCACGTGCGCAAGGTGCCGCTGGCGCCCGACGTCGATCTCAAGACCATCGCGCGTGGCACGCCGGGCTTCTCCGGCGCTGACCTGATGAACCTCGTCAACGAGGCGGCCCTGCTCGCGGCCCGCCGCGGCAAGCGCATCGTCACCATGGCCGAGTTCGAGGACGCCAAGGACAAGGTTATGATGGGCGCCGAACGGCGCACGCTGGTGATGAGCGAGGACGAAAAGCGCCTCACTGCCTATCACGAGGCCGGCCACGCCATCGTGGCGCTCAACGTGCCCGCGACCGATCCTGTGCACAAGGCCACCATCATCCCGCGCGGGCGGGCGCTCGGCATGGTCATGCAGCTCCCGGAGCGCGACAAGCTCTCCATGAGCTACGAGCAGATGACCTCGCGGCTTGCCATCATGATGGGCGGGCGCGTGGCGGAGGAACTCATCTTCGGCCACGACAAGGTGACCTCCGGCGCCGCCTCCGACATCCAGCAGGCGACGCGGCTCGCGCGCGCCATGGTGACGCAGTGGGGCTTCTCGGAGGAACTCGGCACCGTCATGTACGGCGAGAATCAGGACGAGGTGTTCCTCGGCATGTCGGTCGGGCGCCAGCAGAATGTGTCGGAAGCCACGTCGCAGAAGATCGATGCCGAAATCCGCCGCTTCGTGGAGGCGGGGCTGCGGGAGGCGCGGCGCATCCTGACCGAGAAGAGCGCCGACCTCGAAGCCCTGGCGCAGGGGCTGCTGGAGTACGAGACGCTGACGGGCGACGAGATCGTCAACATGCTCAACGGTAAGCCGCCGGTGCGCGACTCCGGCGAGCCCACGCCCTCGCGCGGTTCGCCGGTGCCGTCGGCCGGGCGCAACAAGCCCAAGGACGAGCCGGGGCTGGAGCCGCAGCCGCAGTCGTAGCAGCCCGCGCCCGTCGGCGCTTCCTGCATCGTCATGTCATGAACGGCCGGAACCATCCGGCCGTTTGCCTGTGGGGTGACATTTTTGCTTACAATTTTTGAACAGATTTCAGCGTATGGCGGCTTCTTTACGGTTTATTCAGCCAAACGGGACGCATATTCTGCGCAGGCAACCCGATAGACAGGCTCAGCGCAGGTGAAAAGACAGATGACGCGAAGCTATTTCGGAACCGACGGCATCCGTGGCCGCGCCAATGCGGCCATCACGCCGGAACTGGCCCTGAAAGTCGGGCAGGCGGCCGGGCTGATCTTCCAGCGCGGCGATTATCGCAACAGGGTGGTGATCGGCAAGGACACACGCCTTTCAGGCTACATGATCGAGAATGCGCTGGTTGCCGGCTTCACGTCGGTGGGCATGGACGTGCTGCTGCTCGGCCCCATGCCGACGCCGGCCGTGGCGATGCTGACCCGTTCCATGCGCTGCGACCTGGGCGTGATGATCTCCGCCTCGCACAATCCTTATGAGGATAACGGTATCAAGCTGTTCGGGCCCGATGCGTACAAGCTGTCCGACGATGTCGAGGCAGAGATCGAGGCGCTGATCGGCGCCGATCTGCGGCTGCGGCTCGCTTCGCCGGAGCGCATCGGCCGGGCCAAGCGCATCGAGGGCGTGCATGCGCGCTACATCGAGTTCGCCAAGCGCACCCTGTCCTACGGCAGGGGGAACGGCGGCGGGGCCGGCCTCGGCCTCGATGGCCTGCGGATCGTGGTTGACTGCGCCAACGGCGCCGCCTACCGCGTCGCGCCCGAGGCATTGTGGGAACTCGGCGCCGATGTCGTCACCATCGGCGTGGACCCGGACGGCTTCAACATCAACCGGGATGTGGGCTCCACCGCACCGGGCGCGTTGATCGCCAAGGTGCACGAGACGCGCGCCGACATCGGCATCGCCCTCGACGGCGACGCCGACCGGGTGATCGTGGTCGACGAAAAGGGCAGGGTCGTCGACGGCGACCAGTTGATGGCGGCCATCGCCACCCAATGGAAGGAAGACGGGCAGTTGTCGCGGCCGGGCGTGGTGGCGACGGTGATGTCCAACCTCGGTTTCGAGCGCTACCTGCGCCATATCGGCCTCGACCTGGCGCGCACCGCCGTGGGCGACCGCTACGTGCTGGAGCGGATGCGGGCCGAGGGCTACAACCTCGGCGGCGAGCAGTCGGGACATGTCATCATGTCCGACTACGGCACGACGGGGGATGGCCTGCTGGCCGCGCTGCAACTGCTGACGGTGGTGCGCCGGCGCAACCGACCGGTGAGCGAGGTCTGCCACCTGTTCGAGCCGCTGCCGCAGGTGCTCAAGAACGTGCGTTTCGCCAAGGGTGCCGCGCCGTCCGACGCCGTGATCTCGCCGGTCATCGAACGTGGTCGCGAGCGGCTGGGCGAGGGCGGGCGGCTGGTTGTGCGGCCCTCGGGCACGGAACCTGTCATCCGTGTGATGGGCGAGGGCGATGACCGCGATCTCGTCGACGAGGTGGTCGACGATATCGTTCAGGCGCTGGCGAAGGCTGTCGCCTGAAGGAGCTTTCCCCATCCATCCCCATGGTTAACGAACAAGGTTAATTTCTTGTTTACCATGATGGGTAAAAGTGCCTCCGGGTCCCTTGCGAGTTCAGGGGCCGGATGGAGGCGCGCGACAGATGGCGACAGGGAATTCGTGGTGCGGTGCGGCGGCGCTGGTGACGGTGCTGGCCTTGTCCGAAGTGGCTGCGCCCGGTGCGGCGCGGGCCGGCGACAATCTGCTCCAGCCCGAATTCTCCGATGGCGCGACCTTCACGGCCGCTGCCGATGGCGCCCTGCCCGACGCACCGGACCTCGATTCAATCCCGTTCTTCAGCACACCTGACCACGCGGCCTATTTCAGGATCGACACCGGCTTCGGCGCGCTGGCCGCCGGCGATGCGCTCACCGCGAACGGGCGCTTCAACCCGACGTTGTCCGGGCCGGTGATCGCGGGCGTCGGCGTCGGCTACAAATTCGGTTTTCTGTTGCGTGGCGACGTTACGGCCGAATATCGCTTCCGCGCCCGGGTGCGGACGCCGGACGGCATTCATGCGCATCTATCTGGCGCGAATGTGATGGCCAATGTCTATGCCGACATCGGCACGTGGTATGGCGTCACTCCTTATATCGGCGCGGGTGCCGGCATCGGCTGGGACAGATTTTCCCGCCATGATGCCTTCGGCTCCGGCGGAACGCGCTCCGGCTTCGTCTGGGCGCTGATGGGCGGGTTCGCCGTCGAGGTCACGCCGTCGGTGACGATCGATGTGGGATACCGTTATCTCGATGCCGGCACGCGCCGCGCGCCGGGCCTTGCCCTGAAGGAAAGCGGCTCGCACGACCTGCGCATCGGCCTGCGCTGGCGTTTCGGCGCAACCGCCGATGCGGCGAGTCTGCCGTAGCGGGAGCGTGATGCGGAAGGCTCGCCCGTTGCTTGACCGGACGCTTGAACGGAGAGCGGGATAGCGATTCCGGGAGCGGCGAATCCTGCCCGAGGGGCCCTGCGTCTCGTCCGCTTGTCCATCGAAAACAACTGTCTGTGTTTCTCCACCTGTATTCCCCTGGCGGCGCGTCCGGCTGCGACCTGTGGTTGCATGCCTCGGCTTCCGCATGCCCTCGGTACGGGGGTGAATTATCGTCCGGAATCCGCTGCACGCGCGGCGGCTGTCATGTCACCGTTATTGGGTTATGGCACAGACTTGCGGAATGGCGGGTATCGTTCTTTTGCAACCCGGAATTTTGCCCCCGGTTTGTGTAGCGTCAAGGCACGTCAACGCAAATTCGGGTGGAGTATCCGGCAAGCATGGGCGATGCGCGGCGGACGTTGAGGCATTTCTGTTTCCCCGGACGGCTCGAATGCTTTCAGCGTTTCTGTTTTTATTGCGCTTTCGGCGGGCAAGGGCGGGTATCCGTTCCTTCCGGCGGCGCATGGCAGGATATCGGCCGTGGTCGGATGTGCATGCTGATCGTGTATGCAGAATGGCGTATTCACCGGCGCGTGCGCCGGACGGTCTGACGGGATTGGTGGCTGACCGGCGATGGTGCCGGCCATAGATGCAGCAATGGATGGAGAGTGGGACATGACGCAGACAGATAACGTTCTGAATGAACGGATTGCACAGGTCGCGAAGATCGTCGACGATCAGATCTCGACCGCGCAGCGACTGGCGAACAATCTGTCCGAGAGCAGCCGGGCGATCGTCTCGACCCACACCAACGAGGCCATCGATCGCTTCTCGCGCAACCAACAGACGCTGGTCGCGATCGACCCGCTGACGCTCGGCAAGGACTGGGTCGAATACGCCGCCGACGCGGTGGAGCGCGGCGTGCTGTACCTCGACATCCTGCGCCAGCGCGGCAACAACTATCTCGCCCATGAGGCGGCCGGCATGCCGCCGGTGCTCGACTTCGAGTATGAGACGATCGTCGACGGCCGCTCGCTGGCGCGCCCCGTCAACTACTCGCTGCTGCGCATCCTGCCGCCCCCCGGCGTGACGGTTGACGACACGAAGCGCCCCTTCGTGGTGATCGATCCGCGTGCCGGTCACGGCGCCGGCATTGGCGGCATGAAGCCCGTCAGCCAGGTGGGCGTCGCGCTGCATGCGGGCCATCCCTGCTACTTCGTGGTGTTCCGTCCGAAGCCGGAACCGGGCCAGACCATCGCTGACGTCTGCGAGGCCGAGGGCCTGTTCCTGAACGAAATCGCCGAGCGCCACCCCAAGGCGCCGCGTCCGGTCGTGATCGGCAACTGCCAGGGCGGCTGGGCCAGCATGCTGCTCGCTTCCTCCAACCCGGAGAAGACGGGCGCCGTCGCCATCAGCGGCGCGCCGCTGTCCTACTGGGCCGGCAAGGAAGGCGGCAGCCCGATGCGCTATTCCGGCGGTCTTGGCGGTGGCGTGGTGCCCGCGCTGATCTCGTCCGACCTCGGCAATGGCGTGTTCGACGGTTCGTCGCTGGTGACCAACTTCGAGAACATGAGCCCCGGCAACACCTGGTGGAAGAAGTACTACAACCTCTACGCCAAGGCGGACACGGAAGGCCCGCGCTTCCTTGAGTTCGAGCGTTGGTGGTCGGGCTTCTTCTTCATGAACGAGGCCGAAATCCGCTGGATCGTCGAGGACCTGTTCATCGGCAACAAGCTGGGCACCGGCGTGTCCAAGCTCGGCCACAAGAACATCGACCTGCGCGACATCGCCTGCCCGGTGATCGTGTTCGCCTCGGTGGGCGACAACATCACCCCGCCGCAGCAGGCGCTGAACTGGATCGTCGACCTGTACGGCTCGACGGAGAACATCAAGGCGCGCGGCCAGCGCATCATCTACATCGTCCACAAGACCATCGGCCACCTGGGCATCTTCGTCTCGGCCAAGGTCGCCGGCCGTGAGCACGGCGCCATCACCGACACCATCGAGGCCATCGAGGCGCTGTCGCCGGGCCTGTACGAGCTGGTGCTGGAGGACGGCGAGGACCGCCTGCACATCAGCCTCGAACCGCGCACCATCGACGACATCAAGGCGCTCGACGACGGCCGCTCGGAAGATGCCGCCTTCGCCGCCGTGGCGCGCTACTCGGAACTCGGCGCCCAGTTCTATGAACTGACGATGCGTCCGATCATCCGCTCGCTGGTGACGCCGCAGAGCGCCGACCAGTACTTCAAGTCGGCCTGGCCGCGCGTGCAGCGCGTCTCGGTCTCCGACCAGAACCCCCTCGTCGCCCCGATTGCCGGCATGGCGGAGCAGGTGCGCGAGAACCGCCACGCGGTGAAGCCGAACAACCCGTTCTTCGCGCTGCAGAACGTGTGGGCGGATGCCATCGAGAACACGCTCGACACGTGGCGCGACATCGGTGACGCCCTCAAGGAGTTCGCCTTCATCTCGATCTACGACACCCCGTGGATGCAGGCGGTCGGTAACGAGGAGCTGCGCCGCCGCGCCACGCAGAGCGACAACCCTGAGGAAGATCTGCGCGCCCGCGCCGAGGTGCAGGCTATCCTGGGCCGCGTGGCCGAGGGCGGCTTCGCCGAAGGCGTCGTGCGTATCCTGATCTTCCTGGCGAAGGCTCGTGGTGGCGCGGTGCGCCGCACCCGCCTCGCCCGTTCCGCGCAGGTGCTGACGCAGACGGCGCCGTTCGACACCCTGAGCGAACCCGCCCGCGCGCGTCTCATCCACGAGCAGAGCGTGATCGTGGAACTGGAGCCCGGCGAAGCGCTCGCCACGCTGCCGGACCTCATCAAGGACCCGAACGAGCGCCAGCGCGCCATCGAAGTGGCGGTTTCCATCGCCGGCCCGACGCGCGAGGAGATCGATCCTTCCGCGCTCGTCAAGCTGCAGGAAATCGAAGCGACTTTCGCCGCTGCCCCGCATACCCGGCCGGTTGCGATCGCAGCCGCGGAATGACCGCCGGTCGCTGAAGGAGACAGGACCATGACGGAACAGACGACCGTTCGCAACACGACCTGGGATGAACTCCAGGTTGGCGACGAGGCTTCGGTGGAGCGCACCGCTTCTGCGCAGGACTTCTACCTGTTCGCGCACGTGACGGGCAACATCAACCCGGCCAACCTGCCGGGCAACGAGGGGGCGCAGCCGCTTGCGCCCTCCATGTGGATAGGCTCGCTCATCTCGGCCGTGCTGGGCAACCGCCTGCCGGGGCCGGGCACGCTCTACCGCGTGCAGAACCTCGCCTTCCACGAGCGCGTGCATCTGGGCGAGAAGCTCATTGCTTCCGTGCGCTGCACGCAGAAGGGCGAAAAGCCGCTCGCGACCTTCGAGACGCGGGTGACGAAGGAAGGCGGCGCGCTGGTCGCGGAAGGCATCGCGGAAATCGAGGCGCCCATCGAGACGATCGTGGCGGATGCGCGCCAGCTTCCGGAACTGATCCTCGACGAGCATGACCACTTCGGCAAGCTGGTGGCGATCGCGGCGCAGCTGCCGCCGCTGCCGACCGCCGTCGTGTCGCCTGACGACCACAACTCGCTCGGCGGCGCGGTGCTGTCGGCGCGCAAGGGCCTCATCATCCCGATCCTGATCGGCGACCGCGTGGCCATCGAGAAGGCGGCGCAGGAACTTGGCGTCGACATCAGCGGCTACAGGCTGATCGAGATCGAGAGCCACCGCGCCGCCGCGGCCAAGGCCGTGGAGCTGGTGCACTCGGGCGAGGCCCGCGCGGTGATGAAGGGCAATATCCACTCCGACGAACTGCTCGGCCAGGTGGTGAAGAAGGAAGGCGGTCTGCGGGGCTCCCGCCGCATCAGCCACACCTTCGTCATGGACGTGCCCACCCTCGACCACCTGCTGTTCATCTCGGACGCGGCCATCAACATCGCGCCCGACCTGCTGACCAAGGTTGACATCACGCAGAGCGCGATCGACCTCGCCATCGCCTGCGGCATCAAGGAGCCGCGCGTGGGTGTGCTGTCGGCGGTGGAGACGGTCAACGTCAACATCCCCTCGACGCTCGACGCCGCCGTGCTGTCCAAGATGGCCGAGCGCGGCCAGATCCAGGGCGGCATCGTCGACGGTCCGCTCGCGATGGACAACGCGATCGACATGGAAGCCGCGCGCACCAAGGGCATCGCCTCGCTGGTGGCTGGCCGCGCCGAAATCCTCGTGGTGCCGAACCTTGAGGCGGGCAATATGCTGGCGAAGGAACTGACCTTCGTGGCACGCGCGGAAGCCGCCGGCCTCGTGCTGGGCGCCAAGGCGCCCGTGATGCTCACGAGCCGCGCCGACGACGACCGGGCGCGTCTGGCTTCGGCGGCTCTGGCGCAGCTCTATGACTACTGGCGCCGCAACGGCAGGGCCTTCGAGCCCGCCGAGCAGACCGTCGCCGACGCCGCGGAATGATGCGATCGGGGCCGGTTCCTCAGGGGACCGGCCCTCTTTTTCGCGCGGTTTCCGCCCCGAAAGTTCTTGCCGTGCTGCAAACTATCGCCTCGCCAAAGGATTTCCCATGTCCAAGACCCTGATCGTTCTGAACGCAGGTTCATCCTCCATCAAGTTCGTGGTGTTCGACGTTACCGAAGGCAAACCGGTCAATATGGCGACGGGGCAGGTCGAGGGCCTCGGCGCCTCGGTCTCCCGCTTCACCGCCAAGGACGGCGAGGGCCAGTCGCTCGGCGAGAAGGACTTCGACAAGGCGAGCGGTGCGATTTCGACGCACACGCAGGCGGTCGACCTGATCCTCAAATGGATTGACGACACCTTCCCCGGCACCGAGGTCGTGGCCGTTGGCCACCGCGTCGTGCACGGCGGCGTGCGCTTCACCAAGCCGGTGCAGATCAATGACGACGTCGTCGCGGCGCTGGAAGAGCTGACGCCGCTCGCGCCGCTTCATCAGCCGCACAACGTCGCCGGCATCCGCGCCGCGCAGGCGGCTTTTCCGGGCGTGCCCCAGGTGGCGGTGTTCGATACCTCGTTCCACCGCGGCCATCCCTTCGTCAACGACACTTTCGCCATTCCGCGCGAATACTATAACGAGGGCGTGCGCCGTTACGGCTTCCACGGCGTGTCCTATGAATACGTCACCCGCCGCCTGAAGCAGATCGCCCCGCTCGATGCGGAAGGTCGCGTGGTGATCGCCCATCTCGGCAACGGCGCCTCGATGTGCGCGGTGCGCTACGGCCATTCCATCGCCTCTACGATGGGTTTCTCGGCGCTCGACGGCCTGCCGATGGGCACGCGCTGCGGCAACCTCGACGCGGGTGTGCTGCTCTACCTGCTCGACCAGAAGGGCCTGTCGTCGTCCGAAATCCGCGAGATCCTCTACTCGAAGTCCGGCCTGCTCGGCCTTTCCGGCATTTCGCAGGACATGCGCGAGCTTGAGGCTTCCGACAAGCGCGAGGCGCGTGAGGCGATCGACTACTTCGTGTTCCGCGTGCGCCGTGAAGTGGGCGCGCTCTCGGCCGCGCTCGACGGCCTCGACGCGATGGTGTTCTGCGGCGGCATCGGCGAGAACTCCTGGCGCGTGCGCGAGCGCGTGCTGCAGGGCATGCAGTGGATCGGCATCGACCTCGACGAGGAGGCCAACCACCGCAACGCCCGCCTTATCTCCTCGCCGCTGTCGCGCGTGCGCGTCTACATCGTGCGCACCAACGAGGGCCTGATGATCGCCGAGCACACACTGACCGTGCTCGGCCTTGCCGCGCCGGAAATCCAGGCCTTCTCGGCCGACGGCACGGCTGCTCATCGCCCCAGCGCCTGAAGGCTCTCCGGTTTTTCGCTTTCGGGCTGAAGCGAAAAACGTCGCGATCATGAATACAAGTCGGGGCGGGCAAGCAAAGCCCGCCCTGCTTCATTTCCTGTCGGAGAGGATGTCCCGCGCGCGTTCGCGGTGCTCGGGCCTGATCGAACCTGCCACTGCGCCGAACGCCGCCGCGAGCACGGCGATGTCGTCGCCGTAGCCGAGTATGGGCAGAATGTCCGGCAGGGCATCGAAGGGCAGGATGAAGTAACCCAGCGCGCCGAGCAGCAGATAGCGCACCCGCGCCGGTGTCTGCGGATCCTTCGCGCAGAGGAACGCCGCCACCAGATCCTCCGCGAAGGGCGTGTTGTTGACCACACGCCGCAGCGATTTCCAGAACGAGCGTGTGACGCTTTCCTCGTCACGCGCAGCGCGGCGCATGGCGTCCATCTCTTCCCCCGTCAGGGGGCGGGCAAGGGGCTCTTCCACCGGGCCGTCTCCCAGCATGTCTCGATAACCGTCATTCATGGCCGGCCGGACTCATCCCGGCCGGGCCGCCCCCATGAAATGGTGGATCCCGACCCGCGCGACAAGCGTCGGCGTTGCCTTTTCCCGTTCAGGGGCAGGGATTGCCGTTGCGCAGGTGGATGGTGTTGATCCGTTCCTCGATCTCGGGCGTGATGTCGATGTCAGCGGCATCGATGTCGGCCTTCAACTGCGCGATCGACGTCGCGCCGATGATCGTCGAGGTGACGAAGGAGCGGCTGTGCACGAAGGCGATGGCGAGCTGCGCCGGATCGATGCCGAGTTCCGCCGCGAGGTCCAGATAGGCGTCGATGGCGCTCTCCGCGCCGGGCGTTTCATAGCGCTGCAGGCGGTCGAAGAGGCGCTTGCGGGATCCCTCTGGCAGCGCGCCGTTGCGATACTTGCCGGTGAGATAGCCTTGCGCCAGCGGCGAATAGGCCAGCAGGCCGACCTGCTCCCGCAGGGCGATTTCCGCAAGCCCGGTCTCGAAGACCCGGTTGACGAGCGAATAGGCGTTCTGGATAGATTGCACGCGCGCCTGCCCGCGCACCTCGGCGTGATGCAGAAACGTCATCAGCCCCCACGGGGATTCGTTGGAGACGCCGATGTAGCGCACCTTGCCCGCTTTCACGAGATCGTCGAGGGCGTCGAGAGTCTCGGGGATCGGGTTTTCCTGCACCTCGCCGCGCGTATCGCGAAAAACAGTGGGGACGGAGCCGAAGACGGGAACCGCGCGGTCGGGGAAGTGAAGCTGGTAGAGATCGATATAGTCGGTCTGCAGCCGGCCTAGGCTCTTGTCGACGGCTTCGAAAATCTGCTTGCGGCTGAGTTCGGTCGTCGCGCCGTCGTCGCGGAACCAGGTGTTGGGCGAGCGGCCGACTACTTTCGTCGCCAGAACGACCTTGTCGCGGTTGCCGCGCGCCTGGAACCAGTTGCCGATGATGCGCTCGGTGCTGCCCTGCGTCCCGGCGCGGGGCGGAATGGCGTAAAGCTCGGCGGTGTCGAGGAAGTTGATGCCGCGCTCGAAAGCGTAGTCGAGCTGCGCGTGGCCTTCCTCCTGCGTGTTCTGCTCGCCCCATGTCATGGTGCCGAGCGTGATGCTGGGGACGGTGAGGTCCGTGCGGCCGAGTTTGCGGTATTGTATCGGCATTGTGCCTCCGAAGGAAGGATGACAGGAAACCGGACGGGTGGGCGGCCCGAGGCGGGGTTCAGCGCGCTGCCTGCAGCGAGACGATGAATTTCTCGACAGTTGGCAGGATGCGCTCGACGATGGTTTTCACCCCGGCTTCGTTGGGGTGGAGGCCGTCCGGCAGGACGCGGGCGTTATCTCCAGTTACTCCATCGAGAAAGAAGGGGTAAAGCACGAGATCGTGCTTGCTGGCAAGCTCGGTATAGATTTTCTCGAACCGTTCCGCATACGCCTGCCCCAGATTGGGCGCGGCGCGCATGCCGGCGAGCAGCACGGCGATGTTGCGTGCCTTGAGGCGGGTGATGACGGCGTCGAGCGCTTGCCGGGCGATGGCGGGATCGATGCCGCGCAGCATGTCGTTGGCGCCGAGCTCCAGAATGACGGCGTCCGTGCCGTCTGGCACCGACCAGTCGAGCCGCGCGAGACCGCCGGTCGTGGTATCGCCCGAGACGCCGGCGTTGGCGATGCTGACGTTGTGCCCCCGCGCGCGCAGCGCCGCTTCGAGCAGTACGGGGAAGGCGCTTTCCGGCGGCAGGCCGTAGCCGGCGGTGAGGCTGTCGCCGAACGCGACGATGCGCAGCGGCGTCTGCGCGCTGGCGGGGAGGGGGGCGAGGCCGGTCATGATGAAGGCTGCGATAGTGGCGAAGAGGGCGATGAAAGCGGGAAAGCCCGGCGCCGCCGGTACGCGCTGATCACGATGATGTTTATGAACGGATGGCCGGCGCACGCTGCACTCCCTTGTCGTTTTCCGGATAGGACGTTTATCCTGCACTTATGCGACAGTGTCGATGCAACAATTCGGGGCCTGTGCGCCCCTGTTCATTTTGCCGAAAGCAGTCCCTCCATGACGATCGCCCCCGCGCATGACGCCTCCCCCGGTTCCGCTGCCGATGCTCCGGCCATGGTGCGCCTGCGCGCGGTGCGCCTCAGCCTCGGGCGCGGCGCCGCGCGGGTGGAGGCGCTGAAGGGCGTGTCGCTGGACGTGCGCGCGGGCGAGGCGGTGGGGCTCGTCGGCACCTCAGGCTCCGGCAAGTCGAGCCTGTTGATGACGCTGGCCGGGCTGGAGCGCGCCGATTCCGGCCGGGTGATCATCGACGGCCACGACATCACGGATCTCGATGAGGACAGTCTGGCGCGTTTTCGCGGCCGCCATATCGGCATCGTGTTCCAGTCGTTCCATCTGGTGCCGACCATGACCGCGCTGGAGAACGTGGCGCTGCCGCTGGAGCTGGCGGACACGCCGCAGGCCTTGCCGCGTGCGCGCAAGGCGCTGGAGCGGGTGGGCCTCGGCGCGCGCCTCGGCCATTACCCCGCGCAACTGTCCGGCGGGGAGCAGCAGCGCGTGGCTATCGCGCGCGCCGTGGTGGGCCGCCCGCCGCTGATCGTGGCCGATGAGCCTACCGGCAACCTCGACGAGGCGACGGGCGCGGCCATCGTCGACCTGCTGTTCGCGCTGCGCCGCGACGAGGGAGCGACACTGGTGCTGGTGACGCACGATCCGGAACTGGCGGCGCGCTGCGACCGCACGGTGCGGCTGCGATCGGGGCTGATCGAGCACGATCCGGCGGCACAGGCGGGCTGAGCGATGCACGGATCGTTCGGGAACGAGAGCCATCCCCGCCGCTTGGCGCTGATCCTGCGCGTTGCCATGCGCGACATGCGCGGCGGGCTTCGCGGGTTCGGCATCTTCCTCGCGTGCATCGCGCTGGGCGTTGCCGCGATTGCCGGCGTCGGGTCGGTCGCCAGCGCGCTTTCCGACGGTCTGGGCCGGGAAGGGCGCGCCATTCTGGGCGGCGACGTGGCGGTGGCGCTGACGCAGCGGCCGGCGAACGACCGGGAGCGGGCCTTCCTCGCCGCGCAAGGGACCGTCTCGGCGGTTGCGGACCTGCGCGCCATGGCGGTGGCGGAGAACGGCGAGGCGGTGCTCGTCGAGCTGAAGGCCGTCGACGATGCTTATCCGCTCGTCGGGGAGCTGGCGACGACACCGCCGCTGGCGCGCTCCGCGATGCTCGACGAGGCGCAGGGGCGTTTCGGCGCGCTGGCCGATCCCGCCCTGCTGGCGCGGCTCGGCATCGGCGTGGGCGGCAGCCTGCGGATCGGTGAACTGACTGTGGAGGTGCGAGCGGCGCTCGACAGCGAGCCGGACAAGATCGCGGCCGGTATCGGCTTCGGCCCGCGCCTCATGGTTTCCGACGCAGCGCTCGCGCGTGCGGGCCTGCTGCAGCCCGGCAGCATCGTGCGCCATTCCTACCGGCTGCTGCTGCCTGGTGGCGAGGCGGACGATGGCGCGCTCGTCCGTTTCGAGGAGCGCGCGAAGGCGGCGTTTCCCGACGACGGCTGGCGTGTCCGCGACCGGCTCAACGCCGCGCCCCAGCTTGAGCGCAACATCGGGCAGTTCACGCAATATCTGACGCTTGTGGGCATGACGGCGCTGCTCGTCGGCGGCGTGGGGGTGGCGAATGCCGTGCGCGGCTTCGTCGACCGCCGGCGCGTCACCATGGCGACGCTGAAGGCGGTGGGCGCCTCGGGCAGCCTCGTTGTCGCCATCGCGCTCGCTGAAGTCATGCTGATCGCGGGGCTTGGCATCCTGCTCGGCCTTGCCACAGGGGCGGCGATGCCGTTCGTGGCGGCGTGGGCGGGGCAGGGGCTGCTGCCGCTGCCCATCGAGGCGCGGCTGGCGTCCGGCCCGTTGCTGGCGGCGGCGCTCTACGGCGGGCTGACGGCGCTCGCGTTCTCGCTGGTGCCGGTGGGGCGGGCGCATGACGTGCCGGTGGCGGCGCTGTTTCGCGATCATGTCGAGGCGGCGCAAACGCCCGTGCGGCGGCGATACCGGATCGCCGCCATCGCGGCCGGCGCGCTGCTGGTGCTGGTGGCGCTCGCGCTGGCGCACAATCCGCGCGTGGCCGCCGTGTTCCTGCTGGCGGCCGGGCTGGCCTTCCTGCTGCTGCGCGCCGTGGCTGCAGGGCTGATGCGGGCGGCGCGCGCTATGCCGCCGTTCGGCGGCCCGACGGGACGGCTGGCGCTCGCCAACCTGCACCGGCCGGGCGCGCTGACGCCGGCGCTCGTGCTCTCGCTGGGGCTCGGTGTGACGCTGGTCGTGACGCTCGCCCTCGTCGACGCCGGCCTGCGGCGGGAACTCACGCGCGCGCTGCCGGAAAGGGCGCCGGCCTTCTTCTTTCTCGACGTGCAGGCGCAGGATGCGGATGCTTTCGGCGCCTATCTGAACACGGTCATACCGGGCGCCGTCGTCGAGAAGGTGCCGATGATCCGCGGGCGTATCGTCTCCCTCAAGGGCATCCGCGCGCAGGACTACACGCGGCCTGAGGAAGTGGCGTGGGTGCTGGAGGGCGACCGCGGCATCACCTTCGCCGAGTCGCTGCCTGAGGGAAGCCGGCTCGTGGCGGGCGAGTGGTGGCCGCCCGGCTATGCCGGGCCGCCGCTCGTTTCCTTCGACGCCGAGATTGCGCGGCAACTGGAGCTCGGCGTGGGCGACGCGGTCGTCGTCAACGTGCTGGGCCGCGAGGTCGCGGTGACCGTCGCCAACCTGCGCACGGTGGAATGGCGCTCGCTCGGCATCAACTTCGTCATGGTATTCTCGCCCAACACCTTCGCCGGCGCGCCCTATACGCTGCTCGCCACGCTGACGGAACCGGCGGGGGCCGATCCCGCCCGCAGCCTTTCGCTCGTGCGTGGGGTCGCGGCGCGCTTTCCGGCCGTCACCAGCGTGCGGGTGCGCGATGTGCTGGAGGCCGTCAACGACATGGTGGGGCAACTTGCCGTCGCCATCGCGGCCGCGAGCACGGTGGCGCTCGCGGCGAGCGCGCTGGTGCTCGGCGGGGCGCTCGCGGCCTCGCACCGGGCGCGGCTCTACGACGCCGTGATCCTGAAGACGCTCGGCGCCACGCGCGGGCACCTGCTGCGGGCCTACCTGCTGGAATACGGCCTGGTTGCGGGCGCCTCGGCTGCGGTGGGCTTTCTGGCGGGCAGCGCCGCGGCGGTGCTGATCATGACGCAGGTGATGCGCCTGCCGCTGACATACCAGCCCGCGCCGGCGCTCGCCACCGCGGCGGTGGCCGTCATCGTCGCCGTGGCGCTGGCGCTTGCGGGCACGTGGCGCATCCTCGCGCAGAAGCCGGCCCCCTATTTGCGGGAGCGCTGACATCCGGCGGGATTAACGCACTGTAACGTCAAATATCTTGTATCGGGCTGCGATGCAGACCATATTACCGGCAACGTCCGTCAAGGTGGCGGGTGCGACTTTCAGGGTTTCGGGAGAGGGTCTCATGTCAAATTGGAACCAGAATACGCCGGCTTACGAGCGCGGCGTGGCCCGGGCCGGTCGCGCGGAAATCGATCAGGGTTTGCGCGCCTTCATGCTCGGCGTCTACAACAACATGGTGCTGGGGCTTGCCGTCACCGGCGTTGCCGCGCTTGGCGTGTTCCTGGCGGCCGTCACCAACGATCCCGCGTCGGCGGTGGCGCAGGTGAACGGCGGCATCATGCTGACGTCCTTCGGCCACGCGCTGTTCGTTTCGCCGCTGAAGTGGGTGGTGATTCTCGCGCCGCTGGCGATGGTGTTCTTCATCAGCGCGCGCATCGCGCGCTTCCAGCCGGCGACAGCGCGGCTGCTGTTCCTCGGCTTCGCCGCGCTGATGGGCGTGTCGATCTCGTCGATCTTCCTCGTCTACACGCAGTCCTCCATCGTGCAGGTGTTCTTCATCACGGCGGCCGCGTTCGGGGCGCTGAGCCTCTACGGCTACACGACGAAGCGCAGCCTGTCGGGCATGGGCTCGTTCCTGATCATGGGCCTGTTCGGCCTGATCATCGCCTCGCTGGTGAACCTGTTCCTGCAGTCGAGCGGGCTGCAGTTCGCGGTCTCGGCCATCGGCGTGCTGATCTTCGCGGGTCTGACCGCCTATGACACGCAGCGCATCAAGGAAATGTACTACGAACTCGATGCCGGCGACGTGGCGGCAAAGAAGTCGGTGCTCGGCGCGCTCAGCCTGTATCTGAACTTCATCAACATGTTCATGATGCTGCTGCAGCTCTTCGGCCAGCAGCGCAGCAACTGACCGGCAGCGCCATTTCATGACAACGCGGCCCCGGCATTCGTGCCGGGGCTTTTTCATGTTCAGCGCACGATTTTCAGCGGCCGGTCGAGCACGGCGAGCACGCGCGCCAGCTCGGCGCCGCGCTTGAGGATGAGGCCGGAGGCCGCCACCGCCGCGTATTGCCCCTGCTTGCGGGCGAGGCGTGGCGTTTTCTCGATGCGGTAGAGCGGCACCTCCGACGAGCGGCGGTAGACGGAGAAGATCGCCCGGTCGCGCAGGAAATCGAGCGCATAGTCGCGCCATTCCCCGCCCGCGACCTTGCGGCCGTAAAGGCCGAAAATCTGCCGCAATTCACCCTGATCGAAGGTGACGACGGCTGCTTCGGCAGGTGAGGCAGGGGCAGGCGAGGCAGGGGCAGGTGAGGCAGGGGCAGGTGAGGCCGGAACCGGCGCGAGCGCTTTCGGGGTAATCCGGGCGTTGAGGGAGACGATGGCGGCGCTGCCGCCGGATTCGCCGGGACGGCCGGCGGCATATGCCTCGCCGTGCAACGCCCCGCTCTGCTCGGGCTCTTCCCCTCCCGCCTCGCTCAACCGCGCCTCCTGCGTCAGAAACAGCTCTCTGCGGAAACAGCCATGCCCAGGATGCCTTGCTGTCGCACCGTTGTCATGATGGCGGTGCCAGCCGTGGGATGCAAGTGCGAAAGCTGCCCCGCGCGCAAGGCTCGCATGCGGTGGTGGCAGGGCGATGAAATGCCCCGATATTGCCGCGCGGCGGGCGAGGGTTCGCCGCGATGCTGCCCCAATCTCCGGCGATAGTCTTTACCGTCATCCAGATGGTCTGGCGGTTCGCTTTACCGACTTTCATAGCCCCCCAGCCCCCTCGGTAAGGAAGAGGGCCGGATCATCTGGATGCAATACTTTTCCAAGTTTCATCCATCTTCAGTCTTCTATCGCGATCGACTTTGTCTCCACGCCCGCGACCGGCTCCTCCGGCGCGGGCGTATTTGTATCCGCAGGCCGCCGCGCGGCTCCGTGACATGTTCCTCGCATTGCTACTTTTTTATGCACAAGGAAAGGGCAGGCTGCTTTCATTCCCCGTCCGGTGTGTCAGAATGCCCGTGCGCGAACGCGGCATGAACGTCGTGCCGGCGCAGGATATGTCATCTGCTCCTTGGCGGCGGCAGGTAACGGGAGGAAATCGTGACGGTATCGGACTTGATCGCACGGGTCGAAGGCGGGTTGTCTGAGGAGGGCGCTTCGGCGCCCGGCTGGTTTGTGGAAGCCCTTCTGGGGCAGGTGGCGGCGGAGGACCTCACCGTCTATCCGGAAACATTCCTTGCCGCGCTCGTGGAAGAGGCGTTCGGGCATCTGACGCAGCGGCGTCTGCGCGGGCAGCCGAGCATTCGCCTCACCGATCACGAAACGGAGACGACCACCGGCGCGCGCCAGATCACGGTTGTGGAGATCGTCAACGATAACAGGCCGTTCCTGCTCGACTCGACGCTGGCGGCGGTGGTCGACCTCGGCTTCGAGCCGCTGCTGGTCGCCCATCCCATCATCGAGGTGGCGCGCGACGAGACCGGCGGTGTGCTTTCCGTGCGGGGCGAGGCCGGGGCGGAAGTGCCGCCGGCGGGCGTGAGCCGCGAGAGCCTGATCCACATCCACCTGCCGCGCATCGAGGACGAGGAGGCGCGGGAGCGCCTGGCCGACGAACTGACGCGCGTGTATGCCGACGTGTCGAGCGCTGTCGGGGACTGGCCGGCAATGCGCGCGCGGCTCGTCGCCACGCTGACCACGTTGCGCGAAACGCCGCCGCCGTTGCCTGGCGAGACGCTGAGCGAGGCCGTTGCCTTCCTGCAATGGCTGGTCGATGACAACTTCACCTTCCTCGGCATCCGCGAATACCGCTTCCGGGCCGACACCGTCGCCGATCCGGTGGCGGGCACGGGGCTTGGCATTCTGCGCGATCCGGACATGCGTGTGCTGCGGCGCGGGCGCGAACTCGTCGTCATGACGCAGGAAATCCGGGAGTTCCTGCAGAAACCGGTGGCGCTGATCATCGCCAAGGCCAACGTCAAGTCGCGCGTGCACCGGCGGGTGCACCTCGACTACATCGGCGTCAAGCTGTTCGACGACGTCGGCGAGGTGGTGGGCGAGCTGCGCATCGTCGGCCTGTTCACCGGCAACGCCTATACGCAGTCGACGACGGCCATCCCTTACCTGCGCCAGAAGGTGGCGGAAGTGGTGCGCCGGGCGGAATTCGACCCGGCGAGCTATTCCGGCCGCGCGCTTCTGCACGTGCTCGACGATTATCCACGCGACGAGCTGTTCCAGATCGATGTCGGCACGCTTTATGACTTCGCGCACGATATCCTGCGCCTCACCGAGCGCCCGCGTGTGCGCGTGCTGTCGCGGCTGGACGAGTTCGGCCGCTTCGTGTCGGTGCTCGTCTACGTGCCCAAGGACCGTTACAACACGGATACGCGCGCCCAGATCGGCGCGTTTCTGACGAGGCTCTATCAGGGCCGGCTGTCGGCGACTTATCCGTCCTATCCGGCGGGGCCATTGGCGCGCATCCACTACATCATCGGGCGCGACGACGGCGACACACCGGTCATCGACCGTACGACGCTTGAAGCGGGGATCGCCAGCCTGATCCGCACCTGGGGCGACTCGCTCCGCGAGGCGCTTTCCCGCCATGTCGGCGGCGCGCGGGGCCGGCAGCTCGCTGTGACCTACGGCGAGGCGTTCGGCGGCGCCTACCGCGAGGCATTCTCGGGCGAGGCGGTGATCGATGACATTGCCGGCATCGAGGCGCTGGCGCCCGAGCATCCGCGCGCGGTGAAGTTCTACAGGCGCGAGGGCGACCCGGAGATGCGCGTCGGCCTCAAGGTGTTCTCGCGTGGCGCGCCGACGCCGCTGTCCGAGCGCGTGCCGTTGCTCGAAAAGCTCGGCTTCAGGGTCGTCAACGAGCGAACCTACCGCGTGGTGCCGCGCGGCGCGGAGCCGGAGGCGCGGGTGTGGCTGCACGACATGACGCTGGAACGCGCGGCGGGCGGGGCCATCAACATCGAGCGGGCGAAGGCCGAGCTTGAGGCGGCGCTGATCGCGCTGTTCGAGGGGCAGGCGGAGTCGGACGGCTTCAACGTGTTGGTGCTGGAGGCCTCCCTCGGCTGGCGCGATGCGGCTATCCTGCGCGCCTACGGCCGGTATCTGCGCCAGATCGGCGCGCCGTTCGGGCAGGAATACCTGGCGCAGACGCTGGCGCACCATCCGGAAATCACGGCCCGTCTCGTCGCGCTGATCGGCGCGCGCTTCAATCCGGATCTCGACGGCGGGGAGGATGTCGATCGCGCGGCGCGCGAGGCGGAGGTGCGGGCCGATATCGAGACGCGCCTGCAGGGCGTTTCCAGCCTCGATGAGGACCGCATCCTGCGTCGCTTCGCCAACCTGATCGCGGCCACCGTGCGCACCAACATCTTCCAGCGCGGCGCACAGGGCGGCCCCCGCGACACCATCGCCTTCAAGTTCGAATGCGCGAAGGTGGAGGGGCTGCCCAAGCCCGTGCCGCTCTACGAGATCTTCGTCTATTCGCCGCGCGTGGAGGGCGTGCACCTGCGCTTCGGCAAGGTGGCGCGCGGCGGCCTGCGCTGGTCCGACAGGCCGCAGGACTTCCGCACCGAGGTGCTCGGCCTGGTGAAGGCACAGCAGGTGAAGAACGCGGTCATCGTGCCGGTGGGCGCCAAGGGCGGCTTCGTGCCGAAGCGCCTGCCGCCGGCGAGCGACCGCGCGGCGTGGCTGGAGGAAGGCCGCGGCGCCTACCGCGTGTTCATCGCCAGCCTCCTCGACCTCACCGACAACCGGGCGGGCACCGAGATCGTGCCGCCGCCGCGCACCGTGCGCCACGACGGCGACGATCCGTATCTTGTCGTTGCGGCGGACAAGGGCACCGCGACCTTCTCGGACCTCGCCAACGAAATCTCGCTGGAGCACGGCCACTGGCTCGGCGATGCCTTCGCCTCGGGCGGCAGCAACGGCTACGATCACAAGGGCATGGGGATCACCGCGCGCGGCGCGTGGGAAGCGGTGAAGCGGCATTTCCGCGAGATCGACATCGACATCCAGACCACCCCCGTCACCGTTGCGGGCGTGGGCGACATGTCGGGCGACGTATTCGGCAACGGCATGCTGCTGTCGCAGGCGCTGAAGCTTGTCGCCGCTTTCGACCACCGCGATATCTTCCTGGATCCCGATCCCGATCCCGCGACGGCCTGGGCGGAGCGCAAGCGGCTGTTCGAGCTGCCGCGTTCGAGCTGGCAGGACTACGACCGCGGGTTGATCTCCACGGGCGGCGGCGTGTTTTCGCGATCGGCCAAGACTATTCCGTTGTCGGAGCAGGTCCGCGCGCGGCTCGGCATCGACAAGGCGGAGGCGACGCCGCAGGAGCTGATCTCGGCCATCCTCAGGGCCTCCGTCGACCTGCTGTGGTTCGGCGGCATCGGCACCTACATCCGCGCCTCGGGCGAGAGCGACGACAAGGTGGGCGACCGCGCCAACGACTCCATCCGCATCGCTGGCCGCGATGTGCGGGCGCGCGTCATCGGCGAGGGCGCCAACCTCGGCGTCACCCAGCAGGGGCGCATCGAGGCGGCGCGCAGGGGCGTGCGCATCAACACGGACGCCATCGACAACTCGGCGGGCGTGAACACCTCGGACGTAGAGGTGAACCTCAAGATCGCGCTCAGTATTCCCGAGAGCGACGGACGGCTGAGCGGAGAGGAGCGCAACGCGCTGCTGGCGCAGATGACGCCGGAGGTGGCGCAGCTTGTGCTCGTCACCAACTACGAGCAGCCGCGCGCCATCTCGCTGATGGAACGGCGCGGGGCCGGGGAAATCGGCTACGCGCGCCGCTTCATCCAGGTGCTGGAGGCGGCGGGCCGCCTTGACCGGGCCATCGAGTACCTGCCCGACGACGCGGAACTGGCGGCGCGTGAGAAGCGCGGCGAGGGGCTGACGCGGCCGGAAATCGCGGTGCTGCTGGCCTATGCGAAGCTCGCGCTCTACGACGCGATTCTGGAATCCGGCGTGCCGGACGACCCCTACGTGGCGCACGAGCTGGAACAGTATTTCCCGCCGGAGCTGGGTGAACGCTTCCCCGACGCCATCGAGCACCACCGCCTGCGGCGCGAGATCATCGCGACGCGGTTGTCGAACGCGATCATCAACCACGCGGGCCCGACCATCGTCACCAAGGTGGCGGACCAGACGGGAGCGGACGCGCCGACGTTGGCGGCAGCCTACATCGCGACGTGGGCGTCGCTGGGGCTCGACGGGATCGTGCGCGGCATCGATGCGCTCGACGCGCGCATCGGCGCGGGCGAGGGGGCGGTGAGCGGGGCGACGCAGCTGGCGCTCTATGCCGACGTTCAGGACATGCTTGTGGACCGGCTGGTGTGGTTCAGCCGCAACGTCGATTTCTCGGCGGGCGGCATCGAGGCTGTGGTGACGCGCTACCGGGCGGGCGTTGAGGCTATCGGGCACGTTCTCGACACGACGGCCGGGGCCGAGGCGCCCGACCCGCGGGTGGCGGAACTGCTGGCGCGCAACGTGCCGGAGGCCATGGCCGAACAGCTTGGGCGCCTCGAAGCGCTGGTGGAGGCGCCGGACATCGTGCGCACGGCGGCGCGGGCCGGCCATCCCGTTGAGGAGGTGGCGCGGGTGCATCTGGCGCTCGCGGACGTGTTCGCCTTCAACGAGCTGGCACAGGCGGGCCGCGACATCAGCCTGCCGGATTATTACGACCGGCTGGCGCTGGAGCGGGCGGTCACCGCGCTTGCGGACGCGCACGTGCGGCTGACGTCGGAAATCGTCGCCGACGGCGAGGGCGAGGGCGAGGGCGCGGGCGACGAGGCCGTGGCGCAATGGCAGCAGCGGCGCGCGGGCGACGTTGCCCGCATCCGAGACGCTGTCGACAATATCCGTGCCTCCGGCCTCACCCTCTCAAGGCTCATCGTCGCCGCGAGCCTCGTCGGCGATCTCGCGCGCGGATAAGCCCGCGCAACACCGCCGCAACACAACGCGCGCGCCCTCCGGGACGCGCGCGTTTTCGCGTCCAGGGCCGGGTTCGGAATTCGTCCTTGAATTTCAGGCGATTGGAAGATAAAACAGCGCCAGCGGTTTCTGGTGTTTTCCAGAACAGGCGCAAGGTGACCGTGAGCGCCGCATAATTTCTCGACAGCAAGGATGTGGAATTGAACGACAGATCGAACCTGCAGACACCGTATTACCTGATTGACAAGGAAAAACTTCTTCGCAACATGGAAGTAATAGCCAAGGTTCGCGAGAAGTCGGGCGCAAAAGCTTTGCTGGCTTTGAAATGCTTCGCGACCTGGTCGGTGTTCGATCTGATGCGTCAGTATATGGACGGGACGACATCGTCGTCGCTCTATGAGGCCAGGCTCGGCCGGGAGAAGTTCGGCGGCGAGACCCACGCCTACAGCGTGGCCTATGCCGAGAACGAGATCGACGAGGTGCTGGCGCAGGCCGACAAGATCATCTTCAATTCCATCGGGCAGCTCGCGCGGTTTTCGGCACGTGCGCAGGCACGCGGCGTCCGGCAGGGGCTGCGTGTCAACCCCGGCGTCAGCAGCTCCGGCTTCACCCTGGCCGACCCCGCGCGCCCCTTCAGCCGTCTGGGCGAATGGGACGTGGAGAAGGTCGAAGCCGTGATGGGGCAGATCTCGGGTTTCATGATCCATAACAACTGCGAGAACGCCGACTTCGCGCTTTTCGACGACATGCTCGGGCAGATCGAGGGCCGTTACGGTGCGCTGCTGCAGCGTCTCGACTGGATCAGCCTTGGCGGCGGCATCCATTTCACCGGCGAGGGGTATCCGGTCGAGGCCTTCGCGGAGCGGCTGAAGGCTTTCGCCGACAGGCATGGCGTGCAGATCTATCTGGAGCCGGGCGAGGCCGCCATCACCAACAGCACTACATTGGAAGTGACGGTGCTCGACACCATGTTCAATGGCAAGAGCCTCGCGATCGTCGACAGTTCCATCGAAGCGCACATGCTCGATCTGCTGATCTACCGGCAGAACGCCAAGATGAAGCCCAATGATGGCGCGCACTTCTATGAGATATGCGGCAAGTCCTGCCTCGCCGGCGATATCTTTGGCGAGTTCAGCTTCGAGAAGCCGCTCCAGGTCGGCGACAGGCTGTCGTTCGAGGACGCCGCCGGCTACACGATGGTGAAGAAGAACTGGTTCAACGGCGTGAAAATGCCGTCCATCGCCGTTCGCCAACTCGACGGCACTGTGGATGTCGTCAGGGAGTTCGGCTTTGATGACTTCGCAGGCAATCTTTCGTAAGTTTGCCACCGATACTTTTACCCACATACATGGAGAACCCCGCGTGAAATGAAAAAGAACGTCCTCATTATCGGTGCTGGAGGTGTAGCACAGGTCGTCGCCCATAAAGCCGCGCAGAACAACGATATTCTCGGCGATATTCATATCGCCTCCCGCAGCATCGCCAAATGCGAGAAGATCGTCGCGGAGGTGCTGGAGAAGGGCAGCCTCAAGGTGCCCGGCGTGCTGAAGGCGCATGCGCTCGACGCGCTCGACATCGAGGCGACGAAGGCGCTGATCCGCGAGACGGGTGTCGAGATCGTCATCAATGTCGGCTCGGCCTTCGTCAACATGTCGGTGCTGCGCGCCGTGATTGACACCGGCGTCGCCTATATCGATACGGCCATCCATGAGGACCCGGCGAAGATCTGCGAAACGCCGCCGTGGTACGGCAATTATGAGTGGCATCACGGCGATGAATGCGCCGCGAAGGGCATCACGGCCATCCACGGCGCGGGTTTCGATCCCGGAGTCGTCAACGCCTATGCAGCGCTCGCCGTGCAGGATTACTTCGATCAGGTCGATTCCATCGACATCATCGACGTCAATGCCGGCAGCCACGGACGTTACTTCGCCACCAACTTCGATCCGGAGATCAATTTCCGCGAGTTCACGGGGCAGGTCTATTCGTGGCAGAACGGCGAATGGCAGACCAACCAGATGTTCGAGATAAGCCGCATTGACGACCTGCCGGTTGTGGGCGAGCAGACGACCTATCTCTCCGGCCACGACGAGATCCACTCCCTGTCGCGCAACCTGCCCGTGAAGGATATCCGCTTCTGGATGGGCTTCGGCGCGCATTACATCAACGTGTTCACGGTGCTGAAGAACCTCGGCCTCCTGTCCGAGCAGCCGGTGATGACGGCGGAGGGGCTGGAGGTCGTGCCGCTCAAGGTGGTCAAGGCGGTGCTGCCCGATCCCTCGTCGCTCGCGCCCGACTACACGGGCAAGACCTGCATCGGCGATCTCGTCAAGGGCACCAGGGACGGCGCGGCGCGCGAAATCTTCATCTATCAGATCTGCGACCATAAAGAGTCCTACGACGAGGTCGGCAGCCAGGCGATCTCCTACACCGCGGGCGTGCCGCCCGTCGCGGCGGCCATCCTGATCGCCAGGGGCGACTGGGACGTGAGACAGCAGGTCAACGTGGAGGAGCTGCCGCCGCATCCCTTCCTCGACCTGCTGAACCGTATCGGCTTGCCGTCGCGCATCCGGGACGGAGAGGGAGATCGGGCGCTGGAATTCACGCAGGCCGAAGACGGCCGGTGGAGCGTCGCCGGCGCGTAGCAGAACCGGACAGGCGGGCGCGTCGGCGCGCCCGCATCCCGGTGGCCGTTGCGCCGGTGGCGGGGAGGGGAGCTGTTCGCGCCCGGCCGGCCGGGGGAAATTGTCAAATCGCATTCGACCCTGTAAGCCAATAGGCGGGTGCCGTCGCGGCATGCGGCCTGGCGGCAGGACGGTTGTGCTGGTCGGGCCGCCAGCACGGGAGAAGCGAACCCATGATCCGCCCCTTGTCCGAAACAGCCCCAACCCGTGCCCAGATCGTCACGCAAAAAGCGTTCCGTGCGATCGAGCATTTCATGCATATCGAGGCGGTGAGCGGCATCGTGTTGCTCGTCGCCGCGGCCTTCGCGCTGGCGTGGGCCAGCTCGCCCTGGGCGCACAGCTACCACGACCTCTGGCATACGCCGGTCTCGATAGGGATCGGCGATCTCGTCTTTTCCAGAAGCCTGCATTTCTGGATCAACGACGTGCTGATGACGGTGTTTTTCCTCGTTGTCGGCATGGAAATCCGGCGCGAGATCCACGACGGCGCGCTGGCCAGCCTGAGGCTTGCGGCGCTGCCGATCGTCGCGGCGCTCGGCGGCGTGACGGCGCCGGCGCTGATCTACCTCGCCATCAACGGCGATCCGCTTCTGCGTCACGGGTGGGCAGTGCCGACGGCCACCGATATCGCCTTTGCCGTGGGCGTCATGGCGCTTCTCGGCAGGTCGATCCCCGGCAACCTGCGCATCCTGCTGCTGGCGCTGGCGATCATTGACGATATCGTGGCCGTCATCATCATCGCGCTGTTCTATTCGGGCGGGCTCGACTACAGCGGCCTCATGATCGCGGCGCTCGGCATTGTCGCCGTGCTCGGCCTGCAGTGGATAGGCATCGGCAATGCCTATGCCTATGTCGTGCCGGGCGCGATCATCTGGCTCGGCCTGCTGCAGACCGGGGCACATCCGACGCTGGCTGGCGTCGTCCTCGGGCTGATGACGCCGGTGTTTCCGATGCGGGCGCAGGAGAACCCGCTGACCGTCGCGGAGCGCGCGATGCACGAATGCGTGGAGAATGCGCGCGCCGGTGGCGGACGGGCCGATGTGCTCATCCGGCCGCTGCGGCAACTGCGGCTGGCGCAGCGCGAACTCGTGCCGCCGGTCGTGCGCGTGCAGCAGGCGCTGCATCCGTGGGTGGCCTTCGGCATCATGCCGCTCTTCGCGCTGGCGAACGCGGGTGTCAGCCTCGGTGATGTCGACGCCGCCGCTCCCGGTTTCGGCCCGGTGATGTTCGGCGTCGCGCTAGCGTTGGTCGTTGGCAAGCCGCTCGGCGTCATGCTGGCGTGCTGGGCAGCGGTGCGGCTTGGCATCAGCCGGCTGCCGCCGCAGGTGACGTGGCCGGGCGTGCTGCTTGTGGGGCTGCTCGCCGGCATCGGCTTTACGATGTCGATCTTCATCGCCAACCTCGCCTTCGACGATGCGACGCTGCTGGCCGCGGCGAAGTTTGGCGTGCTGCTCGCTTCCACCTCGGCCGCTGTCCTTGGCCTGATCTACGGTCTGTATTATGCCCGCGCGTCGGCAGGCTGATCAGGGCTCGTCGTCGGGCATGGCGGAGATGCCGGCATCCGTGAACCGACCCGCGAGTTGGCCGACGGGCCGGCCGCCGATCCGCAGGTCGCCGGCGATCTCGGCGAGGGGAATCAGGACAAAAGCCCGTTCGAGAAGATGGGGATGGGGCAGCGTCAGCGTGTCGCTGGCGATCGGCAGGCCGTCGTAATCGAGCAGATCGATATCGATGATGCGCGGCCCCCATTTGCGGAGGCGTTTCCGGCCCATGGCGCGCTCGACATCGAGGCACACCTCCAACAGCGCATGGGGCGAGAGAGTGGTGTCGACGGCGGCGCAGGCGTTGACGAACCAGTCCTGATCCGTGTCGCCCCACGGCGGAGTGCGATAGTCGCGCGAGCGCGCCGCCACGGCGACGCCCGGCAGGGCGGCGAGTCTCGCCAGCGCTTCGGCGATCATGGCGCGCTTGTCGCCCATGTTGCTGCCGAGGCCGAGATAGGCGCGTGCGGACATCGCGTCAGGCGCCGGGGCGAAAGCGTGTGATCTCGACCGCGACGTTGTCGATGATGGCGGGGATGGGGGCCGCCGGCTTCTCGACGCGCACGGTGACGCGCACGAGTCGCGACACGGTGGCGAGAAGGGCCGAGGCGATGGCCTCCGCCAGTCCTTCAAGGGTGTTGAAACGCTGGCCAGTGCCCACGCTCTGCACGGTCTCGGTCATCCCCGCGTAGCAGGCGGTGCTGTTCCAGTCATCGTTGCGTCCGGCTTCCCGAAGGTCGAGCCCGACGTCGAGCGATATGAAGAAGCGCTGCCCCAGCTTCGCCTCTTCGGCATGCAGGCCGTGATAGGCAAAAAGCGCGATGCGACTGACGATGATGCGGTCCGCGGGAAGCGGCCCGCCGGGAGATGGCTGGTTCATGGATCGTGTCAGACCTTCCGTACCGGATAGATATGTCCGGAGACAAGCCGGTGATAGAGAAGCGCGAAGGCGACAATCACGACGGCGCCCGTCGCCACCGGGGTGACGAGGTACCACAACCCGTAGCCGCCGCCAATCACGATGACGGGATTGCCGGCTCCCGGTGGATGCAGGGTGGCGGTAACCGCCATCGCGAAGATGGCGAGGCCGACGCCCGCCGCCATGGACAGGGGTGTCTGCCCGAACACGGACAGCGACAGCAACCCGGCGGCGGCGGACAAGATATGCCCGCCGATAACGTTGCGCGGCTGTGCCAGCGGGCTCTGCGGCAGGGTCAGCACCAGCACGCACGACGCGCCGAAGGAGGCCATCAGAAACAGGGCGTGCGCATATTGCCCGGCGCTCGCCAGCCCGAAGATGACAACGGCGCTGCAGCCGCCGACGACCGCGCCCTCCTGCGTTCGCCGCACGACGGGATAGGCGCGAAGCCGGATCATGTAATCGAGCAGCAGGCGGGGCCTTGACACGACGGGATGTCTTTCACGGAACCGGCGGGCTTCACCAGGCGCGGCGGGGCGCTCACCCCACCTTGCGCACGCGGATGATCTTGAAGAAGCCGAGCGGGAACGCCGGCCGCACCTCGACCAGCGACGCGGCGGGATGCTGCTCCGCCCACGTCTCGATGCGGCGCGTCTTGAACGCCGAACTCCAGCCGAGTTTGCGCACCGCCGGCGCGACCGCCTCCTCGGCACGGGCGATCGGCCCGTCATCGACGCCAAAATGGTTCGCCAGGATGATTTCGCCGCCCGGCCGCAACACGCGCAGGAATTCGTCGAGCGCCCGTTCGGGATGCGGCACAAGCGTGATCAGGAACTGCGCCACCACGGCGTCGAACGCGGCATCGGGAAAGCCCAGCCGGCAGGCGTCCATCACGGTGAGCAAGCGCACATGGGAAAGCTTGTGCTTTGCCACCTTGTCCTGCGCCCGGAGCAGCATGTGCTCCGAAATGTCGAAGCCGATGACATTGGCCTGCGCCGGATAATCCCCGAGCGACAGGCCGGTGCCGACGCCAGCCTCCAGCACCTTGTTGCCGCAGGCGAGCGCGGCCGCCACTGCGTCCCGCCGCGCGGAAGCGGTCAGTCCATCATAGACGATATCGTAGATGGGCGCCCAGCGCGCGTAGGCTTTGCGCATCAGCGAGGTGTCGGGGCCGTCGGCAATCGTGCTCATTCACAGGGGTTCCGTTACGGTTGCAAGCCTGGGTGACGTGGCGGGAGGCACCACGAGCGGAACGAGAGGGCGTGTGCGCCGGATGGTGCCGCCGCCGAGAACGCGCGCGCGCGGCTCCTCGCTCTCGTAAATGACGCACGCCTGCCCGGGCGCGACCCCGAGTTCGGCGACGGGCAGCGTGATGACGGCGCCCTCGCCGGTCATCTGCAGGAAGGCCGGATGGGGCGGGCGGGTGGAGCGGACCCGCACCGCGACCTCGACAGGCTCGCCGCCCGGGACGAGCGGCGTCTCGCCGAGCCAGTTGAGGTCGCCCAGCGTGATCGCGCTCGTCGCCAGCATGTCGCGCGGCCCGACGATGACACGCGCGTTCTCGGCGTCGAGCTTCACGACGTAGAGCGGCTCGCCCGTCGAGAGGCCGAGGCCCTTGCGCTGGCCGACGGTGAAATGGATGATGCCGCTGTGCCTGCCCAATACGCGGCCGTCGGCATGGACGATGTCGCCCGGCAGTACAGCCTTGGGGCGCAGGCGCTCGATGATGTCCGCGTAGCGGCCGTCGGGAACGAAGCAGATGTCCTGGCTGTCGTGCTTGTCGGCGATCTCAAGGCCGAACTCGCGCGCCAGCGCCCGCGTCTGCGGCTTCGTCAGGTCGCCCAGCGGGAAGCGCAGGATCGACAGCTGCTCGGCGGTGGTGGCGTAGAGGAAGTAGCTCTGGTCGCGGTCGGGGTCGGCGGCGCGGTAGAGCGCCCGCCCGTCCACGGCGCCGGGAGCCGGCCGGCTCGCGACATAGTGGCCTGTGGCGAGGACGTCGGCGCCCAGATCGCGCGCAGTGTCGAGCAGTTCGGTAAACTTGATCGACCGGTTGCATTCTACGCAGGGGATCGGCGTCTCGCCGTTGAGGTAGCTGTCGGCGAATCGTTCGATGACCGCGTCCCGGAAGCGTGACTCGTAATCGAGCACATAATGAGGGATGCCGATTCGCTCGGCGACACGGCGGGCATCGTGAATGTCCTGACCGGCGCAGCAGGCGCCCTTGCGGTGGATGGCTGCGCCATGGTCGTAGAGCTGGAGCGTGATGCCGATGACCTCGTATCCCTCGCGCGCGAGCATGGCCGCGACCACGGATGAATCGACCCCACCGGACATCGCCACGACGACCCGCGTGTCGCGCGGGGCCTTGGGCAGATCAAGACTGTTCAACATTACTTTCGCCTCTTGCGCGTCCTTGCGGACACGCGCGCTGCTGCCTCTATACCTGTCCCGTGCCGTTCCCGCCAGTCCCGCGATGCATCAGCCTGCGGCAGGGGAGGGCGATTTCGGAAGAAACATAATTATAAAATATTATCCATCTTCTGTTCTTGAAAGGGCAAGCTGAAGCGCGGGCACGGCCTTTAGGCAATTCTTAAATGGAACCCTTTAGCGTCGCAGATTGACGTAGATCGGTTGAGGGGCGCCACTTGAGCCGGATCGGTCTAGTCGGATCTGTCGAATTGGGTCAGTCAGAATAATGTGAGCGTATCAATGACCGAACTTTTTCGCCCGCGTGTAAAATACGTCATCGGACCGGACGGCAGTCCGTTGACGATAGCAGATCTTCCGCCTACGACTACCAAGCGATGGGTCATCCGGCGCAAGGCCGAGGTCGTGGCGGCCGTCCGTGGAGGACTCCTCAGCCTGGACGAAGCCTGCCAGCGCTATACGCTGACTGTGGAGGAGTTCCTGAGCTGGCAGCAATCCATCGACGAACACGGCCTGGCGGGCCTGCGCACGACGCGCATCCAGCACTACCGGCAATAGAGCGGCGCTGCGGCCCGCGGCACGGCGGGCGAAACGGTTTTCCGAAAACGACAATGGCCAGCCGGACGATCCTCCCGCTGGCCATATCATTTTATACGTCCAAATTGTTTTATACGGCGGGGCCGGGGAGCTACACCGTGCGCCCGAACCAGCGCACGCGGCCCTCGATGACAAGGCGTCCCGCATCCTCCGCCGATACCGTCTCGACCTCGTAAGCAGGATTATCGTTCCGCAGCACCAGCGAGCCGTCGTGGCGGAGTTGCACGCGCTTGACGAGCAACCGCCCGCCCACGAGCAGCACATAAATGCCGTGATCGATGATCTGCCCTACCGAACGGTCGATGAGCAGGAGGTCGCCGTCGCGGATCGTCGGCTCCATGCTGTCGCCGCCGAAGGCCAGCAGGCAGGCGTGGCGCGGGTCGGCGCCGATGCCGCGCAGCCAGCTTTCGCGCATCGCGATCGCGGACGACTGGCTGCCATCCTGCCCGATGCCGCGCGCGGCATCGGCCGCCTCGAACTTCGGCACGTAGACGAACTGGTTGCCGCTGCCCGATCCGGGCGGCTGCAACGTCGGCTCGTCGCCGCCGAACAGGATCCAGTCGGCGGAAACGCCTGTCGCCTGCGCGAGCGCCTTGACGACGCTCGCCGGCGGCTCCGCGCCAGAGAAATACCGCTGCAGCGAGCGAATGGACTTGTCCGTCGCCGCCGCGGCCTTCTGGCCGCCCAGACGCTCGAACAGGAAACGGATCCTACGTCCGATATCCGGATCGCGATCCGTGCGGGAAACGTCATCTTTCACTGCATTCGGTTCTAGCAGTCTTTCTGATTTACCAGTCATGGCGCGCATCAACCACTGATAACATAAACGGATGGGGGATCGGGCGTCCACCGAGGACGCGAAACCGACACGGAATTCGTTGCAATCGCATTGCCGATGGCATCGGCATCAGTCGGGACGCCGTCCCACCTGCGGAACCGCCGGAACCTGGCATTCAGGTTCAAGGGGCGGCCATGGGCCAAGCTATGAGCCAAGCCATGAGCCAAGCCATGGGCCAACCTTTCGCCACGCCGTTGAGCGAGCCGCGACATAACGGGTTACGACACATCCGGGCAGGCAGACGTCTATTTATTTCGCGATACAAGGCCAGATGCGGATCTGAACCGGGAAAAACCGGTATATGCGGGCCGAAACCTGTCATGCATCCTGACGTCTCCTCTCGTCGCTATTTTTCCCACTGCATACGCCATTATCAGCTTAAAACTGCATATATGTCAATTTTAATGTACGGCTCCGCTTATTAAATATCGATTGCGGACACTATGTCATCCCCGATAGTAATATATATGTCGCCGTTCGCGCCATATATGGACAGTAAGCTTATTACGGAAGGGCGGTTCCGTGCCGAACATCTGTATTGCAATTAGTGCAGGAATTTTGAAATAGCCGCAGATATGTCGCGTGCATCGCGCCGCATCCCGGAAACGCGGAGCAGCTCCGACCGCGCCACGGGCGCGTGCGCGGACGGCCTCAATTTGACTACCTGTCGGCGCGCAAAACGGGGTATGAATGAAGCATGAATGCGACCGATGCTCCCACTGCCACGCCGCCGCGCGCCGACACCGACAGGATGTCCGGACATATCCGTATGCCGGGCAAGGGCGATCACGTCTTCCTCGTCGACGGCTCGTCGTTCGTCTTCCGCGCCTATTTCCAGTCCATGAATCAGGACAGGAAGTACAACTACCGCTCCGACGGCCTGCCGACGGGCGCGGTGCGCCTGTTCTGCACGAAGCTGTTCCAGTTCATCCGCGACGGCGCGGTGGGCATCCTGCCAACGCATCTCGGCATCATCTTCGACAAGTCGGAGAACTCGTTCCGCAAAGAACTGTATCCGCCCTACAAGTCGAACCGGCCGCCGCCGCCCGATGATCTGGTGTCGCAGTTTCCGCTTATGCGCGAGGCGGTGCGCGCCTTCGGCCTCACCCCGGTGGAGCAGGACCGTTACGAGGCCGACGACCTGATCGCGACCTATGCCCGCCAGGCCTCCGAGGCCGGGGCGGACGTGCTCATCATTTCCGCCGACAAGGACCTGATGCAGCTGATACGCCCCGGCATCGCGATGTACGATCCCGCGTCCGGCACCCAGTCCAAGGGCAGCTACCGGGCCGAGCGGAAGATAGGCGAGGAGGAGGTCGTCGCCTATTTTGGCGTGTCGCCGGACAAGGTCGTGGACGTGCAGGCGCTGGCGGGCGATTCCACCGACAATGTGCCCGGCGTTCCCGGTATCGGCATCAAGACGGCGGCGCAGCTCATCGGCACCTACGGCGATCTCGATACGTTGCTGGAGCGCGCGGGCGAGATCAAGCAGCCCAAGCGGCGCGAGGCGCTGCTTGAGAACGCCGAGACCGCCCGCCTGTCGCGCCGGCTCGTGAAGCTTGTCGACGCGGTCGATGTAAACTGCCCGCTGGAGAAGCTCGTCCTGAAGGCGCCGGATCCGCGGCAGTTGATCGGATTTCTGAAGGCGCTGGAGTTCACGACCATCACGCGCCGGGCGGCCGAGATATATGACGTCGATCTGGAGAGCGTCGCGCCGGCGGATATCGGCGTGTCGGCGCCCGTGCGCGCGGAGGAGCCACCGCCCGCGGAAGACAAGCCGGAGGATGACGCCGGCGGTCCAGTCGATGTCGCGGCGCGGGCGCTCGCGCGCCAGCAAGGCATGCCGGTCGACACCGGCGCCTATGAAACGGTGACGACCCTGGAGGCGCTAGACCGTTGGATCGCGGAAGCGCGCGAGCGCGGAATCGTGGCGGTTGATACCGAGACCAACGCGCTCGACGCAATGGCGGCCGATCTCGTCGGTATGTCGCTCGCCACCGCGACCGGGCGCGCCTGCTATATTCCGCTGCAGCACCGCGCGGCCGATACGCAGGCGGGCCTGTTCGGCGGCGATGTCTCGCCGGCCAGTGAAGCCGATGGTCTCACGCAGCTTCCCGTTCGGGAGGTGCTGGAACGGCTGAAGCCTCTGCTGACGGACCCTGGCGTGCTCAAGATCGGCCAGAACTTCAAGTTCGACTGGCTGTTGTTCGCCCGTCACGGCATCGAGGTGACGCCATGCGACGACACGATGCTGCTCTCCTATGTGCTCGACGCCGGGCGCGGCACGCACGGCATGGATGCGCTGTCGGAAAAGCATCTCGGCCATAGTCCCATCACTTTTACGGATGTCGCCGGCAAGGGCCGGCAGGCCGTGACCTTTGACAAGGTGGCGATCGACCGCGCGACTGCCTACGCGGGCGAGGATGCCGATGTCACGCTGCGGCTGTGGGAGGTGCTGAAGCCACGAATCGTTTCCGAGAGCAAGGCGACCGTCTACGAAACGCTGGAGCGCCCGCTCGTCGGGGTGCTGGCGCGCATGGAGCGGCGCGGCATCATGATCGACCCCGCGCAACTCGCGCGCCTGTCGGGCGAGTTCGCGCAGCGGATGGGGGCGCTGGAGGACGAGATCCACAAGCTCGCCGGCGAGAGCTTCAACATCGGTTCGCCAAGGCAGCTCGGGGAAATCCTGTTCGGGCGCATGGGCCTGCCGGGCGCGAAGAAGACGGCGACAGGCCAGTGGGCGACGGGTGCGGGCGTGCTTGAGGAGCTTGCCGAACAGGGGCATGAGCTGCCCGCACGCATTCTCGACTGGCGGCAGCTATCGAAGCTGCGCTCTACTTATACGGAAGCGCTGCCCGGCTTCATCAACCCGCAGACGCGGCGAGTGCATACCTCGTTTGCGTTGGCCGCGACGACAACGGGGCGACTCGCCTCGTCCGATCCGAATCTGCAGAACATTCCGATTCGCACCGAGGAAGGCCGCAAGATTCGCAAGGCCTTCGTGAGCGAATCGGGCTGGAAGCTCGTTTCCGCCGACTATTCGCAGATCGAGCTGCGGCTGCTTGCTCATGTCGCCGACATTCCGCAGCTACGCAAGGCGTTCGAGAACGGTATCGACATCCACGCCATGACGGCTTCCGAGATGTTCGGCGTGCCGGTAGAGGGCATGGACCCGTCGATCCGCCGGCGCGCAAAGGCGATCAACTTCGGCATCATCTATGGAATCTCGGCTTTCGGGCTGGCGAATCAGCTTGGAATCAGCCGCGAGGAATCGGGCGCCTATATCCGCCGCTACTTCGAGCGATTCCCCGGGATTCGCGACTACATGGAAGAGACGAAGCGATTCGTGCGCGAGCACGGCTTCGTGAAAACCGTGTTCGGGCGGGTGTGCCACTACCCGCAGATCTATTCGAAGAATGCGTCGGAGCGGGCGTTCGTGGAGCGGCAGGCCATCAACGCGCCTCTGCAGGGAGCGGCCGCCGACATCATCCGCCGTGCGATGGTGCGGATGGAGCCTGCGCTGGCAAACGCGGGGCTTTCGGCGCGCATGCTGCTGCAGGTGCACGACGAACTCGTGTTCGAAGTGCCGGACGCCGAGATAGACGCCGCCATCCCGCTCATCCGGCAGGTCATGGAGCACGCCCCTCTGCCGGCTGTGAAACTCAAGGTTCCGCTTGGGGTTGAGGCGCGCGCGGCCACGAACTGGGACGACGCGCACTGACCGCTCCCGGCGTGACCGCCGTATGTCTGATTTGTGTATGCCTGTGGATAATTATTTGAGGGATTGACGTTATTGTGGGTGTGACTTAGATAGGGGTCACACCGGCGCTGCGGGCGGTTTGAGAGATTGGTTGCGGCGGCTGGGTTTTATTTTTCTGTGAGCGGAATTGATTGTTTTGCCCGACTTGCGAGGGTTGGGTTGACAATTTGTTTTTGTCTTATAGAGTTGGCTATCTGATTTGGCCTGTTATG
>NZ_JBHLXC010000019.1:0-1769 GCF_042432495.1 Pseudochelatococcus lubricantis | reverse complement strand
AATGCGTAACGGCATGCCAAGCGCATCGACAACCGCGTGCAACTTCGTCGTCAAGCCACCACGCGAGCAGCCGATTGCGGCAGCTTGAGCCCCCCTTTTGATCCCGTCGCATCAGCGTGGACCTTCGAGATGGTGCTGTCGATCAGCACGTATTCAAAGTCGGGGTCGTCTGCCAACGTCTTGAAAAGACCCTCCCAAACCCCGGTGTGAGCCCAACGTCGGAAGCGGGCGTGAACAGCCGTCCACTTGCCGAAAGCGGCCGGCAGGTCACGCCAGCGAGCCGCATTGCAGGCCATCCAGAGGATGGCGTCAACAAACAATCTGTTATCAACGCCGCTTCGTCCCGGCGTTCCAATGCGACCGGGCAACAAACCTTCGATCCGTTGCCATTGTTCATCCGTCAGGGTCCGTCTGCTCAAGGTCATCTCCTTTGGAGACCTTGAATCAGAAACAACACAAAAAGGGAATCAATGAATGCAGACACCACCTAGGCCGTAGTTACGATTTAAGATTTTTGGGCTTCCCCAAGGTTAGCAAATCAGATTCAAAGCTGATTTTTGGAGATCGGCGATGGACTGCGATGTGCCTCGGGACGACCAGTGGGAACGGATCAAGGGTTTCGTGCCGGGCGGCACGAAAGGCAAGCGCGGCCCGCGCACGGATAACCGCAAGTTCCTCGACGCCCTGTTATGGATGGCACGTTCAGGCGGCCGCTGGCGCGACTTGCCAGAGCGACTGGGTGACTACCGCTCGGTGAGGCGGCGCTATTACCGCTGGATCGAGATGGGTGTACTGGACGATATGTTGGCGGTGCTGGCGCGCGAAGCCGATCTGGAATGGCTGATGATCGACAGCACGATCGTTCGCGCGCATCAGCACGTTGCCGGAGCGCGTAAAATCAAAGGGGGGCGGATGCCCAGGGCCTGGGTCGGTCGCGCTGCGGCTTGAGCACCAAGATCCACGCTGCCACTGAAGCCCTTGGCCTCCCGGTCCGCCTGATCGGTTCGCCCGGCCAGCGCAACGACATCGCCTTCGCCCACGACTTGATCGACGGCATCGAGGCCGGCGTCACTATCGCCGACAAAGGATATGACGCCGATCATCTCGCCGACAAGATCATCAAGGCAGGTGCAGAGGTCGTCATACCACCAAAGCGCAACCGCAAGATACAGCGACCCTAAGACATCGATCTCTACAAGGAGCGCAACCGTATCGAGCGCTTTTTCAACAAGCTGAAGCAATTCAGGCGCGTCGCCACACGATACGACAAGATTCTCGCAAACTTCATAGGATTCGTCAAACTCGCCGCAATCGCAATATGGCTCAGATAGTTAAATCGTCGCCACGACCTAGGAATTCCGGTCCAGCGCAAGAGAGTATCGCGTAAGCCAACGTTTCCATTAGCCTTGCTGCGGTCATGAAAGGTCTATTACGATAGCTTCGTAAACCTTTCGACGTCGATGCCGAACTGGGCCAGCATTGCAAAGTCCCCCCGACAACTTGCGGCCCTGATGTAGCTTTTTTTAGCGCCGACAAACTCTGTATTTGGTCGCATCAAGTCAGCAATTTCCTGCAGGTTGAACGGGCACAAAATCCTCAATTTCCGGATCAAAAAACGATCAGCCGCCGTAAATCAATGGCTGAGTTAGCGCAAGAAGTCCGTCTGTACGCGGAGAGACATAACGACGATGTGCTTTTTGCTATTGACCTGCCCCCCGGAAGTTCCCTCGCTGTGATGTAGAGTCTGCCCAATCTGAAAAGGAGCAGAC
>NZ_JBHLXC010000018.1:0-13854 GCF_042432495.1 Pseudochelatococcus lubricantis | reverse complement strand
CCATTGCAGATACCAGCTTGAATCACGATCACCGCGCCCGGTGAATCCCTTTTGTCAACACGCCCTAGTGCAATGGTGAGCGCGAGAAGCTGGGCAAGTTCCGGATCGCCACGCGACGCTACCCAACGGGCCAGCAACTGCAACGGGCCACGGGCAATGAACAGAGCTGCAACCAATGCCGTTGCACTGGCGACGACCGTTATCACGCCATACCCTTCGGCGGCTCCACTCATCGAATCGTGCAGAAGCAGGAATGCGACAGCTGCCAAGTCTTGAAACAGAAGCACCGCAATGGCCAGGCGTCCTTGGGCCGATCCCAGAGCGTTCGCGCTTGCGAGCACCTTGAGGCACATGGCCGTGGATGACATGGCAACGGCCCCGCCGATGAGGATTGCGGGGACGGGCGCGAGATCGAAGATCAGACTCGCTATCAACGACACCGTTATCGTCGTGACTGCAACCTGCACGGCTCCAAGACCGAAGACATGCATCCTGAGCCTTACGAGCTTCTCGAACGAGAATTCCAGGCCAAGCGCGAACAGCAGCAGCACCACTCCGATCTCGCCAATGCTGCTAAGGGCAGCGTTTTCGGCAATCAGGCCGAGGCCGGCGGGTCCAATGACTATACCGGCAAGAATGTAACCGACAATGCTGGGCACGCCAATCCGTGAACATATCGTCACGAGCACGAACGCGGCAAAGACCAACAAGGCCGCACTCTCGACAAATCCGGTCACGCCATGCATGTTCTTCTCCTGATGGCATGGCGCAGGGAAGGCCGCTACCTGTAACCTCTAGACGTGCGAGCGCGCCCACTGCGCTATCTGCGCGGCAGGCATTGCACCGCTCGTCCTCGCGATTTCCTTGCCGCTCCTGAACAGGATCATGGTGGGAATGCCGCGGATCCCGTAGCGGCCGGCAATCTGCTGTTCGGCCTCGGTGTCGAGCTTGCCCAGGCGGACATGGGGTTCGAGCGAGCGCGCCGCCGCCTCGAACTGGGGCGCCATCATCTTGCATGGCCCGCACCACTCGGCCCAGAAATCGACCAGCATTGGCAGTTCGGCATTCGCATGGCGGTCAAAATTAGCCGCGGTGAGCATGACGGGCATGCCTTGAAAGAGAGGCGCGCCGCAGCGTCCGCAATTGGGGTTGTCGCTCAGGCGCTCTTGCGGCACCCTGTTGGTGGAATTGCACTGCAGGCAAGCGACCGTGGGCATCCTGTATCCTTTCGTTGACGAGCCGGGCTCGGCGGCCGAATGACGCAAGCGTTCAGCGCGTGGATATGGCGCGGCGGGCCTCTCGCTGCCGCGGCTCGGGCAGGTATTCCACGCCACCGCCCTGGCGCCGAACCGGCTGCGGATAGAGCGTCATCAGCTCCAGTATTTCCTTGGGCATGTCCGTTCCAACGGGCAGGCCCATGTCGCGGGCCTCATCGGCAGAGATGGGATAGTCGTGGGTCCAGGTGCCTGTCGCCAGCTTTGCCGCCAGCGCCGCCGCGCGGTCCTCGTCCATCTTGTCGGACAAAAGACGCTTCGCGAACGCCTCGATCTGCGCAATGGCCTTGCGACCGACGTCGGCCATGATGAGAGTCTGGTCGTCGATCTCGGCGATGGGTTTCTCCTCGACGACTTTGAGGAGCGAGGCGGCCGGCAACTGGCCAAGTTGCGGATCGACGGGTCCCAGCACGGAATGTTCGCACATCACGATTTCGTCGGCGGCGAGGGCGATCAGCGTGCCGCCCGACATCGCGTAATGCGGCACGAACACGGTGACCTTGCCCTTGTGGCCCTTAATGGCCCGAGCGATCTGGGTCGCCGCCAGCACAAGGCCGCCCGGTGTATGCAGCACGATGTCGAGTGGCACTTCATCGTCGGTCATCTGGATCGCGCGCAGGACTTCCTCCGAATCATTGACGTCGATGTAGCGCATCAAGGGAAATCCCAGCAGGTTCATCGTCTCCTGCCGATGGATCAGCAGGATGACGCGACTGGCACGCTTCTTCTCGATGTTGGCGATCTTGCGTGTGCGCATCGCCTCAAGATATCTGCGCTGCAGAACCGGCTGCAGCGCCGAAATGATGAAGAACAGCCAGAAAAGCTGCATTATGTCCATGGACCCTGTCCTCCTTCCCGTCGGCCATCCGGCAGAAAGCCATAGATGCCCTCGTCGCGATAATAGTGGCGATAGACGTCGGCGCGCCTTCGCAGGAGTGGCGTTACAAGCCAACCGGCGAGAAACCCGCCGATATGCGCCCACCAGGCAACCCCGCCCGTGGCCGTATCGCTGCCGAGCGATAGGAAACCGGGAACGACCTGCATGAAGAACCAGATCATCGCGAAAATGACCGCGCGCACTTCGAAGAAGAGGGGAATGAACAGAATCGGCACGATCACCACCAGCCGAGCCGCCGGAAACATGCGTGCGTAGCAACCGATCACGCCCGCGATGGCCCCCGATGCGCCAAGCGCGGGAACGACTGAGTGGGGGTTCGCCAGCGCGTGAGCCAGTCCGGCCGCCACACCACAGAACAGATAGAACAGCGTGAATCTACCCGGTCCGAGCCGATCTTCGACGGCGGGGCCGAAGATCCAGAGCGTCCACATGTTCAAGATGAGGTGCAGCCAGCCCCCGTGCAGGAAGATGTTGGTCAGGAACGGGGTCCAGTCGGACGGGGCGACGAGGCTCAGTTGCCCGAAGAAGCGCGAGGGCACCAGCGCGAACTCGAACAGGAACCGGTCCAGCACGCGCGGAGGCAGGCTGATCTGATAGAGGAACGCGAGGACGTTCATGCCGATGACCGCCCATACGATGACGGGCGGGTAGCGGCGCGCGACGCTGTCAAGGTAGGGAAACAATCGGCAGATCCTCGCTCGCGCTGGCCATTGCGTTCATTATTTTTTCCCGGCGATCGTCACGCCCGTCCAGGCTGGGGGATCGGAGGCCGGGAAGGATTCAAGACTGGCTTCGATAACTGGATCGAATTCCGCCTGTTCTTGCGACGACAGGTCCACCGAGCCTTCCTGATCGACTGCGCGCCGAAGTCGATGGTCCGTGCGACCCCGATCCAGGCGGGACGGTATGCGAAAGGCGTTCGGGGCGTCGGCTCCCTTGTAGAGGCGATGCCGCTCCTCTCCCCGCCAGCGGTCAGGCGCATGGCGGTGAGCCACGTCCTCACGCACGAAATAGCGCCAGTCCTGCCGCTCCGCGAATTCCACGGCGCTTTCGCGGTCGGGAAATTTCAGCCGGATCGAACGGTAGGGATCGTTGCTGGAGGTATATCCCATCAGCGGCTCAAGCTGCAGGGGCCGAGACGGCTCGAATTCCAGTATCCAGTAGTTGGGCCGCGGCGCCGACGTCATCGCGGAACGAGCCGGCCGGTAAATGATCGCGGTCGGAACGTCCCAAGACCTCATGGTGGTCCCGGGTATCGTCGGCGGAAAGGGTGGACGATTGTGTCCGCGCATCATGGTGCTTCCCCTCGGTTGTCCCCCAGAAAAGCGCGTTCCAGCCGAGCGCGATCCCGCAGGGGCTGTGGAATTCGCAACCTTCTCTGATGAGCACTCTCAAAAAGCGCATGAGCGGTATCGGAAGACTGACCTGAGTCACGCAGTTTATCGCGAAGATAATCGCGCGCCGACTGGACGATCCGGGTCACGTCGTCTTCGGGAATGCCGAGAACGGAGGAGGCTGTTTCAAGCGGGGTCTCGTTCAGATCGACAAGAAACAGAACCCGGCGCCAAAGTGCCGGCAGACCGGCGATCGCCCGGTGAAAGGCCAGCGCCTCCTGCCGTTTCGCGACCGCCGCTTCGGGGTCGTCCCCACCTTCGTCGGCGACGAGTTCCTCGAGCAGCAGCACGTCGTCGGGCTGGTAGAACTCGAACATCTCCTCATCAGCCTCGGTAGGCTCTCCGCCAGGCGCCTCGGGCGCTTCGTAGATCGAGGCGGCATCCTCGGGCACCGCGCGGCGCGCAGCCTGCGCCTCGGCCTCGACGGTCTCGAAGGCCAGCTGCGTCAGCCAGTCCCGGACGGAGAATTCGGTCGGCCGCCGCTCGAAGCGGTTGAGCCCGTTGAGGATCGTCGCATCGACGATATCGCCAACGCTCAGGTAGCCAGCCGGCACAGACCCGCTACACTCGAGATAGGTCAACTCGCGCCTGACGGTATCGTAGACCGTATCGAGATGATCCTCGATCAGGTCGAAGAAGAGTTGGCGCCGGTCCGCTTCCGCCGCATCCCGCGCGGACGGCAGCGGGGCGCCGATCCGGCGCCGGCGGGCGGGACGTTTGTATTCAGACTCGTGCTTGAGGCGCGCCACATGCCGGTCAACCCGCTGGCGCAGGTCGGCAAAGGCCTTGCGCAGGACAGGCTCGATCACGAACCCCTCTTCCTGTGCCGCGATCACGCCCGAGGGCAGTTGCAGGCGCAGGCTGACCTGGATGCGCGTCTTGCCGCTCGTCTGGGAGGCGACGACTTCGAGCCGGACGAGATCCTCGCGGAAGCGTACAAGATGCGGTTCAAGTTGCCGCACCTCTTCCTCGATGACCTCAGGCGCGCGCTGTTGGCCGTGCCGGTCGAGATTGCGAAATGCTCTGATGACTTCCATGCCGTATGACCTTGCTTGTCGCTTTTTGACGAAATGAGCCGGCGCGACCGTCATCGCGCCGGCCAGTCCTTCACGACGTCATCCGGTAGACTTATCGCCCTTGGACTGCTCCTTGTCATTGGCGTCGACTGGGACATCGGGCGTCGGAGCGTCCGCCTTGTTTTCGGCAACTGCGCTGGACTCGCCGATCCCGGCCTGGGCCGGATCGTCCGGGCTGTCGTCACCGGTGTCCCTTGCGATCTTTTCGAACACGACCTTCTGTTCGTCCGCTGACCAGGCGACGCGGACCTTGTCGCCATCCTCGATCCGCCCCGAGAGCAGTTCGCGAGCCAACTCGGTCTCCAGCTCCGACCGGATCAGCCGGCGCAGCTCGCGGGCACCGAATTCGGGACGGAAGCCGACCGCGCCGAAGTGATCCACGACGCTCACATCGAGTTCGAGTTCGACGCCCTGGGTAAGGGCGGTCCGCTTCACCCGGTTGAGCTGCAACTCGACGATCTGGCGGATCTCCGACTGATTCAGCGAATGGAAGACGATGATCTCGTCGATCCGGTTGATGAACTCTGGCCGGAAATGACCGCGCAACACCTCCATCAGTTCGGACTTCTGCTTTGCCTCGTCGAACTCCTTGGTGCCGCGTTTCTTGAGGTTGCGCTGGATGATGTCCGAACCGAGGTTCGAGGTGGCGATGATGATGGTGTTAGTGAAGTCCACCACGCGGCCCTTGCCATCTGTCAGGCGGCCGTCGTCGAACACCTGAAGCAGGATGTTGTAGACATCCGGATGCGCCTTTTCGATCTCGTCGAGGAGCACGACCGAGTAGGGCCGACGGCGCACCTTCTCCGTCAGTTGACCGCCTTCGTCGTATCCGACGTAGCCCGGAGGTGCGCCAACCAACCGGGCAACCGAGTGGCGCTCGCCATACTCCGACATGTCGATACGGATCATCGCATCCTGGTCGCCGAAGATCACCTCGGCGAGCGTCTTGGCCAGTTCCGTCTTGCCAACCCCGGTTGGTCCGAGAAACAGGAAGGTCGCAGTCGGACCGGAACCTTCGCGCAGACCCGCACGCGCCAGGCGCACCGCATCGGCCACGGCGCGGATCGCCTCTTCCTGGCCAATGACGCGCTCGTGCAGCTTCTCCTCGAGCTTGAGGAGCTTGTCCTTCTCCTCGGTGGTCAGCTCCGTGACCGGAACGCCGGTGATCTTGGAGACGATCTGCGCGACGTGATCGGCGCGCACCTCGGCGGTCGCCGAAGCCTGGTCGCGCTTCCAGATTTCCAGAAGCTCGTCCAGCTCCTTCTGCTTCTGCTCCAGCTCCTTCTTCAGTTCTGCTGCCCGGTCGAATTGCTTGCGGGCTGCGGCATAGTCCTGCTCGCGCCTGATCTGCGCGGCTTCGGCCTCCAGTTCCTGGACGTCCACGGGGCGCGCCGTGGCGCTGATCTTCACCCGTGCGGCTGCCTGATCGATCAGGTCGATCGCCTTGTCGGGCATGAAACGGCCAGTGATGTAGCGATCAGAAAGCTCGGCCGCCGCGACGATGGCCTCGTCGGTGATCGTCACCTTGTGGTGCGCCTCCAGCGTGTCGCGCAGGCCGCGCAGGATCATGATGACCTGAGCTATCGTGGGTTCCTCGACATAAACCGGCTGGAACCGTCGCTCGAGCGCCGCGTCCTTCTCGATGTATTTCTGGTACTCGTTGAGCGTCGTTGCGCCGATCAGGTTCAGCTCGCCCCGCGCCAGCGCCGGCTTGAAGGTGTTGGCGATGTCGAGACCACCTTCGCCACCGCCCTGGCCAGCGCCGACGATGGTGTGGATCTCGTCGATGAACAGGACCAGGCTGTCCTTCTCCTCGGTGATCTCCTTGAGGATCTTCTGGACTCGCTCCTCGAACTCGCCGCGATACTTCGACCCGGCCACCATCGAGTTGATGTTGAGCTCGACCAGCCGCTTGTCGCGCAGCGCCTCGGGCACTTCGCCCGCGACGATCCGTTGTGCAAGTCCCTCGACGATGGCGGTCTTGCCCACGCCGGGCTCGCCGATTAGCACCGGGTTGTTCTTTTTCCGGCGGGCCAGCACTTCGATCGTCGTCTCGATCTCGCGGGCGCGGCCGATGACGGGATCGAGCTTGCCCTCGCGGGCGAGCTTCGTCAGGTCACGGCTGAACTGGTCGAGATCGGGCGTGCTGGAAGGCGCCGCCACGCGGCCTTCCTCGGCTCCCTTGCCCACGACCTTGGTCACCTGCTGGCGAAGCGCCTGCGGCGTCAATCCGTATTTGCGCAGCATCGACGCGGCCAGGCCTTCACCTTCCTCGGCAAGGCCGATCAGAAGGTGCTCGGGACCGACATAGGAATGGCCGAGCTCGTTCGAGGCGATGAAGGCCCGGTTCAGCGCGTCCTTAAGGCGAGGACTGACGCCAATTTCGCCTTCCGTCTTGGCGTCTCCACGCTTCGCTTCCTTGTCGATCTGGCGCCGCAGATCGTCCACATCGACCTTGAACTGTTCCAGGATCGTCTTGACGACGTCAGACGAGGTCAATGCCAGAAGCAGATGTTCGGTATCGACCTCGCTGCGCCCGAATTCCCCGGCCTTCTGCGCGGCATCCTGCAGCAGCTTGTTTCCCTGTTCGCTCAGCCGGTCGGCGATGGTGCGTCCGCCGCCGCGCCGCGATCCACGCCGCGGCGCGCCCTCGCCGAAAGTGGCGTCGACGACAGCGTCATCGCCATTACCCATGGAGCCGAGCGCGCCGCCTCGCAGCGGACTGTCCCCAAAAAGGCTGCCGAAACCGCTCTCGCCGAAGAATTCGTCAAGAAGGGAACGCCGTCCGAACAGGGACTCCAGCGGCGAGGCGCTGCGACCCGACCGGCGCGCCATTTCGCTGTAATGCTGGTCGCACAGCTCCATGTTCTGAACCCGGCCGTTCACCGAGGCGCGCACGCGCGCCGTCGCCGGGCGACCGCAAATATCGCAAGCTCCGTTTGCCATTCGTCTTCTCCGTTTCTTTATCCAGTCAGGGTTGTCCGCCGATCATCTGCGCCAGTGACAGTGTCACGCAGCGACCGCTTCCGTTCTTTTCACCTTGGACCCAATTGCCACAAGATCGGGCTCGTCCAGTGTCTCTCGTTGCAGGAGATCCTGCGCCGATTGCTCGAGAAGATCCAGATTGGATTCAAGAAGGGTGAGGGTGCGCTTGAACACGCCATCCACGATGTCGCGCACCTTCGCGTCCATCCGCTCAGCAGTGGCGTCGCTGTAGCGGCGATTCAGCCAGGACGACTGGTCGCCGGTGCCGAGAAAGCCGGGCCGATCGGTGTCGTAGCTGACATGCCCGAGGTCTTCGTCCATCCCGTACCGCGCGACCATGGCGCGAGCGATGTCGGTCGCCTTGACCAGATCGTCCGCCGCCCCGGTCGAGACATGATCGTAGATGATCTTCTCTGCTGCGCGCCCGCCAAGCAGGACTGCGATCTTGTTCTCGAGTTCCTCCCGCGTCATCAGGAAGCGGTCCTCGGTCGGGCGCTGGATGGTGTAGCCGAGCGCGCCAATCCCGCGCGGTATGATCGAGACCTTGTGCACCGGGTCCACCCCCGGCAAAGCCATCGCCACAAGCGCGTGCCCCATCTCGTGGTGCGCCACGATCTCGCGTTCGCGCGGATTGAGCACGCGGTTCTTCTTTTGCAACCCGGCGATGATGCGTTCCACCGCATTGTTGAAGTCGTCCATCGTCACCGCATCAGCCTTGCGGCGCGTGGCGAGCAATGCTGCCTCGTTGACGAGATTGGCAAGATCCGCGCCGGAAAAGCCGGGAGTAAGCGCTGCGACCTTCTCTGCATCGACGTCTGGGGCGAGCTTCACCTTTTTCATGTGAACGCCAAGAATCTGCACGCGTCCCTTCTTGTCGGGCCGGTCCACCAGCACCTGACGGTCGAAGCGTCCCGCACGCAGCAGCGCGGGGTCGAGAATCTCGGGTCGGTTGGTGGCGGCCAGGAGCACGATGCCCACTGAAGGGTCGAAGCCGTCGAGCTCGGTCAGAAGCTGGTTCAGCGTCTGCTCACGCTCATCATGGCCACCGGCGATCTGGCCGGAGGAGCGCGCCCTCCCAAGAGCGTCGAGTTCGTCGATGAAGATGATCGCCGGGGCGGATTTCCGGGCCTGCTCGAAGAGGTCGCGCACCCGTGCGGCACCGACGCCCACGAACATCTCGACGAACTCTGATCCCGAGATCGAAAAGAAGGTCACGCCCGCCTCACCCGCCACCGCGCGCGCGAGAAGCGTCTTGCCGGTGCCCGGCGGCCCAACGAGCAATATGCCTTTGGGGATATGTGCGCCCAGCTTTCCGTATTCGGCCGGGTTCTTGAGGAACTCCACGACCTCCTCCAACTCGGCCTTGGCCTCGTCCACGCCGGCCACGTCAGCGAAACTGACGCCGGTTTCCTTTTCCATGTAAACTTTGGCCTTGCTGCGGCCGACCTGCATGAACCCGCCGAAACCCTGTTTGTCGGCGAACTTACGGAACAGCAGCATCCAGATTCCGAAGAAGACAAGCGCTGGCGCCACCCAGGAAATCAGCGTGCCGAGAAAGGTGTTCTGAGGAACGCCCGTGATCTCGACGCCGGAGCGGTCGATCCGCTGCAGGATCGCGGGATCCACGACCGTGGTGACGAACTGGCTCTTGCCGTCGACGGGGTCGGTGAAGGTGCCGGTGATGGTGTCCGCGCCGACCGCGACGGACGCGACCCTGCCATCCTCGAGATAGCTCTCGAACTGGCTGTAGCTGATCGGTGCGACGGATTGCCAGCCGGCGATCAGGTTCTGGATGAAAAGCACGGCTATGAAAGCCACCACCCAGTACCAGATGTTATATTCGGTCTTCCTTTCCATGCCGCTTGTCCCTTTCACTGGCGCCCGAGCCGCGCCCTGATCCGCTCGAGCAGCGCCAGCAGGATGCGCCTTTCGTCTGCCGACAGATCCTGCAGGATTTCATGTTCGAGCGCCGATTGCCGCGGCGCGAGTTCCTCCAGCATCGCCCGGGCCTTCGACGTTGCGGTGACGATCTGCGACCGCCTGTCGTCGAGCGAGGGCGACCGCTCGACCCAGCCGCCCCGGACCATGCGATCGACGAGCTGGCCCGCAGTGGCCCGGCCCACCTCCAGCCGCCCGGCCAGATCGCCGATGGTCAGCCCGGGCGAATCCTCGACATGTGCCGCCCCCATCCAGGACAGGCGGGTCAGGCCGCTGTCGCCAATCTCGTTGTCGATCCGCTGCTGGATGAGCTGCGCGACCCGGTGGATCGTCGTCCCGATCAGGGCAAGATCAGAAGTGATCAAGGGTATCTTTCCTCCGTCTGCATGAGAAACAGGATAGACTGCGGTCCACCCAAAGTGCAATGCAAGCATCGTATATGCTTGCATAATAGATGGATCCGCCTATCTTGATGGGCGGTCTCCGAACCCACATCCGGCCGGCACCGTTGCCCGGTCGGACCATGCCGCCGGTTCGGGGGCATCGATCAGCAACAGGAGGCCAGCAATGCTCTATCCGACATATCTGCGCCGCAGCGATCCCATTGCGCTGATGCGCTCCATGATGCGCGATCTCGACCGCGGCTTCTGGCCCCCGGCCCGCGCGGCGTTCCCGGCGGTGAATGTCTGGCAGGGTGCGGAAGCCGTCGCCGTTACTACCGAACTCCCTGGCATTGAGCCGGGCGATATCGAGATCGCGGTCAAGGACAACGTCCTGACGCTGTCGGGCGAACGCAAGGCGCCCGAGGTTCCCGAAGGTGCGCGCTGGCACCGCAACGAACGCGGTTATGGCAAGTTTTCCCGCTCTATCCGCCTGCCATTCGCGGCCTCGGATGACAAGGTCGAGGCGAGGATGACGAACGGCGTATTGCGGATCGTCATCTCCCGGCCCGAGGCAGAAAAGCCAAAGAAAATCGAGATCAAGGCAGCCTGAGAGGAGCTGGAACGATGAGCACCGACATCACGCAAGCCACCGAAAAGACGCCGACCGACGCGCCCGAGACCGCCGGCGGCGGCCGCATCTACCGCCCGCTGACTGATATTGTCGAGACCGATCAGGGTGTCTCCATGATGCTCGAAATGCCTGGGGTCGCCGCCGATGCGGTCGAAATCACACTCGAAAACCGCGTGCTGACGATCCGCGGCAAGGTTGAGCCGATGCGGCCAGAAAACCTGGAACTTGCCTATGCCGAATATGGCGAGGGTGATTTCGAGAGGGCCTTCACGCTTTCCGAGGATTTCGACCCCGACAGGATCGAGGCCGAGATGCGCGGAGGCGTCCTCACCCTGACGCTCCCCCGAGCCCCTGAAGCGCAGCCAAAAAGGATCGCCGTCAAGGGCGCCTGAAAACCGAAGGAGACACCATCATGCAGATCAAGGACCTGATCCCCTGGGCGCGCAAGGACGGCGCGCCAGACGCCAAGAGCAGCGAAGACAACCCGATGGCGACGCTCCAGCGCGAAATGAACCATGTGTTCGAGAACTTCTGGAACCGGGTCGGTCAGTTCGAATGGCCCTGGGGCAGCGGCGAAGCCAAATCCGACATGGTCGAGACCGACAAGGCGATCGAAGTGTCGATCGAGCTGCCGGGCATGGAGATGAAGGACATCGAGGTGACGGTCAACGATGACATGTTGACTGTGAAGGGGGAGAAGAAGATCGAGCGCCAGGAGGAGAAGAAGGGATACTATCTCTCCGAGCGCAGCTACGGCGCGATCTACCGGACAATTCCGCTCCCCCCCGGTGTGGATGGCGAAAAGGCGCAAGCATCCTTCAAGAACGGGGTTCTGACGATCAAGCTGCCCCAGACTCCCGAGGCGCAGGCGAAGGTCAAGCGCATCGAGGTCAAGAACGGCTGATTTGCCACATTGGGTGTCGCCGGTTTGCGGCGTCCCCTCCGCTCCGTGCGATATCGCACCGTCTGGCGAAGCCCCGGGGAGCTTGTCTCTCCGGGGCGGCTTTCGAGGGGCAATCATGAAAGACGTGCAACGATCCGGGCTGACCCGTGAACAATGGTCGGCGATGACGCTCTACGAGAAGTTCGAGCAAGGTGTCATCTTCGTCCTCAGCGTCATCATTGCGGCGATCGTCGTGGCGTCGGTCTGGGCGCTGATGCGCGAAGTCGTGAACCGCTTGGTTCTCGGGGCATTCGACACTCTCGATTACGCCACCTTCCAGGTGGTGTTCGGCATGATCTTCACCGTGGTGATCGCGCTCGAGTTCAAGCGCTCCCTTCTTGTTGCGACCGAACGCAGCTTCGGGATCCTCCAGGTCCGCACGATCGTGCTGATCGCGCTCCTCGCCATCGCGCGCAAATTCATCATCCTGGACCTCGGCGAGACGGAATCATCCAAGATTGCCGCACTCGCGGGCGCGGCGCTTGCGCTCGGCGCTGTCCACTGGCTAGTGCGCGATCAGGACCGGCGCGAACTCGGAGGCCACGAGACGCGATGACCGCGGCCTCCGCCAGCCACCGCCTGCTCAATTTCGTGCAATCGGCGCTGCTGCTCGGGCTCATGGCCGCGATCGCCTGGATCGCGGTGACAGCGATCGTCGGACCCGAGACCGGTCTCCTCATGGCGCTCGCGATGGTCGGGGGTCTCCTGTTTGCGCCCGCGCTGCCACGCCGGCTGCTCCTCTCGGCCTATCAGGCGCAGCGGCTCACCGGTCGTGATGCCCCCGGTCTCGTCGCGGCCCTGGCCGAACTCGCCCGCAGGGCCGGGCTGCAGCGCGCGCCGGCGCTTTATCGCGTGCCGAGCCGGCTGCCGAACGCCTTCGCCCTGGGCAGCCCCGAGGACAGCGCCATCTGCGTCACCGACGGGCTGCTCAACCTGCTCGACGGCCGAGAACTCGCCGGGGTTCTGGCGCATGAGATCGGGCATATCGCCAACCGCGACCTGTGGATCATGAGCCTCGCCGACATGATGTCGCGCCTCGTCTCGCTGGCAAGCTGGCTCGGACAGTTGCTTCTACTCCTCAACCTGCCTCTGGTCCTGGCAGGCATGGTCCATGTGCCTTGGCATGTCGTGATTCTCCTTGTCTTCGCGCCCACCCTCATGGCGCTGGTCCAACTCGGCCTTTCGCGGACGCGCGAGTACGACGCCGACCGCGCCGCCGCAGAGCTGACCGGCGATCCGGAGGGGCTCGTGCGCGCGCTCGTCAAGCTCGAACGCCGGGTCGGTCGGTTCTGGGAGGAGATCCTTCTGCCCGGCCGCCGCATTCCGGAGCCCTCGTTGCTCAGGACGCATCCCCCGACCGAAAGCCGAATCCGCCGCCTCCGGGACCTGGTCACGGGTCGCACGACTCCGATCCCCGCCCTTGTCGGCTACCCGACCGCAAGGGTACCGCTGGGAGGGACACCGCCTCGGTTCCATCGCCTTGGGCTCTACTGGTAGGCCTGCAGGGAAGCTGGATCGCCCAGGAGAACGGCGACCTGTCAGAAGGCAGGTCTTCCAGAGAAGGTTGGATATCAGGCCCATCCACTCCGCCACTTTCCCCCGCGAAAGCGTTCTCCCGATCCGGCTGTGGCCAGATTTTTCCGTTGTTTTCGAGGGTTATGCGTATGGGGCTGTTCAGCGGCGTCGGTGCCAGGAGGTCCGGTAGAGGTCTCTCATGGCCGATATTCTCCGGACCTCATGACTGCGCGGATTTGGTGAATTTGTTGCAAATATCTGGATTTGCGAGACTTTTTCTACGTCGCAGCTGGGCACATCGACACCAGTGGCGTTCGCTGAAATGGAACAGAACTCGAACTTTTGCTACAGCCAGCCGGCACGGTCGTCTCACGCATCAACTTCCGCGATGCGGACCGTACCGCCTTCAGACCTTCGACGGCGTCCACCCCATCGCTTACGGCTCATCGCTGCTCTGCGTCGCCTCACTGTGATGACGGCAGCCTGCGAACAAGGCACTCGTCATTCGCCCATGGACTGTGCGTCGGCCTGCAGCGTTGTCCCCTTCAACCACCCACGCCACAACGAGCAGCCCAATCGGCACTGCCCTCTACAAGATGTTGCTCATGAGGGTGTCGTTGTGCCATGTTGACCGTGACCCGATCTTGAATTCATACGGAGCAACGCAGCAACAGAGTCTTCGTTCATCTTAGGTCATGTTGACAAATGGCGGAGCCAGAGGCGGATCGACGTGATGTCGATGAAGCCCAGGAAGCTTTCGGCGGTCTTGTCGTAGCGGGTGGCGACGCGACGGGCATTCTTGAGCTTGTTGAAGCAC
>NZ_JBHLXC010000017.1:0-762 GCF_042432495.1 Pseudochelatococcus lubricantis | reverse complement strand
GCGACTTGACGCCGTCCGGAGAGGTGATCGTGAAATCGCCCGTGTTGGTCTCACGGTCAGTCGTGGGCAAGGAGCCGTCCGGCAGACCGTCCTCGTAGACCGTCGTGTCGCCGCCACTCGCCTTCGGCGTCAGGTCAGTGATCGTCGGCGTGCCGTTCTCGATCTTGATCGTCAGCTTGGCCGTATCCGCGTCACCGTCGCCGTCCTTCAGCGTGTAGGTGAAAACGTCATCGACGTTGCCGGGCGTGCCAGCGTCGCGCGTGTAGGTGTAGGAGCCGTCAGCAGCGATCTTCAGCTTGCCGTACTGGCCGTCGATTTCCGTCGTGCCGGTGGTCGAGACGGCCTTCGTGCCGCCCGTCGCCGACTCGATCTGCGTCACGGTCGCGCCGTCGGCGCCCTTGACGTCCGTGCCCAGACCGCCGGGGCCTTCGTTCGTGCCTACGCCGGTGATGACGTTACCCGTCTCGCTCTGCGTGCCGGCCTTCACCGTGTCCGTGTCGTTCTTCGCATCCGGCACGTCGTCGACAATCTTCACGCTCAGGGTACCGGACGCGGGCTGGTTGTCGTAGTCCGTCAGCACCACGTCCAGGTCGTCGAACAGCGGTCCGGTCGTGCTGTTGTCGCCCTGCCCGGCGGCGTGCGTCTGGTCGTCGGTCAGCGTGTAGCTGTAAGTTACCTTGCCCGTGACCGGATCGTAGGCCGTGACGGTCAGCGTGCCCTTGGCCGTCGTCACGGTCGGGCTGGACACCAGCGCGCCGTTCG
>NZ_JBHLXC010000016.1:0-13969 GCF_042432495.1 Pseudochelatococcus lubricantis | reverse complement strand
ACGGCCTCCAAATAGAAGCCTTAAATCAAAATCGGATTCAGCAGTCAACCTTTGTCCACGAGCGCTAGCAAAATCTGAGAGCGTATTCCGATCGGAAGGAAGCGCCCTATCAATGAAATCAGATTGGATTCACGAAGCTAAAGAAGGTCATCGTTTCATGGAAGCGATGACCTTTTTAACCATGGAGCCTGTCCAGAGCAGTGCTCATCGCAGCGTGGTGCTTGTCGTCGGGAAAAAGATGGCCATAACGGTCCATGGTCACTTGCAGACTGGAATGACCGGCAAAAGTCTGGATCGCTTTTGGCGGCAGGCCAGCGGCGATCCAGGACGAGATGGCGAAGTGCCGCAGATCGTGCCAGCGGAAACGCTTCGGCGGCGGCGCATTCCGGATCGGATCTTCCGCATGCACCTTCTTCAAAGACGAGAATATCGGATTATACCAGCGCTTGATCATGACGTCGTGTCGCAACGGATCACCGCTCGTATCCGCAAACACGAGATCATCAGGCGACGCACGCTGCAGCTTCTTCCTCCACTCATCCAGGGCAGCAGCCAGCCTTTGACCCATCGGTATCTCGCGCATTCCCGCCACGGTCTTGGTGACCTCGACGACGCCGTAGACATCGATACGCCTGTCAATCGTGACGATTCCTCGCGTGCAGTCGATCTGCTGCCAGGTCAACGCGTGCAGCTCTCCGGCGCGGACGCCGGTAGCGGCAGCAAACAGGAGGCGTATGCGCATCTCGGGATGCGCCGCGTCGAGCACACGCCGGACACTTTCGGCAGGCGGAATCGTGACTTTCCTGTACGCCTCGTCGCGACGCCCGATGACGCGGACCTCATCGGCGGGGTTGGCTACCATGAGCCCCTTCTCGATCGAAAACGCACATATCTGCCTCAGGGTGCTGAGGATTTTTCGTGTCGTCTGGACCGATACGCCGGCGTCGCGCAACTGGTCCCTGAATCCGGTCACGTCGGACCGCGCCACCTCGCCTGCCTTCAACTCGCCCATGCCTTCGCGAATCTTCTTCATGCGTGACGGCATGCGGCCTTTTGCGTGCCGTTTCGGATCCGGTATGATGTAGTTTCTGACATGCCCCTCGTACACGACAAAATTGTGTTTTGTCATCGAGCCTTCTTCGACTCTCTGTGCGCAGGATTTCAAATATTCGTCGGCGACATCGGCGAGAGGCGATTTCAGGCTGAGGGTGGTCAGGCCTTTTTTGAGGCTTTCTTCCAGCTCGATCCGGAATTTGTCTGCCTTGCTTCTACGCGAGAATTGCCGCCGACCGCGGACCCCGTCTTTGTCGACAAAGTCCACAATCCAGGCAGTTTTTTCTACCTTAGATTTTGTTGTCCATGTTCTTTTTCTGATAATTGCCATTTTCTTTCTCTAGACATCGTTACATAAGCAAGTTCCTCTTGGTCTGCTTTCAGAAACGGCTGGATTCTGACAACGACTCCAGCCGCTCCTGTTTTTGTTGAGCCGAAAGATGATGTCGTTCTGGATGATGTATGTCTTGCCGAATTTCTCATATTAACTCGGCCTTTCTGATGAATAGATCGGATAGGATGGCTCAATTTTGACTTAAACTATATCTATTTTTTATGTTTATGTTTATTTTTATTTCTATTTTTCTTATCTCTGATATCGTCGATCAGGTCGCGTTTCGCCGCGTGCAAAACCTTCCCGACGGGAAAGATCGGGAGGTTCTGGTTTTCGGCATGGTTCCGCACGCGGCGCGCGTAGCGCCGGTCGCCGTAGAGGAAAGCGGCGATCTCCTCTGCCCCATGCAGAAGGTCGAGCGTTTCCAGGTCGGAGTCATCCTCGGGAGGGGTCGCATCATTCATATTCATAGTAGGCTCCTCTACGATTTGTGGGCTGAGCGTCAGCATTCACATGCGCTGACGACATCATTCTAAATCATCACAGGAGGATAAAAATAGAATTCTTCGCTGCTAACGATTTTTTTCGTAATTCAAGCATGGCACTCCTCTAAGATCACATCCAAAAGGCGCTGTTCTGCTCGAGATCACGATATTTCTCTTTCATTATTGGGTCAATTTTCCCTAACTCCTCTATTTTCTCTTGACACGCACAACCGAAAGCCTCTCGCAAGGCGGCTTTCAGGCGCATATGCAAGCACGAATCATACGTAACGTTTGATTCGTGCGCCGCGACAGCGCTGAAAAATAGCCGCCCGCGCTCCTCATCGATACGAATCGTACGAAACGTTAGATTCGTATATCACTACATCCCCATGCCCACCGCAGGTCGAAGCCTCCAAATGGGGGCCATTTCATCAAACCGGCATGCGCAGACATTCACGAATCACACGTTACGTCTGATTCGTGCCCTGAAGGCACAAACCATCCCGCTTCTGAGGCTGGCAGGAATTTTGCACCCAGCCGGCGATACGGCCGCGAGGTCAGGAAGGCGATGCAGGCACAGTCAATGGCATAGTCCTGCGCAAGACAACCGGGGCAACAGCATGCCCGTCCCCAATCGGGGAACAAGGTGCCTCATGAGGATCAGGCTCTACAGCTCAATCCTCAAGCAACGCATCCAGAAGAGGGCTTCGCTCCACCGGGAATGGATTGACCACCGTTACGCCGCCCCAGGTAAAGCCGTCCTGCATATCTTCGGACAGGAGTAGACGGCAGCCGGCATCCGAAGCCACCGCCAGGATAACCGCGTCCCAGATGCCAAACTGATGATCTGCCGCCAGATCGAAAGCCTTCTGCATGGCGACCACCGACGTCTCCATCACCGGAAACGCGTCACGCCAGCCGAGCAAGGCACTCCGCGCCGCGACCCGCGGTCGCCCGGCCTTGCGAACGAGAACATTGAACAGTTCTCCGAGCACCTGAACCGGAATGACGGCCGCATCGGATGGAAGGCGCCGTAGAAGATCGAGCGCGATATCGCGCTTCTCCTCGCTGTTGACGCCTTCCGCATAGGCCAGAAAATTCGTGTCGAGGGCGACCTTCACCGGTCGTCCTCGTAAAGATCGTCACGTGTCCAGCGTTCGGCGGTCACGACGGGTTGCCCTGCGAGACGGGACAGCAACATTCCCCAAGCTCCTGCCCGTCCCTTCTCATGCCGATCGGCCGGAACGATGCGCGCCACGGGACGGCCGTGGCTCGTCACCACGTAGCTGCGGCCCTCCCGCACGTGCCGCAGGATCAGGGAAAATTTGCGGTTGGCATCCGCCGCCGAGACTGCTTCTTCCATCCTGGTCTCCTGATAGTAGTAATATTCACTATTATAAGAGAGCGGTTCCCCGCAGACAACTCTTTTCCACAACCGTTGCAGATTCGTCACCCGCGGCTGCGGCCGGTGTAAAGGAATCCGCCAAGCCTCACGACCTTCAATGACATTATATGTGGTACTGTCCCATGCATCAGGTAAACCCGATCGAACCGGGTCGCGCGCCGAGCTTGAGCTCGATTTCCGCCCGCAGCATGCCGCGGAGAGCCTCAAGGGTCAGTAACCTGCAACACCTTTGCCTTCCGGACAGCGGCCACGACATCGCTAAGCGTAACAGGAACGAGTTCCCGCGCTTCTGCCGGTCCCCGGCCGGCAGGTGAACAGAACCACAAGGCACCCGAGGAAACCGCCACGCCCCGGTCATCGAGAGCCGCCGGAACGATCTCGGCGAGGGAGAGCGACAGGTCGAAGGGTGCCGGTTGCAGCAGGGGCGCGGGGATGGCTTTTCCGTCATCACCCCATGGGATTGAGATTGTGGACGCCACCGCCACCTCGCCGATTCTGTCAGCGGCCGTTTCGCCGTCGAGGTGTGCAGCCCTGTGCGCCGAAACGACGATGACCGACGCCACCGATGAATGCGCCAGCCGCTCCCGGCTGACCGGATCGAGCGGACAGTCGAATTCGTTCGCCTGCTGGCCGACGATGCGGCGGCGGACCGGCAATGCCGGCCTGCGCCGTCCCGGCGGAGTCATGCGGCATAGTTGGCGGTCGGCATTGGATTCGTTTCCAGAATCCCGCGAGAAAAATTTTTTCGTTTCTTTTGTTCGGTCCGGCTGCCGCCATCGATACCGACGAAACCGTCAGCAGCGCGCGCAGCGCATAGCGCTCGCGCGGATCGTTTTCCAGAGCAGCGGCCCGGTGCGGCTCGGCCAGGAGCGCGAGATCGACCGGATCACGATTGAAGAATTCTGTCATGGACTGCTTTCCTTATGTCGGGCGTTGAATGCGAACGCCCCGGTCATGCCGGGGCGTCGGTTATGGGTTCGCGGGGCGGAGTGGCGGGTCGGAACCTGCCACAGCAATGTTTGTTTATGGTTTGTTCTTTCCATATGCCGCCTCAAGGATCGTCGGGTATTGCGCGACCGTGGCGGCGATCGCCTGAGCCATCGCCACGGGCGTGCGCAGGCCCTCCCAGCCGCTCGCGCCAAAGTCGGGGGCCTCTTGCGCCGGTCCCGCGATCAGCAGGGGGGCGGGAATGGAAAACAGCGATTTCCTGACATCGTTGTCCAGGAACAGATCCAGACCCTTGGGAAACAGTCCGTCATTGCCGAGGATCAGGACTGAATCGACCATGTCGCCCCAGACCATGCCGAAAAGCGCCTGAAACGCTGCAATCAGATCCTGCGCCCTTTCATGTGCGGTCTCGCCGGCGACCGGCCAGACTGACAGCGCCGTCCGGCCGTTCTGCAGGTGCGGTCTCAGGATGGCTTCGACGCGCGGCCAGGCCGGATCGCCAGCCGCCATGACCACGGCCAGCCTTTCGAAGACGCGGGACCGGGAGAAAGATGGCGGCACGGCAATAACAGCAGCATCGGACTGGCTTGCTGCATAAGCGGATTTGATCATAGAGTTTTCCTTTCTGCATTTGAATCAAGGGGAGATGGGATGCTTCGTACGGCCGGAGACGAAGACCGTCTTCCGATGGAGAAGCCGATAGGATGCTTGCGTGCGGCACCGGCGAGGCGGATGCCGTGCCGGATATCCGCTTCACCGGGGCTGTCCCGCCCCGCGGCGAGCGCCCTCGCCCAGCCGAGACTGAGGATGGTGCGCAGGCGCCGGGGCGGCAGGCCGGCGAGAAGCGGAAGCACGCCGGGGGCGAGCGGCGTATCGGTGATATTGAAGCCGGCCGCGACGCCCGCACTCACCGCCTGGATGAGCAACGCCAGGTCGCTGTCCCCGGGCGCGTCGACGGTGATCACAAGGAACCGGTCGAGCAATGATGGCGGGATGTCGGCGAGTTCGTTGGCCGTCGCCATGACGACGATATGCGACATGTCCATCGCGATCTCGAGGCAGCTGTCCTCCCACCGTCGAGACGTTTCCGGCTCGAGAAGCCCGTGCAGGACGTGCCAGACTGTCGGGCCGTAACGCCGGTCGGCCTCGGCCTTGTCGATCTCGTCGATGACGAGCACCGCGTTGGCGACCTTGCCGCGGATCATCTCCTTCGCCACCGTGCCCGGGCGGGAGGCCCGCCATGAGCGGGAGTGCCCGGCCAGAGCGGCGGTGTCGTCCATGGAGGCGCCGTCGAGAACGATCGACGGCAATTCCAGAATCTCCACCATCCGCCCGATCACTCGTGTCTTGCCGACGCCGGGCGGTCCGGCAATCAGCACCGGAGGACAGGCAAAGCCCGCGCCTCGCCGCATGGCGGCCTCGGCCGCATCTGCGACGACGGCAATGACCGCCGCAAGGTGCGGTGTCGTCGTCTCCAGTGCACGGAGCGCGGCTACCTGCTGCACCTGCGGGACGGCCAGCGTACGGTATCCTGCCGCCGTGTCGGTGGCCATTTTCTCGAGCAGAGCGCCTCGCTCATCCTCCTCGAAGGGGTTGTCCCGGTCGCCGGCGCAGGCGTCGCGTGCGGCGGAGGGATCGAAGAGCCGGATAGCAGGCCCGTCGACAGCCGGCGGGCCGGAGGATGCGGGGGGTGGCGGTGGAGGTGTATGCATGGAAGAGAGCGGCGTCGGATCCGCCTCCCGCTGTGCGTCGGACAGATTGCGATCATCGAGGGGAGCGGCCAGCACTTCCGGTGCTCGCTCATCGAACACCGTCTCGTCGGCAGTGAGCCACGGCTCCGTGTCGTCCGGCTGCGCCGGGGCGGGAATGGCCGATGTCCCGGCTTGCCGGGAGGCATCCCTCGTCAGCCGGATGACGAGTGGTGGCCGGGTCAACTGAGGTGTCGTCAGGGGAGGCATCATTCAGGACAGCTCCGCAAGGTTCCGGCTGCAGGCTGCGCGGATTTCCTCGATGCGCGCGCGGCAGAAAGCCAAGGCGCGCCCCGCCTCGCGGATCACCGCATCCGCTTCCTCGATGTCGCCGGGGCCTGCCCGGTTCATCCGGGAAACACACAACTCCAGGGTTGCATAGGCCGCCGCATAGGAGGGAAACTCGGAAGACGGAGGGGTGTTGACGGTGTCGGGGTTGATATTGTCGTTGGAAGACATGGCAAAGGATCCTTGCTCTGATCGGGGGTGAGGGTGGTGAAGCCGGAGAAGGGTTGGTCGGATCATGACGCCGGCACGTCAGTGACCGATCGGGTAATCGCGGCGCGGTGGGGCACGACCGGGACCGCGCCATCGTGAAACTGCAGCGTCAGCGGCCGGTCACGAGCCCGACAGGCGCTCATGACGATCGTGCCGTCCGGCGCCCTGACGACGACCGGGGCTGCCTCGGCCATGGGGGAGACATGCGGGACAGGAGGCTGCGACAGGGATAGCCGAGCCTGCGCGAGTTCCGCTGCCCGGCTGGCAACATCGCGCTCCGCCGTCATCGTCAGCATCGCGCCTCGCCCGCGAGCCGTGCGGGACATGCGATCGAGATCTTCGAGGTGCCGGTCGAACACGGTGTTCGTTCCTGACACCTGCGCATGCATTCCTGCGACCATTCGGTCGATATCGGCGTCGAGCGCGACCAGCTTTTCGTCGAGCCGCGCGATCGCCGTCTCGATGCCGTGATCGCGGTCGGCAAGCAGCTTTGTCTGTTCGTTGAGCGCCCGAAACGTGGCGTGGCGGATCACATCGGTGACGCTCCGGCAGGCTGTCTCCTGCATGGCGATACGCTCGCGGCAGAGGGCGGCGATGGTGGCGGCGTTGTCGTGTGCGGTCATTGCCGCGCCGACGATCAGGTCGCGCACGGCTGTCGCCGCGCTCGTCGGCGTGGTGCAGGATTTCCAGGCGATCTCCGAGAGGATGCCTCTATCAGCCGCATGTCCGATGCCGAGCACCACCGGCATCGGCATACGCGCGATGTGTTCGGCGACCGCACGCGTCTCGATACTGGCCAGACCGACCGCGCTGCCGCCGCCGCGCACGATCAGGACGGCGTCGGCGCGGGGGCGCCAGGTCTGGCGCGCGATGATCCCGAGCGTCTCGACCAGGTCACCGGCTGCTGCCGGACCTTCGAAGCGGATGGTGTGAGTATCCATGACCAGCAGCCGCCTTGCGATGAAGGGGGTCAACACCGCGTCGACATCGCCGCGCGCGGCGGAAGCGTCCGGGCAGACAAGCGCCAGATGAAGTACATCGCGCGGTGTCGGCAGGTTGCGCTGAAGATCGTGGAGGCCGCCTTCGCGCAACTCGCCCAGCAGCTTCGCCGCCGCGGCGGCCCGCAGACTGGGCGTCATGAGGGGATCGATCTCCAGGACCTGCGCCGTCAGCTGATGCCGCAGGTCAAGACGCAGACGGACGCGCATGGTCACGGCCTGGCCCTCGATCAGGTCTGGCGTGACCGCAATTCCCGTCGCAAGTGATGTTTCCTCAACGACTTGCGGCCCGATTCGTACGCCAAGACAGGCGGAGTGACTTTTTCCGGGTAGGGGATCGACGAGTTCGGCAAACCAGCCGTGATGACGCGCGTTCACCTTCGTCACCTCGCCGGTGATCCAGACGCCGGCCGTCCAGTCGGCTGTCACGGCGCGTATGGCGCCGTCCATGAGCGACAGCAGCCGGTGGAGTGGCAGGACGGCGGGCGGATCGGAGCCGACGGTGTCGGCGACGGGAACGGGCTCGTCAACGCGCGGCCACGGGGTGGGAGAATTGAGAAGGGATGGCAGAATGGACAAGTGATTTCCTCGAAAGGACGTCGGCGCGGGCGACGGCGCGATGCGCCGCCTCCGCGTCAGGCGGAGACGGGCGCGTCGTGTCGATCGCAGCGGCGAAACGCCGGCGGGGCGGAGGTGAGAGGGAAAGGCAGTGCGGGGAGAGCGCGGATGGGCTGCGAGGGGAGAAGTCCCCCGCCTGCCCTCGGCGGTGCGGCTGACGGATGAGCCGTACGCCCGACGGTATCGCGGGTGATGCGGCTCTGCGCCCTCATGGACGCGAGTGACGACGGCCGGATACCGTCATACCGCTGTCAGCGTCTTTCTGACCGTTTTCTTTTTCTTCTTTTTTCTTGTGTTTTCTGTTTTTTGTTTTTCTAATGGGGTTTTTTAGTTTATTTTACATTTTATTTTTTTTCATTTTATTATAGGTTTTATTTTTCTTTTTCTGTTTTTTTACGCTCAACCGGGTCACTTGTAACTCCACGCATCCAGCCGCCGCGGCCGGCGAGGACGAGGTTCCCGACAGCGTCGCATTCGGCAATACACCGGCATCAAAGCGATGATCCGGCACCGGCCTCCCCCTGCTCCGTCTTGTCCCGCCCATGCAGCTAACGGGCCTGCTCCACCAGGGCGATCCTCGCCTTGAGAATGCTCCGGAACGCGTCGAGGCTGGCAAGTTGCGTTTCTACCTTGACGAGATGCTCCCCAAGGGTTTCCAAGACGTTGTCGTGATCATCGATGGCGGCGGGGTCTTCGCAATACATATCAATGACAAATCCGATCTGCTCAAGGCTGAGGCCAATTTGTACCAAAGCAACGATCAGCTTCAACCGTTCGAGGGCAGATTCGTCATAATAGCGGTAGGCATCTTCATGGCGATCATCGGGGCTCAGGAGTCCCAAACTCTCATAATGATGGATAGCGCGATGGGTAACGCCGGCACGTGCGGCAAGCTCGCCGATCTGTATGCGAGGGGACATCATCATCACTCCACTTCCGAACTAAAATCTTACGTAAGGTAAGTTTCTCTATTTCGTCGGAGATGTCAACTGCCACGGCCCCTAAAACATGGGAACCTATACCGGACACGGCCCTTGGAGGCTGGCTGATGCCTACTGAAGGGGAGCGAACCGAGGCTTTACGACGACTTACGTTTGTCGTGGTTTTGAAAGTGCCGACGAAAAATTCTCCAACAGGCGCTTGACATGCATTAGGTGGACGATTATTTTGCGCGACAATGGCATTTCGTAATTTTTAATTGCGACAGCATCTAAATATTTCAATTCTTGCTGTTGAAGAGAGAAATTGCCATAGGGAACCACGCTCAAGCAAGCTGATTTAATTCCTTGCGCACAGCCTTTCAATTCATTCCCGCAATCTCAGCAACCATTTAAGCTTTGGAATGATCGAGAATGCGTGCACTTGAAGACACCAGAAAAATGACTCTGAATGAGCTGAAGAAAATCAAATTTTCGGCGACACGAGTCGTTGTAAATGAATCCATATTTAAGAAATATGAGAATGATCGCGATCTAATGCTATGTGATGAGGATGAAAAATATGATCCTGACGTAAGATTCTATTCAAAGGTATACGGACATGCATCGCTTGAATCAGAATGCGGCTTGCTGATTGAGTTCAGCTGGCTTGATATTGCGGAAGATTATAGAACTTATACTTCCGCATTTGATTTTACAATATATCCATATCGGGAACTGGATGAGTACGGTGACACTGATATTGAGATATACTATTGCGATATAATAAATGATCAGCATGTCGAAGGTGAACTAATGGATGATGACGAATTCTGGTGTGTACAGAATCACGCTCTTCTTTCTGTCATTCGTAACTCAGATTGGCAAAGCGCCATCGACAAAGTGCTTCCTCAAGCGGAATGGACCGACGTCGACGATGGCGCTGACCTTTCCCAGGTACCGCCCGGATTCGAGTCGCGCTGTGTCGATCGCAATGACGATAGCTCTTTGCTGTTTTACGGAAAAATATTGGCAGAAGTGTCAAATGAGTATTGGCCCGGCGCTCCATGGAAAGAGCTTAGGCTCTATCGTACAATTGACGACCGCTATATCTGCGAAAGAATAAGAGGATCCGGAGCAAGCTTTGAGTTTATTCGCTACTCTGCAGCAATATGCGAAAATATTGAATAAGTTATCGATTTTTTCTGCCTCTGCCCAGTCGCAAAGAAATTATACTTCCTTGCAGGCCTTCAGGAACATAAAGCGCTACGTGATATTTCATTCGACGATATGTATGCATCCAATACAATAAATTTACTTTAATATTTAATACTATCAACCACTTCGTTCGGGCAAGCCATCCCGCCAGAAGTATGATTATCGATCCGTCAGGGCGTGCGCCCTGACGGATGTTCTTATAAATTATACGTATTAAATACAGCGAGATCCGCAGCATCTTCCTCTCTCAGTAAAAAGCAGTTCGACCATCACAATCTACCACGATGCACGAACTGAATATTGTCTCTACGCAAACTAGCAAGTCTTAAGTTTGCCGATCTTCGTAGAGGCTGGCCAGATTTTTCTTGGCGTTGGCGTCACCAGCCGCTGCGGCTTTCTCAAACCAGCTGCGGGCCTTGGCATGATCTGGAGCAGGAATGCCAAGCCCTTGCGCATACAGCGCTCCCAGACTATTCATGGCCGGAGCGCTGCCCGCGGCAGCAGCCCTCTCGTACCAGTGAATGGCTTTGGCATAGTCCGGCACGGTATAGTCGCTGCCTGAGGCATAAAACATGCCCAGATTGAACATGGCTGGTACGGAACCAGCGTTAGCTGCCCTCTCGTACCACTCGCGGGCCTTCGCATGATCCGGCGCAGAAAGACCAAGACCTTGCGCATACAGCGAACCCAAATTGAACATCCCCTCGTGACTGCCGGCGAATGCCGCCCTCATGTACATGGCGCGAGCAGAGCTATAGTCTGACGCATGGGGAGACATACTATTCTGAGAGAGAGCGCCCAAAATCGTCATGGAATCGGCATCGCCGAGAGCCGCAGCTTTCTCGTACCAGTACCGCGCCGCGGCAAAATCAGGTGCGGCGAGACCGATCCCATCATGAGAAAGTGTGCCCAGAGCGAACATAGCGGAGCTGTTGCCAGCTGCTGCAGCTTCCTTGAACCAATGCCACGCCTTGACATAGTCTGGTTCCGCGACGCCCAGCCCCTCCTGATAGAGTACACCCAGCCTGACCATGGCCTCGGCGTCGCCGGTCGCCGCGGACTTCTCATACCAGTTCCAAGCCGCGGCATAGTCGGGTGCAGCAAGGCCAAACCCCTGCTCCTCGAGTTGGCCCAAGCAATACATGGCCAAGCTGTTACCAGAAATTGCAGACTTTTCGTACCAGTGACGGGCTGCGCCAAAGTCCGGTGCAGCACGGCCCAGTCCATTTTCATTGAACCAGCCCAGACAGAGCATAGCGTCGACATGTCCTGCCGCAGCAGCCTGCTCGAACCACGCACGGGCGCTGACATACTCCGGTGCGGCAAGGCCAAGGCCATTTACGTCCAGCTTGCCAAGATTGACAAAGGCATCGGTGTGACCGGCAGCGGCGGCCCTCTCGTACCAGTTGCGGGCCGTTGCATAGTCCGGAGCGGCAAGGCCCAGACCTTCCTCGTCAAGATAGCCCACATTGTACATTGCCACTGCGTCGCCGGCGTCACCAGCCCGCTTAAACCAAGTGCGAGCTCCGGCGTAATCTGGCGAAGCTAGGCCCAAACCATGAAAGTGGAGCATGCCGAGATTATGCATCGCGTGGACGTGGCCGGCGGTGGCAGCCTTCTCAAACCAGTGGTGAGCCCCTGCATAGTCAGGTTCGACCAAGCCAAGGCCTTTCACGTCGAGCGCGCCCCGATCGAGCATTGCCTCGGCATTGCCTGCTGCGGCGGCCTTCTCGTACCATTTACGAGCCCCTACATAGTCAGGAGCGGGAAGGCATTGCCCCTTTTCGTCTAGGACGCCCAGCCTGTGCATGGCTTCCGCATCGCCGGCCGCAGCAGCTTTCACGTATGCTGCGCGTACCTTAGCTTGGTCCGCGACTGCAAGACCATTCTCACTTTCATTGGAGTTATCCAAACCGCTCATAGCATCCCCTTCATCGAAGAAGTACCAACATTTTATGTCTGCATAGATAAGCTTAACCGCCTAAATTTACAGATAAATTCTATGGTAGACCGGTGATTTGTAGTAACTATGACACTGAGTGCGGTTCTAATGGTCGAATTTCCATAATATGAGTGCCGTACATCAAATGGGAGAGCTCTTCATCGAACTGAAGTTGTATTATGTCGTGATTTCACCAAGCATGTTTGGTTTCCTTACATCTCTTAGATTTCTGAACGATGGAGTTTCCCCATTTTCTCCTCTGCTTCCTTTATTTCAATCACCAAACGAATTCGTCATGCAACAGATCAGGGAGTAGCCTGTCAGATTGCGGTCAGCAGGAATGGCCTCCTCTGACGGTTCTTCGTTGCCCTGAACCGCCCTGGAGGATGCCAGAATAGCGGGCGACCGTTGCGGCGATGCTCGCGGCCGCCCGCTCGGGCGTTCGCAGGTCCACCCCGTCTATAGCGCGACGATCAGGATAAGAGCCGGCCATCGTAGTTGTCGCCGCGCACCAGGGAGTGATAAAGAGACTCGCCGTCGTTCGGATCGGCGCCCGCCGCCAGCAGCCAGCGCGTGAGGTCCGGATCGAAGTTCACGCCGACCGCGCCATGAAGCGCCGAGGCCCGCCATTCCCGAGGCGACGCATCAGTCGAGGCCGTCCAGCGTCTGGCCACGCTCCGGTTCGGATCGGCCCCCGCCTTCAGCAGCAGATCGGCCACTGCGTGCAGCCGCTCTCTATACCCATCGACGCGAAGCAGGCTCGAATGGGTGGTGGCGACAAGCGGGGTCAGATCGAGCGGACCACCGGTCCGGTCGACCCAAGACGCGTCCGCCTCGATCCGGCGGCGGACCGTCTCGATGTTTCCGCCCGCGCAGGCGATCCAGGGGTCTCGCCCGAGCAGGTCCCGATGATCCGTCAGGAGTCTGGCGGCGGCCTGCGGTCTGGCGTGGTTCGTGCCGCCGGTGATGTCACCGGCATAGACCAGCCCGCAAAAGGCGGTCGCCAAGGCGGCGGAATCGACATGATGCGTCCAGCTGGCATCGATATAGGCCCTGAGCTCGGCCCATGACTCAAAACCGTATTCCCGGGCGATGCAGGACTGCGCGTCGTGCAGACGCAGTTCCAATCGGCTGATCGCGGCGGCATCTTGGCCTGCGGCGGCGGGCAAGGCATAGCGGACGCGCGCGATGGCCTCCGGCGCGCTGCGCCTGACATCCGCAAGCAGATCCTTCGCCTGGCGATTGAGGTGATCGATGTCGGGCCGGCTGGGAAGCGATTTCATCAAAACCTCCGTGCATCTGACGCCGACGACTCGCAATTCGGCTGCACAAAGGCTGGGACACTCATGTTTTCAGTACAAGTGGGCTCTGCCCTTTCCGCGAGTCCGGATGCGGCTTGTCCGCGCCAGGAACTCTATTCGAGCAATCGGACCGCGTCAAACGACCGAAGTCAGGCGTCCGTGGCCCGCAAGGCTCGCCTGGTCCGATTCGACCAACCTCGGCGGGAGAATCACCTTTCCGGCGCCTGGCCATACGGGGAACGTTTTATGACCGTTTGTTCCGCGCCGTGTGCCACGCGTGTGCCACGGAGGAATTTGTCGCAAATGGTTCTGGACGGCGGAGATTTTGGAACTCGTTGGTTCTAAACGTCTATTTTGGTTCTAGGTGGTTGTAGGCGTTTAAACGCCAAAACCCGCCTTGCGGGCGGGTTAAGCTGTTGTTTTTGTTTGAGTTTTCTGGTTGCGGGGGCAGGATTTGAACCTGCGGCCTTCAGGTTATGAGCCTGACGAGCTACCGGGCTGCTC
>NZ_JBHLXC010000015.1:44771-184299 GCF_042432495.1 Pseudochelatococcus lubricantis | reverse complement strand
CACTATCGATGGTGGACACTATCCCGCACTCTCAGCACGCGGCAGTGCGGTCAGCCCGGACGCTTACGTCGCTCCTCGCGTGGGAGCGTGGATAGAAACCGGCGTGAGGATCGTGATTGCCCGGCACGTTGCGGTCGCTCCTCGCGTGGGAGCGTGGATAGAAACCCGAGTATCGCAACGCTCTCTAGGAAGCCAAGCGCGTCGCTCCTCGCGTGGGAGCGTGGATAGAAACAGCAGCTTCGGCGCGCACCTCGGCAATCAACGCTCGTCGCTCCTCGCGTGGGAGCGTGGATAGAAACGCAATCTTCGTATTCGACCCAGGCCTCCGCCTCCGTCGCTCCTCGCGTGGGAGCGTGGATAGAAACACCGGCACCACAGCCACCGTGCCATCCATCAGGGTCGCTCCTCGCGTGGGAGCGTGGATAGAAACCCGTCCATCCCGAGCACGCCGGCTGCGGTTGGTGGTCGCTCCTCGCGTGCGAGCGTGGATAGAAACGGCGGCGATCCGGGATATGCCCGCCTCACCGGCAGGTCGCTCCTCGCGTGGGAGCGTGGATAGAAACATCAGGAACGCCTCGGCGCTCATGAGCGAGGCGTAGTCGCTCCTCGCGTGGGAGCGTGGATAGAAACCTCGTGACGATCGCGGCCTTCGTCGCGCGGCTCGTCGCTCCTCGCGTGGGAGTCTTATCGCACCGCATCGGAAACCTCGTAACGTATCCCGGTGCCGGGAGCGATCATCTCGCGGGATCGGCGGTCCCGATTGCGTTCTTGCGGATAATCTGCCCGAACAGCTCCGCCTGTTCCCTGGATGCCGTGTCGGCATCGGCGACGACGGCGGAAAACTGCAGGAAGCTGTGGCCAAGCGAGGGGTAGTTCGTGTACCTGACAGGCACACCCTCCGCCTCCAGCCGTCCGGCGAAAGCGCGGCCTGAATCGCGCAGGATATCGAAGCCCGCGGTGGAGATGATCGTCGGCGGCATGCCCCTGAGGCTTTGCGCCCGCAGCGGGTCCATGAGGTCATCCACCCTGAGATCGCCCGTTCTTTTTTGGTCCAGATAAATGGGGAACACGCGCGGCAGGATGAAGTCGATGAAGGTGCTATCGAGCCCGTAGCCCTTTCCGAACAGCTTGAAGGACCTGTCCTCGACGGGCATGCCGGTGCCGGGATAAAAGAGCAGCATGGCTGCCGGCCCCGGCCTGCCGGCGATCAACTGTCGCTGGGCGATGTTGATGGCGATGTGCCCGCCGGCGCTGTCGCCGCCGACACCGATGCGGGCCGGATCGCCGCCCAGGGAGGGCGCGTTGGCTCTCACCCACAAGAACGCATCCTCGCCGTCATCGCTTGCCGCGGGATACGGATGCTCGGGCGCAAGCCGGTAGCCGACCGATACGACGATGACCTTCGCCTGACTGGCGATGAGCCGGCAGACCCGATCAGTTGCCGCGATGCTGGAGAATATCCATCCCCCGCCGTGATGGAAGACAAGCAACGGAAGCGGATCATCCGCCTCGACTTCAGGATGATAGATGCGGATCGGGGTCGGACCGCCGCGACCGGCGATCTCGCGGTCCGCCACGAGGCGCATCGGTTCCGTCGCCTTCGTATACAACAGCCATACACGGTCGATCTTGTTGCGCACCCAGGCACGGCCCAGCGAGGTTGCATAGACCGCCTGCATGGCGGGCATAGCCAGTCCGGATACGGGGCGCGTCTGCTCCATCATGTACTGGAGCTTGGGATCGAGTCTCTGCCCGTCCACGATTTCCTGCTGGCCCCGGAGCCGGGCGGCGAACCAGTGATCGGGCTTCGAATAGAGGGCGAGTTGTTCAGCCTCCTTGCGTGTGGGCCGGAACGGCTCGGCCGGGACGATATCGTACCTGAACCATGCAAGTGCGGCGGCAACCGCGAGCGCCGACAGGCCCGCGACAGACAGCAGAGCGACCCAGACGAGGCCCGGAAGCAAACCCGCGATGCCTTCAATAGCACTCATGACGACACTCTCCGGCTACACGTACTGGGCAAAACGGGTTGCGATCATCGATGGGACGGCGTTGCCACCGCCAGATGCTTCTTGAGACGATCGATCCCATCGGGGGACCAGCCCCTGTCGCCGATGAGGGCGATCCATGCGTCGAGATAATGCGCCGGCGCATAGAGGTGGCCGAAGCCGACGGGCGTCGTCGGGGTCAACGCCATGTCGAGTGCCAGCTGCAGCATGGTGATGACCGGATACCACCTCAACTCGGGCGAGACATCGGGCCCGCGTGGCGCGTCCATCCAGGCCGGACGGCGATACAAATCGTGATAGTCGAAAAAGGTGATCGGGTCGCTCGCGTATTGCAGATAGACTATCCGGATCGGTCCCCAGTCCCTCCCGGTGCCCGGCGCCGCTCCCTTCTGGTTCATGAAACGCACGAACGACCCGTCGCGGAACACGGGTAGCCATGAGGCGGAGCCCGCGTTGCGGTCATCCGTGATCCGGCGCCATACCTGGCTCTCGAATGGTGGGCCGCTCCAGAGCGCGCCATTAATGGGATCGCCGATCATCTCGAAGAGTGCGGCTGACCGTTCCGAGTTCATCGCGCCAAGGCTGAGACCCTGCAGGTAGAGAAGCGGGCGGCTGTCGCGGGGCAGGGTGCGCCAGTGTTCATAAACGGCGGCGAACAGGGCACGCGCGCTGTCGAGGCCGTATTCAGGCTGGATCAGAAGAGACAGGGGACTGTGAAGATAGGAATACTGCATGGCGATGCTGGCAACGTCGCCGTGCAGCAGATATTCGAGGCTGTCGATAGCGGCCGAGTCCACCGAGCCGGCGCCGGTCGGTGTGATCACGACCAGCACGGAGCGGTCGAAGGCGCCCACCCGTTTCATTTCGGCCAGCGCGATCTGGGCGCGCTCCCTCGGGGTCTCCGCCGCACGCAAGCCCACATAGACACGAATTGGATCCTGCGCATCCCCGCCCGCCAGAGCGCTGATGTCGGCGGCCCGCGGCCCTGATCCGATATAGTTCCGGCCTGTCCGCCCGAGCGCGTCCCACCGCAGCAGGGATTCGGCGCTGCCTGTGCGCAGGGGCGACGATGGCGGCGGAATCGTCGGCTCGATGAAAGCGTCGAGTTGCTCGAACGACCTGTCAAGTCCATTGAGCACGCCCCTCAGGAGCACATTATTGCCCAGGGACCATACCAGAAGCGCAGCGAAGGCCATGCTGATGACATTCGATACGCGGCGCGGCACGACACGCTCGACACGCGCCGACACGAACCGGAATATCAGCTGGAACAGGCGTGCCAGCATCAGCAGGAACAGAAACGTGACGATGGCGATGGCGCTTACAAGGAAGGGATGACCAGTCGTCAGCGGGGGAAGTTCCATCAGTTCGCGGATGGAGTTCTGCCAGTCCGCGGTACGCCCCAGAAAAACGAGGGCCACGGCGATGCAGCCAGCAATCACGAGCGCGGTGCAAACCGACGCTGCCCGCCCCCGCAGTTCGGGCAACTCCATGTATCGCCGGAGCCAGCTCAGGAACGCGCCTATGCCGTAACCCACCGCGAAGCCGCTGCCCGAGAGCACGCCCTGCGTGGCAAAGGTGCGCGGGATAAGCGATGGCGTCAGCGCCATGGCGAAGAACAGGGTTCCCAGAACGAGGCCGGGAACGGACAATGAGTGCCAGAGCCTGACAAAGGGGGAGGGTTTCATGCCGCCTTCTCTCGCGCGAGACCGAAGCACCGTGCGTAGCACGATCCTTCATGGTGGAATCTCATTATCTGTCTTCCTGCAACGCCGGCGCGAAAAACCGGACTCGCAACGCAATGGCACGATTGTCATCGCCAGTGCGAGCTGGAAGAGATTCCATTGGGGCCGGCGTGAACCTCACCGCCTCTCGCCGGGGTACTGCCGCCGGGACGCGAGCCGGCTCCGCTGAAACTGCGTCAGCTTGTTAATACTATATAATGGCTTGCTGTGAATATTTATTTTATGTAGTTATTCCAATGATAGCCAATATATAGGCTGACATACGTGGATGCCGAGTTGAGGTTGAGATTACCGAAAAATGCAATCTAACATATCTCAAATCAACGACAGCGCGATTTAAAATCATGTCTGATGCCGCAAACGCAGGTCTCATCGAGATTCGCATCGACAAGGTGTCGCAACTCTTCGACACGAAGGACCTTCACCCGTTCCATCAATGGTCCCTCGCGGACGAGGCCGACGCCTACATCACCGGGCATGCCCAGGAACTGCCGCCGCGGAAACCGCTGACGATCGTCATTCACCTGCCGGAAGCGGAATACCCGCATGCGCTTGGTCTCGGCAACGCCATAGCCTCCTATTACACGAAGCGCGCCGATGCCGGGACGCGGGAACTGCGCACCTTGTTCCGGAACGGGCGCGTGGCACTCCTGACCGGGATTGCGGTGTTCATCCTCTGCTTTTCGCTGGCGCAACTCCCCACTGGATGGCTTGGCGGCGGCTACGTGTCGCAATACTTCAGGGAAGGGCTGGTCATTGTCGGCTGGGTCGCTAACTGGCGGCCGATGGAAATTTTCCTCTATGACTGGTGGCCTATCGTGAGCAAGCGAAGGCTCTATCGGCGGCTCGCACGCGCGCAGGTGGTGCTGAAGCGCCAATCATGACGCTTCGTTTTCGTCCTGCCTGCCGTTATGGCTGCTTCTTCGCGAACAGCGCTGTTGCGCCGTCGAAGGATCGGCCGACCGGTCGCACTTGCGCCCTGCTCAGGCGCTGCGCGGGCTTGACCACGGGCTATAGCATTTCGACATTTCATTGAAACGCCGAAATGCTATAAGTTTTTGATATTACGCGCTTTCTTCACGCAAACCGGTACCCGCTTTGCTTGAAAACACTTTAGAGCGCATTCCGATCAGAATTCGCTCAAAATAAGGAACCTGGAATCTGTCCTGTTTCAACGTAAACAGGACAGATTCCAGTGATGTTACTCCTGCGGCGCGGCTGACGTCCATCGCGTGGAGAAGATGAGGGGAGAGAGGCTGAGATCGCCCACCAGCTGCTCCACCAGGCTGTCGACCTGTTGCGGGCTGTAGACCGTGGCCTCGACCTCGACATCGCCCGTATTCGGCAAGACATGGCTTTCCAGGCTCTGAAGCCGCAGCTTGTGCACGCTCATCGCCTGCAACAGTTTGGTGCGGACGACAGCCTCGTCTTGCGCCTCGCATTTCAGTTCGATGATGTAATAGCGCTCCGTCAGTTCTTCTTCCGGAGAGAAGTAGTCGATAATTCCGCGCAGCCGCGGCAGCCCGACATTGATCAGGAGAATGAAGACTGTCACCTCGAACGCCTCAAGGACGAAGCCATAACCGGCCAGCGTGCCTACCGCCCCGGTCGCCCACAGCGTCGCCGCGCTGCTGAGCCCGCGGACGCTGAGTCCGTCGCGCATGATGAGACCCGCCCCGAGGAAGCCGATGCCCGTCACCACCTGGCCACCCATGCGAACCTCGATCCTGCCTTCACCCTCGATCAGGATGGCGAGCGACGTGAATGCGGCAGCTCCCAACGACACGAGCGCGTGCGTCGTCAGGCCGGAATGTCTCTGCCGCCATTGCCGCTCGATCCCTACTAAACTGCCGAGGAACAGCGCCACCAGCAGATCGGGGGCGATCGAGAGTGCGTTGTAGTAGTTGCCGGCCATCGGAGCCCTCATTCCGGGAAGTTTATCGAGATGCTTAGGCCGAAAGGCCCTAACGTTCGATGACGCGACATATAAATGTATACATGCGGACCGCTGGCAGGTGAGCTTGGCTCAATGTGCGTTTTTCAAGTATCATTAAATAATGACATCGTCCGCACCGTCGCGGCATGTCGGCCGCCCTTTACGGGTCAGGCAGCTTCCCCCGTCCGTTGCGCGATTGAAAACCTGGCGACAAGGATGGCGAGCAGCGGGCTGGCAATGCCGAACACCGCATAGGGAGCATAGCTCAGCGTCGCGACACCCAGCGTCGCCGCCATGTAGGCGCCGCAACTGTTCCACGGCACCAGCGCGGACGTCGGGGTCGCGGCCGCTCCGACCGCGCGCGACAGCAACACCGGCGCGAGGCCCCGGCGCTCGAATTCCGGGCGGAACATGCGCGCGGGCAGCACGATCGACAGATATTGGTCGGCGGTGATGATGTTGCTGGCCAACACGGCAGCAACCATGGCGGCGACGAGGCTGCCGAGCGAGCTGGCAAGCGAGACGATCGGCGTCACGATCCGATCGAGCACCCCCGTCTTTTCGACGACACCGCCGAAGGCGAAGGCGACCACGACGAGCCAGATGGTTGGCAGCATGCTCTCCATGCCGCCGCGACTGGCGAGCGTATCGATGGCCGCATCGCCGGAGCTGGAGACGTAGCCGCTGGCGAGCGCCAGCCACACGCCCTTGACCAGTGCAAGCCAGCCGGGAATCTCGGGACCGGCTGCGGCGAAAGCAAGCACCCGGTCGGGCGACATGACGACAGCCAGAACGCCGCCGGCCAGCGCCCCGGCGAAAATCGTCGTGAACGGCGGCAGCTTCAGCAGAGCGAGCACGATGATCAGCGCGAGCGGCAGGAACATGTACCAGCCCGTCGGGGTCACAGCCTCGATCGCTGCCAGCTTGCCCGAGATGTCGGCCGTTCCCGGCGTGCCGAGCAGCCAGAAGATGATGAGCGACAGGCCAAGTGCCCCGAACGATGTCGGCAGCGTGTGCCGCATGTGCTCGTAGAGCCCGGCGCCGGCAGAAGCCGCGGCGAGATTGACCGAATCCGACAGCGGCGACGTCGTGTCGCCGAAATAGGCGCCGGAGATGATCGCCGCCGCCGTGATCGCCGGATCGAGCCCCATGTTGGCGGAAATGCCCATCAGCCCGACACCGATCGTCCCGACCACCGTCCACGAACTGCCTATCGAGAACGAGATGAGTGCGGCAAGCGCCGTCGCGGTGACATAGAAAGAGCCGGGGTCGAGCAGCTTCAATCCGTAATAGACCATCGCGAGCAGCGTGCCGCTCAGGGCCCATGCCCCGATCAGCGCGCCGACCGCGAACAGGATGAAGATGGCGCCGATGCCGCTGGCGACGCTGGCCGTCGCCGCTTCGGTCATCGCTTCCAAGCGATGGCCGCGCCCGACCGCCATCAGCGCGGCGACGAGCGCGGCGAGCGTCAGCGCAACCTGGTTCGGCCCCTCCACACCCGCATCGCCGAACAGGAAGAAGGAGAGGCCGACAAGCACGACCAGCGCGGCTACGGGGACCAGCGCTTCGAACAGAGTTGGAGATCGCGGCACGGCGGATATATTTTCGTCCATATCAATCGCCCGCTCTGAAAGCACAGGTCCCGCAATCAGGGAGGTTCATAAGCAATGGCTCCCGACGCGCTTTCCAGTTCAGCGAAACCGGAAAGCGCTCCGAAGAGCCCTGTCCGCTCAGTAATCGACGGGATCGCGGATAATCGGGCAGGTCATGCAATGGCCGCCGCCACGACCACGGCCAAGCTCGGAACCATCGATGGTGATGACCTCAATCCCCGCGCGGCGCAGCAGCGTGTTGGTGTAGGTGTTGCGGTCGTAGGCGAACACGACCCCCGGGGAGGCGCAGACGAGGTTTGCGCCCGAGTCCCACTGGGTGCGCTCGCGCATGTAGTCGTTGCCGCCGGTCTCGACGACACGCAGTTCCTTGAGGCCCAGCGCCTCGCGCACGGTCTCGATGAGCCCCTTGTCGCGGGAAAGCTCAAGCCCGCCGTTGCCATCCGGACGGTAGGAGAAGCACTGGATGCTGTTCACGATGTCGGGGTAGATCAGCACGCAGTCACGGTCGGCGAAGGTGAACACCGTGTCGAGATGCATGGCCGCGCGCAGCTTCGGCATCGCGGCGATGATGACGCGCTCCGCCGCGCCTTGCTCGAAGAGCGCCTGTGCCGCCTGGCTGATCGCCTGACGCGAGGTGCGCTCGCTCATGCCGATCAGCACGTTGCCCTTGCCGATCGGCATCACGTCGCCGCCTTCAAGCGTGGCGAGGCCCCAGTCCCTGGTCGGGTCGCCCCACCAGACCTTCACCTTGCCGGCGAAGTCGGGATGGAACTTGTAGATCGCCGTCGTGAGGATGGTTTCCTCATGCCGCGCAGGCCAGAAGAGCGGGTTCAACGTCACGCCGCCATAGATCCAGCAGGTGGTGTCGCGGGTGTAGATCGTGTTCGGCAGCGGCGGCAACAGGTATTCGTTCACGCCGGCCGCGTCGCGGATCAGTGCCAGCGTGGCGCCGCCGATCGTGTCGGGAAACTCGTAGGTCGAGAGGCCGCCGATCAGCGTCTCCGCGAGCTGGCGATCCGGCAGTCCCTCAAGATAGGAGCGTACCTCGTCCACGAAACCGAGGCCGATCTGGTTGGGCACGACCTGATTGTCGAGGATCCACTGCTTGGCTTCCGGAATCGCGAGGATCTCGGTCAGCAGGTTGTGCTTTTCCACTACCTCGATACCGCGATCCCGCATCTTGGTGATGAAATCGAAATGGTCTCGCTTGGCGACATCGACCCACAACACGTCGTCGAACAGCAAGGCGTCGCAATTGCTGGGGGTCAGTCGCTGGTGAGCGCGGCCGGGCGCGCAGACCAGAACCTTGCGCAGCTGGCCAACCTCGGAATGAACGCCGAAATTCGTTTCCATAGCTAAGCTCCGATTTCTTATTCTGTTCAGGGAGATATGGTGCCGGTGAGAAGGCCGTAGGCGCCCACGAGGCCCGCGGTGACCGTGACGCCGAAGATGACGAGTTCCACAGGGGTGAACAGCGACACGTTCTGCTCGCGCCGCGCCCAGACATAGAGGATGGTGCTGGGCACGAAGAGCACGGCCACGAGCAGCACGTATTTCAGGCCAGCGGCCACGAACATGAACAGCGTATAGATGACGGCGATCCAGGCGAATATCTGGTCGCGTCCGCGCTCTCGCGGCGTGGCCTCGTAGCCGTCTCCGCGCCGGGCGACCAGCACGCCGTATCCCGCCACCAGCAGATAGGGCAGCAGCGCCGTCACGCTCGTCATGTTGAGCATGAAATTGAACGCATCGCTGGACCAATAGGTCGAGATCACGAACAGCGAGACGACGATGTTCGTCAACCACAGCGCATTGGCGGGCACGCGGTTGGGGTTCTGCGCCGCGAAGAGCCTGGGCATGTCCTTGGACTTCGCGGCTGCGAACAGGACTTCGGCGCAGATCAGCGACCAGGCGAGGTAGGCGCCGAGCACCGAGATCAGCACGCCGACCGAGACGAAGATCGCGCCCCATCGCCCGACGATGACCTCAAGAGCACCGGCGAGCGACGGATTCGCCACGCCCGCGAGCGTTGCGCGCGGCATTGCGCCAAAGGGCAGCAGCGTGACGGCCACCATGAGGCCCAGGACAGCGGCAAAGCCGAGAATCGTCGCGGTTCCGACGTCGGCGCGGGTCTTGGCGAAGCGCGAGTAGACGCTCGCGCCCTCGATGCCGAGGAAGACGAAGATCGTGATCAGCATCGTGTCGCGCACCTGCAACAGCAGCGACTTCTCGGGCATGCCGACACCACCGAAGAAATTCTCGGAGAACTGGGCGTAGTTGAACGCGAAGATCATCAAGAGGATCGCGACGATGATCGGCACGATCTTCGCTATCGTCACGACGGTGTTGACGAAGGCCGCCTGTTCGACGCCCCGCAAGATCATGAAGTGGAATGTCCATATGCCGGCAAGCGACACGAGGATCGCGATCGGGCTGCTGCCGTCGCCGAAGATGTAGGGAAAGAAGTTTCCGAGCGTGGAGCCGATCAAGACCCAGTAGAAGACGTTGCCGAAGCAACTGCCGAGCCAGTAACCGAAGGCCGACAAAAAGCCCGCATAATCGCCGAAACCGGACTTGGCATAGGCGAAGACACCCGAGTCGATGTCCGGCCGCTTTTCAGCGAGAAACTGGAAAACACGAGCCAGCATGTACATGCCCGTTCCGGCGACGATCCAGGCGATGATCGCGCCGAAAGGCCCCGTCGCAACGCCGAAACGACCGGGCAGGTTAAAGATGCCGGCCCCGACCATCGAACCGACAACCATGGCTGTCAGCGCCGGTAACGACATTTTCCCTGTTGTTTTGGACGCCATTCCTACCCCCGAATATTGTTGTATCTTTTCGTATTATCTGCACCTTAGCCAGAAAACGGCCAAGCGTCTCATTAATTCGCGCCACGCCTTTCGGCTTGTCCCATCTTCGACGGACGGGAGCCCCTGTCCCGCCCCGTCGAACCAGTCGCGCCTGACCGCTACGCCTGATCGGGGCCAAATGCACACGCCGATCGCACCCCATGTTTCAATCTCCGGTTCTGCGCCGCGTAAGCAACTGTAATGCGGCATCCGTAGCCGGTTTAAGGACGATTCCCGCCTGCGGAACAGGTGCTCGGGTGGCTGGTGCAAAGCTGCCGAACGCTGTGCAAAGCCTCATACGGAACAAGAGGGGCGATCTGCCGAAATGAGGCCCGGCCGCCTGCTATCCGCGGGGCTCCCTGGTCCGGCCCAGCAGCGCGGAGATGTCGTTCTCGGAGCCTGTGACTTCCGGGTGCGAGGGCTGCACCATACGGATGCCCATGCGTGTCGCCGTGCGCACGTCTCCGGGCGAGCAGTTGAACTGCCGTCGAAATGCGCGGTTGAATGCGGATGTATTGTGGAAGCCGCGCTTTTCCGCCAGCTCGGCTATCGGGATATGGTTGAGACCCGGGTCCGTCAGATCGGCATATATTTTGTTCAGCCGGAGTGTCTGGATGTATTTCGCGACGCCGCCGCTTTCCTCGAAGATGCCGTAGAGGACTGACCGCGACACTCCGGAAAGTTGAGACAGCCGTTCAGGGGTCAGGCGCGCCGACCACAGATTCGAGCGAATGATCTGGCGCACCTGATCGCGCAGGAGCGCTGGATCGAACTCACGCAGAACGTCGCCGGGCGCCGCTTCCACCTGAAGGCAGGCGACGATCATCCCGTGAAGCGCGCGCGCAAAACGGTCGCGATCCCGTTCGTCGGCATGAGGGAGGCGATTGGCCAGCGAAATCAGGAAGTCGGCCAGCAGGTCGGCTGCGCCTGCACGAACGGGACCGCTGCCGTAACGCGAGAAGTATTGCCACAGCTCCGGAATTTCGCCGCGGGGGATGACGACGCTGACCCAGCCCGCGGGTGACCAGTGGTCGACAAACGCTTCCGCGAGGGTATCGAAAACGAGGGTGCCGTCGGAAGCAACATAGTGCTGTTCATCCGTTCGCGACGCCATCTGCCCGTTTCGCGTCACACGAAGCATCCAGTCGTCGAGATCATCCCTTGCAATATGACCACGATGCCTGACGATATTCACCTCACTGGATTTGCCGTCCATGACGATCATGTTGCCGAGGGTCCAGTGTTCCACCCGCAGAGAGCAGAACCGGCGCTTCTCCGGAGCAACAAAGACGTCGGCGGCGCTCGCATAGAAGTCGAACAGGGCGTCATAACGGTCGTCGGGCTCCAGTTCGTCCAGCTCGAAGCAGTATGATGACAGGGGCAGCGGCTCATCAGGAGCATTCATGGGTTCGCTCGCGTTGGCTTTCGGTCAGGGTAGTTTGTCCATTAGAATATGCCCTGTTTACGTTGAAACAGGATAGATTCCAGCGCTCTCAGCCGCCGTCGCCCTGCGCTGCGAAACGGCGCAACCGTTCCGCGTCGATGATGGTGATGGAACGGTACGTGTTGCTGATCCAGCCCGCGGCGGCGAAACGTTGCAGGGCGGCGTTCACCTGTTTGCGCGAGGCGTTGGCCATCGCGCCGATTTCCGCCTGCGTCAGCGGAACGGGAACCTCGCCGATCCAGGTCGCGCGCTGCAGCACCGCCGCGATGCGGCGCGCCGCCTCGGGGATCTGCAAATCATGAATGACACGCACGAGGACGTCCACGCCCATCATGACGCTTTGCGCGACATACCGGACGACTTCGGCGTCCTGCGCCGCCATCCGGTCGAGGGTGTCGAGGGGGACATGCATCATGGATGTTTCGACGAGCGCGCGCAGTTCGAGCCGTCGCGGCTGACGGGTGAGGAAGCAGCCCTCTCCGGTCCACGCGCCGATGGCACCCAGATGGATCAGCTGCGGTGTGTGATCGGAGGGGGCGATGTTGACGGTCACCGTGCCCGAAACCAGACCGTAGATGCCGCCGAGCGCATCGCCGAGCCTGTAGATGACATGGCCCGGCGCGAAATGTTGCAGCACGCCCTGACTCAGGATCGCGGCCCTGAATTTTTCAGGCTGCATCGAAAGCCAGCCACGTGTGGAGAGAATACTCACGGCCTGTTCTCTTGATACATGCGTCATGAGGCGATTTTCCGGCTGGTCCGCCCGAGAAGGCGGACGGTGAGAGGGACATGGTCGTGCCATTGCGGCGAGGCGATACGGCTGAGTATTGCTTTTCCCGCCCACATGCGAACAATGGCGATAATAAGGCATAATAATTTTCCGGTTTGTCCGTTTCCGGACAGAGTCAAAAGGGCGAAGATGCAATTATGCCATCCGGTTCCGGCCAGTCTCGTGGGCCCGGAGCGATAGTCCAGCCTTATCGCCGTTTGCGACATATGTACGCGAAGGAGGAAATCCGTGAAGCTGACCCACTTGCTGGCGACGGCAGCCATGATCAGCGTCGGCGCCGGGGGCGTTGCGCAAGCGCAGCAGCCGCAACAGGCGCCTCGGCCGAACATCCTCGTCATTTTTGGCGACGATATTGGTCAATCAAACCTCAGCACCTACACTTTCGGCCTCGTCGGCTATCGCACACCCAACATCGACCGGCTGGCCGCCGAAGGGCTGAAGTTCACGGATTACTATGCCGAGCAGAGCTGCACGGCGGGGCGCTCCACCTTCATCACCGGCCAGACGACGCTGCGCACGGGACTGTCCAAGGTCGGCGTGCCCGGGGCCCCGGTGGGCTTGCAGGCGAAGGATATCACCATCGCCCAGGCGTTGAAGCCGCTGGGCTACGCCACCGGCCAGTTCGGCAAGAACCACCTCGGCGACAAAGACGAATTCCTGCCGACGAACCACGGCTTCGACGAGTTCTACGGCAATCTCTACCACCTGAACGCGGAGGAGGAGCCCGAGCAGCGCACCTATCCGCGCGATGAACGCTTCCGCGACCTGTTCAGGCCGCGCGGCGTCATCCGGGCGACGGCCGGCGGCAAGATCGAGGATACCGGCCCGCTGACGAAGAAGCGCATGGAGACCATCGACGACGAGACCACGAGCGCCGCCGCCGACTTCATCGAGCGGCAGGTCGCCGCCGGCAAGCCGTTCTTCACCTGGATGAATACGACGCGCATGCACTTCCGCACCCATGTGCGCGATGACCGGCGCAGCGAGCCCGGCCTGACCGCGCGCACGGAGTACGCCGACGGCATGGTCGAGCACGATGGGCACGTCGGCCAACTGCTGAAGAAGCTCGACGATCTCGGTGTCGCCGACAACACCATCGTCATCTATACGACGGACAACGGCCCGCACCTGAATTCGTGGCCGGATGCCGCGACCACGCCCTTCCGCAGCGAGAAGAACACCAACTGGGAAGGCGCCTTCCGCGTGCCCGCCATCGTCCGCTGGCCCGGCAAGATCGAGCCGGGATCAGTATCGAACGAGATATTCTCCGGTCTCGACTGGTTCCCGACGCTGTTGGCTGCCGCCGGAGACGCCGAGGTGAAGGACCGCCTGAGCGAGGGCTGGGATGTGGATGGCCGGACGTACAAGGTGCATCTGGACGGCTACAACCAGCTTCCCTACCTCACCGGCGAGCAGGAACGCGGCGCCCGCAAGGAGTTCCTGTACTTCAACGACGACGGCGAGTTCGTCGGCATGCGCTACGAGAACTGGAAGATCGTGCTCGCCGAACAGCGCGCCACCGGAACGCTGCAGGTGTGGAGCGAACCTTTCACGCACCTGCGTATTCCCAAGCTGTTCGATCTTCGCGCCGACCCCTTCGAGCGGGCGGATATCACCTCCAACACCTATTGGGATTGGGTGTTGTCGCAGGTCTATGTCCTGAACATCGCCCAGATCGCCGCGCAGCAGTATTTCGCGACGTTCAAGGATTTCCCGCCGAGCCAGCGGGCGGCCTCGTTCAATGTCGACCAGATCGTCGAGCAGATGAACCGTCAGATCGAGACGGCCAACTGATCGTCTCCGTCGCGGCGGGCGGCGCTTCTGCGCCCCCGCCGTGTCATATGCCCTGTTCGTGTCCGCAGCTTTTATGAGGGAGGCGTCATGCCGGACCGGTTTGCTTTTCCTTCCCGCCGCCTGTTGTTGTCCGGTCTTGCCAGGACGGCGCTCTTGCTCGGCATCGCCACCGCCCCGCAAGTCGCTGCGGCCGGGACCGATCCGCTTCCATCGTGGAATGCCGGTGCGGTCAAAAGCGCCATCGTATCTTTCGTCGAACGTGTCGCGGAGGAGGGAAGCCCGCACTTCGTCGCTCCTGAGGATCGGATTGCGACGTTCGACAACGACGGCACCCTGTGGTCCGAGCAGCCGTTCTACTTCCAGCTCGCATTCGCGCTCGACCGCATACGGGAGCAGGCAAAGGCCGATCCGGCGCTGGCGGAAAAAGAACCTTACAAAAGCGTGCTTTCCGGCGATCCGGAAAACCTCGCCGCGCTCGGCGAAAAAGGGCTGGCGCAGATCCTGGGGCTCACCCACGCCGGCCTGACTGTCGAGGCGTTCGATGCGCAGGTGCGCGCGTGGCTGGCCAGCGCGCGGCATCCGCGCTTCGACCGCCCATATACCGATCTCGTGTTTCAGCCGATGCTCGAACTGCTGGCCTATCTGCGCGCCAACGGCTTCAAGACCTATGTCGTATCCGGCGGCGGCATCGACTTCATGCGCCCGTGGATGCTGGACGTCTACGGTATTCCACCGGAGCAGATCATCGGGTCGAGCGGCAAGACGGCATTCAGGATAGACGGCGACAAGCCCGTGATCGAGAAGCTGCCGGAGGTCGAGTTCGTGGACGACGGTCCCGGCAAGCCTGTCGGCATCAACCGCTTCATCGGCCGCCGGCCGATCTTCGCAGCTGGCAACTCCGACGGCGACCTGCAGATGCTGCAATGGGCGACGCTGGGGGAGGGGGAACGCCTTGCCCTGATCGTCCATCATACCGATGCGGAAAGGGAGTGGGCCTACGATCGTGCATCGCACGTCGGCAGGCTCGACAAGGCGCTGGACGAGGCGGGGAAGCGCGACTGGCAGGTCGTGGACATGAAGAACGACTGGAAGACTGTCTTTTCATTCGAGTAATCGGCCTGATTTCAGGCATCAATCTGCTACGATCCCGTAACAACCGCGAGATATACGCATGGGCGAGGATGACGTGCCGCACGACCGATATCGCAGAATCAAGGTGAGGCTGTCGCGTATTGCCGTGCCGTGCGTCGGTGCGGCCGCCCTGTTCGCCGTTTGCGGCCCGGCCCCCGTTCGCGCGGCGGAAAACGGGGTGGGCATGTATCTGCTCGGCAGCCGGGGGCCGATGGCGGGTTTCCTGCCTCCTCCGGGCTTCTATGTCCAGAACGATTTCTATTTCTATGACGGCGACCTGAGTGCCGGCAAATCGTTTCCCGCTGGCGGGCGCGTGGTGTCCGACGTCAAGGCCCAGGCCCGCACCAACCTGCTGAGCGGTACCTGGGTCCTGCCCCATGAAGTGCTTGGCGGAAACGTCGCGATCGGCGCCATCCTGCCTTTCGGGCGGACCGGCGTGACGGCCGGGCTTGATGTCGATGCGCCCCGTCTGGGCATCGACGCCTATCGCTCGCTGCGGGATAAGGCGACCGTGTTCGGCGACCCGGTGGCGACGGCCTCGCTCGGCTGGCATGCCGGCAAGTTCCACTGGAACATCGCCGGCATGCTGAACGTGCCCGTGGGCGATTACCGCGACGGGCAACTGGCCAACCTCGCCTTTCATCGCTGGGCTGGCGACATTTCGGCTGCGGTGACGTGGCTCGATCCCGAAAAGGGGCTCGATCTTTCGGTCGCGGCGGGGTTCACTTTCAATGGCGAAAACCCCAAGACCGACTATCGCACCGGCACCGAATTCCATATCGAGTGGGCCGTCACCCAGTTTCTGAGCAAGGATTTTTCCATCGGCGTCGTCGGCTATCACTACGAGCAGTTGACAGGTGATGGTGGGCGCGGCGCGCGGCTTGGTTCCTACAAGGGGCGGGTGACGGCGGTGGGCGGCTCGGTCGGCTACAACTTCACGGTTGGCGAAGTTCCGGTCTCAACGCGCCTCAAGGTGTTCCGCGAGTTCAACACCAGGAACCGCATGGAGGGCACCGCCGGCATCGTCACGGTGGCGCTGCCGCTGGCGACCGGGCAATAAGGGACGAGGAGCCGTCGGGCATGAGAAAGCCTCTCGCGAAGCCGCGCAATCGCAACGCGCCAGCCGATCCGGCTCTGCTCGGCGAGATGGCCTGGATCGCTGGCGGCACCTTCCGCATGGGGTCTGACGATCATTACGCGGAGGAGAAGCCCACGCACCGGGTCACCGTCGAGGGATTTTTCATCGACGTGACGCCGGTCACCAATCGCCAGTTCCGCGCTTTCGTCGAGGCGACAGGCCATGTCACCTTCGCCGAGAAAGCTCCGGACCCAAAAGATTATCCCGGCGCGCTGCCCGAAATGCTGAAGGCGGGCTCGCTGGTGTTCAGCCCGCCCGATCATCCGGTCGATCTGCGCGACTGGAGCCAGTGGTGGCAGTTCCGTTTCCGCGCCAACTGGCGCCGGCCGTATGGGCCGGGCAGTTCCATCAAGGGGTTGGACGATCATCCGGTTGTGCACGTCGCCTATCATGACGCTGTCGCCTATGCCGCGTGGGCGGGTAAGGAACTCGCGACCGAGGCCGAATGGGAGTACGCCGCGCGCGGTGGGCTCGATGACGCCGAGTTCGCATGGGGCGCTGAACTCTGTCCCGGCGGCCGGCAGATGGCCAATACATGGCAGGGACAGTTCCCGTTCGAGAACCTCGCGCTCGACGGCTACGAACGCACCTCGCCGGTGAAGACGTTTCCGCCAAACGGTTACGGGCTCCACGATATGATCGGCAATGTCTGGGAATGGACGGCGGATTTCTGGTCGACGCACCATCCGGAGGACGCGCCGAAAGCCTGCTGCATACCCGTCAATCCGCGCGGCGGGCCGGAAGAAGCGAGCTACGATCCCGCCCAGCCGCAAATCCTCATTCCTCGCAAAGTGCTGAAGGGCGGTTCGCATCTATGTGCGCCCAATTATTGCCGCCGTTACCGGCCTGCCGCCCGCCATGCCGAACCCGTTGACACGTCTACGAGCCATGTCGGCTTTCGCTGTGTGCGCCGCGTGCCGCTGACGGATTGAGCCCATCCGGGACGGGTCCTCGCCGGCGGCTTTTGCCTTGAGTGCCGGACCATGGTTTCGGCGCGGTCGTCTCCCCATGCGCATCACGTCGCCTGCGGCATGGCGCTGTCGTTGAGCAGGAAATCCAAGCATTCCCGTTGCTCAGCTTCCCGCAGCGGCCTCTATGGGCGAGGTATGGAATAGCGTTGCGAAGGGGGGTGTTTCAGGATAAAGCGGCCCTCGGCCGACTGCCTTGGAATGTCTCGGCAGCCGGTATCGTTCGTCGGTGGTCAGCCATGTCTCGAATTGCCCGGTACCTTACCCATCCGCAGGTCTTGATCGATCCCGCCAGGGAGGTTCCCCGCTGGTCCCTGAGCGACGTTGGACGTGCCCGTGTCTCGGCTCTGGCATCGCGCCCGGGCTTGCTTTCGGAAACGAGGCGCGTGATCAGCAGCGATGAAACCAAGGCGCTGGAAACAGCCTGCCCCCTGGCTCGGGCTTTGGGAGTCGAGGTGGAGGTGCGCCCCCGGATGCACGAGAACGATCGTAGCGCAACCGGCTTCCTGCCGCCTCACGAGTTCGAGAAAGTGGCAGACGAGTTCTTTGCGAACCCGTCCCGAAGTGTTCGTGGATGGGAAGCCGCCGAAGACGCGCAAAAGCGGATTGTTGATGAGGTCGATACCTGCCTGAGGGGCGGCACGGACGGCGATGTGCTGTTCGTCGGGCATGGCGGCGTCGGCACGCTTCTGTTCTGTGCCTTGTCGGGTAACAGAATAGATCGTCGTTTCGATCAGGGGCCGGGAGGTGGCGGCTGCTGGTTTGCGTTCGGTATCGAACACCGCAAGCCGACACACGGCTGGCAGCCTATGGAAATGCTGACATCCGCTTTCGCATGATCGCCCGCTCTTCCGCCCGCATCCGGGTCTGCAGTCGCGGTGTTCGCAGTGAGACTCAACCGTGAGCCTTCCACCGCACGACCGGGTTCTCGCGGAGGGCCGCTCGTCGGTATGGTGAGCGGGGAGGAAACCCGGGGTGGGAACCATGCAAAACGCCCGTGACGACAGCGGATCGACGATGCCGGTGTTGCTGCTTTTGGGAAACGCGCGCATTCGTACGGCCGCGGATGAGGGCGTGCCGCTGACCGAAAAGCTTGCGCTACTCGCGGGCTATCTGGCGACATCGACGACGCGCGGTCGCCGGCGCGGGCAGATAGCCGAGCAGCTCTGGCCGGACCGGGGCGAGGAACAGGCGCGCGGCAGCCTGCGCAACGCCTTGTCCCGGCTGCGGGCGATCGGTATCGGTGTCTCGACGGATGGCGACGTCGTGGCGCTTGCGCACCTGCCCACCGATATCGCCCAACTCGCCGAGGCGGCGCTTGCGCCGGTGGATGTCGACACGGCTATGGCCCTGTCGTCGCCCTTCCTCGACGGGATAGAAGCACCGGGGTCGGAGATACACGACTGGCTGGTTTTTGAACGGGCGCGCCACCGCACGCTGGCGCAGCGTGCGCTTGCGCTCGCCAGCCAGGCCGCGTCGGAGCGAGGAGAAAAGGCTGAGGCGCTGGCGGCCGCATCGCTGCTGCTCACCCTCGACCCCTGCCGCGAGCGCAGTCACCGGCTCCTCATGCGGCTCCATGCCGCCGCCGGCGACCGCGCGGCGGCGCTCACCCAGTTTCGCGCATGTTGCGAGATCCTGAAGGTGGAGCTGGGCGTCACGCCCTCGGAGGGGACGCTGGCGCTGGCGAGGGAGCTGTCGGGTGACGGAAGCATCCCGTCATCGTCTGCCCCGCGCGGCGGGAGCGCCGCGCCGGTGCCGGCGGCGCGGCCTTCGGGAGCGGCAAGGCCCGCGTGGGAGTTTCGGCTGTCCGTCGCCGTCCTGCCTTTCGTCCATGACGAGGGCGATCCGGATCAGCGCTTTCTCGCTGAAGGCATCGCCGACGACATCACCACGGAACTGACCCGCCACCGCGACTTTCTGGTGATCGCGCGCCCGTCGAGCCTGCGGTTCACGCTACCCGCCGAGGCGGCACGCGATCTCGGGGTGCGCTACGTCGTGACCGGCACCCTGAGGGTTGGTGCCGGCAAGGTCAGTCTTTCCGCCGGGCTGGTGGACGAGGTGTCCGGCCGCCACCTGTGGGCGGTGCGCCACGAAGGGGTGATGGACGATTTCTTCGTCCTGCGGGATCGGATCGTGGCGGAACTCACGACCGGCCTCGACGCGGAAATCCGGCTGGCCGAACGGGAGCGCGCGGCGAGCGGGCCGCCGGCCGATCTCGGCGTCTGGGAACTGTTCCATCGCGGGATGTGGCATGCCTATCACTTCGAAGCAGGCGAGATCGCCCGTGCGGAGGCCTGCTTTTCCCGTGCCAGCGCGCTGGCACCGGAATTTGCCTTGCCCCATGCGGGGCTCGCCTATGCGGCTGTTCTGCGCATCGCGCTGCTGATGGAGCTGGATACCCAGGCCGGCGTGACCCGTGGTATCGCCCACGCCAGCCGGGCGTTCGAGCTTGATCCGTCGTCGCCTTTCGTCCTGGTGATGCTCGGGCGGCTTCGCGTTCTTGCCGGGGATATCGGCGGCGGGCTCGACCTGCTGAGCCGCGCGCGCGACCGCCATCCGTCCTACGCCCACGTGCATTATTGTCTCGCGCTCTCCCATCATGCCGCCGGCGAACCGGCCCTGGCGCTGGAGGCCGCGGACATGGCGCTGAGGCTATCCCCCCGCGATCCCTTGCTGCCGATGTTCCTGACCGCGAGAGCGGCCAGCTGCTACTTCATGAATCGCCTGGAGGAGGCCGAGCGCGGCGCGCGCGAGGCGCTGGCGGTCAAGCGGGGCGAAGCGTGGGCGTTGATGGTTCTGGCGCTCGTGCTGGCGGAGACGGGCCGCTGCGACGAGGCGCGAGACTTGCTCTCCGGTTCCGGCGGGGCGACGCCCGGCCTCCAGCCGGCGACCATCTGGCCGATGATCGCAAGGGCGCTGCCCGCCGGCGGGCGCGCCCGGGCCACCCGTGCACTTGCCCTGATCGGGCTGCCCCCGCCGGATGATCAGCCGGCGTGAAATTGCGCATCGCTGCATTTTTAACGGTCGTGAGACGCCACAGTGACGCCGGTCTCGCGCCGCGCTGACGGCCATCGGCGAGAAGGAGCCCATGCCACGGCCGCCGGATGTCGGTCGGGCTCCACCTCCCGGCCCGGCGCCGGCTCACGACAGGGACAGCCACCATGCAACTCATCAGGAACAACACGCGCTTGGACAACACGACCGGTGCGGACTACTCCGCCTGGTTCCTCAACACCCGCATCACCATCCGCCTGTCGGCGGCCGATGGCGACGACGGCATCAGCATCATCGATCACTTCATGCCTTATGGCGAAAGCCCGCCGCTCCACATCCACCACAACGAGGACGAGATCTTCCATGTCCTGGAAGGCACCATGCGCGTCCGGATCGCGGGGGAGGATAGTATCCTGCGCGCCGGCGACATCGCGATCGCCCCCAAGGGCGTGCCCCACAGCTTCCGCGTCGAGAGCCTGTCGGGCGCGCGCTGCCTGACGATCTGCCGGGGGCACGATTTCGAGACGCTCGTGGCGCGGGCGAGCCGCCCCGCGACGACTGCGGGACTGCCGCCGGTCACGGCGCTGTCCGACGAACAGATCGTCGCATTTGCTACGCTGTGCGCCGCCAATCACATCGATCTGATCGGCGGTCCGCTCGATTGATCCTCCGGGTGCCCCGATCCGCTGGGCATCGGCGGTACCCTTGTCCCTGCCTCGTCTGCGGTCGGCGAGGCAGGGTTCGGAGAGCACCTGCGCGGTCCGTCCGGCACAGAACGGCGTCCTGCCCCGGAGCGCCTGCATGATCTTGAGCCCGACCTGCGGTTCGATCGCCCGGATCAGCGCGGCTTCTCCCGGACGCCCGACCACGTTGAGGCAGAGATGGACGCCGCGGGATATGGACTTCCGCTTGGTTCAGAGCGCGTCGACGCCGGTTTCGCCTGTACGTATGCGGACGGCTTGCTCGACGGCGCAGACGAAGAGCTTGCCGTCGCCGACCTTGCCCGTGCCGGCGGAGTGCCGGATCGCCGCCAGCACCTGATCCACGAGTTCGTCGGCGACCACGGTTTCCAGACGGATCTTGGGCAGGAAGTTCACGACATATTCGGCGCCCCGATACACTTCCGTGTGCCCTTTCTGGCGACCGAAACCCTTGACCTCCGTCACGGTGATGCCGGTCACGCCGGCCTCCGTCAAAGCTTCTCGCACAGCGTCGATCTTGAATGGTCGTATGATGGCGGTGATCAGTTTCATGTTGCGTTCCCCAATAGTTGTGAGATACGGCGCGCTTAGCTTAGTCGGGGGCGATCTGGCTGGAGTGCTTTTGTCAAAGACAGAAACACTCCAGCATTTGCCTGTGGCAGAAAAAGCTTCGCTTTTTCAACGTTCAAACGTCGCGCGGGCTCAAGAGTTCTTCAGCTCCTTGCTTCAAACAAAATGAGAAAAACTCTATGCGTTATAAGCGCTTTCATGGTGGCTCGTGATGTCGAGTCCCTCTTCCTCGTCTTCCTGCACGACGCGGAGACCGATTGCCCAATCGATCAATTTTAGGATGACCCAGCTCAAGGCCAGGCAGTAGACGATGGTGAATACGACGCTTGCGGTCTGCACCAGCAACTGCCGCCCGATGTCGAGACCCTCGACGGTGCCGCCCAGCGACGGCGCCGCGAACAAGCCGGTCAGGATCGCGCCGACGATGCCGCCGACACCGTGCAGTCCGAACACGTCAAGGGTGTCGTCATAGCCGAAACGGTGCTTGAGATCGGTGATGGCATAGAAGCAGGCAACGCTGGTGAGAAGCCCGATGACGATGGCGCCACCGGCGCCGACGAAGGCGCAGGCGGGCGTGATGCCGACGAGGCCCGCCAGCGCGCCGGAGGCAACCCCGAGCGCGCTCGGCTTGCCTCTTGTAAGCGTCTCCATCAGCGCCCAGCCGAGGATGCCGGCACAGGCCCCCAGCTGTGTGTTCAGCATGACGAGACCGACCTGGCCGTTGACGGCAAGCCCCGAACCGATGTTGAAGCCGAACCAGCCCACCCAGAGCATGCTGGCGCCCGTCAGCGTAAGCACGAGATTATGAGGGGGCATCGGGATCCTCGGATAGTTCGTGCGCTTGCCGAGCACGAGGCAGGCCGCGAGCCCCGCGACGCCCGAGTTGATATGGACGGCGGTCCCGCCCGCGAAGTCGAGCGCTCCCCAATTCACCATCAGCGCGCCCGGCCCGCCCCAGACCATGTGCGCGACCGGCGCGTAGCAGAAGGTGAACCACAGGGCCAGAAAGAGGACGGAGGCGGAAAACTTCATGCGTTCGGCGAACGCGCCGGCGACGATCGCCGGGGTGATGATGGCGAAGGCCATCAGGAAGACGATCAGCACGCCTTCGGGAACGCCGGAGGCGGCCGCCTGCGGGTCGACACCGGCGAGCAACGCCTTGTTCAGCCCGCCGACGAAGCTGTTGAACGAATACTCGCCCTCGACCATGCCTGCCGTGTCCACGACCAGGCTGTAGCCGTAGATCACCCAGAGAACGCCGATGACGCCCGCCGAAACATACATCTGCACGAAGATCGAGAGCACGTTCTTGGCGCGCACGACGCCGCCGTAGAACAGGGCGAGCCCGGGCAGGCACATCATCAACACGAACAGCGTCGCAGTCAGCAGCCAGGCTGTCGTTCCGGTATCGATCTCGCCGGTTGCGGCGTGGGCGGTGGAGGAAACGCCGAGGAAGGCGGCAGCGATGAGCGCCCGCGAGATCATCGACGGCCTCTGCCGTGACGGATGCGGGACGGCACGGCAATCATCCACCGTGGCCCGTTTCTTCATTGCAGGCTCGCGTTCAATGTCGTTGCCGGAGCAGGCACCGGCGCTTTCAGCATCAACCATTCGTATGTTCCCCTGTTTATCTTGAACGTGTCATGTATTCCTCCGCACGTATCCTCCCAGTGCCGCCAGGCGTTCTGCCTTTCCGGCTTTTTATTGTATTATTATTTGTCGAGCCCGTTATGGCGCCGGTCCTGCCCGCGGCGCCGTCTCAGTCCGGCCAGATTCCCGGTGAGGTCGGAGCGCCGTCGTCATGGCGGGAAAGCCATTCGACGGTGGTGTCGCGGTAGCGCGTCATGCCCTTGTAGTCGACCAGTTCCTGCGGCAGCGTCTTGAGCACCCTGTGAAAACGCCGTGCCCATTTTGGAACGGTGACGAGTTCCTCCATGCTCATCAGGTAGCAGCGGATCACGAACAGCATCGCGTTCGAGCGCGGCAGCCGCCATAGAGTTTGCAGCTCGACGCGCAGGTGCACCTTCCGGCCGACATTGACGGGCGTCACAGTCGTCCGGTCGCGCCCCCACTTGTGGTAGTTTTCGGGGCTGGTATCCAGGCGCGGATTGACGGTCATTGTCCAGTTGAACCGGCGCACGGGCTGGCCGAGCTGGAGGTTCAGGAGAAACTTCAGTGCCCGGTCGAAAATGCCCATCCCGTGAGCGAGGGGAACGGGGCCGTGCCATTCCATGAAATTCATGCCGACGTCGAAATCCAGCGACCAGTCCGCCTGTGTGGTGACGAGCCCGGCGTCCATCCAGAGATTGTTGTCCCGCTGGTCGACGATGCACAGGTCGCCTTGCGTCTGCCGGCCGATATACTCCAGCGGCTCATACGGGAGTGTCTCGCGGGCGCCGAATGTGAAAGTGTCGTCGATGCCGAGTGGCCGGTTGATCCATCGCCACCGGTCACCGTTCCTCGTCAGCGAGAAGTGTTCGGGATATCCGGCAGCCTGCTGCTCCATGAGGAGTTCGAGAACGTCCCACTGCGCCTGCATCATATGCGGCAGGGCCTGGTAGCGCAGCGGATCTTCCTTGAGCACGAGTGCCCGGTCGGCCATTTCCGCGACGTAGTGCTCGTCCACGTCGATCAGGCTTTCGCAGATGGTGCCCTTCCGTCCCGGTACGTGAGGCTCGATGTTCACCGAGTACGCATATTCGTCCCGATCGAACGGAAACGGGAAACGGTGAATATTGGCGGGACTGTTCCGGTAGGTGAAATCGTCGCGGAAGGTTTCCTGCCTGAACATGATGGCCATGGCTTGGCTCCCTCTGTCGTTATCAAAGATCAAGGGACAGTCTCGTGCCTTCGAAGCGCGAGACGCAGATCATGATCTTGCGTCCTCCCGCTTTCTCGTCGTCGGACAGGTAGACGTCATGGTGAAGAAGTTGGCCGTCGCAGGCGATGACGGACGTCTCGCATTGGCCGCATGCGCCTCCCCGGCACAGGCAGGGGGCATCGATGCCGGCGGCCTCGACAGCCTCCAGAATGCTCTCATGCTCGCCCACATGCACTGTAATGCCCGAGCGGATGAGTTCGACATCGAAGGGCTTGCCGCCCGCCGGCGCGAGGAAGCGTTCCGTATGCACGTTGGCCGCCGGCCAGCCGGTGTTCCGTGCGGCGTCGAGCACGCAGTCGGTCAGCCTGTCCGGGCCGCAAACATAGACATGCGTGCCGAGCGGCTGATTTTCGAGCAGTGTCGCGACGGGCAGAACCTGATATTCGGCGCTGAAATATGGCTTGATACGATGTGCGCCGTAGTTTGCGACGAGATCCCGCCAATAGGCGCCGTGAGCACGGGAGCGCATGGCGTAGTGGAGTTCGAAGGGCACATTGTCGTGGGCGAACCCGGCCATCATCGCGATGAACGGTGTGATCCCGATGCCGCCCGCGATGAGGATATGCTTGCGTCCGCGCTTGTCGGCCGGGAAGAGGTTGACGGGATGGCTTATGGTGAGTTCGTCTCCCGCCTTCAACACGTCGTGTATGAAGGCGGAGCCGCCGCGCGATTTCTCGGCGCGCAGCACGGAGATGGCGTAGTATCCCCTGTCGTCGGGCTCCGACATCAGCGAATAGGGATTGCGGCGAATGCGTCCGCCATCGTTCATGGAAACGACGACATGCGCGCCCGGCGAAAACGGCGGTAGCGGCCGGCCGTCGGGACGTTCCAGCCGGACCCGCTTGATACTCTCGGCGACGGGTTCTATCTCGCTGACGCGCACAGGTATCGTGGATGTAGCGCTCATTGGAACACCTCCTCAGGCGTCCGGCTGGCCGACACGGGCTCCTCCGCGTCGATGCAGACTCCCTGAAACGCCCCGAGGCGCTTCGAGTAATGATCCCTGACGAGAAGGTTCAGCCCGCAGTGGCTGCATGCGAAGGGGCTTTCGCTCACGTCCTCGGTGATGCCCTTGCAATGCACGCACTGGACGCGCCGGGCGGCCGATCCGCGATGCTCCGTGAGAACTGTGCCGGCATCCATGCCGAAGCCGGCGGCGACGTTCATGCACCGACCGATGAAACCCTCGCCACCCGCCACGTAGAGCCTCGTGCCCATCGTCGCCCTGGAAAGGCACCCTCGCAGCCGGAAAAGCAGCGTCTCGACAGTCGGCGTTTGCCGGTACAGATCCGGCTTCAGTCTTGCCAGCGCTTCGTCGTAGCCCCGGGCGGCGGCGTTCGCAGCCGCGTACAACACCTCGCAGCGATCGAAGAACGCCTCGTCGAGCGCCGGAGCCTGCGCCAGAAGCGCGAGCGCGCCTTCTCCCTCCAGGGCGAAAAGATGCCGGCGCGCGAACAGGTCCACTTGTATCCCGCCATGGACCGGGCGGCTCGTGATGCCTTCCACCAGCATGGCAAGTCCCCTCAGCCGACGGCGGTTCGCTTCTTCTTGTCGGGATCGTCGAAGGTGATCGTGTGGGCGATAGCCTTGGCGGCGAGCGACTTGCCGCGGACTTCCAGCGGCGTGCCCTGCACGGCCTTGTCCACGTCGAGACGGGCGATGGCCATCGAACGGCCCGTGAGCTTCGAATAGCAGGGGCAGGTAATCACGCCGACCTTCCGGTCGTCGGCCCAGACCTCGTCCCCGGCGCCGGCGGGACCGTCGGCGTCGATCAGCAGCCCGAATATCCTGAAGCGCTCCCTGCCCTTGAGGCGCCAATGCTCCTCCGCACCGCGGAAACCGGTCTTGCCAGGGCTCACCGTGAAGGCAAGGCCAAGCTCCCAAAGGCTGTCGCCGGGAGGTTCGTCCGCGAAGGGATACATCTGCGAATTGTCGTAAGGATAGAACAGCAGGTAGCTTTCGACCCGCAGCATGTCGAGGACGCTGAACGAGACGGGGATGATGCCGAGTTCCGCGCCTTCCCCGACGATGTGATCCCATACGGCGGGCGCGTCCTGCCCGCGCACGAAGATCTCGTAGCCGCGCTCGCCGGTGTAGCCGGTACGCGAGATCATCGCGGGCAGGCCGAACAGCGTGGTCTGGATGTGATGGAAGTATCGCAGGTCGCGGATGCCCGGCACGTGCCTTTGCAGGTACTCGACGGCGAGGGGGCCCTGAAGCGAGAGATTGTGCAGATCGTCGTCGAAAAGAACGGCGCAGTTTCGCCCTGCGGCCTGCTTGACGACCTCCTCATGGCCGGAGCCCGATCCGTGCACCAGCATCCAGGCGTTCGGCCCCGTGCGATACACGACGCAGTCCTCCGTGAAATGCCCGCGATCGTTGAGCATGCAGGCGTAGACGGATTTTCCCGGATATACCTTGTTCAGGTCCCGCGTCGTTATCGCATCCAGCACGGCGATGGCGTGCGGGCCGACGAGGTGAACCTTCCTGAGACCCGACACGTCCATGAGGCCGGCCCGCGTGCGGACGGCGGCATGTTCCTCGTAGATGTCCTTGTCGTATGTCCAGGCGGTACCCATGCCGTTCCAGTCCTCAAGCCTGGAACCCAGGGCCCGGTGCCGGTCCGCAAGGGCGGAAAAGCGCCATGTTGCAGTCATGATGTCCGTCTCTCTGGTTTATTATTGAGAATATTTATTTCTTCACTATATGCGCGATTTGCTGCGGCGCAAGCGGAATTTCCCCGCGACGCAGCATCGTCAGAAGGTCGGCGGCGTCAGCCCGCTGGCGCGGTGGGCGGCGATCACCGTATTCGCCATCAGCATGGCGATGGTCATGGGACCCACGCCGCCGGGCACCGGCGTGATGGCGGCGGCGAGGTCGGCGCATTCCGCGAAGGCGACGTCGCCGACGAGGCGGGTCTTGCCCTCGCCCCGTTCGGGTGCGGGAATGCGGTTGATACCGACATCGATCACGGTCGCTCCGGGCTTCACCCAATCGGCCTTTACCATCTCGGGACGGCCCACGGCCGCAACGAGGATGTCCGCGTTGCGGCAGAGGGACGGGAGGTCACGGGTGCGCGAGTGCGTAACCGTCACCGTGGCGTTGGCGTGCAGCAGCAACTGCGCCATGGGCTTCCCGAACAGGTTCGAGCGTCCGATCACGACGGCGTTGAGGCCCGACAGGTCCGCCCCGTGTACCTGGCGGACGAAGACCATGGCGCCCGCTGGCGTGCAGGAGACGAGGCCGGTGGCAAGATCGCCCGTCGCCAGCTTGCCGGCATTGATGACGTGGAGGCCGTCGACGTCCTTTTCCGGCCGGATCGCCTGGATGAGCGGCTCCGGGTCGAGATGCCCCGGCAGCGGCAGCTGGACGAGTATGCCATGGATGGCGTCGTCGTCATTGAGCATCCGGACGAGAGCGGCGAGTTCTTCTTGCGTTGTCTGCGCGGGCAGCGTGTGTTGGACGGAGTTGAAGCCGCATTCCTTCGCCATGCGGCTTTTCGCGGCCACGTAGGTGTGGCTTGCCGGATCGTCGCCGACGATGACGACCGCCAGGCCTGTCGTCACTCCGCGTTGCTGTTGCAGCGCGAGGGCTGCCGTTTTTACCGCCGCGGTCACGGATGCGGCGACCTGCTTGCCATCGATGATGTCAGCCATGGCTTAGCCCATCCGCTCGGACGCATAGCTGCCGGGGCTCGCCGGGAAAACGACGGTGCGGTTGCCGTTGATGAACGTCCGGTGGTGGATGTGCGCATGAATGGCGCGCGCCAGCACCTGGCTTTCGACATCGCGACCGATGGAGACATAGTCATCGGGGCTCTGCGCATGGGTGATGCGGGCCGTGCCCTGTTCGATGATCGGACCCTCGTCGAGGTCCGCGGTCACGTAGTGGGCTGTCGCGCCGATCAGCTTCACGCCGCGCTGGTAGGCCTGTTTGTAGGGATTGGCGCCCTTGAAGCTCGGCAGGAAGGAGTGATGGATGTTGATGATGCGGCCCGACATCTCCTCGCAGAGTCTGTCCGACAGCACCTGCATATAGCGGGCGAGCACGACGAGTTCCGTTTCCGTCTGCCGGATGACGTCGAGCAGTTGCGCCTCGGCTTGCGGCTTGTTCTCCTTCGTCACCTTGATGTAGTGGAAGGGAATATCGTGATTCACGACCAGCTTCTGGTAATCGAAGTGATTGGACACGACGCCGACGATATCGATCGGCAGCGCGCCGATCTTCCAACGGTAGAGCAGGTCGTTCAGGCAATGGCCGAAGCGCGAGACCATCAGCATGACTTTCATGCGGTCCCTGGCGTTGTGGATGTTCCATGTCATGCCGAATGTTTCGGCGATCGGACCGAAGTCCTCGATCAGCGCCGGACGGCCGACACCTTCCTCGGAAATGAAGGAGATACGGATGAAGAACCGCCCCGTATCGAGGTCGTCGAACTGCGACGAGTCGATGATGTTGCAGCCCTTGCCGGCAAGATAGGTCGATATTGCCGCCACGATTCCGCGTGTGGACTTGCAGGTGACAGTGAGAATGAATGTTGTCATGGCTCTCTCTCAAGGCGGCGGGAAGAGCTTTTCGCGCCTGCCGCCGGATCGGGGGAAGCGGCCTCCGAAAGGGGTTCCGTGCGCTCAAGCGTACGGGGTGGGATGACAATCGGGGAAAGTCATCCCGTTCAGGCGCGGGGAAGGCGATCCGTGACGCAGCGAGGACTCTCAGATATCGAGGGTGGTCGCGTGTTCCCAGCTCGTGAACTGCGAGCAGTACATGTTCCACTCGTTGTGCTTGAGCTTGAGGTAGGCGGACGAGAACGCATTGCCCAGCGCCTTCCGCAGGACCTCGTCCTTCTCGTATTCGCGCAGCGCGTCGAGCAGGTTGAGCGGCAGCCGCGGGGCATCGGTGACAGTATGCCCCGCAGCGTACATGTCGATGTCGTGATGCTGCCCCGGATCGGCTTTCGAGCGAATGCCGGACAGGCCGGCGGCGATGACGATCGCCTGTAGCAGGTACGGGTTGACGGCGCCGTCCGGCAGGCGCAGCTCGAAGCGGCCGGGGCCGGGCACGCGCACCATGTGGGTGCGGTTGTTGCCGGTCCAGGTCACCGCGTTCGGCGCCCAGGTGGCGCCCGAGGTGGTCCGCGGCGCATTGATGCGTTTGTAGGAATTGACCGTCGGATTGGTGACGGCCGCAAGCGCCGAGGCGTGTTTCATGATGCCGCCGAGGAAGTGCTTGCCCTGCGCCGAGAGCCCGAAGGGCATCGACTTGTCGGCGAAGGCGTTGACCTCTCCGTCGAGGTCCCAGACCGAGATATGCGCGTGGCAGCCGTTCCCGGTCAGGCCCTTGAAGGGCTTGGGCATGAATGTCGCGCGTAGCCCGTGCTTTTCCGCGATCGACTTCACCATGAACTTGAAGAACGAATGCTTGTCGGCGGTGCGCAGCGCGTCGTCGTATTCCCAGTTCATCTCGAACTGGCCGTTCGCGTCCTCGTGGTCGTTCTGGTACGGCTTCCAGCCGAGTTCGAGCATGCTGTCGCAGATCTCGGCGATGACATCGTAGCGGCGCATCACCGCCTGCTGGTCGTAGCAGGGCTTCTGGGCGGTATCGAACTCGTCGGAAATCTTTGAGCCGTCAGGCGAAATGAGGAAGAACTCCGCCTCGACGCCGGTTTTTACGCGCAGCCCCTCCCGGGCGGCCTCGGCGATCAGCCGCTTGAGCAGGACGCGCGGCGCCTGTTCCACCGGCGCATCGTCCATGATGCAGTCGGCGGCGACCCAGGCGACATCCTTGTTCCAGGGTAGCCGGATCACGGACGATGGGTCGGGGACGGCAAACAGGTCGGGATGGGCGGGGGTGAGATCGAGCCACGTCGCAAAGCCGGCGAAGCTCGCGCCATCCCTCTGCATGTCGGCGATCGCCGCAGCCGGGACCAGTTTCGCGCGCTGACCGCCGAAAAGGTCCGTGTAGCTGATCATGAAATATTTTATTCCGTTTTCAGCAGCGTATTTGGAAAGCTCCTGCGTCACTTCAGTTCCCCTTGTCGGATATCCGCCGCTTGTTCCGCGGTTTGTCTGGATATCCATCGTTTATTTAAGCTGATGCGGACCATGCCCTCCCGTTGCAGGCCGCAGGTGTAGATGCCCTCTCAAAAGCCGTTCTTGCCCGGATACCAGCCGGTACCGGCGAGCGGCACCTGCGCCATCGCCGCCGCTTCGAGCGTCAGGGCGCAGAGATCTTCCGGCTCCAGGTTGTGCAGGTGGTTCTTGCCGCAGGCGCGGGCGATGGTCTGGGCTTCCAGCGTCATGACCTTGAGGTAGTTGGCAAGCTTCCGGCCGGCGGTGACGGGATCGAGACGGCTCGCCAGCTCCGGATCCTGCGTGGTGATGCCGGCCGGGTCCTTGCCCTCGTGCCAGTCGTCGTAGGCACCCGCCGTGCTGCCGAGCGCCCGATACTCGTCCTCCCAGCGCGGATCGTTGTCACCGATGGCGACGAGCGCGGCGGTACCGATCGACACCGCGTCTGCCCCCAGCGCCAGCGCCTTGGCGACATCGGCGCCCGACCGGATGCCGCCGGAGACGACAAGCTGCACCTTGCGATGCATGCCCAGATCCTGCAGCGCCTGAACGGCGGGGCGGATGCAGGCGAGCGTCGGCATGCCGACATGCTCGATGAAGACGTCCTGTGTCGCCGCCGTGCCGCCCTGCATGCCGTCGAGCACCACCACGTCCGCTCCCGCCTTGACCGCGAGCGCTGTGTCGTAATACGGCCGCGCGCCGCCAATCTTGATGTAGATCGGCTTCTCCCAGTCCGTGATCTCCCGCAGCTCCAGGATCTTGATTTCCAGATCGTCGGGGCCGGTCCAGTCCGGATGGCGGCAGGCGGAGCGCTGGTCGATGCCTTTGGGAAGCGTGCGCATCTCGGCCACGCGGTCGGAAATCTTCTGGCCGAGCAGCATGCCGCCGCCGCCGGGCTTCGCGCCCTGGCCGACCACGACCTCGATCGCATCCGCGCGGCGCAGGTCGCGCGGGTTCATCCCGTAGCGGGAGGGGAGATACTGGTAAACGAGGATCTCGCTGTGCCCGCGTTCTTCGTCCGTCATGCCGCCATCGCCCGTCGTCGTCGAAGTTCCGGCCAGCGTCGCGCCGCGCCCGAGGGCCTCCTTCGCGGGCGCGGACAATGCGCCGAAGCTCATGCCCGCGATCGTGATCGGAATCTTCAACTGAATGGGCTTCCTCGCAAAACGTGTTCCAAGGGTGACTGAGGTCTCGCATTTCTCGCGGTAGCCTTCGAGCGGGTAGCGCGACATCGAGGCACCAAGGAAGAGCAGGTCGTCGAAATGCGGCACCTTGCGCTTCGTTCCGCCGCCGCGGATGTCGTAGATGCCGGTCGCGGCGGCGCGGCGGATTTCCGCCAGCGTGTAATCGTCGAAGGTCGCGGACTTGCGCGGCGGGGTATGGGGGTTGTGATAGCTCATGGCATATCCCTGAAGCATGATCCCGGAAAACGGGCACCGTTCTGGACAAAAACTGTGCGTCGACGGCTGCGGCGCGGGATGGGCGTTCGCCGGTAGCTCATCCCGTCGCGGCGTCAGTAGGCGTCCGCGTTGTCGATGTTGAAGTTGTAGAGTTTGCGGGCCGAGCCGTAGCGCTTGAACTCCTCCGGCCTCACGCCGCTGACGCCGGCCTTTTCGAGCAGTTCGGCGAGCTTCGCGAGATGCTCCGGGCGCATATCCTTCTCGACGCAGTCGGCGCCGAGGCTTTTTACCTTCCCGCGAACGAAGAGCTTCGCCTCGTAGAGGGAATCGCCCAGCGCCTCTCCGGCATCGCCGAGGACGACAAGGTGCCCCGACTGCCCCATGAACGCAGACATATGTCCGATGTTGCCGAGGACGACGATGTCGATGCCCTTCATCGAGATGCCGCAGCGCGAAGAGGCGTTGCCCCTGATGACGAGAAGGCCGCCCCGGCCGGTCGCACCGGCGTACTGGCTCGCGTCGCCCTCGACGACGACTGTGCCCGACATCATGTTCTCGGCCACGCCCGGCCCGGCGGAACCGTGAACCGTGACGATACCGCCGTCGTTCATGCCGGCGCAGTAATAGCCGACGGACCCTTGAACATCGACGGTGACGGGCGTGTCGATGCCGGCGGCGACGGCGTGGCTGCCGCGCGGATTGAGCACCTCGAACGAGAAATCGTTGCTCCCTTCCGGGATATTGCGCAGCGCGCTGTTGAACTCGCGCAGCGGCGTCGTGGAGAGATCAAAGACAGGCATGTATTGTACTTCCCTCTGACTACAATTTCCTGATGAACACTTGCCCCGGCAGGAAATCAGGCTGCCTTCTCGTGATCCCAGAAATAGACGGTGGCCGGTTCCGGCTCCCACACGCGGGCGTTCTCGATGCCGGGCAGGTTAACGAGCGCGCGATATTCGGAGCCGAAAGCGACGTACCGGTCGGTTTCAGCCATGACGGCGGGCTTGCAGGCGATCGGGTCGCGCACCACGCCGAAGCCGGATTGCGTGCCGACGACGAAGGTGAAGAAACCGTCCAGATCGTCCAGCGCGCTGTTCAGCGCCTCGCCCAGATCCTTGCCCCTTGCCATCTCCGCCGTCAGATAAGCGGCCGCGACTTCGGAATCGTTCTGGCTTTCGAGCTTGATGCCTTCATGCGCCAGCGTGCGGCGCAGATTGCTGTGGTTGGAGAGCGACCCGTTGTGGACCAGGCACTGGTCGGCGCCGGTCGAGAAGGGGTGCGCGCCGAGTGTCGTCACGGCGGATTCCGTCGCCATGCGGGTGTGGCCGACGCCGTGGGTGCCGCCCATGCCGCGGACACCGAACCGCTCGACGACGTCTTTCGGCAGGCCGGTCTCCTTGTAGAGTTCGATGCTGCGGCCCGTGCCCGTGACGCGGACGGCCGGCCTGCGGGCGGCGAGGAAGGCGCGCACCTTTTCCGCCGTCGCGTCGGTCTCCAGAACCGCGTGGGTGCTTCTGACCGTGACCGACGCCGCGATGCCGGCCTCAAGCAGCTCGCCGCGCAGGTCGGCGAAGTCCGTTTCCGGCGACGCGGATTGCAGCGTGAGCTTGGTCTTTCCTTCCGGCGACGGGCGGTAGATCGCGATGCCGGCGGAATCCGGACCGCGATCCGTCATCGCGATCAACATGTCGGACAGCATGTCGCCGAGTCTCGGCTCCAGCGTCCGGTCCTTCAAGAATAGTCCGACAATGCCGCACATGGTCCCTGCAACCTCCGTTCGTTGATGAACAAGAGCTAGCACGCGGCAATGGCCGGGTCAATTACAGAGAATAAATTTTTCTTCTAAGGCAATTTATCAATCCCCGGTCGTGCGCCTGTGGGGATAGGAGATGATCGACAGGTAGCGCGCCGGCAGCCTGACAAGCACCTCCGGCCCGTGCGGCGCATCGGCGTCGAAGAACAGGCTGTCGCCCGGGTTCATCGGATAGAGCTTGTCCGCGTGGCGGTAGATGACCTCGCCCTCCAGCATGTAGAGGAACTCCATGCCTTCATGCTGGAAGGTCGGGAACACGTCGGATTCCGTGGTCAGCGTGATGAGATAGGGCTCGACCGTGACGCCGCTCGAATTGTTGTCGATGTGGCCGAGCAAGCTATACTGGTGGCCGGCGCGCGTCCCCCGGCGCTCGATGTTGAGCCCTTCGCCGGCCTTGACGAAGGTCGCGTTGCGCGGTTCCTCGAAGCGCCTGAAGAATGCCGTCAGCGGCACGCCGAGTGCTTTCGACAGCACCTGCAGCGTCGTCAGCGACGGCGAGATGTTGCCATTCTCGATCTTGGACAGCATGCCGACGGACATGCCCGTCGCCGCCGCGAGGTCTGTAACCGTGAGGCCGAGCTTCTTGCGATAGGCGCGCACCTCATGCCCGATCGCCATCTCCAGATTGTTGACCTGCGGCTCGCGCACCGCATGCGGATCTTGGCCGAAACCGGCATGCGGCTCGATGGCCGGCAATTTATCCTTCGTGGCATCCTTCGCGCCCTGCCGCCTTGCTGTGGTCTGTGTCATGATCGCTCCGGCAAAAAGATCATTTTATCTTTATAGTGAAAAGAATTCAACTGACAGGAAAATTAACTGCGTTCCTGGCCTGGTGGATGCGCGAACAGCCGCCGGTAGGCCGTCGAGAAATGCGCCGCGCTTGAAAAGCCTGTCGCAAAGGCGATTTCCGAGATCGACAGGGGGCTTTGCTGCAGCAGCCTGCGTGCGTGCTGCAGGCGGATCGTGCGGTAGGTCTCCAGAAAACCCCGGCCGAGGTGATCGGCGAACAGCCGGTCGAGGTGCCGCGGGCTGATGCCCGCGAAAACCGCCATCGAGTCCCGGCCCAGCGGCTGCTCGATCGTCGCCTCCATCTTCGCGAGGACATTGAGCAGGGCAGGGTGATGCACACCGAAGCGCTCCGCCGCCGAGGCCCGCTGGGGTGCCGCCGGCTCCGCGACCGCCGTGTGGAGGTACCAGTCGCTGACACGCCGCGCGAAGTCCGCTCCCATCCGCTCGGCGATGAGCGCATGCATCATGTCGAGGGGCGCGACGCCGCCGCCGCAGGTGATGCGGTTGCCGTCGAGCACGAATCGCGCCTGGCGGGGAACCAGATGCGGAAACGCCTCGATCAGCGCCGGGGCATGCTCCCAATGGATGGTGAAATCCCGGCCGTCTAGCAGGCCGGCGGCGGCGAGCAGATACGGCCCGCCGGAAATTCCGCCGATTCGTACGCCGCTGCGCGCCAGAGTCCGCAAGGTCGCATGCACCTGCGGATAGCGCCATTCTCCCGGTTGGCCGCCAGCGCAGACGAAGACCGTATGCAACGCATCGTGGGCATCCTGGCCAAGCGGCCGGCTGGGAACGGTCGCGCCGGACGAGGACGGGACGGGCGCGCCGTCAGGCGAGAGCGCCACGATTTCGTAAAGCGCACTGCCGGCGAGCATGTTGGCCGCCCGCAACGGTTCAGTCGCGGACGCATAGGACATCAGCGCGAACCCCGGCAGCAGAATGAAGCCGATCGGCTGCGTCAGGTGGAAAGGATTCTGCTTCATGTCTCTTTTATATAATTTTTCGTCCCTTGTGTGTAACGAAAAATGTTTCTGCCGTCCTATCAAAGGATATCAACCGGGATCTTGCAGATGCGCTATTCGGCACTTTCGATTCTTCTGAACGGCCTGCGGGGCAATGCGGGCTGGAGGCCGGCATGGCGCCAGCCGCAGCCGAGGCCGCATTACGACGTCGTCATCGTCGGCGGCGGCGGGCACGGGCTCGCGACGGCCTACTACCTCGCGAAGGAGTTCGGCATCACCAACGTGGCGGTGCTGGAGAAGAACTACATCGGCTCGGGTAATGTCGGCCGCAACACGACCATCATCCGCTCCAACTATCTCCTGTCCGGCAACAATCCGTTCTACGAGCTGTCCATGAAGCTCTGGGAGGGATTGGAGCAGGATTTCAACTTCAATGCGATGGTTTCCCAGCGGGGCGTCGTCAACCTGTACCATTCCGACGCCCAGCGCGATGCCTATGTGCGGCGCGGCAACGCCATGCGGCTCCACGGTGTCGATGCCGAGCTGCTGGACCGCGATGCCATCAGGGCCGTGTTGCCGTTCCTCGATTTCGACAATGCCCGCTTCCCCATTCAGGGCGGGCTGATCCAGCGGCGCGGCGGCACGGTGCGGCACGACGCGGTCGCGTGGGGCTATGCGCGCGGCGCCGATAGCCGCGGTGTTGACATCGTCCAGAACTGCGAGGTCACCGGCGTCCGCCAGGACGGCAACCGGGTCACCGGCGTCGAAACCACGCAGGGCTTTATCGGCTGCGACAGGCTGGCGCTCGCCGCGGCCGGCAATTCCTCGCAGGTGGCGCAGATGGCCGGGCTCAGGCTGCCCGTCGAGAGCCATGTGCTGCAGGCATTCGTCTCCGAGGCCCTGAAGCCGTTCATCGACTGCGTCGTCACCTTCGGCGCGGGGCATTTCTACGTCTCGCAGTCGGACAAGGGAGGCCTCGTCTTCGGCGGCGACATCGACGGCTACAATTCATATGCCCAGCGTGGCAACCTCGCGACCGTCGAGCACGTCGCCGAGGCCGGCAAGGCCCTGATCCCGGCGCTGTCGCGCGTGCGGGTGCTGCGATCCTGGGGAGGCGTCATGGACATGTCGATGGACGGTTCGCCGATCATCGACCGTGTCCACCGCGACAATCTCTATCTCAACGCCGGCTGGTGCTACGGCGGCTTCAAGGCGACGCCCGCCTCCGGCTATTGCTTCGCGCATCTCATCGCGAAAGGGGAGCCGCACGAGACCACGCGGCAGATGCGGCTCGACCGCTTCGAGCGCGGCTACCTGATCGACGAAAAAGGGCAGGGCGCGCAGCCGAATTTGCATTGATGTCTGCGATGCATCTCTGGAACGAGACAAGGAATATCGTCCATGGCGAGCCTCATCCCCTGTCCCCATTGCGGACGGCGACCGAAGGAAGAATTCACCATCAAGGGCGCGGCGCTTGAGCGCCCCGGCCCGGACGCGGGGCAGGCGGCCTGGATGGACTATGTCTACCTGCGCGACAACCCGCGCGGCGCCTACCGCGAGTACTGGCACCATACATCCGGCTGCCGGCGCTGGCTCGTCGTCAGCCGCAACACGGCGACGCACGACGTGACCGGCGCAGAGGACGCCGCCGCAGGAAAGGGAGGAAAGGCATGAACCGGTTCCGCTTGTCCACGGGCGGCCTCATCGATCGCTCCCGGCCCCTGTCCTTCACCTTCGACGGCAGGAAAATGCAGGGCTTCGCGGGCGACACGCTGGCCTCGGCCCTGCTCGCCAACGGCCAGCGCCTTGTCGGCCGCAGCTTCAAGTATCACCGCCCGCGCGGCATCCTGACGGCGGGCGCGGCCGAGCCGAACGCGCTCGTCACCATCGGCCGCGACGGGCGCACCGAGCCGAACACCCGCGCAACGGTGCAGGAGCTGTACGACGGCCTCGTCGCGCGCAGCCAGAACCGGTGGCCGTCGCTCGATTTCGATATCGGCGCGGTCAACGGCATGCTGTCGCCGTTTCTGGGCGCGGGTTTCTACTACAAGACCTTCATGTGGCCGGCCGGCTTCTGGGAGAAGGTCTACGAACCCGTCATCCGCAAGGCGGCCGGTCTTGGCCGGGCGACCCGGGAGGCCGATCCCGACGGCTATGAAAAATGCTGGGCGCATTGCGACCTGCTGATCATCGGCGCGGGACCGGCGGGCCTCGCCGCCGCCCTTACCGCAGGACGCGCCGGACTGCGCGTCATCCTCGCCGACGAAGGGGCGCTGCCCGGCGGATCGCTGCTGTCCGAGACCGCCACGATCGGCGACCGGCCCGCGCCGCAGCTCGCGGCGGACATCGCGGCGGAGCTTCACAGCCTGCCCAACGTGCGGGTTCTGGCGCGCACCACCGTTTTCGGCTGGTACGACGGCAATGTCTTCGGCGCCGTCGAGCGGGTGCAGAAGCATGTCGCGGAACTGTGCGCCGGTCCTCCGGTCGAGCGGCTGTGGCGCATCGCGGCAACGCAGGCCATCCTCGCCACGGGCAGCGAGGAGCGGCCCATCGTCTTCGGCGGCAACGACATTCCCGGCGTGATGATGGCGGGCGCGATGCGCACCTACCTGAACCGCCATGCCGTCGCCCCCGGCAAGAGCGTTGCTGTCTTCACAACCAACGACAGCGGCTATCGGCTCGCGACCGATCTGGAGGCCGCCGGCGTCGGCGTGGCGGCCATCGTCGACAGCCGCCGGGAAGGAAGCCCGGTCGGCGGCGGCTCCGCGCGCGTTATCAAGGGCGGCCTTGTCCGCGATGCGAAGGGCGGCAAGGCGCTTGCCGGCGTGACGATCGCCGTCGACGGACGCAACGAGACGCTCGACGTCGATGCGCTCGCCATGTCGGGTGGGTTCAGCCCGGTCATCCATCTTGCCTGCCACCGTGGCGGCAGGCCCATCTGGTCGGACGCGCACGGGGCGTTTCTCGCGCCTCAAGACACCGAGGGGCTGACGCTTGCGGGTTCCGCTGCCGGCGTCGGATCATTGTCCGCCTGCCTTGCCGACGGCGCCGGGCACGCCGCCCGGCTGGCCGGACTTCTCGGGCGCGCCGCGCAGCCCGCGGTCTTCGGTCCGGTTGCCGGCGAGGGTACGGGCGATGCCGGCAAACCGCTGTGGTCCGTGCCCGGCATCCGGGGCAAGGCGTTCGTGGACTTCCAGAACGACGTCGGCCTCAAGGACCTGAAGCTGGCCGTCCGGGAAGGATATGGCCATGTGGAGCTTGCCAAGCGCTATACCACCAACGGCATGGCCACCGACCAGGGAAAGCTCTCCAACATCAACGCCATCGGGTTGCTGGCCGAGGCGCGCGGCGTGTCGCCGGCCGAGGTCGGCACCACGACATTCCGGCCCTTCTACACGCCGGTTTCCTTCGGCGCGCTGACCGGCGCCTCGCACGGAAAGCACTTCCAGCCGGTGCGCAAGTCACCCCTGCACGACTGGGCGGCGAAGCACGGCGCGACGTTCGTGGAGACGGGCCTGTGGTATCGTTCCGCCTGGTTCCCGCGCGCGGGAGAAAAGACCTGGCGCGAGAGCGTTGACCGGGAAGTGCGTAACGTCCGCCTCAACGCCGGGCTCTGCGACGTCTCCATGCTCGGCAAGATCGAGATCCACGGCCGGGACGCAGCCGAGTTCCTCAACCGCGTCTACGCCAACGCCTTCCTCAAGCTGCCTGTGGGCCGCGCGCGCTACGGACTGATGCTGCGCGAGGACGGCATGATCTATGACGACGGCACCACGAGCCGGCTGGGAGATAATCACTTCTTCATGACCACCACGACGGCCTATGCGGCCGGCGTCATGAACCATCTGGAATTCTGCGCGCAGGCCTTGTGGCCGGACCTCGACGTGCGCCTCGCCTCGGTGACGGATCAATGGGCGCAGATGGCGATCGCCGGGCCGAAGGCGCGGACCATCCTGCAAGCGATCGTCGACGAGGACATCTCCGGCGAAGCCTTTCCGTTCCTCGCCGCAAGGGAGGTGTCCCTGTTCGGCGGGGCGCTGCGCGGGCGGCTGTTCCGCATCTCCTTCTCGGGCGAACTCGCCTACGAGATCGCCGTTCCGGCGGGCTTCGGCGAAAGCGTCGCCGACGCACTGATGGAAGCGGGGGAGGCGCACATCTGTGCCTATGGCATCGAGGCGCTCGGCGTGCTGCGCATCGAGAAGGGCCATGTCACCCATAACGAGATCAACGGCACGGTGGTGCCGGCCGATCTCGGCTTCGGGAAAATGGTCTCCCCGACGAAGGCTGACTTCATCGGCAAGGCGATGGTCCACCGCGAAGGCCTGACGGCCCCCGACCGGCTGCGTCTTGTGGGTGTGAAGCCGCTCGATCCCGCCGCCACGTTTCGCACGGGGGCGCATATCCTCGCGAAAGGCACCGAGGCGACGCTGGAGAACGATCAGGGCTACGTCAGCTCCAGCGCCTTCTCGCCGCATGTCGGGTCCACGATCGGCCTCGCGCTCGTCAGGAACGGGCCGGAGCGCCACGGCGAGGAAATTGTCGTCTGGAACGGCCTGATGGGCGAGACCACGCCCGCCGTCCTGTGCGATCCGGTGTTCGTCGATCCAGCCAACGAGAAGCTCCATGCCTGAAATTCAGATCCCCGCATTTCGCGTCGCCAGTCGCGCTGCCCTTGGATCGAAAACCGCTTTGCGGTCGGCGGGCATCAGTATCGCCGCGCTTCCCGAGGGGCATGTCATTCATGTTCTCGGCGAGGCCGGCGGCCCGGACCTTGCCCCCCTGCTTCGGGAGGTGACCGGCGGCAGGCCGCACGCGGTGCGCACCGCCGGCCCGGCGCAGTGGTTCCTCGTGGGCGACGAGGCGCTTTCCGCCGCCGGAGTCGCCGCTATTCTCGCAGCGCTGCCGCCCGGTGCCGCAGGCGTCGACCAGAGCCATGGCCGCGTGCGCATCCGCATCGAGGGGCCGATGGTGGAACGTGTCCTCGCAAAGGGAACCGCCGCCGATCTCGCTCCGGCAGCCTTTCCCGTCGGGCACTCGACGACGACGCTGACGGGACACATCGCCGCCCACCTCACGCGCGTTGCGGAAGATGTCTTCGAACTGATGGTGCTCAGAACCTTCGCCGAAAGTCTTTGGGACGATCTCGCGACGATGAGCGGCGAATATGTCTTGCAGGCGGCGGACCGTGCCTGAAGACGGCGATAGCGGCACCGATCTCCTTCAAAAACGACGGAAGGCCGGAATGCGGGTCGGCGGCGCTGTCCGGTCAGCCCGCCAGCGCGGCCTTGTTCGCCGCCAGCCAATCCTCGAACGGCCGCGGTTCCAGCCCGGTCAGCGCCTTGTAATCGCCCGTGATTGCCGCATGGCGGCCGGCGGCGACGTTCACGTCACCTGAAGCAATGATCCCGGCCAGATGCGCGGGCACCCCGTGCGCCTCGGCGCCTTTCGCCAGATCGTCGGCGCTGACCTGCACCACGGCGATCTCCCTGCCGATCGCCTTGCCGATCAGCTCGGCGAGTTCGGCCGTGGTATAGGCCTTCGATCCGCCGAGCGTCAGCGTCGTCCGGCCGGTGCTGTCGCTGGCCAGCACCGTCGCCGCCGCGCGCGCCAGATCGTCACGCGAGATATAGGCCGTCGCGCCGTCCCCGGTGGCCGTGAACCATTTTCCCGATTTCGCGATATCCGGGACGGTCCAGAGCAGGTTCTCGAAATACCAGTTGTTGCGCAGCACCGTCCAGCCGGGCAGGTCGCTCTCGGCCAGCGCCTTCTCGGTCGCGGCATGATCGCGCACGATCGCCAGCGACGGATCGACCGGTTCCGGCAGCGAGGTGTAGATCACATGCGTCGCTCCGGCCTTTTGGGCAGCGGCGATGGCGGTTTTGTGCTGCACGCTCCGGTCCGAGAACGATGCCGTGCTGATCAGCAGCACCCGGCTGACGCCGGCGAAGGCGGCGTCGAGCGAAGCCGGATCGTCGAAATCGGCTGCGCGAACCTCAATGCCTCGGGCAGCGAACTCGGCCAGCGCATCCGGGGTGCGGGTGGTGGCGATGATCCGGCCCGCCGGCACCTTCAGGCTGTCGAGCAGATGGTGCAGAACCAGTTTGCCGAGCTGGCCGGAGGCACCGGTTACGACGAGTTTGTCAGACATGCGAAATCATCCCGTGCTGCTGTATCCATTAATCTCATTTCGAGACCAACATTCATTATGAGGATTGAAACCCGTGCGTAAAGTAGGCATGTTGCGGGCAGATAGGCACATCGGAGTTCGTATGTCATGACCATCAGTTTCGGATCTGGCAGGTCACGGCTCGTACAGATGAAGCAACGCATCGACGAATGCCGGGAGCAGCCGGATGACGACGAAAACTGTCCCGTCCGTGGGATCATGGACCGCATCGGCAGCAAATGGAGCGTGATGCTGATCATGGTGCTGGCTGAACGACCGCATCGCTATGGCGAAATCCGCCGCGCGGTGCCGGATATTTCCCAGCGGATGCTGACCCAGACCCTGCGCGAACTGCAACAGGACGGGCTGATCAGCCGGCACGTCCACCCGACGACGCCACCGACGGTCGAATACCGGCTGACCCAGCTGGGGCTGACCTTGCTCGATCCGCTCTCGGGACTTCTGAACTGGGCGGAGACGCACAGCGAAGCCATCGTCGCCGCGCGTCTGGCCTATGGAGCCGCTGACGGGCGTGTTGATCCCGGGCTACAGTCCGCCGTTTGATCCCCCAAATGCGACGCCGCCTCCCGGCGCTTGCGGGAGCGCAACTCAGGCAAAGGCGTCGTCAGGATCACAATAGCGCTCGAACAGGGCTGGCCGGGGTAGCCGGGGAGCATGCGGCGCGGGACGCCGGTTGAAATCCGGAGGCCTTGGCTTCCAAGATGAAATAACAATAATTCATATGATCCCCGTCAGGGCTTCCCAGGCAGAAAAAGTTTCAGGGCATGGCACGTATCGGCATTCAAACGAAGGATAACGGTATCCTGGCCGCTCTGGCGTCGGCGATCGTCCGGCAGCCTGCGGCTTCGCTGCAGGAGCTGGCCAGCGCCGTCGGCATCAGCAAAGCCACCCTTTACCGCTTCTGCCGTACCCGTGAACAGCTGATTGAACGGCTGACGACCCATGGCGTGCAACTGATCGGCGAAGCGATTGCGGCCTCCGGCCTGGATACCGCCTCGCCGCGCGAGGCGCTGAGGCGGCTGATCGTGAACAATCTGGAGCAGCGGGAACTCACCACGTTCCTGATCTATTGCCGCAATCAGGGTGCGTCGGAAGACTTCGGCGACGAAGCCGGCTGGGATATCGCACTGGATGCCTTCTTCCTGCGCGGCCAGCGGGAGGGCGTGTTCAGGATCGACATGCCGGCGGCTATGTTGACCGAGTTGTTCGTCGCCATGCTGCTGGGGCTTGTCGAGGCGGAGCGTCGTGGCAGGGTGGCCCGGGCGGGGCTTGCGGCGACGATGGAAAGCGCGTTCCTCAAGGGTGTCGCCGCCGACGAAGCGACATGATATTCCCCGCCTCTCCATGAAGAAACAGCGCCCCGCCGGCTTTGGCGGCGCCTTGGTCCGGATGGGGGAGGGCGCCTTTGCGTCGAGTTCTTCCGGGCATTTCGAGGGGCCGATTTCCCTGTCGTCGCCGCGCCACGGCCGGGCGACGAGGCCGCGCCGTAATTGTTGCTGCTTCTTGGCGACAGCCCGCGGCGTAATCTTGAAAGGCAACCGACGCGGATAGAACCGCCGGCAGAAGCCCCAATTTTTTGCTTGATTAAAATACGAACGTTCGCATATATATTGCTCGAATTTTTGGAATGAGGACGACTGGGATCCTTATCGAAGGGATCAGGGACAAAGACGCGCTCGACGCGGCAGAAAGGGTTGTCATGCGGCTCGGCGGAGGCGGCCCTGTTCATCGAGGCGGTTGCGAGAGAGGCGGGGGAGAACTGTACGGCCGTTTCCATGAGTGGCCCGGGAGTATCCGGATACCGTGGTTACCCGTGGCGCCCGGTCGTGGCCGTGCTGCTGGCTGACCCCGCTCTTCCCGGCTTCTGTTGCATGGGGCTTCTCGACTTTAATCGCCGGGATCGGACGAAGCGGCTGCGCATTCCCGATGAAATCCAGATGGTCTTCGTATCATTTCCGGCGCTGAAGTGGCGCTCCGGAACGACCCCGGCCCGACTGACCGGACAAAAATAGTTTTGAGGCGTAACTTCATGAATAGCAGACAGAGAATCCGGGCGCGTGCCGGGATAGTGTTCCTCGCGGCGTCGATCGGGCTGATTCCGGTATCTTCGGCGCTTGCGCAGGCGGAGGGCGGTATGCCGCCTCCCGCCGTCGGCGTCCTGACCTTGCAGACGCGCGCCGTTCCGGTAGTCAGCGAACTGCCCGGCCGCATCGCCGCGACGCGCGTTTCGGAAGTGCGGGCGCGCGTCTCGGGCATCTTGCAGGATCGTGTGTTCGAGCAGGGAACGCTCGTCCGCGAAGGGGATATCCTCTACCATATCGATCCGAAACTGTTCCAGGCACGGGTCGCCAGCGCCGAGGCGATGTTGCAGAAGGCGAGGGCGGGGCAGTTGCACGCCCGCCAGCAGCTGGAGCGGCAGAAGACGCTCCGGGACCGCGAGGCGACGAGCGGCGTGCAGTACGACGCAGCGGCGGTCACGCTCGCCCAGGCCGATGCCGATGTGGCGCTTGCCCAGGCGGCGCTCGACGAGGCGCGCATCAACCTCGGCTATACCGACGTGAAGGCGCCGATCACCGGCATCATCGGTGGGGCGCTCGTCGCAGAGGGCGCGCTGGTGACGGCGGACGGCACGCAGAACCTCGCGCTGATCCAGCAGATTGATCCGGTCTACGCCGATTTCACGCAATCCTCCTCGCAACTGCTGGCGCTCAAGCGCGCTGTGGACGAGGGCAAACTCGACAGCCCCGCGCCGGCGCAGGCCCGCGTCGAACTCGTGTTCGACGACGGCAGGGTCTATGCGCAGCCGGGCCGGCTGCTCTTCTCCAGCGCGAGTGTGGACACGACCACCGGCCAGGTGACGCTGCGCGCCGAATTTCCGAACCCGAAGGGCGATCTGCTTCCGGGTCTCTATGTCCGTGTCCGCGCCGAACAGGCGGTGCGGCAGGACGCCATCGTCATCCCCCAGCGCGCCGTGATCCGCACCCCGGACGGAAAGGCACAAGTCTACGTGGTGACGGACGACGCCACCGCGCAGGTCCGGGACGTCGAGCTGGGCCTCTCCGTCGGCAATGAATGGATCGTGGAGCACGGCCTGAAGAGCGGCGAGCGGGTGATTGTGGACGGCGTACAGAAGGCGCAGCCGGGCGGCAAGGTGTCGCCCGAAGCGCAACACGTCAAGACGGACGCGGCCACCGCTTCCGGCGGGCAGGTGCAGTGATGGCGAGGTTCTTCATCTATCGGCCGATCCTGGCCTGGGTTTTCGCGATCTTCATCTCTCTCGCCGGGGTCATCGCGCTGCCGCTGCTCCCGGTGGCGCAGTATCCCAAGGTCGCGCCGCCGCAGCTCACCATCTCGACGAGCTATCCCGGGGCGTCGCCGCAGGAGATCTATCAGGGCGTGACCCGCCAGATCGAGGAGGAGCTGAACGGCGTCGACGGCCTGATGTATTTCGAATCCACGTCCGATGCGACAGGCTCCATCAGCATCACCGCGACCTTCAAGGCAGGGACCGACATCGATCAGGCTTCGGTCGATGTCCAGAACGCCATTCGCCGCGTCGAGCCGCGCCTGCCGCAGACCGTGAAATCGCAGGGCATCAATGTCGAGGAAGCGGGCGCCGGCTTCCTGATGCTCGTCTCGCTCAGCTCGACGGACGGCAGGCTGGACGATGTCGGCCTCGGCGACTACCTGACGCGCAACGTGCTCGGCGAACTGCGGCGCATTGACGGTGTCGGCCGCGCGCAGCTCTTCGCCGCGCAACGCGCCATGCGCATCTGGATCGATCCCGACAAGATGGTCGGCTACAACATCACGACGGCCGATATCGGCGCCGCGATCGCCGCGCAGAATGCGCAGGTCGCCGCCGGCCAGATCGGGGCGGCGCCCAATCCCGTCAGCCAGGATCTGACCGCGACCGTTCTCGTCGAGGGTCAGCTGACCGATCCCGAAGAGTTCTCCGCCATCATCCTGCGCGCCAACCCGGACGGCTCCACCGTCCGCTTGCGGGATGTGGCGCGGATCGACATCGGCGCGGAAGTCTACAACTTCTCCAGCCGACTGAACGGCAAGCCCTCAGCGGCGGCCGCCATCCAGCTTTCGTCGACCGGCAACGCGGTCGCCACCGCAAACGCCGTGAAGGCCAAGATGGCGGAGCTGTCGCGCTTCTTCCCCGCCGGCATCGCGTATTCCATTCCCTACGACACCAGCCCGTTCGTCACGGCCTCGATCGAGAAGGTCATCCATACGCTTCTTGAGGCCGTGGCACTCGTCTTCGTCGTGATGTTCGTGTTCCTGCAGAACTTCCGCTACACCATCATTCCGACGCTCGTCGTGCCCGTGGCGCTGCTCGGCACCTGCGCCGTCATGCTGGCGACGGGCTTCTCCATCAACGTGCTGACGATGTTCGCCATGGTGCTGGCCATCGGCATCCTCGTCGACGATGCGATCGTCGTCGTCGAGAACGTCGAGCGCATCATGGCGGAGGAGGGGCTGTCGCCCAGGGCGGCGACGCTGAAGGCCATGAGCCAGATCACCGGCGCCATTCTCGGCATCACGCTGGTCCTGTCCTGCGTGTTCATGCCGATGGCCTTCTTTCCCGGGTCGACGGGCATCATCTATCGCCAGTTCAGCCTGACCATGGTCGTTTCGATCCTGTTCTCGGCCTTCCTGGCACTGTCGCTGACGCCGGCGCTCTGCGCCACCTTCCTGAAGCCGATCGCCCACGGGCATCACGAGAAAGGCGGCCTCGGCGGCTGGTTCAACCGCAAGTTCGACAGGCTCACGCACGGCTATTCCGGCATCATCACCGGCATGGCGCGCCGCGCCGGGCGGATGATGGTGGTCTATCTCGCGCTCGTCGTCGGACTCGGCTACCTGTTCGTCAAGCTGCCGGGCGGCTTCGTGCCGAACGAGGATCAGGGCTTCCTGATCGTCGACGTGCAGGGGCCGCCGGAGGCGAGCCGCAATCGCACGCTCGCCTCGCTGGAGCAGATCGAAAAAATCTTCGCGGCGGAGCCTGCGGTCGAGAACGTCGTCGCCATCCAGGGCTTCAGCTTTTCCGGCACCGGGCCCAACGCGGCGCTCGTGTTCGTCACCCTCAAGGACTGGGCCGAACGCGGCGAGGGAAGCAGCGTCCAGGAGATCGCCGACCGGGCCAACATGCAGCTCTTCGGGCTGAAGGATGCGACAAGCTTCGCCCTGTCCCCGCCGCCGATCGAGGGCTTCGGCACATCGAACGGCTTCACCTTCCGCCTGCAGGATCGCGGCGGCAAAGGGCAGGCCGCACTCAACGCTGCCGCCGGAGAACTGATGGCCAAGGCCACGCAGTCGGGCCTTATCGTCGGCGTCAGGCCAGAGGGCATGCCGGATGCGGCGCAGCTCATGCTCGTCATCGACCGCGAGAAGGCCAACACCTTCGGCGTGACCTTCGCCGACATCAACGACACCATCACCGCCAACCTCGGCTCGTCGTACATCAACGACTTTCCGAACACGGGCCGCATGCAGCGCGTGATCGTGCAGGCGCAGGACAAGGACCGCCTGCAGGCGGAGGACCTGCTGAAGCTCAACGTCCGCAATGTGCATGGGGGGATGGTGCCGCTGTCGTCCTTCGCCATCGGCGAATGGCGCAAGGGCGCGGCGCAGATCGTCGGCTACAACGGCTATCCGACCGTGCGCATCACCGGCGAGCCGGCTGCCGGCGTCTCCTCCGGCGCCGCCATCGCCGAAATGGAGCGCCTCGCGGCCGCGCTGCCGGAAGGTTTCGGCTTCGAATGGACGGGCCAGTCGCTGGAGGAGATCACCTCCGGCAACCAGGCGCCGATGCTCTTCGGCCTCAGCATCCTGTTCGTCTTCCTGCTGCTGGCGGGGCTCTACGAAAGCTGGTCCATCCCGCTGTCGGTCATGCTGGTCGTGCCGCTCGGGGTTATCGGCTGCGTTCTCGCCGTCGTGATGCGCGGGATGCCGAACGACATCTACTTCAAGGTCGGCCTCATCGCCATCATCGGCTTGTCGGCCAAGAACGCGATCCTGATCGTGGAGTTCGCCAAGGACTACTATGCCGAGGGCAGATCGCTCGTCGACTCGGCCGTCGACGCTGCCCGTGTACGCTTCCGTCCGATCGTCATGACGTCGCTCGCCTTCACGCTCGGCGTGGTGCCGCTCGCCATCGCCACCGGCCCGAGCGCGGCGAGCCAGAACGCCATCGGCACCGGTGTGCTCGGCGGCATGATCTCGGCCACGGTCCTGGCGGTCTTCTTCGTCCCCGCCTTTTTCGTATTCGTGCTGAAGCTGTTCCGCACCAGGCCGAAGAAGCTCGATTCCGATGCGGAAAGCTTGCCCCCGCAGTCCGCATCGCTTCCCCACTCGGTCTGAGTGAGCGGAGGGCCCCCCACCCGCCCCACCCCCGGGTGGGGGGCGAACATTCCATCCGCTCCCGTCCGGAAAGGTTGCCGGCGGGGCCTTGCCGTCATGTCCGGGTGAATGCGATAGACGTCATGGAGCTTGATCGTCTCGGAGGGTGCCAGGTTGGCTCGAAGCAGGAAAATCGAAGAGGATGACGTGCTCGATGCGGCGGAGCGGGTCATCGTGCGGCTGGGCGCGGCCGGCCTGTCGATCGATGCCGTCGCCCGGGAAGCAGGCATCAGCAAGGCGCGCGTCGTATACACCCACAAGTCCAAGAGAGCGCTCCTTGAGGCGCTGATCGACCGCCGATTGAAGGCGGAGAAGCTGCGCACGCGCGAGATCGTCGAGGTCAGCCGGGACACGCCGCATCCGGAACTCTTCGGCCGGATCGCTGCGGCCGCGGAACTCCCCCGCCATGAAGACCGCGCCATCATGCTGGCCATCAGCGCCTCCCTGTCGAGCGAGGAGAAGCTGCAGAATCTGATGCGGGAGTGGACCATGGAAGACCTGGAGACGATGGAAAGCGGCAGCCGCCCGCGTGCCGCGCTGATGGCCTACCTCGCCCTGACGGGCTTTTATTGTATCGAACACTTCGATTTCAACCGCTGGGATGCAGCGGAGCGGCTTCGCATTCTCGAAGACATACGGACAATCTTCATGTCGTTTCGTGAGCCGGGCTGACAGATGTTCATAGCGTTTTCAGGCAAGATAGATGCCGGCATCTAGAGCGAAAGACGTTCTGACGGAACCAGACCGTGTGATCTAAATTTTATATTTTACCGCAACTTGTATTTAACTCGATGGACTGAATTGAATGCAAACTGCTCTAGTTGAGCGAGGGGCCTGCCAGACGCGAAGTCAGATGCCGGGTCCGCATTCCGCAGTTGACCGACAGCGGCAGAAATGCGTGCGAATTGATCAGGACCCGACGCGACGAGATCGTCAGCAGACGACTGGCGAATGTTCCGGAGGCCGAACAGGAGAGATTCAGGGCCTTGCTCTGGCAGATTTGCGATACGTCCTCCGGCGCACGGTAGTCGTTGTCGCCCCTCACGCGGATTTTCCCGCAATCGCCGCCCGGCAGGAACTGGCCGGGCGGCTATGACGGATGCGGCCCTGCTACGGGCGGATCACGGTGACAGTGTCGCCGTCAGGATCGTAGGGGGTCGGCGCATCCTCGGAAGCGTCGCGGGGCAGGCCGTGGGGCTTGTTGGTGACGAAGACGCGGCCGGCGGCATGGTCGATGGCGATGGATTGCGGAAAGCTTCCCGTCTTCAGGTTGGCGAGCACCTTGTAGTCCGTGCTGTCGATAACCGTCACCGTACCGGCTTTCCTGTTGGTGACGTAAATCTGCCGGACCGCCGGGTTGAACGCGACGGCGAGCGCGCTTTCGCCGGTCGGAATCCTGGTCAGGATCGCGCCGGTCCGGGCATCGAGGACGGCAAGGTCGCCCGTCTTCTGGCCGGTGACGAACAGGCGCTGGCCGTCCTTGTCGAAAGCGATGTTGGTGGGCCATTCGCTGCCGGTCGGCCAGCGTGCGGTCACCTGTCCGCTCCGCAGGTCGACGGCGACGACCTCGTCGGCTTCGAGCCCGGTGGCGAAGATGCGGTTGCCGGCGGCATCGAGGGCCAGTCCCGTCAGGGTCTTCGTATCGACGTCGATGACGCGCTCTATGGTGTTGGTGGCGCCGTCGATGACCCAGATCTGGCTCGGCGTGGTCGTGCCGTCGCGCGTGAAGCCGACGACGGAGACGTAGATCTTGTTGGCCTCCTCATCGACGACAACGGCGCGCACATGCGCCTCCTCGCCGTCGCGGCGGATCGTGGCGGCGAGTTTGCCGGTGCGCAGGTCGAACGCCTGCACCAGCCCGCCGCCGCGCGTGTTGGTGCCGTAGAGGGTCTGCGTCCGCGTGTTGATGCCGAGCCCGAAGACGGGATAACCGCCGACGTCGAGTTCCGCCTTGGGCTGCAACGTCTTCCCGTCGAGGCGCACCACGCGGGCTTCGCGCCCGCTCGGCCGATGTCCGTAGGCCGCTACATACAGGTCGCTGTCGGCTGGGTTGAAGACGATCTCGTACGGCTCTCCCGGCGCCACCCTCGCTGAAGTCTCGATGCGCGGCCCCGTGGACGCGGCTGCCACGTCAGCTGCAGATGCAACAATGCCCAAGGATAGCCCCGCGAGCATCAGTAGTATCAGGTTCTTCGCCAGGGCGGCCATGTGCGACGTCATCGTATTCTCCTCGTTGAACAGCGGTTGAAAAGCCTGAAAGGGGGAGCCCGGTTGCCAGTGTTCCCGCGCGCCAGCACCGCGACGGCGGAGAGCGGGAGGCTCGACGTATTCGTGAAACGTCCGTTGGAGCAGTTCAGGTTCGGGGGGTGGATCACTAGCTTCGTATCCCGTGGCGCATGTCGTGGCAGGCACTGCGGCTGATCGTTCATCACCCGTCTCCGGCCTTTCCAGTCAACGCCTGGCGCCAGCTTCCTGTCTTCATGACGGAAGCGTTCAATCCCTTTTCACACTCAAATGAGATACTATAAATTTATATGATCTATATCAACATAAATTGATACTAAAAAGTTTCATAACGCAGTAACGGACCGTATCCCGATCACGCCGGCGCCGGACCCGCGAACAGTCGGTCGGACAGCAGATGATTTTTGCGTTCGACCCACATGCCGATCTTGAAACTATACATTCTAGATTGTATAGTTATGGCTGCTTTCAACGGAATCGCTACCCATGATCATTTCTCATTCGAACAGGTGGATGCTGCCTGCGACCGTCGCCGCCGGCGGATGCTCCTCACCGGACTGGCGCTGTTCGGCATCGCCCCGCGCGGATCGCGGCGCGGGCATTTCTGGCCATGGGCGCAGCCGCAGCTGCAGCACTGCTTCGCAATGACCGCTCCGGTTCGCAATCCTCGGCCTATCGCTCGCATTGACAGGGAGCATCCTCATGAGAACCAGCAAGCGCGAGCGCATCCTCGACGCGGTCTTCGACATCATCCAGCGTGACGGCGTTACCGCCGTCACCTTCGATGCCGTAGCCGCGGAGACCAGGCTGACGCGCGGGGGACTGCTCTACCATTTTCCCTCGCGCGAAGAGTTGATCCTTGCGACCCACAAGCATCTCGCCGAGCGCTGGGAGAAGGAGATGGCAAACGTGGCCGGCAAGGATGCGGAGTCCGCCACGCCGGATGAGCGCCTTGCCGCCTATGTGCAGACCTGCGCGAAAGCCGCCAATCGGGCCGAGCTTCTCCTGATGTTGGAAAGCGCCGGCGAGCCGGGCTTCGGGAGCATCTGGCAGGAGGTAATCGACCGCTGGGCACCGCCGGTTCCCGAGCCGGACGACGCGGCCGCCTTGTCGCGTTTCATCGCTCGCATCGCGGCGGATGGCCTCTGGATTCATGAAGCGCTGTCGGCGCGCCCCCTCCCGGAAAAGCTCAAGGAACGCATCTGCCGCCGCATCGTGGCAACGACGGATCATGACCATCCCTCCATCGAGAAGGACTGCCCCACATGATGGATGCCAGCCAAGACCCTCATGAACCACCTGCGGCGGTCGATGCCTTTCAGTTCCATGGCATGGACGTCGTCACGATCGCCTGTGGCCGTTGTCCTGCGTGTTCCCGGCCTCCGGGGCAGGGGCTTTATACCGAGGCGGGAGACCCGAACCATTCCCGCGTCGCCGGTTCCGTTCGGAACCTTCCTCAATGAGCTGATGCTGAAACGCAGATTGCCTACGCGGCAGGAGTTCGTGCGTATGGACTTGCCAATTCCCCAAACTGCACCTGCCGCTACCGACGCGCCCACGATCGATCCGGGTCTTGGCTGGCAGGTTCGCTTCTGGTCTATCTTCGTCGGTCAGGCGCTGTCGCTGATCGGCTCGGCGCTGACCCAGTTCGTGCTTCTGTGGTGGATTACCGACACGACGGGAAGCGTGTCCGCACTGGCGACGGCTGGCCTTGTGGCGCTACTGCCGCAGGCGTTGCTCGGCCCGTTCGGCGGCACCTTCGCCGATCGCTACAGCCGCCGCCTCATCATGATCGTGGCCGATCTGGTCAGCGCGCTCTGCATGGTTGTGCTGATCGCCTTGTTCCTGACGGAGAGCGTCGAACTCTGGCACGTCTTCACCATGATGTTCGTGCGTAGCGCGATGCAGGCATTCCAGCAGCCGGCTGCGGCAGCGAGCACCGCGATGCTGGTGCCGGCGAGCTTCCTGCCGCGCGCGGCCGGGCTCAACCAGAGTCTGATGGGGATCATGACGATCGCCGCTGCGCCGCTTGGTGCGCTGGCAATCAGCCTCATGCCGATGGGTTGGGCACTCGGCATCGACGTGGCAACCGCCGTTCTCGGCATCGTCCCGCTGACGATCTTTGCGATCCCGCAGCAAAGACAACCCTCGCAGGAACGCTCGGGGATCTGGCGGGAGTTCCGCGAAGGCGTATTGACCGTGTGGGACGATCCGTTTCTGCGGCGGCTCTATGCGCTGATGACGGCGGTGATCGTGGTGATCATGCCATCGTTCACCTTGGTCCCGCTACTGGTGAAGGAGCACTTTGGCGGCGGGTCGACGGAGGTTGCGATCATCGAGAGCCTTTCCGGGCTGGGCATGATCGCGGGCGGCGCGGTGGTCGCCGTCCTCGCCCCGAAGCGGCTTATCCTCTGGGTGCTGCTCGGATTCGCCGCTTCCTGCTTCACCATGGCGTTGGGGGCGCTTACGCCGGGCCATATATTCTGGCTGGCGGTCGTTTGGTGGGGCTTGAGCTCTCTCACCTTCATCATGGGCAACGCGCCGCTGACAATAATCCTGCAGACGACGGTGCCGAACCATCTGCAGGGCCGGGTGCTGTCGCTGATGGCGATGCTGATGGGACTTGCCGCGCCGATGGGTCTCGCTATCACCACCCCGGTCGGCGAGGCGATCGGCGTCCGTTGGCTCTTCGTCGTGCTCGGTGTCGCCGGCGGCTCGGTGGCACTGTTCGGCTTCCTGTCGCCGGTAATCCGCGATGCAGACAAGAGGCACTCTTCGAAGGAGCCATAATCACCTTTCCGATTACGTCGACTGTCCAGTCGAAGGGGGCAGTTCGACGATGGGTTCGAGCAGACGACGGTTGTTGAATCGCTCCACCTTTTCAAGGGTCGCATATTCCACGGCCTCGAAACTGCGCCACGGACCATGACGGTGGATGAATTCGGCCTTGAACAGCCCATTGACCGTTTCGGCCCGAGCGTTGTCACGGAACATGCTGCCCTTCCGGCGTTTTGCCCGGTCCTGAATCGTGTTCAAGGTCTCGGCGCTCGCCATTCCGGCGCATGACATGCGGGTTCATTTCGTAGCGAGACCTGCAATGCTCAGATTTCTTTCCACTCTTGGTGCACTCCTGCTTCTGGCAGCCGCCGCGCAAGCAGGCGAGATCGGATTCCGCCGGATTGTCATCGATGCCGATGGCCCGCGTCCGCTGAATGTCAGCCTATGGTACCCGACCCGCGACACGACTCCGTCCGGCCCCGTTGGCGAGAACAGGGTGTTCGTCGGAGTTCCGGCCGTCACCGACGCCGCGCCGGATCACGGGAGCCATCCTCTGGTCGTCCTGTCCCACGGCTACGGCGGCAGCTGGCGCAATCTCAACTGGCTGGCCGGGGAGCTGGCCGGTGAAGGCTATGCCGTCGCCGCCCCGGATCACCCCGGCACGACCACCTTCGACCGTGACCCGACGCGAGCCGCAACGCTCTGGGAGCGTCCGCGCGATCTGAGCCGCACCATCGATGCCGTTCTGAGGGATCCCGCATTGGCCGGCGAGATCGACCCCGGCCGGATCGCCGCCATCGGCCATTCGCTGGGCGGATGGACGGTAGCCGCTCTCGCCGGGGCGCGGTTCGATCCCTTGCTGTTCGCACGGGATTGCGAAGACCATCCTAGCCCCCGCACTTGCGGTCTCTCGGACGAACTCGGGCTGACCGATCCCGCCATCGGTCGGGATATGCGCGATCCACGCATCAAGGCCTTCGTCACGCTGGACCTCGGGCTCGCGCGCGGCTTCACGACGGAAAGCCTCGCGAGCGTCAAGCTCCCGGCGCTCGTGTTCGGCGCGGGGGTCGATATCGGCGACCTGCCTGCGGCGCTGGAATCCGGCTGGCTGGCCGGTCATCTGCCCCCCGAAACCGCGCGCCTCGTGATGATTCCGGACGCGATGCACTTCAGCTTCATGCAGCTGTGCAAGCCGGGAGCCGCGGCGTTGATCGAGGCGGAAGACCCCGGCGACGGGATCGTCTGCCGCGACGGCGGCCGCCGCGACCGCGCGGCGATCCACGGCGAGATCGCCGGGACGATCATCCGCTTTCTGACGCAATCCCTGCCGCCCCGCTGAGCGGCTCGTCGGCCTTCGATCGGGCGTCGCGGCGCAATGCGCTGGGCGTGGTGCCGGCGATGCGCAGGAACTCCCGGTTGAAGTTCGACTTTGTCTGGAAACCGCACTCGAACATGATCGCCGTCACCGGGCGGTCGGTCTGCGCGAGAAGGTCCATCGCCTCGCGGATGCGCCATTCATTGACGGCTTGCGACACGTTCTGGCCGAGCTTGCGGTTGATCGCACCGGAAACCTGCCGGGCCGGAATGCCCAGGCGGCGCGAGAGGCGGTCCAGCGTCAGATCCGGATCGCGATAGAGCTTGCGTTCGGCCATGAGGCGGTCGACCTCGGCCAAAACATGGTCGTCGTCCGTAATGGGTGCACCCCGTCCGGCCTTGGTGTCCAAGGCGATGACTGGCGGCGCGGATTCGGCTTGGGGCGCGCTATGCGCCATCACCATCGTGGCCCAGGCGATCAGCGGCAGCGCCATCATGTTCCCCGCGCTGACGATCCGGGTGACATGGCTGCCGTCGCCAAGGCCGAAATCCAGCGCGATGGCCAGATCGACAAACCCTGAAAACAGAAGCAGCGCGCCCGCAAGCACGGTCGCCTTGCCCGCTTGCGGCGCTTCGCTCAGCCGCGCGCCGGCAAGGCTGTCCGGCCCGGCAAGGCCGCGCCGCAGGAGCAGCGCGCCGTAGCCGAAGAACAGAATGGCGAGCAGCGCGTCGATCGGCGGATGCAGCCGGGGCCAGAGCGCCGAGAGCGCGAGAACAGCTACGGCAGGCAGGAAATGAGGCCAGCTCCGGCCGCGCGCCATCCCGCGCAGCCCGGAGAAGCAAAGCCACGCCGCAGGCGGCAGCAGCGCCGCGATCACGGGCTGCAGGAAGCGGAAGATCTTGGCCTCGAACGTCCAACGCAGGCCGACGATGACCGTCAGCGCCATGCAGGCGCAGAGAAAGATGACGACTGGTCGTCTGTCGCTTTCGTTCCGCGCCACGACAAGGCAGAGCAGGAAGGCCAGCAGCAGCGCAATCACGAAGGGCAGCGGGACCGAAATCATGCGATAGCCTTATCGCCGTTTACGAAACGCCGCAAAGGCCAGCGCTATCATACGGCTGGGCCGCGCCCTCTCAACCCAAATGTTCGTCGGTATCGGCCCCAATCTGGTCACCCGTTCAACCAAGAGGCATCGTTGCACGGCACTTCAACTGAGGCCGTGGAGGATCTCAGCGGTCACTGGCAATCGCGCCAGACTCGCCTCAAGGCGTGCGCGCCAGCGCGGGCCGCGTGAAAGCGCGTCCTCGAAAGCCTCGCGCAGGTCGTCAGGCCGGTCCTCGGCGAGGATCGAGATCAGGAAAGCGGCCTGGCCACGGTCTTTGCGTGCTTTCGCCTGATCCTGGCCGCCATGGCGGCGATCGGCAATGATCAGCTTGTGGATCGCAAAACGCTCGGGCCGCGGAATTTGCACCAGCACGCCCGAACGATAGAGCGCGATGGCCGGAATGGGCTCGGCAATCAGGAAATTCAGATAGTTGAGGGCCTGCGCACTAACCCCCAGCGCAGGCAGGGGCTTGACGCGCTCGTCGCCGCAGGCGGGCGTCAGGAACTCGACCATCGCCTCGCCATGGTTCTGCCTCCATTTCCAGATCTGCCGATCCTGAATGCCCGGCACCGGGTCGAACTTCAGAGCCTGCAGAATTTCCCCGGGATTTTCCTCGACCTTGTCCCCCAAAGCGACGGAGAGCCGCTCGAAACTGGCGAAATCCATATCGCCTGTCTGCGCCAGCTCTTCCGAGTCGAAGCGCACGCCCAACTCCCCTTGATAAAGGCCGTAGGCCGCCGTGCCCACGAGCGTCCCGCCCAAGCGAAAGACCCCCGCGCGGAAAAATGCCAGCAGCAACGAGCCGGTATCGCGATCAACGCCGATGAACCCCTCGGCACGCAGCACGCGGGCGAGCCGCGCCATCGTTTTCCGGCGCTCCCCGGACCCGGCTTTCAATTCGGCGGTGCGCGCGAGGCGGGCGCGCAACTCTGGCGTGCCTTCGCCCAGGTAGCGGCTCTTCATCTCGGTGCCAATCCGGAACTTGTCGTAGAGATAGATGCGCCCGTTGCGCGACCGTTCCTCGACGCTGCCGATCAACTCCGAAGCGGTCTCATCGAGATGAAGCCGGAGCAGATCTTGATAAGCTACCTGTGCAGCACGGGAGTGGGAGGCGCCGGTCAACGGATTTCCTTACGCATGTATGCATCAAATATGTCTTTGCTGCACGCAAACGCAAGTGTGCATCAATAATTTTTTTGATACCCACGGCCACTGCCATAATTGGAACGTCTCGCGGCAATCATCGGCGATGCGGACAGGGGGACGTCCTTAAATGTGCCGGAACGGCCGTTCGGGAAAATGTTTACTCGTTCATAAGAAGTCGTCCCCTCACTCTTCCGATCACAGGCGTTCCAGCGAAGTTCCTCCTGAATCGATGACCGCAAAGGAGGCCACCGGCCGATCCCCGCGCGACTGCGAATTTTTGAGAGTGGCAGAAGTCAGTGGCCGCCGCACGTCGACAGCAACGCACCGCCATAGCGACTTTCGGGGAACCCGCTGGTTCACCCGAAAGCCGCATGATCACTTCGTCGCAGGCCTACATGTTAGCGGCAGTGGGCCGCACGATGACCTCGTTCACATCGACGCCGTCCGGCTGCTCAAGCGCATAGCGGATGGCGCGGGCGATCGCGTCCGGGGTGAGCGACTTCTGCCGCCAGTCCTTGAGCGCTGCAGCGACCTGCGGATCGCTGATGTCGTCGCCGAGTTCGGTCGCGGTCACGCCCGGTGAGATGATCGTGGAGCGGATATTCTCATGCTCCTGCCGCAGCCCCTCGGTGATTGCCCACACCGCATATTTCGTTCCGCAATAGACCGCGGCCGTCGGCAGGACGAGATGCGCACCGACGGAGGCGACGTTGACCACGTGACCGTTTCCTTTCGCCACGAAGCGCGGCAGCACCGCGGCGATGCCGTTGAGCACGCCGTGGATGTTGACGTCGATCATCCGCTTCCACTCGTCCCGCTTGAGCGCAGCCAGCGGCGACAGCGGCATCACGCCGGCATTGTTGACCAACACGTCGATACCTCCGAACCGCGCCTCGGCGGCGTCGACGAACGCCTCGAAGCTCGCCGCGTCGGTGACGTCGAGCTCGCGCCATGCGACGCGCTCGCCCAGCTCTTCGGCGAGAGCCTTCAGCCGCTCGGCCCGGCGCGCGCCGATGAACAGCCTGGCCCCGGCTCCGGCCAGTTCGCACACCGTCGCTTCGCCTATGCCGCTGGAGGCGCCGGTGATGAGCACGGTCTTCTCGCTGATTCCCGTCATGGTGGTTCCTTTCGCTCGGGATGACGGTCATCATTCTGGCGCGGGCGGAGCGCATGGCGGTAGCGCGATTGCCCGGACTTCTTGCACGATCCTCCAGCCATGACGGATGAGGCTTGCGGCCTTATCGGTAATGGCCGATTAATGTCCGATGAGGACGATCGCCAAACTCGCACAGCTCATCATGCGCCATGCTCCGGAGACGGGCATGTGCGGCACCCCGATGCGGCGGCTGTCGCTGATACGAACCAACGAGCCGAGCGCACCCGTGCCGGCGGTCTACGAAGCCTCGCTTTGTCTGATCGCCCAAGGCGCAAAGTGCGTATCGCTGGGCGAGCAAAGCGTGGTCTACGACGCCTCGCGCTATCTGCTCGTCTCGGTCGACCTGCCGCTGGTCGGCCACGTGCTCGAGGCAAGCCCGGACATGCCGTATCTGTGCTGCAAGATCGATCTCGACCTGGCGGCGCTTGCCGACCTCCTGGTCGACGAACGCGGTACGGCGCCTCGGCGCGATCTTCCGGTTCTGGCGGTCTATCCGGGCGATCCTGACCTGATCGATGCCGCCTGCCGGCTGGTCGGGCTGCTTGATCGCCCCCAGGACATCGCCGTGCTGGCGCCGCTGATCGAGCGCGAGATCCTCTATCGGTTGCTCACCGGCCCGCACGGGGCTCTGCTGCGCCAGATGGCCTCCGTCGACAGCCATTTGAACCAGGTCAACCGCGCCATCGCTACGATCCGCAAGGGTTTCCAGACCCAGCTGCGGATAGACGAGATAGCCGCTTCAGCAGGCATGAGCCCCTCGTCGCTTCACCAGCATTTCAAGGCGATCACGCGGATGACTCCGCTGGAGTATCAGAAACAGTTGCGTCTGCAGGAGGCCCGGCGCCTGATGCTGGCAGGCGGCGTGAGCGCCGGATCGGCCGGCTTCGCCGTGGGCTATGACAGCCCGTCGCAATTCAGCCGCGAGTATCGCCGCCTGTTCGGCGCGCCGCCGCGCCAGGATATCGCCCGGCTCCAGACCGCCCAAGACTATGTCGGAGCGGTCTGAGGTTTGTGTCGAGCCGACAGGTTGGCGCCCCCATTTTGGCCGTTAACATGGATCCAGCCCGAAATCCCAAAAACTGCCACTGCATCAGGCGCCTCCAATGGGGTGGGAAGCGGACTGTCCGGTTTCAAGAGGTACTCCCCCGAAGCGGCCATCGGTGAATGCGCTGTGATTGTTAGCTAGGTGGGCCATTCAATCGTTTCTAAGGCATGGAGACTTCGCTGCATTGCTTCACGCTGCGCACTATCCTGATGGCGGAATGCCCAACCCGTTCGGAGAATATCCCCGATGATACGTGCGACCAGCTTCGCGATCTCGGGGATTCCTGACACGTCGATCGACCAGCCCATCGGCTCGAAATGTGCAAATTGGTTCCGGATTTCCTTGTGAAAACGAAGCAACCAATTCAGCTCAGATTCGCTGATTGCAATACCGACAGTGTTGCTGCAATCCCCTGCCGAATAAGGGTTTCGCACTGCTTTAAGTAAGCCCGGAAGCTCCATCAAATAGGTCTCAGGCGGTTTCGCATTCGAATCGGTGCGCGAATCCTCAAAATAGCTCAACCATTCGCCGGCGTTGCGCTCAGTGACAGCACCCACCGGTGCCGCAGTGGTAGTGAGATGGCATACGCACGCCCCCTGCAGCGCCGAATGCAACGCCATTACAACCCACTTCCATGCTAGGTAATCCTCGCCCACAAACTGAGCAGAGCGTATAACGTGGCGGATCGATCCCGCCACATCCTCGGCCTCATCCGTTTGAATCCAATTCTCCGCCATCGGCTCCTCGCCTTCATTCCAATTGAGGCGAGCATAAACCTGTCGGTGGTGATGTGAACATACTGTCGCTTTCAGGCGGCGGGCTTGCGGGTTCTGATGACTGACGTGGGGTCGGCAGCGGAAGGGCGGCTTATCGCCAGTTCGAACCGAAAGCTGCCAGTCCGTTCTCGGCCCCTTTCCAGCCATTCGGCCACGCTCCAACGAGCAGTCGCCCTCCGCCCATAATGACCAGAGCCGAAGCATGAGTATCCGCTATGCCTTGTTCGTCGCCGGTAGTTCGCCACGCTTTCTTGCCCGTGATTGGGACTGGCGTGCGATCCGGGCAACGATGGCTTCGACCTCACCCGGCTGCAATCCCGCCTCGATCGCTTTTTTCACGGCCCGTCCCAATGCCAGCTCCGCCGCGTCGAGATCGATCTGCAGTTCGGCCCAGGTTCGCAGAACCTTCAGGCGGCTGATCTGCGGCCCACCTTCCGTGGACGAAAGCTCGCGTATCGATTTTTCGACCTCGGCGAGCAGCTCGCGCGGATTGAAGGGGCGGGAGTGAACGACGGCGAACATCGCCGAATCCTTTCCCGCATACCAGGCATCGCAGGTATCGCGGATATCGGCGGGAATGTCGGTGCCCGGGCGCATGTCTTACTCCCATGCCTCAGATCGCAAGACCATGCTTATAGACCGAGTCGGCGGCGGCCCGGCACCCCGTCGTTCGCCGAGACGACATCACCCGTTCTGCCGCGCTTCCGGCAATCGTCGGGGGCGTGCGTTCCGTCAGCCGGCCGCCGATGCTATTCCTTCCGGAGAAATCCGGTGGGCAGTTCGTCATGTCCGTCGCGCAGGAGAAGGTGCTCGGGAATGCCGTCCGGCCGCACCCTACCCTCGGGAAGCGGCGAGACATAGGTTCTGCCTGCCTTGCGGCGGCTGAAATCCTCACGGGCGGAGGCGCGCAGGTTTGCGTCCGTCATCAGGTCGTAGCCGACACCGGCCATGACAGCGGCCGACCAGAGCGAACCCTTGTCGCCGATACTCGTGCCCCCGCAGGCGGTCACCGGCCAGGTGTGCAGTCCGACGCCGATCGGCATCGTCGCCAGCGCGAAGATGGCCGTGGGCGTGTTGTGGCTGACGTCGCCCACATCGGTCGAGCCGCCTGTGGTGATCTCGGGCAGCACAGGGAGAACCGCCGACGCCAGCCCGGCTTCGGGAAGGTTCGTTTCACGCTGGCAGGCTCTGGCGAATGCCTGCTCCTCCTCGCTCCAGACCAGCGGCAGCGCCGCCAGATGCACCTGGATGCGACTGACCAGCGTTTCGTTCGGCAGCAGGTCGTGCAGCCCGAAGAAGTGGTTGACGTCGACGCTCGTCTGGGTCGCGAGCGCGGCGCCCTTCGCCACGTCCCCGACCCATCCCGTGACTTCATCGACCTCGGCACGATCCTGATCGCGGATCACGATAAGGACCTCCGCGCGGTCGGGCACGACATTCGGGGCTTCGCCCGCCGAGGTGTAGACGTAATGCAGGCGGGTCGTGGGCCGCAGGTGCTCGCGCATGAACTGGATGCCGGTTCCGAAAAGCTCCGCTCCCTTCAGCGCGCTGCGTCCTTCCCACGGATCCACGCCGGCGTGGGCGCTGCGTCCTGTATAGCGGATGCGCAGCATATTCATCGCCGCCGTACGCAAGAGCCCGGTCGCGTTCAGGGGTCCCGGATGCCAGGCGAGGCACGCGTCGAGGTCATTGAACAGACCGTCGCGTGCCATGTACACCTTCGCGCCTTCGGTCTCTTCCGCGGCGCAGCCATAGACACGGATCGTGCCCGGGACGTCGTTATTGATCATCATCTTCCGGAGCGCGAAAGCCGCGCCGGTGCAGCCCGCTCCCAGCATGTTGTGGCCGCAGCCATGGCCTGTTTCCACGCCCGCGGGGCCGGGTGTGCGGCGCGGCTCGGCCGCATTGCCGAGACCGGGCAGCGCGTCGTATTCGGGCAGGAAGCCGATCTTCGGGCCGCCGGCGCCTTGCGACCATTCGGCGATAAAGGCGGTCGGAATCCCGGACGTTCCCCGGCTGGTGATGGTGAAACCGGCCGCCTCCAGTTCCCGGATATGAATCTGCGAGGAGATTTCCTCGTGGTGGGAAAGCTCCGGATTGTTCCAGACCTCGCGCGAGATTCTCAGGATGGCGTCACGGACGGCCTCGACGGCATCCTGGGCATTGCGCGCCGAAGCCGGGACATCGCCTGCGGCTGCGTGTTCCTGCGCGAAAGAGCGTGACGCGCCGCCAGTTCCGATCGCCGCCAGCGCCACGGTTCCGAGCATCAGGCTGCGCCGGGAAACTCCCTGAATGCGATCGTCCGTTATTCCGGTCATCTCAACCTCCACGTCAATTCAGGGATCTGCGGGCGATGCGATGATCAGACTCCATCGACGGCGTCGCATCATACACCATCAGGCGGGAATAGGGATTCAATGCGTGCGCCGGCTGGATGATAAGGCGACGGCAACGCCCGTCCGTTCACGCATGCCAGATCGGCTTGCCGGCCTCCTTCCGGGCAGCGTCGCGGGTCCAGCCGGCATCGGCGAGCACGCTGTCGGGCTGCGTCAGCAGGTCCCGGCGCAGCATATGCCGGTGCGCGAGCCGCGAGTACCACCGGCTCAGCAGTGTCGTTGCGACCCGCTGCTTGAGTTCGCCCACCGCCGGCGGGTCCACCGACCGCAATCCCCGAAGGGGAAAATCAATGACATTCGACATGACAAGCACCTCTGTTCCTGGTGCGATTGAATAGCAGTCATCTGTCCCCGCAAAAATTGAGTTGTTCTCCCCTGTCCGTGAGCATATGGAACAGATCATGCGCCGACTGCCGCCTCTTTCCGCCCTGCCCGCCTTCGAGGCCACGGCCCGTCTGGGCTCCGTCACCGCTGCCGCGGCGGAGCTCGGACGGACGCACAGCGCCGTCAGCAAGCAGATCAGCCATCTTGCGGAGGATCTGGGCGGCGGGCTGTTCGAGAAAGCCGGCAACGGCCTGAAGCTGACGCCGCGAGGCGAGCGGCTGCGCAAGGCCGTGACGCCGATGCTCGACGAACTCGCGGCCATCGCGCAGGCACTGCGGGCGGAACTGGACGACCGCCACATCGACATCGTCACCAGCGCGACCTTCGCGACGCGGTGGCTGATCCCGCGATTGCCGCGTTTCTATGCCGGACATCCCGAGGTCGAGATCGGGCTGCGCATGTCGGGACGGGAGAAGGTCCCGGATCACGAGATCGACGTCGTGCTGAGTTACGACCGGCTCCGAAGCCCGTCACCGGATTTTCAGAGCTTTTCGCTGGGCAATACAGCCTACGGCCCGGTCTGCGCACCGGATTATCCGCTGCGCAAGATCGGTGAGGAATGGATTGCCCCTGTGCGCCTGCTGCAGGCAGGCGTGCCGCAGAGCTGGCGCGAATGGATGCTGCGTGCTGGCGAGACCCTCCACGCGGAGCACGATGTCGAATATGCACACCACTTCCTGGCGCTTGAGGCGGCAGCGGCGGGCCTGGGCGTTGCGCTGGCCGAACGCCGTCTCGTCGAGCAGGATCTTGCCACCCGCCGTCTGATCGCACCTCTCGGTTTTGTTTCCGTGGAAGGCGGTCTACAAGCGGCTGTCATGCCGCGGGCGCGCAGCCGCAAGGCCATTACGGCACTGCTGGAATGGTTGGCGGAAGAGGCCCGGGATGGCGCGGCATAAGTCCGCTCATTACGCGCGCTCTTCAGGCAGCCGATCCGTCATGTTCCATCTACAAGTACCAACACTGACGTTGCAGTCCGAAACCGGCATTCCCGACCCCAATCCGCTCTCCGGATAGCTCTGATCGCGTCCCGGAGCGGAAGATGAACCTGCAAGCATCGGCCACTCGATCAAGCAAGGTGATATCGGTCTCACTCTACAGTTGAAATGGTGATATTTGACCGATCCTGGGACAGATCATAGCCGAGATGGAGGCGTCAATTGATCACGACATTGGCCGTATCGGGCTACCGCTCGTTGCGCGACCTCGTGGTTCCGCTGGGCAGCCTGACGGTCGTTACCGGCGCGAATGGCACCGGGAAGACCACTCTCTACCGCGCGCTTCATCTGTTGGCCGAGACGGCGCAGGGGCGGCTCGTGGGGAGACTGGCTTCAGAGGGTGGGCTGCGCTCGACACTTTGGGCGGGACCGGAGGCGATAAGCCGAAGCGTACGTGCGGGTATCAATCCCGTTCAGGGAACGGTACGCAAGGGACCAGTCTCCCTCAAGCTCGGCTTCGGTGGCGAGGACTTCGGCTACGCGATAGACTTGGGAATGCCCAGTCCCGAGAATCCGTTCCCGCTCGACCCCGCGATCAAGATCGAGGCGATGTGGACGGGAGAGACGCTTCGCCCCGTAGCGGTGTTCGCCGAGCGCCGTGGGGCACTCGTTCGGCTGCGGACCGCCCACAGCCACGTGTGGCGCGAGATTACGCATGACCTGTCGCCATTCGACTCGATGGTGACTCACTGCGCCGATCCGGCGGACGGGGCCGAGCTGCTTGCCATGCGAGAGCGCATGCGGGACTGGCGCTTCTACGATGCCCTGCGCACCGATCCCGCGGCGCCTGCGCGCCGTCGCCAGGTCATGACCTATACCCCGGTGCTGGCGGGCGATGGGGCAGACCTGGCTGCTGCGATTGCAACCATTAGAGCGATCGGCGACCGCGATGCGCTGGATGCGGCGATCGAGCACGCGTTTCCGGGCTCCAGCCTCGCCACCGAGGCTGACGACCATTACGGTGGCGTACTTTTGCACCAGCCGGGTCTCCTGCGACCACTTGGGGCTGCCGAACTTTCGGACGGGACGCTGCGCTTCCTTTTGCTCGTTGCAGCGCTTCTGTCGCCACGTCCGCCCGAGCTGATGGTTCTGAACGAACCGGAGGCGAGCCTCCACCCCTCGCTGATGCCCGCGCTGGCACGCCTTGTCGTGGCGGCATCCCGTGTTGGTCAGATCGTCCTCGTCAGCCACAGCGATGCGCTGATCCGCGCCATCGGACATGAGGGGGAGGTGAGCGAAATTCGCTTGGAGAAGAGTTTCGGGGAGACCCACGCGCCCCACCTGGATGCACCGAGCTGGGTCTGGCCCAAACGGTGACAAAATGATCGCCCGATGGTGTCACCTTTCGGTCGTATCGATTAGCCGTTGAGATAGCGGCGCATGCAGTAAAGCAGCGTTGCCTTTTCGTCGTTCTCAAACGCCGGAAAACTCGAACTTGCACGATTGATACAGACGAGAAGTGTAGCCGGCATGTCGCTGACGCTGCAGACGGCCGAGGCGGTAAAGCCGTAGCCGCGTGCGGCCACCGTCATATTGCATGCGCACGAACCAATGTCCGCGCGCCGGGTCCTTTCGAGCGCGCAATGCCCGATACTAGAATCTGTCCTGTTTACATTGAAACAGGACAGATTCTAGATTCCTTGTTCGGAGCGAATTCTCATCGATCAGATGATTCCATCTGATCGGAACGCGCACTAGGCTGAGAGTTCCTTCCGGACGATTTCAGCGCCCGCACTCAAGGCCTTGAGTTTTCCTGTCGCCACTTTCCGAGATAGCGGGGCCATGCCGCAGTTCGTGCAGGGATAGAGCTTGTCGGCATCCACAAACCGAAGTGCTTTACGCAGGGTCTCAGCGACTTCTTCAGGTGTTTCAACATTATTGGTGGCCACGTCGATGGCCCCGACCATCACCTTCTTGCCGCGAATGAGCTCAATCAGATCCATCGGAACGTGAGAATTGTGACATTCCAGCGAGATAAGGTCGATGTTGGATTGTTGCAGCTTGGGGAAAGACTCTTCATACTGCCGCCATTCCGACCCCAGAGTATTTTTCCAATCCGTGTTGGCCTTGATGCCGTAGCCGTAGCAAATGTGCACGGCGGTCTCACAGTTGAGCCCTTCAATAGCCCTTTCGAGGGTGGCAACGCCCCAGTCATTCACGTCGTCGAAGAAAACGTTGAATGCGGGCTCGTCAAACTGGATGATATCGACACCAGCCGCTTCCAGTTCCCTGGCCTCCTCATTGAGGATTTTGGCAAATTCCCAGGCCAGCTTCTCACGGCTCTTATAGTGGGCGTCATAAAGCGTATCGATCATGGTCATGGGGCCTGGCAGCGCCCATTTGATCGGTTGCGTGGTCTGCCGACGCAGAAACTTGGCGTCCTCCACAAAAACCGGCTTTGGCCGTGACACGGCGCCAACGACGGTGGGTACGCTCGCATCGTAGCGGTTGCGAATTCTGACGGTCTCGCGCTTTTCGAAATCAACGCCATCGAGATGCTCGATAAACGTCGTGACGAAGTGCTGGCGCGTCTGTTCGCCATCGCTGACGATATCGATGCCGGCCTGCTGCTGATCGGCGAGGGACAAGCGCAAGGCATCCTGTTTGCCCTCGACCAGTTCATCGTCCTGCAACTTCCAGGGCGACCAGAGTTTTTCGGGTTGGGCAAGCCAGGACGGCTTGGGCAGACTGCCAGCGGTCGATGTGGGAAGGAGTGTTTTCATGATTGGCGACCCTATATTCCGTGTCGATCAGGCGGCGTAGTTGGCAGACCATTGATCGAGAACGGTCTTGTACGGCTTGATGAAGTGTTCTTCGGTGAACTTGCCCTGCTCCACGGCCAGCCGATTGCGTTCGTCTCGATCATAGACGATGCGGGTCAGTGAATAGTCCTGGTGCTTCAGATTTGGCCGGTAGCATGCTCCTGCGACAGCGTTCGCATTGTAGATTTCGGGGCGGTAAATTCTCTGAAACGTCTCCATCGTGCTGATGGTGCCGATCAGCTCCAGATTGGTGTAGTCGCCAAGCAGGTCGCCGATAAAATAGAAAGCCAAGGGTGCAACGCTACCCGACGGCATGAAATAACGAACCTGCATCCCCATCTTTTCGAAGTACTTATCGGTCGACGAGCACTCGTTCTGCCGGTATTCGGCGCCCATAATGGGGTGATGATTTTCAGTCCGGTGATATGTCTTGCTGGTCGAAGCACTTATGCAGATGACGGGCGGCTTGCTGAAATGCGACTTGTACGTCTCCGAACCCAGGAAATTCTTGAACAGGTTTCCATGCAGATCGCCAAAGTCAACAGGAATGCTGAATTTGAGCTGGTCTTTGTTGTGCGCTGGCAGCACCACGCTGAAGTCGTAGTCCCGCACATAGGACGAGAAGTTATTCCCGACAATACCGTCAATGCGTTCACCGGACTTTCGATCAACAATGGTCGTTTTGAGTATCTCAATCAGAGGGAAGGCGTCGCCGGCGGCCTCACCAACGATACTCATCTCGACGGAAATGATTTCAAGTTCGACGGAATAGCGATCGCTTTGGGGGTTATCCCAATGCGCCAGAGCATTAAAGCGATTGTCGATCATCCTCAGGGCGTTACGCAGGTTCTCCTGCCGGTTCTCGCCTCTGGCCAGGTTGGCAAAGTTGGTCGTTATGCGCGTGTTGTCCGAGGGGCGATAGTCCTCGTTAAACGGAACGCTCTTAATTGCAAATTTGAAGTCGTTAGTCATCGTGTTCTGGCGTCCCAATTACCGGTCCGGTTGTCTCGGTCTTTCGTCTTGGCATTGACCCAAACAACCAATGCGTGCCCTTCGCCGACGCACTTGTTGTGCCGACAAGCGGCAGGTGACACGCCAGGGATGGCGACTGGAATTGCGTTTGAGACATGAAGTGCCCCAGTGAGTTGGGGGCATGGGTCAGCGGACACATAGCAAGGCCGCAATGGTGCTGCCTCCGCTACGGCACACCGGGACACCCCGCCCGTGGACGTTATTTCGCCAAGGCAGGTCTCCTGGCTCACGGGTCGTTGCTTCTGTCCGTCTTCCCGGGTTTTACCCCAGTGACATGCTGGACATCAGCTCACCGCTTACAGTTGCGGGGGCAGCGCCGGCTTTTCCGAAATGACACGGAGCACCGACTTCCCTCTTAGCCCCGGCGCGTTGCAGGCAACGACCGGGGAACCTAGGCACGCACACAATCCTGCAATCGCCACACAAAGTCAATAGCATATAAAGATGTCTTTATATATCCTGATCGCGCGACAAATTTTACGACATTCGCCGTTCGTGACCGTTTTCTCGTGATGCCTCGTCGTCGTCTTTACGCCATCTGGTGATCTGAGCGGGGTCGCGCCTCAGCCTGTCGATTTCACGACTGAAAAAATTCGCAGTGTAAATCGCCGCTCAGTACGGTTCGATGAGAGATGGCCGGACGCCGGCAAGCGTCCGTCCTTGCTCCAGCGTCTGCGCTCTTTGGCCGAAATGCCAAGGAGTTCATCGACATGCTTGGCATGCATCCTCGATCTCTCTCGACCGATCCGATGTGAATAGGGCCTTGAGCGCGCCGTAAGGGGGACGTGCGGTCAGCGGCCGCATTTTCTCCATTGACCGGATGAAAAGCCGACGCGCAAGCCGCAATCGATCCGGGATAGAGCGCACCGGATCGTCAGGGAAAGCATTCGATCGTACAGCAGCGAACATCCGCTCTCCATCCTTTTTCGTCGCGCCGATGGTCAAGCAACTTCGCACATTTTCTGCTCATCGATGGTTTCTGCGCCGGTCATGCTGATGCGCACCTGCTGTCTCAACCACGCGTTTGCCGGGTCGTTATCGGTGTGGCTGGCCCAGACCATGTTCACGGGCGGCAGCGTCAGCGGAACCGGCACCGGGCTGACTTCGAGCCCAAGCAGGGAGCCGTAGCGGTCGGCAATGCGCCGCGGCACCGTGGCGATCACCGGGCTCACCTGTGCTGCCGCAAGCACCGACATGAACCCGGATGCGGCCGTCACCACGTTCAGCTCGACGCCTGCGATCTCCAGCGCCTCCTTGATGCAGCCCTGCAGGCTCTCGCTCTGGGAAATCACAGCGTGATCGGCCGAAAGATAGGTCTCCAGCGCAACGGGATGATGGAGCGGGAGCAGCGCCGGATTGTAACAGCAGGCGAGATCGACGTCGTAGAGCGTCTCGAACAGGCGCCGGCTCGTCCTCGAATAGGTGCATCCGATGGCGAGGTCGATGCTGCCGTCGTCCATCGGCGGGTCGATCGAGTCGTAAGGAAAGATCCGCGCCAGCACGCTGATGCCCGGCGCCAGCCGCCGCAGGCGGGCTGTTAGATCCGGGATCAGCAGCAATTCGACTTCCGGGGTCATGGCGATCCGGAAGGTCCGCTCTTCCGTCGCGGGATCGAAGACGTCCCCGCCCGTCAGCGCCAGTTGCGCCTGCCTCAGCGCCTGCCGCACCGGAACAGCGAGGCTGAGCGCCCTGGCCGTCGGCTGCATGACCTGTCCGACGCGGATGAACAGCTCATCCTGTAGCAGGGCGCGCAGTGTCGACAGCGAATGGCTCATCGCCGGCTGTCCGATTTTCAGACGCTGCGCCGCCTTCGTCACGCTCCTCTCCGCCATCAGCGCATCGAAGGCGACGAGCAGGTTGAGATCGAACGAGCGCAGATTGAAATGGCCGATAGTGGTCATGATCCGTATCGATTTGATTGCTGGTACCGGGGCACATATGTCTGTGCCGGGTCAGATCAAGGCCCGGTCCGGGATCGTCCCGCAGAAACCTCCGGAGACACCATGCAAACCCGTCGTTCCCTTCTGAAAATGTCCGCCGGTATGGCACTCGCCGCCGGCACCGTCGCCAGCCTGCCGCTCGCCGCCGTCGCGAGGGCGCCGGTCGTCGGCACGCAGGCCCCCGGCTATTATCGGATAAAGCTCGGCGACTATGAAATCACCGCGCTCTCAGACGGCACCGTCGAACTGCCGCTGGCACGGCTTTACGAGAACATCGAGGAGAGCGAGGCGGAGGCGATCCTTGCCGGCTATTTCCAGCCGAACCCGACCGAAGTTTCCGTCAACGCTTATCTGGTCAACACCGGCGACAGGCTCGCGCTCATCGACGCGGGGACCGGAACCCTGCTCGGCCCGTCCCTTGGCAAACTTGTGGCCAACATCGAGGCGGCGGGCTACACGGCGGCGCAGATCGATGATGTCATCCTGACGCACATCCATTCGGACCATTCCGGCGGCCTGACCGTGGACGGAAAACGTGTGTTCGAGAATGCGGTCGCCCATGTGAACCGTCGCGAGGTGGAGTTCTGGCTGCAGGCGGATGCCGCCGCCAAGGCCGATCCCGTGCTGGGTCCGCATATCGCGCAGGCGGAGCAGAGCGTCAGCCCCTATGTCGCGGCCGGGCGGCTTGAGACCTTCGGTGACAACGAAGCCCCGATCCCGGGCTTCGCTTCCGTGCTGCGCGCGGGTCACACGCCGGGTCACAGCTCCATCGTGGTGGAGAGCAAGGGCGAGAAGATTGTGTTCTGGGGCGACATCGTTCATGGCGACGTGCTGCAGTTCGACCGGCCGGACGTCAGCATCGAGTTCGATGTCGACCAGAAGCAGGCCGCAGCGAGCCGCGCCGTTGCGCTCGCCGAAGCGGCGGACCAGAAATATCGCGTCGCGGGGGCTCATCACGCATTCCCCGGCATCGGGCACGTGCGCCGGGACGAGACCAATTACGCATGGGTACCGCTGTCCTATAGCGCGACCTACTGAGGCGCGTCCGGCCCGGGTATCGCCGTTGCCGGGATACCCGGGTAGCCATCGGCTTTGCAGACACGCCGTCCCCTCGATACGCTCCGGGCGGCGATGCGGTAGTCACCAGTCAGGGCACGCCGCCGGTATCATACGCGATATGATGAGGCGCCAGGACCATGCTTCGCCGTGCAGTCATCCTTGGCGCCGCCTTGCTGGCGCTGACATCCGCTTCTTTCATGGCGTTGGGGGAAACGATGAGCGGCACACCCTTGCACACGGCAGCGAAACGGGACGATGTTGCGCGGATCGCGGCGCTTCTGGCTGAGGGTGCTGCGATTGATGCGCGAGACGACAGCGGCGCCACGGCGCTACTCGTCGCAACCCATGAAAACAACCTCGCCGACCGCGAGGGCGTCACGCCGCTGCAACACGCGCGCGGCCGCGGCCATGGCGAGATCGGGCAACTGCTTGTTGCCGCAGGGGCGCGATGAAGGCGGCATCGCCACCTGGCTGGATTTTACTTCGCCGTTGACACCATCTCCGTCCGCCTCCCAGGCACCAGCGGCGAGATCGCTACGGACTCTGCCCTGGCCTTCGCCCACGGCCGAGCTGCCTCTGGACAGAAAAACTCTGCGCTCGCATGAACCTTTTTGGCAGTCGACACGACAAACGGTTGAGAGGGGGCAGTTCGTCAGTTCGCCAAAGGGGTCAAATCTGCAGTTCGCTTGACAGGATCCGCGCTTCAGGCCTATGTCGCGAGCATCTCGTTGGGCACATCGGACAGCGATATCCGTGCGAAAGTTACTCGCTGCCTATCGGTATTTCGAACACGGGCGGGGGCCATGCGCCGACTTACGCTCTGGCGCGCAGCTCTCGAACGCTGGGATGCTTGGAATTTCGCGGCAACCAGTGAACGGAAAATGCTTTCCACCGTTTCCCGGAGTGCGTTAGGTTATGGTGTGGTGGGCTGGTTGTCAAGCGAACTGCAGATGTCCCTCAGCGATTTGGAGCAGTGCTTCCAGAAGGAGCTGCGTGCGTTGGATATGCGATGGCACACTTCGTTAGGTTCGGCCATATCCGACTTCTACCGCTTGATCTCTCGGCATCAGGTGTTGGCTCATGCGGCGGGTTGCTCGACAAGCGATGAGGACTGGCTGCCCGGTCCCAACGTCCACCTTCCAGCCGCGGCGACCGACGTGTATCTCCAGCGGCGATTTCACTGGAGCGAAGGGCAGCTTTCTGCGTGATACGTCTGGAAGCTGCCACACCGTTTCCGGCTCCAAGTCTTCCGTCCGGCGGGAGCAAAACGAATTGCAGGTTTCCGGCGGCGACGGAAGTACTCCGATTGGCGGCAATGGGGTCCTAAGCTATCGGTCGAGAAACACCTATTGTCCGCACAGTGCGCCCCCTGGCCGCTCTCAGTCGGCCGCAGGTGGCGAAGAAATATGCGGAGATGTACGTTGGATTGATTTATTGCGCGGCAATACGCGATTCGGGTTTTCCGTAGTAGCTTGGCCGGCATGAGTTCTCGCCGCTGCACTGTCTAGTCCGGTGTTGACTATTGAATTTTTGCGTAAATTGCGCAAAATGATAGGGGGCGTTCATGCCACAGGCCCGGGCTGTTCCGGAGAGCGATTTTTCGCGGAATTTCGGAAAGTATCAAGACGAGGCAATCAAGGCCGGCGTCATCAACATCACCAGCCACGGCCGCGTCGTCGGGGCCTATCTCTCGGTCGTGGAGCTGGAGCACTTCGAGCGTCTCAAGCGTCGGGAGCGCGAGGTTTTGAAGCTCGGCGAGCTCGATCACGAAACGCTCGCAGCAATCGAGGCTGCCGAGTATGGCGCCGAGCCCAGGTGAGTATCCCGACACCAAAGCCTGGTCTCGTCATTCGTTACAGCTTCCTCTGGAGTTCGGAGCACGATCAGGGTGCTGTCGAAGGGGTGAAGGACCGCCCTTGTGCAATTGTCATTGTCGAGGCGCAGAAAGCTCGGCGCGGGCGCGTCGTCCAACGAAACGACTGACAAGGGGGAAAGATAGATTAATCAATTAAATCAAATCGCTAAATTCCACAAGATGCCTTGAGAGACTCGACGTATGGCAGGTGGTCATCCTTCCCGGCAATCACGATGTAGCTTACAAGAAGGTGCTGGCAAGCACCTCTATCCACGCGACACCCGTAAGATGGCGTTCGACGCTCACGATCGGGTTTGCCTCCTTCAAGAGCCCCCTCACTCGCGGCATCTACGGCGACATGAACCGTAGACATGGGCCGGTTATTCCGCCGAGATGATGGCGCATCGGAGGAGCCTCGTGGCAAGGAGTCGTCGCTCCGAGTCATCGCACTTTATTCGTTGCATCGAACCCCAAACCGGGAAATCCGTCAGCGCAAGCACAAGCTGAAGCGCAGTGCCCGACATGGCCTCGTCCTTCAACGCCTCGCGGACCAGGGCCGCAACGCCCGCTTCCACGGCTCGCAGAAATTGGTCCAGTTCCGGGATGAGATGCCGATCGGCATACGCCTTTTTGAGGCGGAGCGCACCGCGCCGATAAAACCCGTCCAGTTCATCGACAAGGCGTTGCAGGCGATCCTCCAAACGATCGAGACCCTCGAATATCACCGGCGCCCGTTCGGGTATCGGCGGTGCCATCTCCTGCCAGACATGGGCGCCGCAGGCCGCGACCAATGACCCCAAATTGGGAAAATGCCTATAGACCGTGGCCGCACCGATGCCAGCCCGCTTGGCGACGTCGACGAAAGACGTTGCGGCAACGCCCTGTTCGTCGTGCAGCAGCATCGTCGCGGCAATGATGCGCTCGCGGGTTTCATCCTGGGTCTTTGCGCGCTCCTTCATGCGATAAGCGCGGCGGTTTGTTCGATCTTCCATATTGACGATAACACTATTCCGTGGAATTTATATTCCGGTAAATTGCCTCATATCGAGGCAATTGTCCATCGAGGATCGCGCCATGAACCTGACTGCACCCATTGCCACGAACATGCCATCGCGTGTCGAGGAACGCCGGTTTCTCGGCCTGCCGACCTGGATCAAGGCTGGCCGGGAACTGACCGGCGGTCAATTCAGCCTGATCGAGCAGATCATCCCGGCTGGCTTCGAGTCACCGTGGCATATGCATCATTCCGAAGACGAGTCGTTCTACGTCATCGAGGGACAGATGTCGGTGATCATGGAGGGTGGCAGAACCTTGCTTCAGGCCGGGGACTTCGCCTTCGGTCCGCGCGGTATTCCGCACGGATTCCGTATAGAAGGAGAGGGTCCGGCGAGAATCCTGCTGATGACGACGGGAAGCGATTTTGCTGACTTCATCGCCGAGACGAGCGTGCCTGGCGACACTCCGCCGGCCGCCCCCGATATGGCGTTCCTGGTGGCGGCGGCCGAACGGCACAACCTGGCTATCCTTGGGCCACTACCGAAATAGGGCGGCGGATTTGGTGTTGGCAGCAGAACGCCGCCAACACAACAGCGCGGGATCACTGGTCTGATGTGCTGCACACGGAGGCTGAAATGCGCGACATTCTGGAAAGATCGGTTCTGCCCGCTGATCGTCTTCGCATCGGCTCAACTCTGGTGGCGTTGAGCCGCGAGGCTGGGTTGACCAATGCCGATTTTGAGGCGCTGGAGCAGATCAGTGACCAGCAATCCACCACGCCCATGGACTTTGAATGAAAATAGCCAGCCAGCAGGAGGACAACCCTCAGACTGCCCGCAAGCCGCACAACATCAACCACTTGGAGGCCGCCAGCCTGACGCTGGTTGGGGGGACGGTCTGGGAAGCTTTGGTGAGCCGCGCCCAGCTTGCCGTTCACGAGACCATTCTGATCCATGGTGGTGCCGGCGGTGTGGGCACGGTGGCGATCCAGCTTGCCAAGGCAATAGGTGCGCGGGTCATCACGACGGCGCGCCGTAGCAATCATGAAGTCGTGCGTTCGCTCGGAGCGGACGAGGTAATCGACCACACTTCCGAAGACTACGTCTCAGCCGTGGCGGAACTGACGCATGGGCAAGGGGGTGAACGTCGTATTCGACACCATTGGCGGCGACACTCTGACGAAAAGCGCGTTTGCCCTCGCAGATGCCGGACGGCTGGTCAGCATCATCGACATTGCGCAGCCGCAGAACCTGATCGAGGCTTGGGGAAAGAACGCCGCCTGCCATTTCGTGTTCACCCGTCAGAATCGAGGCAAGCTCAACGCGCTGACAAACCTTGTCGAACGTGGCCTGATCAAGCCTGTCATCGGCGCAGTGCTTCCTCTGGTTCGCACAGGCGAAGCGCATGAACTGCTCGAAGGCGGAAGCTCCCGTGGGCTTCGGGGTAAGGTGGCGATCGATGTCGTGGGCCAGACTGTCGAGCTTCCCGCGCTGCTATAGATACATCGATAAGACAGCAATATATTCCCACAATACCATCCTTTTTGAGAAGCCCGAACGCACTGCGCGACGGCGGCTATCGCCTCGCGCTTTCCGAAAGCGGCCAGTCGCCTAGAATCTGTCCTGTTTACGTTGAAACAGGACAGATTCTAGTTTCTTTATTTTGAGCGAACTCTGATCGGAACGCGCTCTAACAGCCCCCACTCGGTCATTCGCTCGCATAGCAGCGAAAGGCCGCTCTCCGTCCTGCGCGTCGCGCCGATGGTCAGGCAACTTCGTGCATTTTCTGCTCGTCGGTGGTTTCTGCGCCGGTGCGGCATCGGCGTGATGTCGGCTTTGCAATCAGGGCGTCCGATCGGTACTCTCCCGGGAGAGGTGCCGTCGGCGCCCGTCAGCATGCGTTGCCGGCCAGATGCGCGATATGAGGAGGAACAAGACCATGCTTCGCCGTGCGTTCGTCCTTGGCGCTGCGCTGTTGGCGCTGACGTCCGCTCCTTTCATGGCTGCGGGGGAAACGATGAGCGAGACGCCCTTGCACGCGACACCCTTGCACACGGCGGCGAAACGAAACGATGTCGCGCGGATCGAAGCACTTCTGGCTGATGGCGCGGATATCGAGGCGCGCGACGACAGCGGCGCCACCGCCTTGCTGGTAGCAACCCATGAAAACAACGTCGCCGCCGCACGGTTGCTGATAGCAGCCGGCGCGGACGTCAATGCGAAGGATAAGATCAGCGACAGCCCGTATCTCTATGCCGGCGCGCGGGGCCACCTGGACATTCTGAAGCTGACGCTGACGCATGGCGCCGACCTGAAAAGCACCAACCGCTTCGGCGGCACGGCCCTCATCCCCGCGTCGGAACGCGGTCATGTCGAGACCGTGCGTACGCTGATCGCGGCCGGAGTCGACGTCGATCATGTCAACAACCTCGGTTGGACGGCGCTCCTGGAGGCCGTCATCCTCGGCAACGGCGGCGAACGCCACCGACAGATCGTCGACGCGCTCATCAAGGCAGGCGCGGACATCAACCTTGCTGACCGCGAGGGCGTCACGCCGCTTCAACACGCACGCGGCCATGGTTACGACGAGATCGAACAACTGCTCGTTGCCGCAGGGGCGCGATGAAGATGGATCTTATTCGATTGCGGGCTCGTCCATGCCGCTGCCGCGCTTCAGCACCTGACAGACAAGCCGGCGCTGGCGGGGTTCGGGGAAGCGCTTGTCGCTCGTCGCTTGAAGGTGATAGGTTGGCGGGTGAGGGCGGCATCCACGCGGGACCTCCTTAACTTTGATCCAGGCAGAATGCATGTGATGTTGGCGCTGTCGGGCGTCGGGGAAGTCTTCCTATGCGCATCCTACTCGTCGAGGACGACGACATGATCGCCAGAGCGCTTACGACGGCTCTTGGCAGCGAGGGCTTTTCCGTTGATCATGTTGCCTCCGGCGAACTTGCTCTCGAAGCGCTGCAGAGTGGCGGCCATGGTGTGGCGCTGCTTGACCTCGGCTTGCCAGAGATTGACGGGTTCGATGTGCTCGCGCGGGCGCGCCGCAGCGGGGTCGAAACGCCGATCATCGTCGTGACCGCCAGAGATGCTCTCGAAAGCCGCATTCACGGCCTTGACATCGGTGCGGACGATTACATCGTGAAGCCCTTCGAGGTTTCGGAGCTTTCCGCGCGAATTCGCGCTGTTTTGCGCCGCCACGCCGGCAAGGCAGTTTCCCGGCTGGATGCCGGGGAGGTCTCGCTCGATCTTGCCAGCCACACAGTTTTCTACCGGGGTTTGGAAGCGATGCTGCCGAGCCGCGAGTTCGCGCTCGTTCAGGCGCTGGTCGAACGGCCGGGCATGATTTTCTCGCGCGACGTCCTTGAAGAGAAACTCTATGGATGGGGAGAGGAGGTCGAGAGCAACGCCATCGACGTGTTGATCTACTATGTCCGTAAAAAATTCGACAAGGACATTATCCGCAACGTCCGGGGAGCCGGCTGGATGATCCCGCGGTAAGCCATGCCCCTGCGCGTATCTTTGATCATCGCTTTCTCCGTCGTCTTCACGATTCTCGGCGTCGCTTCCGCTGTCTACGGCCACGTCAGCGCGCGCCGTGAGGTCTGGGACGTTCTCGATCTCCAGCAACGCCAGATTGCCCAGTTGATTGGTGACGGGAGCGGGGTCTTCTCAGATCATTCCGGCAGCACAGACCTTTCCAATGAGGACGGCTATGCCGTCGAAGTTCGATTTGCCGACGGACGTGCCTCCCGCGTGTCGCGGGCGGACGTCGATTTTCCGGAGACGATCGTTCCGGGGTTCTCGACGTTCGACACGCCCTCCGGGGAATGGCGCGTATTCACCCTGATCGGCGAACAGCGCGTTGTGCGCGTTGCGCAAATGCTCGCGGAGCGTCAGGAACTGGCCGAGAACGCTGCCTGGAATGCGGCGCTCCCCATCCTTGTCGCGATACCGCTGTCGTGGGGCGTCGTCTGGGCGCTGGTCGGCGCCATTCTCGGCCGGCTGCGCCCTCTGATCGAGCAGGTCGAACGGAGGACCGCCGAGGAAACCGAGCCGGTCGAGCTCGGCGACGGGCCTGCGGAGCTGCGCCCGCTCGTCGACGCCATGAACCTGGCTTTCGCCCGCCAGCGCGCTGCAGCCGAACAACAGAAGCAATTCGTTTCAGATGCCGCGCACGAGCTTCGGACCCCGCTGACCGCGCTGTCTCTTCAAATCGAGAACCTGCGTCATGCGAACCGGGATCCGGCACTTGATGGCCCGCTAACGGATGCCACTTCGGGAATCCGTCGGGCGTCGGCGCTGACCTCGCGTTTGCTGCAGCTCGCCCGGCAAGAGGCACGCGCGACCGTAGCCGCCCCGGCCGAGGTTCGGCTTGACGATATCGCTGTGCGGGTGATCGGCAGTTTCTTTGCCTCGGCCCAAGCGAAGAATATCGACCTCGGGACGAAAGCGAGCGAACCGACAATCGTGCGCGGAGATGAGGCCGATCTCGTCGCGCTCGTGGAGATTCTTGTCGACAACGCGGTGCGCTATACACCTGCGGGTGGAACGATAGACTTGACGATTCGGAAGGAGAGGGAGCTTCCACTTCTGATTGTTGAAGACACAGGCCCGGGAATTCCTGAGGATGCCATCGAGCTGGTTTTCGAACGCTTCTATCGGGTCGACGAGGCGCAGGGCGAGGGCGCCGGTCTCGGGCTGGCGATAGCGCGCGTGATCTCCGCCCGTCATGGTGCGACCATCGCGCTTGAGAACAGACGGGACCAGACCGGGCTCAGGGCCACCGTCCACTTTCCGTGACTGACGGCCGATGCGGGAAAGTTCCGTCAGGCTCCCCGGGTATTGCTGAAGGAAGCTGTGCCGCCTTGCGCGACAGCGGCCGACATTCGCTCCCGCTCCGGCAAATCATGGAGTGTCGGGAGCCGCGAATGGCGACCGGTTATCGGCGTGCGGCGTGCGTCAGCGGGATCCATATTTCGGCCGCAAGCCCTCCCGGTTCAGCCGAACCAAGTTTCAGTTCGGCGTTGTAGGCATTGGCAATGTCTTGAACGATAGCCAGTCCGAGGCCGGCGCCCGGACCGTTGATATCGAGCTTGACGCCCCGCAGTGCCGCTGTGGCTCTTTCAGGATCCTGAAGGCCGGGGCCGTCGTCCTCGACGGAGATCGACTGTGCGTCCTTCCCTGTCGCTGCCGAGATGCGTACCCGCGATTGCGCGTGCCGGGCGGCGTTCTCCATCAGATTGCCCAGCATCTCGTTGAGATCCTGCGGGTCGATGGTCACCTTCATCTCGGTAGGCACGGTGTTTTCGAACCGCACCCGCTCACCATCAGGCGTGCGTTCCAGCGTACGGATGAGATCATCTACCGTCCGTGCAAGCGGTGTCGCGGCGCCGGGCCCGCCATGGCGGATACGCGCGCGGGCGAGTTCACGGTCTACATGGCGGCTCATGCTTTGTACGATTTCGCTGATATCGCGCGCTATGCTGACTTCGCCCCGGTCGTGCAGGCGTCGCACATCGCCCGCCAGCGCCGTCAACGGCGTGCGCAAGCCGTGAGCCAGATCGGCGGCGCGGTCGCGGGCGCGGCCTAGTTCTCGCTCTTGCGCGGCAAGCAGCGCATTGATTTCCTCAACAAGAGGCGCGACCTCCTCCGGCACGTCGGTTGCGAGGCGGGTCGCCGCGCCGGATCGGATATCGCCGAGGGCGTTGCGCACGGTGTATAGCGGCTTCAGCCCGGCCCTGATCTGAATGGCAAAGCCGGCTAACAGAACCGTGCTGAGAATGCCAAGCGCCACCACGAGATCGCGCGCGAAGCCGGCGAGGAGCGGCTCGATTTCCGCTCGATCGATCGCCACGCTGACGCGGATAAGCCGGTCGACGCCTTGCACGGCTATGACGATGGCGCGCTCGTGGACGATGAGTATCGAGTTGCGGGGGCCGGTGATACGGCTTACTTCCACACCACCCTGCGGACTGGGTTCGACGGGGAGGGCGAGCATCTCGTTCCAGAGCGATCGCGAGGCGATGAACTGGTTGTCGGTGCGGTCCTCAACCTGCCAGTAGAGCCCGCCCAGAACGCGCATGAAACGAGGGTCGGCGGGCTCCCGCATAAGCGACATCCGTCCCTCGGCGTCGAAGCGCACCGCGCCGATGAGCTGCCGCAGATGGGTGTCAAGCTCCTGACCGACGCGCCGTTCGAGGTGGCGGGTGAAGAGCGCGGTGAGGCCAAGTCCGGTCAAGACCATGGTGGCGGCCAAGACGACGACCGCGAAGGCGAGAAGACGCAGACGGAGGGATCGGGCTATCTGCATGGGTGGCCGTCACTCGGCGATCATGTAGCCGAAGCCGCGCCGGGTCTCGATCAGTGCATCCGGAAGCTTGCGTCGGACTCTGCCTACCAGTACCTCGATCGCGTTCGAAGCGCGCTCGAAATGCACCGACTGCAGATGCTCTGCAAGCTCCTGCTGAGGCACGACGCGGCCCTTGTTCAGCATCAGATAGGCGATCAGTCTGTACTCCTGTGGCGAAAGCGGCACCGGCACGCCGCGCACCGTCACCCGCATCTGCCGTGTGTCGAGAACGGTGTCGCCCACGGCGATGGTCGCCGCCGCATGCCCGGCCGAGCGGCGGATGATGGCACGCAGCCTCGCAATCAGTTCGTCCATCTGGAAGGGCTTGGGCAGATAGTCATCAGCGCCGGCGTTGATGCCTTCGACGCGCTCGGTCCACGAGCCGCGCGCGGTCAGTATTAGAACCGGCAGGTCGCGGCCTGCGTTGCGCCAACGCTTGATTACCGCAAGGCCGTCCATATGAGGCAGGCCGAGATCCAGTATGGCGGCGGCGTAAGTCTCGTTCTCGCCCATGTACCAACCCACTTCGCCGTCGGTTTCCGTATCGACGACGAAGCCGGCGGCTTCCAGGGCGGTGCCCACGTCACGGCGAATGCGAGGATCGTCTTCGATCAGCAGTACCCGCAAGATCAGTCGTCCGTTTCACGTTTCAGCACGCGGCCGGTCCTTGCATCGACCTTAAGCTCGGTGCGCCGGCCGGAGGCATCGACATGATAGACCTCGTAGGCTGGCCGCCCCGACTTGTCTCTGCCATCGAACTGGATTTCCACGATCTCTCCACCAAGTTGCGCTTCAAGCAGTCCAATCAACTCGCTGGCCGACATGATCCCCGGGGGCAACCGCTCGCGTTCCCCCGCCTGGGGCGCCGCAACGACCGCCACCATCACGGTAAAAAGGAGGAAGAAGGCCAGAATGCGCATGGGTTCTTATCTGCCTCTCCAGATGACAGGAAGCTGACAGGAGCGGACGGCTGGCTGTCACTCCAGGGCCAGCATAGTGACGGCGATCGAATCACGATCAGCAAGCAAGAGGATATTATTTCATGCACAAGCTTCTTGGAACCACTGCTGCCACCGGGCTCGTTGCCGCTCTTCTCTACGCAGCTTCCGCGCAGGCGCAGACTGTGCCGACCGTGCAGGCGGAGCATGTAGAGAAGACGGAGTCGACGGAGAACGAGCGTTCCAAGTGCGGCTCTCACCCCAGGGATCAGTGGCTGAGCGTCATCGCGATTACAGAGAAGGCCACTGCGCTGGGCTACAACGTGCAGGGTGTTGATGCTGACGACGGTTGCTATGACGTGAGTTCGCGTGACTCCTCCGGCAACAAGATCGACGTCAAGTTCAATCCCGTGACCGGCGAAGTCGTCAAGGTCGAAACCGAGTCGGATTGATCCGGGAACGAAAATCTCTATGGAGACTGTGAAGAAAAGTCGTGCGTAGTCACAGTCTCCACCATCTCCGCCGGCGGGCGGCTGAAGAAGCGGGCCAATTGGCCCGCTTTTTTTGTTCCAGCGGGGTGATGGCTGTGCGTCATGTCCCGCGCGGCGGCAACTTCCGTCTCCCGCCGCGTTTCCTCTTCCTGGCGATGCAGCGAGCATGGATTGTGATCGGTGCATTGCAGGATGACCGGTGTTTCCGGCCATGATCAATCGAGAGCGATAATTGGGGTGTTCTAAGTCGCCGCTCATTTTAAGCAGGCAATGTCTTCCGGCCGCAGGATGATGCGGCTTCCAATAAAGGAAGACAAGATGAACATTCGTATCTCCACTGCCATCGCGGCTGCTGTGCTTGCCTGCGGCATCGCCTCCACCGGTCCCGTTTTCGCTGCCGCCCGTCCTTGCGAGGACGTACTCAAGGAATTCAGGGACGCCAAGGCGACGGCCAAGCCCGACGCGGCCACCTTGAAAAAGGTCGAAGACCTTGAGGCCAAGGGCGTCGAGCGCTGCAATGCCGATGACGACAAGCGCGCGGACGCTTTTTTCGCCGATGCCATGAAGCTTCTTGGGAAGTGAGGTAACGACCGTGACTTCCGCCACACTTCACGTCGCAAACGAGCCGACCGGAAATGCCAAGCTGCGGCCAAACCGCGTGCCGGAGGTCACGGTGGACTTCTGGTTGATCAAGCTCATGGCGGTGACCATGGGCGAGACTGCCGCGGATTATCTCGCCGTCAATCTCGGCCTCGGTCTGACGGCGACCTCGCTCATCATGAGCGCCGTTTTCGCCGCCATACTTGCTTATCAGTTCAGGCAGCAGCGCTACGTACCATGGGTGTATTGGGCGACGGTGGTGCTCATCAGCATTGTGGGCACCCTCGTCACCGATAACCTGGTCGATAACTTTGGCGTCAGCCTGCCAACCACCACCATCGCATTCTCCGCGGCACTCGCCGCCACGTTCGCAATCTGGTACGCGATCGAGGGCACGCTCTCGATTCACACGATCTATAGTTTCCGTCGAGAGGCTTTTTACTGGCTGGCAATTCTCTTCACTTTCGCACTTGGAACATCGGTTGGCGATCTGGTTGCCGAGCAATTCGCCATCGGATATCTCACGACGGGCCTGCTGTTTGGCGCGATCATCGCGGCGATTGCCGTGATCTGGTATGTTCTGCGGACGAACAGCATTCTTGCGTTCTGGCTTGCCTATATCCTGACACGTCCACTCGGAGCATCCTTCGGAGACCTGCTTTCGCAGCCGATCGAGTACGGAGGTCTTGGCTTCGGCACGGTTATCACGAGCCTGATCTTCCTCATCTGCATTGTCGCAATCGTCGCCTACGCAACACTCCGGCAATCCCGTAGCGAGGCGAGAACAAGGGCAGCGGCCTGATCGCTCCCGACTCTGGCGTGCAATTCAGGCAGGCCGCACAGGCCTGCCTGTTTGTCGACGATCAGTGTCCGATGGAAGCCGTGGGGAGTTCGTCCCGATACATTCGCCCGGACGGACGAGGTGTCTGCCGGTCCGATCTCGTTGAGCAGCTCGTTGCAGATGGCTTCCTGACATTGTCATAATTCCATCGGAGAAAGTGTAATATTTCTCTAAAATAGACACCGAGCCGATAGCGGTCACGAACAAAGGCGACTATGTTAAATAGTTCCGACAGCACGGACATAGACATTGAATCCAGCAAATCAAAATCCGTCGATCCTGTCACAGATCGAAAAATGGTTCTTCGTGGAAATTGAAGAACCCTATAGCACTATCGAAACAAATCTGATTTTGATTTGTGTCGCGGTTATCCTTTTCATTATTGTTGCAGTTTTTAATTGGATGGCGACGCATCAGGATCGGGTTCGGCGTTTCGCGGTCGGGCTTCGGCAGCGTTCGCGCGTCCGGCAGGCCGAGCGGAATCTGCGGGCGGGCCTCGCGTTTCTGTTGCGCCGTTTCGATGTCGCTGGTGCTTATGGATTGTCCTTTTCCATCACGCTCAGCGCCTTGTTCCTTGGCATCTGGTTCTTCGGCAATGTCCTTGAGCACCTGTTGTCATATGATCAGGTAGCTTTTTTCGACATGCCTGTCGCCGGCTTCATTGCCGGTCATCGGATCCCTTGGCTGACAAGCCTGATGCAGGCGGCAGTCCTGCCGGCAACGGTCATCGGCATGGTGATCGCGGCGCTCGGCATGGTCGTTTTCCTGCGCCGTCGCCGCGGCAGTCCGCGTGTGCAATTCTTCCTGCTTGCGGTTCTGGCGGGCGCGGCGATGTTGGATATGGTCGCCGAGCGGTTGACCGGCATGCCGCCGCCGCCGGAGTCGGCAATGGCTGTTCCGGCGGTCCTGAACAACCTGCTTCTCGGCCACACCCTGGTCTGCGTCTTCTACGGCGCTGTCGCGTACCTGATTACCCGGACGCAGAGTGCCTGGGAAGACAAGGTGCTGGTATGGTCGGCCGCCGGCCTCGTCGCGGTTCTGACCGGTGTCGCGCGCGTCTACCTCGGTGCCGACTGGCCAACCGAGATCATCAGTCGCTGGGCGCTGGCGCTCACGTGGCTTTCGGCCGCGCTCGTCGTCGCGGCAATCATCGAGCAGTCCGTAGCTGACAGGGACGCGCCGGAAAAAGTACTCGATCTCGACGGCCAGGGTGCCGATGCGCTTCCGACGCCGCCTTCCGTCGTGGATCTGGGCCGGCCCGAGGTTTCGATCAACGGGCTCAGCCGGTCTGCCGTAGCGGAGCGGCAGAAGAGAGGGGAAGTGAACATCTTGATCGAACGGTCGAGCCGCTCCATCAAGGACATCCTTACCGCCAATGTCTTTACCCGTCTGAATGCTCTGCTCGTGGGCCTTTTCATACTGATACTTCTCGTTGGCGGCACGCAGGACGCGGTTTTCGGGCTGGTCGTTGTCGCCAATACGGTAATCGGCGTGGTTCAGGAACTGCGCGCCAAGAGCACGCTCGACCGACTGAGCGTTCTGGTGGCGCCTCGCGCCCGTGTCGTCAGGGATGGCGAAGTTCACGAACTGCCAACGGATCAGATCGTCATCGACGATGTGGTCGAGTGCCGCCCGGGCGATCAAATCCCCGTCGACGGCATCCTGCTGGCCGCCGAGGATCTGGAGGTCAATGAATCGCTGCTCACCGGCGAGGCGGACCCGATTGCCAGGGCTCGCGGCGAACTGGTGCTGTCCGGCAGTTTCGTTGTCAGCGGAAGCGGGCGGTTGCAGGCGGTTCAGATCGGCGAAGCGTCGTATGCGCGCCGCCTTGCCCGGGTCGCCCGCAAGTTTTCGCTGTCGCAATCGCAGCTCCGTGACGGCGTCAACGACATCCTGCGCTACTCCATCTGGGCTCTCGTTCCGACAACGGTTGTGCTTTACGCAAGCCAGTTGCTCTATGGTCCCGCTGGCGCGCAGGGCGCGGCTGTAAGTTCCGTGGCGGTGATCGTTGGCATGATCCCGGAGGGCCTCGTGCTGCTGATGAGCACCATCATGGCCGTAGCCATCGTTCGGCTCAGCGGCCAGGGAGCTTTGATCCAGGAACTCGCCGCCGTGGAGTTGCTGGCGCGCGTCGATGTGATTTGCGCGGATAAAACCGGCACACTTACGGAGGGACAGTCGACGCTGGAGGAGATCGTTCCCGCAGGATCGGTGACGGACGGCGCCGCGTCCGCGCTTCCCGAGGAGGTAAGGGATGTTCTGGGCGTCTTCGCACACGACGACGCGAGCCCGACAGCAAGCTCGCTTGCCTTGCGCGAGGCGTGCGCACGTCCCGATGCCGCGACCTGGTCCGTGGTGGGATCGGTGCCATTTTCATCTTCTCGCAAATGGAGCGCTTTCGCGTTCGCCCATCAGGGAACATGGATTCTCGGGGCGCCCGAGGTGGTTCTCGCTGGCCTGGAAGGCGCCGGTGCGCTTCTGGCACGTGTCCAGGCGCTCGCCGGGAGCGGCAAGCGGGTGTTGGCGCTCGTTTCCAGCAGCGAGCCCATCGCGCTGGCCGGCAAAACGCATACCTTGCCGAGCATCCGGCAGCCGCGAGCATTGATCGTTCTCGGCGAGAAGATTCGCACCGATGTCGCGCGGACGGTGCGCTATTTCGAGGAGCAGTGCGTTTCAGTGAAGATCGTTTCAGGCGATCACCCGGAAACGATCCGCGCCATAGCATCGCAGGTGGGCCTGCATCCCGGACAACAGGCTTTCGATGCAAGAAAGCTGCCGGACGATCCTGCCGCCTTCAGCGAGATCGTGGAGGGCTGCGACCTCTTCGGGCGCGTGACGCCGCTGCAGAAGCGGCGGATGGTGGAATGCCTGCGCGCTGACGGCCACGTCGTCGCGATGATCGGAGACGGGATCAATGACGTTCTCGCGATCAAGGAGGCCGATTTCGGGATCGCGCTCGGCTCCGGCACCGCGGCCAGCCGAGCCGTGGCTCAGCTGACACTGCTCAGGGACGATTTCGCCGCGCTGCCCGCCGTGATCGCGGAGGGAAGGCGGGTAATAGGGAACGTCGAGCGCACGGCCAATCTGTTCATCACCAAGACCGCCTACGTCTTCGCGATGGCCCTTGCGATCGGTATCGCGCAGGCGCCATTCCCGTTTTTGCCGCGGCATTTGACGCTGATCAGCTTCATCACGATCGGCATTCCGGGGATATTCCTGTCCTTCGCGAACGGCGGTTCGTTGGTTCGGCCGGGATTTGTTGGCCGCGTCTTGCGTTTTTCGCTGCCGGCCGGGGCGATCGCCGCTGCCGCGACGCTTCTGGCCTACACGGCCGCGCGGGCGCTTGCGCCAGACTATGCCGGTTTGGCGCAAACCGCGGCGACGATAGCCCTCGCAGGCAATGGCCTCGTTGTCCTGTGGCTGCTCGCCCGGCCGGAACACCTCCGGCATAGGCTCTTCATGGCTGTGTTGCCTTCAATCTTGTTGCTTGTGCTTGCATTCCGGCCTCTGCGCGATTTCTTCGCGCTGCAGTTGCCGAACCTGCCGGTATGGCTCACCATCATCGCTATCAATATCGTCGCCGGGTGGATACTTCTGAAAACCCGACGCTTCAGCGCCGCAAAATCTGGTCCGGCTCGTCCGCATCGTCCAGAGCGTGCCCCTGACGAATGACTGGTGTCCTCATGGGCGAAACCTCGCGCGTGAGCAACAAAACCGGAGCACGCGACGAGGCGGAACCGTCAGGCATCGCGGTTATGCATACCGCTTTATTCATCGGCCTAACAATTTGCGCGTCCGCTTGGACAGCCATGCCGCGTCAGTATCCATTCTGAGGTGAAGACCGAGATGTTCAAGCCAGAGTTCGATCTGCGTAGCAGTGGAGTGTCCGATACCCGGCTCCTCTAACAGTTCCGCCATCGTGTAGGCTGCGGCGATCTTTGGAAGAGCGCGGGCACGCGCCTCATCCGTGCTCCCGCCGAGCGCGGAGTGTCGCCCTCGGAGAAGAGTCTTGATGGCACGGTTGGTCAGCTTCGTCCGCTCGTCCGCGACCTCCTCGACGCGGTTGACGCTGAGGATTTCCTTCGACGGCTTCGGGCAAAAGGCGCGGACGTCGCGCGGGGAAATACCAAGAGTGTGTGCAATCGCCGAGATGGAATAGCCAGCGTCGTGCAGTTTGATGACCTGCTTGCGCAAATTGATCAACATACGGCGACGGACCAGGCGTACCCGGTGCGACACGGCGAAGGCAGCTTGCTCCTGCTTGGCAGATTCAGCGGTCGAACGTATGCCGTCTTCCTGATCGCTGGTCGAGCCGGATGATGTATCCCGGCGGCGTGCAACAACCATCAGGCGGCACCGCGATCATTCGCGGCGCCGCTTTGCCGGAGATGGTGGGGATGAGGCGGAAACTCGCGGCAACGAGTGCCAGTGAACGCTGCCGACACAGGTGCTTGCCTGGCAGGCACCGTTCCGACGAGGGTTTGCCCCAGCCTCATATGATCCCTTCTCCGGCTTGCTTTCAACGTTATGGCGCATCTGTGCGTAGTCGGGAGAACAGCATCACGGGCGAATGTAGCAGTAAAGCAGGCTGCGTTGAGCTAACGGGAAATGTTCCGCAGTTTGTATATGTCTACCTTTTCCGTCATCTACGTGAGAATACTGTGGCATCGGGGGGAAGTTTTCGCCGACCGTGGCTCTGGCCGGGCACAGACAGGCAAGCACATAGCCAACACACCATGGCGATTTGCATTCCATGAAAACTGTTCGTCTTTACCAGCAAGCTCTCCTTATCGGGGACGTCATCTACCGCTTGTGTCGTCCGAGGCCATCTGGTAGCGTTCACTGCATTTCAGACGCTTGATAAGAAAATGCTACATGTGGTGGACCGAAAAGTCGCGAATTCGCCGGTAGATATCGCTGCGGCGGAATCTCTGGTCGTCGAGAATCTGTCGCGCGGCAACGACCATCCCGCGTTCAGCCTGACCGTTGTGGCAGGGAGTTGCGTTGCAATCTCCGGTCCATCGGGCAGCGGCAAGAGCACGCTGCTCAGGTTGATAGCGGACCTCGATCCCGGGACGGGAACGGCCCGCATCGGCGATCTGAAAAGAGAAACAATACCGGCAAACCAATGGCGGCGGCTTGTGACCTATGTCGCCGCCGATTCCGGATGGTGGACGTCCCCTGTTTCTGCCCACATGTCGGATCCCGATGCCGCGCGGCGCCTGCTGGTCGAACTCGGCATGTCGGAAACCCTGATGAAAGCCACACCGGAGAATATTTCGAGCGGCGAGCGTCAGCGGCTGGCGCTCGTGCGGGCACTCGTCCAGCGACCGCGTTTCCTGCTCCTTGACGAGCCAACGTCGGCGCTCGATCCGGAATCCACGCTCAAGGTCGAAAAGCTGCTGATGCGCGTGAAGCGGGAAGGCACGGGATTGCTCGTCGTTTCCCACGATCCGGCGCAGATCGCGCGCATCGCGGATCGCCGTTATATGCTCTCGCATGCAGGACTGGCCGAGGTTACCCCGTGACGCCGATCAACCTCTCCGTCATAGACCTGCTGCTCGCCGCCTTGAGTCTGGTGATCGCCTCGGGGCTCTCGATTCTCCTGACGCTGAACATCCATCGTTCGCTGGTGATCGCTGCCCTGCGGATGGTTGCCCAACTGCTCCTCGTGGGGCTGATGCTGCGTTATGTCTTCACGATTTCATCGCCGGCGGTGACGCTTCTCGTTCTTGCCGCGATGATCGTCGCAGCGACTTATGAAGTCTACTCGCGGCAGCAATTCCGCTTTGGCGGCTGGAAGCGTTTCGGGCTTGGCGGCCTGCCGATCACCATCGCAACCGTATTCGTCACCGGCCTTGCGCTCACGACAGCGCTGCGGGAGGCGGCCTGGCTCGATCCACAGCACACGATCCCGCTTCTGGGCATTATACTCGGCAATGTCATGAATGGCACGAGCCTTGCCCTGAACGCGATGCTGACATCCGTGCAGCGGGAGAAACGTGCCATCGAGGCGCGTCTGTCACTGGGCGATGATCGCTATCTGGCTCTTGGAGAGATCCGCGTTTCGGCCACGCGCAATGGCCTGATTCCGGTCATCAATCAGATGGCCGGCGCCGGCATCATCGTGCTGCCCGGTATCATGACGGGTCAGATTCTGGCGGGCATGGACCCGCTGGATGCCGCCAGATACCAGATCCTGCTCATGCTTCTTCTGGCCGGCGCGGGCACCATCGGCGTCATTGCCGCCACCCAGCTCTGCGTCGTCGCGATCACAGACGAGCGGCACCGGCTGCGCCTCGACCGTCTGACCGCGAGAAACTAGAGCATGTCATCATGACGGACTTCCCCCATTCCTCATCGATATCCCTGGCAAGCATTCGATGCCCACACACGTTTCTGCTTCGGGGCCGGCCATGATCGTTCTGACAATCATCCTCGCCTTGATTGCCATCGTGGTTCTTCGCGCACTGACACGCAAGGCCGCATTTTTCATCGCAGGCATGACGCCTGACGTGGCACCCGCTCTGGCCGGCTCGCAAGCATTGACGAGGCTGCGGTCGCTTCTCTCACGATTTGCCGGACGTTATCCGGCGCTCTTCGCATTGATTGCGCGGCGCGTCGATCCCCATCGGCCGACAGGACTGCCTTTGACCCTGATGCTGCTTGCCGCGCTTTATCTCTTCGCGCTGTTCAGCGGGTTGGCGGAGGACGTTCTTGAGGCGCAGGGGACCATCCGCAGCGACAACATGATCAATGCCGCGCTGAATCCGTGGCGGGTTGAGCCGCTCGTTTCCATTTTTCTCTGGATCACCAACCTTGGCAGCACCCCGGCCGTCGTCGCGACGGTTATCATCGCGACTGGCTTTCTCTGGCCGCAAAGAAGCACTTACATCATCGTCTCCCTTTGGGTGTCGTGTCTCGGCGCCGTGTCCACGACGACGATTGGCAAGCTTCTCATCGGACGCCACCGCCCCGAGATGATGCTGGACGTGAACGCGACCGGCTGGTCGTTTCCAAGCGGGCACGCAACGGCGGCGATGGCCGTCTATGGCTTCATCGCCTATGCCATTGCCCGCGCCATGCCGGATTTCCGCGAAAGGTTCGAGGTTGTCTATTGCACAGCCGTTCTGATCGTGCTGATTGGCTTTAGCCGGATGTTTCTCGGCGTCCACTATCTAACTGATGTAGTGGGGGGATTTTTGGTCGGTGGTTTCTGGCTGCTGATCGGCTTCGGCATCACCGAAGGGAACAAACGTCAATTGCCGTCGAAACCGTCGGCCGGCAAGCACGACTAACCCTCCGATAACAACACCGTCTGGAATGCATTGCGCACGCGATTCTGCATCATCCACAACCCCAACGCCGGGTCGGAGACACGCCGCCTCTACGACGCCGTCTTGTCCCGCCTCAGGCGCTCTGGCAGCCACATCGAGGTCATCGAGACGGCGCGTCACGGCGAAGGCATGACAGCGGCGGAAGCAGCGGCGAAAAGCGGGCGCTTTCATGCGATCGTGGCAGCCGGAGGCGACGGCACTGTGCACGATGTGGCCGAGGGTATTCTGGGCCAGAGCACACCGCTAGGCATCATTCCCGTCGGCACGGCCAACGTCTTTTCCCGCGAAATCGGTCTGCCGCGCTCTCCGGAGGCGTTGGCCAGCACACTCCTTGAAGGTTCCGAATGGACGATCCCGGTTGGAGAAGTCAACGGGCGGCCATTTCTCTTCGTCGTGGGCGTCGGGTTCGATGCCGAGGCCGTGCGGCAGTTCGAATCGAAAGGCACGCGCAGCCTTGGGCGGACGGGACTGGTGGGGCCGGTGCTGCGTGCGCTTGCGTCCCATCGCGACAGGCTGCTGCGGATGGAAACCGACCGCGGGGTGACTGAGGCGCGCTGGATCATCGTTACCAGAACGAAGCGCTATGCGGCGAACCTGATGCTGGCGCCCGAGGCCGATCTTGGTGAAGCGCAATTCCAAGTATTGTGCATGAAAGGCAGCGGCCCACTGATGCGGCTAGCCCAACTCTCCACGCTTGCTATCGGCCGCCTGCGTTTTGGTCCGGGCGTTACTCTGGAAACCGCTGCCTGGGTAAAGATTTGCGGAGAACGGGACGTGCCCGTTCAAATCGACGGCGAAATACTTGGAGAACTACCCCTGGATATCAGGACCCACTCCAGAAAGATCACACTTATTCTGCCGCATGTACCTTCGGGATGCAAAGGATCGGATTGAGCCCTGCAGGCGCTTCTTGCCTGCTTTCGTCGATTGGGGCGCCTGCGGGTCGCTGACGCCTCGATCATGCCGAAGCTCACTTCGGGCAACGCCAATTCGCCCACGATCATGATCGCGGAGCAGTCCGCCGACGGGATGGCGGAATGGAATCTGTCCTGTTTACGTTGAAACAGGACAGATTCCAGGTTCCTTATTTTGAGCGAATTTTGATTGGAACGCGCTCTGAAGTGTTTCTGTATTTGACAGAAACACTTCAGCATTTTCCAGCGGCAGAAAGAGCTTTGCTTTTTCAACGCTCAAACGCCGCGCGGGCTCAAGAGTTTTTCAGCCTTTTGCTTCAATCAAAATGATAAAAATTCTAGTGTCCCTGGATATAGACCACGTGCGTCTCGGTGAACTCGTAAAGGCCGTGTTTGCCGTCGGCGCCACCGATGCCGGACTTGCGGCGTCCCGCGTGGAAGCCTTGCATGGCCTCGAAATTCTCCCGGTTGATGTAGGTCTCGCCGAACTTCAGCTCCCTGCTCGCCCGAAGCGCGGAGTTGATGTTGCTCGTGTAAATGGACGAGGTGAGGCCGTACTCGGAGTCGTTCGCCAGGGCGATCGCCTCGTCGAGGCTGTCGACGGCCTGAATGGGCAGCACGGGGCCGAAGGTTTCGCGCCGCATGATGTCCATGTCGGCGCGGGCGCCGATGATGAGCGTAGGCTCATAGTGGAAGCCGGTGGGCCTGTCGGCAACCTTGCCGCCGGTGACGACCGTCGCGCCGTCGCTGCGTGCCTGCTCCACCGCGCGGCTGACCTTGTCGAGGCCCGCCCGGTTGATCAGCGGTCCCATATGGAGATCTTCCTCCAAGGACGGGTCGCCATAGCGGGTGGCGTCGAAAAGCACCCTGAGCTTTTCCACCAGCGCGTCATGAACCGGGCGCTCGACATACACGCGCTCGGCGCAATTGCAGACCTGTCCCGTGTTGATGACGCGGGAATCGTAGATGGCCTTCGCGGCGAGATCGAGGTCCGCATCGGCGAGCACGATGGCCGGCGCTTTGCCGCCCAGCTCCAGATTGACGCGGGTCAGGTTCTTGCCCGCGGCCTGCATGATGTGCGAGCCGGTGCCCACGCTGCCGGTGAAAGTGACGAGATCGATGCCCGGATGCGTGACCAGTGCCTCGCCCGATGTCGCTCCCTGTCCGCCGATGAGGTTGAAGACGCCGCGCGGCAGATCGGTTTCAGCCACGAGTTCCGCGAACACGAAGGCGTTGATCGGCGTTTCCTCGCTCGGCTTGATGACGATGGTATTGCCCGTCACGAGGGCTGGCGCGAGCTTGCGGGCGATAAGGAAGAAGGGGAAATTCCAGGGCAGGATGCCGGCCACCGTGCCGATGGGCTTGCGGAGCAGGAAGATGGTCTCGTTCGGTCGGTCGCTGGTCAGCACCTCTCCCTCAAGGCGCCGGGCCCATTCGGCCATGTAGTCGATGTAGTCGGCCGTGAAGTCGACCTCGACCTGCGCGAGACCCCTGACCTTGCCCTGTTCCTTCACGATGACGTCGGCGAGTTCCAGCCGGTGCTCGCGGATTTTGCTCGAAATCTGCCGCAGATAGCCGGCGCGCTGGATCGCGGGCAGCTTCTCCCACGCGGGCTGGGCCTTGCGGGCGGCAGTCACGGCGGCGTCCACGACGTCCGGGCTGCTCTCGGGGATGCGGCCGAGCAGGGCGCCCGTGGCAGGATTGGTGACTTCGATAAGGCCTGAAGCGCCGTCGACGAACGCGCCGTCGACGTAGTTGCGATAGTCCACGGGCGTGCCGGAGAAGTTAGCGGCGTGCGGACGCAGGGGGCGGGGTGACGTCATGCTGGTTTCCTCCTTTGAGCGGGAACGGCTCAGGACATGGCCCTTGTCCGTCTCCCGGTTTGTCTTGCGCTGTTTCAGGCGCGCGGATGTCCGCGCGCCTCTCTCGCCGTCAGAGCGTGACCTTCAGACGCTGCTGGGGGGCGGCTCCCGCGCCGCGATACGCGGTGATGTCGATTTCCACCTTGAAGTCCGCGAGCGACAGCGGCGCGCAGGTGAGCACGTTGGCAGGGTCGATGCCCCGGAACGCTTCCGCCACGACGGGCAGCACGACGGGAATGTCCTCACGCGAGGGAATGATGATGTTGGCGCGCACCACGTCCGCGAGGCTGGAGCCGACGGCTTCGAGCGCGCCCTTGATGTTGGCAATGCACTGCCGGGCCTGTTCGGCCGGGTCGGACGACAGCTCGCGCGTCTGGTAGTTGCGGCCCGCGGTCAGGGAGCCGAAGATCCAGTTATCCACCACCACGAGGCGGGAATAGCTGTCGCGGGTCTCCATGGGGCTGCCGGAATTGAGCTTGATGATCTGCGGGGTCGTCATGAAAACATCCTTTCAGCTTGTGGCTTGCAAACTTTGCTTGGGGAACCCTTCAGGGAACCTTTCCGGTGAACTCAGAAACACTCCTCCACCGTCCAGTGGACCGGTATCTCGGCGATGCTTGCCGTCGGCGGCAGTTCCAGCACGACCTGCACGATCCGCGCGAGATCTTCGGGCTGGGTGAGATGGCTCGCGTCCTGCTGCGTCAGCGCGCTGCTCATATCGGTGGCAACGAAGCTCGGGCAGATGGCCGTGGTGCGCACGCGATTGTCGCGCCCGCTCTGGCGCAGCGCATGCGCAAACCCCATCAGCGCGAACTTCGACATGCCGTAGAGGCCGGACTTCTCCGACTTGATGCGCTTGCCGGACAGCGAGGCGATGAGCACGATCCGCCCGGGCTCGTCGCGGGCCAGATGGGGCCAGGCGAGCGCCGTCAGGCGCATGGGCGAACGGACATTGACGGCGAAGATGCGGTCGAACTCCGCGTCAGTCGCCTCCAGCACCGGCGTCGGCAGCATGATGCCCGCGTTATGCACCAGGCCGTCCAGGCGGCCGAAACGCTCCAGCGTCTGCGAGACCCAGGCTGCTTCCGTGGCGGGCTCCTCGGCGTCGAAACGGCTGACGAGGACGGCTTCGCCAGAGACCGGGCAGCGGTCCGGGTTGCGCAATCCCAGGCTCACCGCCCAGCCGGCGTCAGCCAGGCGTTGCGCAATGGCCGCGCCGATGCCGCGTGATGCGCCGCTGATCATCGCCACACGGCGTGTGACATTCTCCGTCATGGCCCGTCTCCCGGATTACTTGAGCTTGGGGCGCATCCGCGCGATGCTGAAAGGCTTGGGGTCGACGATGGGCGTCGTCCCCATCACGAGGTCGGCCGCGAGCTGCCCGGCTGCGGGGGCAATGCCGAAACCGTGGCCGGAGAAGCCCGAGGCGATATAGAAGCCGGGCAGGGTGCCGATGGCGCTGATGACCGGCACGGCGTCCGGCGTCACATCGATCACGCCGCCCCATTCCTGCACAACGCGCCCACGGGCGAAGGCCGGATAGGCGCGGGAGAGGTTCGCGAGCGCCGTGCGGGTGAAGGCGTGGTTGGGCGGGGGATCGAGGGTGCGCACCTCCTCGAAGATGGTGCGCGCGTCGTTGGACCAGCTGCGCTTGACGGCCAGCTCCCTGAAGAAGCTCGCCCCGAACCGCAGCTTCAGCTCGCGCCAGGTCTGCAGGAGCGACGGCAGGTATTCGAAGGCGAGCCGGAAATTGTCCGGCAGGATCGGGGCGATGTTGGCGTTGCGCAGCGCCACCGTGTAGTCGCCGTCGAGCCGCTTCCGGTAGGCGAAGTTGCCGGCGCCGACCGGCATCTCCGCGATGCCCTCCACTCCCGTCACGCGCGCGACGGTGCCGATGACCTTGAGCTGCGGGAAGTCGATGCCGAGGTTGCCCGCGAACAGGCGCGACCAGGCGCCGCCCGCCAGCACGGCGGCGCCGCAGCGCACCGTGCCGCGCTCCGTGACGACGGCGGAGAGCCGCCCGGCGGCCGTCTCGATGCCACGCACCGCGCAATCGGTGAGGATTCGCGCGCCCTTGCGTCGCGCCGCTTCGGCGATGGCGGGAGCGGCGATCCACGGCTCGGCCCTGCCGTCGGTGGGCGTATGCAGGCCGGCGAGCAGGCCCCCGGCGGAGCCGGGCAGCAGTTCCGTCACCTCTTGAGCTGACAGCATGCGCGACTCCATGCCGTATTGCTTGCCCTTCTCGTGCCATCCGCCCCAGTTGGCGAGGTCGGCCTTGTTGTAGCACAGATAGGTGATGCCGGTGCGGCGAAAGCCGGTCTCGGCGCCGATGCGCTCGTTGAGCTGACCCCAGAGCCGCAGGCTTGCCATCGTCAGCGGCAACTCGGCCACGTCGCGGCCCATCTGCCGCACCCAGCCCCAGTTGCGCCCCGATTGCTCGCCCGCGATCTGTCCCTTCTCGAACACGGCCACGGATACGCCGCGCTCCGCCAGGGTGAGCGCGGTCATGACGCCGATGATGCCGCCCCCGATGACTGCGACATCGACTTTTTCAGGCAAGGAGGGATCGCCCTCGAACGGTGCGACGGGGATGGACAGTGCCATGATCAACCTCGGGACTCATCGGCCCACTCCGGGCCGGGAACCTGGACGAAATGCCCAGGATTGATTTCCTTGTATTCGCGTACCGGCGGCACGTAGTCGCGCGGCCGGATAGGGCTCGCCAGCTCCCGGGCGGCGGTGGCGCGCCGGCTGTAGCGCCGCGCCGGATCGGGGATGGGCACGGCGTCGAGCAGGCGGCGCGTGTAGGGGTGGCCCGGATTGCCGAACACGTCGGCGCGGGAGCCGGTCTCCACCACCTCGCCGAGATACATGACGGCGACGCGGTGGCTGATGCGCTCTACCACTGCCATGTCGTGCGAGATGAACACGAGGCCGAGCTTCAGCTCCTCCTGCAGCTCCAGGAGCAGGTTGACGACCTGCGCCTTCACCGATACGTCGAGCGCGGACACCGCCTCGTCGGCCACGATCATGCCGGGCTTGAGGGCGAGGGCGCGCGCGATGCAGATGCGCTGGCGCTGACCGCCCGAGAACTCATGCGGGTAACGCCGCGCGACGTCCGGCGACAGGCCGACGCGCCGCAGCAGGTTCGCGACGATCTCCTCCTGCTCGCGCCCGCCCGCAAGTCCGTGCACCTGGATGGGTTCCGCCACCGCCTTGCCCACGGTGAGGCGCGGATTGAGGCTGGCGAACGGATCCTGGAACACCATCTGGACATGCCGGCTGATATAGCGCTGCGAGCGGCCGGCGATGTTCTCGCCGTTCAGCGCGATCCTGCCGGCAACGGGCTTCTGCAGGCCCGCGATCAGGCGTCCGGTCGTGGACTTGCCGCATCCCGATTCACCCACGATCGCAAGGGTCTCCCCCCGCGCCAGCTGAAGGGAGACGTTCTCCACCGCGTGCACCCGCGCCGCGGCCCGGCGCAGCAGGGACTTGCCGACGTTGAAGCGCGCGACGAGGTTCCGCGCGTCGAGCAGGAGCGGGGCGTCCAGCTGGCGGGTGTCGGGGAAGTCCCGCACCGTGGCATCCGCCTCGCCGGTGGTGCTGTCGTAGATCGCGAAGGGCTGCGGCAACGGCGACCCCTGTATGGAACCGAGCGCGGGCACCGCGGACAGCAGCGCCCGCGTATAAGGCTGGGCAGGCCGCGCGAAGATGTCCTCCGTCGCGCCGGTCTCGATCTGGTCGCCGCGATACATCACCAGGGTGCGGTCCGCGATCTCCGCGACGACGCCCATGTCGTGCGTGACGAACAGCACGCCCATGCCGGACTCGTCCTGCAGTTCCTTGATCAGCGCGAGCACCTGGGCCTGGATCGTGACATCGAGCGCCGTCGTGGGCTCATCCGCGATCAGGAGCCTGGGCTTGCAAGCCAGAGCGATGGCGATCATCACCCGCTGGCGCATGCCGCCCGAGAACTGATAGGGATAATCGTCGTACCGGCGGCGGGCATCCGGAATGCGCACCCGGTCCATCAGCTTCAGCGCCTCCGCCTTGGCGGCCGCGCGGTTGAGTTCGCGGTGGAACCGGATCGACTCGGCGATCTGTTCGCCGATGGACAGCACCGGGTTGAGCGACGTCATCGGCTCCTGGAAGATCATTGCCATCTCGCTGCCGCGGATGCGCACCATGTCGGCCGCCGAAAGCCCCAGCAGCTCGCGGCCGGACAGCTTGATGGAGCCCTCGACGCGACTGATGCCCTGCGGCAGCAGCTGCATGATCGACAGCGAGGTCACGCTTTTGCCGGAGCCGGACTCGCCGACGATGGCCAGCGTTTCGCCGGCGTCGATGCGGAAATTCATGTCCCGTACCACGGCGTTCCACGTCGTTCCGCGGCGAAGCGACACGTTCAGCCCCTCGACAGCCAGTACCGGGGATTGCGGAGAGCCGGAAGCGGACCGGTTTTTCGGCGTCGGGGTTTCGGAAGTATATGTCATTGATGCCCCCGGTTCAGTTGCTGCCGCTGGCGCTGCGCGGGTCGAAGTGGTCGCGCAGCCTGTCGCAGAAGGCGTTGAGCACGAGAATGAGCAGCGTCAGCAACAGGCAGGGCCACACCAGAAGCATGGGCGCCTGTGCGAGCGTCGCGCGTCCCGCGCCGATCATCAGACCGAGTGACGGGGCGGGCGGCAGCACGCCGAGCCCCAGGAACGACAGGCCGGATTCGAGCACAACCGTCATTGCCATCACGAAGCTGAACTGGACGATCAGCGGGCCCACGATGTTGGGCAGGATGGTGTGCAGCATGATCCGCCCTGCGCCCATCCCCATGCCGCGCGCGGCCTCGACGTATTCATGCGAGCGCACCGTCAGCACGCTGGCATGGGCCACGCGGGTGAAGGAGGGCACGAAGACGAGCCCCAGCACGGGGATGAGGGTGACCGGCCCGGGGCCGTAGAGCGTGACGGCCAGCATCGCCAGCAGCAGCGGCGGAAAGCACAGGATGACGTCCATGCCGCGCATGGTGAAGATTTCCGTCAGGCCGCGCACATAGCCGCCGATCACCCCCAGCGCGGTGCCGACGACGCTGGCCAGGAAGGCGGAACTCGCGGCGATGAAAACGGCGCTGCGCAGCGCCCAGACGAGGCGCGACATCAGGTCCCGGCCGTATTCGTCCCGGCCGAGCGGGTGGGCGAACGACGGACCGGCGAAGCGCTCGGCGACGCTGACCGCGACGGGATCGTGCAGCGGCAGCACCGGCGCCAGCAGGCAGAGCAGAACGAGAAGGGCGAGCAGCACCGCCGGCGTGTTGCGAAAAGCTGAAATCATTTGCGCACCCTCGGGTCCACGATGCCGTAGAGGATGTCCACGATCAGATTGAGGAGGATGAACAGCGCGGAGACCACGAGAATGACGCCCGTCACCATCGGATAGTCGCGCGCGTTCACCGCTCCGACCAGCATTCCCGAAAGGCCGGGCCAGTTGAAGACGTATTCCACGAGGACCGTGCCGCCCAGCAGGCCGCCGAGTTGCAGCGCGAAAATCGTGATCACCGGCATCAGCGCGTTGCGCAGCACGTGGCGGCGCACGACATGCCCCTCCGGCAGGCCCTTGGCGCGGGCGGTGCGCACGAAATCGAGCGGCAGCACATCCTTCATCGAGGCGCGGGTGATGCGGAAAACCACGGCGGAAAGCCCGATGGCGATGGCGGATGCCGGCATCAGCAGGAAGCGCAGGTGAGCGGCCGGATCGCGCTCGAAGGCGACGTAGCCGCCCGCCGGCATCCATCCCAGCAGCTGCGAGAATATGAGGATCATCAGCGTGCCCACGACGAACACCGGCACGCCCTGCGCGAAACCGCTGGCATAGGAGCCGGCGCGGTCGAACAGCCCGCCGGGATGCAACGCCGCGTAGATGCCCGCGGGAATGCCGATCAGCAGGCTGAGCACGGCCGCGGCGGCGATCAGCTCCAGCGTGCGCGGCAGGCGCCGGCCGATACCCTGGGCGATCGAGCTGTCGTCCACGATGGAGCGGCCCAGGTCGAACCGCGCGATACCGGCGATCTTGTCAGCGTATTGAACGTATACCGGCCGATCCAGCCCCAGATCCTTGCGGATCATCTCGACAGTGGCCCTGTCGGGCGTGCCGCCGTCCTGGGAGAGCAGAAGCTCCACCGGATCACCCGGCACCATGTGGATCGACAGAAAAACCAGCGTCGTCACGACCCAGAGCAGCACAAGGCTGAGCAGGAAACGGTGCAGGAACCATGCCATCGATTTTGAACCTCGCTAGAGCATCCTCGCTGTTCCGCGAAAGCGCGCGGACGGCTCTATTTATTGTCCCGCCGCTGCCTCGGAGGGAGTAGGCGGCGTCCGCCCCGGGGAGGACGCGAGCAATGCATCCCGCGCGGCGGCTTCTTGTGGGAGGAGGCGGACGGCGGCGTATCCCGCACCGGATACGCCGCCGGGGCATCAGGACAGCGTCAGCCTGTCGAACAGGTTTGCGGAGAACGGAGAGAGCTGGTCGGGCAGCAGTTCGAGACCGCCGACCTTGTCGCTGCGCGCGAAGCCGGTGGCACGGTACGAGACGCCGCAGAAGCTGGCGTGTTCACACGCGAGCCGATCCGCCGCCGCGTAGATGGCGACGCGCTTCGCCTCGTCGAATTCCGAACGTCCGCGCGCCAGCAGGGCCGACAGGCCGGGCACCACGAAGCCGCGGCTGTAATTGTAATGGGCCGCGCGCGTAGGGTCCACGAGGGAACTCGTCGCGTCGGGATCGAGGCTGTCCATGCCGATGCCCTGGACCGCGAAGTCGCCTTGCCCGCGCATGCCCATCGTCACGCGCGTCGCCCAGTCGGGCAGGATCAGGTCGACGGTGATGCCGATCTCCGCGAGCTGGCTCTGTACGAGGACCGCGATATCCCGATGCATCGTGTACTGGGAGGTCGAGAGAAGCGAGACCTTCAGGCCGCTCTCGCGGCCCGCTTCCTTCAGCAGCGCCTTCGCCTTGTCCGGATCATAGGTCCAGAAGTTCGCCAGTTCCTTGTTGAAGAAGGGCGAGACCGACGGCCTCGGAACGCCCGCGAGCGGCGCGCCGTGGCCGAAGAACACCGCCTGTACGAATTCCTCGCGCCGCAGGGCGAAGGACACCGCCTGCCGCAGCTTCGGGTCGCCGAAGGCGCCCGAGCCGTTGAAGCTCAGGTACATGAACGCACCGGCGGCCTGCGTGTCAAGCTTGAGGCCGGGCGTGGCCGCGATGTCGTTCATCGCGTTCCAGGGCACGTAGTCGATGAGGTCCACGTCGCCCGCCCGCAGGGCCGCCACGCGCAGGTTCTCGTCGGCGTAAGGCGTGATGTGGATTTCCTTGAGCGTCGGCAGCCCGTTCCTGAAGTAGTGCTCGGACGCCGTGAGCAGAATCTCGACTCCCTTTTCCGCCGAGGTGAGCACGTAGGGGCCGGCGCCGATACCCTGGTCCTGCTCGCTGGTGGAGCCTGCGGCGACGATGCCGAGGAACGGGTAGGCCATGAGGGCGGGAATCGTCGCCGAAGGCTCCTTGGTCGCCACCTTGAAAACGCGGTCGTCGACGATCTCGATGCTGTCGATCTGCAGGGCCTGCTCACGCATGTGGGCACCAGATCCCTCCGCAGCGATCTTCTCCAGCGTCCACTTCACATCCGCCGAGGTCACGGGCTGGCCGTTATTGAACTTCGCGTCATCGAGCGTGAAGCGCCAGACGAGGTCGCTCTCCCGCTCCCAGCTCTTCGCAAGCTCGCCGACCAATACGCCGTTGGTGTCGTAAGCCAGCAGGCCGCGGTTCAGCAGGGCCGACACGAGATGTCCGGCATAGCCTACATTGACCCACGCACGGAAATGGGCGGGATAGGTCGACAGACCGATACGCAATCTCTTGCCGGCGCCCTGGGCGAGCAGCCGGCCGGACGACATGGGCGCCATGGCGGCGGCAGCCATGAGCGATTGCAGAAGTGTACGGCGATTCAGCATCATCGGATTCCCCTGTGGTGTTGTGTTTGAACCTGATCTTCCTACACGCGTTTTACGCCGCGCTGACGCCACGGAAATTCCGTGCGGGGCACAGCCCTTCCTTCGGGACCGAGGTCCCGCGCATCACGCCGAAAAGAGTAAGTACGATTTTGCGAAGCGTCAAATCAATTCTGATTATCTGTTTTCATTTTTAATTAAATTCCAAATATAGGAATATATGACATCTCCCTGTGCCTCAAAAAACGGCAGAAGGAGACTTTTTCATCCCATATATTCCGATAAAAGGAATTAAAAAAAGTTTTTAATATGATTATCGGAACTAAATTGACAACTCCTGTCTCTTCGACTTAGCTGGTGACCAGTTCGGGAAGGGTCCCGGGAAGGGTCCCGATCAGTGAAGGAGCTGTTTCATGGCATGGCGCATCGGTGTTGATTCCGGAGGAACGTTCACCGACGTCTGCGTGTTCAACGACGCGACGGGCGAGGTAGTGATCTGGAAAGTGTCCTCGACACCTGACGATCCGTCGCGCGGAATCACACAGGGCGTCGAGGAGGGGTTGCAGCGCGTCGAGGGCGCGGCCGCCGACGTTTCGTTCCTCGGTCACGGCACGACCGTCGCAACCAACGCGCTCATTCAGGGCAGGGGCGTGCGAACCGGCCTGATCACGACGGAGGGTTTCCGCGACCTGCTGGAGATCGGCCGCCAGAAGCGGCCGGACCTCTACGACCTGCAGGCCGACAAGCCCGAAACGCTGGTGACGCGCGACCTGCGCATCGGCGTGTCCGAGCGTGTCCTCGCCGACGGACGGGTGGAGACCGCGCTGGACGAGGCGGCCTTCCGCGCCGCCGTCGCCCGCCTCAAGGACGAAGGCGTGCGCTCGGTCGCCGTCTGCTTCCTGTATTCCTTCCTCAACGCGGCTCATGAGGAAGCGGCGGCGCGCATCCTGGCGGAGGAGTTCCCGGAGGCTTTTGCCGCCGTCTCGCACCGCATCGCTCCCGAGTTCCGTGAGTTCGAACGGCTTTCCACCACGGTCGTGAACGCCTATCTCGGCCCGGTGATGCATGTTTACGTGCAGGCTCTCAAGCGCAAGATCGCCGGTCTGGGCATCGCCGTCGCGCCGCAGCTGACGCAATCGAACGGCGGCGTGATCGGCTTCGACACGGCGGCGGAGCTGCCCGTGCGCACGGTGCTCTCCGGCCCCTCCACGGGTGTCGTGGCAGCCCAGGCGCTCGGGCGCATGACCGGCATCAACAACCTGATCACCTTCGACATGGGCGGCACGTCCTCCGACGTGGCGCTGCTCACCGATGGCCGCTGCCGGGTGGTGAACGAGGCCGTGGTGCACGGTTACCCGCTGAAGACGCCCATGCTGGACATCCACACCGTGGGTGCGGGCGGCGGCTCCATCGCCTATGTCGACAGCGGCGGCCATCTGAAGGTCGGCCCTCGTAGCGCCGGCGCCAATCCGGGCCCGGCCTGCTACGGCCTCGGCAATGAAGAGCCGACGGTGACGGACGCCAACGTGCTGTTGCAGACGCAAAACCCCGAATATCTGCTCAACGGCCGCATGAAGATCGACCAGTCGCTGTCGCGTGCCGCTGTCGCGCGGCTTGCGGACAAGCTCGGCATGGGCGTGCTGGAGACGGCGAGCGGCATTCTCGACATCGTGACCGCCAACATGGCCAAGGCCATCCGCGTCATCTCGGTGCAGCGCGGCTACGACCCGCGCGACTACGCCCTCGTCGCCTTCGGCGGCGCCGGCCCGGTGCATGCCGCGCGCCTGGCGCGCGAACTCGGCATGAAGCGCATCCTCATTCCCCGCACGCCGGGCGTGTTGTGCGCGCTGGGTCTGCTGATGACTGATCTGCGCACCGATTTCTCGGCCACGCAGATGATCCGCCACGACGACGCTACCCCCGCATCGGTGGGGGAGACCTATGCCGCGCTGGCCGCCCAGGCCGACGCCTGGTTTGCCCAGGAAGGAATCGCGCCCGAAGCGCGTCGCATCGAGCGCAGCGTGGACGTGCGTTACGCCGGCCAGAACTATGAGATCCCTGTCACGCTTCCCGAGGGGCCGGTGGTGCAGGCCAGCCTCGATGCACTGCATCAGGGCTTCCTCGACGCCCACCGCCAGCTGTACGGCTTCATCGCCGAGAATGAGCCGGTCCAGTTCGTCACCTTCCGCCTTTCCGCGATCGGGCTCGTCGACAAGGCCACGTTCCCGCCGCAGGAGGACGCAGGCCCGGACGCCGGCGCAGCCGTCACCGGCAAGCGGGATGTCTGGATGGTGGAAGCCGGCGGCTTCATCCCCGCCACGCTCTACAACCGCGACCTGCTGCGCCCCGGCAACCGGATCGAGGGCCCGGCCATCATCGACCAGATGGACACCACGACCGTCCTGCCCCCGGGGCTCGTCGCCACCGTCGATCCTTATCTGAACCTCATTCTGGAGTCCCGGTAATGCAACAGTCCTTGCCGCACGCCGAGGCCGCCCCTGCAAGCCGCCTCAACCCGATCACCATCGAGGTGATCGGTTCGGCCTTCGCCTCGATCGTGGAAGAAATGGGCGAGGCACTGGTGCGTGCCAGCTACTCGACCAACATCAAGGAACGGCGCGATTGTTCGACCGCGCTGTTCGACGCGCATGGTCTGATGCTGTGCCAGGCCGAACACATCCCCATGCATCTCGGCAGCTTCATTGACTTCATTCCCCACGTGCTGAAGCATTACGGGCTGGAGAACATCGCGCCGGGCGATATCTTCATGGGCAACGACGCCTATGAGGGCGGCGGCACCCACCTGCCGGATATCGTGGTGGCGGAGCCCATCTTCGCGGAGGGCAGGCTGGTCGCCTGGGCCATCAACACCGCCCATCATTCCGACTTCGCCGACCGCGGACACGCGCACATCTATCAGGAGGGCCTGCGCATTCCGCCGGTCCGCCTCTACAACAAGGGCGTGCTGCAGGAGGACGTGCAGCGCCTGTTCCTGCTGAACTGCCAGGTGCCGGCGGAGCGCATCTCGGACCTGCGGGCGCAGACGGCGGCCAACCGCCTCGGTGTCACCCGCATGACCGAACTGTGCGCGAAGTACGGCACCGACACCGTGCTGGCGGCGGGCGCCGAGCTGATGGACTACGCCGAGCGCAAGATGCGCGCCGGCATCAGCGCGATTCCCGACGGCACCTACCGCTTCAGCGATACTTTCGACAGCGAATCGCTGGCCACCCCGCTGGCGTTTTCCGTGACGATCGAGGTCAAGGGCGATGAGGTCCATCTCGACTTCGTCAGCCCGCCGCAGGTGCGCGCCGGCCTCAACGTCGTGTACACGGCGCTGCTCGCCACCGTATACTACGCGGTCAAGACGGTGGTCGACCCCACCGTTCTGCCGAATGCCGGGCTGGCGCGGCCCATCCACGTCACGGCCGAGGAAGGCACAATCCTGCGTTGTGCGCATCCGGCGGCGGTCGATGGCCGCATCACCGCCTGCCAGCGCGTCGTCGACCTGATCCACGGCGCGTTCGCGCAGGTCGTTCCCAACCGGGTGACGGCAGCGGCAAACGGCTCGGTCGCGGTCGCGAGCTTCGACGGGCGCCGCCCGGACAAAGCGCTCTGGGTCTACCTGGAGACGATCGGCGGTGGCAACGGCGCGCGTTTCAACAAGGATGGCCTCGACGGCGTTCATGTCCACATGACGAACACCTCGAACCTGCCTGTCGAGGCGATGGAGACCGAGTACCCGATTACTCTCATGCGCTACGAGCTGGTGGACGGCTCCGGCGGCGAGGGCACCTTCGTCGGCGGTCTCGGCCTGCGGCGCGTCTACAGGGCCGAGGCGGAGTGCCGTGTCCAGGTGATGGGCTCGCGCCTCGTGTCGCGCCCGTGGGGGCTCGACGGCGGCGGTGCCGGCGCTTCCGGCTACTTCACGCTCAACGGCGACCGCGACGCCTTCGAGAATGGCTCGGCGGATCTGAAGCCCGGCGACCTGCTCGAAATCGTCACGCCGGGGGCGGGTGGATACGGCCCGGCCAGCCGGCGGAATCCGGAAGCGCATCAGCGCGACGTCCGCGAGGGCCGCTTCTCCGCGTAGCGCCGGCGTCTTCCCGGTGCCGCGATTGACACGCGCCGCCGAACACGCCACATGAGAAAAAAGGGGCGGTCTTCCGCCCCTTTTTTCAAAGACTTGTCCGTAGCGACTGTATCGCGGGTCCGTGCTGTCATGAACAAGAAGGCATCATCCAATGTTCAGCGCGCCGCTGAGATCCTGATCACCCTCGGCGGCGCGGGCACGGCAGGCATGAGCCTCGCCAGCCTCGCGGAAGCGACGGGTGACGCCAAGTCCGCCGTGCACCGCGCGCTTGTCTCCCTGGCGGAATACGGCCTCGTAGACCAGACCGGCCGGCGCGGCAATTACCGGCTCGGCCCGGCCATCTACGCGCTCGCTCATCGCACGCCGTCCATCAACGATCTGGTGACCGTTTTCCGGCCCGCCCTGATGTCGATCACCGCCGAAACGGGGCTCTCAAGCTTCCTGATGGTGCGGGCGGGGCTCGATACCGTCTGTCTCGACTTCCAGACGGGCGTGATCACGGCGCAATCCCTCATCCAGGGCGTCGGCGGGCGTCTGCCGCTCGGCGTCGGCCTCGCCGGCGTGGTGTTTCTGGCCATGATGCCGTCGGAAGCCTGCGAGCGCGCCCTGAAGATCAACGAGCCGCGCTATGGGGTCTGGAACGTGGACCCCGCCGTGATCCGGGCAGAGATAGCGCAGTTCCGCCGGGACGGTTTCGTCTACGGCCGACGCGACTCCATGGACATCGCCAACCTGACGCTCTCCGTGCCGGCGTATTCAGAACAGCTGTTCAACTGCGAGGCAGCCGTATCCGTGCTGGCCCCCATCGGCGGTCTCAGGGACGATGCCGCAAGCGACATCGCCCGCATCATGCGCCAGCATCTCGACCAGCCTGTCGCTCAGCTGAACGGGCTCTAGAATCTGTCCTGTTTGCGTTGAAAGAGGACAGATTCCTGATTCCTTACTTTGAGCGAATTCTGACCGTAAGAGTTCGCCGATCAGCTATCGCCCGCGCCCCAGAACATGAACGCGCCGACATCGCCGGGCAGATCGTTACGGTAGTCCAGAATCTCGATGCGCAGGCCATAGCCCAGCGGCTTCAGGTGCTCTCGCCAGAGGTTATACATGACCAATGGCTGTCCGCGCAGAGAGTCCGGCCAGTCCGCGTCGCCGGCGATGATCGCCCTGCCGCGATCCGCGAGTACTTCGCTCGGGAAGCGGTAAACGAGAGTCTCGATCAGGCCTCGTTCGCTGGCAGAGCGGATCAGGATCGCGACATGCCGCACGGCTTCGTCGACCTTGAAGTCGTCCGGCAACAGAAGAGATTCGACGAGTTCCGCGCGGGCGACTGAAATATCGCCGCTTGCCCGAAACCGGCGCAGGCGCTCCTGTTCGGCCTCGCGTTTTTGCCGTGCGTTTTGCGCGGTCTCTGTCGCTGTAGGGAATATTAGGTCTCGTGATGTCATAACATATCTCCTACGCTCTCCTCGGCTGTCTGGATCAGGATGACGGCGTTGCGGATGATCATGCCCGAGAGCGCGATGATGCCGCGTTGCGCCACAAATCCCATGGGCGCGCCTGTCGGCTGCAGCGCGGCCACGATGCCGACGACGCCGAAGCGGGTCATCAGGATGGCAAGTCCCATGCGGCTGAGGCTCTGAAGCTGCATCATGAGCAGGGTGATAATGACGATCAGCTTGACCGGGATGGCCGCGAAAACCGAGGAACTTCCCTTTTCCGATTTCTCCACGGCGCTGCCCGTCTCGATCGAATGCCCCATTGGCAGCGTCGCGCGCATCCCGCCGGGTTTTTCATTTACCCGCGGCATGACGCACAGGCGCGTGCCATCAATGAACATGTTTATTGAACGTGTTTATTGACTTGTCAAGCCCTCTTCCCCGGGGACATGGCGCAACAGGCTCTCCCCACCAGCCGGCGGCTGCGATACGTGACTCCCCAAAATTAAACCGTCACCACCACCCGGTATAAGTCCCGAACTGGAAACGCCGCTTTTTCCGAAGCCACTCAATTCCAGGGACGTCCCATGAATATGACCCTCGCTTCACAGTCTCCCCCAATTGCAGCCGCGCCTGTCGCCACGCCCGAAGTGACCAGGCACGGCAACCCGGCTGTCGTCGGCCTGGCAGGCTTCGGCATGGCCACGCTGCTTCTGCAATTCCACAATGTCGGGTGGGTCTCGCTTGGTCCAGTGATCTGGCTTGGCATCGTGTTCGGCGGTCTGGCGCAGCTCATCGCCGGTTTGCAGGAAGCGAAGACCGGCAACAATTTCGGCTACAGCGCCTTCACGTCCTATGGCTCCTTCTGGATCGCGCTCAGCCTCATCCAGATCGCCAGCGCGATGGATCTCTTTCCGGTCAGCGCCTCGGACTTGGGCTGGTTCCTCGTCGTCTGGACGATCTATACGGCGATCATGACGATAGGCGCCATGCGCATCAGCGCCGGGCTCGGACTCGTCTTCATTACGCTGCTGATCGGCTTCATCCTGCTGGTCATCGGGCATTTCGGCGCGCCCGTCTTCAATGTCATCGCCGGTTACGAGCTGATGATCTGCTCGGCTCTCGCGCTCTATGTCATGGCGCATACGATCTTCATCGATGTTTTCGGCTATGACGTCCTGCCGGTCGGAAAGCCGCTGCTCCGTTGACGCAAACTGCCCTGGCGGCGTCGACACTGCGGATGTCCGCCACGGCGTGCCCGCGCATCGCGCGCGGGCGGTCTGTCGGTGTCATCTCATGTGGAGACCATGCATCGGAACGGACACCAAAGGTAATCGCTGAATGCGGACAATCCTTAACGGGCAAGCAGTTCGATATGGGGATGGCCGGCGATGATCTGCAGCACGATTTCGAAGTATGTCGGGCCGGCGCCCCTTTCCAGTGCGTCGAGGTCTCTGCTTATCCGTTCGAGATCGAAGATTTCGGGGCGCCTCAGCTTCTCGCGATAGAATTCCCGTGTCGCCTCGAATCCCAGGTCGGCCCTGTTCTTGTCCATGTTCTGCCAGATCAGAACGACGGGCTCGTCGCCTTTGGCGGCGCCATAATCTCCGTAGAGCATGTCGTCCAGCGCATCCAGGCTCGGGCCGAGTTTCCAGTCTTCCCCAGCCATGAATACACGATTGATCTCCTCGTAGAGCGAGGGAATGTCGCTGATGGCGTTGCCATCGATGGTCAGGATCTTCTTCGACATCCGGTCCTGCACAGCCTCACCGGGCCGTCTGCACAAAAAGGGAAGAGATACCCCGCGCCGGCCTCGCCCGACTATAGCATACTGCGGTCAGAATTTCCGGCCGGAAGCCACGCGGACCCCGGCGGGGTTTCCAACGTACATTCAGGAGACACAACGTGAGACGATTTTCCGGACTGGCGCTTTCAGCCATCGCATTTCTGGTTGCCGCGAGCGGATCGGCGCTGGCCGATGCCACGTATGACCAGTGCATCGCCAAGGCGGACGGCACGAATACCGCGTGGGCGCAATGCGGCGGCGATTGGGTCGCGCGCGAGGATGCCAAGTTGAACAAGGTATGGCACCAGGTTTACGGCCAGACGGACGGCCAGACCAAGACCGATCTGCTGGCGGAGCAGCGTCTCTGGAACGCCTACAAGGAATCGTCCTGTAACTTCTATGCCAACGGCGATTGGGGGCGGGAAGGGCAGGTGCTGAACTTCAGCGAGTGCCGCGCGAAGGTCATCGCTGCCCGAACCGGCGAATTGCAGGAATACGGCAGGTTCTTCTCGCCGAAATGAGCCGGACGCGCCCGCCGCGTCATCCTCCTCCGCCGCCCAGCACGTTGATGCTGAAGGCGATGATGCCCAGGTTGAAGATGAAGGCCGCGATGCAGTGCACCGTCACGGCCATGCGCAGGCGGGAGTCGGTGACCGCGACGTCCGAGGTCTGGAAGGCCATGCCGAGGCAGAAGGCGAAGTACACGAAGTCGACGTAATTGGGCTCGGGTGTTCCGGGGAAAGACAGTCCGCCCCGGTCCTTGCCCTCGTCGCCGGAGGTGTAGAACAGGTGCGCGTAGTGCAGCGTGTAGATGGCGTTGCTGAACGCCCACGCCAGCATGAGCGTCGCGACGATCAGGGCGATGGTGAGCGGGTCGCGGGCGCCGCCCTGCGTCAGGATGCTGGCCACGGCGGCGAGGATGACGAGGGTGACGAGGCTGGTCAGCGCGAGCAGGCCGGCCCGGTTGGCGTCGTTGAACTTGGCCGCCGTGCGCATCTCGCTCGGCTCGTTGTCGAGCAGCGGCCAGCACGATGCGAGGAAGAGCAGCGCGGCGGCATCGAAACCGGCCATGAAGCCGAGCCGCCAGCCGAGGACCGGGATCGCCACTGCGCCCGCTACCAGCAGAATGATGGCGAACGCGATGAACCGGGGTGGCGCGATGATGTTCCCCACCCGCCGGCGGCTTGCCGCCGCGTTACGGTTAGACATGGATACGACTCCGCCAGCAAACAGGTCTTGTCGGTTTATCCCGGAAAGCCGGCCGTCCCGCAATGGGCTCCGGCGGGGAAGGGCGAATTTCCGGCGCCGATGATACCGGCGGTTGATGACGGCAATCCGGATGCATAATAAGAACTCCTGACAAAGGTTCTTAACAAGCCCACGGCACGGTTCCGGTTTTCGGCCCGCCGCCCGGGCGGAGATGCAGATGTCGGACGGAAAAAGGACGTTGGCGGGAATCGCGTGCGGCATGGCCGCTGGTGCGCTGTGGGGGCTGGTGTTCCTCGCGCCGGAGCTTGTGCGCGACTTCGGCCCGCTTCATCTCGCCGCGGGTCGCTATCTCTTTTACGGCCTGATCTCCGCCATCCTGATCGCGCCGCGCTGGCGCAGGCTCGCGCAGAATCTGACGCGGCGGGAATGGCTGGCGCTGGCGTGGCTCGCCCTGGCCGGCAACACGCTCTACTATATCCTGCTGGTGAGCGCGGTGCAGACGGGCGGCATCGCCATGACGTCCCTCGTCATCGGCTTCCTGCCGGTCGCGGTGACGATCGTCGGGAGCCGGGACCGGGATGCCGTGCCGCTGCGGCGGCTCGTGCCGTCGCTCCTGCTGTGCGTCGCCGGCGTCGTCTGCATCGGCTGGCAGGCGCTGGCGGTGCCGGTATCCGGCTCCCCCGGCGCGCAGGTTGCGGGGCTGCTGTGCGCCATCGGCGCCCTCGTGTCGTGGACTGCCTTCGCCGTCGGCAACAGTCGCTGGCTGGCGCGCCTCGACAACGTCTCGGGCCATGACTGGAACCTGCTCACGGGCGTGGTGACGGGCGTGCAGGCGCTCGTTCTCGTTCCGCTGGCCTTCGCTTTCGGCAGCGGCGGCCACTCCCCGGCGGCGTGGGCGCAGCTTGCCGCGATATGCGCGGGCGTGGCGCTGCTCGCGTCCATTGTCGGTAACGTGTTCTGGAACCGGATGAGCAGGCTGCTGCCGCTGACGCTCGTCGGCCAGATGATCCTGTTCGAGACGCTGTTCGCGCTGGTCTACGGTTTCCTGTGGGAGCAGCGTCTGCCCACCCCCCTTGAGAGCGCGGCCTTCGCGCTGGTCGTCCTGAGCGTCGTCTCATGCATTTCGGCGCACAGGAAGCCTGCGGCCGTGGCGGCAAGTGCGGCGTGATGCAGGAATGATTCCCGTTGATCGACGTCAATTAGCTGGCGTCGGCTTTGTGAGATCGTACAGGGGGAAAAGTAAATCGGAAGACAGCACTGTAAACTCCCCATGCGATGACGGTGGGCCGGTGTGCTTGGCCGCCGATGCTCCGGATCAATGTTACGGAGACGATGATGTTCAGCCATATTCTGATTCCCGACGACGGCTCGCCACTGTCCACCACGGCGATGCAGGCAGCGCTGGAATTCGCCCGGGACGCGGGCGCGAAGGTGACGGTGCTGACGGTGATCGAGCCTTACAGCATCTTCACGGCCTCGCCGGAGCAGCTTGAATCGACGCGCGCGGAGTATGAGAGGCTGTCACGCACGCAGGCGGGGAACATCCTCGCGGCGGCGGAACGCGAGGCCAAGCGGCTCGGCGTGCCGTGCGAGGCGGTGCAGACCGAGAGCGACGATCCCTATCTCGCCATCATCGAGACGGCCGCGCAGCGCGGGTGCGATCTCATCGCCATGGCCTCGCATGGCAGGCGCGGGATCAGCGCTCTGGTGCTTGGCAGCGTTGCGCAGAAGGTGCTGACGTATTCGACCGTTCCCGTTCTCGTCTACAGGTGAGGGCGCCCGCGCGGGGGGCATTCGGGAGGTGAGGGACAATGCAGGCTTGCGCTTCCCGGGCTCCGGCGCCCGCCGTCTTTCCGTCCGCCGCGCCGGGGCGGCTGCTGTTTTTCGCGCTGGCGGGGAGCGACGGGTTCGGCCGGTCGGTCGCGCAGGTGCTCGGCGTGGATGTCGCTGCCCATGAGGAGCGCGAATTCGAGGACGGGGAGCACAAGATCAGGCCGCTGGTGCCGGTCGCCGGCGCTGATGTCTACGTCCTGCACAGTCTCCACGGCGGGCCGCTCGCCAGCGCCAACGACAAGCTCTGCCGGCTGCTGTTCTTCATCGCGGCGCTGAAGGACGCAGGCGCGGCGCGCGTCACCGCCGTGGTGCCCTATCTGTGCTATGCGCGCAAGGACCGCCGGACCAAGCCGTCCGATCCGGTGACGACGCGCTATGTCGCCGCCCTGTTCGAGGCCGTGGGTGCCGACGCCGTGGTCACGCTGGAAGTCCACAACGAAACGGCGTTCGAGAACGCCTTCCGCTGCCGGGCGGTGGCGCTGACGTCGGCGCCCGTCCTCATCGCGCAGGTCCGGCAGCTCGTCGGTGCGGAGCCGCTTGCCGTCGTCTCTCCCGATCTCGGCGGCGCCAAGCGCGCCGACCTCTTCCGCGAGGCTCTGGAACGCGCGATCGGCCGGCCGGTGGGCAAGGCATTCGTGGAGAAGCACCGCAGCGGCGGTGTCGTCTCCGGCGATCTTTTCGCCGGGAACGTGCGCGATGCCACGTGCATCGTCGTCGACGATCTCGTCAGCACCGGCGGCACGCTGGTGCGTGCAGCGCACGCCGCGCTGCACGGCGGTGCCGGCTGCGTGATCGCCTGCGTGGCGCACGGTCTGTTCATGGAAGGGGCGTCCGAGGCCCTTGCCGATCCGGCGATCCGGCGCATCATCACGACGGACACGGTTCCCCCGTTCCGCCTGCCGGCAGGCGCCGTCCGCGACAAGCTCGACGTGGCAAGCGCCGCGCCGCTGTTCGCCGAGGCGATCCGCAGGCTGCACGGCAACGAACCGCTGACGGACCTCAACGTTTTCTAGAGCGCGTTCCGATCCGATGGAATCATCTGATCGATCAGAATTCGCTCAAAATAAGAAATCTAGAATCTGTCCTGTTTCAACATAAACAGGACAGATTCTAGAGCGCGTTCCGATCCGATGGAATCATCTGATCGGAACGCGCTCTAAAACAGGCGGATAGGGCGGCGGTGCGTTTCGGCCTGAATGTCCGGCGCTCCGGCTTCCCGCAGCAGCCTCGTGGAGCCCCTTCCTTCCGTTACTTGACGGCGGCGTTGCCACCGTCGGCGAACAGGGCTGAGCCGGCGACAAAGCTCGACATGGGGCTTGCAAGGAACAATGCGGCCCGGGCGATCTCTTCCGGCTGCGCGATCCGCTTCATGGCATGCAGACCGGCGGCCCATTCCTTCTGGGCCTGATCGCCCGCCATGGCCGTGTCGACGCCGCCGGGCAGGAGTGCGTTCGCCCTGATGCCTTTTTCTGCATAGTCCGCGGTGATTCCCTTCACCAGTCCCATGAGCCCCGCTTTCGCGGCCGCGTAAACCGCCATGCCGGGTAGCCCGACGCTTGTGCCGACGAAGCTCGATGTAAAGATGATCGAACCGCTTCCCCGTGCGAGCATCGCTGGAATCTGGCAGCGGCTGGCGAGGAAGGCAGCCGTCAGATTGGCGGCAAGCGTCTCCTGCCATTCCGACACTGCGACATCCGCGAGGAGCCGCACGGGGCCGGTGGTTCCCGCGTTGTTGAATGCGATGTCGAGGCCGCCGAAGGCCCCCGTGGCTTCGGCAACCAGCTTCCGGTGCGTTTCCGGCAGGCTGACATCGCCGGCCACGATACGCGCTTTTCCGCCCCGGGCGCGAATGGTCTCCGCCACTTCATTGAGGCCTTTTTCGCCTCTGGCATTCAGGATGACGGCTGCTCCCTCGGCGCTGAACAGCAGCGCGGCGGCGCGGCCGATCCCCGACGATGCGCCCGTGACGACGGCGACCTTGTTCTGCAACATGCCCATGATTGACCTCCAATGAACGGGAGGCCGGACTTTCGCGATAGCCGGGCGCCACGCCAACCCGTTTCTTGCGGTCGAATCTGGCCTGTTGTTTCAGGCAAGCGGTGTTTTTGGCCAAGGGTTGTTTCAGGCAAGCGCGGAGACCGGCCGGGCTCTCACCCGGACTGTTGCGTTGTGCAGTCTTTCGAGATGCCCGGCATCCCCCGCCGCCAGTTTCAGATAGGCGCGCGCCTGCCGCGGCCATTTCTCCGGCGTTCGCGGCCTGGCATCCAGCAGATGCGCGATGGACAACCTCGCCCGCAGCATGGCCCGCTGGCTGCGGTAGAACTGGAACAGGCCGGGGGCGCGGTCTTCGCCCAGCATGGGCGCGAGACGCCGGCGGATGCGCTCGCCCGCCCAGCGGGCGCCGAGCCGTTCGCATTCCAGATGCAGAAAGGCTACTTCGTCCAGCGGGTCCAGTGCGCGCAGGTGGGGATCGAATTCGAGGCAGTCGATGATCGTCACCGGGCGCGTCAGCCAGATATGCTCGGGGCGCAGGTCGCCGTGGGCGTCTACGATGCGCCCGGCCAGCACCCGCGCCGCCAGCAGCCCGGCGCGCTCGCGCAGGAAGCGGCGCTGCACGGCGGCGATACGGTCGATGAGGCCCGTGTGCAGGCCGAAACGCGGGTTGCAGAGGATGTGCCGGTTGAGGCGCGTCGCCGTGCGCCAGTCCGCTAGGCAGCGTTCCGGCGTGACGGGCACATGGCTGGCGTGGCGGTAGAAGCGTTTCAGCGTGGCGGCGATGCGCTCCGCGTGCACCGGCTGCAACTGCCCCGCCAGCAGCACCGCTTCCAGACAGGCTCCGGCGTCGAGCCGGCGCATGACGACGAGCCAGTCCACCACCTCGCCGTCGCCATCGATGGCGAGGCCGGCGTGAGAGGCGGCGAGCGGCACGACGGCGAGATACACGTCCGGCGCCAGCCGCAGGTTAAGCCTGTGCTCGGCGCGGCAGGCCGCCGCGCGCCGCCCGAGCGTCGAGAAATCGAGATAGGGAAAGCGCACCGGCTTCTTGAGCTTGTAGACACGTTCGTCCGTCAGGAAGACCCATGACATATGGGTTTCACGCGCCTCGACCGCGCGCGTGCCCTCCGCATAACTGCGCGGGTCGCGGAGAAACGCAACCTTCTCATCAAGCCGGACCTCCGGCCGGGAGGGCTGTGCGGTGCGGAGATGTCCGGGCGTCTCGGCCATGTGCGCACTCTTCGGATCGACCCGCCTCAGCGCGCCGCCTACAGCCGGGAGGTTTCGAATTCCTCGCAGGAGTAGCCGAGTATGGCCAGCCCCTCTTCGAGGAAGTCGCCGACGAGCGGCGTGCCGAGCAGATATTCGGCCGTGCGCTTGTTGTGCGCGCCGGCGGCCTCCTCGCGCACGCCCGGCCAGTCCTCCGCCGAGTAGTCGTCGCGGCCGAGCCAGGTGAGGGCCACGAGATCGACCTGCTCGTCCTCCGACAGCGCGCGGATGAACGCGGTCAGCTCCTGCGCGACCGGGTCGTCCCCGTGGCTCTCCAGAATCGCGACGCCCATGTCGTCGGCGGGGTTCGAGCCGGGATCGGGTTCCGTCACCTCGTCCTTGGCGTCGAACTCCCGCGCCTTGATGATGATGAAGCAGACCTTCTCCGGGGAGATCGTGAGCACCGTGCCGTCGTCGCCTTCGCCTTCGGTGTCTTCCGTCTGTGTCGATTTCGCCTGCATGATTCATTCCTCCATGAGGGGAACTGGCCGCCCGGCCCACCTGTATCGTCGCCGATTCCCCCGGGTCGGTACAGGCTCCGCGCTTCATTCTTGAGCGGTTTCGCGACGCCCCGCCGGAAAACGCTCCGGTCATGCTAGGCGAGGATGCGGCGCGCCGTCGTTGAGGCAGGTCAAGCCGGATTCTTTTCTGGAAATAGCCTCTTGAGCCGTACCCAAGGTCATACCGTACAACGCAAAGAGTGAGGAGGCCACGATGACGAAGCGCAGGGAAGATGTCTTGCTGACAGCCGCGGAATGCGCGGAACGCATGGGGCTGACGGTGCGCGCCCTTCGCGTCTACGAGCGTCAGGGCCTCGTCGCGCCGCGGAGAACGCAGAAGAACTGGCGGCTCTACGGCCCCGCCGAAATCGCGCGGCTCGCCGAGATCGTCGCCCTCAAGCGGCTGGGGCTCAGCCTGTCCGGGATCGCGCGGTTGCTGTCGGGGCAGGGAGCCGACCTCGACGGCCTGCTGGCGATGCAGCAGCAGACTCTGCAAGACCTGCGCGAGCGCGCGGAACGCGGGCTTCGCCTCGTCGGCTCCCTGCGGGCGAAGATCGCGGCCGGCGCGCTCCTCTCTACCGATGAACTCTTGACACTCGCAAAGGAGACCAACATGACCGACACATCGCAGGACGCCATCGCCTGGCATCGTTACGAACAGGCGAGGCCGCGGACCGAAATCCGGCTCGATCCCGTGCTCTACGCCGATTACGCCGGCCACTACCTCCTCGCCGACGGCATCGGCCTCGTCGTCACGCGCAAGGAGGACCGCCTGTTCGTCCGCGTGACGGGCCAGCCCGAGGTGGAGGCTTTTCCGTACGCGCAGGATGCCTTCTTTCTCAAGGTGGTGCCGGCCCAGATCGTCTTCACGCGGGGGGCGGGCGGCGTCGTGTCCGGCCTCGTCCTGCACCAGAACGGCTATGAGCAGCCGGCCGCCCGCGTCGGCGAGGAGATCACCCGCAACATCGAGGAGGCGCTCGCCGCGCGGGTGAAAAACGGGACGCCGCTGCCGGACGGCGAGGCGCTGCTGCGCAGTGTCATCGCGGAGCACCGGCTCGGCGAGCCGGACTATGACGGCATGACGCCGCCGCTCGCCGCCCTCGCGCGCGAGCAGGCCGGTGCGATCCGGGACGAGCTTGAGCGGCTGGGGCAGCTGCAGGGCCTCTCTTTCAAGGGCGTCAGCCCGATGGGCTGGGACGTCTACGACGTGCGCTTCGAGAACGGCGGGCAGGAGTGGGGCTTCACGCTGGCGGCCGACGGCCGCTTCGCCGGCCTCTACGCCGGCCCGTCGCTCTGAGGCCACCGCGGCCGCCGGATCGGCCCCGCCAAGGCAACCCCCTCGGGCGATTGCGGTTCTTCCACGCGATAGTCCGGCCTTTCGTCCTGCCGTGGTGGTAATTTTCCGCCGGATGGTTTAGACGGGAGTCGCTCCAGTCACAGGTGGTATTCCGGAAGGCTTTCCTTGGCAGACGATTTGGCAGACGACAACGACAATCCCGGCGCGGGCGCGCCGGGGGGGGATATCAAGCCGGTCTCGATCATCGACGAGATGAAGCGCAGCTACCTCGATTACGCCATGAGCGTGATCGTCAGCCGCGCCCTTCCGGACCTGCGTGACGGCCTGAAGCCGGTGCACCGACGCATCCTCTATTCGATGCACGAGAACGGCTACACGCCGGACAAGAAATACGTCAAGTCGGCGCGCATCGTCGGCGACGTCATGGGTCAATATCACCCCCATGGCGACGCCTCGATCTATGACGCGCTGGTGCGCATGGCGCAGGACTTCTCCATGCGCCTGCCACTCGTGGACGGGCAGGGCAACTTCGGCTCCGTCGACGGCGATCCGGCGGCGGCCATGCGCTACACCGAGTCGCGCCTCGCCCGGCCGGCGATGGCCATCATCGAGGATATCGACAAGGACACGGTCGACTTCCGCCCCAACTACGACGAGTCGAAGCTGGAGCCGGTCGTGCTGCCGGCGCGCTTTCCCAACCTGCTCGTCAATGGCGCCGGCGGCATCGCCGTGGGCATGGCGACCAACATCCCGCCGCACAATCTCGGCGAGGTGGTGGACGCCTGCATCGCCTATATCGCCGATCCCGAAATCACGCTGGAGCAGCTCGTCGAGATCGTGCCGGGGCCGGACTTTCCCACCGGCGCGGCGATCCTCGGCCGTGCCGGCATCCGCTCCGCGTACGCCACCGGGCGTGGCTCCATCATCATGCGGGCGAAGAGCCGCATCGAGGAAATCCGCAAGGACCGCGAAGCCATCATCGTCACCGAAATTCCCTATCAGGTGAACAAGGCGACGCTCGTGGAGCGCATCGGCGAGCTGGTGCGCGAGAAGAAGGTGGAGGGCATCGCGGAACTGCGCGACGAGTCGGACCGCGAGGGCATGCGCATCGTCATCGAGCTGAAGCGCGACGCCGTGGGCGACGTGGTGCTGAACCAGCTCTACCGCTTCACGGCCCTGCAGTCGAGTTTCGGCGCCAACATGGTGGCGCTCAACGGCGGCCGGCCGGAGCTGCTGACGCTGCGCGACATGATCTCCGCCTTCGTCGACTTCCGCGAGGACGTGGTGGCGCGGCGCACGCGCTTCCTGCTCAACAAGGCGCGCGATCGCGCCCATGTGCTGGTTGGCCTCGCGATCGCGGTCGCCAATATCGACGAGGTCATCCGCCTCATCCGCACCTCGCCCGATCCCAACACCGCGCGCGAGGCGCTGATGACGCGCGACTGGCCGGCGCGGGACGTGGAGGCGCTCATCGTGCTCATCGCCGATCCGCGTCATTTCGTGCAGGCGGACGGTACCTACAAGCTGTCGGAAACGCAGGCGCGCGCCATTCTCGACCTGCGCCTGCAGCGCCTCACCGCGCTCGGCCGCGACGAAATCTCGGACGAACTGAACAAGCTCGCCGCCGAGATCGCCGATTATCTCGATATCCTGCGCTCGCGGGAGCGGATTCTCGGCATTGTGCGCGATGAACTCATCGCCGTGCGCGACGCTTTCGCGACCCCGCGCCGCACCGAGATTGTGGAATGGGATTCCGATGTCGACGACGAGGACCTGATCCAGCGCGAGGATATGGTGGTCACCGTCTCGCACGCCGGCTACATCAAGCGCGTGCCGCTCTCCACCTATCGCGCGCAGCGGCGCGGCGGCAAGGGGCGCGCGGCCATGCAGACGCGCGACGAGGATTTCGTCACGCGGCTCTTCGTCGCCAACACGCACACGCCGGTGCTTTTCTTCTCCTCGCGCGGGCAGGTCTACAAGGAAAAGGTCTGGCGGATGCCGCTCTCCGCGCCCAACGCGCGCGGCAAGGCGCTGGTGAACATCCTGCCGCTCACGGAGGGCGAGCGGATCACCACCATCATGCCGCTGCCGGAGGACGAGGCCGGCTGGGATGCGCTCGATGTGATGTTCGCCACCGCGTCCGGCGGCGTGCGGCGCAACAAGCTCTCCGATTTCGTGCAGGTGAACCGCGCCGGCAAGATCGCCATGAAGCTCGACGAGGGCGACCAGATCGTCGACGTGCAGATCAGCACCGAGGCCGACGACGTGCTGCTGACCACGGCGCTGGGGCAGGCGATCCGCTTCCCCACGTCGGATGTGCGGGTGTTCAAGGGCCGTGACTCCACCGGTGTGCGCGGTATAGCGCTGGCGGCGGACGACCGGGTGATATCCATGTCCATCCTGCGCCATGTCGAGGCGAGCGCCGAGGAGCGCGTCGCCTATCTCAGGCTCGCCAACGCCGCGCGCCGCGCGGCCACCGGCGAGGCGGACGACGGCACGGAAGCCGGCGAGGCCGTTCAGGAGGATATCGGGCCGGACGAGGCTCAGGAGGAAGGTACCCGGGAGGAGGGCGCGTTCGAGGGGCGCTTGCAGGACTTCGCCCTCGGGCAGGAGCGCTACGCGGCGCTCGGCGCGGCGGAGCAGTTCGTGCTCACCATTTCGCAGAATGGCTATGGCAAGCGCACGTCCGCCTACGAGTACCGGACGACCGGGCGCGGCGGCAAGGGCATCGTCGCCATGGCGGTGAACGGGCGAAACGGCCCTCTGGTGGCTTCCTTCCCGGTGGAGACGTCGGACCAGATCATGCTCGTCACCGATGGCGGGCAGCTGATCCGCGTGCCGGTGGACGGCATCAGGCTCACCGGCCGCTCCGCGCAGGGCGTGATCGTGTTCAACACTTCCGCAGACGAGCGCGTGGTTTCGGTCGAGCGCGTCTCGGAGGACGGGGAAGAAGGCGAAAGCGACGGCGAGGGAGACATCTGAATGGCAGGCGTGGCGATCTATGCAGGGTCGTTCGATCCGGTGACGAACGGCCACATCGACGTGATGCGCGGCGCTGTGCTGGTTGCCGACAAGGTGGTGATCGCCATCGGCATCCACCCCGGCAAGACGCCGCTGTTCACCGCACAGGAGCGCGCCGTCATGCTGCACGAGGAATGCGCGCCGATCGCGGCGGCGGCGGGCGTGGCGTTCGAGGTGACGACTTTCGACGATCTCGTGGTGTCCGCCGCCCGCCGTCTCGGCGCGTCGCTGCTCATTCGCGGCGTGCGCGACGGCACGGACCTCGACTACGAAATGCAGATGGCGGGCATGAACGACGCCATGGCGCCGGATATCCAGACGGTGTTCCTGCCCGCGTCGTCCCGCACCCGCCACATCACGGCGACGCTCGTGCGCCAGATCGCCAGGATGGGCGGCGACGTGTCGCAGTTCGTGCCCGGGCGCGTCGCGCAGCGGCTGCGGGAACGGATCGCGGCTGGTTGAGCCTTTCCGGGGGTTGCTCCGGATCATTTCTCTGTCATCCGGCTGCGTGATAGGTTGCGCGCCGGCACTATCCGGCGTCACGGTGGCGTCGCGGAACAAGGGGGCGACATGAGCGAGGGATCGCGCAAGTGGTTGACGGTGGGCATTGTGCTCGTGCTGGCTGCCGCCGCCTATTTTGGCTGGAAGAAGTTGCAGCCGGCCCCGCTGCCGGACGGCATCGCCAGCGGCAACGGCCGCATCGAAGCCACCGAGATCGACGTCGCCAGCAAGGCGGCGGGCCGGGTGAAGGAAGTTCTCGTGCGCGAGGGCGACTTCGTCACCGCCGGCCAGATCCTTGCCCGCATGGACACGGACCAGTTGCAGGCCCAGAAGCGTCAGGCCGAGGCGCAGTTGCAGCAGGCGATCATCGCCGTCCAGACCGCGAAGAATCAGGTCGCGCAGCGCCGGGCGGAACAGGCGGCGGCGGTTGCTGTCGTCGCGCAGCGCGACGCGGAGCTTGACGCCGCCAACAAAAAACTTGCCCGTTCCGAGCAACTCATCGTCCGCGACAACATTTCCCAGCAGACGCTGGACGACGACCGCGCACGGGCGCTTGGCGCGAAGGCCGCGCTGGAGGCGGCGAAGGCGCAGCTCGCCGCTGCCGAGGCTGCCATTCTGGCCGCAGAATCGCAGGTGGTCGGCGCGGAGGCCGCCGTGGATGCCGCACGGGCGACCATCGAGAAGATCGAGGCTGATATCGCCGACAGCGTGCTGACCTCGCCACGCGACGGGCGAGTGCAGTTTCTGGTCGCCCAGGTCGGCGAGGTGCTGGCGGCCGGCGGGCGGGTGCTCAATCTTGTCGACCTCAGCGACGTCTATATGACCTTCTTCCTGCCTACCGATCAGGCGGGCCTGCTCGCGCTCGGCGCGGAGGCGCGCATCGTGCTCGATGCCGCGCCGCAATATGTCCTGCCCGCCAAGATTTCCTTCGTTGCCGACGTCGCTCAGTTCACCCCCAAGACCGTCGAGACGGCGGTCGAGCGGGAGAAGCTGATGTTCCGCATCCGGGCGCAGATTTCGCCTGACCTGCTGCGCAAGTACATCGAGCAGGTCAAGACGGGCTTGCCGGGCCTCGCCTACGTCAAGCTGCGGCCGGATGCCCAGTGGCCCGAGGCGTTGCAGAAGACGGTCAGCCCGTGATGACGCGCGAGAGCCCGGTCCCGGCCGAGGCGTTCCCCGCCACGCCGCCTGTCGCCTCGCTCGTCAACGTCGGGCTGCGTTACGGCAAGACGCTGGCGCTCGACAACATCACTCTCGATATCCCCGCGGGCTGCATGGTGGGCCTGATCGGGCCTGACGGCGTCGGCAAGTCCAGCCTGCTGTCGCTTGTGGCGGGCGCGCGCGTGGTGCAGCAGGGGCAGATCGAGGTGCTTGGCGGCGACATCGCGAGCGCCCGCCACCGCAGTCGGGTTTGTCCGCAAATCGCCTATATGCCGCAGGGCCTTGGCAAAAATCTTTATCCTAATCTCTCGGTGTTCGAGAACATCGATTTTTTCGGCCGGCTGTTCGGTCACGACCGGCGCGAGCGTGAGGAACGCATCGCGCGGCTGCTCGGCCGCACCGGGCTTGCGCCCTTTGCGAGCCGTCCCGCCGGCAAGCTGTCGGGCGGTATGAAGCAGAAGCTCGGCCTGTGCTGCGCGCTCATCCACGATCCCGATCTGCTCATTCTCGACGAGCCCACCACCGGCGTCGATCCGCTGTCGCGCCGCCAGTTCTGGGATCTGATCGACGATATCCGCCGCGAGCGACCGGGCATGAGCGTCATCGTCGCCACCGCCTACATGGAGGAGGCCGCGCGCTTCGACTGGCTCGCCGCGATGAATGCCGGCCGCGTCCTCGCTGTCGGCGCGCCCGGCGATCTGCTGCGCCGTACCGGTGCCGGAACGCTCGACGAAGCCTTCATCGCCCTGCTGCCGGAGGAGAGCCGCGCCACATACCATAAGGTCGAGTTGCGTCCGCGCACGCATCGCCCCGACGAGACGCTCGCCATCGAGGCCGAGGGGCTGACCATGCGCTTCGGCGATTTCACCGCCGTCGACAATGTCAGCTTCAGCATTCCGCAGGGCGAGATTTTCGGCTTCCTCGGCTCCAACGGCTGCGGCAAGACGACGACCATGAAAATGCTCACCGGTCTGCTGCCGGCGACCGAGGGTATCGCGAAGCTGTTCGGACAGCAGGTGGACCCGCACGACATGGCGGTGCGCAAGCGCGTCGGCTACATGTCGCAAGCATTTTCGCTCTACGTCGAACTGACCGTGCGCCAAAACCTCGATCTGCACGCGCGTCTGTTCCACCTGCCCCTCGCCGCCATTCCCGGCCGCATCCAGGAGATGGCGAGGCGCTTCGATCTGGAGGACGTCATGGACGTCCTGCCCGATGCGCTGCCGCTCGGTATCCGCCAGCGGCTGTCGTTGGCGGTAGCGCTCATCCATGGTCCGGAAATCCTCATTCTGGACGAGCCGACCTCGGGCGTCGACCCGGTGGCCCGCGACGCGCTCTGGCAGGAGCTGATCGACCTGTCGCGCAACGACAACGTGACGATTTTCATCTCGACCCATTTCATGAACGAGGCCGAGCGCTGCGACCGCATCTCCCTCATGCATGCGGGCAAGGTGCTCGTCAGCGACACCCCGGCGGCCATTGTCGAAAAACGCGGCGCGGCGACGCTGGAGGATGCGTTCATCGCCTATCTGGAGGAGGCGGGAGCGGGGACGGCGGCCGATGCGCCTGTGCCCCCCGTCATGGCTGAAAATATCCCGGAAGCGGACCCTCCGTCGGCCCCGGCGGTAACGCAACAGACTGATCCAAAACGGGATTCCGGTGCGGGCCTGTTCGACTTCCGGCGCATGTTCAGCTACGCGCGGCTTGAGGGGCTGGAGCTTCGCCGTGATCCGATCCGTGCCACGCTCGCCCTGGTCGGCAGCGTGCTGCTGATGTTTATCATCGGCTATGGCATCAGCATGGACGTCGAGAATCTCACCTTCGCCGTCCTCGATCATGATCAGACGACCATCAGCCGCAGCTACAGCCTTGATATTGCTGGCTCCCGCTATTTCGTCGAGCGGCCGCCGATCACCGACTACGCCGATCTCGACCGCCGGATGCGGGCGGGGGAGATCGCGCTCGCCATCGAAATTCCGCCCGGTTTCGGCCGCGACGTCCTGCGTGGCAGGCAGGTTTCGATCGGTGTCTGGTACGACGGCGCCATGCCCCAGCGGGCCGAGACGGTCCGGGGGTACATCCAGGGTATGCACCAGCGCTGGCTGCAGGAGAGGGCGAGCCGTGCGGCGGGTGCGCAGACGTCCGCCGCGTTATTCAACATCGAGATACGCTACCGCTACAACCCTGATGTAGAAAGCCTTCCGGCGATCGTGCCGGCCGTCATCCCGCTTCTGCTGCTCATGATACCGGCGATGCTGACCGCCCTCAGCGTTGTGCGCGAGAAGGAACTCGGCTCCATCGTCAACCTTTACGTGACGCCGACAACCCGGCTCGAATTCCTGCTCGGCAAGCAACTCCCTTACGTGCTGCTGGCGATGTTCAACTTTATCCTTCTGGTATCGCTGGCAATTTTCTTCTTCGGCGTTCCCCTGAAGGGTTCGTTCGCGGCGCTGACGCTGGGCGCCTTTCTCTACGTCATCACCGCAACCGGCATGGGCCTGCTGATCTCGACTTTCATGAACAGCCAGATCGCCGCCATCTTCGGCACGTCAATCCTGACGCTCGTGCCGGCCGTGCAGTTCTCGGGCCTGACGGAACCCGTATCGTCGCTCGAAGGGGGAGGCGCTTTCATCGGGCATATCTATCCCACAACCCATTTCATCACCATCGCGCGCGGCACCTTCTCGAAGGCGCTCGGCTTCGCCGATCTCTCGCATGCCTTCTGGCCGCTGCTGATCGCAATCCCTGTCCTCCTCGGCCTTGGCGCCGTTCTGTTGAAGAAGCAGGCGAGTTGATGAGTTTATCCAACATCATCCAGCTCGGAATCAAGGAATTGCGCGGCCTTGCGCGCGACCCGGTGCTGCTGGTACTGATCGTCTATTCCTTCACGCTATCGGTCTACACGGCCGCCACCGCCATGCCGGAGACGCTGAACAGGGCGCCGATCGCCATCGTCGACGAGGACCGCTCGCCGCTCTCGACACGAATCGTCAGCGCCTTTTATCCGCCATTGTTCACCCCTCCGGAGCTGATTACGCGGTCGGAGATGGACCGGCGCATGGACGCCGGCAGCGACACTTTCGCCCTCAATATCCCGCCTGACTTTCAACGCGATCTGCTGGCCGGACGCCAGCCGGTCATCCAGTTGAACGTCGACGCGACCCGTATGTCGCAAGCCTTTTCGGGCAGCGGCTACGTGCAGACCATCGTCACGGCGGAGGTCAACGAGTTCGCCGCTCGTTACCGCGCCACGGGCGAGCAGCCGGTCGATCTCGCCATGCGCGCGCGGTTCAATCCGGAACTGAACAAGATCTGGTTCGGATCTGTGGTGCAAATCATCAACAACGTAACCATGCTTTCCATCGTTCTCACCGGCACGGCGCTTATCCGTGAGCGGGAGCACGGCACAGTGGAGCATCTGCTGGTGATGCCGATCACGCCGTTCGAGATCATGGTCGGCAAAGTGTGGTCCATGGCGCTGGTGGTGCTCGTCGCGGCGGCGGCCTCGCTGGCGCTGGTCGTGCAGGGCTTTCTGGCTGTGCCGATCGAGGGATCGGTGCCGCTGTTTCTCGCAGGAGCGGCGCTGCATCTCTTCGCTACCACGTCGCTCGGCATCTTCCTCGCGACGTTAGCGGGCTCCATGCCCCAGTTCGGGCTGCTGCTGATCCTGACACTGCTGCCGCTCAACATTCTCTCCGGAGGCACAACGCCGCGCGAGAGTATGCCGGAGGAAGTGCAGTTCATCATGCAGGCCGCGCCGACGACCCATTTCGTTTCGCTGGCGCAAGCCATTCTGTACCGCGGCGCGACGTTAGATATCGTATGGCCGCAGTTTATGGCGCTGATACTGATCGGTTTGGTGCTGTTCAGCTTCTCGCTCGGCCGCTTCCGGAAGTCGCTGAAGTAACCGCGGCCCGGAGGCCGGCCGACACCCGGTTATATCATCGGCCTCCGGTGCTATACCCGCACGAGGCTCGCGGAGAAGCGCTTCCAGTTTTCGATATAGTGACGTGCGGAGGCGTGCAGCCCCTCTATAGCCGCCTCATCGAGGCCCCTGACGGCACGGGCCGGCGCGCCGACGATGAGTGAACCGGGCGGGAACTCCCTGCCTTCCGTAATGAGCGCGTTGGCGCCGATCAGCGAATTATCACCGATCCGCGCGCCGTTCAGCACCGTCGCCCCCATCCCGATCAGGCAATTGTTGCCGATCGTGCAGCCGTGAACGATGGCGCTGTGGCCGATCGTGCAGCCGTCGCCAATCGTGAGCGGACTGCCGTGGTCCGAATGCAGAACGGCATTATCCTGAATATTGGTGCCGGTCCCGATGGTCATTGGTTCGTTGTCACCACGCAAGACTGCTCCGAACCAGATGCCGACATCCAAGCCGAGCGTCACGTTTCCGATGACGGAAGCGGTCGGCGCGATCCAGAAATGACCCTCTTTCGGCAACGTCGGCGTTGCGTCTCCCAAACTGTAGGCCGGCATTTTCTTCTCCCCCGAGCGGGGAGCCTGCGCACTGCCCACACCCCCCGATCCTGCGAAGTTGCGCATATTTCCGCCGGTCACGCAAGGGTTTCAGCACAATCGTGACGGGACGGAAGACCGTTGCAGGGTACGAAAAAGGCCGCAGGAAAGCAGAAGCTCAGACCGTTGGCAGAACGAGGAGCACGATGCGTCCGCATACGATACTCCAGACAACGGCGGTTATACAGACGAGTATCAGTGAACTGGGCCGCACCTGCAGGTTGTGAAAAGCCCGATATGCATTGCGTATCAGGATATAGGGAGCGGAAAATACCAGAAGCGGAAAATAGAAAGCCAGTAGCATTCCCCGGGCAAACATGAGCCCGAAGTTGGCCGGCCGACCTGTCATATATTCAAAACAACTGCAAATCAGTCCGGAAAACGAAAGGCCTAGAGCGAAAGCTTGAAAGATAATTTCTGACATATGTGCCACCCAGCTTGAATAAGGGCGGATTAATAACGTCAGCCAATAACTACATCAACAGCTACAGAGAGCGGGAGAACATTGCATTTAAAGCGTGATCAAAAAACATCACCACCATAGGGTGTTTGGGAGAGTGAAAGATTCTTTACTCTTTTTGTCACCCTATGATAACAAGTGAACATCGACAGGTTCAATATACGCGGTTTCTATTCCTCGTCGTCCAGATCTGTGTCGAGGATAGCCATCTGAAAACTATACGACTTGTCACCGTCCTCGTCGTCGACAAACAGAACGCCAATAAACTCTTCACCGATATAGACTTCAGCGGAATCCTTCTTTCTCGGCCGGGCAACGACACGTATGGAGTGGTTCGAGAAGGTCCGGCGCAGGAACTGCTCTACTTTCTGAATTTCTTGCTTGTCCATGATTGGCTGGTCTCTTGTGTATGATGTCTGGTTGATACCTGAAGGTCCTCCGCCAGGCGATCGCCCCCATGACGGGCGTCGCCGGGTGGAAAATCCCGCGTTTGATAGATCGGGCAGGCTCGCGCCGCAACCCTGAGGAAAAGTCAATTCACGATGGCGCTGGGTTTGATCCTCGAAAAGCGGCCCGGCCTGCGCTCTGCTGGCCTTCCAACAGGGAGACGAACAAGCGGCAGGCGACGGAAATCGGACGGGCGCCGCCTTGCCGTTCCATCCATTTGTTCAGGAGGTCGATGTCTCCGGGAAACGGCATTCGCCCCCGGCTCGACGTTTTCAGTCGTCCGGCAGATCCCTCAGAATCTGGTCCATGCTGCGTGCCGGTTCCGGGCAGCGTGCCGTTTCGATGACCTTCGCCGGAACACCCGCAACCGTGGCGTTGGCGGGTACCGGATGAAGAACGACGGATCCGGCGGCGATTCGTGCGCCCGGGCCGATCTCGATATTACCGAGAATCTTGGCGCCGGCGCCGATCAGGACGCCGTCGCGGACCTTCGGATGGCGGTCGCCGCTTTCCTTGCCTGTTCCGCCAAGCGTTACTTCCTGCAGGATGGACACGTTGTCGCCGATCGCCGCCGTCGCGCCGACGACGAAGCCGGTGGCGTGATCAAGGAAGATGCCGCGGCCAAAGCGTGCGGCGGGGTTGATATCCGTCTGGAACACCTCCGAGGAACGGCTCTGCAGATGCAGGGCAAAGTCCGTCCGGCCCTTCTGCCAGAGCCAGTGGGCGAGGCGATGGGTGACGAGCGCGTGAAAGCCCTTGAAATACAGGACGGGCTCGATGACCCGCGTGCAGACGGGATCACGGTCCAGCACGGCGAGGACGTCGGCGCGGATTGTCGTGCTGAGGTCCGGATCATCCGCCACGGCTGCCAGAAAGCCCTGGGTGATCAGCTCTCCGGGCAGGGTGGGGTGGTTGAGGCGCTGGCCAATCTTGAACGCCAACACGGATTCGAAGGAGGCATGGTTGAGGATGGAGCCTGCGATGACGCCGCCCAGATACGGCTCCCGCCGGACAACGGCCTCCGCCTCCCGGCGCAGCCGCAGCCACACGGGATCGGCGATGGTCAGCGCGATGCCGGCGGCGGTTGAAATCTGTTCCGAATGCGTCATGGGAATTTCCGAAAGTCCTGTAGCGGGTCAAAATCACGGATAAGCGTCAGCAAAAGCGCTGACAACAACAGCGTTGATCCTGCTTGCACACAGTTCTCATCATCTCCCCCGACGCACTCGCGCCCAGCCGCCATCTCCGGCGCACCATCATATCCCTCAGGTCCCTTTCGACAAGCAATGCGATGCCTTGTGGACATCACACGCCGCGCATCGGCGGCTCACCCGTGCTCCCGTGGAGAACCGCCGCGACAGTCTGGAATCTCTTTTAGAGAAAAAAGAACATGAACGCCACCACGCCGGCGGCGAAACAGCGCGGATGGTGCATTTTGACTTTCCCGATCCGGCGCGGCGAACAAGGTACGGCCGCATTCTGTCCGTGGCCGCTATAGCATTTCGACATTTCATTGAAACGCCGAAATGCAATAAGTTTTTGATATTACGCGCTTTCTTCACGCAAACCGGTATCCACTTTGCTTGAAAACGCTTTAACAGTGTCCAGACCAATTCTACGTTTCATTGAAACGCAAAATGATCTATCTCTTTGTTTTTACGCAGTTTCGAACGCAGAAGCGGGGCCCGCTTTTGCTGAGATTGCTTTAGCCCGCCTGATAGGCGCCGAGCATCAGGACGATGCCCGTAACCGCGACGAGCGCGCTTGCCAGCACTTCCAGCGCTGCGACGGCGCCCACGCCGCGGCGGTTGTTCGTCCCCGCGAGCCGCACGGCGAAGCGCTTGGCATAGACGGCGAGGCAGGCGAGCGTGCCGACGGTGATGAAAGTGCCGAGCGCCATGGCAAGCGTTGCCGCAATGCCAGCCGCAAACTGCCGTTGCGACAGCGCGAACACGAGGACGATGATCGCGCCGGTGCAGGGGCGCAGCCCGGCCGAGAAGGTGACCGCCGCCATCTCGCGGAACGAGTGCAGGCGCCCGACTTCCTCTGGCGTGAGCAGGTGCGTGTGATCGCAACATCCGGCCGTCCGGCATGACGGATGGTCGCAGACGGCGGGCGCGGCATCGGCGTCCTGCGCCAGAAAGCGGCCGGAGACGGCGGTCTCCGCAGGCTGGAACGGCAGGTTTCCGAAGGGATCGGGTGGCGCCGGCGGCCGGAAGAACGCCAGCAGCTTCCCGGATTTGCGCCAGAGGATCACGAAGCCCACAATTGCCACGAGCCCGAAACTTGCCTGCTCGATCAGCCGGGCGGAGGCATTGATGGCGCTCGCGGTGGCATCGAGGAAAACGGCAAGTACTCCCACGATGGCGATGGCCGACAGCGCCTGCAGCAGCGACGAGGCGAAGGCGAGCGCCAGCCCGCGCCGGAGAGAACGCCGGCCGTCCGCGACCAGATAGCCCGAGATCACAGCCTTGCCGTGCCCCGGCCCGGCGGCGTGAAAGATGCCGTAGGCGAACCCCAGCGCGGCCAATGTCCACAACGCCGTGATGCCGGCGGTGGCGGAAGAGGCGCTGGCAAAAGCCCGCAATGCACCCACCATCCGCGTGTAGAACACGGACTGTATGGCGATGATCGCCCCGCCGATGCCGGTGGGCGCCGGTGCGGTTTCCTGCAGGCCCGCCCCGAACGGGTGACGTGGCGCCGGAATGTCGGCAGGCGACGGCCACAGCCGGGACAGCAGCGCATACGCGCCCACCACGACAACGAGGGAGATGACGACCACGGCCGTCCGAATCAGCAGCGCATGCCAGGCGGGACGGTCCCTGGAGGAGCCGGCGGTTGCGAAGATCGTATCGCTCATGAACCTCTGTATCCTGCCGGCAACAGCCGGGAGGGGCAGAAAACCCTTGGTTTCAGGGGCAGGCGATAACAGCCCGCGTGGCGAAATCCTGCCCGAAGGTGGAGGCGGTCGTCAAGGCTTCGAAAAACGCCTCCGACAGCGCCTGCTGCTCGTTGAAATCCGTCTGCTTGGGCCGTGTGACCGTTACGGCGCAGGTGCCGGCCGAACCGACGACCGTGGCGGCATCCTGCCCCGGCGCGAAGACGAACGAGACGAAATAGGTGGGATCGTAGACCTCGACCGACAGCGCCCGGCCCGCCGCGACCGGGGGATCGACGGGCAGGGTGAAGTGCAGGATCAGCGAGCCGTCCGTGAACTCCAGCGAGGCGTCGGTGGCGGTCTTGAAGGTGACGGGCTTGCCGTTCGCCTTGGCCTTGGTGAAGAAATCGAACTCGTACAGCCCATCGATATTGATGCGCGCAAGTTCCTCCAGTTCGCTGGCGTCGAGCTTGCCGTCGCCGTTGGTATCGAGGCCCTGCGTGGCGTATTGCGAATAGGCGGGATCGAACGTCCAGCTATGGCGGATGGCTGTCAGCTTGTCCTGCGCGAACACGAATTGCGCCCGCGCTGTCACCCACACATGCGGATGAGCCAGCGCCGCAGGCGGCTGGAATGCCGCCGCGACGGCCAAAGCGGCCACGATCCACGCGGCAGCGATACGCAGGGTGCGGTCGGCGGCACGCCGTCGTTGGAGGTTCTCGTGCATTGCTTCCCGCCAGTCTCCCATGGTTCGGCGCAACCTGCAGGACGATGCACAGGCTATGCGGCGCTCCTGTGGCAGCCGACTCGCCATGCAGCTTATACCGTCCCGCCGTGCCTTCCCGGAAGGCATCTCCGGTGCAGGGGCCGAAAAATTGTGGCGATATGCATGGCGAGGCTGGATTTTATGATGAGGCTGGATTTTCATATGACACAAGTCCTGTAAACGCTTCCGCACGATGCCTGATGGGCCGCCTCTGCGGCCGGAGAAAACGCCATGCACGACAAGCTCTTGCTCCCGGTTGTCCCGACCTTGCCGGCGGAGGGGCGCGCGGCCTCCCATCGCCCGATTCGCCGCGCGGTCCTCTCGGCCATGGCGCTCGCGGTGCTGGCTTGGGCGGTGCTGGCCTGGGCGGCACCGACGCGGGTTTCAGCGGCGGACCTCAAGGCCATCGCCATCCTGACGCCGGAGGCGGCGTCCGATTTCGGCTGGAACCAGCAGGGCGTGCAGGCGGCGCGTGCGGCCGGCGGCGCTGCCGGCGTCGAAGTGCTGGTGGCTGAAAATCTTGGCTACGGCGACGTGCGTCCCGTGCTGCGGGAGCTGGCCGAGGACGGCGCGGGCCTGCTGATCGCCCATGCCAGCGGCTACAATACGGCGGCGCCGGAAATCGGCGCCGAGGCGGGCGTCCCGGTGGCGATCACCGACCGGCCGGACGCGCGCGTGCCCGGGAAGGTCGCCGATTACACGGCGAGCGGCCATGAGGGGGCCTATCTGGCCGGCCGTCTCGCCGCCAAGCTCACACGCACCGGCATTCTCGGCATCGTGACCTCCGGCGAGCCGCCAGGATGGAACAGCCAGTCCGCCGCCTTCATCGAAGGCGCACGCGCGGAAAAGCCCGACATCGTCATCCGCTATTCGGTGATCGGCCCGGCCGCCTACAGCGACGCAGCCGGCGCGCGCCGGGTGACGGAAACCGTGATCGCAGCGGGCGCCGACATCATTCTGGGGCAGGGCAACGGTTCGAGCTTCGGCATGCTCGCCGCTATCGAGGCGGCGAAGGCAGTCGATGGCGGCAAGGTCTTCTTCATCGACGTGATCGGCGACAAGTCCGGCATCGACAAGGGGCACCTGCTGTCCTCCGTCGTCTGGAACCTTGAGCCGGTGTTTGCCGCCATGATCGCGGATGTGAAGGCGGACCGGTTCGGTGAGAAGAACTACGGCATCCGCCTCGCCGACGGCTCCGTGTCGCTGCTGAAGACACCACACATCCCCGATGGTGTCTGGCAGCAAATCGAGGCGATCCGGCAGGAGATCGTCGACGGTAGGATCGCGATCAAGCCGGCCTTCGACGCCGCAGCGGTGCATGCGCTGGTGAACGCCTCTCCGCGGACGCCCTGAGGGTCCGGGCGACATTGCGATACGCCGGTGAGACTCACTGCCGGAAGATGGCGTGAATCGGAAGATTTTTGGGCGACGAGCCATACCGGCACCGGCTTCGCCGGAGGGCGCGACATTTTCCGCAAACCCATGCAGAAAATGTCAGAATCGATATCTGGAACATATATATTGTATTTTTCTGCTTGACAGCCGCAGCATATTATTTCTTTGAGGCATGCACAGATGATGTGCAGCGTGTGCCGAAAATATGGTCTGTTGCACACGATTCACTCGACATCAGCAGAATCCTCAGGAGCTACGATGACTCAACCCGGCCTTCTCGATCTCGCCCTCGTCCGTCTTGACGAAGCCGCCACTCACCTGCAGGTTGACCCCGACGTGATCGAGAAGCTGAAATACCCGCGCGAGACGACGAAGGTTCGTCTGATGATTCGCATGGACGACGGCTCGCGCAAATCGTTTCTCGCGTGGCGTTGCCGCTATGACGATACGCGCGGCCCGACCAAGGGTGGCATCCGCTTCCACCCCGATTCCAACGAGGACGAGGTGGAAACTCTCGCCTTCTGGATGACGTTCAAGTGCGCCGTCATGAACCTGCCTTACGGCGGAGGCAAGGGGGCGGTCAGCGTCGACCCGCGCAAGCTCTCCAAGGCCGAACTCGAACGTCTGTCCCGCGCCTACATCCAGGCATTCGCGCGCATCGTCGGACCGGACCGGGACATCCCTGCACCCGACGTCTACACCAACTCGATGATCATGGGCTGGATGGCCGACGAGTATTCGCAGATCGTCGGACAGGCTTCGCCCGCCGTCATCACCGGCAAGCCGATCGCGCTCGGTGGTTCGGTCGGGCGCGGGGATGCGACCGCGCGCGGCGGCTATTATCTGGTGCGCGATCTTGCCAGCGAACTCGGCCTCGAAGGGCGCACCCGCGTGGCCGTGCAGGGCTTCGGCAATGCCGGCCAGTATATTGCCTCGCTGCTGGCGTCGGACGGAAACACCATCGTCGCGGTATCGGATTCCGCCGGTGCGGTCTATTCCGAGGACGGCCTTGACGTCGATCTGCTGATCAAGGCGAAGGCCGAAGGAAAGTCGGTCGTCTCGACCGCCGGCGTGAGAGGCCACCGGGAGATCTCCGCCAACGAACTCATCGCGGTGGATGCCGACCTTCTCGTGCCGGCGGCGCTCGAAAGTATGATCCATGAGGGTAACGCTGCGAGCATCAAGGCGAAGGTCATCCTGGAACTGGCGAACGGGCCGATCACGCCGGAGGCGGACGCGATCCTCGCCGAGAAGAGGGTCACCGTGCTGCCGGATATCCTGGCCAACGCGGGCGGCGTGACCGTGTCCTATTTCGAATGGGTGCAGAACAAGCAGGGCTATTCCTGGACGCTCGACGAAGTGCACGACCGGCTGCGCACCATCATGGTTCGCGAAGGGCGCGCCATCTGGGAGATCGCGCAGGAGAAGCGCGTCACATGGCGCACGGCGGCCTACATCCACGCGCTGTCGCGCCTTGCGGCTGCCATCGAGGCGCACGGAACGCAGCCGTTCTTCGCGAGCTGACATACGGTCCGCCAAAATATGTAACGACAGCGTCATGGATGGCCGGGGTTCTCCCGGCCATTTCCGTTTTCGGGCCGCGAAACCGTGGCGGAAGCTGCCCCTTTCCGTCACCCGGAACGTTCCGGCGCCGTCCGCGTTGACGTTTAACCGTAGATGACATACGGCGAACAAGAATCCGATGTAACTGTCGCGGCGTTATCGGCTCGGGACCGGCTCCGGCGACACGGGTGCCGGCGGCGCGTTGGGGGAGGTTGTTCCTATGCGTATCGTTTTGTTGGTTGTCGCGTTGGCGGTTCCGCTGGCGGCGTGCCAGAGCACGCAGGAATCGATGTACAGCGCCGAGCGCGTATGCCTGAGCGCCGGCCTGAAGCCCGGAACGAGAAGATTCGACGATTGCGCCAATGCGGCTTACGCCGAGAATCGCCGCCAGTCGGACCAGGCGGCGACGGCGGTCGCGGTCGGAACGGCCGCCGGCGTCGTCGGCGGCACCCTTGTGGGCGCGAGCGCCGCCCGGTCCGACCGTTACTACTACGGGCGGCCGGGCTATTGGGGACCGCGCTGCAACCGCTGGGGCTGCTGGTAACCGCCGACGCAACGGGGGCGTGTGCTCACCCGATGGCGTCGCCCCACGCCGCGCGGCGCGCGATGCGGTATGCGTCTCCGTCGCGACGGCTGAAGGTCTGCTCGCCAGCGGTTCCATCAGCCCGGCATAGTACGAGCACGACCCTGCCGCTGCCGCCCTTCGGCGGCGCGAGCACGCGCGCGGCCGGCGCCGCCGACGCGAGCACGCGGGAGGCGGCCACGAATGCGTATTTCTCGTCCTCCCATGGCACCTCCGCGCCTTTCGTCAGGCGGTGGATGCGCGAGCGCGCCACGCGGCGGGAGAAATGGCACCAGTCCGGTGCCACCACGGGGCAGGGCAGGGCATGCGGGCAGGGCGCGAGGATATGCGCGCCCGCGGCAGCGAGTTGCTCGCGCGCCGCGAGCACGCGCGCATACCCGGCCGGCGTGCCGGGTTCGACGATGACGAGCAGGCCCGCCGTCAGCGCCCACAAACGTGCGATCAGTGCAGACCGTCGCGCGGGAGCGATCTCGTCGAGCACGTAACCGATGGTGACGAGATCGCGCGGGACTGTATCCAGCGGATTGTCCGGCGCGGCGTCGGCGAGGATGTCGCCCGCGCGCCATGTCACGTCGAGCGTCAGCTCCTGCGACAGCCGTTCACCCCACTGGCGGATGGACGCGCTGCCCTCGATCAGCAGGGCATCCGCACAGGAGGGCCACAGATCGGCCGCCGCCCACAGCGCGGTGCCGGGACCGGCGCCAACGTCGAGCAGCGTTTCCGGGGCGAATTCGGGCAGCGCCAGTGCCGCCATTTCCAGCGCGGAGTGGATGGCCGCGTAGGTCGCCGGCAGGCGCGTGGCCAGGTAGGCAAGTGCCGCCCGGTCGTCGCCGAGATGATAGTGGCCGTCGCGGACTTCCGCCCGGTAGCGGGCTGACAGCGCGGCCGCCGATCGGGCAAGCTCGGCGACCGGCTGGCGTTCGAGAGCGGCATCGACGGCGTGCCGCAGGGGAGGGGGCAATTCCATGGCAGGCCCTGAAGCGCCTTCGAGCAGAACAGGCGCCTTGCGCCGGGATCGTCCGGCCGGAGCCGGGCCCTTCGTTTGCCCTATTCCGCCGCATGATGCAACGGCATGACCAGCCCGGGCGCCGCCCGCAGCAGCGCCGCCGAAACGGTGGCAAGGTCCTGTGCCAGCCGGATGAAGCCGTCGTCAGGTTCAAGCGTTGTCTCGTTCATGTAAAGTGCCCTGTTGATTTCCACCTGCAGCGCGTGGCGACCGATGGCGGGTTCCCCGTAGTGCTCGGTGATGAAACCGCCGGCGTAGGGCTTGTTGCGGGCCACCCGGTACCCGTGAATCCGGAGGCATGATTCGATGAAGCCGACGAGCGCCGGGGTGCAACTCATGCCGAACCGGTCGCCCAGTACGACATCCGGCGGCGGCCCGTGTCTCGCCACGTTCGCTGGCGAGGGCATCGAGTGGCAATCGACCAGCACCACGGCGCCGAACTGCGCCACCGTGCGGTCGAGAAGGGCGCGCAGGGCGCGATGGTAGGGCTTGTAGAGTGTTTCCACGCGGCTGAGGCCCGCCTCAAGGGGTATCCGGCCGGGATAGATGTCCTGCCCGTCGCCCACGATGCGCGGAATCGTCCCAAGTCCGCCGGCTACCCGCATGGAGCGCGCGTTGGCGTGCGCCGGCAGGCTTTCCGCGAACAGGCGGGGGTCGAGCTCGTAGGGCTCGCGGTTGAGGTCGAGAAACGCGCGCGGAAAATGCGCCACCATCAGCGGCGCGCCGAGTTGCGTCACGTGGGCAAAGAGCCTGTCGACCCAGGCGTCCTCCGAACGGCGCAGGGCGAGCGGCCCGAGCCGGGAGCTTGCGAGGAAGGCTTGCGGATAGATCCGGCCCGCGTGAGGCACATTGAAAACCACCGGCGACAGGTGCCTGACAGGCTCGTAAATGGTGAAGGGCGGGCTGAAATCACTTATGCTCTGTTGCATGGCCGTCCAGTGCTCTTTTGCCACATAGTGACGTTTTTGCGCTCCTGTGTCCATCGCCGAGGCGGAATGAGGCGGTTTGGGCGTTCGCCTTCACACCAAATTTACGATCGTCGCTGCTTGATGGGACCAGCACCAGGCGGGCCATCACCCGTTCCGGGCGACTGCCAGAGCACCATCCGCCGCAACCCAGATCGCCGCAACAGGGGCGAAGAGTCTCAAGACCTGCCATGAACAAGATCCTTCTTGCAGAAGACGACAACGACATGCGCCGCTTCCTCGTCAAAGCCCTGCAGAATGCGGGCTATGACGTGGCCTCCTACGACAACGGCCTTTCCGCCTACAATAGGCTGCGGGAAGAGCCGTTCGAACTGCTGCTGACGGATATCGTGATGCCGGAAATGGACGGCATCGAACTGGCGCGGCGCGCCACGGAACTCGATCCGGACATCAAGGTGATGTTCATCACCGGCTTCGCCGCCGTGGCGCTCAATCCCGATTCCCAGGCGCCGCGGGATGCCAAGGTGCTCTCCAAGCCCTTCCATCTGCGCGAACTCGTCGGCGAGGTCGAGAAGCTCCTCGTGGCGTAAAGCCCGCGCCAGCGGCTCTCCGGCGAGCTTTCCACAGCTTTGCCGGCGAATCGTATTTCGCAGCTTGCATGGTCGCGGCAGCCGGGCTATAGCCCATGTCCATGGACGTGGTGCACCGGTTCCGCCGCCACCGCAGCGCATTCACTAGATGCGTTGTTCGTTTCATACATTTTCGACGGATACGCTTTTTTGCTTGATCCGCTTCTGAAAATCAGTATGAAGCCATACACCTTTTCTCCGAAGCAGGTTTCTGCAAGGGGCATGGGCGCGTAGCTCAGCGGGAGAGCACTACGTTGACATCGTAGGGGTCACAGGTTCGATCCCTGTCGCGCCCACCATTCTGAATGGGAATCAACTGGTCAGGCCGGTTGGTTCCCATTTTTGCATAGTACGCCAGGTGCCGTTGTTCAGAATTGATATTAAATATTCTGCATGCGACGCTTATGGAACAAGCAGGCCGGGTGCGGCAGGCTGCTGTCCGTATTTCGGAAGCATCGTGAAAAAGCCCGTTTCTACATCTGAAGTGCGGTAATATATCCGTACGATGCATGGCTGCTGCAACTTTTATGTGGCTATTTGAGGACGTTGGGGACTTGGCGGCCCCTGCCGGGTCCGTTATCGTCCCGTCATGCGCGCGGGCCCTGAGTCGGGCCAATTTTTGCACCGCCCTGTTTGGGCTCCCCTTGTTGGGCTCCATTTGGGCCACCCGCGCGGGAGCGAGGACCTATGCAAGCGACAACGAATAACAAGATCAACCCCGACGCCGATCTGAAGCTGCCGACATTGAAGGTTTCCGTCCGGGAAGTGTTAGGCATTGATACCGATCTCGAAGTTCCTGCTTTCGCGGAAGCGGACGAGCACGTGCCGGACCTCGATCCGGACTACCTGTTCGACCGCGAGACGACGCTCGCTATCCTCGCCGGCTTCGCGCGCAACCGCCGCGTCATGATTACCGGGTACCACGGCACCGGCAAGTCCACCCATATCGAGCAGGTTGCCGCCCGGCTCAAGTGGCCGTGCGTGCGCGTCAACCTCGACAGCCACATCAGCCGCGTCGATCTCGTGGGCAAGGACGCCATCGTGGTCAAGGACGGCCATCAGGTGACCGAGTTCCGCGACGGCATCCTGCCGTGGGCCTTGCAGAACAACGTCGCGCTGGTGTTCGACGAATATGACGCGGGTCGCCCGGACGTGATGTTCGTCATCCAGCGCGTGCTGGAAGTGTCCGGCCGGCTGACGCTGCTCGACCAAAACCGTGTGATTCGCCCCCATCCCGCATTCCGTCTGTTCGCCACGGCGAACACGATCGGCCTTGGCGATACCTCCGGCCTGTATCACGGCACGCAGCAGATCAACCAGGGCCAGATGGACCGCTGGTCGATCGTCGCCACGCTCAACTACCTGCCGCACGACAAGGAAGTCGAGATCGTTGTCGCCAAGGTGCACCATTACCGCAACACCCAGGGGCGCGACACTGTCAACCGCATGGTGCGGCTCGCCGGGTTGACGCGCAACGCCTTCATTAACGGCGACCTGTCCACTGTGATGAGCCCCCGCACAGTGATCACCTGGGCGGAAAACGCGGATATCTTCGGCGATCTCGCATTCGCTTTCCGCCTCACCTTCCTCAACAAGTGCGACGAGACGGAGCGCCCGCTCGTGGCGGAGTTCTACCAGCGCTGCTTCGGCAAGGAACTGCCGGAATCCGCCGCCAACGTCGCCTTGTCGTGAGGTACCACGGATCGCGATGACCACCACCAACCGCAGGCCGGGCAACAACGTCCCGTCCAAAACGACGGAACCGATCAAGCAGGCGGTCGCTGGCGCCCTGCGCGGCATCGCGGGGGTGCGCGACCTTGAGGTGACCTTCTCCGTCGACAGGCCGGCGCTGACGGAAGAGCGCGCGCGCCTGCCGGAGCCGCCACGCAATCCGACGGAGAGCGACATCGCCGTGATGCGCGGCCATGCCGATGCAATGGCGTTGCGCCTCGCGGTGCACGACAAGAAGGTGCACCAGAAGCTCGCTCCCGAAGGGGCGGCCGCACGGGCCGTTTACGACGCCGTCGAGCAGGCGCGCGTGGAGGCGATCGGCTCCCGGCGCATGAGCGGCGTCGGCGACAACCTCTCCGCGATGCTGGAAGACCGCTATCACCGGGGTAGCTACGAGGAGATTACCGACCGCGCCGACGCCCCCCTCGAAGACGCCATCTCGCTCATGGTGCGGGAGCGGCTGACCGGGCTTCCGCCGCCGAAGGCGGCCGAAAAGATCGTTTCGCTCTGGCGGGATTCGATCGAGGCCAAGGCCGGCAAGAACCTCGACCGCTTCCTTACCAATATCGGCGACCAACCCGCCTTCGCGCGCAACATCCGTGAGCTGCTCGCCGCGCTCGATATGGCGGACGACGCCAATCTCGACCCTGACGAGAGCGATGAGGGCGGCGAGGACCAGGCAGAGGGCGAGGAAGAGAACAGCGACGGCGAGGCCGAGCAACGCGCCGACACCGAACAGGCGCGCATCGACGCCATGGAGGCCGCTTCCGACGACATGGAGGAGGGCTCCACGGAGGCCGAGGACGCGCCCTCCGGCGATTTGCCCGAGGAAAGCGAATCGTCGGACGCGGAGGAGGCGGGCGCCGCGCGCAATCCGCCCCAGTCGTCGATCGATGAGGCGCGCACCATCGCCTACAAGGCCTATACGACCCGCTTCGATGAAATCGTCGCGGCGGAGGAGCTGTGCGATTCCGACGAGCTGACGCGCCTGCGTGCCTATCTCGACAAGCAGATAGCGAATGTGCAGGGTGTCGTCGCGCGCCTCGCCAACCGGCTGCAGCGGCGGCTGCTGGCGCAACAGAACCGCGCCTGGGAGTTCGACCTCGAAGAGGGCATTCTTGACCCGGCGCGCCTGCCGCGCGTTATCATCGACCCGTTCCAGCCGCTGTCATTCAAGTTCGAGAAGGATACGGACTTCCGCGACACGGTCGTCACGCTGCTCATCGACAATTCTGGCTCGATGCGCGGGCGGCCGATCACGGTTGCGGCGACGTGCGCCGACATTCTGGCGCGCACGCTGGAGCGCTGTGCGGTGAAGGTCGAGATTCTGGGGTTCACCACCCGCGCATGGAAGGGCGGGCAGTCGCGCGAGGCGTGGCTGCAGGCGGGTAAACCGCCCGGACCCGGCCGACTCAACGACCTGCGCCACATCATCTACAAGTCGGCGGACGCACCGTGGCGGCGCGCGCGGCGCAATCTCGGCCTGATGATGCGCGAGGGGCTGCTGAAGGAGAATATCGATGGCGAGGCGCTCGACTGGGCGCACAAGCGGCTTCTCGGCCGGCCGGAGCAGCGCCGCATCCTCATGGTGATCTCCGATGGAGCGCCGGTGGATGATTCGACGCTGTCGGTCAACCCGGGCAATTATCTGGAGCGGCATCTGCGCGCCGTCATCGAGGAGATCGAGACCCGGTCTCCGGTAGAGCTGATCGCCATCGGCATCGGCCATGACGTGACGCGCTATTATCGCCGCGCCGTCACCATCGTGGATGCCGAGGAACTGGGCGGGGTGATGACAGACAAGCTGGCTGAACTCTTCGAGGAAAGCCACGGCCAGCCTCAGCGCCGCGCCGGCCCGCGCAGACGCGCGGGCTGACCGGCCCGCGCATTTGGCACAGACCGTTAAAGTGTTTTCAAGCAAAGTGGACACCGCTTTGCGTTAAGAAAACACGTCAGATCAATAAGATAGAGCATTTCGATGTTTCAACGAAACGTCGAAATGCTCTAGAAG
>NZ_JBHLXC010000015.1:0-44751 GCF_042432495.1 Pseudochelatococcus lubricantis | reverse complement strand
ACGGCCGGACTTTTCTGTTTGCGGAACTGCATGCAAATTTTCACAAGGGAGGATTATTGGCTACCCTGCCGCCTGCCCGCCGGTTACGCCTTGCGCGGTTGCTCCACCGGCAGCACGATGCGCAGCAGGGCACCGTAAGGCACCAGCATCAGCAGTGCCATGGCGACCTTGACCATGAAATCGCTCACCCCCCAAGCCACCCAGACCGGCGCGTATAGGCTGAAGCCCAAGACGCTATAGGAAGCAACGTCCGTCACGACGCCAGCAAAGGCGAGCGAGAAGAACAGCGCCGTATCGATGGCCGATCCGATAAGACCGGAGGCGAGGGGGGCCCGCCACCATGCCAACCGCCGCAGCCGGTTGAATACCGAAACATCGAGCAACTGGCCAACCAGAAAGGCGATGCCGGAAGCAGCGGCGATTCGCGGCTCCGCCAAGAGCGCGGACATCACGACGGCAATGCAGAAGCCGACGGCGACGAGCCGGCGCGCAGCAGCAACGCCGAACCGGCGATTCGTCAGATCCGTGACGAGGAAGGCAACCGGATAGGTGAAGGCGCCCCAGGTCAGATAATCCTGCAGGCCCCACGGCGTGAACGGGTGCTGGACAGCGATGTTGGAGACGACGACGACAGCGGCCATGGCAGCCACTGGCCACCACAACCGCTTCATCTCCGCGCGCAGGCCGTTCATCGCCGCGCGATCAGTTGACCGGGACTTCCGCGTGCTTCTTCGCGATCTCGCGCTTCAGAGCGCGGGCATTCAGCGAAAGCTCGTCGTCGCCGGCCTTGATCAGGAACGCATCGAGGCCACCGCGGTGCTCGACAGAGCGCAGCGCCGCAGCGCTGATGCGCAGGCGCACGCTGCGTTCCAGCGCGTCCGACTGCAGCGTCACCTTCACGAGGTTGGGAAGGAACCGACGCTTGGTCTTGTGGTTCGAGTGGCTAACGAGATGGCCGACCAATACGGCCTTGCCCGTCAGTTCGCAGCGGCGTGCCATGACGCATTATCCTTGTTAAACGCTATCGAGGCACCGAGCTATCGCTGAAACAGCAAAAACCCGACGTTACCGCCGGGGACGCGGACACCTCATGTCCCATGAAAGATTTGGGGTGTATAGTGTACGAGGCAGGGCATCGTCAAGGCAGTGCGATCATTTTGTCATCGACATGACACGGAAGCGCTGCCCGTGCCCATCCGGGAGGTGGATTTTGGCGGGCTGTGTTTACACATCATTATCCATGGAAGACGATCCTGTGGTGACATTTGGGCGGATGATTCTCCCCGGCGGGGAGTGCGGCGCCGATTCGGTGGGCCAGGAGCGGCCCCATTAACAAGCGGATTCAGGCATGACGCGGCGATTCTTGAGAATGACGGCCTTGGCCGCGCGGCTTGCGGCGGCGGGCATTCTGGCTTCCCCCTGCGCGGCGTTGCCGGCGTGGGCTGCGGAGGCCGACTCCGGCGGCGCTTTCGAGAGCCGCTACGACATTACGCTGATGGGCATGCAGGTCGGCGTCGCGCAGCTCAAGGCGAGCGTGGCGGGTGATCGGTACAAGGTCGAGCTGTGGACCCGCCTGACAGGGCTTGCCGGCGTCATGACCGGCGGCAAGGGGGCGGCGAGTTCCTCCGGCACCGTCGCAGGCGCCATGGTTCGCCCGGCGAAGTTCGCGGTAACGACCGCGTCGGGCGACAGATCCGTCAGCGTGCGCATGGCGCTCGCCGACGGTGCCGTCCGCGCGCTCAAGGTGAGCCCGCCGATTCCCGAACGCAAGCAGCGCATCCCGCTGCGCGAAGGCGACATGCGCGATATCGTCGATCCCGTGAGCGCGCTGCTCATGCCCGTCGCAGGCAGTGTGGCCGCGGGCGATCCGGCTGCCTGCAACCGCACGCTGCCGCTTTTCGACGGTTCGGCCCGTTTCGACGTGCCGCTCTCCTTCGTCCGGGCGCAGAAAATCAACGGCCGGGCCTATGCCGGCACCATCGCGATTTGCTCGGGTCGCTACAAGCCGATTTCGGGACACGTACCCGGCCGTCCCGATACGGATTTCATGGAAAACAACCGTGACATCGAAGTGTGGCTCGCGCCTGCGGTGGAGGGGCGGCTGTTCCTGCCTTACCGCATCTCGGTGCGCTCGCCGCTCGGCCTTGTCGTGATCGAGGCGACGCGCTTCCCAGGCGGCCTGCCCGACACGGCGCCGCAAAGAACGCCGGGCCCCGCGCTCCGCGCCAGCAACTAAAGCGCCCGGCGTTCCGACGGAATCACAGTGTGCGCTCTGAATTCTATATTTTACCGCAACTTGCATTCGATTCGATGGATCGACTTGAATGCAAGTTGCGTTGGGCGGCGCCCGATACCATTTGTTGAGGGCGTGAAGGCGAACAAAAGTCGATTCTGTCGTTGTCTGCGATTCGAGCGCATTTCGTTCCGTTCGCGTTCAGCCGCGGCGGCATCCGCCCGGTCGGGCCGTGCTGACAGGCGAAAAGGCGACTCGGATGGAAAATCCGATGCAAGGCGAGAGGGATAACGCCGCAGACGCGATTGCGCGCGGGCGTTTGCCGTGCGAAAGTACAACTGGGGCACGGTCGCTTCGCTTGACAAGCGCTCAAGCTTGCCATGTGGTGCACGGGGTGGGCCAGCAATCGCGATCAGCGGGAAATGGCCTGCGGGCGGCTCCGTTCAGGAAGGTGGTCGTCATGCGTTGACAAGGCGCTTCGTTTTTTCCGCCCACCGGTTCAATCTCGCCGTTCAGTCGTTATGGCCCTGTCTCCCTTACCCCGCTCCCTGCCTCCGCGTGTCCGCGCCCGTGGCGTGACCGCCGTGCTTGGGCCCACGAACACCGGCAAGACCCATCTCGCCATCGAACGCCTGCTGGGGCACGAGAGCGGCATGATCGGCCTGCCGCTGAGGCTGCTCGCGCGCGAGGTCTACAACCGTGTCGTGGAACGGGCGGGGGCCGACGCCGTGGCACTAATCACCGGCGAGGAGAAGATCAAGCCCGCGAACGCCCGCTACTGGATCGCCACCATCGAGGCGATGCCGCGCGATCTGGACGTTGCCTTCGTCGCGATTGACGAAATCCAACTTGCGAGCCATTTCGACCGTGGACACGTGTTCACGGACCGGCTGCTGAACCAGCGCGGGCGGGCGGAAACGCTGGTGATCGGCGCCGCCACCATGCGCCCGCTGGTGGAACTGCTGCTGCCCGGCGCCAACATCGTCTCCCGCCCGCGCTTGTCGAAGCTGTCCTATGCCGGGGAGAAGAAGATCACGCGCCTGCCGCGCCGCTCGGCCATCGTCGCTTTTTCAGCGGAGGAGGTCTATGCGATCGCGGAGCTGATTCGCCGCCAGCACGGCGGGGCGGCCGTGGTGCTGGGTGCGCTCTCGCCGCGCACACGCAATGCGCAGGTTGAGCTTTATCAATCCGGCGATGTGGATTACATCGTGGCGACGGATGCCATCGGCATGGGGCTTAACCTCGATGTCGATCATGTGGCCTTCGCGGCGAATCGCAAGTTCGACGGCTTCGGGTTCCGCGAACTCAACCCGGCGGAGATCGGCCAGATCGCGGGGCGTGCCGGGCGGCATCTCAAGGATGGCACCTTCGGCACCACGGGCCGCGCGGATGCATTTGACGCCGAGGTCGTGGAAGCAGTAGAGGATCACGTGTTCGATCCGGTGCGCATCATCCAGTGGCGCAACCCCGATCTCGATTTTCGCTCCATTTCGCATCTGCGTTCCAGCCTTGCGGAAATTCCCGCCGAGTCCGGGCTGACGCGGGCGCCCATCGCCGAGGACGAGGCCGCTCTCGACATTCTGGCGCGCGATTTCGCGGTGCGAGACATCACGCAGGGAAAAAGCGCGGTTGAAAGACTCTGGGAGGTCTGTCAGGTTCCCGACTATCGAAAGGTCGCGCCGGCCGCGCATGCAGAACTTGTGGGCACCATCTACCAATCGCTGATGCTATCAGGCACCATCGCCGACGACTGGTTCGCCCGCCAGATCCGCCATGTCGACCGGACCGACGGGGAAATCGACACGCTGTCCGGACGCATCGCGCAGGTGCGCACCTGGACCTTCGTGGCGAACAGGCCTGACTGGCTGCGCGATCCTGCCCATTGGCAGGGCGTCACCCGTCAGGTAGAGGACAGACTATCTGACGCGTTACACGACCGGCTCGCCAGCCGTTTCGTGGACCGCCGCACCAGCGTCCTGATGCGACGCCTGAGAGAGAATACGATGCTCGAAGCCGAAGTCACCACAGCGGGCGATGTCCTGGTCGAAGGCCAACATATCGGCCGCTTGCAGGGGTTCCAGTTCGCGCCGGACGCGGAAGCCGAGGGGCAGGATGTGCGCGCCTTGCGCGCCGCCGCCCAAAAGGCGCTCGCGGGCGAGATCGAGGCACGCGCCGAGCGGCTTTCAGCGAGCCCGGACGAGACCTTCGTGCTTTCCAATGACGGCATCGTCCGCTGGAATGGCGATGCGATCGCCAGGCTGATGGAAGGCGAGAAGCTGCTGGCGCCCGGCCTGCGGCTCATCGCCGACGATTCGCTCGCCGGCGGCGCGCGCGAGAAGGTCGAGACGCGGCTCTCAACCTGGATCAAGGCGTATGTGACGAAGCTTCTCGGCGCCCTTGACCTTCTGGAAGCGGCCGAGGACATCACCGGCCTCGCGCGGGGCGTCGCCTTCCAGATTGCGGAGGCGCTCGGCGTGCTGGAGCGCGCGCGCGTCGCGCAGGACGTCAAGAGCCTCGATCAGGAAAGCCGTGCCACCCTGCGCCGCCACGGCGTGCGCTTCGGCGCCTACCATTTGTACATGCCGCAGTTGCTGAAGCCCGCGCCGCGTGCGCTCGCCGCGCAACTGTGGGCTCTGAAGAACGGTGGCCTCGACCAGCCGGGTCTCGACGATATCGCGCATCTCGCGGCCTCGGGCCGGACGTCGTTCAAGTTGTCCGCGGAGGTGGCAAAGGGCCTCTATCGCGCAGCAGGCTTTCGTGTCTGCGGCGAGCGGGTGCTGCGCGTCGACATCCTCGAACGTCTTGCCGATCTCATCCGTCCCGCCATCGCCTACAAGCCGGGCGTGACGCCCGGAGAGCCGCCGGCGGGGGCCGCCGACGGCGACGGCTTCGTCGTGACGGTTGCGATGACATCGCTTGCCGGATGCGCGGGCGAGGACTTCGCGTCCATCCTGCGCTCGCTCGGCTATGTCCCCGAGAAGCGGACGGGCCCCGCCATCACGGCGGAGCTGGTGCCCGCGCCCCGTCTCATTGCCGCGCCCGCAACGGACTCGTCGGCTCCTGCCGGGCAGGACGCCGCCGAGGAGCTGGCCGCGGAAGCGCCGGTCGCAGGCGATGCCGTCCCGGATGGAACGGCTGAAGCCGCCGCCACGGACACGCCGGCGGAAGCGGCGCCCGACGTTGCGGAAACAACGGAGCTTGCTCCGGCTGAGGCCGCACCGGCGGCGGAGCCGCTGCCAGCCGCTGACGCCGAACCGGCCTTTGCTGAAACCCTTGTGACGGAGGATGCCTCCACGGCACCCGTCGCCGAGGCGCACGACGCGGAGCCGGAACAGGCGGGCGCGCCCGCAGAGGCGGAGGCATCCGCCGAGGAGGCTGCACAGGAGGCCGCAGTACCGGCCGAGATTGATATCTGGCGGCCGCACCGTCATCAGCATGGTCCGCGCCAGCAGCGTCAGCGGGAAGGGCAGGGCGAGCGGCGCGGGCGTGGTGGTGCAGGCCATCCGCGCGGCCAGCAGCGATCTCCCCAGCACGCTCCGGCGGACACCGCGGCCGGCGAGGTCGCCGCACAGGCGCCGCAGGGCGAGGGGGATGCAGCAGCCCCGGCGCGCGAGCATGAGCGCCAGCGCCGGCTCGAACGCTTTGGTGATGCTGCCCGTGCGCGCAACAACGGCGGCCAGCCCGGCGGCACGCGCGATGACGAGAACCGGCGTTTCGGCCGCAACCGGGACGCCGCTGGCGGCCACGGCAAGGGACACGGCGCGGAGCGGCACGGGGGGGACAGGCCCGGCGGCGGCGCAGGGCAGGCCAAATCCTGGCAGGACAGGAAGAGTTCCGGCCGCGCCGAGCGCGCCCCGGATCCCGATTCGCCCTTCGCCAAGCTCGCGGCCCTCAAGCAGGCGCTCGAAGGTCGCACCAAGGAAAAGGGTTGATCGCTCTTGCCCGATCCCGAAGCCATCAGCCGGCAGCGCCTAGACAAATGGTTGTGGCATGCACGCATGGCGCGAACGCGCACGTTGGCGGCACGGCTTGTCGACGAGGGACATGTGCGCATCAACGGCCGGCGTGTGACGGATCCGGCCAAGGGCGTGCGTGCGGGTGATGTGCTGACATTGGCTCTCGCCCACGCGACGCTCGTCGTCAGCGTGTGCGCTTTCGCCGAACGGCGCGGCGGAGCGCCGGAAGCGCGGCAATTGTACGAGCTGCTGAGCGGTCCTGAAGCCGCTGGCCCGGATGAGCATATGCAAAATTCAGAGACCTCCGGCGACAATACGTCGCTTGCACCGGAGGACGATTGCCGCTAGAGCAGTGCTCTCACATTGGAAAGAATCCAGATATAGCGGCCGGTGGGGATGCATGCCCATCATATCCGTTGTTTCGGGTTCTTGAAAACGCGATTTGCCCGATAGACGTTATACGATAATCTGTCGGGATGCCGGGAAGGCCGCCAGCGCAGAGTGCCCGGCCGCAGGAGAGGTGGATGCCATACGTCGTCACCGATAATTGCATTCGGTGCAAGTATACGGATTGTGTCGAGGTTTGCCCGGTGGATTGCTTCTACGAGGGCGAGAACATGCTTGTCATCCATCCGGACGAGTGTATCGACTGCGGGGTGTGCGAACCGGAGTGTCCTGCCGAGGCCATCAGTCCCGATACCGAGCCCGGCCTTGAGAAGTGGCTGAAAATCAACGCCGACTACGCCAAGATGTGGCCGAACATCACTCAGAAGCGCGATGCGCTGCCGGAGGCGACGGAGTTCGACGGCGTGGCCGGCAAGTTCGAGCAATATTTCTCGCCGGAGCCGGGCGAAGGCGATTGACGGACATCAGGCATGTCCTGCCCGCCGGTCGGGACAGCTACAGGTGGAAATCGCATCCGCCACTCTGCCGCGATTTGCATTCAGCTCGATGGATCGAAGGTGAATGCCAACTGCCGCAGGCTGAAAAACGGGTCTCATTTTCCAGTTGAGGTTTCTACGGCCTCAGGCCATCAGATTATCATATTTCTGCCATGCCTTTGGTGCATGGGGATATCGTGTTTGCCCGAGTTCAAGTCCGATTCAGTCTGGCGGCGCATTGTCGCCGCGCTTTCTGATGGCCGATTGCGGCCCGCACCCCCGGCATTGGCCGGCGGGTGGGTTAACTCTTTTGATTTTTGCCGATTTTTGTGTTAGGTTAGCCTTTATTGGTCGATCTGGTGCAGAGATACGCTGCCCGTACCCGGCAGAGGTTCAGCATTCAACGTACTGATGTGACGACGCACAACAGCTCGTCGCCGCTATGTCATGGCGTGACCATGCGGCTACGGCGGTTTGGGCTCGGCTGTTATCCGGTGGCGCGTTGCCGCCGATGGGATTTTTTTGTCCGGGTGGCCCCCGGAGCGTCAGTATATCGCATCCCTTGCGGAGGCGAGAAGGAGGCAATCACAATTATGAACAACGCCAAAAAGACTGCCCATCGCCTGGGCTTCAGGACCGGTGAGTCGATTGTCTATCCTGCCCACGGTGTCGGAGAGATCATCGCCATCGAGGAACAGGTCGTTGCGGGTTGTACGCTCGAACTGTTTGTCATCTCGTTCGAGAAGGACAAGATGACCCTGCGCGTCCCCACCGCGAAGGCGGCGAGCGTCGGCATGCGCAAGATTGCCGAAAATACGCTTGTGGACAAGGCGTTGGAAACTCTTACCGGCCGCGCCCGGGTGAAGCGGACCATGTGGTCGCGTCGCGCGCAGGAATACGAGGCGAAGATCAACTCCGGCGATCTGATTGCGATTGCGGAGGTCGTTCGTGATCTGCACCGTTCCGATTCGCAGCCTGAGCAGTCTTACAGCGAGCGCCAGCTCTATGAAGCCGCCATCGACCGGATGGTGCGCGAGATCGCTGCCGTGAACGGCGGCACCGACACCGAGGCCATGCGCATCGTGGAGAACGCGCTGGCGCAAGCGCCCCGCCGCCCTGCCAAGAAAGCCGCCAACGAGGCACAAGCCGCGGCCGACGAACTGGAAGACGAGGCCGCCTGAACCGGCCCCAGCACGGCGCATTCTTCCTCCATCCAAACGACAAGACGACGGGCCGCCATACCCCCTCATATCGTAAGGCTAAGTGCCTTTCCGGCATGCGGTGCATGGCAGCCCGTCGTCTTGTGGTCTATGGGTACTGCTGCATAAAACTGGGAAATGCGCGCCGTTCTCCTGATAAATTCCGTGCACGAACAAAGAGACGCGGCACGACAGCGTTTCCCGTTTAACGCTTTTTGCCTTACTCCGAGATCACCTTGTAGCGTTCGCCCGGAACCAGGGCCTCATCCGGCCGCAGTCCGTTCAGCACACGGAAGCGTTCGAGCGGCTGGCTGACGCCGATCATGCGCTGGGCCAACGTTTCCGGAGTATCGCCGGCGGCGGCCGCGACAATGCGGATACGCAACGGTTTGATGGCACGTATCTCCGCTGGCGTCATCCGGCGCAGGCTGCCCAGTGCGGTCTGGAAATCCTGCTCGACGGCGGTGTCGCGCTGGCGCGTCGCCACAACGAGGCGGAAAACCGTGTTGTCGATACGGATCGCGCCGAGATAGAACACCCATTCCTTCCCCCGCGCGACGCCGGTTGCGGCCGGAAGGCCATTGATCGTCGTCAGTGTCGTGCTTTCGGTCGAAACGCCGTCGATCCAGCCGGACGACAGGAAAGCGTCAAGCTGCTCGGAAGGCGGCAGTTCCACCGCATCGAGGCGCAGGGCGAGTTCGCCGTTGCGCGCTACGCCCATCAGTGCCTGGAAAGAATTGTCGAGCGCGAAGCCCTCCGGGGCGGTGAAGGTGATGCCCAGGCGCGGGTGGCGGAAGACACGGCCGCGCACATCGCCGTTTTGCGGGTCTTCGCCCCACCTTATGCCATCGATGGCTTCAAGGTAGGCCCGCCGGCCCTTGTCCCCCATGCCGGGTGCCGAAACCTCGCGGGCGCTGCGCAAGGCAAGCGCGATACGTTGCGGCGTGCTCGGGTGCGTTGCCATGAAGCTGGCGGTCGCGGACGACTGCGCACTGCCGCTTCTGCCGAGGCGGACGTTGCGGTCCAGCGCCTCAAGGAAGCGGGCGGAGCCGTAGGGATCGTAACCCGCGCGCGCGCTGGTGCGGATACCGATTCGGTCGGCCTCCAGCTCCTGCTCACGCGAGAAGCCGGCGATGGTGCCCTGCGCGCTGGCGCGAAACGCCTCGTCGCGGGTAGGATCTTTCAGGACCTGCACGTTGACGCGGCTGATGAGGTCCGTCTGCTTCTCAAGTTCGTCGCGTGCCGTGGCGTGGCTGGCCGTCACATGGGCCATCTCGTGGGCCATCACGCCCGCAAGTTCCGAGGCATCGTTGGCGAGCGCCAGAAGGCCGCGCGTGACGTAGATATTGCCGGTCGGCAGGGCGAAGGCATTGACCATCGGCGAGTCGAGGATTGTGACGCGGTAATGCTGGTCCGGCCGTTCGGTGGCTGGCACGAGGCGGGAGGCGAGTTCATCAAGCATGCGCTGCGCCGCCGGCGCCTGATAGGCGCCGCCGAATGCAGCGAGCAGCCGCTGGTGCTCGCGCTCTGCCCGCTGGTTTACGCCGGTGATGCGCGGCGCCGCCGGCGGTACGGCGGCGACTGCCGGCGGCTCGACCACAGGCGAGACTGCGCAGGATGCCAGAGCCATGCCGGTGAGCATGATGGCCGCAAGCTGCGGCAAGGAGCGTTGCAACGAAATTCCCTGCACGACGATCAGTCCGTATCCGAATAGGCGAGGCTTCGCGTCACTGATACCCTGATCGTGGGCGCCCGGCCAGCCGGCGATTCGACGCCTTCCCGTAGCAGGATTTCACCCCTCACCGCAACGCGCCTGCCGTTGAGGGCGGCGGCGGTCAGCCCCTGCTTCGCGAAGTCCTCCCAGTCCTTTCGGGCAATAGAGACCGAAAAGTCCCTCCGCCAGTTCGACCCGAAGTTCAGGAATGTCATGGTGCTGCGCTCTCCGACCGAAACGACCCGTCCCTCGACAATAACGTACTGGCCGGCAAATCGTTGCAACAGAGGAATGTTGCGGGCGTCGAGCGGCAGCGCAGCAGTTCCGCCCCATGCGCCGATTCCCGCGCGGCGCGCTTCCTTTTCCAGCGAAAGCAGCCGGTCCGCACAGGCCGCGGTGACGACGATATTCCGCTTGTCGCCCGCCTTCGCAGCGATTTCTTGCGGATAGAGCAACGCCGCACCCTGCGCGACGAGGTGCTCCACGAGCGTCGTGACATCTCCGCCAGCCCGAATCGCAAGATGGCCGCGATACCGACCCCAGCGGTCGGCATGTCGACTGATGGCGGCAAGCCGGATTTCCCCCCGGTCGAGAACCTTTCGGATAGCGGCAACGGCAGCGGCTTCGTCGACAAGGGCGATGCCGGAGGGGAGGACGATCCGCCCGTCGGAAAGCACAGGCTCCCCCCGCTCCGTCACCCCCTGAACGCGCAGGGCATCGTCCGGCGATGCAACCTCCAGGCAAGCCGGAAACGCCCCGTCCGCCCCCGTCGCGGCCAGCATAAAAACGATCCCTGCAACGAACGCACGTCTCCGGCGGGCGGGGTGTCCTGAAAGGCGGGTTTCTGTGAACAGGTAGGAAAAAGGCCAAAAGAACCGCTGCAAAATCATCACGCCTATGATAGGAGAAACAACCCGTTGTTGTGAAGTGCCACTTTGGCGCATTCCTGGCAAGACGAACGCCACCATCCAGATAATAGAAGGAAGGTGCGCAACGAGGCTCCCGCACGGCACAAAGTGTGATGCGTGGGGCAGGGGAGATAGTGTATTGCGTATGATGGGTCCCGGTAGCTCAGCAGGATAGAGCAACGGTTTCCTAAACCGTAGGTCAGGGGTTCGAATCCCTTCCGGGACACCAATAAGCGCGTTGAAGCCCGAATAATTCGGGTACATTTATACCCGATTTCGGCGGTTCGGCGCGGAAAGTCCCAACGAGATCCTGAGGGATCGTTCGATGGCTGTTCTGATTTCTTGCGTAAGTCCTCACGCTCAACATCCTTGATGGCATCCTTGGACCGGGTCGGGGCCAGCACATGCTTGACATAGGCCGGGAATGCGGCGCCGTCGTAGACGAAGGGCGCGGTCATGCCCGTCTATTGGCGGAGCATGTCTGCCAGGGCATCACGCATCGGCGTGCTGGATATCCCGAAGACGCCGCGATACGGAAAATGCAGGTCGATGATAACGAACATCGCGGTTGAAACGCAGAGGACGCCAATCGCAAGAACCGTCAGGCTCAGTGCGCGCTGTTGCACCTGAAGCCCGAAGCTGAGGAAAACCAGCGCGAGCCAGAAACTGATAACGACGGTGAATAGCCTTCCTGACGGGGCATACGTGTCGTCGATGACGGACCAGCGCCCCGCCAGAACCGTTCCATATTCCGCCCGGCATCTTGCAACGATGTTCTGCGCAGCGCCGTCTGTGGGAACGAAAGAATCGATTGCCAGACCAATGTGAGTCATCAGTTTCGTCAGCGTCGCGTCCTCTCCACGTAACATCATGTGCTGTGGATCGAGGCCGGTTTCGATCCCTGGTCCCTCCTCATCGGGCCAGGTGCTGACAATGACGGCGGCGGTGTATTGGCGCAGCTGCAGCCGCGTCGCGTCCATTTGCGGAGAGAAATTTCGCAGACATTCATCAAGGCTTGCCAGTTGCGTAGCGTAAGCCGCTCTATTGCGGTTGGCGGCGTCAAATGCGGCTTTAGACGTGGAAAGGTGAAGGCTCAGGATGAGTGCGGCAAAAGACACGATCAGACCGGTCACCAAGCGCACAGCATCCATGTTATCTTTCGAAAAGTGGCCCTCGTTGAGATGGCGCCGTAGCGCCAGACCGCCATAGGCGCTCAAGCTGAAAAGCAGCAGAAAGCTCAACCCGTAGACGAATTCCATTCGAGAAAACCGCGATTTGGCCGCTGCCTATACTGACGCACAACAGATTGCCTGAGGCCTAGGCAAAGGGCAATGACACATGAGGGGCGCTGATTTCCTCCGGGATGAGAGCGTTCTGAACAATGTCTCTGAGCGATAGCGCCACTACCTGCTCATCCGCATCGTCGAGGCCGTGAAAGCAGGGAAACCATCGTCCTCCAGCGTCTCGGCCGGATGTGTGGTCATGATATGCAAGCGCGGGGAGATACTTGCGCCGCAGTGGTGATTGACTCTCGTCTAACAGCCTGTTCAATCATTGATACAAATAATGGAGGGGGCTGAAATGGCGCAACTCAGTGGGGTACAGGTCCTGTTCGAGGATCAATTCTCAATCGACGGCACGCTCAACTCTGCAGACTGGAAAATCAATAGGTGGTCTCAAACCAACAATTCGTCCTGGCTGGGCCAAACGCAGATCCGGCAGAGCTTGCCTGTCGCCGAAGGTGGCGTGGCACGAATCCGCCTGGACACCTGGCTCGACGGAAGCGGGTTCAGCGGCTCTGAGGCAATCACGAATAAGGCATGGGACTTGAGTGGTGGCGGCGTCGCTTTTGAGGGCCGGTTCAGGTTCGAAAGCTCCCAGGCGGGCATGATCGCGGGATTCTTCGCTTACCAGGCCTTTGAGTATGCCCAAGGTAAAGAGGATCATGACGAGCTGGATTTCGAGATCCTGACCTCTCAGCTTGCCAAGATCTCTACCAACGTTTTTCTGGAGAGAACTGGTCATGATTACCCTCAATCCATCCCAATAACTGGCAGCTTCGCCGATTGGCACGTCTACCGCATAGAGTGGCTCCCCGACCGGGTCCGCTGGCTCGTGGATGGCCAAGAAATTCGCGTCGACATGGAACATGTCCCAACGCAGCCGCAGAATCTCCACATGAACCTATGGGGGGTGCCCACCGACTGGGGGCCCGGCAGGGGTGACCCTAATGGGCCGAGTATTGGAGATGCAGATTTTGTGCCCGCAGGAAGTGCGGCCGAGAACAAAACCTACTACTTCGATGTCGATTATGTGAAGGTGGAGCAGCTATCGACATATTTTGCCAACGAAGCCGGTGGTCCTGTGCTTGGTGCGGATAGCAACGACGTCATCTATGGCGGCATAGGAAACGATATTATATCCGGATTCGCCGGGGCCGACATCATTCAGCTTGGCGGAGGCGCCGATATTGTGCGCGATTCTTTAGCCAATCTGCACGGCGATTCTATCTCCGGTTTCGGCGTCGACGATGTACTGGACATTGATCAGGCCATCGATCGGAAGGCTGTCTCTGTCGACACGACGGAGATCGGGGTGGAAGTTTCAGTCGCCGACACGCGCTTCCGGCTCGTCGGCGACTTCTCTCAAGGCAACTTCATGACCGTGGCCCGCAATGACGGAACCGGCGCAAACACACTGTTGAGCTTCGTACATTTTCTGCCTGACCTTCAGGAAGCGCAGGCGGTCGACCCCATCGCGATCAATGGCATCGCCAACGAGCCCTATCTCGTGGGCGACGGAGCGACGTCCTTCGCGGCGGAAATCAAGTCTGCCACTTCGAGCTTTCACAATACCCTGGGTGTCTATACGGTTGACGCAGACGGAACGATCGGGAGCGTCCGCATTCTGTTTGCCGATACGCTGAACGTCGGCAGCGAGGCGCGGACCGTCGATCTCGATACGCCGGCAGACGGTGCGCGGTTGGCCTTCTTCCTGATTCAGGACGGCTTCGGCGTGTATGGACAACTACCTGACAATCTCTCCCTCGTCACGTCAGCGGACGCCGACGCCGTCGACGGCGGGGCACTCGTGCTGCGCAGCGCGACGCTGGGTAACCTTGTGACGGCGCCAGTCTTCCACTCCATCGCGGCGTTTAACCCGAATGGGGCGCCCCAGGTGCTGTCGGGCGTTGACGATGACGGCTTGCAACTATTGATTGGATTTGAGGACCTGCCGACTGATACGGGCGACAACGACTTTCAAGATGTCATCCTGGCTATCTCGGTTTCTCCGCGAGACGACTGGTGGGCGGCTTGACGAAACTGAAGACGAGTTTGCTCAAGTCCGTGCCGCCCGTGTCGGAGCCTGGATGACAAACGGGGCGGGTGCATGGTGCATCTGCCCTTTTTGTCAAAGGGAATAACGATATGTTTTCCAATAGGATAGGAGATGTAGTTGCGTGGACTCTCCGGACGGGGATTTGGCGTCAACACGTCGCAGGGTCTCCGATCATCCCTTGCCGAGGTTCCACGATATAGTCTCGTCAGCAAAATGTTCGCTCAATCGCAGGCATCGTCGTCGAGCTACGGCGGGTCGGTTGAACTATATACGAGGCTTGCGAGCGCTACGAGGGAGTGCGGCAAGAGCCAGGAAGACGGGCTCGGTCTTACCAGCCGTGTGTTGTTCGTTCGGCGGCTGGGCGGCATGAAAACTGGGCGGGGCACGGGGGAGCCTTCCCGATCTCCGCCGGCCAGCACCCATGAGCGGGACTGAACACACGGCGCTTTCTTCATCATGCGGCTATTATCCGGATTACACGACAGGTGATGTCAGATTGGCCATCTTTATCGGATAGTCGCGGATCGTATCTTGTCCCGCCAGGCTGCTGCATGCTGCGGCAGCCTGATATCGGGTGACGGGCCGCTGGGCGATGAGCGCTGGCGTCTGTCGCCGTTTCAGCGGAATGGATGGGACAATGGCGGCGGGCGTCGAACAGGGCATCAATCCGCCATCCACGGGTGATGGCGGCGCGTACGGACTGCCAGCCGCCGCCCGGCAGATGATGGATGGACTTCAGGACGGCATCGCCCTCGGGATTCGCGGCATTGCCGACTTCGGCGGTCTGTTCGCTCCTTGGGCCGAAAAAATCGGCGCGGAAGGATATGGCTGGCTGCAGATTGCGGGGCTTGCGCTCGCGATTGGTCTTGTCGGGGCAATCGCCGGTTTCGCTGTTTACCGGTTCGCGGCTTTTCTCCTGCAGCCGCAGCGGCGCCGGTTTGCCGATTCCTTGCCTGGCAGGTTCAGGCGCGCCGGCGTCCAGCTTGCAATCGACCTTTCGGGGTTCGTCCCCTTCGCGGTGGTCACGGGTGTCCTGGCTGGCAGCGTGATACCGCAGGGTACGCTGGCGCACGATAGCGTGCAAGCGCTTCTCAATGTTGCGATAACGGCTTTGGCCTACGCGATATTCGCGCGGCTGCTGTTCGCGCCGGGCGATGCCGCCGCCCGCCTCATTCCGATCCCCAACGCAGGCTGGCATTGGAGGATGGTTGCGGCCTACGGCGCCATCGGCGGTGTGGTGGGGCAGACGGTTCGCCTCGCGCATGTGAGCGGTGCGGACGCCATCGCCATCGAAGGCTGGTTCCTTGCAGGCGCAACTGTCCTGACGCTGCTGAAGCTATGGTGGTTCATCGCTGGTGCCCGCGACATCGAGGCGGCGTTCGCCGGCAGCGAACCCGGCCTGTTCAGGCGTGCGGCTGCGGCCCTTCTGCCTTATTTCTATGTCGTGACCGCGCTGGTCATCTGGGCTGTCGGCTGCCTTGCGGCCGGGAAGCCGCAAAGCACGAGCTGGAACTTCGCCGCCGGCACGACCCAGGTCACCCTGCTGCTGCTTCCCATACTGGCGCTCGGCGCGCACGCTCTTATGTCGGCAGCCGCGGCGGCACGGTTCCGGCGCCGGCAGCCCGGTGCGCTGGAGCAGGCGGCGACGGCCGCCGGCCATACCCTCGTGACGGGGGGTATCTGGCTCATCGGCGTTTATCTGATCGTCGAACTCTGGAAGCCGATCATGGCCGATGGCGCTGCCTTCGCCGCGCTGCGGCTGGTCTCGGGCGCCATGCGGCTGCTCGCGGCCGTCGTCTTCTGCTGGACGGCGTGGAGTTTTCTGAAAACCTGGTTCGAGGCTATTGCGCCCGCGCAGCGCGCGAACCTGCCCGGTGCGGATCAGGATGAAGGCCCCGGCGCCCCGGCCAGCCGCCTGCATACGGTGTTGCCGCTGGTGCGCAATGTTGTCTTCATCGCGGTTCTCGCCATATCAATTCTTGTCGTTCTCTCGTCCCTTGGTGTGAATACAGCGCCGCTACTGGCGGGGTTCGGCATCTTCGGACTGGCTGTTTCATTCGGATCGCAAACCCTGATCAGGGATATCGTCTCCGGCATGTTCTTCCTTGCTGACGACGCCTTTCGCGTTGGTGAATACGTCGACACCGGAAAGCTGAAGGGAACCGTCGAGAAGATATCGCTGCGCTCCGTCCAGCTGCGGCACCAGAACGGCCCCTTGCACACCATTCCTTTCGGGCAGATGCAGGCGATCACCAACTACAGCCGCGACTGGAGCACCATCAAGTTCGAACTGCACTTCGACCGCGACGCGGATCCGGAGCAGATCCGCAAGACCGTCAAGAAGGTGGGCTTTGCGATGCTGGAAGACGAGGAAATCGGCAAGGAATTCCTCGTGCCGCTGAAGATGCAGGGCATCCGCGACGTGACGGACAACTCGCTCGTCGTGCGCCTGAAATTCACCGCGAAGCCCGGCAATCCAAGCTTCATCCAGCGTGAGGCGATGAAGCGCCTGTTGGCGGCGTTCCGCGAGACCGGTATCGCGCTTGCCTCCAATGCCGTCACCGTTCGCGGCGGCGAGGCCACTGCCGCTGCGGCCGCAGCTGTCCGGTTCCCATCCGGAAGAAGCAGCCCATCTGAAGCCCCCGCCGCCCACGCGAACGGATAACAGCTTCCTTGGATAGGGGGCTTGCACAGCATTTAAACTTCATCGAAAGTACTGATCTACAGTACCCTGATACTCTTTATAAAATCACAGTCTTGAAATCGTTTGTGCGTGCGGAGGCCGAAAAGTAGTTCCGCAACTTTGCAGCTGTTGATATCGGGCGATGTGCTGCTCAACTTGCGTCGTCTGTCATGGTTGTGTCGAACCATTTCCCTCCCAGAACTGCATCATCGGCCGTGAGGGCGTGGCCACCCTCGATACTGTGGGAATCGAGGTCGGCGCCGTTACGCCGGAACCACTCTTCCAGTGGCGATGCGAGCTGATCGTAAGGATCGTTGCCGCCGCGTATCATCAGCACCTTCGCTTCCGTCAGGTCCGCGTCCGGCAGGGGGGCGAGGACCGGCATCGCGCGCAGGAGAAGGGCGCGCCGGATAACACCTGGATGCAGGGCCATGACCGCCGCGGCGAAATTCGCGCCGTTGGAAAGCCCGAGAAAGACCATACGCGCCGGATCGAGGCCGTAGCCGGCGATCGCTCCGTCGACAAAGGCAGCGAAGGCTTTAGCTTCCGAGCGGATGTCGGCCTGGTCGAACGTGGTTGCGGTGGTGCGGCGGAACCAGCGCGCGATGCCTTCCTCGTGGGAGCGCCCGCGTACGCCGAGCAGCGTAGCACGTGGCGCGATGCGGTGCGCCAGCGGCATCAGGTCCGCCTCGTTGCCGCCGGAGCCGTGCAGCAGCACGACGGTGTTGCCGTCGGGATCGTCGGGGGTATGAAAGCGGTGCACGAAGGGCAGGTCGCGGCGGGGAGGGCGGGGTTCTCCCGGCAGGGCGAACTGCGGCAGGATCACTTTCAGGGCGTCCGCACGGTGTTGGTCTGATTCCGGGATGAACAGGATTCCGCCGAGCCTGTCGGCTGCCTCGTCGATGGCAAAACCGGGCCCGTCGGTCGCCAGTTCGAAGAGCGTGCCGCCGGGTTCCCGCACGTAGAGCGAGATGAAATATTTGCGGTCGTGGAAGGTTGTCGGCGATGAGTTGAGACCGGCCAATTCACTCTCGGCCTTTCGTACCGCCTCGACGGTTTCGGCGCGGAAGGCGACGTGATCGGCCGTGCCGGTTCCAGGTGCGCCCGGCACATAGCCGGAGGCGTCTCTGATGTCGACGGCGTCGGTATCGGATCGCAGTCGGGTGATCGCTCCCGCTCGCGCCTCCCGCCGGTAGCCGAAGCGGCTGACGAAAGCCGCTGTCTCCTCCGGCGTATCCGTCAGGATCGTGACCGCGCGCAGCCGGGTGATGGCGGCGGGATCGCCGTTTTCGTGGTTCGCGGGGGAAACGTCTGCGCCGACGAGCTTGACGATGATACCGTCAGGGTCTCTCAGCCGCAGGACAGGCTCGCCGAATTCGCGTGACGGCCCCTCGACGGGGACGCCTCGCGCCAGCGCCCGCGTCAACCATTCCCCGATGCCGGATGGCGGCACGGCAAAGGCGATCTCGGAAACCTGACCGTTGCCGACACGGCCCTGCGCGCCGTCCTCCCAGACGAGGAAGGTGACCAGCGAGCCGGGTGACCCTGTCCGGTCGCCGTAGAAGAGATGGAGTTGCTCGCTATCCTCGAAGCCGCCTGTGCGCTTGACGAGGTGCAGGCCCAGAAAGCCGGCGTAGAAATCGACGTTGGCCTGCACACGCCGGGTGATCAGCGTCACGTGGTGAATGCCGGTGGAGAACGTGTCGGTCATGCGCTGGCCATCCTCTTTCGTCCCTTCTCCCATATGCCGCTACGAATTGTGCTTCAATCCCCGATCCGGCTGCGCAGGTACGCGGATTATGGCGTATCCCCGTCATGCATCTGAAGCAAGCCAGGGACAGGCTGCACGTCACGTATGCGTGTGCGCTCCGTCTCCCTCACGGCCAGTCCGCGAAGGAGGCGCCGCCGATGTGTGCCGTGCCGCCCGCGTCGCGAACCCTTGCGCGGAAGGTCGAGGGCGCCATCCGGCTTTTTCTCTTGAAGAAATGGCTGAACTCGGTTGCGTCGCCGAAACCGAGCGAATGGGCGATCTCCTGAATCGTCTCGCCCGACCTTTCCAGCCGGATCGCCGCCTCGCGCATCATCCGCTGATGGACGAGCTGCAGCGGCGAACGTTGCTGGCTGCGCCGGCAGATGCTGTGCAGGCGGTCATATGTGACCCCCAGAAGAGCCGCATAGTCGGCCACGGACATCCGTGAGCGGAAATGCAGTTCCACCAGCCGCCTGAAGCCCTGAAGCAGGTGCAGTTCGCTGCTGCGTCCGAGCGTGGCGGGATCGAAGCTGCCTTCCCGCCAGAAGGAAATCAGCAACAGCCGCAGACAGGCCACGACGGCCATCTGCGATCCGCGCGTTTCACGGTGCATCTCGCGATGGATCTGTTCGGCAAGATGCACGAGATCGGGAATGAAGCGGCCGTCCTCTCCCTGTGCCACGACAAGGCGCGCGCTCACCGTTTGCAGGAGACCGGATTCCGCCTTTGCCCCGACTGCCTCTGTCCGCACCGGGGGGGCGGCACCCAGCAGCCAGCCGCCCGCACCCGCGCCAAGCCTGACGGCCATGGCGGGCGCCGGGGGCAGAATCATCGCGACGGGGCCTTCGAGACGATGTCCGCTGTCGTCGGCTTCGATCGTGACGTCGCCGGTTTCCACCAGCAGGAAATGGGTGAACTCCTCATACATCCCGCGTGACGGGCGCAGGATGACGCTGCGCAGGGCGGGGCGAAGCGGCTCGGCCCGAACCAGACTTGCGAGCGTCTGGACATCGCGGGGCAGGGTTTCGTTGGGCATGAAAAGAACCAGAAAAGCACAAGACATGCCCATAAAATGACATTTCAATCGCCGCTGCAAGGCTTAACCTTTTAAGTGTTCCGAAGAGGGACCGGAACGGACGCCAAATGAAGACAAGCGCCGGTGAACGGTCCGCCGCCCTGTGCGGCGCGATCACACGCCGGCCGCGGATCCCGGAAAGGGATCTTGGGGAGGTAAACCATGGCCGCAGTCGCGCCGGAGGGCGTGCGCCGCGCTTCCGCGATCGCCCCTGTTCGCGGGCCGGCGGGCGAGTTCGAAAGAATCGATCCCGCATCGGGAACCGTTGCCTCGCGCGCGCCGTCCTGCCGCGCGCGGGAGGCGGTAGCTGCCGCCAATGCCGCGGCGAGGGCTTTCGCGAGCTGGTCCGCGACGCCTCCGCAGGAAAGGCGCCGCATCCTGATGCGCGCGGCGGCGCTGATCGAGACCCGAGCGGCCGAGATCGGGGAGACGATGCGGGCCGAGATCGGCGCGACCGACCTGTGGCTGCGCTTCAATATCGAAGTGGGGCGGCAGCATCTGGAAGAGGCGGCCGCCATGGTGACGTCGGTAACGGGCACCGCCACACAAGGGCCGGACGGGCTGTCCTTCGCCTTCCGGGAGCCGGTGGGCGTGTGTCTCGCGATGGCGCCGTGGAATGCGCCCTTCGTGCTCGGAATGCGGTCCGTCGCCACGGCATTGGCCTGCGGCAACACGGTCGTGCTGAAGGCGTCCGAAATATGCCCCGCGACACATCTGCTCATCGGAGCCGTCTTTGCGGGGGCGGGTCTGCCCGACGGTGTCCTGAACGTCGTCACGCACGCGCCGGAGCACGCTGCCGAGGTCGTGGGGGCGCTGATTTCGCATGACGCCGTGCGCCGGGTGAACTTCACGGGATCGACGCGGGTCGGCCGCATCGTGGCGGAGACGGCGTCCCGGCATCTGAAGCGATGCCTGCTTGAGCTTGGCGGGAAAACACCGTTCGTGGTCCTGGAGGACGCCGATCTCGATGCTGCTGCGGACGCCGCGGCTTTCGGAGCGTTTTTCAATCAGGGGCAGCTCTGCATATCCACCGACCGGGTGGTCGTGCTGGAGCCGGTGGCCGATGCCTTCGTGGAGAAGCTGGCCGCGCGCGCGGCGCGGCTCAGGGCGGGGGACCCACGCACGGGTGCCTGGCCGTTGGGGCCTGTCGTCAGCACCGCCGTCGCGCGCAGGCTCGCGGAGCTGGTGCAGGACGCCGTGGCGAAGGGCGCGCGGCTGCGCGCCGGTGGTCCCGCCGACAACACCTTCATGGATGCGACGGTGGTCGATCATCTCGCGCCCGGCATGGCGCTCTACACGGAAGAATGTTTCGGGCCCGTGGCCGGCATCTGCCGTGTCGCGACCGAAGACGAGGCCGTCAGCATCGCCAACGATACCCAATATGGGCTTTCGGCGGCCGTCTTCAGCCGGGATGTCGGCCGGGCGCTCGCCGTTTCGCGACGGATCGAGAGCGGCATCTGCCACATCAATGCGCCCAGCGTTTCCGACCGGCCGGACGTGCCCTTCGGCGGGTTAAAGGACAGCGGCTATGGCCGCTTCGGCGGGCCGGCGGCGCTCGATGAATTTACCGAACTGCGCTGGGTGACCGTCGCGGCGGGCGGGCGGGAATACCCGTTCCTGCAGCAGGACCCGTGAGGCGGCGGTCCCGTCCTCACCTCCCGGCCGGCGCCGGACCAACTGCTTCTTGAAGGAGAACGTCATGTCAACTGAATTGCTGATCAATGGCCAGGCCGTCGCCGCCACCGGAAATCGCACCTTCAGCCGGCTCGATCCGGTGACCGGCGAGGTGGCGACCGTGGCCGCCGCCGCCAGCGTCGCCGATGCGCTTGCCGCTGTCGCCGCCGCGCAGGCCGCCTTCCCGGCATGGTCGCGCACGAGCCCGCAGGACCGGCGCGCGCTGCTGAACAGGGCGGCCGACATCATGGACGCCAGGGCGTCCGATTTCATCGCCGCCGCCGTGGCCGAGACCGGCGCGACCGCGCCGTGGATCGGCTTCAATGTGGCGCTGGCCGCCAACATCCTGCGTGAGGCCGCGAGCATCGTGACGCAGGTCGGGGGTGAGATCATCCCCTCGAACAAGCCCGGCACCCTTGCCACGGCTGTGGCGAGGCCCAAGGGCGTCTGCCTCGGCATCGCGCCGTGGAACGCGCCGGTGATCCTTGCCACACGCGCCGTCGCCACGCCCGTGGCGGTCGGCAATACGGTCGTGCTCAAGTCGTCCGAACTCTGCCCGGAAACCCAACGCCTGATCGGGCAGTGTTTCCTCGACGCGGGCTTCCCGCCGGGCGTGCTCAACGTCGTCTCGAACGCGCCCGAGGATGCCGCCGAAGTGGTGGAAGCACTGATCGGCGCGCCGGAAGTCAGGCATGTGAACTTCACCGGGTCTACCCGCGTGGGCCGCATCGTCGGCCGTCTCGCCGGCGAAAACCTGAAGCCGGCGCTGCTGGAACTGGGCGGCAAGGCGCCGCTGGTCGTGCTGGCCGATGCCGATATCGACGGCGCCGTGAACGCGGCGGTCTTCGGCTGCTTCATGAATCAGGGCCAGATCTGCATGTCGACCGAGCGGGTCATCGTGGACGAGAGCATCGCCGACGCCTTCGCCGAAAAGTTCGCCGCCCGTGCGGCCGCGCTGCCGGCGGGCAACCCGCGCGGGCACGTGGTTCTGGGCGGCCTTGCAACGCCCGGCGCCGGTGAGAAGATGGATGCCCTGATCGCCGACGCGGTGGCGAAGGGCGGCAAGGTGCTGGCCGGCGGCACGCGGGACGGCGCGGTGGTGGCCGCGACGGTGATCGATCACGTCACCCCCGGGATGCGGATTTATGCCGAGGAGAGTTTCGGCCCGGTCAAGCCCATCATCCGCGTAAAGGGCGACGACGAGGCCGTGCGTGTGGCCAACGACACCGAATACGGCCTCTCGGCCGCCGTGTTCAGCCGCGATATCGGGCGCGCGCTCGCGGTGGCGGACCGCATCGAAAGCGGCATCCTCCACATCAACGGTCCCACGGTCGCGGACGAACCGCAGATGCCCTTCGGCGGCGTGAAGGCCTCGGGCTACGGGCGCTTCGGCGGCAAGGCGGGAATCGCCGAATTCACGGACCTGCGCTGGCTCACGATCGAGGATCCGAACCAGCATTACCCGTTCTGACGGGCTTCTCGCATAAATCATAAGGGAGGGATAACCCATGCTTTCGAGGCGCATCTTTCTGCAGGGTGCCGCCGGCGCCCTGACTGTGCTCTCGACCGGCGCGGTCGCGGGGATCGCGCGGGCCGCGGCCGTCGATGTCGTGACGATCGACAGCGTCGAGACGCCGCTTGCCACCGCCGCAGAGGCTTCTCTGGCCGGGCATCGTCACGTCCGTCTCTCGGGCACGCAGCTCGAACGCTACAATACGCTGAAAGCGCTGTTCGGCTCCGCGTCCGGATTGCATGTGCGCGCCCATCTCGACCATGCGGCGCAGGTGCTGCTCGACACCGCGCTGAACGAAACCGGCCGGGCGATCATCGCGCCCGTCCGGCGCGGTGCGTCCATCGGCTTCGTCGTGAAGGCTGCGTAAGGGGAGAGGAACTGTGTCGCTTCTCGATAAATCACTCAGGATCGCCGCTGTCGCGGCCCTCGCGCTCATGGCGTCCGGCCTCGCCGCCACGGCGCGGGACACCGTCACCGAGCGTCTCGACGACAGGCGCATGTTCGGCTCGGGGCGCGAGGCTTTCACCAAGACCTGCGCGCGCTGCCACACCGGCCTCGACAGCGCGGTGGGGCCCAACCTTTTCCAGAAGGAATACGACCCCGAAGTCTTGAAGTACTTCGCGCGCCACGGTTTCGGGCCGATGCCCGCCTTTACCGAATCCATGATCGACAACGCCACGCTCGACGAACTGGCAGCCTATGTCGCCAGGCAGGGCAAAGGAGAATCCCGATGACCACCGCACGCGAAGTGGCGCACATTCCCGATGGCGTGACGAAGGAGGCCTTTCTGGCAGCGCTCGCCAGATTTGAGGCAATCGTCGGCGCGCACAACGTCCTGACCGGGGAGGAGCGGCTCACTCCTTACTACAAGACGATGATGCCGGCGGATGATACGGACTATGCGACGTCGGCCGTGCTGCAGCCGACCAGCACCGAGCAGGTTCAGGCAATCGTCAAGGTCTGCAACGAATTCGGCGTGCCCGTCTGGCCGACGTCGACCGGCCGCAACTTCGGCTACGGCACCTATGCCCAGGGCAACGCGAAGGGGCATCGGCACCAGGTCGTCATCGATTTCCGGCATATGAACAGGATTCTGGAAGTTGACGCGGAACTCGGCACGGCCCTGCTGGAGCCGGGCGTCACCTATCAGCAACTCGTCGACTATCTCGAAGCGAACGACATCCCGCTGTGGGTCTCCTGTCCTGCGCCGTCGGCAATTGCATCGCCGGTCGGGAACACGCTCGACCGCGGTGTGGGCTACACGCCATACGGCGAGCATTTCATGATGCAATGCGGCATGGAGGTCGTTCTGGCGAATGGCGACGTCCTGCGCACGGCCATGGGCGGCGTCGAGGGCAGTAATTCGTGGCAGGTGTTCAAATGGGGCTTCGGCCCGTATCTCGATGGCATCTTCACCCAGTCGAACTTCGGGATCGTGACGAAGATGGGCCTCTGGCTCATGCCGAAACCGCCAGCGTACAAGCCGTTCTACATCCGGTTTCCCGACGACGAGGACATAACGGCGATCGTGGACATGATGCGCCCGCTGCGCATGGCGAACATCATCCCCAACGCGGTCGTGTTCGCCCACGCCCTCTGGGAGGCGCCGGCCGTCATTCCGCGCTCCAAGTACTATGACGGCAAGGGCGCCATGCCGAAGGACGCCATCGAGCGGATGAAGACGGAGGAAGGCTTCGGCGCCTGGAACGTTTACGCGGCCCTCTACGGCACCCCGGAGCAGGTCGAGGTGAACTGGAAGATCGTGACGGACGCGGTGAAGCGGCTCGGCAAGGGCGAGATCTTCACCGAGGCGGAGCTGGGCGGCAAGGAGCCCTTCAACTACCGCGCGGCGCTCATGCGCGGCGGCATGAACCTGCAGGAGTTCGGCCTCTACCGCTGGCGCGGCGGCGGCGGGTCGATGTGGTTCGCACCGGTGACTGTCGCCAAAGGCTCGGAAACCCTCACGCAGACGAAGCTGGCCACGGAAATCCTGAACAAGTGGGGCTTCGACTACTGCGGCGAATACATCGTCGGCATGCGCGACATGCACCATGTCATCGATCTCCTCTTCGACAAGACCGACGAGGAGGACACGAAGAACGCGCACGCCTGCATGTCCGAACTCATCGAGGAGTTCCGCAAGCGCGGCTATGCCGTCTACCGGACCAACAATGCGTTCATGGATCAGGTGGCCGACTGCTACGGCCCGGTGCAGCGCCGCATCAACCAGACGCTCAAGCGCGCGCTCGACCCGAACGGCATCATCGCCCCCGGCAAGTCCGGCATCGGCGCCTGACAGCCCCGGACGGCCAGCGGCGGAACGGGCCAGCCCCTTCCGCCGCGTCATGCTCCTCATGAATGAGAATCCGAAAGCAGTCGTCATGAAAAGATACGTCGCCGCGCTGGCAGCGCTTGCCGGGATTTCGGCCACGCCGGCATGCCGGCGTCAGGAAGCCGGATGAGGTCGCCAACCTCATCGAATATCTCAAGAATCCCGCGGCGGCGGAATAGGCGGAGACAGGGCTGGCGCTATCTCCGGCGATGACGCGGCCGATGCCTCGACAAGCCTGGCGCGTTCCTCCAGCCTGAAGCGGCGCGGCGTCACGCCCACCTCTCGCTGGAACATGCGCGAGAAGTAGGCGGGGTCGGTGAAGCCAAGGCCATAGGCGATGTTCTGCACGGAAGTGGGGGTGACGACGAGGTCGCGCCTTGCGGTATCGATGAGCTTGCGGATCAGCAATTGCTGCGTCGTCAGCCCCGCCGCCGCCTGTGCGATCCGGTTGAGGTGGGTCGGCGATATGTTGAGCGCGTCCGCGTAGAAGGAGACGGGCCGGTGTTCGCGGAAATGCCGGTCGATCAGTTCCAGCAGTTGCTCCAGCCGCGCATCCCGCTGTGCGGCGGCCCGCCCGTCCGCATCGTCCGCCCCGGCGGCGCGCGCCACGAGCATCAATGCCGAGACGAAATAGGCTTCCAGAAGCCGCGTCTTGTTGGGTTTGCGGCCTGAGAACTCGTCCATGATGCGCGCCACCGTGGCGCCGATGTAGGCGAGGTCGGAAGGGTCGGCCCCGCGCAGGGCGACGAGCTGCGGCTGGCGCAGCCAGCGCGAAAGCGGCCCGTTCCGGGAGCTGGCGAGCAACGGCACTTCCGGAACGAGCACCGTGACGATGTGGCCGACGATGTCGTTCGAAAAGGCGAAGCCGTGGCTGAAGCCGGGCGGTACGACGATGGCGGCGGGTGTCTCGAAGGCGTGCTGGACGCCGTCGAAATTCGCGCTGCCCGTACCGCTCTCGATGTGCAGAAGCTGGAAGAAGCTGTCGTGCCGGTGCAGGCCGATCTCGAACCGATGCAGGCTGCTGCGGGAAAACAGCGTCTCGCAATGCAGCCAGAAATCCGGCCTGTCGTCCGGTCTCTCTCCATAGAGTTCATAGGTCGGGACTTCCCTGCGCATCGGAAACGTACCTCCGGCATGTTCCGTAAATGCAATTTCTTGCACGGAAAATCCATTGAAAGGAGCAAAGTTGACCACAGAATAAGGCGAATTTTCACAAAACAGGATTCATAGGGAGGTACGATGCGTACTCAGGTCGTCATCATCGGTTCGGGTCCCTCGGGCCTGCTGCTCGGCCAGCTTCTGACCAAGGCTGGCATCGACAACATCATTCTGGACCGGGTCAGCCCGGACTATATTCTGGGGCGCGTGCGCGCCGGCGTGCTCGAAGAGGGCATGGTGCGCCTGCTGGACGAGGCGGGCGCGTCGGAGCGGCTGCACCGCGAGGGCCTGCCCCATGAAGGCATTTCACTGGCGTTCGACGGCCGGGACCATCGCATCGATCTGACGAAGCTCACGGGCGGCAAGCGCGTCGTGGTCTACGGCCAGACGGAAGTGACCCAGGATTTGCTTGACGAGCGCCGGAAAAGCGGCGCTGGAGGTTTTTACGAGGCGGCCAACGTCACGCCGCATGCTTTCGACACCGACAGCCCCTACGTGACCTTCGAGAAGGACGGCGTCACCCATCGCATCGACTGCGACTTCATCGCCGGTTGCGACGGCTATCACGGCGTCAGCCGCAAGTCCGTGCCGGAAAACGCGATCCGGACATTCGAGAAGGTCTATCCGTTCGGCTGGCTCGGTGTGCTCATCGACCGGCCGCCGGTCGACCACGAACTGATCTACGCCAACCACGAACGCGGCTTCGCGCTCTGTTCCATGCGTTCGCTCACGCGCAGCCGCTACTACATCCAGTGCGCGCTCGACGAGAAGATCGAGGACTGGAGCGACGCGCGCTTCTTCGACGAGCTTCGCCTCCGCCTGCCTGCCCCCCACGCCGAGGCGCTGGTCACGGGCGAATCCTTCGAGAAGTCCATCGCGCCGCTGCGCTCCTTCGTGGCCGAGCCGATGCGCTTCGGCCGCCTGTTCCTGGTGGGCGACGCCGCGCACATCGTGCCGCCGACGGGGGCGAAGGGTCTCAATCTCGCGGCCAGCGACGTCCACTACCTCCACGAGGGCCTGCGGGAATTCTACGCCGAGCGGTCGTTGGCGGGCATCGACGCCTATTCCGCGCGGGCGCTGGCGCGGGTGTGGAAGGCGGAGCGCTTCTCGTGGTCCATGACCACGCTGCTGCATCGCTTCCCCGACACAGGGTCCTTCGACCGGAAGATGCAGGAGGCCGATCTGGACTATCTCGTCCATTCGCTGGCGGCTTCCACTGCGCTGGCCGAAAACTACGTCGGGCTGCCGTTCTGAACTGCGGATCAGGCGCCCGCCGCGGTCTCGCGGATGGTCTGCATCAGGATCTGCAGGCCCGCCGAGGGAACCGTGTCGGTGCGCATGGTCAGCCCCACGGGTCCGGTGGTTTCGCCGGTATCGATGGGCAGCGGCACCAGCCGGCCTTCCGCGATATCGCGCGCGACGACGCCTTCCGATATGATCCATACCGCGTCGCTCTCCTGCACGAAGGCGCGGCCGAACGCATCGGATACCGTCTCGATCTGCACGGGCGGCGGGGCGATCCCGTTGACGATCAGCAGGCGCTCGACAAAGGGCCGGATGATCGAGTTGCCCGTCGGCATCAGCACGGGATAGTCGCCGAGGCTGGCGTAGAGCGAGGGGCCGTGGTTCAGCAGCGGATGGCCGGCCCGCACCAGCAGCACCACCTTTTCCGAGTAGAGATGCTCGAAGGAAAAGCCGGTCATCTTCTCCGGCGCCGCGAGGCGGCCGACCACCAGGTCGAGATCGCCGACGCGAAGCTGCTCCAGCAGCACGGCGTTTTCGCCGGTGACGATCTTGACGCGGCTGCGGGTTTCCTCGGCCAGAAACAGGCTCATGGCGCGCGGCATGACGCGGCTCGACACCGTGGGCAGGGCGCCGATGCGGATGGGCGTGCCGGTGCCCTGCCGTTCCTGCGAGACGGAATCGAGGCCCTGCCGCAACGCCGTCAAAGCCGAACCCGCATGTCGCAGGAAAACCTCGCCATAGCGCGTGATGCCGATGCCGCGCCCCTCGCGCTCAAGCACCGGCACGCCCAGAATCTCTTCCAGCTCGCGGATGGTCTTGGTCACGGCAGGCTGGCTGACATGCAGCAGCTCCGCCGCCTTCACCACGCTTTTCTGTCGCGCCACTTCCACAAACGTGTGCAGATGACGAAACTTGATACGATTGCCGATCACGCTTTTCATAACCCATGAATTATATGATGGCGAATAAATATCATTTTACTTAACCATATGAAAGCGCCAACTTTGGAGCAGGAGGAAAGTCCGGTGCAATTCGCTCTGATCGACGACATCGCCGTCCATTACGATTTCCGCCCTGCCGGGGCGGGCGCCTCGGACGCGGGTCCGGTGATCGTATTCATCAACTCGCTCGGAACCGATCTGCGGATCTGGGACGAGGTCAAGACTCGCCTGGGCAGCGACCGCGCCGTGCTGACCTACGACAAGCGCGGCCACGGTCTTTCCGGTATCGGGGCGACACCCTACACGATCGAGCGGCTGGCGCGCGATCTGATCGGGCTGCTGGAGAAACTGTCGATCGCGCGTGCGGTCCTGTGCGGCCTGTCGGTCGGCGGGCTCGTGGCGCAGGGCGTCCATGCCCTGCGGCCCGATCTGGTGGCCGGGCTCGTGCTGTCCAACACGGCCCACAAGATCGGCACGGCGGAGATGTGGAACGCGCGCATGGAGGCCATCGGGAAGGACGGCCTCGCCAGCATTCTGGACGCGACCATGCCGCGCTGGTTCACGCCCGCCTTCCGCGTGCCGGACAACGCCGCTTACGCCGGCTACCGGGCCATGTTCGCGCGCCAGCCGCTCGATGGCTACATCGCGACTTGCGCGGCGCTGCGCGAGGCCGACTACACCGCCGCGGCGCGGGCGATCACCGTGCCGACGCTCTGCATCGTCGGCGATCAGGACGGCTCGACGCCGCCCGATCTGGTGCGGGAACTGGCGGGGCTCGTTCACGGCGCCCGTTTCGAGGTGATCGCCGGTGCCGGTCATATTCCCAACGTGGAGCAGCCCGCGGCCTATACGGACCTGCTCCGCCAGTTCTTGCAGCAAATTCCGCCTCACATTCCGCAGGGAGACTGAACCCATGGCTCAATCCGCCGGGCGATCCGACCGCTACAGTCTGGGCATGGAAGTGCGACGCTCCGTTCTGGGTGATGCGCATGTGGATCGGGCATCCTCGGCCGCGAACGATTTCGACGCGCCGTTTCAGGAACTGATCACCGAGACCGCATGGGGCACGCTGTGGGCGCGCCCGAACCTGACCCGGCGCGAGCGCTCCATCGTCACCATCGCGCTGCTGGCCGCGCTCGGCCAGGACGAGGAGCTGGCGATGCACATCCGCGCCACGGTCAACACCGGCGCGACGCGGGACGACATCCGCGAAGCGCTGCTGCACGTGGCCATCTATGCCGGCGTGCCGGCATCCAACCATGCCTTCAAGATCGCCAAGAAGACTTATGAAGAAATGACGACTTGCGAAGAGATCAAGGCAACCGGAACAGGGGAGGGAGCCTGAACCATGAGGAATACGATACCGGAAGCGGGCCCGTTGTTCGTCCGCGATCGTGCCATGCAGCCGCCGGCCTATACGCCGTGGTACAAGACGTCGGTCCTGCGCGCGCCCACGCGCGCGCTGCTCTCGCTTGAGGGAACGCGGAGCGAGATCACCGGGCCTGTCTTCGGCCACAACATGCTGCATGAACTCGACAACGACTTGATCCACAACTACGCCAAGCCCGGCGAGTCGGCCATCGGCCCGCGCATCCTGGTGCACGGGCGGGTGCTCGACGAGAGCAACCGCCCGTTGCCGGGCGTGCTCGTCGAGTTCTGGCAGGCGAACGCCGGCGGCCGCTACCGCCACAAGAAGGATACCTATCTCGCCGCGATCGACCCGAATTTCGGCGGCGTCGGCCGCGCGATCACCGACGACGACGGCTATTACTGGTTCAAGACCGTCCAGCCCGGCCCCTATCCGTGGCCGAACGGCGTCAACGACTGGCGGCCGGCGCACATCCATTTCTCGATTTTTGGCAAGTCCTTCGCCCAGCGCCTCATCACGCAGATGTATTTCGAGGGCGATCCGCTGATCTGGCGCTGCCCGATCGTGCAGACCATCCCGGACAAGGCGGCCATAGAGCGCCTCGTCGCGCCGCTGGACATGAACGCCACCTTGCCGATGGACATGCGCGCCTACAAGTTCGACATCGTGCTGCGCGGCCGCCGCTCCACCATGTTCGAGAATCGTCGGGAGGGAAATTGAATGGTCCAGCCGCTCGGTTATCTGAAGGAAAGCCCGTCGCAGACGGCGGGTCCCTATGTCCACATCGGCCTCACGCCGAACTTCGTCGGCATCCATGGCATCTACGCGGAAGACCTGGGCGTGGGCGCGCTGGTCAACGAGAAGACGCGCGGCGAGCGCATCGTCATCCGTGGCCGCGTCATCGATGGCAGCGGCACGCCGCTGAAGGACGCGCTCGTCGAGATATGGCAGGCCGACGCCGCCGGCCTCTACAACAGCCCGCTGGAGACGCGCGGCAAGGCGGACGAGAATTTTTCCGGTTGGGGACGCTCGCCCGCGCATTTCGAGACGGGCGAGTTCGTCTTCGAGACCGTCAAGCCGGGCCGGGTGCCGTTCCAGGACGGTCGCCTGATGGCGCCGCACGTGACCTTGTGGATCGTCGCGCGCGGCATCAACATCGGCCTGCACACGCGCATGTATTTCTCCGACGAGGCCGACGCCAACGCGGAGGACCCGGTGCTGGCGCGCATCGAACACAAGGTGCGCATCCCCACCCTGATCGGCCAGCGCGACGGCGATGCCTATCAGTTCGACATTCACCTGCAGGGTGAAAGAGAAACCGTCTTTTTCGATATGTGAGCCGATGCCGGGCATTTTTGACCATCCCTTCCTGTCGGGCCTGTTCGGTGACAGGGAAGCCGCAACGCTTTTCGAAGCTTCCGCCGACATTCGCGCCATGCTGCGTTTCGAGGCGGCGCTTGCCGTCGCGCAGGCAAAGCTCGGCCTCATTCCCGCCGTGGCGGCAAGCCACATCGCGACCGTTGCGGAGACGTTCGCGCCCGACATCGCGGCACTGGCGGCGGGCACGGCCCGCGACGGCGTCGTCATCCCGGAGCTGGTGCGCCAGTTGCGGGAGGCCGTCGGCAACGAACATGCGCGGGAGGTGCATCTCGGCGCGACGAGCCAGGATGTCATCGACACCAGCCTCGTGCTCCGGCTGAAAGAGTTCTGCCGGCTGCTCGACACGCGCCTCGCGGGGCTGATCGCTGCCTACGATGGGCTCGACCGCGCCTTTGGCGCCCGGCCCCTCACGGGCTACACGCGGATGCAGGCCGCCATCCCCATCAGCGTGTCGGACCGCATCCGGGCGTGGCGCGAACCGCTGACGCGCCATCGCGGGCGGTTGGCCAGCCTGAGCTTTCCCGTGCAATTCGGCGGTGCCGCGGGCACGCTCGACAGGTTCGCGGAGCAGGGGCCGCCGCTGCGCGCCGCGCTGGCGGCGGCGCTCGGCCTCGACGACGCGCCGCAGTGGCAGAGCCAGCGCGACTACGTGGCCGAGTACGGCCATGTCTTCGCGCTCGTCTCGGGCAGCTTGGGCAAATTCGGGCAGGATGTCGCGCTCATGGCGCAGGCGGGCGGCGAGATCGCGCTCGCCGGCGGCGGCGGCTCCTCGGCCATGCCGCACAAGCAGAACCCCGTCGGCGCGGAGGTGCTGGTGTCCCTTGCCCGTTTCAACGCGGTTCAGGCGTCGGCCCTGCAGCATGCGATGGTGCACGAGCAGGAGCGATCCGGTGCCGCCTGGACGCTCGAATGGATGATCCTGCCGCAGATGGCGATGGCGGCGGCAGCGTCGCTGAACAGGGCGCAGGACCTCGCAGGCGCGATCCGGCGGCTGGGAGAGGCGGCCGCTCCATAACCGGTTGATTATCGGTCCGCACGATCAATTCATTTTACATTACGGAGCGGACTGGCAAGGTGGTACAGAACAGAAGACGCGGCGGGGTGCCGTCGGGCGGCAAGGGCCGTCCGGCTGCGTCCGGAACCGGGTTTCGCTTCGGGAGGAAAACATGAGGAAGTTCGCAATCGCTGCGGCGGCTGCAATCGCGTTCGGCGCCACCGCTGCCGAGGCCGACGTCGTCAAGGTCGGGGTGATCGGTCCGTTCTCCGGCCCCTTCGCCATTCAGGGCAAGAACTTCAAGGCCGGCATAGACGCCTATATCGCGGAGCATGGCAACAAGATCGGCGACAACACGGTCGAGATCGTTTACCGCGACGTGCCGCAGGCCGATCCGGCCCAATCCAAGGCGCTGGCGCAGGAACTCGTCGTCAAGGAAAAGGTGCAGTATCTGGCGGGCTTCTATTTCACGCCGGACGCCATGGCTGTGACGCCACTGCTGAAGCAGGCCAATGTGCCCATGGTGGTGATGAACGCGGCCACTTCTTCCATCGTCGCCAAGAGCCCCTATGTCGTGCGTGTGTCCTTCACGACGTGGCAGACCTCGACGCCGATCGCGCAGGTCGCCCTCGATCTCGGGGTGAAGAAGGTCATCACCGTGGTGAGCGACTACGGCCCGGGTGTCGACGCGGAAAATGCCTTCAAGGCTGCGTTCACCAAGGCGGGCGGTGAGGTGGTGCAGGCCATCCGCATGCCGCTCAGCACCAACGATTTCAGCCCGATCATGCAGCGCGTGAAGGATTCCGGCGCCCAGGGCGTGTTCGCCTTCCTGCCTTCCGGCCCCACCACGCTTGGCTTCATGAAGGCTTACGCGGACAACGGCCTCGGCAAGGCCGGCGTGCGGCTCTTCGCGCCGGGCGACCTGACGCAGGAATCCGACCTGCCGGCGCTGGGAGAGGCGGCGGCAGGCGCGCTCACCACGTTCCACTACGCGCTGTCGCACGACTCCGACGAGAACCGCCGGTTCGTGGAAAACGCGAGGAAGGCCATCGGCAACCCGGCCGAGCTTTCCTTCCCCTCCGTCGGCGCCTATGACGGCATGCACGTCATCTACAGGATGATCGAGGCCACGGGCGGCCGGCAGGATGCGGAAAAGGCTGTCGAAGCCGTGAAGGGCCTCTCCTGGGAAAGCCCGCGCGGACCCGTCTCCATCGATCCCGAAAGCCGCCACATCACGCAGAACATCTACCTGCGCGAGGTGGCCCGGGCCGAGGACGGCAGCTACTACAACAAGGAGATCCGGACGTTCGAGAAGCAGGGCGATCCCGGCCTCGCGGCGCAATGAGGAAGGGGCGCGCGGCGCTCCCTCATGACTGGACCTGACTGATGCAGACCGTGCTGAGTATCGCCGTCGACGCCCTTGCCTACGGCATGGTGCTGTTCGTCATTTCCATCGGCTTGTCCGTGACGATGGGGCTGATGCGCGTCATCAACCTCGCGCACGGCGCCTTCGCCATGGTGGGCGGCTATTGCGCCTCCTATGTCGCGCATGCGGGCTTTGGCTATGGCATCGCCATCGTGGCGGCAATGGTGGCGACCGCCATTATCGCCCTGCCGCTGGAACGGCTGCTCTACCGCCGCATCTACGGCGCATCCGAGTTGACGCAGGTGCTGATGACCATCGGCATCACCTTCTGCGTCATCGGGCTGGTCAACTACATTTTCGGGCCGACGCTGAAGACGGTGCCGCTGCCGGAGGCGCTGCGCGGCTCCGTCGATCTCGGCTTCCGCTCGGTGGCGAAGTATCGCCTGTTCGCCATCCTATGCGGCCTCATCGTCGCGGGCGGGCTGTGGTACCTGATCGAGCGCACGGCCTTCGGCGTCCGCCTGCGCGCCACTGTGGACAATGCCAACATGGCGGCTTCGCTCGGCGTGCGCACGCAGATCGTCTATGCGGCGAGCTTCGCCCTTGCCGTCGCGCTCGCCGCCTTCGGCGGGGTGGTGGGGTCGGAGCTGCTGCCGCTCGAACCCTATTACGCGCTGCGCTATATGGTGACATTTCTGGTCGTGGTGTCGGTCGGCGGTCCCGGCTCCATTCCCGGCGCGCTGCTCGCCTGCCTGCTGCTCGGCGCGATCGATACCATCGGGCGCTACCTCGCGCCCGAATACGGCGAGTTCTTCTTCTATCTCGCCGTCATCATCATCGTGACCCTGTTTCCCCGCGGCCTTGCGGGAAGGTTGAAGAAACAATGACCGCGATTTCGCAGCCCGCCGGGCAATCCTTCAACCGGACGCTTTCCGGGCTCGTCGGCCTCGCAGCCATCGTCGGCTGCGGTGTTGCCGGCTACTTCCTGTTCCCCGATAATCTGGCGCTGCTGACGCGCATCGTCGCCGTCGCGCTGCTGGTGTTGTCGCTCGATCTGGTGACGGGCTACTGCGGCATCGCGACACTCGGCCATGCCGCCCTGTTCGGTGCGGGCGCCTACGGCGCCGGCATCGCCGCCGCGCATTTCGGCGTCGTGAGCCCGCTGGCGATGACGGGGATCGGGCTTGCGGCGGGTGCCGTCGCCGGCCTCATTTCCGGCGTCGTGCTGCTGCGCGCGCACGGCCTCGCGCAGCTCGTGCTGTCCATCGCCGTCGTGCATCTCTTCCACGAGGCGGCGAACAAGGCGTCCGGATGGACGGGCGGCAGCGACGGCCTCAGCGGCATTTCCCCCGACCCGCTGCTCGGCCTCTTCGAGTTCGACCTGTGGGGCCGCACGGTCTATGTCTATGCCGTCGTCCTCCTCGTGATCGTCTTCGTCCTGCTGCGCTTCGTCGTCCATTCCCCCTTCGGCATGCTGTGCCGCGGCATCCGGGAGGACAAGGTCCGTGTCCACGCCATGGGCGCGTCGGTGCACGGCGCACAACTGCGCATGTTCGTGATCTCCGGCGCGGTCGCGGGTGTCGGCGGCGCGCTCAACGCCATCTCGACACAGGTGGTCGGCCTCGACAGCCTGTCCTTCACGCTGTCGGCGGAGGCGCTCGTCATGCTGGTGCTGGGCGGTGTGGGTTCGCTCTACGGGGCGCTGATCGGCACCGTGGCCTTCATGTGGTTCGAGGACGTGGTCTCGGCCGCCAACCCGTTCCACTGGCTCACCATGGTCGGCGTGCTGCTCATCGCGGTGGTGCTGTTCGCGCCGCGCGGCCTCTACGGCTCGGCCGCGGCCTTGCTGACGCGCGGGAGCGGCCGGCGATGAGCACCGTCTTCGAAGTCACCCGGCTGCGCAAGAACTTCGGCGGCCTCACCGTCACCGACGACGTCTCTCTGTCGATGGCGACGAGCGACCGCTTGGCGCTGATCGGCCCCAATGGCGCGGGCAAGACGACGTTCGTCAACCTTGTCACGGGCAATCTCGCGCCCACCTCCGGCACCGTGACGCTCGCGGGTGCGGACATCACGCGCCTCAACGCCATGCAACGTGTGCGGCTGGGGCTGGTGCGCTCGTTTCAGGTCACGCGCCTTTTTCAGGAGATGACGCCGGAGGAGCACGTGGCACTCGCTGTCCTGCAGCGCGAGGGCAGGACCGGCCGCCTGTTCGGCGATTTCAGGCGCATGCCGCGCGTCATGGAGGAGGTGCGCGACATCCTCGGCACGCTCGGCCTCGACGGGCTGGCGACCCGCAAGGTGAGCGAGATCGCCTATGGCCAGCAGCGCCTTCTGGAAATCGCTCTCGCACTTGCCCTGCGGCCGCGAGTGCTTTTGCTCGACGAACCGGCGGCGGGCGTGCCGCAGAGCGACACGGGGCGCATCGAGCGGGCGCTGGAGATGCTGCCGCCCGATCTCGCCGTGCTGATGATCGAGCACGACATGGAGCTGGTCTTCCGCTTCGCCCGCCGCGTCATCGTGCTCGCGGCCGGAAAGGTGATCTTCGACGGTCTGCCTGACGACGTCGTGAAGGACGCGCGCGTGCGCGAGGCCTATCTCGGGAGTTACGCGCAATGACGACCGCTGTCTCGCTCGACGTCCGCAACCTCAGCGCCGGCTACGGCCCGACGCGGGTGATAGAGGACGTCTCGTTCAGCGTCGCGCCCGGTTCCCGGCTCGCGGTGCTGGGCCGCAACGGCGTGGGCAAGACAAGCCTGTTCGCCACCATTGCCGGGCATACGCGGCGCTACGGCGGCGAGATCAGGCTGGGCGGCACTGACATCGCGCCGCTCGCTCCCGCCGCCCGCGCGCTTGCCGGGCTCGGCTACGTGCCGCAGACGCGCGACGTCTTCTCGACGCTCACGGTGGAGGAGAACCTGTCCGTCGGCCTGAAGAAGCGCCCGAAGGATGCGATCGAGGAAGCCTACAAGCTGTTTCCGCGCCTCAAGGAGCGGCGCCGCAACCTCGGCTCGCAGCTCTCGGGCGGTGAGCAGCAGATGCTCTCGACCGCGCGCACCATCCTCGGACAGCCGACCGTGCTGCTGCTGGACGAGCCGCTGGAAGGGCTGGCGCCGGTGATCTGCGAGGAGCTGACGGCGGTGTTCTCCGCGCTGGCGCAGCAGGGCGGCATGACGATCCTGCTCGTCGAACAGCGTATCCAGAGCGCGCTCGACTTCGCCGACGACGTCATCATTCTGGAGCGCGGCCGCATCGCGTGGTCCGGCGCCAGCGCCGCGCTCGCCGGCGACAGGAAGACGGTGGAGCATTTCCTGGGCGTCGGCGGCCTGCACTGAATGAACGGACGGCCGTCTACTCGGCGCCCTTCCAGACGCGGGCGAGGAGTTCGCACAGCGTGCGCCTTTCGCCGGCCGTCAGCGTGTGGAAGAGCTTTTCCTCCCGCTCCACCACCCGCGCCCGCCAGCCGGGCAGCAGGCTCTTCGCCTCCGCGCTGAGGCTCAGCCGCTGGATGCGCTGGTCGTTGGGATCCGAGTGCCGTTCGATCAGGCCGCGCTCGTCGAACTCCGCGAGGATCGAGACGATGTTCGCGCGCTGCAGACCGAGAATCCGGCATATCTCGGCGGACGTCGTTCCCGGCTGCTCATCGATGGCACAGAGCACCGAAAACGGAATCGGCCGCAGGCCCTCGGCCCGGAAACAGCGGACGAAGTCGTTCATGTCGGCGACCGAAGCACGGCGAAGATGATAGCCGACAAGGTCCTCAAGCCGGCTTTCCCCGGCGACGTCCGGCTCAATGGCCTTCTGGATCATGGGCATCCGACTCTTCTCATCAAATTCGTCTGTCCTGATTTCATTATATCTCTTGCCAAACGCCAGAATGCTATGCGATATAGCGATTAATGGTTATGCTTCATAGCAACATGACCGGCGATGCCGGCGCGGCCATGAAACCGGGAGGAAAAAATGAATACCACAGTTTCCTTGCGAGTCGCGGGGTCTGGGCGTGGCATGCCGCATCCGCGCCGGATCAGTGTCGAGACCGTGGCGGGCCGCTGCCCGGGCTGAGCTACCATTCCACCCGACCGCCGTTCCGGCTCTTCGCGACAGCTCGCGCGGACTGTCTCCGCGCATCGGCGCCGCACGGCCCCATCCCTCATCGGAGACCACCATGACTGATCCCGTCATCCACGACATCGACAACGGCATCGCCTGGGTACGGTTCAACCGTCCCGAAAAGCGCAACTGCATGAATCCCGCCCTGAACCGGCAGATGATGGATGTCCTCCGGGAGCTGGAGTTCCGCGAGGATGTCGGCGTCCTTGTGCTCTCGGGCGAGGGCACCGCCTGGTCGGCGGGCATGGACCTCAAGGAATATTTCCGCGAGACCGAGGTCCAGGGGCTTGGCGCGGTGCGCAAGGCGCAGTCCGAGTCCTACGGCTGGTGGCGCAAGCTGCGTTGGTATCAGAAGCCGACGATCGCGATGGTTAACGGCTGGTGCTTCGGCGGCGGCTACGGTCCGCTCTTCGCCTGCGACCTCGCCTTCGCGGCGGACGAGGCGCAGTTCGGCCTCTCCGAGATCAACTGGGGCATCCTGCCCGGTGGCGGGGCGACTAAGGTCGTGGCGGATCTCCTGTCCATGCGCGACGCCATGTACCATGCGCTGACGGGCGAGATGATCGACGGCCGCAAGGCGGCGGAATGGAAGCTCGTCAACGAAAGCGTGCCGCTGGCGCAGCTCAGGGACCGGGTGACGGAAGTGGCGCGTGTGCTGCTCCAGAAGAATCCGGTGGCGCTGAAGGCGACCAAGGATGCCGTCCGCCGTGTCCAGGAAATGACCTACGACAACGCCGAGGATTATCTGGTGCGGGCGCAGGAGGCGGCGAACTTCTACGACGACGGGGGCCGCAAGGAAGGCATCCGCCAGTTCATCGATGAAAAGACCTACAAGCCGGGCCTCGGCGCCTACGACAAGACCCGGGCCTGACCGGGGCGGCGTCCATGGGAGGAGAATCCGATGCAGCACTGGCAGACACCCGATCTCATCGCGCTCCACGCCGGGCTGCGGCCTGATCGTCTGGCCTGCGTGGACCTGGCGACGGGCAGGCGCTGGTCCTACGCGGAACTCGACCGCGCCGTCCGGCAGATGGCCGGCGTGCTCGCCGGGCGCCTCGGCATCCGGCGTGGCGGGCGTGTCGCGGTTCTCGCCCGCAACAGCGCGGACCAGCTCATCCTGCAGCAGGCCGTCATGCGGCTTGGGGCGATCCTCGCGCCCCTGAACTGGCGGCTGGCCCGGCAGGAACTGGCGCCGATCCTCGCCGATTGCGCGCCGTCCCTGCTCGTCACGGACGGCATCGCCCAGGCCGACCCGCCGGCGGGATGCGTGGCGATGACGATGGCGAACCTCATCGCATTGCGCGATGCGGGCGAGCCGGCCCGGCCCGCGGCCCTGCCGGCCGCGACTGATCCCTGCGTGATCCTCTACACGTCCGGCACATCCGGCGTGCCGAAGGGGGTGGTGCTGACCGGGCAGACGATGTTCTTCACGGCGATCAACTTCGGCGTGCTCGCGGATGTGAGCGGCGATTCAGTCTTTTTGCTCGAATCGCCGATGTTCCATGTCATCGGCCTCGTGACCAGCATCTGGCCGCCGTTGAAGCACGGCGCGACCATTCTCGTCTCGAACGGCTTCGATCCCCTCGCCACCAACGACCGGCTGGCCGACCCCGCGCTCGGCATCACCCATTATTTCTGCGTGCCGCAAATGGCGGATGCGCTCCGGCAGGCGGCGAACTTCGCGCCCGCGCAATGGTCGCTGAAGGCACTCTTCACCGGCGGCGCGCCCAACCCCCGCGCCAACATCCTGTGGTGGCTGAACCGCGGCATCCGTATGGTCGACGGCTTCGGCATGACCGAGGCGGGCACCATCCTCGGCATGTCGCTGGAACCGGAACTGATCACCGCCAAGGCGGGCTCGGTCGGCCTGCCGGGGCCCGGCACAGCGGTGCGCATCGTCGACGACGAGGGCCGCGAGGCGCCTGACGGCGAGCCGGGCGAGATCCTCGTCGCCGGACCCAACGTCACGCCCGGCTACTGGAACCGCCCGGAGGAGCGCGAGCGCGCCTTCACGCCGGACGGCTGGCTGCGGACCGGAGATGTGGGCTGCCGGGACGCGGACGGCTTCGTCACCATCGTCGACCGGCGCAAGGACATGTTCATCTCGGGCGGCGAGAACGTTTATCCCGTGGAAGTGGAAACGGTGCTGCTCGACCACCCCGCCGTGGCGGAGGCGGCCGTGATCGGCATTCCCGACAAGCGGTGGGGCGAGGTGGGGCGCGCCTATGTCGTGCTGAAGAGCGACGTGGATGCGCTGCCCGAGGCCGCCGATCTCGCCGCGCACTGCGAGGGGCGGCTCGCCCGTTACAAGATCCCCAAGGAGTTCCGCTTCGTCGAGGCGTTGCCGCGCACGGGATCGGGCAAGCTGCAGAAGAGCGCGCTGAAGCAGCAGGCGCTGGCGGAACTACCCCTTTCCCCCGCGCCCGGGGCTGCGGAAACGGCGCCGCGCTGACCGAGGGCAGGCTTGTGCCCTGCTGGTCCGGGCAACATTATCGCTATTGTCCATAACAATATTTTCCGCTATAGTTCATAGCATTCAGGCTGGCCGGACGTGTTCCGTGCCGGCGGCTGCACGGCGCCCGATGCCGCGCGGAAAGCGAATAAGGGGCCGGCAACAAAGGGCTCCGAGAGGGAGGATAGGATGCAATCAGTTCCGCAGTCTTCTGCGGGAAGGCGAGCTATTGTGCTCGTTTTCCTGGGCGCCGTCATCGAGGGGTTCGACCTTCAGGCGGCTGGCGTCGCGGCGCCGAAACTCGGCCCGGTGTTCGGCCTGACGCCTGAGCAGATGGGCGTGTTCTTCTCGTCGGCGACGTTCGGCCTCATCTTCGGCGCGCTGCTCGGCGGCGTCATCGCCGACCGCTGGGGGCGCCGCGCCGGGCTGGCGACCGCGCTGCTGCTGTTCGGCGTGTTCTCGATCGCGACGGCCTGGGCCACGGGCTTTCAGTCGCTCGTCGTCATGCGCTTCCTGACGGGCGTCGGCCTCGGCGGCGCGCTGCCGAACCTCGTCAGCATCGCCGCCGAGGCTGCCGAGCCCGGGCGCCGCGGCCGCGCGGTGGCACTGATGTATGCGGGCGTGCCGTTGGGCGGCGCGGTGGTCAGCGTCGTGGCCATGCTCGGGCTGCACGACGACTGGCGTTCGATCTTCGTCGTCGGCGGCGTCCTGCCGCTGCTTCTGGTCGTGCCGCTGATGACCCTGCTGCCGCCGCTCACGGTCGACAAGACGGCGCAGAAGAACGGGGAGCGGACAAGCATCCGCAGCGCGCTTTTCCGCCCGGAGACGCTCGCGCCGACGTTGCTGCTGTGGGCCGCCTTCTTCTTCGGGCTGCTCGTCGTTTATCTGCTTCTCAACTGGTTGCCGCAGCTTCTGGTCGGCAGCGGGCTCAGCCGCGGCCAGGCCTCCTTCGTGCAGATACTGTTCAACGTCGGCGGCGCCATCGGCAGCCTCATCGCCGGCCGGCTTCTCGACGGCGAGCGGCCCTCGCTCGCGGTCGGCAGTTGCTTCGCCTTCCTGATCGTCTCGCTCCTCGCCATGTCTGCGGTGTCGGGCAACTTCGCCAGCACGCTGGTAGCCGGGGCGGTGGTCGGCGGCGCGGTGCTCTGCGCCCAGGCCCTGCTGTATGGCATTGCACCTCAGTGCTATCCCGCCGAGGTGCGGGGCACGGGCGTCGGCATTTCGGTGGCGGTCGGCCGCCTGGGGTCGATCGCCGGTCCGCTCTATGCCGGGGCGCTCCTCGCGCGCGGCATGAGCCCGGAGCAGGTGCTCTACGCCATCCTGCCCATCGCCGCGATTTGCGGCCTCGCCACCGTGATGCTGGTGTCGCGGCGCCACCGCCTCGCCGTCCCCGCCGCGTGAGCCCGCGCTCCCCGGCCCGCCGGGGAGCGCTTCACCGAAAAACCGGGAGAACAGCCATGGTCGACCTCGACACCATCCGCGCCATCGACTTCCACACCCATGCGGAGGAGCCCTGCGGCTGTCACGCCGACGACGGCTATGACGCCTTGCAGGCCGCCATGGCGCGGCATTTCCGTGCCTCCTGGGCGCATCCGCCGACGATCCCGGAAACGGCGGCACACTACCGGGAACAGAAGATCGCGGCCGTGATCTTCCCGGTGGATGCCGAGCGGGAAACGGGATACCGCCGCTATGCCAACGAGGAGGTCGCGGAGGCGGCGGCCGGGCATGCCGACATCCTCATCCCCTTCGCCTCCATCGACCCCGCCCGGGGCGTGGCCGGCGCGCGCGAGGCCCGGCGGCTGATGCGGGAGTTCGGCATCAGGGGTTTCAAGTTCCACCCCACCATGCAGGGCTTCTTCCCGAACGACCGCATGGCCTATCCGCTTTACGAGGCCATCGCGGCGGAGGGCGGCATCGCCCTGTTCCACACCGGCCAGACCGGCGTCGGCTCCGGCATGCGAGGGGGCAACGGCATGCGCCTGAAGTACTCCAACCCCATGCATCTCGACGACGTGGCGGTGGATTTTCCCGACATGAAGATCGTCCTCGCCCATCCCTCCTTTCCCTGGCAGGAGGAAGCGCTCGCCGTGGCGCGCCACAAGCCGAACGTCTGGATAGACCTTTCCGGCTGGCTGCCGCGCTATTTCCCGCAGATCCTCGTGCACTATGCCAATACGCTGCTGAAGGATCGCGTGCTGTTCGGTTCGGACTGGCCGATGATCGCGCCCGAGCGTTGGCTCGACGAGTTCGCGCAACTGCCCATCCGCGACGACGTCCGCCCGCGCATCCTCAAGGACAACGCAGCCAGGCTGCTCGGTCTCGTACAAGAAACCGCATCGGCGAAGGAAACCGCATGATCCCCTTCAGAGCCCCCGTCGACGACATTCTCGCCGCCTTCCGGGCTGCCGGCGCCGCGCATCTGCCCGGCTGGGACGATGGCCTCGCCGCCGAAGTCGTCGGCCATTTCGCCCGCTTCGCCGAGACCGCGATCGCGCCTCTCGACGGTCCCGGAGACCGCGAGGGCTGCCGGATGGAAGGCGGGCGGGTGCGGATGCCGGCCGGCTTCGTCGCGGCCTATGCGGACTATGCGGCGCAGGGCTGGCCCGGCCTCGGCCTGCCGGAGGCATCCGGTGGGCAGGGCCTGCCCGCGCCGATCCTCGGCGCCGTGACGGAGATATTCGCCGGCGCCTGCCATTCGCTGCAGATGGTCTGTGGCCTCGTGCCCGGCGCGGCGCGCACGATCCTGCGCTTCGGCACGCCGGAACAACAGGCGCTGTGGCTGCCGCGCCTCGCCTCCGGCGAGTGGCTGGCAACCATGGCGCTGACGGAAGCGGGGGCGGGCTCCGACCTATCGGGCATCCGCACGCGCGCGTTCCCGGTGGATGACGGCTGGCGGATCGAGGGCGAGAAGATCTTCATTTCCGGCGGCGATCAGGACATGACGGACCGCATCCTCCACCTCGTGCTCGCGCGGACCGGGCTGCCGGAGGAGGGCACCCGCGGCCTGGGCCTGTTCCTCGTGCCGTCCCATGACGAAGCGGGCGGGCTGGCGCCGGTGCGCGTTCTCCGCATCGAGGAGAAACTCGGTCTGCACGCCTCGCCCACCTGCCAGATGGCGTTCGACGCCGCGCCGGCCACGCTGCTGGGCGAGCCGGGCGGCGGCCTCGCGGCCATGTTCACCATGATGAACCATGCCCGTCTCGACGTGGCGCTGCAGGGCATCGCCCATGCGGCGCGGGCGCACGACATCGCCGCCACCTATGCCGCCGGTCGCCGGCAGGGCGGGCGCGCCATCGCCGACCACGCGGATGTGCGGCGCAAGCTGACGACCATGCGGGAAGCGGCGCGCGACGCGCGGCAACTCGTCCACACGGCGCTCGTCGCGCTGGAGAGCGGCGAGAACCCGGACCTCGTCGACTTCCTCACCCCTGTCTGCAAGGTGATGGGGACCGAGGCCGGCATTCGCGCCGCCGACATGGCGATTCAGGTGCTCGGCGGTTACGGCTATCTGCGCGAATACCGGGTAGAGCAGATCTGGCGCGACGCGCGCATTACCGCGATCTACGAAGGCACGAACGGCATCCATGCGCTGACGCTGGCTACCCGGCTGTTGCGCGGCCGGGGCAGCCGTGCGGCGGAGGCCTTCGATGGCTGGGCCGCGCAGCGGGCATCCGCCGGTGAACTCGCGCAATGGCGGGAGGTGCGGGACTGTGTCCTCGCTGCTGAGACGCCGGAGGAATTGGCGGAAGACTTCATGCACGCCACGATCCGCCTCGCGGCCGCCGCCGTTGCGGGGTTCTCGCGAGGGACGGGCACGTAAAGCCTGCGACGCCCGCTTCAGCAGTTTGCATTCAAGTCGATCCGTCGAATTGAGTGCAAGTTGCGGCAAAATATAGAATTCAGAACGCACGGTCTCATTCCGTCAGAACGCTTGGCGCTCCAGCATTTGCTTGCGGAAGAGAAAGCTTCTTTTTTCAAAGCTCTAGGTGGTGTCTGCATTCATTGATTCCCTTTTTGTGTTGGTTCTGATTCAAGGTCTCCAAAGGAGATAACCTTGAGCAGACGGACCCTGACGGATGAACAATGGCGACGGATCGAAGGGCTGTTGCCCGGTCGCGTCGGAACGCCAGGACGAAGCGGCGTTGATAACAGATTGTTTATCGACGCCATCCTCTGGATGGCCTGCAATGCGGCTCGCTGGCGTGACCTGCCGGCCGCTTTCGGCAAGTGGACGGCTGTTCACGCCCGCTTCCGACGTTGGGCTCACACCGGGGTTTGGGAGGGTCTTTTCAAGACGTTGGCAGACGACCCCGACTTTGAATACGTGCTGATCGACAGCACCATCTCGAAGGTCCACGCTGATGCGACAGGATCAAAAGGGGGGCTCAAGCTGCCGCAATCGGCCGCTCGCGTGGTGGCTTGACGACGAAGTTGCACGCGGTTGTCGATGCGCTTGGCATGCCGTTACGCATT
>NZ_JBHLXC010000014.1:0-40618 GCF_042432495.1 Pseudochelatococcus lubricantis | reverse complement strand
CGGGATAGGCCCATCTCCATCAAATCTGCGTCAGAGCCAATTTTCCACGCCGAAACACAAGACAGAGGCCGCAAGTGACGTCGGCGGTGCGCTGTGGGCGTTGAGTTTCTCGCGATCGAGAAGCATTTCAACATATCGCGTGATACGGCCAACAAGATGGTGTCGTATTCGACGCCGCGCTGCAATCAGTACCGCTTGCCGATCCGGTAGCCGAAGCTGGATGCATTTGCTTCGACGATCTATCGCCGGCTTAATGGGGAGACGAAGGTGCCGCAACCCCTTAATTTCTGCGGGGTACTGTCCGGGCAAACGGTGCCAATACTCACGCTCCCGACAGCATCGGGCCGGAAAGCGGCACGACCTGGGGACTAAGGCTGTTCTCGATTATCCTGGCTATTTCGATCAGGCGGGGAGCTAATTCGTTGACCAACAGCTTTTTCGGTAACAGATAGGCCGGTCCCCCAAGATTCAGAACGTAAGTCCCACGCCGTGAGATGGAGCGGATTGGGACAGCTGCACCGTTGATGTCCTTTTGCCAGTCGCCAATCGACAGACAAAAGCCATTCTCGTTATATTCCGCGAGCACCTCCAGAAAGCGCTTGTATTCCTGCTCATAGGTCTCGGGCGCGCGGTCGCGCAGCTGGGCCAGCAGCTCGTTGCGCTCTGGTGTATCAATGGCCGTCAGATATGCCCGGCCCATGGCGCTGGACAGAATGGGAATGCGCGATCCGGCGCGAAGCCGCAGCCCGATCAGTGCATCGCCTTCAAATGCGTCAGTATAGACCATGCGAAGATCGTCGCGCGTGCCCAGCCCGACGTTGAAGTTGGCCTGATGAGCGAGGGCGTTCATCAGCGGCCGGGCGATGCGCCGCACATCGATGGATTGCTGGGCGACCTGTGCCAGCGCATGCACGCTGGGTCCCAGTTCATAGATGCGAAAACGTGGATTATAACTAAGATAACCGCATTTCGATAGCGTATAGGTCAAACGTGATATCGTCGGCCTGGTCAGACCCGTACGGTCAGCAAGCTCGGCATTGCCAAGCGCGCTATCCTCAGCGCGAAATGCATTGATGATAGCCAGCGCCCGCGCGACCGAGGCCACGAACTGCTTGTCCGTATCCAAGGCTTCCTCGGCAGTCATCGCCAGCGGTGCGCTTTCCGTAGCGGAGGTTTTGCCTGACAAGGCTTGCCGGGCGCCGCCAGAAGTTTTCGTCGCCCTTCCGATCTTGTTAGTGGCCCTGTGAGACATTCGTTCTCCGTGGATATTCAACGAAAAGCATTTTCACATATATACCGAACCCCACGCCGAATGCAATTAGGTCTGGTAATTAAGTGGCCTAACAAAACCATTTGCGAAGCATCCCTCAGCAGTTTCTCAAGCATGGCCAAGAAGCCGCTTCCCGAAGAATCCGGGCGGGAGCTGCACCGCTGGTGCCGTTCGGGATGGCGCGCCCGAAGGGCGGTCGGGCCGGCATCGACGGCCGGCAGGCGCTGCCGGGCGTGCTGTTTGTGCTCCATTGGCCCATGGATTATAAAGCTTGGTCAGCCGATGCCCGATGAGTTTTTGCGGCAGATACGGTTGACAATGCGAGACCATAGAATTTTCGGAAAATGATTTTCGACAAATCCAATATAAGAACGCACAAAAATCGGCGCGGCCGCAAAAAATTTTATCCATAAAAATCAATTAGATAATTTATTCAAATATGGCATCATCGGAAAGCTCCTCCACTTTCAAGATTTCATATTGAAAATGAATTTTTTTTATGTCTAAATGAACCCCGGAAGTGCCAAGGTTCCGGGTAACTGCCGAGTGGAGGCGGCAGACAGAGAGTCGGACTTCCGGGGGGACTGCAATATCCGTTCGGCTGCCTTTAAGTTATCGCGAGCTCAAGAGTGCGGATGAACCGCACGTTTCGTGCTAGGCAGCGGACAGCAGAGCTGAAGAGCATCGCAATGCCGAAATGAACAGTGCCGGAACGGCACGGGCGGTAGGATTATTGTCCGGATCTTTGTGCTCTTTCCCCCCCCAATTGCGGTCGCTTCAGACTGGAGCTTTCAGGTCCGGTCACAGGCGGGTGCATAACAATAATGCGGATCAACTCCGCAACATCCGGGAGGAATTCAATGTGCGTCAATACAGAACAGAGTATTTTTGCCAGCCGATCCGGTCCGCTTCCATCCGTTGCGAGCGCGTGACATGAGGATCCGTAACAAGCAAGATTTCTACAGCGGAGTAATGTTTCTGGTGCTGGGTTCTGGTTACACCCTGGCGGCGAGAAACTACAATTTTGGCACCAGCTCCTCAATGGGGCCGGGCTACTTCCCGACCGTGCTGGGGGCGATCCTGGCGGGGATCGGGCTGCTGATCATGTTCCGCGTGCTTACGCGCGACCGCGATGTTGATAATCCCATCTCACAGATCGCTTGGCGGCCGTTACTGACGGTGATCGGCAGTGCTGTACTGTTCGGCGTGCTGCTGGCGGGCGTTCCGTCACTGGGTATTCCTTCAATGGGGCTGATCGTCGCGATCATCGGGATGGTCCTGCTGGTTTCGACCGCGGACCATGAATTTACCTTTCGGGGAGCATTGGTTCTGGCGCTGTGTCTCGCGGCGTTATCCTATCTGCTCTTTGTAAAGGGGCTCAGCCTTTACTTCCGCATACTTCCCGAATTTATCAGTTTTTACTGAGGCTGACGACATGGAACTGTTTTCCCATCTCGCACTTGGTTTCAGCGTCGCCTTCTCGGTGCAGAACTTGTTTTTTGCCTTCCTGGGCTGTTTTCTGGGCACGCTGGTCGGCGTTCTGCCGGGGCTTGGGCCGCTGGCGACAGTATCTATGCTGTTGCCGATGACCTACACGCTGGGGCCGACCAGCTCCCTGATCATGCTGGCTGGCATCTACTACGGTGCCAAGTATGGCGGCTCGACCACGGCAATTCTTGTGAACCTGCCCGGGGAATCCTCGTCGGTGGTGACGGCGATCGACGGCTACAAGATGGCACAGAGTGGCAGGGCAGGGGTCGCACTGGCGGTGGCCGCCATTGGCTCGTTCTTCGCGGGCTCCATGGGCACACTGCTGCTGGCGGTCTTTGCCTTTCCGATGTCGAAACTGGCGCTCAGCTTTGGAGCGGCGGAATATTTCTCGCTGATGGTACTGGGGCTTCTTGGCGCTATCGCGCTGGGGTCCGGTTCGTTCCTGAAGACGTTGGGCATGGCGATCCTGGGCCTGCTAATCGGCATCATGGGCACCGATGTCAACAGCGGCGTCGAGCGCTTCAGCTTCGGCTTTGCCGAACTTTCCCAGGGTATAGACCTTGTGCCGATCGCCATGGGCATCTTTGGCCTTGGCGAGGTAATCCAGAACCTGACAGCCGCGCCGGAGCAGCGTTCCACGCGTGTGGCCAAGATCGTTAGTCTGGTGCCCTCGCGCGCCGATTTGCGCGAGGCCATACCCGCGATCCTTCGTGGCACGGGTATTGGCTCTGTGCTCGGCATCCTGCCCGGTGGCGGGGCGCTGCTCTCATCCTTCGCATCTTACGCCGTCGAGAAGAAGATCCCGGTCAAACCCGGCCAGATCCCGATGGGCGAGGGCAACATCCGTGGCGTCGCGGGCCCAGAGTCAGCCGATAATGCCGGGGCGCAGGCGTCGTTCATTCCCATGTTGACACTTGGCATTCCCGGCAATGCGCTGATGGCGTTGCTGGTGGGTGCGATGATGATCCACAACATCTTTCCCGGCCCGCAGGTGATGACGACCAATCCCGAACTGTTCTGGGGCTTGATCGTGTCGATGTGGCTGGGCAACATGATGCTGGTGATCCTGAACCTGCCGCTGATCGGAATCTGGGTGCGGCTGTTGTCGATCCCGTATCGCTGGCTGTTCCCCTCGATCATCCTGTTCTGTGTGATCGGCGTTTTCTCGACCAATTACAGTGTGTTCGATGTCTGGCTGGTCGCGATTTTCGGCCTGGTTGGCTATGTCTTCGCAAAGCTTGGTTGTGGCGCCGCACCGCTGATCCTCGGTGTTATCCTGGGGCCTATGCTTGAAGAATACTTGCGCCGTGCCTTGTTGCTGGCGCGTGGCGACTGGCTCGTGGTTGTATCGCGACCGCTCAGCGCTGTTCTGCTGTCCATCTCTGTTATCGTTGTACTGGCCATGATCGCGCCAGCGATCCGCAAGCGTCGCGAAAAAACCTTCGCTGCGGAGGAGGTTGGCTAGTCTCATCAACCCCATAACCGATCCTAAATATAATTGGAGGAAATACATGAACGACTATGATGTCATCGTGATCGGAGCCGGAAACGCCGCGCTGGCCGCTGCCGTGTCAGCCTGGGAGGCAGGTGCGAAGCGCACCGTCGTGCTGGAAAAGGCGCCCCGGGCCATGCGCGGCGGCAACACCCACTGGGCGGGCGGTTCTTTGCGGATCGCCTTTGACAAGCCCTCGGATCTTGAGCCTCTGGTGCCGGGTGCGGGGCAGGACTTCTTTGACGGCGTTACCCCTTACACCCGCGAGAAGTTTCGCGATGACCTGATGCGGACTACCAATGGCCGCACCGACCCCGAACTGTCCAAGGTGCTGATCAACACCTCTCTGGAAATCGTGACCTGGATGCGGCAGACGGCCGAAATCGAGTTCGAGCCGGCGTTCAACTCGAAGGTGGTCGTGAACGGAAAGCCCGTGTGGGGCTATGGCATCGCTATTCGCACCAAGCATGAAGGCGCTGGCTTGTCGCATGGCTGGTTCGAGGCGGTGGAGAAGCGTGGGATCGAGGTGCGTTATGGCACTGCGGCGCTGGATCTGGTTGTGGACGCCAAGGGTCGGGTTTCGGGCGTTAGGGTGCGCAACGAGGATGGTGTGGAAATCCTGAGCGCGCGGGCGGTGATCCTGGGCTGCGGGGGGTTTGAGGCGAATGTGCAGATGCGCACCCAGCACATGGGCCCCGAGATGGGTGGGGCCAAGGTGCGCGGCACGCCACACAACCAGGGCGACGGCATTCGTATGGCTCTTGATGTCGGCGCGATGCCGTGGGGCCAGTACAGCGGCTGCCACGCCACGCCCATAAGCGCCGACTGGGGCGAATTCGCTCCGCGCGAGCTGACGGACCGCAGCAACCGGCTGAGCTATACCTATGGCTTGATGCTGAACCGCCGTGGCCGGCGTTTCGTTGACGAGGGCGAAAACCTCAAGGGCTATACCTATGCCAAATACGGCCGCGCGGTATTGGGCCAGCCAGGCGCGCTGGCCTGGCAGATATTCGATAGCAAGGTAGTTGAATATCTTGAGCCTCGTTATTCAACCAGCAAGCCGATCACGGCCAACACGATCGAGGAACTGATCGAGAAGCTGGACATCGACGACCGCAAGCAGGCCGTCGAGACGATCCGCGCGTATAACGAGGTCGCACACGGCCCTGAAGGTTTCGACCCGCAGCGTCTGGACGGGCTGGCCACCGAAGGGCTTAACCCCGAAAAGACCAACTGGGCCCTAAAGCTGGATACGCCGCCTTACTACGCCTACAGCGCCACCGGCGGTATCACCTTTACTTTCGGCGGCATCAAAATCAACACCGAGTCCGAAGTAATTGGCACCGACTGGCGTCCCCTGCCGGGGCTTTATGCCTGTGGCGAAATGGTCGGCGGGCTGTTTTACGACAACTACCCTGCAGGCTCGGGTTTGATCGCCGGCGCGATCTTTGGCCGCATCGCGGGACGCAACGCAGCTGCCGATGCTCGCCGCCTTGGCTATGCCGAAGCGGGCAAGAAGGTGGCTGTCGCGGCCAACAACGAGGAGTGGGTGCCCTAAGGGCGCCCATCAACCCGCCATTCCGAAAAGCCCTGAAATGGAGAACGTAATGGAGATTCACGCACGGGCGGCGTGGCAAGGCGGCATCTGCGGCGTCCTTGTGGCGACCGCGATGATGCTGACAGCAGCTTTCGCTGCTCCAGCCGCGATGGCGCAATCTGCCGAAAACTACCCGCAACGGCCAGTGCGGGTGATCATTCCCTTCGCGCCCGGCGGCAGCACCGATCTGGTTGGGCGTCGTCTTGCCGAGGCTCTGGGAAAGAAACTCGGCGGCTCGTTCTATGCCGAGAATATCGCCGGTGCCGACGGTGCCATCGGTGCCGGAGAGGTAGCGCGCGCCCGGCCCGACGGCTATACGCTGCTTTACGGCAATGCCTCGGCCCTGACCATCGCGCCGGCGCTCAAGGACAATCTGCGTTATAACCCGGTAGAGAGTTTCGACGCTATCGGGCAGATCGTCACCTATCCGCTCATCTTTGCGGGCAATCCAGGTAAGCCTTTCAAAAACTTCAAGGAATTCCTAGATTACACCAAGGCTCATCCGGGCGGGGTGAATGTCGCTTCCAGCTCTACCGGCGCCTATATGGCAACGGCGGTTCTGATGCTGGAAACCGGCATGGATGTACAGATCATCCCTTACAAGGGCGGAGGCCCGGCGATGATCGACATGATCTCGGGAGAGGTGGATGCCGGCTTCGGCAGTACGGGGTCGACCTTGCCGCTGGTGCACAACGGCCAGCTTCGTGCCTTGGCGATTGCCGGTCATGAGCGCCATCCCGATCTGCCTGACGTACCGACGATTGCCGAAGCGGGCTATCCCGCGTTCGAAGCTGGTTCGTGGAACGGGCTTCTGGCACCCCAGGGCACATCTCCCGAAATCATCGCAAAGCTGAGCGAGACGATCCAGGCGGTGCTTCAGGATCCCGAGATGATTGCCTTCCTGAAAGCACAGGGCATGACCCCGGCGAAGGCGGATCCCGCCGCGTTCGAGGCCTATATCAAGACCGAGACCGAGCGTTGGAATTCCGTCGTCAAATCCGGACGGGTGAAACTGCCGCAGTAATACACGTAATGGCCAAGGAATGAACCGGTGCCGCCGGGTTTTGCCGGCGGAGTAACCGAGTCGGCATGACGGAGACCGTTTTGAACAGCAATAGTTCCTGCTTCACCCTTGCGATCGGCGGCGACACGATCATCAACCGGACCGTGGATGATAAACGCGACCGTGATGTCGCCGCGATCTGCGGGCTGTTCCGCGATGCTGATCTGGCATATGCCAATTGCGAAACACTGTTTCACGACTACGACGGGCTGGGTGTCTATCCTGCCGTGGAGGCGGGCTGGAGCTATATGCGCTCATCCCCACGGATCGCCATGGAGTTGCGGCGGCTGGGTTTTCGGCTGATGAGCACGGCGAACAACCACGCCTTTGATTACTCGTATGGCGGACTTTTCTCGACGCTTGCCGCGCTGGATGCGGCAGGGATAGCACATGCCGGGGCAGGCCCCGATCTGGCTCACGCCCGGGTGCCCGCCTTTGTCGATGCCGGCAGGTTCCGGGTGGCGCTGGTGTCCATGACCACGACCTCAACCCTGGCCAGCCGTGCAGGGATGCCCCATGACGGAATTCCGGGCCGGCCGGGTGTGAACCCGCTGCGTTTCCATTTTACCGCCGATGCCACGAACATGCAGCGCGTACTGGATCTGCACAGGGATTTCGGCTGGTGGATCGCGCGTATCGGCGAACGGGAATGGCAGATCAATCCGCCGGGCCTGCATAACACCATCACGCGCTATGTGCTGCAGGACGAGCCGGGCATGAGCCGGGTGCTGGACGAACGCGACGTCGCCGCCAATCTGCGGGCGATCCGCAACGCCCGAGCCTATGCGGACATCGTGCTAGTGCATATCCACAATCACGAATGGGACCAGGACCTCGGTACGCAATATCCCGCCTCGTTCATGCCGGAATTCGCACGCCGGGCCGTCGAGGCGGGGGCCAGCGTCGTGGTGGCGCAGGGCGGCCATGCCCCGTTCCGCGGCGTCGAGGTCCATCACGGCGCGCCGATCTTCTATGATCCGGGCGATCTGTTCTCGATGGCCTCGACCATCGAGCGCTATCCGCATGATTTCTATGAACGTCATGACCTGCTGCTGGACCGGCCGCTGGCTGAGGCGCTGACAGTGGACAGTCTGAAAGCCCGCGGCAAATACAGCACCGAGATGGTGCAGAACCCCGAAGGCGGTACGCGGCAGGGGCGGGGGCAGAACGGCTTTGTCCCCTTGGTGCACTTTGACGAACAGGCAAGGCCGGTATCGGTCGATCTGCATCCATTCGAGCATCGCCACGGCGCAAAGGCCGATATCGGGTTGCCGTTTCGCGCCTCTGATGCCCAGGCGGACATGCTGATTGCCCGACTGGCCGAGCTGAGCCAGCCCTTCGGTACCGACATCAAGTCTTCGGATGGCATCGCCCGCATTGCTTTTTAACCTGTGCTGAAGGGAGGAGTTTTCATGCAAATGGCGCAGACCATGCCACAAGAGACCGCGATCTCTGCCACCGATCAGGTGTCTGATTTCGTCCATGGACTGATCTCGGTCGAGCTCCCTGCCGACGTGCAGCAGTTCACAGTCGAGCGGATGCTGGATACGCTGGGTGTGGCTGTGGGTGCCCGGCACATGCCGCACGTGGATGCGACGCTACGCACCGTGGAATGGCTGGAGAGCGCCGGCAATGCGACGATCTATGCCGCTGACCGCAAGGTCTCGGTGCTGGATGCGATGCTGGTAAACGGCGTGATGGCACATGGCATCGACTTCGACGACACCCATGCCTTCATCCACCCCGGCGCTGCCGTGATCCCTGCGGCGCTGGCGCTCGGGGAAAGGCTCGGCGTCAGCGGCGACCATCTGATTCGCGCTGTCGTGGCCGGCTATGAGATTGCGGTGCGCGCCTCGCTGGCGGGCGGGTTAGCCCATCGCAGCCGCGGCTATCATCCGACAGGAACCTGCAATGTCTTCGGCGCGGCGGCGGCGGCGGCGGTTCTGCTGGAACTGCCTGCGGACCGCATCACCCAGGCCTTCGGCATCGCGGGCAGCATGGTGGCGGGCATCGTGCAATATCGCGACGATGGCGCTGCGACCAAGCATCTGCATGCCGGATTGGCGGCGCGCAGCGGCGTGCTTGCCGCGCTTCTGGCGCGGGACGGGCTGCACGGTCCGGGCGCAATCTTCGAGGGACGCTTCGGATTTCTGGCGATCATGGCCGATCTGGAGAACCTGCACGAGATGACCCATGAGCTGGGGAAGGACTATGCCTTCCTGCGGACAGAGACGAAACTCTACCCGATGTGCCGCCAGACCAATTCCGCGCTCGATCTAGCGCATGAGCTGGTCGACGACCATGGCGTGAAACCCGATCAGGTCGAAAGCCTGACCGTGCGCGTCACCGATTATGTCATGAACGGCAGCTGGTTCACCACGAATGAACCGCCGCCGAACATCCTGAAGGCGCGGATCAATTTTCCCTATGGCATCGCCGCGACGCTCGTACACGGCCGCCTGCTGGAGGCGCATTTCGCGGCCGACATGATCATTGATCCACGGGTGCTTGAGCTGATGCGCCGCATCACCGTGATCGAGGGTAAGGAACAGACCCGCCGCTGGCCGCCCGAACGCGGTGCGCAGATAGACTGCGTGCTGAAGGATGGCCGTACCGTCACGCTGGTTGCGCGTAATCCCAAGGGCAGTGTGTCCAGGCCGCTGGAAGTCGCTGACTTGCGCTCCAAGTTCGACGGCCTGGTCAAGCCCGTCTTGGGCGACGACCGCGCAGCCCGTTTGGCCGACGAAATCATGGCCCTGCGGACCCGTCCCGACCTTGCGGCGCTGTCCCGGGCGCTGGCCTGAGTGCGGAGCCGGGGGCGGGGATGAGGCGGCTGGCCAATTTTACTGTCGGTCCTTACCGGCGCTATTTGGGCGCATTGCTTTGCGCCCAGCTCGGCGTGCAGATTCAGACCGTCGCGGTGGGTTGGCAGGTTTATTCCAGCAGCGGCAACGCCTTTCACCTGGCGTTGATCGGCCTCACCCAGTTCCTGCCGGCGCTGGTTCTGGTCATAGGCCAGATCGTGGACCGCTGTGACCGTCGCAACGTTCTGACGGCTAGCATCCTCGGCATGGCGGCGATGGCGCTGGTGTTGTCATGGACCACTTCGCGCCAGACGCTGATGATCCTGCCGATCCTGATACTGTTCTTCGGAGCCGGGATCGGCCGGGCCTTCTACAACGCCTCGCGGCAGGCAATTCTTGCACGGATCGTACCGGAAGAAGCGCTGCCGCAGGCCGTTTCCATGAACTCCATGGCCAATCAGATGGCGATCATCATCGGGCCTATTCTGGGCGGTGTGCTCAGCGCTCACGCAAATGCCTTGCCGCATCTGGTGGCTTTCGGATTGCATGCTCTTGCATTGATCTGTGTGGCCGGAATCCCCTCAACACCGCCGGACCCGTTTGCAGCCAAGGAAGACGGATCCCGGACAGAGATGTTGCTGGGCGGGTTCAACTATCTTCGCGGCCAACCGATCCTTCTGGGGTCGATGCTGCTGGACATGCTGGTGGTGCTGTTCGGCAGCGTGGTCGGGCTGCTGCCTGTCTATGCCAACGATATCCTGAAGGTTGGCCCTGAAGGGCTTGGCGTCTTGCGCGCGAGCCTTGCGGCCGGGTCGATCATTGCGGCTTTCTGGATCGTGCGACGTCCCCTCGACGGCGCCATCGGACAAAAGCTGTTTTTGTTCGTCATGCTGTTCGGCGCCAGCTCGATTGTATTTTCGGTTTCGACAAGCATGATCCTGTCCATGTTGTGCCTGTTTCTGGCGGGTATGTTCGACATGGTCGGGCTAAGCATCCGTCAAAGCCTTTTGCAACTGAACACCGATGATCATATGCGCGGCCGCGTGCAGGCGATCAATCTGGTCTTCGTCGGTGCCTCAAACGAGATCGGCGCATTTCGCGCCGGTTCGGCTGCTGTGCTTTTGGGACCGGTCGCTGCGTTGGTGACCGGAGGGCTTATGTCCATCGGTGTAGCTGGAGTAATGATGCGAGCTTTTCCGAGTCTTTTTCGTATTAATAATCTTAAGTACAGAATATAAATTAATATAGAAGGCGTTTTTTGAATCTCCAGAGTGGAGATGGAATTTTCTATGTGATTTTTATATTTTATTTGAAGTAAAAATAATCTAGTTTTATAACAAAAATCATTTTCGAAATTTTTTTATGCTGTATCATTGCGCGTGGCTGAAAGCCTAATTCCTTACACAAACCCGGAGTGGATATGACAAAAAATCTTCGGTTGGCGCTTGCGGGCGACGCAATGATCACGCGAAAGGTTTCGGATTGTGAGCATCCGGACGTGTGTGCAATCCTTGATCTGTTTCGTAAAAGCGATCTGTCTTTCGCGAATTGTGAAATGCTTTTCCACGATTATTCGGATCCTGAGGTGTTCCCTGCGGTTGAGGCGGGCTGGAGCTATATGCGCGCGCCGAAATATGTCGCCGACGACCTGCATAAACTAGGCTTCAGGCTCATGAGCCTGGCAACGAACCACAGTTTTGATTACTCTTATGGCGGGCTTTATTCCACCATGGCCGAGTTGGACCGTGTTGGCATCGCCCATGCGGGTGCCGGCCGCGATCTGGCCCTGGCCCGCGCGCCGGCGTTCGCCGACACCCGCAATCTGCGGGTTAGCTTGGTCTCGATGACTACCAGCTCGACCGCGGCCAGCCGTGCGGGCATGCCCCATGACGGCATTCCGGGCCGGCCCGGCGTCAACCCCCTGCGTTTCCATTTCGAGGCCGGTCCGGACGAGATGGAGCAGATCCTGACAGTCAACAAGGGGCTGGGCAATTGGATTGCCAAGATCAGCGATCGTGAATGGCAAATCAATCCGCCGGGGCTGCACAATTCGATTAGCCGCTATTTCCTGCGCGACCGTCCGGGTTACGGCATCGCGCTTGATGAGAGCGATGTTCAGGCCAATCTGCGCGCCATTCGCAACGCCAAGGCTTATTCCGATATCGTTATCGTGCAGGTGCATAATCACGAATGGTCGGCCGAATTTGGCACGCAATATCCGAATGAGTGCTTTCCGCCCTTTGCGCGCATGGTAATGGATGCTGGCGCGGATATCATGATGGCGCAAGGCGGCCATGCGCCGTTCCGCGGCGTCGAGATCTATAAGGGCAAGCCGATATTCTACGATGTCGGCGATGTCTTCGCGATGGTGCGCACCATTACGAAGTATCCGCATGATTTCTATGCCCGCCATGCCGACCTTCTCGATCGGCCGATCAGCGATTGTCTTGTCGTTGATGCGCTTGAGGCACGCGCGAAGTATCAAAACCCGATGATGATCAATCCGCCGGGCGGCTATCGGCAGAACCGTTTGCAGACGGGCTACGTGCCGGTCCTGGAATACAGCCCCGAAGGCGGCCTGGAATCCATCGAGCTGCATCCCTTTGTCCATACGCACAAGATCGCGGGCCATATCGGCATGCCGTTCCGGCCGAAGCCGGAGCATGCGCGCGAGTTGATCGACCATATCCAGACGCTGAGCCAGCCCTACGGCACGGTGATCGAGAATTCTACCGGCAAAGGCATCGTCAAGCTTTAATGCCAGATCAGAAGGGGAGGAAAATAAAATGAACATTAAAAGAAATGCAATCGCGGCAATGCTACTGGTGGGGCTGGGTTTATCCGGCACTGCGGCGGCACAGGACAGTTGGCCGAGCCGTACGGTCACGCTTGTGGTGCCCTTCGCACCCGGCGGTTCAAATGACGTGGTTGGCCGGGCGATTGCGGACGGGCTGACCGCCGAGACCGGCACCAGCTTCGTGGTCGAGAACCTGCCGTCGGCCGGTGGCATTGTGGGTATGCAAAAAATCGACGGCGCCAAGCCTGACGGATACACCCTGGGTATCGGCTCGTCTTCCAGCTTCGGCACCTCGCCGGTGGTGAATACGAAGCTGCCCTATGATGTCGAGAAGGATTTTACCCAGATTACCGAACTGGCTGCGGTGCCGATGGTCATCGTCGCGACCCCGTCGTTCGAAGCTAGCAACTTTCAGCAATTCGTCGATCTCGTCCGTGCCAATCCCGGCAAATATGCCTATGCCTCTGGCGGCATCGGCACCCTGGGTCATTTCGGAATGGAGTATCTGCTGAACAAGATGGGCATGCAAATGTTGCATGTCCCATACAAGGGGGCCGGTCAGGCCAAGATCGATGTGGTGGCTGGACAGGTCCCGGTGTTGATCGAGAACTTTGCTTCCTCGGTGCAGCATATCCGCGAGGGTCAGGTGAAGCCGCTGGTGATCGCCTTTGAAAACCGCATCAACATGTTTCCCGATGTACCGATCGTGACTGAGTTCGAAGAGCTGAAGGATTTTCAGCTTGAAGGCTGGATGAGCTTGATCGGCCCGGGCGACATGGATCCCGCCCTGCAGGAAAAGATCCGCGCCGCTGCTGCCAAGGCACTTGAGCGCCCCGAAATCCGCCAGCGGCTGGAGGCGATCGGCTACTACATCCGCACCTCGACGCCTGAAGAGCTCTCGGCCCGTATCTCGACCGATCTGAAGCGGTGGCGGGATGTGGTCAAGAACGCCAACCTGACTTTCAATTGACGGCAGTAATCAAATGACGACACACAGCCAGAATCTATCCACGTTCCTGTCCGGTCTAGCCCGGTCCGATTTGCCCGAAGAGGTGGCGAGTTTCGTCACCGAGCGCATCATCGACACTGTCGGCGTTATGGTCGCCGGTTCGGTCAAGCCGCATAGCAAGGTCGTTCTTGCGACGGCGCGCGAGCTTTACGGCGAGGGCCCGATCACAGTGACCGGTGAGGCAAAGGGCCTGCCACTGCTAGAGGCGCTGCTGGTCAATGCGACCATGGCGCATGGCATCGACTTCGACGATGGGCACAATTTCCTGCATCCGGGCTGTGTGTCCGTTCCCGCATCGCTGGGGTTTGCCCAGCATGTCGAGGCCAGCGGCGCCCAGGTCATCCGCGCCGTTGCCGCTGGCTACGAAGCCTCCATCCGCGCCAGCCTCGCGGCGGGGATCGATCACCGTATCCGCGGCTATCACCCCACCGCGACCTGCAACATCTTCGGCGCCGCGGCTGCCGGCGGGTTGCTGTTAGGGCTTGATCCTGAACATATGGAATGGGCGCTGGCCATCGCCAGCACGGAATCCTCGGGGTTGGGGCAATACAAGCATGACGGCAGCCCGATCAAGCACCTGCATGCCGGCATCGCCGCGCGCAAGGGCGCGCAGGCCGCATTTCTGGCCAGGAACGGATTGCGTGGCTTCGCCGAAGCCTTCGAGGGCGATCTGGGCTTTCTGCAACTGAACGCCAACATGAAAAACGTGGTGGAACTCGATGCCGATCTCGGCAGCCGATACGAGTTGCTCAAGACGGAAACCAAGCTTTATCCTTCCTGCCGGCAGACGAGCTGTGCCTCGGATCTGGCGCTGGATCTGTATGACCTGCATGGCCTGCGCCCCGAGGCGGTCGAGCGGATCGAGGTGCGGGTTCCGGAATGGGCGATGAAGGAATGGCATATCTCGAACGAAATGCCTGCCAATAACTTGCGTGCCATTCTCAGCATCACCTATTGCGTGGCAGCTGCTATCCGTCACGGCCGGCTGACCGTGGCGGAGTTCGAGGATTCCGCGCTGCAAGACCCGGTGGTCGCCGAGTTGATCGACAAGATCACGGTGCATGAGGGCACCGAAGAAACCAAGGGCTGGCCGCCGCTTCGCGGTGCCTCGGCCGACGTCTGGCGCACGGATGGCACAAAGATCTCAGTGCGCTCGAAGAATGCCAAGGGCTCGCCGACGACGCCGTTGACCGGCAAAGACCTGCGCGCCAAGTTCATGAGCTTGGCCGCGCCGGTCTTAGGTGAAGACAAGGCGGGCGAACTGCATGGTCTGCTGGCGGAGATCGGGCAGCAACCGCGGATCGACCCAATCCTGGCCCTGCTGCGCGGACCTACGCGGCATTAACCTGATGTAAGCCTGTTTCGGTCACGCCCGCTATGAGGGCGTGGCCGCTACTTTATCGCCCGCAGGAGGATTCGGAAGCCTGTCACCTCATGCATCAATTATGAAAATTATTTTCGGGGTCTCTAAAAATACCGATGAAACAGCGTCGATAATCCGAACAATACGTTGTAATTTATACATAATTTTCAAGTCCACCGCTTTAGTTGCCGTGACAAAAATTATTGAAAATGATTTTTGATAAATCTATAAAGATTCCAACGGCCTGCCTTCGGGCGCGAGGAGAAAGGAATGAGCGGGTTATCAAAATGCCTTCGTGCATCCCCGGCCTATGTTTGCGTGGATTTGGCCCAACAGGCGCCGCGAGTTCAGCGTGCGCAGTACGTGCGGATTACTGAAGCGATTTCCTGTCAGATGGAAGCATCGGGTCGATCACAATTCGCTCAAGACAAAGAAGCGCATGGCACCGGGCGTTTCATCAGCCATGCATTGCTGGTGGGCGTTGTTCCGGGGGCACGTATCAGCCCCGCGCGGCTGCAGCGCAATGTCAAAATCATGCCGCAGGGTGGTTTCGTCCGGCGTGTCGGTTCCGAACGGGCTTGGCGGTCCCGAGCGGGACGCGATCTGCTCCCGCTTCTCGGCACAAGAGGAGGAATAGGCGATGCCCAAAACACTATATGACAAGATCTGGGCTGCACGGAGGGTCTGCGACCGCGCCGATGGTGCGGTGCTGCTGTATATCGACCGCCACTACGTGCATGAGGGCTCGTTCAAGGCTTTCGATATGTTGCGCGACGCAGGGCTCGCGCTGCACCGGCCCGATCTCACCGTGGGCGTGGCCGATCACTATGTCCCGTCGATTGGGCGTAGCCTTGGCGATGTCGAGGATGCCGGCATTCGGGGCGTGATAGGTAAGTTCAACCGCAACGTCGACGAATTCGGCCTGCATGCCTATCGCATGGACGATCCGCATCAGGGCATCGTTCACGTCGTCGGTCCCGAACAGGGACTGTCGCTGCCGGGGATGACCATTGTATGCGGAGACAGTCATACCTCGACCCATGGCGCGCTGGGAGCGCTGGCTTTCGGCATCGGCGCTTCCGAAGCTTGCCAGGTGCTGGCGACCCAGACGCTATGGCAGAAAAAATCGCGCAGCCTGCTGATCAGGGTCGACGGTACCCTGCGGTCGGGGGTCGTCGCCAAGGATATCATCCTGCGAACCATCCAGCAGATCGGCACCTCGGGCGCGGCCGGTCACACCATCGAATATGCAGGCGCGGCCATCCGGGCGTTGTCGATGCAGGCGCGCATGACTATCTGCAACATGTCGATCGAGGCGGGCGCGCGTGCCGGGCTGATTGCGCCCGACGACACCACATTCGAATGGATCGCTGGCCGGCCCTTCGCGCCGACAGGGGCGGAATGGGACCGCTATCTGGCGCGATGGCAGGGGCTGCCCGGGGACGCCGATGCCGTGCACGACCGGGTGTTCGAACTGGATGCCGAGCAGCTTGAGCCTATGGTCACCTGGGGAACTGCTCCGGATCAGGGCGGCTTTGTCACCGGCCATGTTCCGGACCCTGCCGCGTCCGCGTCCGCCGCGGAGCGCGAGACGGTGGCAGCGGCGCTCGCCTACATGGATCTTACCCCAGGCACCCCGCTGCAAGGCTTGCCGATCCAGCAGATATTCATCGGCTCATGCACCAATGGCCGTCTTGAAGACCTGCGCATCGCCGCTGCCATGTTGAAGGGGCGCCATATCGCCCCTGGAGTGACCGGAACCGTGGTGCCCGGCTCGGAATCCGTGCGGCGCGAGGCTGAGGCTCTGGGCCTCGACCGCATCTTCATGCAGGCGGGGATGCGATGGGGCCATGCCGGCTGCTCGATGTGCGTCGGCATGAACGGCGATATCGTGGCCGAGGGCCAGCGTTGCGTCTCCACCACCAACCGCAATTTCGTGGGCCGTCAGGGCAAGGGCGCGCGTACCCATCTGGCAAGTCCCGCCACCGCCGCTGCCAGTGCCATCACCGGCCGGATCACCGATCCGCGCCAATTCGCAGAGGCTGTCTGACATGCCCGAACCCTACACGACATTCCGGTCGCGGCTGATGCCGCTTGGTCTCGCAAACGTGGACACCGACCAGATCCTGCCAGCGCGCTTCCTGAACCTGACCCGGGCCGAGGGACTGGACAAGGTGCTGTTTCGCGACCTGCGCCTTGATGACGATGGCCTGCCGCGTGCCGACAGCATCCTGAATGATCCGGCCCGGCAGGGGGCCAAGGTGCTGCTGGCGCGGGATAATTTCGGCTCCGGCTCGTCGCGCGAAGGGGCTGTCTATTCACTTTATGATAGCGGCTATCGCGCGGTGCTGGCGTCCGGCTTCGGCGACATCTTCCACTCCAATGCGCTAAAAAACGGGCTTCTGCCCGTGACCTTGCCCGCCGATCAGATCGAGGCGCTGCTGACCCGTGCGCTGGCGGATCCCGGTTATAGGCTAAGCATTGACCTGAAGGCGGAGCGCGTCTTCGACGATGCCGGCGCCGAATGGCCTATCCGGATAGACCCGTTCCAGCGCGAGCTGTTGTTGAGCGGGCGGGATGAACTGAGCCATACGCTTCAGCTGATGGATCGCATCATAAGCTTCGAGGCGGCCGACACGAACGCACCGCCGCCAGTGGCAACACCCGCGATGCCGGGCGGCTGATCCGGTGCATACCGCGAGAACCGTCTCGCATGCACGGCCACGCCACGCACGGCGTGGCCGGCGTGTATTGGGAGCTTGATCCTGTACGGCAAAATATGCGGCCGGGAGAAAAACTTGCCGTGCATGCGGATATCCCGGCGGCCGGCCTGATGGCCCATCCGCGCCTGCCGCATAAGGCAGGAGTGCGTTATCAGATAAACAAAAGGGGGTTGAGGATGCATACCGAGAAGCTGGCCGCCGCAGTCATGAAGCTGCAATATCACGACCTGCCGCCTGAGGCCCGGGACGCGGCGCGCGGCGCATTCCTGGACGGGGTAGGCAATATCCTTGCCGGGTCGAGAGAAGAGCTTGGCCTGATCCTTGCCGGCCACGCGGCCGAATTCCGCGGAGCGGAGATCGCGACCGTCTTCGGCCATGGCTTCAAGACCACGCCTACCGAGGCCGCTTTCGTCAATGGCGCATTTTGCCATGCGCTGGACTTTGAACTGATGTGGATTCCGCCGACCCATCCGGCCGGCACCACGCTGCCCGCGATTCTTGCCCTGTCCGAGATGCTGCCGATCAGCGGTACGCAAGCGATCCTTGCGCTTTGTGCGGGTTTCGAGGTGCAGGGCCGCTTCCGCCTGGCGACGCTGGGTGCGGGTGAGCTGGCGGCTGAGGGCATCCACCCGCCGGGCCTGGTCGGGCCGATGGGCACGGCCGCCAGCGCGGCACGGCTTCTCGGGCTGGATCAGGGGCAATTGCGCTATGCCTTCGGCATAGCTGCCTCGCGCATCGGCGGCTTGTCGGCCAACACCGGCACCATGACGAAGTCCACCCATTCCGGCCACGCTGCCCGGATGGGGCTGGAAGCCGCCCTATTGGCGCGGCGCGGCTTTACCGCCTCTGCCTCGGTCTTCGAAACCCAGCGCGGGATCAACGAGATCTTTTTCCACGGGAAGCTTGATCTTGATGCGCTGCACGATGGTTTCGCGGCTCCTTTGCGCATGGTCAAGCCGGGGCTGATCGTGAAGCGTTTCCCGGCACAGTACACCACCCATTGGGTGATCAATGCAGCGCTGGATATCCACGAGGAACTGACCGACCCGGCAGCACAGATCGACAGTGTTCTGGTCGAGGCGGGAGCGAACAATCCTGCCCTGCACCGTCTGCCGCAAAGCGGGCTGGATGGCAAATTTTCGATTCCCTACACTGTGGCGGTGGCGCTGCTCGACGGGCATGTCAGGATCGACAGCTTCAGCGACGCGCGCTGGCAGGGGTCCGATCTGCGCGATATGCTGGGGCGGATCACCTTGCAGGGGCTCGAAGGCGTGAACGCGCTGGATTTCGAGAATACCGAGGGGCGGGTGACGGTTCGGCTGCGCGACGGGTCCGAGATCTCCCGGACAGTGACGCGCCCTCGTGGCGTGCCCGACAATCCGGTCAGTTGGAATGAAAGGCTGGACAAGTTCCGCGACTGCGCCTGCCGCGCCGTCAATCCGGAAGGGATCGATGCGCTGATCACCGCGATCACTGGTCTGGAAGAGCTGAACGACCTGTCGCAGCTGGCCCGGCTGGTCGATCGTCATGCGCTGCCGGGAGCGGATCGCGCGTGATGAGCCCCTTGCGGGGCATGGTCTTGCACGCCGGCAAACATCCCGCCGGCGTGCAACACGATTGTAACCTGCCCGAGATTTGCCGGACGGCCGGATCAAACGGTCGCGCGAAAGATCGGGTCAGTCCGGGCTGTTGTCAGCGTTGATCAATTCCCGGTTGTGCTCACCCAGACGAGGAGCGCGGCGCACGATTTGGCCGCGTTCCCCGTCGAAAACGATGGGCTGCAGGATATAGCAGAGCTTGTCGTCCGTCTGGGGGTCGACGAAATCCTGAAAAATGCCGCGTGCCCGCACTTGCGGATCATCGCGGACCTCTATCAGCTTTCGTACCGGGCCGTGCGGGATGCCGGCTGCCACGAACTCTTGCTCGATGCGGCTCATGGACATTGAGGCCAGTGCGGCCCGCAACCCGGGCAAGATGAAGTCGCGGCGTGCTATGCGCTCTTCTTCCAACAAGAGCGCGCTTTCCTGGCAGCCGGCGATCTCGCACAGGCGTTGCCATAGGGCATTCTCCGCCGAAATGCTGATGGTGAAGGGTACCCCATCCGAACTGACGAAGATGCCATACCCTGGATCGGCAGGGGGGAGGCGAGCGGGTTCGAGGCCGTTGATTGCCGGCACGATGTAGGGCGCCATCCAGGAAACGATGCTGTCCAGCATCGACACGTCGACGGTGGCTGCCGGACCGCCGCGCTCGCGCTGAAGCAGCGCAGCGAGGATTCCGGTCACAGCCGACTGTGCGGAGGCAATGTCACTCAGTACCATATCCGGCATCTGGGTTTGCTGCTCGGCTCCGGGCGTGACACGCACCAAACCGGCGACAGCCTGAAGGCTTAGATCGTGCGCGCCATGGGTCCGCATGGGTCCAGTTTGTCCATATCCTGAAATGGATACGCAGATCAAGTTCGGAGCATGGACCCGCATTTCGTCGACCGAGAGGCCGAGTCTTTCCATCACGCCCGGTCTGAAGCCCTCGACCACGACATCCGCGGTCGAGACCAGCTTCAGGAAGGACTGGCGATCTTCGCTGTCCTTCAGGTTCAGCGCAACGGCACGCTTGTTGCGATTCAATGACTCGAAATGACCCGGAAACCTGCGCGTTCTGTCGCCGACCTTCCGGTCCTCGACGATGATGACGTCTGCTCCCATATCGGCCAGAAGCATTGTCGCGAAAGGCCCCGGGTAGAGATGGGCGAGGCTGATGATGCGAATGCCCTCAAGCGGAGATGCCATCAGATTCCCCTTTCTCGGCAGGCCGATCCAGACCCGCATAGCCTCCGTCCAGCACAATCTGGTTGCGGTCGGGGACGGTCGCCTGGAACGAACCGTCACTCCAGCAGGATACCCTCAGCGTATCGCCCGGGATCACGGGCGACACCATCCGAAACCCGATGTTTGTGAACTGCGTCACGTCGAAATCCTTCAAGGCCAGAAGCGCGCAGAAGGCAATGCCGCCAGTGCACAGGCCATGCAGGATGGGACGCTCGAAGCCGGACCGTTGGGCGACGCGGGGGTCGATATGAAGCGGATTCGCGTCGCCGTTCAGCCGATAGAGTAGCGCCTGCTCCGGATGCGTTGGAACATCCACCTGCCACTCCGGGGGGCGACTCGGGCAGTTATGACGCGGCGGCGGTGCATAATCTGTACCGCCACCTCCGCCCGCTCCGAGCAGATAATGGACTTGCCGGCACTCCGCTATGACCGTTTGTGATCGGGCGTCGATGACCTCGCGCGTGGAATACAGCAGTGATGCCCGGCCCTTGCCCTTGTCGACGATACCGTTCACCGTTGTGCGTCCGATGACGGTGGCATTGGGCTCCAGCGGCGCCTTGAGCACGAGCGCCTGCTCGATGTGGAGAATCCGCTCCGGATCCAGGCCGGTCTGGCTGCGAACGGTTTCGTCACCCAGCCAAAAACCAGGATAGCCACAGATCAGTGCGAACAGGGGAAGGGGCCTGAAATCGGGAGACCACGGATCGACCAAGGAAAGCGCGCGTGGATCCAGGCTGTGGCGGCCTAGCCCTAGTGAGAGGGCGTAGAAGGCCGCGTCAAATTCACGGTAGGTGTGTTGCGCCTCGCGAACTCGCCAGTCACAAAGTGCTTCGGCGTTGAACATGCGCTCATGCAACATGGCGTTCGAGGATGGTGACGACACACGCAGCCTCCTCCAAGCCGTAGAAACCGCCGCCGTTTTCGGCAAGACCAATTCGCGCGGATTCGACCTGAGCCGGCCCGGCTTCGCCGCGCAACTGCCTCACCAGATCGTGGACCATGATTGCGCCAGTCGCCCCGATCGGATGCCCCTTCGAATGCAAGCCGCCAGAAACGTTGATCGGCAAGCGACCGCCAAGGCGCGTTGCGTTGCTCTCGACCAGGCGGCCACCTTCTCCGTATTCGCACAAACGGCAGTTTTCCATCTGCACTATCTCGGCGATGGCGGAAGCGTCGTGAATCTCCGCCAGGGAAACGTCCGCCGGTTCGACGCCTGCCATTTCGTAAGCGCGATCGGCGGCTGTACGCGTGATATGTCTGTCGAAATCCGCGGGCCTGCGGTTCGATCCGCTGGCAGCGGCGATGCCGCGGACGCGCACAGCGCGTTGAGCATCGAAACGACCCAACGAGCGGCCGGAGGTGACCACGAGCGCACAGGCGCCATCGCTCATCGGCGCGCACATGGAGCGCGTCAGCGGCCATGCGATCAGCTTGTCGGCAAGAACTTCCTCAACCGACATGGGATTCTGGTACTGGGCATTCGGATTCCATTGCGAATGCCAATGATTCTTTGCCGCGACCGCCGCGAACTGCCTTTGCGTCGTGCCGAACTGCTGCATATGGAACCGGCCCATCGCAGCATAGATGTCCATGAAAACCGAACGCTCTTCCGCGCCCTGGCGCGCTTCGTCCGGCAATGGAAGATCGGCGCCCATGGCAAGCAATTCTTGCAGGTGTTGGTCGGCCAGTTCGCGATCCCAGCTGCCCTTGAACGCATCGAACATTTCCTTGCGTTTCTCGGGGTAGTTCATCTTCTCGGCGCCGACGACGAGCGCGACTTCGTACAAGCCCGCCTTGACGGCGGCGTATGCCTGAATCAATCCCGAGCTGGAGCTGGCACAGGCATTATCGGTATTGAAAATCGGGATTCCCTCGAAACCATAGGCGCGAAGCGCTGCTTGCCCACGGACGCCGTGCTGACCTTCGAGTGCTCCCTGCCGCGTATTGCAGAACCAGGCGGCATCAATGGATACCTGCCCGATCCCCGCATCGGCCAGCGCCGCCGAGACGGCCTCTGCCGTCAGACTCTTTACCGATCTATCAAGGTGTTTCCCCAGTCGCGTCATACCGATTCCGGTAATGAAAACATCGTCGTTCATAGTTGCCCTCAATGTCTGTGCGGAACGCAGGAGCGTATTTCCCCACCCGGTCGCGCGGCGTCGTAACCGACGTTCTTGCTCGACTCTATTTACACAAAAATCATTTTCGTGTAAAGCTGATCCGAACAATCATACGGGAGGATTAACATGCTAGGAAAGGTAGTTGCTGGCGCACTCGCTCTGTTGACGCTGGCATCCGGCGTCAATGCGAGTGAGGTGCCCGCGGGATATCCGGCGGATTATCAGGCCGTGATTGACGGCTCAAAGCGGGAAGGGCGCCTGGTTATTTACGATAATATTGCCGATGCAAACTGGCAGTATGCGTTGCCCAGGTTTCGCGAAAAGTATCCTTGGATTACTATCGAGATGCCGCATCTGACCACCAACGAAGTGCATTCACGTTGGGAAATAGAGTCAAACAGCGGTGTGACGACCGGCGACATCCTGATGAATGTCGACGCGGACACCTGGGTGCGCGTTGCCGACAAGATGTTGGATTATAAGAGTCCGGAGCTGGCTGCTTTGCCAGACTTTGCGAATCCTGAGCCTGGAATCTATGTCGTTTCAACCGACCCTTTCCCCTTTGTCTACAATACGGCGCTGCTGCCCAACGGCGCGCAGATCACCAACTTGGAAAAGCTTGCCGAGGCCGTGAAGGCCGATCCGGCGACTTTTAACCAGCGCGTAACGACTTATGATCCGTTGCGGCATGCGGCTGGGATCATGATCTGGCGCGCGCTGATGAACAAACTGGGAGAAAAAGGCTGGGAGCAGGCCAAGATTATAGCGCCTATCATGCGCCCTGAGGTCAGCAGTGGGCCGATGACGGAAAAGATCGTGACGGGTGAATACGTCTTCACGGTCGCGGGAACCGGTATCGTCGCGTTTCCGAAGATGGCTCAGCCCGGCGGTGAGCTTATTGGTGTGACCTATCCTTCGGACGCGACGGTTGTGATGCAACGATACGTGGCCATTCCAAAGAACTCTAAGAACGTGAACTCAGCCAAGCTGCTGCTCGATTTCATTCTCAGCCAGGAAGGCCAGACTCTTCTGGGCAAAGGCGGCCTGACGCCGTACCGTGAAGATGTTCCTGCGGATCAGGTCAAGCATACCTATAAGAGCATCTTGAAAGAAGTGCCTGAAGAGGCGCTTGTCGTCGTGAACATGAACAAAGACGTCATCGCCTCTACGGACGCTTTTATGAAGCGCTGGCGTTCGATCGTTCAGAAATAATCGCAAATATGCGTAGGCGGGGCTCGGATTTTCGGGCCTCGCTGCCTGCCGTGAGAGCCCAGCAATGATTACACTTGAAGAGCTTATCGTCGGCGGCCGCCGGCTTGAAGGCGCGTGCCTCGACAACGCTTCCCGTCGCGCGGCAGCGGGCTTGATGGACATGGGGATCGTAGCCGGCGACCGTATCGCAATTCTCATGCGGAATGATACCGCCCAGCTGGTGGCCACGCTCGCGGCGCAGCATATCGGTGCTTATCCGGTGCAGGTCAACTGGCACAGCCAGCCCTCGGAAATTCACTATGTCCTATCGGATTCAGGCGCGCGGCTGCTGGTTGCGCACGCGGATCTGGCTGCATCGCTGTCCGCGGAAGAGCTGGCCGATATGCCCGTCCTCGTCGTTGACGTGCCAGATGACATCAGGGGCGCTTATCGCATCGCCGATCTGCCCGCGTGTCAGGCGCGGAATATCGAGAACTGGGATAGCTGGCTGAACCGGTTTGAGTCGGTCGGCGATCTCGGCGTTAGTGCGACTGAAAGCATTATCTATACTTCGGGAACATCCGGTAATCCCAAGGGCGTCCGACGGTTCGCGCCCGACGCGGAATTGGCCAAGCGCGCTGAGCAAATGCGCCAGACCGTTTTCGATATAGGCGCAGGCAGCCGTGTCATCGTTCCTGCACCGCTTTACCACACTGCTCCATTGCTGTTCGCCATGCGCGGGGTGCGAAAAGGCGAGCTTTTACTGCTGCCGACGCGCTTCCAGGCCGAGTCCTTCCTGGCGGATATCGAGCGTCACAGAATTACTCATGCCTATCTGGTTGCGCCCCTTTTCCAGCGCCTGCTTGCGTTGCCGGAAGATATAAAGTCGCGTTACGATTTGTCTTCCCTGCGGTTCTGCCTGCATGCCGGCGGTCCATGCCCGCCACTGCTGAAACGACAGATGATAGACTGGTGGGGCCCAATCATTGCCGAGTATTATGGCTCTACGGAAACCGGCCCCAACACCTTCTGCTCGGGCGCCGAATGGCTGGAGCGGCCCGGGACGGTCGGCCGGCCGATCAACGGCGTAGAGCTGCAAATCTGCGACGATCAGGGGCAGCCGGTGGTCCAGGGCGAATCAGGTGAATTGTGGGTTAACAACACGAATTATCCCGATTTCACCTATCTCAATCGTCCCGAAGATCGCGCAGCCCTGCAACGCGGAGACTACATCGCGACTGGCGATGTCGGCTATCAGGACGAGGACGGCTACGTTTTTCTGCGTGACCGGAAGCGTGAGCTGGTCATCTCGGGCGGAGTGAATATCTATCCCGCTGAAATCGAAAGAGTATTGCATGAAATGCCCGGCGTAGGTGATTGCGCTGTCTTCGGGATTCCTGACGAGGAATTCGGTGAAGGCCTTTGTGCCGTGATTCAGGTGGTACCCGGACCAGACCAGATCGCTGTAGATGACGTGCGACGCTTCGTTGAAGCACGACTTGCGCGGTTCAAAATCCCGCAGCGCATCGAAATTCGCGAATCCCTGCCACGGGACGAGGCGGGCAAGATCAGGAAGCGCGTCTTGCGCGAGCCGTTCTGGTCTGATGCGGGCCGCAAGATTTAGGGCGCGTTCCAATCAGATGGAATCAGCTGATCGATCAGAATTCGCTCAAAATAACGAATCTAGAATCTGTCCTGTTTCAACGTAAACAGGACAGATTCTGGGGCGCTTTCGTCGCGGTTTGCAGCATTTCCGGCCCAGCTCGCTTCTTTGGAAATTGACAAAAAACAGCAGGAAAAAATCTTTTTGCATCTTTTACGAAAATGATTTTCGTATATTGTTGACTTCAAGAGGGAGGGATTGCCTTGACGGAGTTCAGTGCCGCTGCGGCTGATGAGAACGAAACCCTGCGCGAGGGTATTCGACGCTACGTCCGGAACAGACTTGTGCCGCTTGAGGAACGTGTTGCTGAAGAAGGCGCCGTTCCTGACGAAGTCGTCCAGGAAATGCGCCAGCTGGGCCTCTTCGGCTTGACCGTTCCCGAGGTTTACGGCGGGCTGGGCCTGACTGTCGCCCAGGAAGTCGAGCTGGTGATCGAGCTGACGTGGGCGTCGGCGGCGTTTCGGTCCTTGCTGTCGATGAACCTCGGGGTTGGCTCGCAGGGAATTCTTGCAGATGGCACCGATGAACAGCGGAACAAGTGGTTGCCCCGCATGGCGAGTGGCGAGTTGATCGCCGCATTCGCGTTGACCGAACCCGATTCCGGATCGGACAGCGCGGCGCTTCGCACGCGCGCAAGGCTTGACGGAGACCATTATGTGCTGGACGGAAGCAAGCGCTTCATAAGCAATGCCCCGCTGGCGGGTGTCTTCACCATCATGGCGCGCACCAGCGCCGAGAGGCTGCCGGGCAACGCGCATGTCAGCGCGTTTATTGTCCCGCGTGACACGCCGGGCCTCAGCGTCGGGCAGCCGGACAAGAAAATGGGCCATTCCGGTGCTTTGACGGCCGATGTCTACTTAGATGGCGTTAGGGTTCCGGTGTCTAACCTTATCGGCGGACGCGAGGGCCGCGGCTTCCAGACTGCCATGAAGGCGCTTGATCGCGGCCGCATCAATATTTCGGCGCTTTGCGTGGGGCAGGGGCGTCGGCTGTTGCATGAAATGCTGTCGTTCTCAGCCGACCGGCACCAATTTGGAAGGCCGATTGCCGACTTTCAGCTGGTGCAGGCCATGATCGCCGACAGCCAGGCGGACCTGTATGCAGCCGAGTGCATGGTGAAGGAGACTGCAAGACGTTGCGATCGCCGCGAGAACATCTCCATGTACGCATCCTGCTGCAAGATGTTCGCCTCCGAAATGGTCGGAAGGATTGCAGACCGCGCCGTTCAGATATTCGGCGGCTCCGGTTACATGCGCGACAGCGTCGTGGAGCGCTTCTATCGTGATGTGCGGCTGTTCCGTCTTTACGAGGGTACGACCCAGATACAACAGCTGGTCATTGCCAAAGCGCTTCGTCAACAATTTGAAAAATCAACTGCGAATGGAGAAGGCCGTTGAATTCTCTTTATCTTGTTCTCGACATCCAGAACGACACTTCGAACGTTGAGGGGCCTGCGGGCGATGCGCCTATCGGTGCGCAGCTCCGTGAGCGCAAGACGATAGAAAACACCATAACGGCGATCGAGAAGGCCCGGTCAGCTGGCATCCGGGTTGGCTTCGTGCGCGTAGGCTTCTCGCCGGACTATCGTGAATGCCCGCAGAACTCGCCGATATTTTCAGCGGCCAGGAAAGCCAACCGTTTCCAGCTGGGTAGCTGGGGCACGGAGCTGCATCCCTCGCTGGACGTCCGCCCGGAGGATCTGCAGATCATCAAGCATCGCGTTAGCCCGTTCTACGCGACGCCGCTGATGGCGCAGCTCACCGCTCTGCGGATCGAGCGCATTTTCTGTTCGGGCGTGTCGACGGCCGCTGTTGTGCAGTCGACGGTTCGCGACGGGCATGATCGCGATTTCAGCATGGTTGTACTGGAGGACGGTTGCGCCGCGCAGAGCTTGGAAGAACATCAGGCATCGATGCAAAGCATTGCCCGGTTCTGCCAGGTGGTCAGCGTCGCCGACGTTGATTTTAAAGCTTAAGTCAAAAAAACGGCCGGGAGGGAACACTATGGATATGGGGCTGAGCGGGCGCGTGGCTGTTGTCACTGGCGGCGCCAACGGTATCGGCGCGGCGATCTGCCGTCAGCTGCATCAGGAAGGCGCTCGCGTGGTCGTCGCCGATCTGGATGGAGACAAAGCCGCGGCGGTGGCCAACGAGTTGGGCGAAGGCGCCAGCAGCTTTGCGGTGGATGTGACGCGGGAGGAGCAGGTTCAGGCGCTCATTGATCACACGGTCAAGACGCATGGGGCACTGAACATTCTAGTCAACAACGCCGGATTCACGCGCGATATGCGGATCACCAAGATGGCGCTCGGTGACTGGGATGCGGTCATCGATGTCATCCTGAAAGGCGCCTTCCTGTGCACCCGCGCGGCGCTCCCCCTTATGATAGACGGTGCCTCGGGCCGGATTATCAATATCTCGTCTCGCGCACACCTGGGCAATCCCGGTCAGGCCAACTACTCTTCCGCCAAGGCCGGGATTATCGGCTTCACCCGGGCGATGGCGCTTGAGGCGGGGCGTCACCATATCACCGTCAACGCGGTGGCGCCGGGAATCATAGATACGGACGCCGTTCGGCGCTTGCCTCATTACGACAAGGTGCGCACCGCGGCTGAAAAGACCACACCTATTCCGCGCATCGGTGAGCCGGAAGATGTTGCAGCGGTGGTCACCTTTCTCGCGTCCGCACATGCCAGCTATGTGACGGGCGACGTTCTGCATGTCACCGGCGGACGTTACTAATCGCGGAGGTCAACGTGAACGTTTGTACCGCCTTTCGGCAATTGATCGAGAAGCCTGAACTTGTCGTGGCGCCGGGGGCTTTTGAGTGTATTACCGCGCGTTTCATCGAACAGGCGGGATACCCGGCGGTCTATATGTCGGGCGCGGCGACAGCTGCGACCCTGGGATATCCCGACTATGGTCTGACAACGTTGACCGAGATGGCGGACAATGCCGGGCGGATCGCCGGTGCGGTCGACATTCCGGTCATCGCCGATGCGGACACCGGTTTCGGCAACCGCATGAACGCTGCGCGAACCGTCATGGAGTACGAGCGCCGCGGCGTGGCGGGGCTGCACATCGAGGATCAAAAATTCCCGAAACGTTGTGGTCATCTTGAGGGCAAGGAAATTGTTCCGCTCGCCGAATTCGTGGACAAGATCCGGGCGGCCTGCGATGCGCGCGTGAATCGGGATTTCACGATCATCGCGCGGACGGATGCCCGTTCGGTTCTGGGGCTGAATGCTGCTATAGATCGCGCCAATGCCGCATTGAGCGCCGGGGCGGATATGGCGTTCGTCGAGGCGCCCCAAACGCTTGAGGAGATGGCCCAGATCCCCTCGCGCGTCGAGGGACCGTGCATGCTGAACCTGGTCTGGAAAGGCAAGACTCCAGACGTGCCTTTTGCGAAGGCGCAGGAGATGGGGTATCGGCTGTTGATCCTCCCAAGCCTTCTGTTCAAGTCGATGATGGCGGCATGCGACAAGGCCCTGCATGAGACCGTGTCGCTGGGGCGCCATGCCGAACTCGAAACGCCAATCACGCCGCAGGCGGGTTTCGACAGGTTGGGTGGCCTGCAATGGGACCGTATTTCACAAGCTGCCTCGCCGATCCAGGATGACGATCATGGTTGAGGTGCTGAACTGTCGTCTAAGGCAGACCTGAAGTCCGAAATCGAGAAATTCTAGGCACATTACTCGCCCCGTCATGGTTGGCTGACCGTCGGAAGCCGAGTTCTCTCTGGAGGAAAGAGAATTGCAACAACAAGAACGTGCTGAGGATCCAGAGAAGGTCGATGCTTACCCTGCGCTGTTTTCGCCCATCAAGCTGGCGGAACATTCCGTGCGCAATCGTATCTTTCACACGTCCATCAACACGCATTTCAGTGATACGCCTGCGACACACGACCGCCAGATCAACTATCTTCGCAACCGCGCTCTTGGAGGCTGCGGCGCGATCGTATCCGAGCCGCTGGCCTTTGGGCCGCATCAGCCCGCAACGCGCCTGCGGATATACGACGATGTCATGCAGGACTATGGCAAGAGGTGGGCTGAGGCAGTTGAAACGCACGGCTGCCGCTTGATCGGTCAAATTCAGGATGCGGGCCGGGGCCGGCACCGCGCGGGACGGAACTATAACGCGATCGGACCTGCCTTCCTGCCAGATGATATCAGCTACACAGTCCCGAGGGCCATGTCGCACGATGATATCCGCCGGTTCATCGATCAGGCGGCCGAGGGCACACGCAGGCTGATGAGATGGGGTTTCTCCGGCGTCGAGATCTCTGCCGGGCACGGGCATATTTTTCACCAGTTCATGTCGCCGCAGTCGAACAATCGTGACGACGACTACGGTGGTTCGCATGAAAATCGTCTGCGGTTCGTGCGTGAGCTTTGCGAGGCGCTGCGCGACGCCTTGGGCAGCGGGAACATTCTGGGTATCAAGCTGCCGGGCGATGACGGCGTGCCCGGCGGGATCACGCCGGAGTTGGCAATGGACATTGCCCGCGACCTGAGCGCCGCGGTGCAACTGGATTACATCGCCTATGCCCAGGGAGCGCATCACCGTACGCTCGAAATGCATATTCCGAACGATTTCTATCCACGCGTTCCCTATCGGTCGCTGGTGCAGAGGCTGGCGGGCGCGACACCCGACGTTCCGGTCATGGCGATTGGACGCATCACGGATCCGGCTGAGGCTGAGGGTTTGCTTCAGGCCGGCGGTATCGACCTGATCGGGCTTGGCCGGCCGCTAATCACCGACCCCGGCTGGCCGATGAAGGCTCGCAGCGGCCGGGCGCGCGACATTCGATACTGCCTCAACCATAACACCTGCTGGGAAATTGCGGTTGAGCGTCATGTGTTTGTTTGCGACAACAATCCCCGTTTGGGCTGCGCTGACGAAGTGGATTTCCGTCCGCAACCGGTTGCTGAGGACAAGCGCCGGAAAGTGGTCATCGTCGGTGCCGGGGTCGCCGGACTCGAAGCGGCTTGGGTCGCGGCTGCACGCGGACATGATGTCAGCGTAATCGGGATGTCGTCCGAGGTGGGCGGCAAGGCGAGGCTTGCCGCGATGATGCCGCGTTCGGAATCTCTCTCCAGCGTTTACGATTATCAGGTCGTCGAATGTGAGCGGTTTGGCGTGCATTTTGAACTAGGGCGGGTGGCCGACGAAAAAATGGTGCTCGACCATCATCCCGACACGGTGCTTCTCGCCACAGGCAGCACGATGATATGGCCGCAATGTCTTCCCGCTGAACTCGAAGCGGAAGGATACGTCTCCGATCTGCGCACCGCCATGGCAGAGATCGTTGACTTGAAACAACGTCAGCCAGGCAAGGCTGTGATCCTGGACATGGACCAAACCGATACTGTTTATGCCTGTGCGGAAAGGCTCAATGAAGTCTTTGAGGAAGTCATCATTCTAACCCCGCGTGAGAAAATCGGCGAGGATTGCGCGATGACCACGCGCCAGACGGTTCTGCGCCGTTTTCATGAACTCGGAATCCGGTTCCACTGCCTGGTCGAGCCGCTATGGAATGACCGCTTTGTAGACGAGGGAGTGCTGGAGTACGCCAGCGTTTTCGGGGGGCGCGCTGGCGAGATCGCAGACGTCGCTTTTTTTGCCTACGCGACGCCGCGCCGACCGAACCTCGACCTCGCCGAGCCCCTGAAACGCAAGGGCGTCGATGTGCGCTTGATCGGCGACAGCAATGTTGCGCGGCAGTTGGCCTATGCCACCGCCGACGGGCACAAAGCCGGCATGAGCGTCTGAACCTTGCGCGTCGCCCTGATTGGGGCGAGGCGAAGGCAAATGCACAGGCCCCGCGGGGTTGTGCATAATCATCATTAAAAGAAAACAGGATGCCGCAAGCTCAGATGACCAGCTTTGAGGCTCAACGGAGGAGACGATGGCGCAAGCGCTGGGCGTGCAGATCTCGTCAAAGCGGATCGATGGCACCCAAACTTTTTATTGGATCGTTGCCATACTAGTGATCCTGATGGTGGTCGGGCCGCTGATCCCGGTACTTTATCAGGGCATCGTGGATGCACCCATCTATCAAGCGGACAAAAAGCTGACGCTGGATAACTTCTGGCGGCTGGTATCTGCGCCCGATGTGGGCAGGATGGCGCTCAACACGCTGTACATCGCCGTCCTTGCGACAGTCATCGCGCAAGTTGTCGGCGCCGGAATGGCAATTCTGATGGGACGGACAAACCTGCCGGGGCGGACCTGGCTGGGCGAGCTGTTCCTGTGGCCGCTCTATGTCGGCCACTTGGTTATTGCGTTCGGGTGGCTGACGATGTACGGCCCATCGGGCTTCGTCACCATCGCCGTAAAGACAACCGTCGGCATTGCTCCATGGGATCTTTACACGCTGACCGGAATGGGCGTCGTGGCCGGCGTCACACTGGCACCGATGACCTATCTGCTGTGCCTCGGGATGGCGCTGAAGGCTGACGGTCAGATGGAAGATGCCGCCCGCTCGGTGGGTGCAAGCCCTGCCCGTGCGCTCTGGTCGGTGACAATTCCTTTGATGCGTCCGGCTCTAGTGTACTCCGCGATGCTTAACTTCGTGATCTCGATCGAGCTTCTGTCGATACCGCTGCTTTTCGGATCGCCTGTAAGTATCCAGACGATTACGACCTACATCTATCAGAACGGGCTGCGGGCTATCGGAATGCCCGACTACGGGCTGGTTGGCGCGGCGGCGATCATTCTTTTGGTGATCGTATCTTTTATGATCTGGCTGCAAAACCGTCTCGTCCTAAAGTCGGAGCGCTTCGTATCAGTGCGTGGCAAGGCCGCGCGTATTAGCCGGCTGAATCTGGGATGGGCTAAGTGGCCGTTGACGGTATTGGTCTGCGCTTATGTGTTCTTCTTTGTTGTCCTCGTGGTGGGCGGCGTCATGCTGCGCGCATCGGTCAGCTTCCTCACGCCTTTGATACCCATTTCGAAGGTGCTGACCTGGGCGAACTTCCTGACCATCTGGAATAGTGAAACCTTTATGCGGGCAATCACGAATTCCATCCTCATCTCGACGATAGGCGGCGCCATCGGCGTGGCGGTGGTCCTGATGGTGGTTCTTGTCGCGATGCGCTCAAACTTCCGTTATCGCCGTGTTCTCGAATACGTTGCGCTCTATCCGCGCGCCGTGCCGGGTATCATCGCGGGCCTTGGCTTCTTCTACATGATGATCTGGTTGCCGGGGTTTGATCAGTTCCGCGGTACCATCTGGATAATCATCGCAGCTTTTGTCATGCGCTATCTGCCTCTGGGCTTCAACACGCTAGCCCCTGCTATCGGCCAGATCAGCAACGATCTGGACAAGGGCGCGCGGAGCGTCGGCGCGAGTTGGTGGACGGCTTCTCGCCAGGTTGTCATACCGCTGATCAAACCTGCGATCTTCGGAGCCTTCTGCCTGTTGTTCATTCAGTTTTTCAAGGAATACGTCACGGCGTCATTCTTGACGCAGTCTGGCTCGGAGATTATCGGCACCTCTATGCTGGCGCTCTGGAACAATGGCGAAAACGGTGCTGTGTCAGCCCTGGCAACAATACAGATCGTCATTACGCTTGTCTTTGTCATTGCCGCCCGCCGCATTCTGGGAGTGAAAATGTATGGCTGATCTTGTTATCGAAAACTTCTCGCGCAGTTATGCCAGCTTCAAGGCTGTCGATGACATGTCGCTTACCGTCAAGGGCGGCGAGTTTCTGACCTTTCTCGGCCCCTCAGGTTGCGGCAAGTCGACGACGCTGTTTTCCATCGCTGGCCTCGACACGCCAACAGCTGGCTCGATAAGGATCGGCGACCGCTATTTCTATGATAGTTCTCGCTCGATCTCCGTTCCTGCGGAAAAGCGGAACCTCGGTCTGGTGTTTCAAAGTTATGCCCTGTGGCCGCACATGACCGCACGTCAGAACCTTGCGTTTCCGCTCAAGCTCAGAAAGATATCCGGGCGCGCGCAGCAGGCAGCGATTGAGGAAGCCCTGACGCTTGTCGAGATGCTTGAGTTCGCTGACCGCTATCCGTTCGAGCTTTCGGGCGGCCAGCAGCAGCGCGTGGCGCTGGCGCGTGCGCTTGTCTACCGTCCTGAGGTGCTGCTTCTGGATGAGCCCCTGTCCAATCTCGATGCAAAACTGCGCGAGCGAGCCAGGGTCTGGCTGCGCGAATTGCAGCAACGCCTCGGGGTCACAACAATCTATGTTACCCACGATCAGTTCGAGGCGCTGGCTATCTCGGACCGGATCGTTGTCATGAACCGGGGCAAGATCTTGCAGATCGGCACGCCGCAAGAACTCTACGAGCGTCCTGCAACTCCTTTCGTTGCAGACTTCCTCGGTTCGGCCAACTTCTTCGACGGCAGGGTTATCGCCAACGACGACGGCATCGCAACCATTCAGCTGGCGAATGATGCTCAAATGCGTGTTCCCAGTTCAGTCGGACCGGGGAGGGCAGTCAAAATGGCCGTTCGCCCCGAGCGGATTGAACTTGTCGATGGACCACAGCAGAACACGCTAGAGGTGGACATTGGCCCGCCGGTCTATCTTGGGTCCGTCTATCAGTACGAGGCCACACTTTCTTCGGTGGCATTCCGTATCCAGTCGCCGCGCCAGATCGCGGCAAAGCGGGTCTTTGCGCACATCCCGTCCGAAGCAGCAATCCTGTTTCCTAGCTAGGCGAATGGGGCGCATCGGGCAAGCTAACCGCTAGCCTTGGCGAGCAGTGTTGTATCACTGGCCGGAACCGGCAACGTGCTTGCCGGTTCCGGCCACGCGATCGCGTCGATCCTGCTGACCCATGCGAAGTATTGATGATAATAAAATGGTTGACAGTTTGCAGAAGTATCGAATTGTCTGGCATTTATATTTGTTAAAAATGTAATTTTTATTCTTATAAAGAAGAATTGTGCGTATTTTATGGAATATTATATGGTTTATTCTCCCTTTTACATCTCCGTAAGCGTGATAGATGGTGTAATTAATCTATGTAGCTGTTCTGGATCGATAAATTATTGAAAGGCGATGCCCAATGATCGGCAGTGAAGCAGTAACCCGGCAGGTTGTCGATCTGATCGCGGGGGTGCGTTTTGACCTGTTGTCACCCGAGACGGTTGCAGTGGTGCAAAACGTGCTGGTGGACACGTTGGGTGTCATCGTGGCGGGTATCGACGAACCGCTAGGCGTATGTCGGATCATTTGCGACCATATCGAGCAAATGGGGGGCAACTCGCAGGCGACAGTATTCGGCACCGATGTACGGACCTCGGTCGTCCAGGCTGCCTTCGCCAATGGCATAGCGGCTCATGCCTTGGATTTTGACAGTACCTTCTTTCCGCTGACCCATCCTTCATCACCTACAATTCCCGCGATCCTGGCAGTAGCGGAATGGAAGGGGTTGCCCGGTACCAAGGTGATAGAAGCTATTGCTGTTGCTTTCGAGCTTCAGGGGCGCATGCGTCTTGCCGCTCACGGGTGGTCAGCCGGGCAGGGCTTTCACAAGCCGGGCGTCGTCGGCACACTTGGCGCGGCGGCAGGCGTTGCCAAACTGCTTGAACTGCCGTCACGCGAGTTTGGCATGGCGCTTGGACTGGCAGGCTCGCGCGCGGGTGCGCTCGCGGTGAATACAGGCACTATGACCAAATCCAGCCACGCCGGCCATGCCGCGCGAATGGGCGTTGAATGCGCCCTTCTGGCCCAAGCTGGCTGGACTGCCACGGAGGATGTGTTCGGCGAAAAAGGCATACTCGATACCTTTGTCGGTACCGATGTCGAATATTCTGCATTGACGGAGAATTTTGGCGATCCCTTTTACATGGTAAGCCCGGGTGTCGGATTTAAGAAATATCCCTGCAATTATTTTACGCATCGTGTGATAGATGCAGCGTTACACCTGCGGGCCGAAATGCAGATCGAGCCCGATGAAATCGAGCAAGTCATCGTCACTTTCCCGCGCTTTGACTATGTCAATCGCCCAGCGCCGCGATCCGGTCTCGATGCGAAGTTTAGTGTGCAATACACGGCCGCTATCGCGCTTCTGGACGGTGTGGTCGGCGTGGATTCGTTCTCGCAGCCGCGCAGGGATGCTGTGGACGTCGCCTCCTTGCTGCCCAGGGTTTCGCTTGTGATGGACGACGCAATCCCGTCAGATTTCATGAAGATGTGGTGTGACGTGGAAATTCGGATGCGTGGGGGGCGTGCTCAGTCAAAAACAATGAAGGAACTGACCGGCTGGATAGGTAGTCCACTGCCGCGCGAGGCCCTTATAAGCAAGTTCCGTTCCTGTGTTTCAGGCCGCATCTCTGCTGCCTCGGCCGACGCGGTTCTCCTGTTCATCGAGAATCTGTCGCTTGAAGAAGACGTAAGCGTCCTTGCAAGCCTCCTGAGAACTGGGAACCAGACTAACGTCGATAATGCGAACGCATGAAGCGGTATCCTGACGGATCTCAGGAAGCCGCTCTCCACTGTTCAAGGGCAGAACCGCTTTGGGGCTGGTAGCTTACGACGGGTTTGAGCCGCGGAAGGTCCGATACAGGTGGCGCTCGAAGTTCACCACGGCCTTGGAGCGTATGCGGCCTTTTACGGAGACGATGGCGATGTTGTTTTTCTGCAGCGCTTCGTCAAGCAGCGGCCGGCAGAGAAGGTTGCCATTCTTGACCTCAGGGAGCCCCGCGATAGCAGCGGCGATTGTCGCCAACGGCGGCTTGCGGGCCATCGCCAGGCGCAGCGCTACTGAATCGCTTTCGACGCTGACCGTGAGTTGGATGCCGGCCTGCCGTGCCGCCGCGTCCACCAGCTGCCGTGATTGCGAGCGGGCGGGGGCGAGAGCCAGCGGAAATCCGGCGAGATGTGCGATCGATAACGCTGGCTGATGGGCCAGCGGATGCTCCGACGACAGGAAAGCAACGAGCGGCTGTTCGAGCAGAGCCAAGAGTTTCAGCGCAGGATCGTGGGCTGCGTTGTAAGCGATGCCGATCTCCGCTACCCCCTGATTGATCAGCTCTATGACCCGTCGCGATGTGCCGACACGCACATCGAACTGGATTTCCGGGTAAGTTTTCTGGAAGGAGGAGATCAGCTCCGCCAGCAGCTGTTCCGCGAAAGGTTCGACTGAGGCCAGCCGGATCTTTCCCTTGTTCAGCCCCTCTAGCGCAGTAATCTCGTCATGCGCCAAAGTCAGGCTCGCGTGGATGGTTCGCGCCGTATAGAGGAAGATCCTGCCAGCTTCAGTCAGCTCGACGCCGCGCGCCAGCCGCGAAAGCAGTTGGGCGCCGACGCTTTTCTCCAGGTTATCGACCTGCCGGCTCAGTGCCGATTGGGAAATATGAATATTCTCGGCCGCCTGGCGAAAAGAGCCCGCGTCGACGACGGCGATGAAGTACTGAAGAGCTTCGAGCTGCATTGAACATCCTCCCCCGATATCCTGCCTTGGCGGCGGTTCATTTTTTCTGGCACGGCGATCGGCGGATCGCTTCGCTTGAAGTGATGCCGTTTCGACATCGGTAATTATCTGTGCCGAGTGCATACAGTGAAACGGGCCAAAGTTAAATTTCTCTCATCGCAGCAAGCCCGCTGCTGTCAGGGAGGAATGAGAGCGATGGAACATTCGCCAGGCCAAACCACGACGGGGTCGTCGTTCGATCGGGAGCTTTCCGGGGACGCTTCGGCGCCGGTCTACCCGCATCTGCCCGCACTTGCAGCCTATGTCGCGGAAACGCCGTCCTCGTCGATTGTGCCGGAGGCGATCGAGTACGCCAAGTTTGCCGCCATCGATTTCATAGGCGCCGCGATAGCCGGCACGCTTGAACCTATTTCCAAGATCGTGGAAAGCCATATAACGGCTTGTTCCAAGGGCACGTGCACCTTGATCGGTGCGCAGGCCCGCGTCAGCGCTGTCGATGCGGCTTTCTTCAACGGGACGGCTGGACATGCGATCGACTACGACGATTCAAGCTTCGTCCAGGGAGGACATCCGACCTGCACCCTGCTGCCGGCGGTTCTCGCGGTAGGCGAGGAGCGTGCCAGCAGCGGCCGCGAAATCCTTGAGGCATATGTCGTCGGCTACGAAATCACTATGAAATTCTCGCGCGCCGTGAATTTCGAGCATTACTTCAAAGGTTGGCATCCGACGTCGACGCTGGGCGCACTCGGTGCCGCGGCTGCCGTCGCACGGCTCATCCGCCTTGACGCGACGAAAGTGCAGCACGCTCTCGGGATTGCTGCCTCCCTCGCATCCGGGATCAAGTCGAACGTCGGTACGGTCACCAAGCCCTTCCAGGCAGGGCATGCTAGCCACAAGGGAGCCCTTGCCGCACTGATGGCGCAGGCCGGCGTTACCGCGTCCGAAGGGGCGCTGGAAGCCAAACAGGGCTTCTTCGAGGTCTATAACGGACCCGGAAAATACGATCTGGACAGCATGTCGTTTTCGCCTGTGCTGGAGATCATCGATCCTGGTCTGCGTTTTAAGCGCTATCCTTGCTGCGGTTCGACACATTCTGCGATCGACGCCGCTCTCAGGGTCGCCGCAACCCATGCCCCGGCACCGGACGATATCCGGTCGGTCGAGGTGGCAATCGAGCGGCGGCGAGCCCACCACACTGACCGTCCGACATACAACAGCGGCTACGAAGGCAAGTTCAGCCTGCAATATCTGGTCTCGGCAGCCTTGACGGACGGTAAGCTCGGGGTCGCCCATTTCACGGACGAGTCCGCTGCGCGCCAGGAGCTGCGCCGGCTCGCGGACCGCGTCAAGGTGCTGCCCGTCGACTGCGGCAACACCCTTTCGGACGTCTGCGACCTGACGGTACATATGGTCGACGGAAGCACGCTTAAGGTCCATCTGGATAGCGCCGAAGGGCGCACGACGGTGGATTATCCGAAGTGGATGCGGACAAAATTCCTTGATTGCGCCCAGGAAGTGTTCGACCTGGCACAGTCGGAGCGCCTTCTGGCAGCGCTGATGGCGCTGGACAAGGAAGAGGATATCCGCCGGTTCACGACGTTGCTCAGGGAATAAGGGGCATAAATACAAACAACCCTTGGGTAGATTTGGCTAGAATGGGAGGATTTGGCCATGCTCAACCGTAGGCAGATGATGATGGCAATGGCGGCGTTGCCAGCCGCGACAACACGATCTTGGGCCGCCGAGGCCGACAACTATCCTAGCCGAATGGTGCGGATCATTACCGGATCAGCATCGTCGAGTTCAGATCAGATTGCCCGCTACGCCGCCTTTAAACTGTCGCCCCGCTTGGGGCAGAGTTTCATCATCGAAAATCGCGCGGGCGCCGGCGGGACGATTGGGACTGCCGAAGTGGCCAAGTCGCCGCCGGACGGCTATACGCTGACTATCGCGCATCTCAGCACACATGTATCGCCGACAGTAATCTATCCGAATCTCTCCTACGATCCGACGGCCGACTTTGCGCCGATCAGCCTGCTGATGGAGAGTCCGCTCGTTCTGGTCGTCCACCCGTCCGTGCCCGCGAATTCGCTCGAGGAACTGATGGCCCTCGCGCAATCGCGAAAAGACAATCCGCTCACCTGGAGTTCGGCCGGCTCGGGCAGCCTCGGCCAACTGACGGGAGAGTTGTTCACGCAGCACGCCAAGACCAACTTCCTTCACGTTCCCTATCGCGGCGGCGGCCCCGCCTTGCTCGCCGTGGTGACGGGAGAGGTGATGTTCACTTTCGCCTCACCAATCAATGCTCAGGCACAGGTGGCGGGTAAGATGGTCAAGGCGCTGGCGGTCTCCAGCCGGCAGCGGTTCCCGATCCTGCCCGACACGCCGGGCCTGGACGAACTCGGCCATCCAGAGATGGAGGCCATTCTCTGGCAGGGCATCATGGCGCCATCCAAGACGCCGCCGGCCATCATCGCGAAGCTCAATCGGGAGATCCGTAGTTGTTTCGATACGCCTGAAACGCGTGAAGAGCTTATGAAACAGGGCGCCGTCGTGAAAACGTCCTCACCTGAGGAGTTCCGCGCTTTCCTCAAATCAGAGCTTGAAAAGTGGACGCCGGTTATCAAAGCAGCCAACATCAAGCCTGAATAGAGCGTTTTAGTACACAATAACGATCCGCGCGGACGTTCGTATTGCCGCGCGGATTTTTCGCAACCACACGGGTGGCAACCTATGGAAATGCTGACGCACGGCCGTGTCGGAGAGAGGACAAAAGGCTGAGGCGCTGGCGAGGGTGCTGTCGGATGCCGCGGGATATGGACTTCCGCTTGGTTCAGAGCGCGTCGACGCCGGTTTCGCCTGTACGTATGCGGACGGCTTGCTCGACGGCGCAGACGAAGAGCTTGCCGTCGCCGACCTTGCCCGTGCCGGCGGAGTGCCGGATCGCCGCCAGCACCTGATCCACGAGTTCGTCGGCGACCACGGTTTCCAGACGGATCTTGGGCAGGAAGTTCACGACATATTCGGCGCCCCGATACACTTCCGTGTGTCCTTTCTGGCGACCGAAACCCTTGACGGAAAGGGCCGGAAAGAGGGAGGAAAGAAGCGCGGCCCGCGTTTCGGCCAGTTCGTTCAGAACCAGCGCGCCGCCGGCGATCTCGGCTAGGATGGCGAGCAGCCCGGTCCCGGCCGAGGGTTCGAGAACCCGGTCGGCGGGCGTGATGGCGGCGGCGGTCGCCGCGATCAGGCCGAGGGGGATCGGGGTCGAGAACTGCTGGAAGGTCTGGGCTTCCTCGGACCGGCGGGTATGCGTCGGCAGCAGCCCGGCGATCTTCGCCAGCAGCGGCAGGCAATCGACCGCAGACCCGGCTTTACGGAAAAGCGCCTTTCCGTATTTGCGCAGAAACAGGACGGTCGCTGCCTCGCAGGCGTCGTAGGCGGTTTTCCAGTCCCAGGCGCCGGCGGAATCGGAAGCGCCGAAGGCCGCTTCCATCGCGTCGCGCAGCGTGGCGGCGTCGATACGCTGACCGCGTTCGAGGTGCGGTAGCAGCAGCCCCGCCGCCACGAAGATGGACGCAGCGGTATCGGTGTCGGAGGTGAGCGGAAGCGACGCGGCGGACTGCACCGTCGCGGATGCGGAAATCATGTTCATGGGGGAAGACCTCGGGAGAGCGGGACAGGATCGAGCCGCGCGGCGCTCTCTCTCGACCGCACCAACTCAAATCCGTCCCGGCCTCCCTCTGTCTTGTGTTTCGGCGTGGAAAATTGGCTCTGACGCAGATTTGATGGAGATGGGCCTATCCCG
>NZ_JBHLXC010000013.1:0-45525 GCF_042432495.1 Pseudochelatococcus lubricantis | reverse complement strand
GAGGGACGACCGGGGGGCAGGTCAGCGGCTATGGGCGAGGTGGCTGCGGTCAAATTGTCGCAGCAACTTGATATCTGGTCAACGCAGGAAAACAGCAACCGAAACCAAGGGGCAATCGGGAATCTACGCTGAATTATACAAAAATTTGTATCCTCTTGATTCTAACAGCTTCCAGAAATAGGCGCGGGAGAGAATCCCTCGTATAAAGGTTTGGAATGGCAACTGAATCTTGTTATGAGGTTTTAGCTACTGGCTGCTGAGCAGCTTAAGTATGATTGATCTCCTCCACCTGATGGGGTACGTTTCAGCGATCTCAAGCGCTTCGTAGGACCTAGACATGGCAAGCAGACTTACGGCTGAGCAGCAAGCGGAACGATCCCAAGCGCTGGAAAAAAATTCTTCCGTTGCCATGCGCGCAGGGAGAGAGTATGCCGTTTCCTACGTAGCCGCATATCCCATTATTCTCAAAAAGAATAATTCTAAAATTCTATATGTTATATCGCACAATATCAATACAGATCAAAAATTTGTACCACGGCCATTTGAAGCGGGAACTATTTAGCTTGAATGATGCTGTGAAAATTTCTGAGTTCAGTACCCTGAAGGATTTACGGTGATGGACGGCTCCGAGCACGTTCTCAGTTGCTTCACTCCCTTGCCGCCAGCGCGCAACGGTATTGCAGATTATGCATACATGCTCTTAGCGCCGTTGAGCCAGCACTTTTCCTGCATCGCCTATACCGATGAAATTTTTGGAACTATTCCTATAGGTGTTTCTTTACGTGACGAGCGTCAGGCGTTTCGATGGCTCGGAGAGGGAGACAAAATTTTACATCAAATAGGAAATAATCCAGGACATGGTTTTGTGCTCGACGCTCTTCGCCGCTATTCCGGCGTGGTTTCGCTGCATGATCTCAATCTCCTGTACTTGTATGAGGTAACCTCTCCAAGCCTTGAAGCAATTCTGGCGCGCATGGGTTCGTCTTCGTCTAGTATTTCCAAAGTCTATTCAAGACAATGGAAAGAGCGAGGCATAAAGACGGCCGCAAATTATGTTTTATTTGATGCTCTAGATGAAGTTCTTCGACTATCGAAAGGCGTTATCGTTCATTCAAAATTTGCTCTAAACAAAATGCGAGCCGTACATGGAGATGACACCATCCATAACATGGCTGTCATTCCGCATTTTGCACCTTCAATAGAAGCCACGAGCGTCGCGGAAGCGCGCCAACGTCTGTGTCTGGATGCAGACGACGTCATTGTTTTAACGTCTGGCTTTGCAACAAAAGTGAAGCGTTTCGACTGGCTTATGGAAGCGCTCGAGAACGCCCTCGCAAACGGTTATAAGTTTCGTTGGATTCATGCCGGTCCTGAACGTCCGGAAGAGTATGCCCTGTCCCAAACCGTACGCTCTTATCCGCGTTTGAGTTCTGTGACGCACATTACAGGATACGTTTCGGAAGCCGAGTTGGACGCCTACATCTGTGCATCCGATCTCGTCGTTAATCTTCGTTTCCCTTCGGTCGGAGAAAGCTCAGGCACTTTGGCGCGGGCTTTCTCAGTGGGAAAGTGCTGTATTGTTAACGATACGGCGGCATATTCTGAATTGCCTCGTGATACCGTCGTTCATCTCCCCGTTGTTGGTGCCAGCGTGGCCTTGGAGCGGGCAATCTGTGCGTTGATTGATAACCCGGATTTGAGGGCGGCGTTTGCTACCCAGGCGCGGAGGTTCGCGCAAACAGAGCTGTCTCTTGAATCGGTCGGGGCGCGATACGCGAATTTTATCAATGCGTCTTATGAAGAAACGCGGCAGGAAGGAAACGTCACTGAGATACAACATGTGTATGGTAAAAATATTGATAGTATGTCGCCGCAAACGCTCAAGCTGGAGCGAACTACAGGTGGTTTTTCGGGTTCCCAGTTGGACCAGGTCAGACGGCTGACAGGAGGTTTTCGCATCAGCGTTGCTTGGCCGTCATCAACCGATCTATCTCAGTATATGACTGAGCTTGATCGTTTTATCGATTCGATTGTTCCTTCGCATTTTGCCATACGTAACATTCGCTTCCAATGGGACGTGTCGGAAGATGACGACGTAGCGTCTGGCGCAGAGAGAACTACGGCAAAGCCCATATCGCTCATTATCGATGGATTCGCCCACTGATGTTGTTCGTTCACCATACGCGAGACATCCCGCGAAAAAACGGTACCGCGCTTTCATTCGCTGCTGCAATGGCGATCGGGCGTTTTTTGGACCACGTCTTCGGGGGGGTTAGGGTTGTCGATCTCACTTTTCCATCTGCGGGATTCAGCGGCATCATGGGCGATGTGCTCGTCGGTGTTGCGGCGCCAGAGCGATTCAGCGCTGAGGTAAGGGACTTCTTCTTCCGGTTTCAGCAAAAAGGTGGGCACTTTCCAATACTATCTTTGGGGCCGGAATTGGAGCCGGTGTTGCGGGAGGGCGCCAGCGGCAGAGACAAACTTACTATTTTGTATCTTGATAGCAGTGTTGACAAAGAGCTGATTCGCTCGTTTTTTGGCTTCGGCGATATTGCCGTCCTTGTCTCAGCCGATGCCGAAACCGACGTTTGGCCCGATGGTGTCCTGGACGAGCGTAAATCTATCGACTTTTTGATTGCGGGAACCTATCATAAAAAATTTAGATTGATCTTACCTGAATATAACGTTGGCGGATTTAATGTTTTGGTGTCTCGTGATGATCCAGTTGAGAGCGTTTATCTAAAAAAGAATATAGTAAAAAATACGCCAAATGAGGTTCGAGTCTCGATAGAGCTTCCCTCCGTATCTGAGCACGTTTCTCTTGTATTTCCTGCCTCCCGCTTTATCCATGATGGTGAATATAAATCCGAGAGTGATAGTGGTTATGCATGGCTCTGGAGTGGCCCATCACCCCATCTACGTATATTCATTGGCAGGTTAGACGCATGGCCGGATAAATTGCGGCTAAAGTTAACGGTAGTCAACACGAATGACCCCCGAAATCTCGATGATGCCCGAATAATGGTCGATGGCTGCATTATGCCATTTACTTTAGAAAAGTGGTCCGCGACCAGTGGCCGTTTCGTGGTTGAAATTTTGGAGCCGTCGGCTGATTTTACCGTTCTTTCAATCGGGTGCCGGCATATGTGCAATATAGATGGAGGTCGACAAGTCGGCTTCTGTGTGGATCGGCTTGAGGTTGTTCCATGAGCGCGGCTCTTCGGATACTTGTTGTCTCACCCGTTCCGTCGCATCCGACGAACCAGGGAAACGCTGCCCGTATTCTCGCGTTTGGCAAGGAACTGCAATTAAGAGGCGCCGTTCTGGATTACTTGTACTACGGCATGGAGGGGCTAACCAACGATCAGCGGATTGCGATGCAAGATTTCTGGCATCGTTTTTTCTTTCTGCGCTCGTCCCCTCTGAGGAGACCAAAATATCCATCATGTTGGGGGATAGACGACTGGTGCCCGGACGAACTTTGTGACTACACAAAACAACTTCTCAAAACATATCGATATGATGCGATTATAGTCAACTATGTGTGGATGTCGCGTGTTCTGCTTGGCCTCGACATCTCTTGCAAGGTGATTGATTCTCACGATTTGTTCAGTAATCGTCACAAGATACTTGAACAGAACAATCTTGATCCGCGCTGGTTTTTTACGTCCTCTGATGAAGAGCGACAAGGCTTTGAGCGTGCGGATATCGTTATCGGCATCCAAGACAATGAGGCGGAACGTATACGCTTGATGCAACGATCAGAAGTAGTCACGATCGGTCATGTCATTCCACCGTCTTTTTTGTTGGGCCATAGGAAGACCGAAGCATTTTTTCTCTTCGGTTATCTCGGCAGTGCCAATCCGTGGAATGTGAACTCCGTGCGTGAACTAGATGCTGCCCTTACCAGTAAAGCTGTGCAAGCCAAGAAAAATCCCCGCGCCAGGAAAGCTGCGCTCACCAAAAAAATAGAAGAGCCGATAAGCTGGACGCTGGCTGGCACAATCTGCCGCCGCGATCTCCATCTGAAATCCGCGCCTTTCAAGATGGGGCTTGTTGACGCACTCGACGATTTTTACTGCAATGTTGATTGTGTTATCAACCCAATGGTCGGCGGCACAGGTCTCAAGATCAAGACAGTAGAAGCGTTGTCTTTCGGCAATCCTGTGATCGGAACCAACGATGCCTTTGAGGGGTTGCCTACGACGCATGCCTTGCACACTCTCGCAAGAGTGGAGGATGTGGTCGACGCGATGGCGGATTACAGGTCACATCTGTCCTTGCGTCCCGACCTGCTGCGTGCTTCCCGTGAGCTCTACTTTCGCTATATGGCCGATGTTTCAGCGCAATATGACCGCTTGGCGGCTGAATTGAAGAAGGCCAGGCCCCTTGCCAGACAATTCAAGGCGTTGACTACTAGATCTTCGTCATCAGAGCCAGTCCGAGATCATACCGTTTTAGCTAACAGCTGAACCAAGGTGAGAAATGAACGCGAAATCAATCCGGATCACACCTGTCATTCTCTCGGGAGGGACGGGGACACGCCTTTGGCCGTTGTCGCGCGAAGCCTTTCCCAAACAGTTGCTGCCGCTTGCGGGCGAGCATTCCCTGTTGCAGGAGACCGCACTACGGGTTGCCGACCGCTCCATATTCGCAGCGCCTATTTTGATTGCTAATGCTGAACATCGTTTTGTTATTGCTGAGCAGCTGCGTGAACTTGGTATCAACGACGCCACGATCGTGCTTGAGCCTGTTGGACGAAACACCACGGCCGCCGCTGCTGTAGCGGCGCTGATCGAGAGCCGGCGTGATCCGGATGGACTGATCCTTCTGATGGCGGCAGACCATGTTGTGCAGGACAAGGCGGCGCTGCTGGATTCAATCTGCCGTGGTGTCGACGCGGCGCTTGCGGGGAAATTCGTGCTCTTCGGCGTGAAACCCTACGAGCCTGCGACGGGATATGGCTATATTCAGCGAGGCATGGAAACGGAGTATCCTGAAGTTTATGCTGTCCGACGTTTTGTGGAGAAGCCGGATAGCGGGACCGCAGAAAATTATTTCGCATCGGGCGAATATTTATGGAACAGCGCCATCTTTTTGCTGCCCGTGTCGACCTTTATCTCGGAAGTTGAACGCCACGCGCCTGAGATATTGGCCGCAAGTCGGGCGGCACTGGACGAAGCGGGACAGGATCTCGATTTCATACGTCTTAACGAGGCGGCATTCGTCAAAAGTCCGTCGGTTGCGGTGGATTACGCGGTTATGGAAAAGACCGACCTCACCGTCGTCGTACCTACCGACTGTGGCTGGACGGATGTGGGAAGTTGGTCGGCGCTCGCAGCGATCGGGCAGCAGGACGACGACGGCAACGTGATGATCGGTGAAGTGACGGCACATGATGTCCGCAATAGCTATCTGCGCGGGGAAGGCCAGCTCGTCGCCGCGCTTGGCGTCGACGATCTCGTCGTCGTTGCAACGCCAGATGTCGTCCTTGTGACGCACAAGTCAAGGGATCAGGAGGTCAAGAAGATCGTCGAGCAGCTGCGCAACGAAGGCCATGTTGCAGCTACCCAGACAGTTCAAGTGCATCGCCCTTGGGGGTATTATCAATCGATCCACAAGGGTGATCGCTTCCAGGTCAAGCGCATCACCGTCAACCCAGGTGCAAAGCTGTCGCTACAGAAGCACTTCCATAGGGCCGAGCATTGGGTGGTGGTGAACGGAACGGCAATGGTGACACGAGACAGCGAGCAGATACTGTTACGCGAAAATGAATCGATCTTCCTCCCGCTTGGATGTGTGCATCGCCTTGAGAACCCCGGCAAGGTGCCGCTCAACCTGATTGAGGTCCAGTCCGGCCCCTATCTAGGCGAGGATGACATTGTGCGTATCGAGGATATTTATGCGAGAATCGCCACAACGGAAAACATAGCTAAGAGCCCTAACAAAGCCGTTTATTAACCATTCCGAGCGATTTCTCGGGCATGGCCAAGAAACTGCTTCCTGACGAATTTTGGGCGGGAATTGCATCGCTGATGCCAGTCGAGAGGTAGGGCCGAAGGGCGGCCTGTGCAGTTCGGCAACCGCGAGGTGTTTGGGTATCCTATTCGTGCTCTATACGGCTACCCTTGGGGGCGCTTGCCCCATGAAGTTCTGCTGTCCGATCTGCGTCAAGCGCGGGAGGCCACGCAAACGCCCCGGCAAGCTCCATGCCGACAAAGGCTATGACATGACTTCGACCGTTGCTGGCGTAGCCTGCGCAGGAGAGGCGTCACGGCTCAGATCGCGAGGTATGACGCTGAAAATTCGGCCAAACTCAGCAGATATCGCTGGATGATCGAACGCACGTACGCGTGTATCAATTAATTTCGCCGCCTGACCATTCGATACGAACTCCATGCCAGTTTATACCGCGCCTTCGTCGTCATCGCCGCAATATTTATATACTTCAGGGCAAGCAATAGGTTTTATTAGGGGACCTTAACGATGGAGATTTTATTATATAAACTTATCTTAAAAGCTCAATGTGTCTATGTGGCGCGCCGCCATCTGAACGGCATGAAAATAGCATTCAATATCCTTCTTGGTAATTCCTATCTTTTTCGCGTACTCGATATCAGAGTCCCTTGCAAAATGAAGTACAGGCGACCGTATTCCTACGATATCTAAGTTTGGCTCTGACAGAGAAAAATAAGCATACCAATTATATTCCCAAGGGGATAGACGGATCGCATCATAAAAATTCAGATTATATCTTTTTAGAAATTCTGAAAAAACAGTAAGAATGGACGAATGGAATATTTGCGCTGGCTGAACAGATAATTTTTTTACTGAAAAAATCTTTCTGATATAAAATTCTCTATCTGATTTGGATTGCACCCCTGCAGCTTGCAATCTTTCATGTTCGAATATTACTTCTTTCAACATTGCGTCGAAGTTGGCTAGAGAGCCTTCTTTCTCAAAAAGGGGAGGTACATCATTCCCGTTCTTAATAAGGTCTATCAGACTATTGTTAATGGGGGAAAATTTTGTATATATACTAGAAGCGATGACATTTTTCTTTTTATCGGTGTAGAATAAATTATCGTTTATTGGGGACACAAAGTATGAATCTGAATCAATCATAAGATATGAATCTGCAAAACCTGATCTATAAATAGAAAGCTTGCACACCTGTTGTTGATACCATCCGTATTTAAATTTTTCTCCTTCAATTACGTATGACTCGTCTGTTATTATAGTACAGTTCGCGGGAACAGAAATGGTTTCGCGCAGAAGAACATAATCTGAATCAGGAACCGAAATGAGCAATGGTAAATGTTGGTTCGTGCTTATCCAGCTATCAATAAGCAGCGAAAGTCGAGAAAAATCGTCGCGAAATGATTTACAGAAAATAGCTCTTTCCATAAGGAAAACTCCCTTGCCGTATCCGATACAGGTCGAATCCCAAGTGCAGCCACGTCTATGCGGGGCGGAACCTTATTCAATGTTAATCAAACGAGCCATTTCCTCATAGAAAGCAGGAGCATAGTGGATCGCACCTTCTCCCCAAGGAGCATCGGGGCTAGTCCATGCCTCATCACTGAAGGCGAAAATAGATGAACGCGGGAAATGTGTTACGTAAGAGCTCAACACGCTTTTATACGTTAAATAACTTTCTTTCCATTTTTCATAACCGAAACGGGCACTAAGTTGGATGATTTCCCTGTTATGTTTCGAGCGGCTAACGGGAGGGCAATCAAGAAAGATCATTCGCGTGTTTGGCTGATAGACCTCTATTAATTTATATAACGCACAAATACCTGCTTGAAACGCAGCTTGATATTCGCTGCTACCTATTGTGATTATACGATATTTTTTTTTTATAAGAGTTTGAAAATCAATATTTTCTATAATCTCCCAACCATAAGATAAAAGTGTACCATTAACATCAATCAACTCTATATAGCTATCACGCCAAAAATCGACAATGATAATATCAAATCTGGAGCCTGTAAGTGGCTCAAGAAATCGCTTCTCCGCCTCATAGCTTGCTCGCTGCCAAATGCGTGGATCTTGGCGAAAAAAATCAAGCTCACTTTCTGGCAATACTTCATTAGCCATGCAGGCAGTAGGCAGTCGATAGATTTTTTGCAACCTAGTGACTCCAGGGAGGCGATTTGCTACGTTCTCGGCATTACAGCCGCCGACATAAAGAACGCTAGTCACTCTTGCTCCTTGCCTGTTCGTCCGCTGAGTTCGAATTGCTATGAAAGCTCTTATTCTGACATTAAGACTAGTATTATACACATAGGCTATAGATCTGTTTATGTCAACCAGATGGCGACAAACCCGCTCGCCGCGGGCATTTGTGTTAAATGTTTAATATTCATAAGCAAGAAAATTAAATTGAGGGCTAGGAAGGCGTGCTGAATATAATTATTCCCTTTCCAATTTTGTTTTTATATTCAGGTAGCTGAAAATACACTTAAACATAAAACAGATCTAAATTTGGGCGATCAAGCGCTCATCAAATAATTTCTAAATCTTAAAGCATGTAAATTATGCTATCCGAATGACTTTATACTCGATAAAAAAACACGACCTCCCGGATGGCAATCGAGAGAATGCGTTCGTCGTTCGATCCTTCTGCTCGTGCAGGTGAGGCGCTTATCTGGCTTTCGATTCGAAACGTTTGCACGGGAATGGCGGGTATGTCGTCACTCCACTGCAAGCGCGCCATGAATCGCGATGTTGCCGGATCCTCGGTGATATCCAGAACTGCCGGCAAGGCGTCGAAATAGCAGTTCAGCAGGGGGGAGGTCGCGCCGTAGACCTTGTCGATGACGATCAAGACTTCGTTGATGATCCTGCCAGGGTCGGGGTTGAAAATGATGCCTGTGCGGCTCATCCAGCGAAAACTGTTTCCGTCCACCACCTCGACAGCATACCAGCCCAATGTAAACAGGTCGGAATTGATGTCGACATAAGTAGCGGTGGTCGGAGCAGCGCTTTCACTTTTCTTCGATCCGTTGGAAATCGCCGGCACCGCATTGATAAAGCTTCTCAGATTTTCCATCTGGGCTCGCAGGGCTGGATCGATCGGAGCGATTTCCTCCCTGCGCTCACCAGCAATCCGATCGAAGATGAACGACGAAGCATATTCGATGAAAGTGTCGACCCTGCGCTGAACGTCCGTAATCTGCTCTTTGAGTTCGTTACGCAGCGATTTGATATGAAAGCTGGAAGCATCCTGTATCTGCTGCACGCGCGAGTCGAGGGCAATAAGCCGCCTCTCTAACTCGTCATTCGCAGGTCGGCTAAGTGTGAGCGACGCCAGAACAGTACGGCCTCCGGCCACATACAGCTCGATAGACAACCCGCTGTCGCTGATGTCGGTGGGTAACAACTGGACGGCGAAGCGGAAGCTGGCGCCTCCTTCGTCCATCAGACGGGGCTCTTCCATATCCACAGAGCGCGGAACCAGGCCATTGATGCGCGCGAAAAGCTGCGGCTTGAGCAGTCCATTGGTTCTATTGAACGCCACGCCGCGGACAATGCCCTGCGATATGGTCATGCTGTCGACAACGATCTGCCCCATGCCGACCAGCATGATGGCTTCGTCAACCGTCCGCAATTCGAAGGGTGCTGAAATGTCAGCGTCGTTATCTCGCCGCGCAAAACGTATTTCAGTCGGCAGTTCGACCCACGGCAGGTACCTGATGGGAAACTCGATAACGTCACCTGCCCTGAAGTTACCGTTAATACGGCTTTCGCCAGCCCTTATACCCTGAACATAAGCCACTATTACATCATCGACACGGCCAGAAACAAGGCATGCGAGCCTAACCGCCTGTCTGCCGATCCCAATCGGCTTTACGATCGCGTCAGCTACATTAAGCATTATTTCACTTTTCAGGTTCGAAAGGTTTCCTTGTTTAACAGATGATACCTCTATCCGCAATGAAAACTATGTTTGTTATTCATATTCAACGCAAGGTCTCGTGTAATGAAAACGACATAATTATTCGTTGATCGTCTCGCGGATCGGTTCGTTCTTGACGTCGCTGTACAATTTTTTCCATCAGCGGAATTGCCAGTGACAGGCGGAGGGGGGTGACCGTCTGGTATTCGGGTTATCTTATCATCATGATATCTGTTGTCGGTACTGAGGAGGGGCGAGACCTCTATCAGTCTCCCTTGCATTACCCGATAAACGCCCCCCGCTCCGCCAGCCCTGCCTTGCTTCGCGCCAGCCTTTTCCGTGGCGGCCAGGCGAGGGCGGAATAGGGGTAGGCGTCGCGGTTGAGGGAGGGTGAGTAGCAGGGATCGTCGAGCAGGGCGTGTCGCCATTTCAGGCGCAGGGCCCTCAGTTCACGGGTGGCGCGCCCGCGGCGTTCGGTCGTGAGGTCGCGCTTGCGGCTGGCGGATTCCTTGTGCAGCAGCGTCGCGTGCGGTGTCCATATGTTGCGTTTCCCGCCCGCGCGCAGCTTCAGGCAGAAGTCCACGTCGTTGAAGTTCACAGGGAACAGCCGCTCGTCGAGACCGCCCACGGACCAGTAATCCTCCCGCCGGACGAGCAGGCAGGCGCCTGTCACGGCGCTCACCTCGCGGGTAGTGCACATCAGGTCGTCGTAGGCGGTGTCTTCTGCCAGACAATCGTTGAAGGCGTGGACCGCGCCGAAGTAGGGGCCCAGCACCACGCCGCCATGCTGGACCATCCCGCTCGGCCATAGCAGGCGGGCGCCGATGGCGCCGGCATCGGGCGCATGGGCGGCTTCGAGCATGGCTGTCAGCCAGCCGCTTTCGGCGCATTCCGTGTCGTTGTTCAGCAACAACAGGTGCGACCCCTGGGCAATGCGCGCCGCCGCGTTATTCAGGCGGGAGAAGTTGAACGGTCCCGGCTGTCTGAGGATGGTTACGCCGTCCTCCTCCAGTTCCGCGAGATAGGCCAGGGTGTCCGCGTCGCGGGAATCGTTGTCGACGACGATGATATCGTAATGCGGCCAGTCGGTCCGCTCGCGCAGGGTCGAAAGACAGGCGCGCAGCAGTTCTTCCCGGTCCCGGGTGGGAATGATGATCGTCACGTGGGTGTCGTGGGCTATGGCGGGCCGCAGCCGCAGGGCGGGATAAACCGCGCCATACCCCCATTCTATCCGCGTCGGGTCGTCGTCGGCAGTGGCGCCTTGGGTGATGCTTTCGTCCGTCAGCAGCGCCGCCGCGGCAGCCGCGTCGGCGATCGCGCTCTCATCGGAAGGCTCGCGCTCTGTCGTGGTCACCAGAATCTGCGGGAGATGCACAATCGGTCGTGCCTGCCGGATGGCGGCCGCCACCGCTCCTGCCACGATCACCGGCAGGGAGAAGTTCTCCGCCGCAGGCAGGGCGGGTATCAGGTCCGCGTCGAAGGCTACAAGGCCGTGGAGATATCCCTGGGTGCGCGCGCGTTCGAGATCAAAGGCCGGTTTGAAGACGGGCAGGAGCGTGCCGTCGTGTCGTAGCATCTCACAGTCCGTGTAGATGACGCCGGCGTTTCCGTTTTCGGTTTCGGCTCCGCTTTCGGCATCCGCCAACCGTTCGAGCGCCTCGGGATGCAGCCGGTCTCCCGCGTGCAGGATGACGACGGACTGCGCCGTCTCGCGGACGATTTCGGCCTCGATGGACTGCCAGTCCGCCGCGGAGAAGGGCCTGGAGCCGTCGATAGCCGCGATAAACCAGTCATCCGTCGTCGAAGCCTCGATACTTGCTACCGTATCGGCAATGGCATCCGCCTCGCCGATCACCAGAATGCCGAATCGTCGCGACACATGCCGGGATAGTGGCGGCAGCGGGTAGGCCCGCTTCCATGCGTCATAGCTGTCGAACGGCAGCGAGCCCGGAAATATCGTCTGGAGGAAGTCGGCACGCGGCTCGAAGTCGGCCGCCTGCGTCAGCGAGCCGGTCAGCCGCGACAGATCGTCCGACAGGGTCGCGACCGCCAGTGGGCTGCCGGACAGTTCGGTTCCCCGCTCGTCGATGACCCGGATCTCGTGCATTTTGCCGCTGGCCATTGCCAGGGGCAGCATCATCTCAAAACCGAACGGGCCCGTGGGAATCGCCTCGCCGCGTTCGGGCTCATACATCCTGTCGGCGCGGGCTTCGCCGACAAGCTCGTTGCCGCAATAGGCGAAAACACGCAGCCGCCGATCCAGATTCATGCGGTCGCACGCCCAGCCGATGAGGCGCAAACCGCCGATCCATCGCACGGAGCCGGGAATGTCCACCCGCTCCGGCGCATCGCCGCCGTTGTCGGGCGCGACGACGTTGCCGATTGCGATATCGGTGTTGGCGACATATGCCGTCACGAGGCCCGCCTCGTCGATGGCCGTCTGCCCGATGTCGCACAGGAAACCGTGGCATCCGTCCGTGCCGAATTCGCCGCACAGCTCGGGCACAAAGCAATCCGCGCGGACGACCTGCATAGAGGTGCCCTCGTACCAGATCTCGACACATATCCGCCGCTCCGGCTGAGACAGATCGATGACCCAGCCGCCGAACATGGTTTCGGAAAGGCGGAAGAAGTCGCCGTGGAGTTCGGCTGGGCCGGCCGCGGGATCGGCGCCCGCCGCCTGATCGTGCGGCAGCGTGCCTGCCAGCTTGTGATTGCCCGCCCTTGTGCTTTCCGGCGCGGTCATGCGTCTGTTCCGTTGCGTAATGCGGGCTCGTCCGGGGCAGCGACGGCACTGCACCACGACACGACCGCCGCCGCCGCGTCGCGCGGTGTCGCCTTGGGTTCTATTGCAAGATCCGTGGAGCCGGAGACGAGTTCCGCCAGAATGCCGGCAGAACGTGCCGCGACGGGCACGCGCACCTTCGCAAGAGCCGGCAGCCGCTCGTCGTAGAACCGGTGGCTCCCGCCAGCGATGAAGGCGGCGCCGCAGTGGTAGAGCTTCAGGAGATCAGCTACCTCGCCGGCGGATACTTCGCCGAGGGACATGATGTTGCCGATTCTCATCAAAGGAGCCTCGTTCATGATTGTTCCCATCACGATCAGTTCCCGCCTGTCCGCTCTCCGATGCAATTCGAGCCCCAGCGCCTCGACGTCTCGCCACGCCGCAATGCCGGGTTCGAGGGGCAGAATCGCGATCGGCGCGTCTTGGGTCACGGAGGGGGTTTCAGCCGGCTGACGGTTGATCGTCATGAGCGGAGCGGTTGCCACCGGCGCGTCGGGGGCGGACTGACGCAGAATAGCGGCGGCGGATTCACAGCCTGCGTGGATCCGCTTCGCATGACGGAGGAGGGCAGTGGCGGATGGATTGTCGAGCAGGGCTTTTTCGTCGAGCACGGCGATTTCGCATGGCACCTGAAGTTGCCCGATAAGATCAAGCAAACAGGGCGGCAGTTCGGCAAACAGAAGGCAGATGCTTTTCTTCGCTCCGCACAGTCCTGCTATTCTCGTCAGAAAAGCCCTGTCATCCGGATTAAGCCAATCGGCCGCGACAGAGAAATCGAAAGCGCCCGTCATCGTGACGACAATTACGTGGGGATGCCCCGCCGGAGACTGGAAAAGGATTCGGCCTGCGCCATCGTCCCCGCACAGGTTATCGACGGCCCGGTCGAACGGTGTGTGTGCGGCGGCGGAGACGAAAACCGCCGTTTGCGCCTGCCACGCCGCATCCGGCAGCGCTTTCAGAATGCGTTCCCGTGCGGGCTTCAGTGTATCGCGCGCGACGAACCAGTCCGTCCGGGCGCCCAGAGACGGATAGCGGCGGGCGATTTCCCCGATGTTGCGCAGAACGAACGAGCGCTTGCTTTGCCGATAGGAGGCGGAGCCACGATGCGCCACGACGAGGCCGGTCGCACACACGTTGCGAAAGCCCTGTCGATCAGCGCGCAAGGAAAACGCGACATCCTCGAAATAACCGTGGCTGAGATATCGTTCGCCGAACCGGCCGACGCTATCGAGGCAACGGCGCTTGATATACATGCAAAACCCGATTCCGTTGGGAATATCGATGGCGTCATTGCCGTTGACCGATCGGGCCGCGTCATTGAGCATCGCAAGAACCGCGTCGGATGGCAGCGGGTTGACGACAAAAGGCTCCGGAAAGCTGGTCAGTTCGCCGTTGTTCGACAGCGGCGTCACCGTTCCGATCCGCTCGTCCGTATGGGCAACCGCGGTCAGGACATCGAGCCATCCTGCGGGAACGACAGTGTCGGAATTCAGCAGAATGATATCCCCGTCCGCCACTATATCCAGGGCGCTTTCGACGGCAGCGATGAATCCGCCGTTCTGCCGGCGTCTGATACAGGTTATCGCGCCCGTTTCGGCAAGGCGGAGAACGTAGGCAGACAGTTCCGGCTCCGGGCTGGCATCATCCACCACGACGATGGAAGCCCGCCCGGTGGAATGCCGGACGACGCTTTCGAGACAGGCGACGGTTGCCTCCAGATCACGGTAGACAGGAATAACGACCGTCATGCGTGGCACCCCGCCCGCAACGGGGGCGGCCAGTAACTGGCCGTTGACCATCTCGGTGCTTTCTCCTTCAGCCGTGGAACGGGGCGCGGAAATCCGTCCGCCCAGCAGGGGCACGGAAGTGACGGCGGAAAACCTGGCGGCGCCGGGCCGCCAGGGAAGTTCGACGACCGCGCGGTGGTCGAACACATGGGCGCCGCGCTCCCGCCTCCCGATATCGCGGGTCTCACGCTCCCCGTCCCAGAAAGTCTCGATGCGCAGCGACGGAGCGCCGTTCCAGTAAAGATGCACGGTCACCGTTTCGCCCGCGAGGACGCACCAGCCGAGGCCTTCGGGGCAGACGGAGGAAAGGACGCGCAGCGACCTGCGCGTATATGCCGCCGCGTCCGCCGCTGTGAGCAGCCGTTCGGCGTAGGCGAGACTTTCGTCGCACCTGCCGAGCCGCGCAGCAGCACCCATCAGCAGAAAATGTCCCTGGAAATCCGGCGGCTGCATCTGTGCCGCCGCCTGCAGATCGTCATAACTGCCGGTGGCGTCGCCGAGGCGATGCCGCAGCGCTGCTCTCAGGCGCAAGTGTTCCGCCGCCGGGGCAAACGTCCGGCAGCTCCGATCGATCAGCGCAAGGGCATATTGATAATGGCCGGCCCGGAACGCATCCAGCGCCATTGCCGTCAACGCGCTCTGGTTTGCGTCAGCCAGCAGCAGGGGTTTCGGTGGCAGAAGAGAATGCATCATAGCCTAACGGGAACGTTCAGGAACGTGCGCATATCCGTAGCTTTTACGCGCGTGACGCATCTGGCTATGAACTCACCGATTCTTATAGCAAACGCCTTTTCCGCTCTATACTGCAGAAAATACTGATCAATGTAAGAACCTATACTTCAATAGGCTACAATGAGCGAATGAAGTCAAGCACTTTTTTACAGGCGGCTTGCCGGGTCAGATCGTTGCTGAGGATGAACTGTCTTGCTGCAGCTCCCAGCCTGTTTCTTTCGTCGCGGGTGTTGAGCAGCGTTGCCACGGTGTCGGCCAGAGCCCGCGAATCGAAGAAATCCACGAGGCGGGCGTTCTCCCCGTCCGTCATGAAATCCCTTACCGGCGGCGTGTCGGATGCGACGATGGCCTTGCCCATCGCCATTGCCTCCAGCGCCGACCACGAGAGCACGAAAGGGTAGGTGAGATAGGCGTGAACGTCGCTGCGTTTCAGAATGGTTGCATAGTCCCGGTAGGACACACGCCCGGCAAAATGGACGCGCGTGAGATCGACCCGCTCGCCCAGTTCCGTCAGCATCGTTTCCTTCCAGGTCTCCCGCTCCGCCGGCGGCGGGCCGTAGCCGCCCTGATCGGCGCCGACGATGACGGTGTGGACGTCCGGCACCGCCGCCTGAAGCGAGGGCAGGGCGCGCATGAAGGTGTGGAAGCCGCGCTGCGGCTCCAGATAGCGTGCCACGTAGGTGACGACGGGCGTATCTGTGCCGATACCGGCGGGCCATGCGTAGTCGTGCCCGTTCCCGCCGCCGACGGCAGCAAGGGTATCGGCATCGATTCCTTCGTGAATCACTTCGATCCTCGGGCGTACGGATGAAGGATACGTCGAGCGCTGCCATGGTGTGGGGCTGATGCAGGCGTCCGCGTCGTCAATCGCTGAGAGTTCGAAGGCGTTGCGGATGCGCAACCGGTGCAGGGTATCGAGGGATTCAACCGGAAACTCCGGATCGAATCCGACGTCTCCGCCGCGCCGCATGTAGTGGTATTCGCAATAGCATACGAGCTTCGCTTCAGGAAAAATGTCCCGCAGAAAAAGCGACTCGCTCCAGCCTGTATGCGCCAGAATCACATCGGGCGCAAAGCCGTTCAGGCGCAGAATGCGCGCCTGCGCGGCGACGGCCTCCGCCCGGCTGATTCGCACCGCCGCCTCGTCCTGCAGCGGATTCTGCGCGCTTCCCGCCGGGGGCGCGGCGTAGTTGCGGTACAGAATCCGGGGATCCTGAAACTGCCGCGCGCCGATCGCCGCTACCTCATGGTCACCGCTCGCGATGAGATGGTCGACGAGTCCGGCGAACTGGCCGGGGAAGTTCTGATGCACGAACAGAATTTTCAAGTCATGAATCCGGTTGTCGAAGGGATGGCGCGTCCGTTCAGCGGAAAGGCGCGGTCAGCAGCAGACGCGACGCGCCCGGCATAAGGCCGACAGCCCACAAGTCGAGACTGCGCCCGCGCAGGATCATGCTGCGTGCGAAGCCGGCCTCCGTCAGCAGGCGCCTCAGCCTGTGTTGCGTGAAACCCGTCTTGTGGGCCATGAACGGATTGCCGTTTTCGATGGATCGCCGGTGGCCGAAGACCATGTCGAGAGGCGTGATGGGACCGGCCGGCGATTGATAGGCCACGTCCTCCGCCTTTCCGTCCACGATCAGTTGCGCGACGGATTCGAGGTCGGGCATGGTCACTAGTATCAGGCCGTCGTCTTTCAGGATGCGCCTGAATTCGCGCAGCGCCACCGGCACCTGATGATCGTGAATATGCTCCAGGCTATGGGAACTCCATATGGCGTCCACGCACCCGTCGCGAAAAGCCGACAGGTCGCTGATGTCCGCCACGATGTCGGGGAGGACCTGCCTGTCTATATCGACGCGGATTTCCCGCCATTGCCCGCCTCGGAAAAACGAATGCAGCTTGTGGGGAGAGGCTCTGCCGCAACCGACATGCAATACCGTTTTCTGTTCCGACTGCGGCGCCGCTGGAAAACGGGTCTCATCGGCAGGTGGTGTTGCGAAACTGATGGAAACCTCCAGCATGCTGTTCAGCGCAACTATAGGTCGCCTTTTCATGCCTCGACGTCAAGTGATGTCCTGACGATCTGTCCCCACAGAAAGAGCTGCCCGCACGATCGAAAAACACGGTTGACGCCATCTGTACGGTCAGCGAAAGCTACGCCGGACTGTCTGGGGGAGAGGATGGCATGGCAACCATTGTTTCGGACTACACCGCGCTCCTGAGCGGAACTTCCTGGTTGCCCGACAAGGGCCAGCCGATCATCCTGACATATTCCTTCTCGACGTCGGCCGCGCCGGGCGTGCGTAACGACAGGCCCAATGCCGTCGCCTCGTTTTCTCCCCTGACCGAGGCCGAAAAAAACATCGTTCGCGCGGGGCTTCAGGAATGGTCAGGCGTCTCGGGCGTGATCTTCATCGAGACATATCAGAACGAGGGCGACCTGACGTTCGGCGCGTATAATCTCGATCTCATTTATGGGCGGAACGTGTCGGGATTGAGCGGATACCCGTCCGTGGCAGGCTCCAGAAACGAAGCCGGCGGCTACGTCGCCTCCTCCTACGGGGACGGGCGCGATGGTTTCAGCGGCGACGTCATGATCGACCGCGACGTGCGTCTCGATGTTGCCGGGGAGCTTCAGTTCAGGACGGTGGTTACCCACGAGATCGGCCACATTCTCGGCCTGAAGCATCCCTTCGACGGTGATATCCGTCTCCACCGCGATCTGGACAACGGCGAGCATACCGTCATGTCCTACAACCAGGCGGGAGACGGCGGGATCGCCCATCTCGACATCGATGCCGTGCGCGTGCTTTACGGCGACGAAAGCGCGAAGGAACGGCTTCACTGGTCATGGGACGCGGGCTCCGAAACCCTCTATCAATGGGGCTCGGTGGGGAGCGAATTCATCCGTGGCACCAGCGCGAACGATGTGATCGATACCGGCGGCGGCAGGGACGGGGTCTGGGCCGGGGCAGGCAACGACCGCGTCATTGCCTATGATCAACCTGTCAGCGCCTCCGGCGGCGCAGGTTTCGATGTGTTCGTCACCGGCCTCGCCCACGCGGCGGTGACCCTTTCCGGCAACATTGATTCGTTCGTGATCGTGCCCGCCGACCGGCAGGCATCCGCCGACTGGCCGGGGCAGGTGCTTGAGTCGTTCGAGCGCATCGCGTTTTCCGACGGCACGCTTGCGCTCGATGTGCGCGGGAGCGCGGGGCAGGCCTACCGGCTCTATCAGGCGGCTTTCGACCGCACGCCCGACACCGTCGGCCTCAATTACTGGGTAGACGTGCTCGATGCCGGTAACGGGCTGCAATACGTGGCCGACCGGTTCATCGATTCCCGGGAATTCGCGTTGCTCTATGGAAAAGACGTTTCCAACGCCGGGTTCGTGGACAGCCTGTACCGCAACATCCTCGGCCGCGACGGAGACACGGGCGGCATCGCCTTCTGGAACGAGCAACTCGATTCCGGCCAGCGTTCGCGGACCGATGTCCTGATCGGATTTTCGGAGAGCGACGAAAACGTTGTCGGCGTCGCGCCCACCGTCGAGCACGGCATCTGGCTGGGATAAATTCGCCTGCGCTTCCGCCAACCGGCGCCCTATTTCCAACGCGCCGGAGCGATCTTCTCCCGTTCGCCCGTCTCCGGCTGCCAGCTTCCGGCGGGCCTCGTATCCGCCCGTGCGGGCGCTGCCATCGTCGCCCCGCTGCTGTATAGAAGAGCGCGGGCGGGCGAGGGGCCGCCGCCAGCAGGGAAAAGGAGCCATCGATGCGTAGTCTGCTGAAGCGTTTCGCCGCCTATTATCGCCCGCATCGCGGCCTGTTCGTGCTCGATTTCTCCTGCGCCGTTGCCTCGGGCCTGCTGGAACTTGTCTTTCCGGTCGCGGTGACGTTGTTCATCGACAGGCTTCTGCCCACAGAGAATCTCGGCCTGATCGCGCTCGCCGCGCTCGGCCTGTTCATTATCTATTTCGTTAACGCCGCCCTGCATGTCATCGTCATCTACTGGGGGCACATGCTCGGCATCAGGATCGAGACCGAGATGCGGCGCAGAGCGTTCGATCATCTGCAGAAGCTCTCCTTCGGCTTCTTCGACAACCAGAAAACCGGCCATCTGGTCGCGCGGCTCACCAAGGATCTGGAGGAAATCGGAGAGGTGGCCCATCACGGGCCTGAGGATGTCTTCATCGCCGTGATGACGCTGATCGGCGCCTTCCTGCTGATGCTCTGGGTGCACGTGCCGCTGGCGCTCGTCACGGCGCTGATTCTGCCGCTGGCGGCGTTCGTCACCATCCGCTACGGCAGCCGCATGACCGAAACGTGGCGCGCGATCTATGGCCGCGTGGCCGATTTCAACGCCCGCATCGAGGAGAACGTCGGCGGCATCCGCGTCGTGCAGGCGTTCGCCAACGAGGATCACGAGCGCCGGTTGTTCGCCGAGAACAATCGCAACTATCTCGCCACCAAGCTTGAAGCTTACAAGGTGATGGCGGCGTCCAACTCGCTATCCTATCTGTCGATGCGCTTCGTGCAGGTGGCGGTGATGCTGGCAGGATCCTGGTTCGTGGTGCGCGGCGAGCTGTCGGCGGGCGGCTTCGTCGGCTTCCTGCTGCTGGTCGGCGTGTTCTTCCGGCCTCTCGACATGATCAACGCCGTCATCGAAACCTATCCCAAGGGCATCGCCGGTTTCCAGCGCTACCTGGCCTTCCTCGCCACACGGCCGGACGTCGCCGACCGGCCGGGGGCAAGGGCGGTCGCGCGCCTGAAGGGCGATATCGAGTACCGCGACGTCCGTTTCGGTTATCAGCCGGAAAGGCCGATTTTCGAGAACCTGAACCTTTCGATCCGTGCGGGTGAAACCATCGCCTTCGTCGGCCCGTCCGGTGCCGGCAAGACGACGATCTGCTCCCTGCTGCCGCGCTTCTACGAGATCGCCGCTGGCGCGATCATCATCGACGGCATCGACATCCGCGACATGACGCTGAAATCCCTGCGCTCGAACATCGGCATCGTGCAGCAGGATGTCTTCCTCTTCGCCGGCACCGTCCGAGAGAACATCGCCTACGGCCGGCTGGAGGCGACCGAGGAGGAGATCGTGGACGCCGCGCGCCGCGCGCGGCTGGACGGCGTGATCGCTTCGATGCCGAACGGTCTCGACACCGTTGTGGGCGAGCGCGGCGTGAAACTCTCGGGCGGGCAGAAGCAGCGCCTTGCCATCGCCCGCATCTTCCTGAAGAACCCGCCGATCCTCATCCTCGACGAGGCGACCTCCGCGCTTGACACCGAGACCGAGCGGGCCATCCAGCAATCGCTTGCGGAGCTTGCACGGGGCCGCACCACGCTGGTCATCGCCCACCGGTTGGCGACTATTGCCAACGCCGACCGCATCCTCGTTGTAGAGAGCGGCGGGATCGTCGAACAAGGCAGCCATGTCGAACTGCTCACCCGCGAGAACAGCCGTTACCGGCGGCTGCACACCGCGCAGGCCGCGCTCCATCCCGATTCCGGACGCGCGGAAACAACTAGGCTGCACGCCTTGTAAGCGACCGCTGCCTGAGTAACATCGGAATGGAAAGGTAAATCGCGGCGCACGCCATGCGGTGACAGGTGCGATGGATATCCTCGGAATAGATTTCACCAGCCGCCCCTCGCGGCGTAAGCCCATTACCTGTATTCGCTGCACGCTGGAAGAAGGCCTCCTGCGCTCGCACGCTCTCGACGAATGGAACAGCTTCGCGCCGTTCGAGGATGCACTCTCGCGGCCCGGCCTCTGGATCGCTGGCATCGACTTTCCCTTCGGACAGGCGCGCCGCTTTATCGAGACCATCGGCTGGCCGCCCCATTGGGCTGAGTACGTCGCGTATGCACGAGATCTCGGCCGCGACGGCTATTGCGAGACTCTGGAACGCTATCGCGCCGACCGGGTTGCCGGCGACAAGGAGCATCGGCGCGAGACAGACAAAGCCGCCGGCTCTATAAGCCCTCAGAAGCTCAACGGCGTCCCCGTTGGCCGCATGTTTTTTGAAGGTGCTCCGCGCCTGCTGGCCTCTGGCGTGACGATACCGAACTTGCAGGAAGGCGATCCGGCAAGGCTCGTCGTGGAGGCCTATCCCGGCGTGCTTGCGCGCCGGCTGATCGGTCGCCGCAGCTACAAGAACGATACGCGGAGCAAACAGACCGCCGACCAGTACAACGCACGGCGTGCGCTGCTGGAGACCCTGCGCGCCGAAGCGCCGGCTGTCTACGGTTTCTCCGTGGACGCGCCGGACAGCCTGTGCGCCGATCCGGGCGGCGATCACCTTGACGCGCTTTTCTGCGCCGTTCAGGCGGCGTGGGCCTGGCGCCAGCGCGACAACGGCTTCGGCGCTCCCGCTGCTGTCGATTCTCTGGAAGGATGGATCGCGGATCCGTTGCTTTTACGCACACGCTAAAAATATAGTGATTAATTTCTGGAGAATATATTGCATTTAGATCGTTTTCCGATCAGACGTAATCGTCTGATCGATAGAATTCGATCCAATAAATAATCGCAGAGCATCTTACGATCACGTCTGAGCGAAAAGTGCTTTAAAGTGTCGCGTTCATTCAACCGCCGAAAGGCATGCCGATTTCCCCTGATACCATGCCAACGGCGATCTCTGCCTGCCGGTTGCGGCCTCCGGCATGATGAGTTCCACGATGCGGCCGAAATAGACCGTATGCGTGCCGTAATCGTGAGCGGCATCGACCTCGCAGAAAACGTTGGAGATTGCGCCGTCGAGGTATGGCAAGCCCAGCCGGCCCACGCGCCAGGCGTCTCCCGCGAAACGCAGGGCACGCCGATCGCTGCGCGAAAAATTCTCCAGCACCGATGTCTGCGATGCAGCGAGCAGATTGACGCAGAACTTGCGGGACTTCCCGATGACGGGGTGGCAAGAGGCGGTCCGGTTTACCGCCACCATCATGGCAGGCGGCTCCATCGTAAGCGAGCTGGCGCTGGTCGCCGCCAGACCGTGAAAGGCGCCTTCCTCATCGCAGGTCGTGACCAGCGACACACTCATCACGGACGAGCGCATGGTCAGGCGCAGCTTTTCCGCCAAGGTCTCCTTGCCGCCCGAAGCAACTCCGGTATGCATAACAGTCGACATCCCTCATTCTCCCCACCAATATTGGCGCGGAACGCAACCCACCATTGCCTGGCATATCTGCCTGTTCTGGACGTTCCCCGCGCAATCCTACGGATAGAAACAGCAGGTCGACGCGGCAATTGTAGACCTGCAACATTTCCGGGCGAAAAAACTGTCTTGTTTAAGAAGCCTGTCCCGATTTCCTACTCAAATCCTGTAACGACGTCAGATCTGAAGGGCATCAGGCTAAGCGCCATCGCTTTTGCAGCCAGCCGCTCCGTGGCCTCCCGGGTCTTGAATCCGGCATGGGCGGTCAGGGCGACGTTTGCGAGTGCCAGAAGCGGATCGTCCTTCGGGAGCGGTTCCATGTCAAAGACGTCCAGTGCCGCGTGACCAAGGCGACCGGATTGCAGGGCAGCGATCATCGCGGTCGTGTCGACGAGCCCCGCGCGCGCTGTGTTGATGAACAACGCGCCCGCTTTCATCCCCGCGAACTGTTCGGTCCCGAAAAAGCCGCGTGTCTCAGGCGTGAGCGCCAGATGCAGGGAGATAACGTCCGCTTGCGCCAGCACCTCGTCGAGGCTGCGCTGGTGCGCCGTCCAGTCATCCGTCAGGCCGGAGCGATTCCAGACGACCACCTCCATGCCGAATGCCTTGCCGATATCGGCAAACGTGCGCCCGATGCCGCCGAACCCGACGAGTCCGAGTGTCTTCCCGCCGAGTTCCATGCCTTCGAGCGGTTCCCAGTGCCCACGCCGCAGATCGCGCTCCATGCGGCCGACTTGCCGCGCCGCCGACAGCATGAGCGCGGCCGCGTGTTCCGCGACGGCCCTGTCTCCATATCCGGAGATGGTTTCGACGGAAATCCCGCGCGCCGCCGCTGTATCGAGATCGATGTAGCTTGCGGCTCCACTGCCCAGAAAGATGATGCGCCGCAACGCGGGCAGGCGCGCCAGCAGCGCTGCATCGATCGTGGTGTGGCCATTCCAGATTACTTCGGCATTCTGCGCAATCGCCACTACTTCGTCGCCAGACGGGTCGCCGATATTGACGTGGACATGGTCGGCGTAGTCGGGTTTCACCCGGGCCAAGGCCGCCAGCATCAGTTCGGAACAATCTATGTAGACGGTTTTACTTTTCACGCCACGGCTCCGATCAATTTGGCCAGATTCTGATGGGTTCCGAGCAGGGATTGGGTGTAACCGGCCGCTGGGCGGGTAAATATTTCTTCTGTATGACCTATCTCCAGCAGCTTCCCGTGATACATGACTGCAATTCGGTCACAGATATAGCGTGCTACGTCGAGATCGTGCGTAATGAAGATAATTGCCATGCCGATTTCGCGCTGTACATCACCTAACAGGGTCAGGATTTCTGCCCGGACCGAAACATCCAGCTTGGATACGGCCTCGTCAGCCACGATCACCCTGGGCTCAAGCGCGATGGCTCTGGCGATGGCGACACGCTGCAACTGGCCGCCGGAAAGTTCGTGGGCGTAACGGTCGCCGTGCTCGGCAGTCAGTCCTACCCGCTCAAGAAGCGAGACGGCGCGGCGCCTGAGTTCCGCCCTCGGATGGCGTGCCATTGCCAGCGCCTCCCGCAATGCCTGGCCCATGGTTCTGCGCGGGTTGAATGAGCCGCCGGGATCCTGAAACACCATCTGCATCTCGCGCCGGATGGAGCGCAACGAACGTTCCCGCTCGTGCGTAATGTCGCGTCCACGGTACTCGATCCGGCCTCCCGCGGGTTCGTAAAGCCGCAGGAGGCTACGGCCGAGCGTTGTCTTGCCGGAGCCGGATTCCCCGAGAATCCCGAGTATCTCGCCCGGCATCACATCGAAGCTCACGCCGTCGAGCGCTCTGAAGCTGCCGTGCCTGTTCGAATGGGGAAACGAGATGGTGAGATCGCGGACCCGGTAAAGCGGTTCCTCGGCGAAGCGCGCTGCCTGGCGCGCCCGATGACTCTGGTTCTCCTTGGGCCTGCCGTTGGCACCGGCAAGTTTCAGCGCGGTGTCGATCAGACGACGGGTATAGGGATGCCTGGGCCGGCCGAAAATCTGCGCAGTCTCGCCAACCTCGACGATTTCGCCTGCGTTCATGACTGCGATGCGGTGACAGAACGACGCCGCAACCGGCATGTCGTGCGTAACGAAGATCACGCTCGCACCAAGCCGCCGCTGGAGCGATAGAAACAGGTCAAGAACCTGTTTTTCCACGATCTTGTCGAGATTTGTCGTCGGTTCGTCGGCCACGATCAGTTTCGGCCGCAGCGCGAGCACGAGTGCGATGAGCGCGCGTTGGAGCATGCCACCGCTGAGCTGGTGTGGATAGAGAAACACCGTCTCTTCCGCACGCTTCACCCCGACGTCGCGCAGCAGCTGAACGCTCTTATCCCGCAGCTCTCCCGTCTCTCCGGCCCTGCGCAGCACTTGTGCGAAATGCCAGCCAATTGTCTTGCACGGGTTGAAGGAGCCCACCGGATCCTGAAACACCATGGCCAGTTGGACGCCACGCAGGGCGTCAAACTCACCCGCGCTTTTCTGCTGCAACTCCTCGCCGGCAAAGAACATTTTCACTGCTTCGACATGGGCAGTCTGCGGCAGGAGCCTCAGCAGCGACAGGCCCGTCATCGTCTTGCCCGAACCGGATTCGCCTATGATTCCGAGGATTTCGCCGTTAGCGAGATCGATGTCGATGCCCTTGAGTATCTGTGTTTTCGCATCGCCGCGTCCGAAAGAGACACGCAGGTCGCGAATTTTGACGAGCGCCTCATCCATGGTCTCACATCCTCTCACGCAGGCGCGGGTCGGTCAGGTCGCGCAATCCGTCTCCCAGCAGGTTGATCCCCAGAAGCGCGAACGATATCGCGAGCCCGCTCATCGTCAGCACCCAGGGCGCCCGGCTGAAGTACTCCCGCCCGTCGGCCATGATGCCGCCGAGAGAGGGGGTTGGCGGTTGCACACCGAGGCCGATGAAGCTGAGGCCCGCTTCGAGAATGATGGCGAAGGCGAGGCCTGCGCTTGCCTGCACCAAGAGCGGCGTCGCGATGTTGGGCAAGATGTCGGTCAGCATGATCGCGCCGGGGCTGCGGCCCATTAGCCGCGCCGCCTGAATGAAGGGCTCCTCCCGGATCAACATGGTCGCGTTGCGCGAGATACGGGCGAAAATCGGCAGGTAGACCAAGGCGATGGCAAAGATGATGTTCACCGTCGAAAAGCCGAAGAGCACCATCAGCAACAATGCAAGGATAAAGCTCGGGAAGGCGAAGAGGAGATCTGCGATCCGCATGAGGACGTTCTCGCACCAGCCGCGGAAGTAGCCTGCGGCAATGCCCATCATCGCCCCGGCCGCCGCGGCCAGCGTGATGGCGGCGAAGCTGATCCCGAACGACACGCGGCCCCCGGCAAGCACGCGGGAGAGCACGTCACGGCCGAAGCTGTCCGTTCCGAGCGGGTGCGCAAACCCCGGCGGAACGAGCACCGCCATGAAATCCACCATCTCCGGGTCATGCGGCAGGATCATCGGGCCCAGGATCACGGCGATGATGACGAACAGCGTGATCGAAAGGCCGACGGCGGCCGTTCTGTGGCTGAAGAAGCGGCGGAGTTTTTGCCTGAAAGGAGAGGACATCAGCGCGACCTCCGCGGATCGAGAAGGGTGCAGATGCTGTCAGTAACGGTATTCACCAGGAGCACGATGGCGAGAAACACGATGGTGCAGGCCAGCAGCACCGGGTAGTCCCGCTGGAAGGAGCCATCGACCATGAGGGAGCCCACCCCCGGAACGCCGAAAATGCGCTCCACCACGACAACGCCGCCGAGGATGTAGCGGATCTGTAGTCCGATGACGGTCAGATACGGCACCAGCGCATTGCGGAACGTGTAGTGGAGAAAAATGAAACCGGACTTCAGGCCGAACGCGCGGGCGGCCGTGACGTAGGGGCGCGTCATCGTCTCGATCAACACCGCGCGCAAGGTACGCGAGAATACGGCGGCCATCGGCGCCGCAATGGCCAGCGCCGGCAAAAAGCCGACATACAGTGCATCGACAAGGCTTTCGCCCGGAGACACGTAACCGTAGGTCGGAAACCAGCCGAGACCAAGGCCGAAGAAGTAGATCAACACATAGCTCAGCCAGAAGTCCGGCATGGAGATGCCGAACACCGAAATGGACGTGCAGACCGTGTCGGTAAGCTTGCCGCGCTGACTGGCGGCAAGCGTGCCGAGCAGGAGCGAGATGGCGACCGCGAGGAAAAGCGCATAGAAGCCAAGGAAAAGCGTTGCCGGCAGCTTCGCAAACAGAAGCGCGGAAACCGGCTGGCGGGCAGCAACTGTCAGGGAGGCGCCGAAATCTCCCGTCAGCACACCGCCGAGCCAGGACAGATACTGCATCGCCAACGGACGATCGAGGCCGTGCTCCTTGTGAAAGGCGGCGATCGCCTCAGGAGACGCCTGCTCGCCGAGTACCGAAAGGGCAGGGTCGCCGGGTGCGGCCTTGATGGTCAGGAACACGACCAGAGAACCGACAAGGAGCACCAGCAACGCGCTGGCGATCCGACTGGCAGTTGCTTTCAGGCTGCGGGAAAGCGACTGCCGGAAATCGGCAGTCGCAATTCTTGCCGCAAGATGAACCTTGGTATCCGACATCGTCAGACGATGCTCATGTGTGCGAACTGATCACCGAAGTTGGAATAAGGTTTCTGGACGAACCCCTTGATATTCTTGCGCAACAGGTTGTGAATGTTCGAGCAGAAGCAGGGGATGATCGGAACTTCCTCGATAGCCAGGGCCTCCGCCTGATTGTAAAGCCTGGCGCGCGTGGCCGGATCGAGTTCCGCGCGCGCCTTTTCAAGCAGCCCGTCGACCTCGGCGTTCTTGAATTTTCCATAGTTGCGCCAGCCGGCCGAATGAACGATATCGCCCATGTATTCATCCGGATCGATCATGCCGAGCCAGCCCCACACGCCGGCGGTGAAGTCGCCCTTCTGCTGCCGCGCGAATGCGGCGTTGCTGTCGGTGACCGAAACGGAAAACTTCGTGCCGAGAACCTGGTTCACCTGCGCGACGAAAATCTCGGCGAAGCGCTTCCACCAGCCGCCTCCCCAGGTCAGCACCTCGACGGGATACTCGGCGGCGCCGTATTTCGATTTCGCAAGCTCCTCCTTGGCCGCCGCAGGGTCGAAACCTGTCACCGAGTGGCCAGCCGCGGTGTGATTAGCGCCCAGCAAGGGTGGAAAGAAGCCGCGCAGAGGCTCGCCCTCGCCGAAAAGCACCGTCTGCACCATCGCTTCGCGCTGGAAAGCCATGGAGACGGCGCGACGGAAGTGCACATCGTTGAACGGCGGCTTGGTGAGATTGATCGAGATGTAGCGAACATTGAAGCCGGGTTGGCGAAATACCGTCACGGCGGAGTTGCGCATCAGCTGCGGCACATCGGCGGTCGGCACCGTCGATGTCAGATCGATCTGGTTGCCGAGCAACGCCGTAACACCCGACGCCTCTTCCGCAATCAGCGGAATCTCCACGGTCTTGATCGTCGGCGCGCCCCCGAAATACGCTTCGTTAGCCTCTATTTTGAGCCCCGAGCCGACATCCCAGCTCGCCAGCTTGTAAGGGCCCGTGCCGACAGGCTTTCTGGCGAAGGCTTCCGCGCCCATCGCCTCGAAGGCCTTGCGCGGCAGGATCTGCGTGCCCGTGCGTGCGTTGGTGAGGAAGGTCAGCAGCGGCGCGAAAGGCGTTTTCGTACGCACGACGACCGTCAGGTCATCGATGACCTCGATGTGATCCACGGCGGCCACCTTGCTGGCGTTGGGCGAGGCCGTAGCCGGATCGAGCAGGCGTTCGAGCGAGAATTTCACGTCGTCGGCGGTCAACGGCGAACCGTCGTGGAACGTGACGCCCGCACGCAACTTGAATTCGATCGAACCTCCTTCCAGTATCCTGTAGGATTCCGCCAGATCAGGCACGATTTTCATCGTGTCATCGAACTTCAGCAGGCCGTTGAAAAGCGACCAGATCACATAGAATTCCGGTATCAGCGACGCTTTTGCCGGGTCGAGAGTATTCACCACGCCATAGCCGGTAATTGCCGCGCGCAGGCTGGCCGTTTGGGCCATTGCCGCCCGCGGGCCGTATCCGAATGCGGAGAGCGCCGCCGCAGCGCCCAGTCCCCCTAACAGATCCCGGCGATGAATACGAAACGCATCGTTCATCTCTATGTTCTCCTCTGCTGGACGTTATCTTCCGTCCTATTGTCTAATTCGGTGGCAAGGAATCGGGCTCGATGACCTCGCCGGAAAGCTTGTGCCGCTCCCGCTTCAATCGCGCGGCATCTCGACCCCCGGGGACGCGCTCCGTTTTTCCGCTCACGCGCCGGAAGGGAGGGGGGACGTCAGTCCCAGGTTCTCACGCAATGTCCTGCCTTCGTATTCGGTGCGGAAAAGTCCGCGACGGCGCAGTTCCGGCAGTATGAAGGCGGACAGGTCGTCGAGCGAGTGGGGCAGGATCGGCGGGCAAAGATTGAAGCCATCCGCTGCGCCGCTCTCCACCCACAGCTGCATGTCGTCGACGATTTCCTCTGCCGTGCCGACGACATAGCGCACCGTGTAACCTGCGCCGATCAGTTCATAGAGCTGGCGGATAGTCAGGCCTTCGTCCCGGGCGCGCTTGATCAGGCTGCTGCCGATCGAAATTCCGTTGGCGAAATGCTCCTCTGGGATCGGCTTGTCGATGTCATAGGCGGACAGATCGCCGACATAGGTATAAAGCAGCGCGAGGCCGGCCAGCGGGTCGATCAGCCGCTGCAATTCGTCGAGCTTGGCATGCGCCTGCGCCGTTGTCTCCCCGACATAGAACGCCAGCGCCGGCATGATGAGCGGCGCGTTGTCCCGGCGGCCGAAATGCGCCGCCCGTGCCTTCAGATCGGCGTAGAATTCGCGCGCCTCCTCCACGCTGTGCGACACTGTATAAACCACGTCGGCATATTGCGCGGCGATGTTGCGGCCCTGATCGGAAGCGCCGGCTTGCACGATCAGCGGATGACCCTGCGGCGGACGCGCGGACGTCAGCGGCCCACGAACCTGGAAGAATTTGCCCTTGTGGTCGAGAACGTGGCGTTTGTCCGGATCGTAAAACTGTCCGCTCGTCTTGTCATGCGTGAAGGCGTCTTCCTCGAAGCTGTCCCACAGCCCCCGCACCACTTCCACGAACTCCAGCGCCCGATCGTAGCGCTCATCCTTGGGCAGGTTCGAGATGCGGCTGAAGTTCAATGCCTCCTGCTCCGACCAGGACGTCACCACATTCCAGCCGGCGCGCCCACCGCTGATATGGTCGAGCGAAGCGTATTTGCGGGCGACGTGATAGGGCTCGTTATAAGTTGTCGAGGCGGTAGCGACCAGACCGATACGGCTGGTGACGGCGGCGATGGCCGAAAGCAGTGTGATCGGCTCCAGTTCAGCGTTCCGCATGTCGTGGGACAACGAGCCCGCAGGCTTATCCTCGCTGCGCACGGCAAGGCCGTCCGCGAAAAAGATCATGTCGAGCTTTTCCGCCTCGGCTTTCTGCGCGATGTCGCGATACGCTTCGAATCGCGACAGACTCCCGGGATCGAAATCGGGGTGGCGCCACGCGGCGATATGATAGCCGAGATAGCGCATGGAGAGACCGAGTTTTATTCTTGACATCGTGTTCCCGCCTGGCTGCTGGACGCGATCGTGGTGCGTAGCGTCCGCTCAGTGTCGTTTTTCAGTATACCCAATTAGTATCAGCACGACTTTGCCCTGCGTGCAATTACTTTTTTTCCGATTTCGATGCAAAGCGGACGACCGCTCCGTCAATGGGGCTCATCGCGTCCGCTCTTCCGGAACATAGGCCAAACATGGCTGATGGGTCACGCATCATTTTTCGAGATGCGGCGATGGCCGCAATATGGAGTTGCCGGCTACCCGGAGCCGGATGCGCGCGGAGAACCGCGATAGAGACGCCTTGAAATATCTTTTATTTACAATAGTTTTTATAGTTTCAGCAATCGTTTTCCTGCGAGTATGCAACGGCCGTCCCGTAAACCGGGGTCCACTGCGACAGACCATTTCATGGCGCGGCAGCACGGTTCCGACAGGCATCGGCGCGGAACGAAACGCACCTCTGACCCGTGAAGGCGCGCCTGCGCTTCTGAAGCGGCGTGGGACAGATATCCTGGCGTTGATGAAAAACGTGGATGCTTCTTATGCACGCTTCATAGGTGCACATAAAGGCATCAACACACAAAAAACTGTCTATTTATATAATTCAATAAGTGTAAATCTCGATCATTCCATATATATCCGGTCTCTATAATGGCGTTTTTATGAGCTTCGCTGAATCGGGTTGAAACGCGATGCAATTTCCGTATACTGAAATGTAAGAGGTGCCATTTGGCCGACAAACAGCATAAAACAGCGATGAACATCCCCTCGACCGCGACGCGCTCAGATGCCAGTACCGGCCCGGCTGTCTACGCCGGCCTGAAAAAGCGCATTCTCGACCATGAGTTCCATATGGGCGACGCGCTTCGGGAGGAGGATGTCGCTGATTGGTTCGGCGTTTCCCGCGCCCCGGCGCGCGATGCGTTGCGGCGGCTGGAACAGGAGGGGCTCGTCGAGCGTGGTGGACGGCGCTACATCATCCGCCGCTACAGCTATGACGAGGTCGTGCTCACGTATCGCCAGCGCGCCGCGCTGGAATACATGGCCGTCGAATATGCCATCGCCGCGGGGCGCGATGCGCTCGGACCGGTCGCGGCGATTCTTGAGGAACAGCGTCAGGCTGTTAGCGGCGCATCGCGTGGCGCTTTCAGCCAGCTCGACGCGCGTTTCCATCTCGCCGTCGCCGAACTCGGCGGCGTGGCGATGCTGGTGCGTGAACTGGAACTCGTGCTCGACCGGGTACGGCTGATTCGCAGTGACGAGATCGCCCGCGATTCCGGCCCCAAGGGCGCCTATAACGACCATTGCCGCATTTTTGGCGCGCTGGAGCGCGGCGATGCGCGGGTCGCCAAAGCCGAACTCAACTACCACTTCGCCACGACCGTCCGTCTGCATCGGCTCAACGGATATGAGGCCGGGGCTGCCATTCAGGACATCCGATGACCGACTATGCCCGCGACTGCCAGAATCGTTTTCCGTCCCTGTGGCTCGCCACGGCTGTCGAGCGCGACCTTTCGGAACCGCTGGACGGTGATGCCTCCTGCGATGTCGCCGTCATCGGCGCGGGCTATACCGGCCTCGCCACGGCGATCGAACTTGCGCGCGGAGGCGCGAATGTCCGGATCATCGATGGCGGCTTTCCCGGCTGGGGGGGCTCGGGGCGCAACAGCGGCGCGGTGATCCGTGGCTTCAAGAACAGCCGCAGCGCACTGGTTAAGGAGTTCGGTGACGAACGTGGCCGCGCCATGGCCGACTTCGGCGGCCGGGTATGCGATATCGTGTTCGATCTCATCGCGCGCTATGATATCCAATGTGATCTGGTTCGCAGCGGCTGGCTCCTGCCGGCGCACAACAAGGCCGGGCTGCGCCGCGTGCGCGACCGTGTCGATACCTGGACGGCGGACGGTTTTCCCGGCCTCGCCATGATCGACCGCGATACGCTGGCCCGGATGATCGGTTCCGAAGCCTATATCGGCGGCATGATCGATTCCCATGGCGCGTCTCTCAATCCGCTTTCCTATGCGCGCGGCCTTGCGCGCGCAGCGCTGGGCCATGGCGCCGGCGTGCATGGGCAGACGCGGGCGGACAGACTCTCCCGCACGGGGGGGCGCTGGCGCGTCGACACCCCGCGCGGCGCCATCACCGCCGAAAAGGTGGTTGTCGCCACCGATGCCTATTCCGGTGGCCTCGTGCCCAGCGTCGACCGCAGCTTCGCCTCGATACATACGAATATCGTCGCGACAGTTCCGTTACCGGGGGACATCGCCGACTCTATCCTGCCGGGAGAGCAGGCGGTCTCCGATATCCGGCGCATCCTGCTCTACTGGCATAAAGATCCTCATGGCCGCGTTCTTTTCGGCACGCGCGGCACGCTGGGCGGGCCACGATCCGATGCCGATTTCGCCCATGTCGAAGCGGCGCTCCACCGTGTCTATCCGCAGCTCAGGGGGCAGCCCATTGAGTTCCGCTGGTCCGGCCGCATCGCGCTGACGGGCAACTTCGTGCCCCACATCAACGAGCCCGAGCCCGGCCTGTGGACCGCCCATGGCTATTGCGGGCGCGGCGTGGCCATGGCAACGGCGTATGGCACACTGATGGGGAAGGCCATTCTGGCCAACGGATCGCTCGGCAAGCTGCCGGTGCCCGATACCGCCGCGCCCACCATGCCCCCCAAGCCCCTGCGCGATCTGGGCGTCGTGAGCGCCACGCATTTCTTCCGCCTTCTCGACCTCGTCGCATGAGCCGGGATGCCGTTGCCACGGTCAGCGTGGCGCCGGCTAGGTGGTCTCGCTCCGCGCACCTGCACCCGCCGTTGATCGCTTGATCTGGTCAGGACACCCGCATATTGTCATGATGTAAGTCATAGCTTGAACTGTCCTGCATCATGATATCTCCTCGCGCTTCGTTATCCGCCAGATTGCAGCCTGTTTCTCAGGCAATTGCCGATTCCGGAGGCGGCGGCGATTCCTGGCTTCCCGTGCTGACGCCCCGGCGTGGCGCGACGAAGCACAGGCTGCTCACGGAAAAGATCGTCGCGGATATCGAGGCGGGTATCCTGCCGCCGCGCACGCGCATGCCGACGCACCGCGAGCTGGCGCGGCAGCTCGGTGTTTCGGTGCAGACGGTGAGCATCAGTTACAAGGAGGCGGAGCGGCTGGGCTTTCTGACGGGCGAGGTGGGGCGCGGCACGTTCGTGCGCAACCGCGTGACCGAAAAGGCGGATCGCTTCATGCTTGATCGCAACAGCGGCGATCGCGCGGATCTCTCCATTGTGCGGTGCGTCTATTCCGAAGAGCACGAGGCGGCCATGCGCCGCCTGTTCGCGGCCATGTCGCGGGACGACAGCAGCATCTTCATGCAGCCTTGCCGGCCGATCGTCGGGCTCGACGCGCACCGCGCCGGCGCGCAGCACTGGCTGCGGGGGCTCGGGGTGGATGTGCCGCAGGAGCGCATCATCGTCACCAACGGGGCCGCGCATGGGCTGTTTCTGGCTTGCGCCGCGCTGCTGCGGCGCGGTGATGTGGTGCTGACCGAGGAGCTGACGGATCACGGCATCATCGGCCTGTCGAATTTGCTCGGCTTCTCCCTGCGCGGCCTCCCGGTCGATGGGGAGGGGGTGATTGTCGAGGCGTTCGAGGCGGCCTGCCGGGCCGGCGGGGTGGCGGCGCTCGTCATGGTACCCACGCTGGGCAACCCGACGAGCCATCTCGCGGGGGCCGAGCGGCGGCGGGCGATCGCCGAGGTCGCGCGCCGTCATGGCGTGTATGTCATCGAGGACGAGGTCTATAAGCCGCTGATCGAGGAGCCGCTGCCTTCCTATACCGAACTGCTGCCGGATCTCGGTTTTTTCGTCACGAGTTTCACGAAATCGGTAATGACCGGCCTGCGCACAGGCTATCTGGTGGTGCCCCAGCAATACGCCATCAAGGTGGCGAGCATCCTGCGCGTGACCGGCTGGAGTGCCACCTATCTCACCGCCGAGATCGCCACGCGGTGGATCGAGGACGGCACGGCGCAGGCCCTTCTCGACGTCCAGCGGCGGGAAATCCGGACGCGGCAGGCCGTCGTGCGGGAGACGCTAGGCCCCTTCATCGCCGGCAGCCACCCCGTGTCGCCGAGTGCGTGGCTGAAGGTGCCGGACCACTGGGACGAGGGGGGTCTGGTGCGTCAACTGGCGCGGAACAACATCGCCGTGACCGCGTCGGACCCCTTCGTGGCGAGTCCGGATCGTCCATGCGGCGGAATCCGCATCTGCATCGGCGGCCACCTCTCGTCCGCCGGTCTGCGGCAGGTGCTGATGGCTATCCGGGGCATCTTCGAGCAGTTGCCGCCGGTCTACGATATCGACATCCTCGATTGAAAAATTGTAATGATTTAATGTATTGATTGACATGATAATTGGACTGCGCAACCATCCCTGCAAGAACAAATGCAGAGGGTGCGGATCATGCCAATCCGTTATGGGCCCGGCACCGGCGAGGACATCTCTCTCGCCCGGCGCCAGCTTGCCGGGCATGTGGCCGAAACCGGCCTGAGAACGTCGCCGGTGCTATCGCGCCGTCATGGGCAGACGGTGGGGCTGAAGCTCGAAAACCGGCAACTGACGGGCAGCTTCAAGATCAGGGGTGCGACCTGCGCCATCCTGCGGCTCGACGCGGAACAGCGCCGGCGCGGCGTCGTGACGGCTTCGACCGGCAACCACGGCCGGGCGCTCGCCCATGCGGCGCGGGGGCAGGGCGTGCGTGCTGTCGTGTGCCTGTCGGGTCTCGTGCCCGCCAACAAGGTCGAGGCGGTGCGGGCGCTTGGCGCGGACGTGCGTATCGTGGGCCGCTCGCAGGACGAGGCGATGGAGGAAGTGGCGCGGCTCGCGCGCGATGAAGGGCTGACGCCCGTGCCGCCCTTCGACCACCCGGACGTGATCGCGGGACAGGGAACCGCCGGCCTCGAAATCGTGGAGGCGATGCCGGATGTCGCCACCGTGCTCGTGCCGCTGTCCGGCGGTGGCCTTGCGGCGGGCGTCGCGGCGGCGGTGCGCTTCCGGCGGCCTGAGGCCAGGGTCATCGGTGTCTCGATGCGACGCGGCGCGGCCATGCACGCAAGCCTCGCGGCTGGCCACCCCGTCGAGGTGCGGGAGGAGGAGACGCTCGCCGACTCGCTCGGCGGCGGCATCGGCCTCGACAACCGCTACACGTTCGCCCTGTGCCGCGACCTGCTCGACGATGTGGTGCTGGTGGACGAGGACGAGATTGCGGCGGGCATCCGCCACGCTTTCCGTGAGGAGGGTGAAACCGTCGAAGGTGCCGGCGCCGTGGGCATCGCGGCGCTGCTCGCGGGCAAGGTCCGGCCGGCGGGGCCGACGGCGGTGCTGCTGTCCGGTGCCAACATCGATGCGGCGCTGCACCGGGCCATCAACGGCGCGGACGGGAGCGGGGGAGTCGGCAATGGCTGACATGCTGGTATTGACGGAAGCGGATCTGCGCAAGGTTGTGGCGCTCGATGCCGAGGCGGTGGATTGCGTCGAGGATGCCTTCCGGGCGCTGGCGACGCGCCGTGTCGCGATGCCGCCCGTGCTGCGTCTCGACATACCGGAGCATCGTGGCGAGGTGGACGTCAAGACGGCCTATGTGCCGGGCCTCGACGGCTTCGCGATCAAGATCAGCCCCGGGTTCTTCGACAATCCGCTTCTGGGCCTGCCCAGCCTCAACGGTCTGATGGTGTTGCTGTCCGCCCGCACCGGGCTGGTGGAGGCGCTGCTGCTCGACAACGGCTATCTGACGGAGGTGCGCACGGCGGCGGCGGGCGCTGTGGCGGCCCGGCATCTGGCGCGCGCCGATGCGCGGGTCGCTACCGTCTTCGGCGCCGGTGTGCAGGCGCGGCTGCAATTGAAGGCGCTCACGCTCGTGCGCCCGATCGGCGAGGCGCGGCTGTGGGCGCGCGACGCGGGCAAGGGAGCGGCTGCCAGCGCCGCGTTGACGCGGGAACTCGGCTTCCCCGTCCGCTTCGTGGCCGATGCGCGGGAGGCGGCGAGCGGCGCGGATGTCATCGTCACCACCACGCCGGCGGCGGAGCCGGTGCTGCAGGCAGAATGGATCGCACCCGGCCAGCATATCACCGCGATGGGGTCCGACGCAGGCCATAAGAACGAGATCGACCCGGCGCTGTTCCGGAAGGCGCGCTACGTCGCCGACAGCCTGCCGCAGACGCGCCTGCTGGGCGAACTTCACCATGCCGTCGCCGCCGGTACCTTGCCACCCGGCACGGATCTTGCCGAGCTGGGCGACGTGGTCGCGCAGCCGCGCTCACGGCGCGACGACGAGATCACCCTGTGCGATCTGACTGGCACGGGTGTGCAGGATACCGCCATCGCGCATCTCGCCTTCACGCGCGCCCGCGCGGTGGGTGCGGGCGTCCGCTTCGACACCGGCGGCGCGAGGGCCTGAACGCCGGCGCGCGAAGGCCGTCGCCCGCGCGCCGCCCGAATGACGACAACAAGGGATCATACCGTCAATGTCTCAGGAGCCCGGCTTTACCGCAGACGAATACGCCACCCGCCTCGGCCGCACCCGGCAGGCGATGGAACAGGCGGAGATAGACCTGCTCATCGTCACCGATCCGTCCAACATGCACTGGCTGACGGGCTACGACGGTTGGTCGTTCTACGTCCACCAATGCGTGCTGGTCGCCCCCGGCGGCGAGGTGTTCTGGTACGGGCGCCTGCAGGACGCGCGCGGCGCGCAGCTCACGACCAGCCTGGGCGAAAGCCACATCCTGAGTTATCCCGACCATTATGTGCAGTCGACGGAACGCCACCCGATGGATCTGCTGGCGCAGCTCATCGCGGATCGCGGCTGGAAGACCGCACGGATCGGCGTGGAACTCGATAACTATTATTTCAGCGCGGCGGCCCATGCCTCGCTGCAAAAGCACCTGCCGGACGCCCGCTTCCACGATGCCACCTATCTGGTGAACTGGCAGCGGGCCGTCAAAAGCCAGGCCGAAATCGACTACATGCGCAAGGCCGGCCAGATTGTCGCCAGAATGCACGAACGCATCGTCGAGGTGATCGAGCCCGGCATGCGCAAGTGCGATCTGGTGGCGGAAATCTACGATGCCGGCATCCGGGGCACGGACGGCTTCGGCGGCGACTATCCGGCCATCGTGCCGCTGCTGCCCTCGGGAGAGAACGCTTCCGCACCGCACCTGACATGGGACGACGCGCCGATGCGCGCGGGTGAGGGAACGTTCTTCGAGATCGCCGGCTGCTATCGCCGTTATCACTGCCCACTATCGCGCACGGTGTTTCTCGGCAAGCCCGGACAGCGTTTTCTGGATGCGGAAAAAGCCACGCTGGAGGGCATGGAGGAGGCGCTCGCCGCCGCCCGGCCCGGCAATACCTGCGAGGACATCGCCAACCGTTATTTCGCCACGCTGGCGCGGCACGGTTTCGTCAAGGACAACCGCACCGGCTATTCGATCGGCCTCAGCTACCCGCCGGATTGGGGCGAGCGCACGATGAGCCTGCGCAAGGGCGACCGGACCGTGCTCCGGCCGGGCATGACCTTCCATTTCATGAGCGGCTTGTGGCTCGATACCATGGGCATCGAGATCACCGAGAGCATCCTCATCACCGAAACCGGGGTCGAATGCCTCGCCGACGTGCCGCGCCGGCTGTTCGTGAAGGACTGAGACCGTGAGCGATCTGTTGCCTCCCTCTCCCGTGACGCCCACCGTCGACCTCGATGGCGGCGGCGCGCAGCACGGCTACCTGCGCCTGCCCTACAGCCGCGACGACAGCGCCTGGGGTTCCGTGATGATACCGATCGCCGTCATCGGCGACGGCGACGGCCCCACGGCGCTGCTGACCGGCGGCAACCACGGCGACGAATACGAGGGGCCCATTGCCCTGTTCGAGCTGGCGCGGGAACTCGACCCCGCGGCCGTGCGGGGGCGGGTCATCATCCTGCCCGCCATGAATTACCCCGCTTTCCGCGCCGGCACGCGCACGTCGCCCATCGACAGGGGCAACCTCAACCGCAGCTTTCCCGGCAGCCCCACCGGCACGGTCACCGGCAAGATCGCCGATTTCGTCACCCGGCATCTCGTGCCGCGCGCGGATATCGTGCTGGACTTCCACTCGGGCGGCCGCACGCTGGATTTCCTGCCTTACGCGGCGGCCCATGAACTTGACGACAAGGAACAGGAGCGCCGCTCGTTCGAGGCCGTGGCGGCGTTCGCCGCGCCCTATGCCATGCGCATGCGTGAGATCGACGCCGTGGGCATGTTCGACACCACGGTCGAGGCAATGGGCAAGGTTTTCGTGACAACGGAACTCGGCGGCGGCGGCACGGCTTCCGCCACGACGGCCGCGATCGCGCGGCGGGGAGCGCGCAACGTGCTGAAGCACGCCGGCATTCTCGCCGGCGATCCCGAGGGCGCGCCGGGCCGCTTCCTCGCCATGCCCTCGCCGGACTGCTTCGCCTTCGCGGAGAACGCCGGGCTCGTCGCCTTCGCCCGCGATCTCGGAGAGCCCGTCGCGCGGGGAGAGGTGATCGCGCGCATCCATCCCGTCGACCGCACCGGCGCGGCGCCGGCGGAAATACGCGCGGCGCTTGACGGGGTTCTCGCGGCCCGGCACTTCCCCGGCCTCGTCCAGCAGGGCGATTGCCTGTTCGTGATCGCGACAACGGCAAGCTGACGGGGCAGATCGGCCGGTCGCCCCGGGAAAACGCGGAGCCGGGACAACCCGGCCCCAGCAATCAGAACAACCAGAGGAGTCAACGATGAAAAAAGCTATATTCCGGAAAAACGCTATATCGTGGAAGAAGGTCATCTCGTGCACGGTCGCATCGCTGGCGCTGGCCACCGCCTTCGCGTCCGGCGCCCGGGCCCTGACGCTGGAAGAGGCGAAGAAGCAGGGCTACATCCGCGTCGCCACCGCCAACGAGGTGCCCTACGGCTTCATGAAGGAAGACGGCACGGCCGCCGGCATCGGGCCGGAGGTTGCGATCGCGGTGCTGAAGACGCTCGGCATCGCGGAGATCAACTGGACGGTGACGCCCTTCGGCACCCTCATTCCGGGCCTCAAGGCCAGACGTTGGGATTTCGTGGCGGCGGAGCAGAACATCTCGCCGGAGCGCTGCAAGCAGGTGAGCTTCAGCGAGCCCAATTCCAGCTACGGCGAGGGGCTGCTCGTCAAGAAGGGCAACCCGAAGAAGTTCACCACCTATGCCGATGTCGCGAAGGACCCGGGCCTGAAGGTGGCGGTGGTATCGGGCGCCAACAACATCGACTTTCTGCGCGCCGTTGGCGTGAAGGACGATCAGGTGGTGTTCATCAAGGCCAACGCCGACGCGCTCGCCACCGTGCAAAGCCGCGCCGACGCTTATGCCGCGACCGAACTCACGGTGTTCAACCTGGCGAAGGGGCGCGAGGATGTGGAGCAGGTGAGCCCCTTCGCCGACCCGGTTGTGAACGGCAAGCCGGTGCGTAACTACGGTGGCTTTTCCTTCCGGCCCGAGGACAAGGAACTGCGCGACGCCTTCAACGAGGCGCTGGTCGCCTTCCGGAAGACGGATGCCTACCGCCAGATTCTGAAGACCTACGGCCTGAGCGAGGAAAGCATCACGGCCGCGCAGTCCGTCAATGTCGCGGAGTTGTGCGCAGGCAAGTGACGGCGCGTGGTTGCCGGGCCGCGCCGGTGGGCCAGTTCCCTTATCTTCATGAGAGCGTTTCGTCGCTTCACGGAAACGCCGAAACGCTCTGATTTTCTGGTTTAACGTGTTTTCCTCACGCGAGCGGGCATCCGCTTCGCTCGAAAACGCCATAAAGGAGGGGCGCCGATGAACTGGCTTTCCTACCTGCCATCGCTGGCGCAGGGTGCGCTGGTCACCGCCGAGATCACGTTCGTTTCCATCGTGATCGGCGGGCTGCTGTCGTTCGCGGCCGGCATCGCCCGTGTCGAGGGCGGGCGGATACCGGCCTTCGTCGCCCTGTGCTACACGGAAATCTTCCGCGGCACGTCGCTGCTCGTGCAGCTGTTCTGGCTGTACTACGCCCTGCCGCTGATCGGGCTGTCGTTCGATCCGGTGACGACCGGCATCATCGGCCTGTCGCTGCACGCGGGCGGCTATGGCGCGGAAATCGTGCGCGGGGCGCTGCTGGCCGTGCCGCAGCAGCAGCTCGAAGCCGCGCGGGCGCTGAACTTCAGCCGCCGGCACACGCTGTTCCATATCGTGCTGCCGCAGAGCCTCGTCGAGATGATGCCGGCCTTCGGCAACCTCGCCATCGACACGCTGAAGCTGTCGTCGCTGGTGTCGCTGATCTCGATCGCCGATCTCACCTTTCGAGCGCAGTCCATCCGCAACCTCACGCTCGACAGCACGACCGTCTACACGCTAACGCTGATCGGCTACTTTCTCATGGCGCTGGTCCTCGCGGCGATCATGCGGCTCATCGAGCGGCTGGTCAGGCGCGGGGCGGCATTTCCGAAGGCGGCGCACGCATGATGTACGGCCTTGCATGGGATACCTCGACGCCGCTGGCGTTCGCGACATCCATCCTGCCGATCCTGCTGATCGGCCTGACGGTCACGGTGAAGGCGGCGCTCGCGGGCTTCGCCATCGCCATCGTCATGGGGCTCGTCTTCGCCCTGCTGCGCCGCAGCCGGATAAGGGCTGTTTCGTGGACGACGGCGTTCGTGGTGGAATTCCTGCGCGACACGCCACTGCTGGTGCAGCTTTTCTTCCTCTACTATGTTCTGCCGGACTACGGCGTCGTGATGCCGGCGTTCCTCACCGGCGTACTGGCGCTGGGGCTGCAGTATTCCGCCTACACGTCCGAGGTGTACCGGGGCGGCATCGACGCCATTCCGCGCGGGCAATGGGAGGCGGCAACGGCGCTCAATCTCTCCCGGCTCACGGTCTACCGGGACATCGTCATCCCGCAGGTGGTGCCGCGCATCGTGCCCGCCATGGGCAACTACGCGGTGGCGATGTTCAAGGAGACGCCGGTGCTGTCCGTCATTACCATTCTGGAGATGCTCGGCCTCGCCAACATGATCGGGGAGCAGACGTATCAATATCTGCTGCCGCTCACCATGGTCGGCGTCATCTTCCTGCTGCTGACGCTCATCTGCTCCGCCGCCATCCATCAGCTCGAACGCCGGCTGCCGAAAGCGGGCGTTCCGCTGAAATGAGAAGCGTTGCAGACATGATCCATTCGAGACAACCCGACACAATCAACAGCCGCATGGAGGCCGTCATGGCGATGCAGAGTCTGGCGGCGGTGGCAGAGGCCGCCGCGCCCATCATCCGTTTCGACGGCGTCACCAAGCGCTTCGGCGCGCTCACCGTGCTCGACGATTTCAGCTTCACCGTGGCGCCCGGCGAGAAGGTGACGCTGATCGGCCCCTCCGGTTCCGGCAAGTCCACGGTGCTGCGCATCCTGATGACGCTGGAGCCCTTTCAGGAAGGCACGCTGACGCTGGGCGGCCACGGCTATCACCAGCCGGGCGGCGCGGGCGCATTCCGCGCGTCGGAAAAGCACCTGCGCGCCATCCGCTGCAACGTCGGCATGGTTTTCCAGAGCTTCAACCTGTTTCCGCACATGAGCGTGCTGCGCAACATTACCGAAGCGCCGCGGGCCCACGGCGTGCCGCGCGCGGAGGCGGAGGGCAGGGCACTCGACCTGCTGGGCCTCGTGGGCCTCGCCGACAAGAAAGACCACTTCCCGGCACAGCTCTCGGGCGGGCAGCAGCAGCGCGTCGCCATCGCGCGGGCGCTCGCCATGCGTCCGCGCGTGCTGCTGTTCGACGAGCCGACTTCGGCTCTCGACCCGCAACTCGTCGGCGAGGTGCTGGGCGTCATCCGCAGCCTCGCTCATGAGCACGACCTGACCATGCTGCTCGTCACGCACGAGATGCGCTTCGCGCGCGAGGTCTCCGACCGCGTCTGCTTCTTCAACAAGGGGCGCATCGTGGAGCAGGGCGATCCGGAGCGGATGTTCAGAAGCCCGGAGCACCCGGAAACGCGCGCCTTCCTGCAATCGGTGCTCGCGTGATCCGAATGCTGTCTATACGTCGATTGGAAAGGCGAAGCCGGCCTTGACGCGATCCATCACGACCATGGTCTTGAAGCCCTTGATGTCCGGGTTTTCGTAGAAGAACCGCCGCGTGAACTGCTCGTAGTCTTCCATGTCTCGAGCCGTGACGACGAGGATGAAATCCGCATCGCCGGTGACGTAGTAGCCGATCATCACCTCCCGGGTATTGCGGATCGCCTGCTTGAACCGGTCGACGATGTCGGCCCGCTCGCGTTCGAGCGAGACGAGCACGATCATGGAAACGGGGCGTCCCACGGCCCTGGGCGACACGATCGAGACATCGGCCTCGATCACGCCCTCCGCCCGCAGGCGCTTCAGCCGCCGCTGGCAGGCGGTGGGCGACAGGTTGACGATCTTCGCCAGCTCCTCGGACGTCAGCCTGTTGTTTCGCTGCACGGCTTCGAGAAGGGTAACGTCGGCGCGATCAAGCTCTGTCATGCATTAATCCTGCGTAGAATTTCATATATCGCAGAAAATCTGCATATCAATCGTTATTATCGCCGTCAACATGCGTGCAAGCGGCGATACAGTTCTTCTCAGCGAAACGGATTCCGCAAGCTGGAGTATTTCGATGCAAGGCCTTGCCATCGCAGCCCTGAAACGCCTCGAACGGCCCGATTTCCCCGAGCGCCGCGCTTTCGTCGCCGGCTGCTGGATCGAGCGGGGGGAGACGACCCCGGTCATCGACCCCGCCACGGGCGAGCATCTCGTCGATGTCGCCGCCTGTTCCGTCGCGGATGTGGACCGGGCCGTGGAAGCGGCGCATACGGCTTTCCTTGCGTGGCGGGATGTGCTGCCGGCCGAGCGGGGCGCCATCCTGCGCGCCTGGGCGGCCGGGATGCGCCGCAACGCCAACGATCTTGCGGTGCTGATCACTGCGGAGCAGGGCAAGCCGCTGGCGGAAGCGCGCGGCGAGATCGCCTATGCGGCGCAGTTTCTCGACTGGTTCGCCGCCGAGGGCGAGCGCGCCTATGGCGAGACGATCCCGAGCCATCTGCGCGGCAGTCGCCTGTCGGTCCAGATGCAGCCCGTCGGTGTGACGGCCGCGATCACCCCGTGGAACTTTCCCTCCGCGATGATCGCGCGCAAGGCCGGGGCCGCGCTGGCGGCCGGGTGCACCATGATCGTGAAGCCGGCGCCCGAAACCCCGCTTTCGGCGCTGGCACTGGCGCGCCTCGCGGAGGAGGCCGGGGTGCCGGAGGGCGTGCTGCAGGTCGTCACGGGAGAGGCGGCGCCGCTCGCGCGCCGGCTGCTGGACCACACGGAAGTGCGTGCCTTCTCGTTCACCGGCTCCACCGAAATCGGACGGCTTCTTCTTACCCGGTCCGCGCTGACGATCAAGAAGGCGTCGCTCGAACTGGGCGGCCACGCGCCGTTCGTGGTGTTCGATGACGCGCCTCTCGAAAACGCCGTCGACGGCTGCATGGCCGCGAAATTCGCGACTTCCGGGCAGGACTGCCTCGCCGCGAACCGCATCTACGTGCAGCGGGCCTGCTACGAGCGTTTCACGGAGGCATTCGCGCGTGCAACGGCTGCGCTCAAAGTCGGGCACGGCCTCGCGGACGGCGTGGACATCGGCCCCATGACCCGCCCTTCGGTCGCGCACAAATGCCGCCAGCAGATCGCGCAGGCGCTCGCAGCCGGCGCGCGCCTCGTCACCGGCACGCAGGACAGCCCGCTCGCCGGCAACTTCGTCACGCCGGCCGTGCTCGCCGACGTGACGGACGACATGCTGATCGCCCGCGAGGAAACGTTCGGGCCCGTTGCCGCCATCCTGCCCTTCGACAGCGAAGAGGAGGTCGTGGCGCGGGCGAACGACACCGAGATGGGCCTAGCCGCCTATGTCTACACGGCCGATCTGGCGCGGGCCATGCGTCTCACGGACCGGCTGGAATACGGCATGGTCGCCGTCAACACGCCAAAATTCACCGGCGCGCCGATCCCGTTCGGCGGCTGGAAACAATCCGGACTGGGCCGCGAGGGATCGAGACACGGCCTCGCCGAATACCTTGAGCCGAAATACGTCTGCATCGGTCATCCGGCCGCGTGAAAGGAGAACGACATGTCATTGAACATCAAGGAAATCAGTGAACTGGACCGGCGGAGCGTCCTGCATCCCTTCACGCAACTCAAGGATTTCGCGACCGGCCGGATCGGCGATCCGACCATCGTCGAGACCGGAAAGGGCATCCGCATCAGGGACGCCGCCGGCAACGAGCTGATCGATGGCTTTGCCGGCCTCTACTGCGTCAACATCGGCTACGGCCGCACGGAGGTGGCAGAGGCCATTGCGCGCCAAGCCTACAAGCTCGCCTATTATCATACCTACGCCGCACACACGACGGAAGAACTCGCCATCCTTTCCGACCGTCTCGTCCGGATGGCGCCGGGCAGGATGAGCAAGATCTTTTACGGCATGTCGGGCTCCGACGCGAACGAGACGCAGGCCAAGATCGTCTGGTATTACAACAATCTGCGCGGCAAGCCGGCGAAGAAGAAGATCATCGCGCGCGAGCGCGGCTACCATGGATGCAGCGTCATTTCTGGTTCGATGACCGGGATGAGCTTCTACCACGACCACATGGACCTGCCGCTCCCGAACATCCTTCATACAGGCGTTCCCCATTACTACCGGGGCGCACGGCCCGGCGAGACCGAACAGGAATTCTCGAACCGCCGCGCCGCCGAACTCGACGAGCTGATCGAGCGCGAAGGGCCGGACACCGTCGGCGCCTTCATCGCCGAGCCGGTGCTGGGCACCGGCGGCATCACGCCGCCGCCGGAAGGCTACTGGCCGGCGATCCAGGCCGTGCTCAGGAAGCACGACGTGCTGCTGATCGCCGACGAGGTAATCACCGGATTCGGTCGCACTGGCTCGCTGTTCGGCTCGCAGCATTATGGCATCGAGCCCGATCTCATCACCGTCGCCAAGGGCCTCACCTCGGCCTACTTCCCGCTGTCGGGCGCGATTGTCGGCGAGAAGGTTTACGCGGTGCTTGAGGAGGCCGCCGACAAGGTGGGGGCGTTCTCGCACGGCTACACCTATTCCGGCCATCCCATCGGCGCGGCGGCGGCTAACGCGGTGCTCGACATCGTCGAGAAGGAAAACCTGCCCGGCAACGCCCGCGCGGTGGGTGCCTATTTTCAGGCGCAGCTCAAGGAGACATTCGCCCAGTTGCCCATCGTCGGCGAGGTGCGAGGCGTCGGCCTGATGGCCGCCATCGAGTTCGTGGCCGACCGCGAAAGCCGGACGCTCTTCGACCCGGCGCTGAAGATCGGTGCTCGCGTCTCGAAGGCCGCGCGAGACCGGGGCCTGATCGCGCGCGCCATGCCGCACGGCGACATCCTCGGCTTCGCGCCGCCCCTCGTCGTCACGCGGGAGGAAATCGACGAAATCGTCGAGATCGCCGGGGCATCCGTGCGCGAGGTC